>CAWBPE010000004.1:0-212261 GCA_963790595.1 uncultured Alphaproteobacteria bacterium | reverse complement strand
TATTACTGCTACTACTTGGCGAACGAGCTTGCGTCGAAGCGTGCCCCGAAACCGGAAAATGCACGGCTTTGGCACAGCTGCGCAAAGTTGTCGCTTTAGGAGCGCGAACAGTTATCGCGTCCAACGCATAAGTTATAGATCATCAAGGCGATACTTAATCAGTCGGAAACAAATCGGCTCGAATGCCGCATCATTCGTCGTTCGCGTCTTAAGGCTTGATCGGTATATTCGGGGTTGGAGGGACGATTTCGAACCGCACTTCTAAATTCAGAGGGAAAATAAATGATCTGGAATTTTGTATGGATTTGGGTCTGGGTGGTTTCATTGTGGGTCGTCATGTCGATACAGCGAAGGATCTCGCGCGACAGCCCTCATGATCGTCGTCTTCCAACGGTGACGATAATCGACCACCACACCGCCTGAGAGTCGCTTCTTTCCGGCCATCAACGATGTTATGATCGAAGAGCTTGGGACGGGTCAGCTGCTAGGTTTATAGTTTAGGATGTGGTCCCAAATAGCGATGTTAGCACCAGGCCCCCGCATCGGGTTGAGATGCTCATTGCGCCGGCGACGGGTCGGACTGCATAGGACAAGGTTCGAATCGCGGCGGTTATCGCCTGGCTCGGTCCGCCCGCAGAAAAGCAGACTCTGGTGGAATCGATCGAGCCACGGCTGCAGGTAAAGCTCGCAGCGGGCAAGCCGGACAAAAAGTTGGCCGTTGGCGACGCCCTATCTAGGGCCTATCGCAACGAGAAAAAATGCGTCGTTCGCGGACTTCGATGTGGGCGCCGAACCTTGGGCAATCATCGTGTCATTGATCAAGAATTGTTAATCCGATGGGTTATCGGTGCATGGAATACGGAAGCACAAGCAGATTGGCGCGAACAGATTGCCCGACAGCCTGGTCGCGGTTATCGGATCAACGTGCCCGGTCCACCTAGGAAGCGCCGTTCGGCAAAGCCGCTAAGCGTGATTCGGTTCGCCAAGACTTGAAATAGCAACTGCTTTCGCGAAGCCCATGCGGCCGAACTGATTGCCCCAAAATTGCGCTGTTTAGGATGACAAATTATACTGGGGCTGATGATTCGCGCTGAAGGGCAATGCCATGACCGCGATCGAATTTCGCGATAAAAAGTTTGGTGAGATACAAGAGCTCCTTGAAAAGCTCTCGTCTCTCGAGGGCGCGAGCTTTTCACCCGAAAACAAGGACCGTCTCTTTCGCACCTATCTGCGCCAAATAGAAAGGCTGACTGCTATCGTGAATAGTCCAGCATTTGAGCGACTTTGCGCGGGCGGACTGAACACGAACGCGAATAATGCTGACACGATCGAGTCACATTTCACACAACCGTGAGAGCAGCGCTTTGCAAAAAATAAGCGCGAAATTTTCAAAGCTGTATCTTGAGTTGACGAACGATTGCGACGGATGATATCCGCAACGTTGAACGGATTGCGAGCTCTCCGTGACGTTCGCGATTTAAATGGGACATTGATGCGGGCAAGCTTTCGAACCGGCGCGTTCTTACTCTGAAGTCTGAGTGGAATGCGGCGTGACGTTGCCTTCATCCAGTAGGACGTCGGCATGCAAGCTCGCGCCCTGGCCATGATTCGAGGTCCGATTTGGCGAATTCAGTATCCATTCCTGGGTTCACCAAAAAGTCGCTCAAAGAGTGTTGGCTGCAACTGTACCCAATGTCCCGGGGCACCCGTTCTCAAATCCTGGACGTATTGCGGAGGCGAGGGCAAATAATAAACCGGCGGAACATAGGGTCTATAGGGGGTTCGCGGTACGCTGGGCGTAGGCGGCTCGTATGGGTAATCGGCGGCGAAAACCGACGTCGAAGCAACGATTGCTGCAACCGTGATCAAAGTCCCAACCGTACGCATGTGCGTCTCCGTCTTGCTCGGCGTGGAAGATCGAAGACAGATAGACGAAAGAAGTTAAGGAACGATTCACAGTACGGAAGGCGGCGGGCGCGGATCGCGGTGGCGACGGCGTGGATGTCGCCGTCATGAAAGCAGCATTCGCCGTGGCATTTGAGTGATCTGGAGCAAGTGAGGGCGAGTAATACCGATATCAGGCCAAGCCAAAGACGGACAGGCGAGGAGACACTGAGGGGAAACCCGGAACGCGCGCTGCCGACTTCGGTGCGGGTTCAAAAAACCTCGCGCAAGCGGACGTAGAAATCGTCGTCATCGCCCCTCGGCGCCGTGGTGGTCGTACGCTGCAGGAATTGCGGCGCGTGATGGCGCGGCTCGCGCGGGGCGGGACTGTCAGAAATCTTGTGTTTGAGGCCATATTGATGAAGTTCGAAGGAGCATCAAATGGCTATCGACAAGGACGTATTGGACCAGCTGCTTGCCGGGCGAGATCCGAAGGATGTTTTCAGCAAGGACGGCTTGGTCGATGAGTTGAAGAAGTCGCTGTCGGAACGGATATTAAACACCGAGCTCGACGAGCATCTTGAGGCCGAGAACGCTGGTGGTCGATTCAATCATCGGAATGGCTATTCGAAAAAGTCGGTTTTGACGGCAACATCCAAGGTGACCCTGGCGGTTCCGCGTGACCGCGCCGGCACGTTTGATCCCCAATTGATTGCTAAATATCAGCGCCGGTTTCCAGATTTCGACGATAAGATCATTTCAATGTACGCCCGCGGCATGACCGTGCGCGAGATCCGCGGCCATCTTGAGGAGCTTTACGGCATCGATGTCTCGCCCGATCTGATCTCGGCGGTAACCGATGCCGTTCTGGATGAGGTCGCGGAATGGCAGAGCCGGCCGCTCGATGCGAGCTATCCGCTGGTGTTCTTCGACGCCTTGCGAGTGAAGATTCGCGACGAAGGCTTCGTGCGCAACAAAGCCGTCTACATTGCGCTGGGCGTCATGCCCGACGGGACCAAGGATATCCTGGGCTTGTGGATCGAGCAGACCGAGGGCGCCAAGTTCTGGTTGCGCGTCATGAACGAACTCAAGGGCCGTGGCATCAGCGACATCCTGATCGCTGTCGTCGATGGATTGAAGGGCTTTCCGGAGGCCATCAATGCGGTTTTCCCGCTGACGGTGGTGCAAACCTGCATCGTCCACCTCATTCGGCATTCGTTGGATTTTGCCGCATGGAAGGATCGTAAACCCGTCGCGCAGGCCCTCAAAACTGTTTACCGCGCGGCCGACGCCAACGCCGGCCAGGGGGCGATGGACGCCTTCGCTGATGGGCCCTGGGGTGCCAAATATCCAGCCATTGCCCAGAGCTGGCGCCGCAACTGGAACCTCGTCATTCCGTTCTTTGCGTTCCCCGAAGCTGTCCGACGGATCATCTACACAACCAACGCCATCGAGGCGCTCAATTCAAAACTACGTCGGGCGGTTCGGACAAGGGGCCACTTTCCTACCGATGACGCCGCGACAAAATTGCTGTATCTATGTCTCAACCGCGCAGCGGCTGAGTGGAAACGCCCACCGCGCGAATGGTCAGAGGCGAAGACGCAATTCGCCATCATGTTCAACGAGCGTTTCGTGAACTCATGATGGTCCACCCGCCTCAAACACAGAATTGCCGATAGTCCCCGCGGGGCCGGACGCTCGGCGGGGTCGCGACCGAGCTTGGATTGCAGCTCGACCAGATCGGTGAAGACGTCGGCCTGGCGACGCAATTCATCGGCGATCGTCGGCGGCTGGCTCGAAATCGTCGAAACCACGGTCACCCTGACGCCGCGGCGCTGCACCGCCTCGACCAGCGAGCGGAAATCGCCATCGCCGGAGAACAGCACGATCTGGTCGACATGCTCGGCGAGCTCCATCGCATCGACCGCGAGTTCGATGTCCATGTTGCCCTTCACCTTGCGGCGGCCGCTGGCGTCGATGAATTCCTTGGTCGCCTTGGTGACGACGGTGTAGCCGTTGTAATCGAGCCAATCGATCAGCGGGCGGATCGATGAATATTCCTGATCCTCAATGATCGCGGTGTAATAGAAGGCGCGCACCAAGGTTCCCCGGCTCTGGAATTCCTTGAGCAGACGCTTGTAGTCGATATCGAAACCGAGCGTCTTGGCGGTTTGCGCCATCAATAAAGAGTGCGATCTTGTTGGAAGCAGGGGACATTCAGTTACCGACCTTTTCAGATCGATATGGAGTAAAGGCATCGTCAATTCGATGTGCACTTAATGGCCAGTGTCAGCTGGGCCGTTTCGTAAGCGTAAGAAGGCAACGAAAACGATGACCATTCCGACCTACATTTTAAGTCACAAATGCGTTTAAGAGACCGTTGGCATAAAGGAGCTGGGAAAAACTCCAAATCGTGTAACCCCCTCCCAGCATCGTTTCGCCGTTTTCTAACCAAGGGGAAAAAAATATCAGCTTGGCCGATTATCCCTCGGTGATTGCGAGATCGCGGCAGATAGCGTCTTTCCGGCGAGTGGAGCGAGAACAGATCGACCACGGTCAGCACGCGGATACTATTGTCGTTGCCAGTTGATCATGCATAAAATCGAAAACGCAGGTTTCGTTTGGCTGCGTGGCCCACGCTTCCGAATCTGAGCGCCATCCTTCGACCGCTTACCTTACCAAATCAAATGTATTGACTGCGCCACGTGCAATCTCCGCTCGCAACTAATGGTGTTTCCGACGATTAGCAAATACACATTTCAACCAGCTATAACCGAGATCAATCGAGGTGGAATTTCTCAAGCTGCCTGTGCTCGGCCTTGATGTAGCGCACGGTGCCGGTCACCGAGCGCATCACCACGGTCTCGGTCTGGATCACGTCCTTGCGGAACTTGACGCCCGACAGCAGCGAGCCGTCGGTGACGCCGGTTGCGGCGAACAGGCAGTCGCCCTTGGCCATGTCTTCGATGCCGTAGATCATGCGCGGATCGGTGACGCCCATCTTGTGGGCGCGCTCGCGCTTCTCTTCGCTGTCGAGGATCAAGCGGCATTGCATCTGGCCGCCGATGCAGCGCAGCGCCACCGCCGCCAGCACGCCTTCGGGCGCGCCGCCGGTGCCGATATACATATCGACGCCGGTATTGTCGGGATCGGCGCAATGGATCACGCCGGCGACGTCACCGTCGGTGATGAGACGGACCGCGGCACCGGTCGAGCGCACGCCGTTGATGATGTCGGAGTGGCGCGGCCGATCGAGCACCAGCACCGTGATCGCGGAGGTATCGACGCCTTTGGCTTTAGCGAGACGGCGAACATTGTCGGCCGGCGAGGCATCAAGCTCGACGACGCCCTTGGCATAACCCGGGCCGACCGCGATCTTCTGCATATAAACGTCGGGCGCATGCAACAGCGTGCCGCCATCGGCCATCGCCATGGTCGCGATCGAGCCAGGCATGTTCTTGGCGCACAGCGTCGTGCCTTCCAAGGGATCGACTGCGATATCGACGCGCGGGCCGGCATTGATGCCGACCTTTTCGCCGATGAACAGCATCGGCGCCTCGTCGCGTTCGCCCTCGCCGATCACCACGGTGCCTTCGATCGGCAGCTTGTTGAGTTCGCGGCGCATCGCGTCAACGGCGGCCTGGTCGGCGGCTTTTTCGTTGCCCTGGCCGCGCAGCCGGGCGGCGGAGACCGCCGCGCGTTCCGTAACCCGCACGATCTCGAGCGTAAGCACGCGCTCGAGCAGCAGTTGCGGCGGGACACTAATCGTGGTTACCAATTCGGAATCCTCCTTTTTGTCTGCCATCCGTAAGCTTATACGATGACCGGGACAATGCGGAAAGTCTCACTCGTTTAACGATGGCTGGTAACCTTGATCAGTTACGTTAAGGATGTGACGTGGGAAGCGAACCGCAGAAAGTTCGATAGGTCCGGGAGGATTGATCGCCGAAAGCATCTGTGGCGAGTTGGGAGCGCAAGCAGCCGATCGGCGGGCGCTCTACTAGATCCACGCAATGTTGCGCCGGTCGAGAATTGAAACTCACCTGAAGACAGCTGCGTTATCTGGTAAGCCTACGGGCGATAGCGGAAGCGGCGAGAAAGCGTATACTTCACAAAGGCTCTCTAGATCTGTCCGATAGCCAGAAATGGAATTCGCCGTGCACAGGGGTGCAAGGGGAGCCGACCACGCCATCGGCCTTGCAACGGCGGCCTGATGACTAATTTAACCGCTACTTCTGGGCGACTGTTTTCTACGCCAGTGTCTCGACCTCGGATTGTAGATGCCGATTGCGGTTGACGAAAAGGGCCGACAGCCGAAACCTAATCGCCTATTGTAACTCGATGACAACATTGTGATGGCTAAACGCTGGGATTCTGGCCCGTCGGCAGCCCGCTAACGAGGGATGCTTGTCACACTCAGTTAGGATCACTGCTCAACTGTCGAAGAAAGCGGTTTCAGTGAACGAGAGATCGCCTAATCTTGGCGTATGCGGTCCTTTAGCATATTTCCGACCACGCTTTTCTGTATACCAACCCGTGAGACCGGGAATTGCTCCATTGGCGTCGAGTTGAATCCATATACATCCGTGGTTGAGCAGAAATCTTCCCAGATTACCAGCGAAGCGCATGAATTCGTTCACGTCCCTGCAGTAAGTAAGACGATAAATTGGAATAAGCCGCTTTACATAGTGCTTTTGAAAAACGAATGGATACGATTTATCTTTGCAACGAACAACGATGCTCAGACATCCGACAGCAGCGTGCTGGTTTAAAATCTCGCGATCCGTGACATTCAGGCTTGTTGTTGCGGCATCGAAGACCTCAATCTTTATCGGCTTGACCGGCCGGCAGAGGAACGCAAACGCGTACATTTGGCCTCGGCAATATACCGAGAAACCTTGAGCTTCAACTGTAGACCATGTAGTCGGAACTGCCGAAATATTGAAAAAGGTAACGTCCTTGTTCTTGGTGGTTGAGGTAATGAGAAGGGATGCAAAGATGCGGAACTCTGGTCGCACATACCAACTCGAGACGTTGCAGCGAACGATGACGCCACTCGTCGATGGCACGTCGGAAAAAAGTAACAGAATGGCTCCGACTGGCGTTCTATCGCTCTCAAGAACATATCCATAAGTTGGATGCTGTTCCGATCTTGGGCGAACTCCCATGCGATGCAGCCCACGCAACCAATATGCACGGGAGCGAGTTGGAAATCCCTCATTTAAAAGTTCGGCAACGGCTGGCAGATCAGCTTCTTTGATCTGTCGAAGCCGAACGGCGGTGCGGGTGGTGGACATGACGCTGCTTTAATCGCTATCCTGCTAGGCTTACTTTTGTGTAGCAATTGAGGAGGAAAATCTACCAGTAAGTGAATCAGAGTAAACATGACAGGTTCATTCGACAGTCACGACTTAGCCGTGCTTTGCTTCGATGTCGTCGTCGGTATTCCCTTGTTCTGAGCGCCGGCCACAAGAGTTGGTGCTGCCATAGTTAAAGTCGAAAACTGCCGAGGCGTCGAGTTGCGCGTACGACAATACGCTTGATTGCCAACGGGTATTAGGCGACGCGCGTCCTACTCTGTGACAGAGCGGCCAACGATGACAACAGTTTGGTAGCCAGAAGTTTGGCTCGATTGCAATCTCTGATGATTAAGAGGCCGGGAAGTGCGGCCCTCGCCAGCCCAGGTCATTTCGATGCGAACCGGCATATGAGCCCGCAATCGTGAGGCGGGGCACGATGGGCTTGGCCGGGATGCCATGAACGAGCGCCTTTCGGAACCGGTACTTTGGTCGCTTTTCGCGCTGACAACATCGAAGCGGGTTCGATGTGGCGTGGTGCGGTCGGTGTCGGTGGAACGGATTTTGACCTTGCCCCTCGGGCTTAATCCAGTTTGAAGTTCGCTCTGGCCCAAGACGAGGACCAGAGCTGAAGCGCAAACGGTTTACGGAAGAACAGATCATCGGGATTTTGAAAGAGCACGAAGCCGGGGTCCCGGTCGCCGATCTCTGCCGCAAGCATGGTGTCAGCGATGCCAGCATCTACAAATGGAAGGCTAAATTCGGAGGGATGGAGGTCTCTGAGGCCAAGCGACTGCGGTCGCTGGAGGACGAGACACGAAGCTGAAGCGGCTGCTGGCTGACTCCATGCTGGACAATGCGGCGCTGAAGGATCTCCTGGGAAAGAAGTGGTGACGCCCGCGGGGAAGCGGAAAGCTGTCGCTTATCTGGAGGATGCCCACGGGATGAGCGAACGGCGGGCGTGTAAAGCCATCGGCTGCTGCCGCATGACCATGAGATACCAGACGACCCGAGCGGATGATGCCGGCCTTCGGCAGCGCATGAAGTCGATCGCCCTGGAACGCCGACGTTTCGGCTACCGACGCCTGCATGTTCTACTCATGCGGGAGGCTACGTGATCAACCACAAGAAGCTGTTCCGGGTCTATCGGGAGGAGAAGCTCGTGGTGCGCCGCCGTGGCGGCCGCAAGCGCGCGATTGAAACAGAGCGTCGGTGCTGGTTCCGATGGCGCCCACGACCGCTGGTCGCTCGACTTCGTGTCGGATCAACTCACCGACTGCCGCCGCTTCCGCATCCTGACCATCGTCGATGACTGCACCCGCCTGGCGCTGGATGATCGTCAGCGACAATGGCAGCGAGCTTACCAGTAACGCCATCCTGACATGGGCGGATTAAGCCCGCGTCGAATGGCATTACATCGCGCCGGGCAAGTCCATGCAGAACGCCTTCATCGAGAGCTTTAACGGCCGGCTACGGGACGAATTGTTGAACGAAACGCTGTTCACCTCGCTGGCACAGGCCCGCGTTGTCCTTGGATGCTGGCACGCCGACTACAATGGCTCACGCCCGCATTCTCAGCTCGGATGGAAGACACCTTCCGAGTTCGCCTTCACCTTCCATCCGCGCCGGGATCTGGCGCTGCGCTATGCCAAGGCCTCCGCGCCAGGGCAAATCCGGCTTGGGCGAACTCAGAACTGGATAAAACTTGGGGGCAAGATCAATTTTGCATGCCGATTGCAACTGGTTAACGCCAGGAATTGGCGTTTAATCGCATGACGGCTCGCTCTCGATTTTAAATTATGTCGAATGAGGCTACCTCAGTAAGACTTCCCTGCATAAACAGCTCTTTTCAATCGAGTTTATGTAAGCTATCAATGAGGTGCCGGTCGAAAACTGGTGAGTTAATTGTGGTTCCAATTAAATAACCCGAGGTCTTTGGCGTTATTACTTATCCAGATCGCCAACTTTTGTTGGTCTGATCAAGTCGTTGCGTAGTATGAGCTGGTTCGCATTGGGTGCTGGTATGTACGGTCTGGTAACTGCTGCTGATCGATCCGGCCCCGCGCCGCAGAATGGTCTGGTTGAAGTCAGTGAACTTTGGCTTGTGCTGCGCAACAGATGGCCCTGGATTATTTGCTCGGTCGCGACGTTTACTTTGATTGCGTGTCTCTATGCATTGATCACCCCGCCGCTTTACTCATCGACTGCACAAATTCTGGTAGATTCGCGCGCTAGGCAGGTAGTAAAAAACTCAAATCCCGAAAGTGTGGCGTCAGACGGCGGAATTGTGCAGGCCGAAAGTCAGGCTCGCGTCATCGAGTCGAGCGGTGTTTTATTGCGCGCGATTGCCGCAACCGATCTCCTCAATGACCCCGAATTCAATGGATCGAGTTTCTTACGGAGAATCCTTGCGCCGTTTTTGACAAAATGGTCCGGATCATCGACCGTGACTTCGGAGGCGAGGACGCTATCGGCTTTGCGACGAGTGCTCGCGGTCAAACGCGCCGACAAGGTTCTCGTTGTTGAGGTTGTCGTCACGACCAAGAGCGCTGAGAAATCTGCCAAAATCGCTAACGCGATAGCGGATGCTTATATGCTCGATCAGAGCGACGCGAAGGCTGAGGCATCGAAGAAAGCGTCGGCAGATCTAACAGCGCGCCTCGATGGGCAACGTCAACGCGTCCAGGATGCTGAAATCGCAGTCGAAAAATACAAATCCCAGAATCAAATCGTTACGACATCTGGTCAGCTTTTAGTTGAGCAAAAACTCGGCGACGCTACGGCTCAGTTTGTCGCTGCGAAAAGCAAGTCGGTTCGCCTGAAATCCCAAATCGACCAACTCGATCGACTTCGGACAGTTCATGGCGGCACAGATGCCACCGCTGAGGCTATACAGTCGAACGTCATAGGTGCGTTGCGCGAGCAAGAATCAGCGCTCGTTCAAACTCAGTCAGATTTGCGATCTCAATATGGGCCGCTGCACCCAAAAATGGCCGCCGTTCAGAGCCAGATGAGCAATCTTCAAAGGCTGATCGCAATGGAGCTTGGCCGCATTGAGCAGGCGTCTCGCGCTCAGTACGAGCGGGCGTTGGCGGAAGAGCGTCAGATCGAGGACTATGTCGATCGATTGAAGAGCGAAACTCTGGCTACCGGCCAGGCCTCGATTCGACTTCGCGACCTCGAGCGAGATGTCGAAGCCAGCCGCTCCATCTATTCTGCTTTCCTTGCTCGCGCCCAAGAGATGCGGGAACAAGCCAATATCGACACCACGAACTCACGAATAATTTCGCACGCTTTGCCGGCGCCAGAGAGAAGCTGGCCCCTAATTGGACTGATATTGTTCGGTGCATTTTGTGCAGGTTTGGGACTTGGAGTTGCCCTAGCGTTCGTCGTCGAATATCTTTCACCCACCCCACTTACCGCAAACTACGCGAAAGTTAGTGTCCGTCCGCGATCATGATGCGTTTTTGATGACGCTTTCGCAGTACGAGGCGGATTGAGGAACGCCAGCGACGGCCACTGGCAGACGTTGATCCTCCGGGCTGCACTGCGTCACGATCGGATCCACGGCCCATCGACGGCCTATTAACGGCGAAGATTTCGCGTTTTCATCGAATCGTTTTTGTCAACAACGTACGGCTGGGCAGTAACCCTCCGGCGAGCACCGCGACGATCAATTGAGCGCGCAACATTTCTTGTATTTCTTGCCGAGCCGCATAGGCATGGCTCGTTGCGACCGACTTTTCTCCTCGGGACTGTGAAGCCCCTTGGGTCGATGTCGTGTGCGGCACAATTGGCGAGGCGCCATTCTTTGAGGATGACGACCCAGTCAGCGATCTTGTCAGGGGCTGTCACCATGAGCGCATCGCGGTCCTCTGCCTCTCTTTTTCGCCTTGGGCGATGTCGGCAAGCATCAGCATTCCGCTCATCGCGGCTTAGTTCGCATGTCGTAGGACAGCTACGCCGAGGCGATGTTGTAAGGAATGCCTTGGATGATGGCTTGCAGATTTTCGGCCAAATGTGTGCGCGCTTCGAATTCGACGCCCTGCGAATGGACACCGCCGACCTGAACCGACAGCCCGTTACCCAAGGCCCTGAGGGCGGCTAGCCAGGCTATCGGATCGACGTCATCGCGCTTGGCAGTCATAATCGGCGTGTCATGGTCTTGGTGCGCTTCGTCCGACGCGCTCCCGCCGATACGGACACCGACCATCTCCTGGACGCGATCTGATGCGCCTCAAGGCGGCATGTGCAGCCAATTTGAGCATGAAGCTGCCCACTTGGTCGCGACGACTAAAGCCAGCTACGCTATCCCTAGCGATTTAAGCGATGAAGAGGCCGTGATTGGCCGAGGCCAGCCAAGCGCTGCTACAACAGGCGCACGGTCGATGTGCGCGAGGTGGTCAACGGCCTGATGTGTGAGCTGAGCACCGATTGCTAATTGCCCGATCCCAAATGATTTGCCGCTGCTCGACAAAGCATAATTCCCCTCATCTCAAACGAGACCGATCGAAATTAATAGGACGCTTACAAAGCTACGGAATGGCGTTCAACGGCTACGTCTTCGTCTGAGCAAAACGGCGGCGAGAAAAATGCTGATGGCCGCCGCTGCTAGGGCTCCTCCCAAAATCTCTCTTCGCGTGAAACCTCCTTGAACGTGCAGGACATGACGGAGCACGGCTGCGGAGATAACCGCAGCGAACAAAAAACCGATGAAATACCTCATTCGGAACTTGGTCGGGTCCATCACCAAAGGTAACCTCGCACGCTTCCAACATCAAGATCCACAATGGATAATGGAGGTAAAGAAAGCTGCGGTTAGGGTGACCGCATCGATGCGCTCGATCAATCCGAAGGGTCGAACAAGCGCGACCTGAGCGATACGTTCAAGTCGCGGCGCAATTTGTCGATAAGTTCGCGTTTGCGGCAAGGCCTCAAAACGTTTTTAGAGCGCGTCCGGCGGCATGGCCTTGTCCAAAGGCTGGTCGGCCACGATCCGCCTTAGTTTGCGTTGGCTTCCTCGTGCTCCATAGCTTCATGAACGCCGCGTCGCCGTCCCGGCCTTGCGGCAAACCTTAGCGACGGATGTCCCTTCCTCCGCATGCCGCAGGCAGAAAGCGATCCGCGCCTCCGCAATTTCTGATGCTTTCATGGACCTCGCTCGTTCCCGAGGGGGCACATTGGAAAATTTTTCAAGTCGGATTGGCCTTATGCGGCGGAGGCAAGTCTGCCGCGCGTGCCAACCGGCGCTCACTTGAGTTCACGTGATCAAGTATTTCCGTTGATATTGTTCGACAATCTCGGCGATTGTGACATCGCAGAGAGCACGATCAGCTTTCCCGTATTTTACGCCCTTTATATTCCAATTTGCTGCGCCGCGCGTTGCCGGAATAATCCGCTCGATAAAAACGTCTCTGAAATTCTCGCATTGTGCGCCACTACGTCTGACTGTGTCTGCGATAACGGATTGAAGAGCATCTAAGGCTATTGTTTTCCGTTCAATTTGGGCATGAGTCTCTAGTTTCGGCACAAGCACATTTCGGGAAACGACAGGTGTCTCAGCTGCCATTGCGTCATTTAAACGCAAATTTCGTGCACGTGGCTTGCCCTGATTTTCTAGGATTTCAAAGCTAAGTTTTTGTCCTTTTCTTAAGCAAGAAAGTCCTGATCGTTTAATTTCAGACCGATGCACGAATACGTCTGCGCCGCCCGAATCAACTCGAATAAATCCGTAGTGTTTTGCTTGATTAAATGACTTCACGGTTCCAGTGGCCAAATTTTGACTCCGTGCCAGAAGATAGCAGCTTGAATTTCGCGAATCGCTTTATGATAACAAACATGCGAGGTGAGTCGATCTTACCGTGATGTCAGCGGCCTGCAAACCCATCGACTAAGCTTCCGTCGGGACGGATCGCCACCATAGGTGATGAGGTTGGGTCGGTGAGGCGTGATCGAGATCTACCCAGCTGAGATTGCTTTCAGCTTTTCGCCCTGCTTCTAGGTGCTAGAGCATGATAAGTGTGGTTTGGTCATATCCGGTGTTTGCGAAATAATTGGCGCATTCAGCCGGTGAGACGGTGTCGAGGCTCGGGGCGAGAGCTTCGTAGACGACCTCGCTGGTTCACTGTGCGGCATGCGGAGCCAATGTTTTGAACTAAGCGAAGAACTGCTCGATCGGGTTCAGATCGGGCGAGTATTTCGGCAGGCAGAAGAGCCGGGCGCTTGCGGCACGGATGGCTCGACGCACGGCGTTGGCTTTGGGCGAGCCAAGATTGTGCATGATGGCGACGTGGCGGTGCCGCAGGGGCGGGACCAGACCTTTTCGATGTAGAGAAGGAAGGCCTCGCTGTTGTTTGCCCCCTCGATGAACCACGCAGCGGTGATGCGATCATGGCGCAAAGCGGTCATGAAGGTCGTGGTCTGCCAGTGGCCGTGCGGTACCATGGCCTTTATCCGTTGACCGCGCGGTGCCCAGCCCCGCAGCAGCTTTTGGCTTTGGTCCAGGTCTCATCGACGAACACCAGCCCGGTCGGGTCGATCCGATCCCGATACTTGGCCACTGCACCCGCCGACAGGAGACATCGGGGCGGTCCTGCTTGGCGGCAATCAGCGCTTTTTTTGTAACTGCCCTTCTCAGATCGCGCCGGCAGGGTGGAATCTCATTTGGTCGTATCCGGCATTTTCGAGTATTTGAACGTCCGGTTGCGGAGAACGTTTCAACAAGTGACCTTTGCGGTCGCAGACGGCACCGGAGGACCGCCGCGCAGCTTTGCGCAGTGCTTGAGCTTTTCGAAGACTTGCTCGATCGAGTTCAAGTCGATGGGAATATTTTGTTACCACCAGGAGCCTTGTCAGCCGTTCAGAACGACCGTGAACTAGCTGGATTGAACGCTGATCGGCTTATCGAGAGGTGCAGCATCACGATCAGGAACAAAAGGTTGCTCGGCCATGCAAGGATAAGCGGGAGTGTTGGCCAAAGGCGGAGAGGATGGCGTTGGTGGTGTCGCCCGCGGGACCTTTGAGACGGCCGAGATGGCCGATCACCGGCTCGATGACGGTGCATCGTCGCGACTTGTATGTGAGAGCGCCGAACGCGCCACGCTTCTGGCCGGACATGAAGATGCGGTGGGAGTTTTCGGTGCCGGGCCCGCGCTAACTCTTGTCGATGTAGCGGGCGACGAAATAGCGTGGCGCACGAACGCGTAGGCGACGATGGGTTGACGCCGATCTTAGGATCACGCTGCGTTGCATTGCCCAAACTGTGCTTGATGACAACCGACAAACCTTTGGTTCTGCTTGATGACCTGGGGGCAACGTCAGTGCCGGCATATTGTTTTATGACTCGGCGCGGCGTGTTCGATCGGAGGCAGAGGCTGTTGACGGTTATCCGTGCCGTGAAGGCCGCATTTGAAAGTCAAATATGTGTCTCTCATACGCGGCCTTGGGACTATCGGCAATTCTGTGTTTGAGGCGGGTGGACCATCATGAGTTCACGAAACGCTCGTTGAACATGATGGCGAATTGCGTCTTCGCCTCCGACCATTCGCGCGGTGGTCTTTTCCACTCAGCCGCTGCGCGGTTGAGACATAGATACAGCAATTTTGTCGCGGCGTCATCGGTAGGAAAGTGGCCCCTTGTCCGAACCGCCCGACGTAGTTTTGAATTGAGCGCCTCGATGGCGTTGGTTGTGTAGATGATCCGTCGGACAGCTTCGGGGAACGCAAAGAACGGAATGACGAGGTTCCAGTTGCGGCGCCAGCTCTGGGCAATGGCTGGATATTTGGCACCCCAGGGCCCATCAGCGAAGGCGTCCATCGCCCCCTGGCCGGCGTTGGCGTCGGCCGCGCGGTAAACAGTTTTGAGGGTCTGCGCGACGGGTTTACGATCCTTCCATGCGGCAAAATCCAACGAATGCCGAATGAGGTGGACGATGCAGGTTTGCACCACCGTCAGCGGGAAAACCGCATTGATGGCCTCCGGAAAGCCCTTCAATCCATCGACGACAGCGATCAGGATGTCGCTGATGCCACGGCCCTTGAGTTCGTTCATGACGCGCAACCAGAACTTGGCGCCCTCGGTCTGCTCGATCCACAAGCCCAGGATATCCTTGGTCCCGTCGGGCATGACGCCCAGCGCAATGTAGACGGCTTTGTTGCGCACGAAGCCTTCGTCGCGAATCTTCACTCGCAAGGCGTCGAAGAACACCAGCGGATAGCTCGCATCGAGCGGCCGGCTCTGCCATTCCGCGACCTCATCCAGAACGGCATCGGTTACCGCCGAGATCAGATCGGGCGAGACATCGATGCCGTAAAGCTCCTCAAGATGGCCGCGGATCTCGCGCACGGTCATGCCGCGGGCGTACATTGAAATGATCTTATCGTCGAAATCTGGAAACCGGCGCTGATATTTAGCAATCAATTGGGGATCAAACGTGCCGGCGCGGTCACGCGGAACCGCCAGGTGCGGCACGACAATCAGGATGGGAATCCCGCGACAATCAGGATGAGAATGCGCCGCTGCCGGGGTGACGAAGGGAGGGCGTAGCCCGACCGGAGTTACCCCGGCAGCGGCGTCGACGCCCGAAGGGGCCTCATTTGGCGGTAACGGCGGCTGGTAAGGGATCGGCTTCTCCTTCGAGAGGACCAATTCTTTGGCCGGCCGGCATGTCACCGATCAACAAATGAGGCTTTTCATGAGCTTGCGTCGTACCCATTCGCCGGCTGTCGCCGGTGCAAAAGCCGGTTTCAGCACCTCCGCCGCCTACCGGTTCGAAAAGGATCCCCGACTTCCTACCCAGAAGAAGTCGCCCCGCGAACGTCGCCGGGCTGATCCATTCGCCGATGTCTGGGAGAACGACGTCCTCCCTATGCTGAAGGCTGCCCCTGGCTTACGGCCGATCTCGGTGTTCGAGGAACTATGCCGCCGGCATCCGGAGCTGGGTTCCGGGACGCGGCGGACGCTTGAGCGGCGCATTCGGGCATGGCGGGCGGTGAACGGCCCGGATCGGGAGGTGATCTTCCGCCAGGAGCATCCGCCGGGCCGCATGGGCTTGTCGGACTTCACCGAGGTCGCCGATCTCGGCGTCACCGTTGCCGGCCAGTTGCTGGACTGCCGGCTCTATCACTTCCGTCTGCCCTTCTCCGGCTTCGAACACGCCCACGTCGTGCTCGGCGGCGAAAGTTTTGTAGCCCTTGCGGAAGGGTTGCAGAACGCCCTGTGGTCGCTGGGCGGGGTCCCCGAGCAGCACCGAAGCGACAGCCTCTCGGCCGCGTTCCGCAATCTCGGCGCCAACGCCAAGGAGGATCTGACGACGCGCTACGAGGCGTTGTGCGGCCATTACGGCATGACGCCGACCCGCAACAATCCGGGCGTGTCGCACGAGAACGGCTCGATCGAAAGCGCGCATGGCCATCTCAAAAGAGCGCTGGAAGATGCCCTGCTGCTGCGTGCCTCGCGCGACTTCGACGATCTTCCGGCATGGCGGGGCTTCGTCGACGAGATTGTTGGCCGCGGCAACGCGCGCAATGCCAAGCGCATCGATCAGGAGCGGATGGCGCTGAAGAAACTACCGGTCCGCAAGACCGCCGACTATGAGGAGGTCAACGTCGACGTCACGACATCCAGCGCCTTCACGTTGCGCAAGGTGTTTTACTCGGTCCCATCCCGACTAATCGGTCACCGGCTGCGCGTGCGTCTTTATGACGACCGCCTCGAATGCTTCCAGGGAGCTACGCACATCATCACCTTGCGGCGCGGGCGAGCGCAGCCGAACGGCAAACATGGCCATGTCATCGACTATCACCATGTCATCCATTCCCTGCGCCGCAAGCCGATGGCGCTGCTCAATCTGGTCTATCGCGACCAGCTCTTTCCTCGCCGCGCCTATGCCCTTGCGTTCGACGCCTTGCTCGCTGGAATCGGCGAGAGACCAGCCTGTCGCATCATGGTCGGCCTTCTGGCGCTCGCACACGAACGGGCCTGCGAGGCGGAACTCGGTGCTGTGCTGCAAGCCACTCTCGACGACGGCATCCTGCCGGATCTCAATCTCAAGGCGCTGATCGAACGCTTCCGCCCGAAGGGCATGGCGTTGCCGGTCGTCATCGTCACGCTGCCCTCGCTCGCCATCTACGACCAGATCGCCGCGACCGTGGGAGAAGCCGCATGAACGCGACCGTCAAGATCGATGCCGCCCGTGTCGAACTGCTGCTCAGCGAACTGCGCTTACCCGGCATCAAGCTGATCTGGACCGCCTTGGCGGAGACCGCCGACAAGGAAGGCTGGCCTGCAGCCCGCTTCCTGGCTGCGCTGGCCGAACAGGAGGTGGTGGAACGCAGCCGGCGCCGCTTCGAACGTCACCTGGAAGAAGCCCGACTGCCGCCGGGAAAGACCCTCGACGCGTTCGACTTCGATGCCGTGCCGATGATCTCAAAGGCGCAGGTGCAGGCGCTCGCCGCCGGCGACGCCTGGCTCGAAAAGGGCGCCAACCTCTTGTGTTTTGGCCCACCTGGCGGCGGTAAATCGCATCTGGCGGCGGCGCTCGGCATGGCCCTGATCGAAAAGGGCTGGCGCGTGTTGTTCACCAGAACCACCGATCTCGTGCAAAAACTCCAGATCGCGCGCCGTGATCTTGCGCTCGAAGCGGCGATCGCCAAACTCGACAAATATCACCTGCTGATTTTGGACGATCTTGCCTATGTGACCAAGGATCAGGCGGAGACCAGTGTTCTGTTCGAGCTAATCAGCGCCCGCTACGAACGGCGATCGATGCTCATCACCGCCAATCAACCGTTCGGTGAATGGGGCAAAATCTTCCCGGATCAAGCCATGACCCTCGCAGCGATCGACCGCCTCGTCCATCACGCGACGATCCTCGAAATGAACGTCGACAGCTATCGCCGAAAAGAAGCTGTCGACAAGGCCCGTGGAGTTGGGCGCCCACCAACGCGCGCGACAATCAAAACGTCATCCTGATTGTCGCTCCACGACATCAAATCACGCGTCACAAAAATATCGCTTGCGTTATCACCGTGCCGCGACAAATATCCTCTCGCCGCGACCGCCGAAATGGCCATCCTGATTGTCGCTGTGTTCCCATCCAGATTGTCGCGCTACAGCCAGGGTCACCTTGGATGTTGCCGTCAAAACCGACTTTTTCGAATAGCCATTCCGATGATTGGATCGACCACCAGCGTTCTCGGCCTCAAGATGCTCGTCGAGCTCGGTGTTTAATATCCGTTCCGACAGCGACTTCTTCAACTCATCGACCAAGCCGTCCTTGCTGAAAACATCCTTCGGATCTCGCCCGGCAAGCAGCTGGTCCAATACGTCCTTGTCGATAGCCATTTGATGCTCCTTCGAACTTCATCAATATGGCCTCAAACACAAGATTCCTGACAGTCCCGCGGCCTTTTTCGTTTGCGACTTCCTCTGTTGCATTTGCGAGTATCGGTTGCTGTCGCGCGACGATGAGCTATCGCCAAATTTTGGTGACGGCGGTTGCCGGTCAGGCGGCGGCGGTTGTGGGCTGACGGTCGGCCAGCTTGGCGATGACCTCGATCCCGTCGTTGAATGTCACACCAAGAACGAGTTTTGGCAACTGGTTGTGTCCATCGAGACGTCGCCAGCTTTTCTGTGCGCCCTCAAGCAGTTTGAAGACCATTGCGAGCGCGGTTCTGTTGGACAGACAGCCCTTCGACCGGATCGTGCGGTGGCGCACGGTGGCGAAGGTGCTTTCAATAGGATTAGTGGTCCGCAGGTGTTTCCAGTGCTCGGCCGGGAAGTCGTAGAACGCCAGTAGCATGTCCCGATCCTTGCTCAGGCAGTCGGCGGCCTTCTCGTATTTGGGCGTGAAGCTCTCGATGAAGGCGTCGAACGCCAGCTCGGCGATGGCCTTGGTTTCGGCCATCCAGATTTCCTGCAACGCGCGTTTGGCTTTCGGCTGCTGGCTCTTCGGCAGCTTGGCGAGCACGTTCGCGGTCTTGTGCACCCAGCAGCGCTGCTCGCGCGTTTTCGGCCAGACCTCACCGGCGGCCTTCCAGAACCCGAGCGCACCATCGGCGATGGTAAGCTGCGGCGGCACGTCGAGCCCGCGCCGCTTCAGGTCGAGCAGCAGATCGCGCCAGTCCTGCGCGCTCTCGCGGGCGCCATCGGTGAAGCCGACCAGTTCCTTGCGGCCCTCCGGCGTCGCGCCGATCAGCACCAGGATGCACTGCTTTTCGTCTTCGAGCCGTGCCTGGAGATGGATGCCATCGGCCCAGATGTAGACATAGCGCTTCGCCGACAGATCGCGCTTCTGCCATGTGGTGTGCTCGTCGAGCCAGCCGTCCTTCAACCGGCCGATGGCGGATGCCGACAACCCGGCAGCATCCTTGCCGAGCAGCGCCGCCAGCGCCTCGGAGAAGTCGCCAGTGGATATCCCCTTCAGATATAGGATCGGCAGCAGCGTCTCGATCGACTTCGACCGGCGCAGGTAGGGCGGCAGAATCGACGGAGAGAACCGGATGCGGCCAGGATCGGCAGCGTCCGCCTCGCGATCACGCACACGCGGCTGGCGGATGGCCACCGGACCGATACCGGTCATCACCTCGCGCTCCGGCAGGTGACCGTGGCGGACGACACGCTGGTGGCCGTCCGCGGTCTTCAGATCGGCATGCTTGCCGAGAAAGTCCGCGACCTCGGCCTCGACCGCCTGGGCCAACAGGGCACGCGCTCCAGTACGCAAGATTTCGGTGAGTGGGTCCTCGACGGTTCCTGGCTGAATCAGCTTGATGATGTTATCTTTGGACACGGCATATCGCTCCTTCAGTGGAGAAGTGGAGGCGTCAAGCACCCCCATGATATGCCGCCTTCCCGATTCCCGCCGTCACCAACTTTCAGCGATAGCTCCGCGACGATCCAACCAATCATCAAGTTGGACGATGCGCCATCCTTGGCACAAAATTGTCCAATATTCGGAGCGAAAATCGACGCACAACGATCCAGCAAGCAATGAGAACCATCGTTTCGGACACCAGCGCTCCCGACAGCGCCCAGGCCGGCGGCGCAACGTGAAGAACAATCGTGACTATGCTCATTCCGACAAGCGCGCTCACGATATTAATGATGGCAAGGGCCGGGAACGCCTTTGCAACTTCAAGAAAACATCTCGGCATCACGTACAATAAGCAGACGATCTGGATTGCCCATGCGAAGTAACCGAGAACACGAACAGGAGCGCCTTCAAGCGCGTGAATTCGCATAAATGGCAGCGCGGTCATAATCGCCGCGCCATAGACGAGGCCTACGCCGACGATCAGCGCGGTCCAGACCAGCGATTGGCGCCAGACCTTGCCCTTCACACCCTCAGCGAGATGGGCAGCTAAAACCGGCTGCATCATATTGACGAGCGTAGCGCCCAACAGCCTCAGCGGTACGAAAAGCACCAGCGCCGCGGCGATCGGCGCGTAAGCGGCCGGACCGGCGGTGCCAGCCACGAGGAGTGCCATTCCCTGGCCCTGAAGGTTGGCCATCGAGACGCTGATCGTTGACCAACCGAGCTGCCGCCATTGACGCAAATAGCGGCGAAGCGTCCGACGTCGGAAGCTGACGCGGAACACAGTCCTAGCGGCGACGACCGTGCCAACGATCGCCAGCGCGTTGGCCGAGGCAAGGACGAGAAACGACAACTGCAGCAGGTCTTGGGTGCCTCTCGACAGGAGCAAACCAGTCAAACCGGTGCCCGCGACGGCAAAACAGAGATCTCCGGCTGCCACCGCGCGTTGCGAGCCGCGCGCAAACAGCGCAGTCCGCAAATGGCTTCTCAGCGACCAAAGGCCGACGAACAGTCCTCCGGAAACCGCGCCAAATCCGATCCATAACTGCAGAATCGTCGCAACGATCATCGCGACTATCGCCGAAAGCGCTAACGCCGCCGAACCAAACATGACGTCATAGCCGTTGGCGGAAGGCCGATTTTGGCTCTGGCCCACCCAGATGCTGGCAGGCATCCCGGTGAGAGCCCTGACATAAGTCAGACTCAAACCGCCGATAACCATTGTTATGGCAAACACACCATAGTCTAGCGCCGAAAGCCGAGGCAGAAGCACGATATTCAACCCGAAGTGGAAAGCACTCTGCAGGGCTTCGCCGCTGATCATAAGGATAAAGCGCCTTCCGAAGGTCCTCATGACCGAATGCATTAGACCACATCTGACACGGTTGGACGATCCGCGGCCTTAGGGCTTGGCTGGGTTTGGCCGATCAGTTTTGCTTCCAGCGTCGCAGCCATGGCAAACGATACCGACCGCTCACTAAATAGCAGATCGTAGCGTTCTCTGGCCTGCCTGCCAAATTCCTTCCACAATTCTGGATCCTCAACGATTTTGTGAATAGTGCTTGCGAGTATGTCGGCGCGGCCGGGGGCAACGAGCCAACCGGAACGTCCATTTTCGATAACTTCGACCAGGCCGCCGATCGCCGACGCAATCGAAGGCCGCGCAAAGGCCATTGCTTCAATCGCTACCCGTCCAAGAGATTCCGGCTTTTGCGAAGGAATAACGACTAAGTCTGCCCATTCATAAAGGCTAGCGGGCTCGGCTGCGAACGGGGCGATCTGAACAATATCGGACAATCCTGCCTCGTGGACGAGCGATCGTATCATTATCTCGCGCGCACGATCCTCAAAAGCATCCCCAACAATGCGAACCGAGATTCGGGACCTAATCTGTGGGGACAGAAGGCCAATTGCTTCAATGAGGATTTCTTGGCCCTTTATTCGATTGATACGGCCAAGCATCAATAGCTTCAGGCCTCGTTTACCGTCGTAATCGCTTGGTTTGGGCGCAATAGGACCGGAAACACCATTGTAGATGACGCTGCTCACCAGGGAGCTCGGAAGTCCGAATGCCGCCTTAGTCGCTTTGGAGTTGAAAATGATCTGCGCACGACTCCAGCAAACCAGGCCGCGGAGGATCCGCAGCGTCAAACCTTCGGGAATCTCATGAATATGCAACAGCGTCGCTCGTTTAAAAAATCGAGCAGCTACGATATAGTCAACAACGACACAGGTGTTGATGTAAACGAGATCGCTGCGGTGCATCTGTGATGCAGATCTTGCGATCGCTCCAGGCAATCCCAGAAGATCAATGGTTAAAAGACGCCATAAATTTCGCCGACGCAACACCCAGATTGGCTGAAAAATGATGCGCGACGCATTCGCCTTGAGCAGCGCTACGATAGGGCCTTCCTTTGGAAGTATGACGTCAATTTCGGCGGATGGATAGGCATTTCGGAATGCAGCGACGCTTTCAGCAAAACATCGATCAGAGCCATACAGCTGATAGCCTTGATGAACGCATAAAATTCGCATGTGTTGCCTTCGCGACTTCAAATCATTCACTCCGGCGGCCTCTTGTTTTCGCAACAATATTTTTAAAACCCGCTATTTATTCGTATCATTTTTGGTTAAAATATACCAGTTTAGGTAGGTTTCGACATGCCTAGGTCGGGTTTTTATGAGTTGGCGTCCGTCGCTTTTAATTTTGGGTACCCGTGGGATACCGGCAGCACACGGGGGATTTGAGACATTTGCCGAACGGCTGGCATTATTTTTGGTTGAGCGAGGTTGGCATGTAGGGGTCTATTGCCAAAAAGAGGTCGAGCGGGTTGAAAGTCGTATCCGAAGCACTTTCTGGCAAGGCATCGAAAAAATCAATGTAGAGGTGTCGTCGACGGGGCCGCGCGCCACCCTGGAATTTGACTGGCATTGCGTACGCGATGCGGCATCCCGCAACGGTGTTTGCCTGGTATTAGGATACAACGGAGCGATTTTTCTGCCTTATCTGCGGCTGAAAAACCGCAAGATAATCACAAATATGGATGGCATAGAATGGCGGCGGCCGAAGTGGAGTTCGGGAGTTAAAGTTTGGTTCTGGATCAATGAATGGATCGCCGCATGGACTTCGCATCGTTTGATCGCCGACCATCCGCGTATCGCAGACCACCTCGCCAGCCGGCGATCCCGTAATGCGATCACCATGATCCCCTATGGTGGCGATATAATTTCGACCACGCCAGAATCCTGCCTGCGTACCTTTGGCTTAGAATCAAACGGTTATTTTATTTCAATCGCGCGCATTGAGCCTGACAACAGTGTCCTGCAGATTGTCGAGGCATTCTCTCGCCGCCACCGAGGAGTGAAGCTCGCGGTCTTGGGCGACATCGATAACTCAATTCCATATCATCGAGCGGTTTGCGCCGCCGCGGGCGAAGAGGTTGTTCTGACCGGCGCTATCTATGACAAGGCCACAGTCGAAGCGTTGCGCTTTCATGCCCGCGCCTATATTCATGGCCATATGGTGGGGGGTACCAATCCCTCGCTTGTCGCCGCCCTAGGCGCGGGCAATGCGATCATAGCGCGTGATAACATATTCAATCGCTGGACGGCGGGACCTGCGGGTTTCTATTTTGACTCAGTCGACAGCTGCGATGCTGTAATTGGCCGGCTTCTGCTTGACGACGAGGCGATCAAAAGCTCTCAGACAGCAGCAAAGGCACGAGCTGGCTCACACTTCGCATGGTTGGACGTGCTTGGTGCCTATGAGCACGAGCTCATCGCGCTCTCGCGCGGAACGCAAGCCACCCAAAACAAAAATTCAATCGTGCCTCAAACGGGAATCCATAAGTGAATATTTCTCGTCGCGACGTTATCCGCGGCGGCATAGCTTTACCCTATCTCATAGGGTCCGAAGCCGCTCAAGCAGCCATCGGAGCGTCGCGAAGGTTTCACCGCGGAATTAACGCATGGCCCTGGCTTTCACTTACAAAGGAGTTTCCGGCGCCAAGAACGGATTATGCGTGGCCGCCGTTTCAAGAACAACGCCCGATCCCGACACGCCGCGACTTGCAGCGTCTCCGCGCTGCTGGATTCGATTTCGTTCGTATTCCGGTTGATCCAGGACCGTTTCTCTCCTTTACGGGGGGGCAGCGCAAAAAATTGCTCGTCTCGTTGTTCGATGCCATCGATGAGGCCGTTTCCGTCGATCTTTCAGTCATAGTGGATATTCATCCAAACGAAAGCACCCACTATTGGATATCGAAACGGATGATAGGAAGCCGCGAAGCTCCAGCCTTTAGCGCTTATCTAGGTCTCGTTGATGCAATAGCTAATGGCATGAAACGTTTCGACGCTGCGCGGGTGGCACTTGAGCCCGTTAACGAGCCGCCACAAGGTTGTGATTCATCCACCTGGAATGCCGTGCAGCTGGCTTTGCTAAATCAGGCCAGATCTGCGGCGCCGGAATTGATTCTCGTCGCGACGGGAGCCTGCGGTAGCATGATCCCGGGACTAGAGCACATCAGCGCCATCCCACTGCTGTCGCTGAGGCCAATACTGTTTTCATTCCATTTTTATGAACCTTATTTGTTTAGCCACCAGGGTGCGCCTTGGATGCGCGAGCCGATCTATCGCTGGCTCAACAATGTGCCGTGGCCTGCATCAGCGGGTTCTCTTGAGCTGACACTTGACTCGGTGAACCGAATGATGGCCCGAGACGACTCTCTTCCTGCGCAGGATAAGTTGACCGTCTTTACGGAAATAAAACGCGTTTTGGCCGAATATTTTGCGGCACAGCCGGATCGGTCATTTCTAGAGCGTTATCTCGGTCGAGTGCAGAATTGGGCCACCCTAAACCACGTCCAGCCAGAGCAAATCTTGATGGGTGAATTCGGCGCATTGCGGTCTGACAATCGTTATACTGCAGCGAAAACTGCGGATCGCGCACGATACGTTCGCGATGTTCGCGAGGCCGCAGAAGCCTACAATTTTTCGTGGGCTTTCTGGAATCTGTTCGACGGCATGGGCTTGATGGACGATTCTACCAAAGCGCTTGACCCGGCAATCATTCGTTCGCTCGGTTTGAACATGCCACTGGAATGAACAGCGATTAATGCCACTTACCCGGTGTTTGGTCCTCGGATGAGGTGACGCGGGTTTGTGTTAAAAAACGGATGGGTCTTTTGTCCAAGCTGGGCAGATAGCCTCAAGGGTCATTTTCCATCGGAGAGCCCTGAGGCGCTTTGCAAAATTACGAGAGTCACTAGTCTAGCAGGCTGTTGAAAAAGGGGGCTCGCCGCGAGCTGTTGACCGTGATTCATTAGCTCCGACGAGATTCGGAGATATCACATGCGCGGCGGCGACACTAGTGGATGAAATCTGACATTTGAGTCCTTTCGGGATTCCTTTTGGTGCGATCGCGTGCGAGTCTTGGGGCATGCGCAATGGAATCTCAGTCACCGTTTCACGGTCTGATCGACGACGTCTTCAAGTTTTGGTCGCGGACCGCAACGCTTCACAAAAGCACGTCTGGCGCGCCGAGATCGTCTTGCTCACGGCGGAGGGGCTGGGCACGAACGAGATCATGCGCCGGACGGCCAAGTCAAAGACCTGTGTCTGGCGATGGCAAGAGCGCTTCATGGAGGAAGGTTTTGAGGGGCTTCTGCGCGACAAGACACGTCCCTCACGGATCGAGCCGCTCGATGCGGATGTAGCGAAACGGGTGGTTGCCATGACGCTGACAGATCCGCCCGGTGAAACCACGCACTGGACCGGCGCCATGATGGCGGAGGCGATTGGCATCAGCGTCAGTTCGGTACAGCGCATTTGGCGCGCCCACGGGCTGCAGCCACACCGGGTTCGCCAGTTCAAGCTCTCTCGAACGATCCGAAGTTCGTCGATAAATTGCGGGATGTAGTTGGCCTCTATGTCGATCCGCCCGCACACGCTATTGTCTTGTCGGTCGATGTGAGCTGCACCCGGTTCCGAAGACACCGAGTTAGGTGTTTTATGGAACAGGAGGTGCGTCATGGAGAGAAGGCAGTTTACGCGGGAGTTCAAGCTTGAGGCTGTCCGGCTGATCAAGCAGCGCGGTGTGTCGTATGCGCAGGCATCAAAAGACCTTGGAGTTCATCCGACACAGTTACGCAATTGGGTGAAGCAGCTTGCGGACGATCCGCAACATGCGTTCCCCGGCCACGGCCAGATGAAGCCGGAGCAGTTGGAGATCGCGCAGCTCAAGCGCGAGGTCGCCAAGCTGAAGGCCGAACGAGATATTCTAAAAAAAGCCGCGGCCTACTTCGCGAAGGAATCGACGTGAAGTTCGGTTTTGTTGCGAAGCACCGGGGGATCTGGCCGGCGGAATGGTTGTGCGGGGCGCTCGGTGTCTCGCGGGGTGGCTTCTATGCCTGGCTGACACGGCCGCGCAGTCAACGCAGCCGGAGCGAGGAGGAGTTGGGTGCGAAGGTTCGCGCCAGCTTCCTTGCCAGCGATCGAACCTATGGCGCCAGGCGGGTGTGGCACGACATGCTGGCGGAAGGCGTGTCGTGTGGCCTGCATCGGATCGAGCGTTTGATGCGGCTACAGGCTCTTAAAGCGCGCCCGCGACGGCGTCGACTGCCGCCCGATCTGGGTGAGCGGCAGGTCGCCGCCGTCGCTCCCAACGTGCTCGACCGCAGCTTCGAAGCGCCCGCTCCCAACCGCAAATGGATCGCTGACTTCACCTATGTGTGGACGGCGGAGGGCTGGCTCTATGTGGCCGCCGTCGTTGATCTGTTCTCGCGGCGGGTGGTCGGATGGTCGATGAGTACAGCGATGACGGCGCAGCTCGTCACCGATGCCCTGGTGATGGCGATCTGGCGACGCGGCAAACCGGATGCGCTGCTGCATCATTCCGATCGCGGCAGCCAATACACCAGTGAGCAGTTCCAGCGGTTGATGGCCGATCACGGCGTCGTCTGCTCGATGAGCCGGTCAGGCAACGTCTGGGACAACGCGGCGATGGAGAGCTTCTTCTCGTCCTTGAAAACCGAGCGGACTGCGCGCAAAATGTACCGAACGAGAGACGATGCCAAGGCTGACGTGTTCGACTATATTGAGCGCTTCTACAATCCGAAACGCCGGCACTCGACGATCGGATATTTAAGCCCTATGGAGTTCGAGCGGCAGGCTGGATTAGCTTAAGCGGGTGTCAACAGAACCGGGTGCAGCTCAATGAAAAGAGCCAGATTCAAGCTCTCGATCGCACTCAACCCGGGCTTCCCTTGAAGCAAGGACGTGCTGGAACGATGACACACGACTACAAGCGCCACGGCACTACAACGCTATTTGCGGCCCTCAACGTGCTCGACGGAACCGTGATCGGACGCAATATGCAGCGCCATCGTCTTCGTCTCACAAGAGAAGATTTCACCGATCCTAAATACGGTGTGGGACAGATCTAGATCATGTCTACCGGTAGCGAATGTCGCGCGGTGTAATCGTTTTAATTTGATGTTAATGCGTGACCGATCTGCAGGCAGCCGTCGGGGGCCGGTTGCGTCGGTGTCCAAAGGCCGTTGTGTCCGGGCGCCCTATTTGGGTAATCTTTACTGGCCGCCAGGAAAGGGGAAGGGGGATAGCATGGACGAAGGTCCCCAATTCGGAGCATCGCTCAACTTGCTGGACTTGCTTAAAAATCCGTTCAGCATTCTCGGTATCGAGCCAACGGCGTCACCGGGGAAAATCTCCAATTCTTTCCACAATGCCATCGCAGCCCGAACCGCCCCAGAATTTGAGCTTATCGCCGCCCAAGAGATCCTCATTGATCCTCTATTGCGTACTGCAGCCGAAATCTCCTTCCTCCTCGATACGCCTGTGGGGCACACGGCGGAGATCCTCGCAGTCTTGAAAGACAATAGGTTGCCGGCAGATCTTGTCGGACTCGCGGATCATCTTGCTCCACTTTCAAAAGCGAATCTACTTGCGCACATCGCGACGAAACAGCAGGTGGACACTGATTTGCTAGTTGCGCTTGTTGAAGCCCGCGCGGACATCGACTTCAGAACGATTTATGCGAAACTAGAGTCCACGCGCAAAGCGGCAGGACTTGCGGTGCCTACCATCGACAACGTTCTGAATGAGTTGCGTGCGCTTCTTTCGGTTCATGCGAACGTTTTGGTCTTTGCGCATCCTAGCTCCCGCGATTCAATTAATCCACTTGAAGAATGCACGAGGCAAATTCTAGCGTCCGATAACTCCAAGAGGATTGATGCATTAGAACTGTTGCTTCAAGAATTCCGTCAAAAAATTGCTCCTGAACTTCATCAAATTGAGGAGCGAATAAGAATCTCTGCCGATATGCTTAGGATTCGACCTCACGAAATCGGTCTCATCAATCCGATAGCTGAATCTTTGCGGGATTGGATCGAGTTAGCTGGTCCAATTGTCGAATTGGACGCGCATAAGGGACGCGACGAAGTGCGCGCGAGGCAATTGTTCAACGAAGTTCGGAGCCTTGCAATTGATCTCGCCAATGAGCACGATAGCTCCAGTGTTGCACTATCACTCTTAAAAATTGCTGGTGGGATCTTTCGCTCGCTGCCTCGAGCCGCGGAACAATCGAACGACAATTTGCCGATCCTTGAACAGCGGGCAATCGAGAACATCGCGGCCCAAATTTTGCACTCGATGCCGCCAGCAGTGCAACAATCAAATGAAGATTCACCGATCCTTCAAGAGCGATTAGCAGAAAAGGTGATCCCGCTGAAAATGTGGATGGACGAGCTCTCAAGCCGGACCATCATCAAGGATCTCGAAGACGGTGGATTTGGCCAATCGTCGATTAGGGACGCTAAGGAACTCTGGGACCGTTTTACAGATACTGCCAGGCAAACGCAGGACACAGACGCAGCCGAGCTTCCATGGATTCTCCTTCACGGCCTCGCGATCGATATCAACAACGTCGGAAACGCACCTGTTGCCGCAAAAACTGTACTAGAGGGATTAATTAACCTGGCGCGGCAGATTCCGCCTTCAGGAGCGGTTCTTGACAAAATTCGAAAAGATCTGCGTGTATTTCAACGTAACGTCCTCGAAAAACGAGTGATCGAAGATGTTCAAGCGAATCAAATAAACTCTGCGCTAGAAGGAATTTCTGAACTCCTAAAGTATCCGAATTCGCGTGAGGACCGACAATCGCTCGAGAAATTAAGGGCTCGACTGCGAGGAAAACGTGTCGGCCCAAACCTAAAATGGGGGGCATTAGCAATCTTTGTCGCTTTAATATTGGACCTGATTGTTTCGAAAAAGCCGCCTCCGAAAATCAACGATGATCTCCTGAGCTCGCAATCGTCGGAAAATTCCAGCGGACCGGCCGACCACCCGACGCCAAGCCAAGTCTCCCGAGCAAATGAACCGATCGTCGAGACAAAACCGCCAGTAGGTTTGGCAAACGTCTTATCGCAGGCAAACATTCGCTATTGCCAATATCAAAAGGAGCGATTCAAGGCCATCGAGAAAGATCTGCATAACCAAGAAGAGGTCGATTCCCTAGCTATCCTTGTGGCTGAAAACAATAGTCGCTGCACAACGTCTAGGTACCAAGAAACCGATCTACAGATTGTTGCAGCCGAAGTGAACAAGAAATCGGAGGCCCTGGCGGCAGAAGGTCGTGACATTTTGTCGAGATGGCGCACTTCTCCTTCGCAGCCTCCAGCGGATCGCTCGAATGCGCCATCAGTCCCAGTGGTAGAAGCACCGTCCACAACGACTCCGGTACTAGCGACGCCGGCGCCAGCAATACCGGATCAGTCTTCAAAATTAAAATCCGCCTCCCAGGCGACGCCGGCCATTGATTTAATGAAACAAGAGGCTGCTATTGCAACTCAAAAGCGACTTAGTGAGCTTGGATATTTTCGAGGACCAAACAACGGGGCGTGGGGATCTCAATCAAGACTGTCTCTTCGATCATTTAAGGTAGCGAACGGCTTGACCGACGACGATGCGTTTGACGCACCTACCGTGTCTCGGCTTTATTCGGCCGAAGCTATCCGAAATCCGTCCTCTGGAATTCTTTCGAGTCCCATAAATGCCTCGCTAGAAACACGTTATGCTCCCCCTGCGGGAGCGACCCTGAATCCACTGAATCGATCGGACGCAATAAAAATACACACCAAGCTGCGCGAACTCGGATACTACCGCCCCCAAAATAACGTCCTGTGGAGCGCGACATCTCGGGATGCATTGAAAGAGTTCAAAGTAAGGAACGAACTGAGCCCGAACGACGATTGGGATGCCGCTACTGAGCAGCGCCTAATGTCCGCTGCGCCACCATCGACGACCGAAGATATTCAGTCCGGCTTCGCCGCTGCCACAGGGGGAATTTGGTCAGTTGATTTGAGGGCCTGTCCCGGTAGAACTGGGGGCTCTAATGCTCTTCTGTTGAAGATTTCGCCGAGTCGGGCAGAGACTGAAGGTGCCGGATGCGAATTCGGTAACATTAGCGGGTCAGGCAACAGTTGGAAGATGGTCGGAACATGCACAGTGAACGGTGAAACGCGGAAACCAAATATCACCTTAGTAAGAACTGGTGATGAGCTTGTTTGGTCAAGCGAAAACGGTACAACAAGATATCGTCGGTGTCGTAAATAGCAGTCGCTTGATAACCTTGACCAGGGATCGTGTCCCCCGGCGTGGTGTAACTGGCGGTGGGGCACCGCGTTCGCCGGCAAGAGCCGGGCCCGTCAGCTGGCGATAGCCGTAAGGCTGACTGTTGGATCATCGCTCAACGGCGCGATTGTTTCCAGTGTCATGTAGCGGGCACGCTGGACCGTCCATTCATCGTTTTGTTCGAGCAGCATCGCACTGACCTGCCCCTGAAGTTTCATCCATTGGCGATTAGAGTGGCAGATGTCGTGAAGGGCTCCCCAAATCTAGGCCAGCCTGCGCTGGAATTTTCCGGGGTTAGGCTCGTGCCGGCGGCGGCGCCGATGAGCCATTCAACAGCGATATCGGCGCCTTGTTGCCGATCGCGCTATGGGGCCGGACTTCGTTGTAGTCTCTATGAGGTGTCGCGAAGGGAGCGCGCAAATCACCAATTTAAATTAGAAATGTATGCTATCATATCAACGAATCACTGTTCAAATCAAGTTTAACCGATGGAAAAGTTTCAATTTGAAGAAATGTCGCTTGATGCGCTATGGGCGCTTCACGAGCACATCAGCGCTGTTCTATCGGAACGAATTATAGCCGAAAAGAGAGAACTCGAAAATCGTTTGGTTCAACTAAATAAGGGAAAAGTGATCGTACCCGGGTCGAAATCGACTGATGTTGAGCGAATACATCAGAAGCGAAAATATCCAAAGGTTCATCCCAAATATCAAAATCCGTCTAGCCCTGGGGAAACTTGGACGGGTCGTGGCAAGCGCCCACGTTGGCTTGTACTGGCACTGAAGGCGGGAGGTGACATCGAAGATTTTAGAATTTCCGAGGTCATCCGCAAGGTTCGCGTCGGACATTGATATAATCTGTCGAGGGTTTCCGATTTCGTCGCGATCAGCCACTAATTCCACAGGCAAAACCGACTGGAACGTTTTGTTGCATTCAAGTCGTCTCTAGACTGCATTCCTTGTGCTCGTCACCGGAACACCCTTTAGCCAAGAACATGGCGGCGGATTTTTAACTATCGACGATAGATAAAAGTCAAAGCTGTCGAATCGCTTGACCCGGAGGGATCAAATTTTAACTATCAATTCATCGATCGCGACCAAGGAAAAAATATTGCGTGGCCCTAGGCAAAAGCAAGTAGGTGTGTGAGTTCTCACGCAGACCGTTTTGCTTTGGGTGACTAAATGGTAAGCCTTCGGGAGGGAATTGAATATGGATTGGGTTCTTTTCATTTCTCTGCAATGGATCGTCTTAGGAAGCCCGCCGCCACCTTCGACGCAACAAATCGGACCTTTCGCCTCTGAAGAGCTTTGCGTCAGGGCGGCTGAAAAAATTAGGACCGTGTTAAATACGACAATACCCGGACAGCATGTTCAAACATTTGCCCGGGTTGTTTGCTTCGCTCTCAAGGAAAAAGAAGCCTCCAAAGATGGGCAAGTAGTAAAGTGAGGGCTCCTGCTTGAACGCTTTTCCAGGTCACCTCATTGTTCCTGAATCCAAACTTCCTGGCGGATGCAAGCATCGAATGAACAGGGATCGGAGGTGCCAAGCTAAGAGCCGATCCGATACAAACGGCGCCTTGCGGCTTTGGCGCTTTGGCTGTCGATGATCGCGGTCGTTGGGCTCGCCTCACGCCCTTCTGCTCGCGGGTCGCGACATAGAGCATGTGATGGAGGCAGCGCAGCGTGCCATCCCAGTCCCATATCATGAAATAGCATTTCGCCGTGCTTTTGGGCGGCAGGTCCTTCCGCAGCGCCTGCCATTGGCAAACTGGCAACCGGTCAAAAACGTCTAGAAAACGGCGGCTATCTGCGGAGTGGTTCGGACGCGACTAGTCCCATCGCCTGTACAATTTGCACTTGACATTTTAACGATAGACATGGTGCAGTGCATTAATTGGAGCTATCCGGGGGCATTCGATGGACGAAGCCATTGATCGAATTATGAATTCTTCCGATATTGAACCCCTTTTGCAGAACCAAAGTCGCGAAGAAATTAAAATAAAGATTGGGAGTTTTATTTCAATGCTCTCGTCAACCGGTCGGCAAGATGCCAATCAGTTAACGGAGTACGGTTTGGAATATCTGCGTGGACTTCGTAATGGCCCCGATTCTCGTTATACGGGCTGCTGAGAAGGTATTTTTAGACCGAGAGCCATTGCTTTTCGTTGTTGGTCAACCGATACCAAAAGCAATAAAACTGCAGCATAGTTTTTCGGTGATCACCGGGCGCTGGCGGTAGGCAGGCAGATGCGAGGCGAGCACGAGCGGTCTCGGTGACGAGCGAGTAGGGCGGATATGGCGGTCCGCTTGGTTGGCCACGCGCTCGGTATTCCGGCGGGTGGGCCGCTTTGTTGAGTTAGAGGTATCCGGAGGATCTGGCTACCGGACTCTGTTTCCTCGCCACCGATCGGCGCGGTGCCCAACCGCTGGAACCCCCCAGAGTCCGGCGGTCCGTTGTTTCCGGCAACGACGTCGGCTTGTACAATATTGCGTCCGACGGAATTTCAACGTGCTCGGTTCGGGCCTCACCATGCAGCGTAAGCGCGAAGCTGAGGCCGCTCAGATCTTGTAGTTCCACGGCATGAGTTTTTCGATCTGGGAGATGGGCCAACCTTCGGCGATGCGCTGAAGCGTCAGCGCGAGCCAGGCTAACGGGTCGACGTCGTTCATTTTGGCGGTCTGCAGGAGGGTGGCGATATTTGCCCATGTCCGGCCGCCGCCGTCGCTGCCCGCGAACAGCGCGTTCTTGCGCATGATTGTTTGGGGCCGGATTGCCCGCTCGACGATATTGGAATCGATCTCCACCCGGCCGTCGATGAGGAAGTATTCGAGCACTTTGCGCCTGGACGTAGCGTAGCGGATGGCCTCGGCCAACTTCGACTTCCCCGAGATACGCGGCAGCTCCATTTCCCAAAGATTGAACAGCTCCGCCACGATAGCGGCAGACCGTTGCTGGCGGGCGGCCATTCGCGCTGCCGGAGCAACGCCGCGGATTTCATTTTCAATCTTCCAAAGCGCCGCCATGGTTGTGACGGTCTGCGTTGCAAGGCGCGAGCTGCCATTGATATGAAGCTCATAGAACCGTCGACGCAAATGCGCCCAGCACCCCGCCAGCGTCACCGTTTCATTGCTTGTGCCGGTGCCGGTTTTGGCAAGCCTTGTATAGGCCGAGTAGCCGTCGACCTGCAGGATCCCGGTGTAGCCCGCCAGATGACGCGCAACGCAGTCGCCACTGCGGCTGTCCTCGAAGCGGTAGGCCACCATCGGCGGACCGGCGCCGCCGAAGGGTCTGTCGTCACGGGCATAGGCCCACAACCAGGCCTTTTGGGTCTTGCCGGAACCGGGAGCCAACGTCGGCAACGTGGTCTCATCGGCGAATACCCGTTCGCCCTGCTTGATCCGTTCCAGAACGTAATCGGCCAGAGACTGCAGTTCGAAGCCAACCTTGCCCATCCACTGCGCCATCAGCGAGCGATCCAGCTCGACCTGATCCCGCGCGTAGATGGCTTCCTGCCGATACAGCGGCAAACCATCGGCATATTTGGAGACGGCAATCTGGGCCAGAAGCGCTTCGGTGGGGATGCCACTCTCGATGATATGGGGTGGCGCTGGCGCCTGGATCACGCCATCGCGGTTGCGGTAGGCGTATTTCGGGCGGCGCGTGACGATCACCCGGAACTTGGCTCGCGTCACATCCAGACGCTCCGATACGTCCTCGCCGATCAGAACCTTCTCCAACCCTTCACAGCCTGCCGGAAGCTCAGGTTCGATCACAATCTCAACCCGCTCCAGATGCGCCGCAAAGCCTTTTCGGGAACGCGGCGCACGTTGCGGCTTGTCCTGTGCGGTGTTTTCGAGCTCGACTTCGATTGCGGCCAGGCCGGTCTTGATCTCGTCGAACACGAAGGCGTGCTGCTCGTCGTCCAATGTCGCGCCGCGCAGGCTCTCAGAGCGAGTACCGTAGCGCGACCGCTCCAGCATCCTCACGATCGCCGTCAGCGTCGCAATCCGCTCGTCGGCCGTCTTGTTCACCACTTCAAGATCGCTTGTGCGTGCCTCCAGCAGGGCCTTCTGCTCGGCCATGGCGATGATCATCGCCTTCAGCGCATCAACGTCGTCGGGAAGCTCTGCAACGGCTATCGTCATCGCAGCCATCACAGCATATTCGCGGCCAATTTCCCAAGCCTCTCCAAATGCCTGATTCAAAATGCCACAGGGTTTTCAGCCCATCGATTGCGGCCGCTTAACAGCCATCGGTCGAACCTTCTTCCAGTCCAGTCCATCGACCAGCGCAAGCAGCTGGGCATGGTTCAACTGCAACGTGGCCGGCCCAATCCGCGGCCAGCAGAATTGCGCGTCCTCAAGCGTCTTGGCAAACAGACACACTCCCGTGCCATCAAACCAGACCGCCTTGATCCGGTCCGCTCTTTTCGAACGGAACACGTAGAGCGCGCCACTGAACGGATCAGCCCCACCATCCCGAACAAGCGCCATCAAGCCGGTGGCTCCCTTGCGGAAGTCGACCGGCATGCTCGCCACGTAAACCTGCACGCCGGTCGGGATCATGCCTTGCGCACCGCCCGGATCACATCGGCAAGCCGATCAGGTTCGACGTCCCCGCCGGCCCGCACCACCACATCGCCGATAACAATTTCCACCAGGTCGCTCCGCATCGATTCAAAGCGCGTGAACTTGACCGGCCGGCTCGGCGCCCCAGCCAATGGCGCAACAACCCCAGTGGCTATCGCCTTGCGACGCCAGGCAAAAAGTTGTGACGGATCCAGTCCGTTTGACCGTGCAATCGCCGACACATTCGCACCGGCAACCAGCGTCTGTTCGACGATCCTGGCCTTCTCCTCGTCAGACCATGACCGGTAACTGCGCCCTGGACTGCTCGACAGCCGAACAGGGCCCGCCGTGAGAACTTCGAAGCTTCTGCTATCAGACATAGGTTTGCTCACAGGTCTCTCCTCGGACAAATCACCAGGAGATTCTCTGCTCTTCAAAGTATCCGCGCTACGTGGGGTCTCCTACGCGCTTACCATGCAGCACCGCTGTGAGAGGGACTGACGGCAGAACCATCTGCGTCGGTATTCCCGGCCCAATTAGGATTGTGCCTAATAGCGACTTCCGAGAAGGCACCACGACAGGCATGTCGCGCCTATAACCGTTCGGCCGAAGGTCACCGCGGCCCCTGGCGAACTCGTCAGGACTGAGGATTTTTTGCGCCAAATCCTGATCGCCATCCTACGCGTCTTGATCAACCAATCAGCGCTCATTCCGGCTTCTTACAGCTCACCAGCCGGCTCGCAATAACGTTGGCGGAGATTCCGCGCGAACCGGCTGTACGGACTTCACTTTTCACTAAGCGAGAGATACGTCCGCAGATCAAATGTACCTAAACGAAATTCTTCTCCGGCTTCCGTCGTGACCATCGGATACAGTGTGAATTCTGCGTTCGGATATTTTTCCCATACTGCAAGATCCTCGTCGGTAACCGTGAGCCAACCGAACTTGAACATGTATCGGCCGGGTTCGGCCACTCGTCCAACTTGCGGCCACGTGATCTTGTTCAGAGAAGATTTGGACGCTGGTGCGGGCCCCGTCGGCAGCGTCTCATCGGCTTCTTTGGGTTGGTCGTTGCTCATTTCTCCACCTTCAGCCCCGACCTGATAAGGCGTCGGCGACCCCAGTTTGATTTCGGCTATCCATAATGATTACTCATCAAATCCTATCGGAGCGCTTCGAACTCGTGAGACATGGTAGCTGGCTTGTTAAATCCCGGACTTGCAACCATAAAGGGGGTTCAAACGAAGTCTCTTCGTTTCCCGTTGCGAATGGCTTCCTCCGTACGGCATCATCGCTTGGTGATGGCGGCGGCGCCGATACCGACTTGGAGTAGGTCCGTAGCAGCAGGTCGGCGGCGGCGCGTTCACCCATTTATAAAACCAATATGTAAATTGCATCATGGTTCAGAAAATGCGCTTTTGAAACATGCGTCCGACAGTCCGCCGAAATCGAGCGGCGATTTCGCACATGTTGAGTGTTTGGTTGGAAGGACGTAAGATCGCGGCTGTTCACGGAGTTTCGCAAAATGCGATGGATCTCTTTCATATTTCCAATTCTGCTCGTCATCCTGCCGTCCGCGCTTCTAGCGCAACAGTCATCGGAGACGACCCCAGAAAAAACTGTCGGTGATACCATAGATCATCCGCCACCGCTTCCCGGGCCGCCGCCGCTTCCAGGTCCGCCACCAATTCCGGACCCGTCATCCTCCGCACAGTCTGCGCCGGCCGCTTTAGCCCCTGGGGCAAGCCAACCGCCCAAAGGCTACACTGGGGCCTACGCGCCCACTGGTGCACCGCCAACGCCGTACTCCACGGGTCCGTTGCCGCAATCCAGCGAGGGGCCAGGGTTGAACACAGTTGCCCCTGATGGGTCCACGAGAACGGTTAAGGCGGTCCCTTGCGAAGCAGTGGCGCGTGAAACCGATGGATTTACCACCTGCGTTGGAATTTCGGACCAAAGTTCAAAACCCAGAGGGCGCCGGGTACATCGAAATCGAAGAAGACGATGATTTGGCTCTGGCGCTTGAGCAGCCAGCTTTGCGCGGCAGCCCTGGTCCCCCGAGCGCACCGGTGGCGATCCGGATTCCGGCGGAGTCCTCAACTATATCCGGCGTGGGAAGCGAAGGCATTTGCTTGACGGGATGAGCAACACAGGCGATGGAACTGGATATTTGCAACATGCCGAAGCCGACGATCGTTATCTGCCCAAATTGCTGGGCCGTTTATGAACAAATCATGGAAAAGCGTCCCGGATGGGAAGAGGGTCGTTTTGCGTGCACCTGCAGCTATGTGCTGGCACGCTGGGGTAGTTCCGCCGTCCCCAAATTCATAACGCTCAAGGGTGCCTCCAAATGAGCCGCAACCAGATCAATAACAAATCGGGGCAAGGACTTGAGCCCTCGCCCCCTTCCTTCGTTATCGCTTCAACCGTCAGTTGGCGATAAAGTAGACTGCCCCCCGACTTCTAAATCGCGATAATTCTGATTTAGGCGGCCCCGGTTGACGGCGGACTAATTCTGTCTCCAAAAACACCGAAGAGCGCCTTCATGTTCGATGGCGTATTGGAGCACGCCATCAACGGTGGTAAATATGGCGACGATTTTGCCAGTGCTTGTTTTTCGTTGGGCAACGGCATCGCCTATAGCAAATCTGGCCATGAAATTTCCTCTAGCAGGCTGTTGAAGAACTCAGCCGCGTTCGCAAACGTAGCCTGACATCCATTTCGACGGTGCGCCAGCGGCCGGCAAAGGCCTTGGCGAAGCCGGGCACCTTGGCCATCAGCATGCCTCCGCTATCAGCTTGGGAAGCCGCACCAGATTGTAGGCGGCGGCAGCGAAGGTAAAAGCCCATCCGACGCGATCACGGCCACGGAACCTGGACTTCTCTTGCCCGGCGATCGTCTTGATCCAGCCGAATGCCTCCTCGATGCGCTTGCGGATGCGCTGGCTGACGGCATAGCCACCGTGCCGGGTCGTTCGCCCATCAATTGCAGAACTACGGCCGTTGGTGTTCTGCGCAACATGCGCCGTCACCTTCATCGAGCGCAGTTCGTTGACGAAGTCTTCTGCGTCGTAGGCTTTGTCGGCGCCAAGCGTGATCGCTGTCGGACGGTCGGCACGAGGCTCGATCATGTGCAGCGCAGCCACCCGTTCGGCATGCCCGTCAGCCCGTGTCAGGCAGGCGTCGACCAGCAGGCCATGACGATTCTCCATCAGCCCATGCCCGATGAAGCATAGCTTCGTCTCCTTGCCTTTGCCCTTCCGGTAGAGCCTGGCATCGGGATCGGTAGTCGAAGCATGGGTATCGTTCGAGCGTTTCTGGCCATGGAAGTCTGCTTCGGCATTGCGTCCGCCGCCTTGCGCCGGCGGCTCGCCAGAGCCGTCCTTCGGCTTGACGCTCTTCATAGAGGCCCAGGCTTCGATCAGTGTGCCATCGACCGAGAAGTGATCGCTCGACAGAAGCTTATTCACTTTGGCTGTGCCAGCACCACCGCAAGGAACTTGGCCGCGATGTCGCCTTCCAGCAGCCGGTCGCGGTTCTTCGAGAACACCGAATGGTCCCAGACCGCATCGTCAACGCCGATTCCGACGAACCAGCGGAATAGCAGATCGTATTCCAGCCGCTCCATCAGAAGCCGCTCCGAGCGGATCGAATAAAACGCCTGCAGCAGCATTGCCCGCAGCAGCTTCTCCGGCGGGATCGATGGCCGCCCAATCGGCGAATATAGCCCGGCAAACTCGCGCTCCAGTGCCAAAAGTGCCTCGTTCACAATGCTCCGGATCGCTCGCAGCGGATGATCCCGCCGCACCCGCGCCTCCAGATCAACGTAGCTGAACAACTTGCCCGTTCTATTGTCGCCGCCGCGCACGCGCCATCTCCGAATCTCGTCGGAGCTAATGAATCACGCTCGCCGGTCGACGGCGAGCGCCTTTTTCAACAGCCTGCTAGTCCAACGCGTTGAGTTCGCCGGCAGCAACATTGGTCGTAACTTTGAGATACGCGGTCAACTTCAGTCGCTTGAGTGCGTGGGAAATATCTAAAAGATTCGCTATTTTTTTGTACTGCTTAATCGTGGTTCCACACTAGTCGACAAGCGAGAATTGCTTCTCTGCAACGACAGAGTTAGCGTGTTTTGGAGCGGAGTTCTTTTGACGCTATGGCTCCGTAGGCGCGCATTTACATCAAAACCTTGGGCCTCGCGTCAATCGATGGGGTTAGGAAAGCCGCTATATTTCGGCCGATAGCCAAATCAAATCAAGCCCACTCCAAGGATAAGACCTGAAGCGCCGGCGGTCTTGAAGTACCGACCAGCCGCAAAGAACAGCACATAAATCGATCCGGTTGCGCCGGCTGTCGTCAGAGCAAGTGCAACAATGAAGCTGTGGCTGAGTCGATTCGGTATTTATTCTTGAGCGAATAGGCTGGTCGCCGCACTGTGAGCCCGGAATAGCAAAGCAAACCTAGTCTTGCGGGTATGGCCGAAACGAGCTGACCATAGAGAGTGAGAATAGCTCGACAACGAGAACTGCGTTTTAACCTAACCGGTCAACCTTACCGTCAACCCGCCGCTACGGTATTGCGACCATATTTCATTAAACGTTTTGTCATGTGCGACCTAAACGATGGAGTCCCGCATGAGACGCTTTTGCAGATGGTCTCCAAGGTTCGAGGCCACAATGTTCATATTCGTGCTCCAAAAGGCCCGCTGCGGACGTCGAGGCCGAACACATGAAAAGGGAGGCGGAGAGGCCAACGCCGTAAAACTAGCGGGCCGTCTTAAGTCGGGGAAGGGGCTAGTCGCGGGAGCGCGAATTGTAAGTCCGAGTTCGAGCAGGCGGTGGATGGCTTTGGGCCGGAGATTGGAGCGAGCTCTTTCTACTTTCCATTCTGGCGTCGCCAGTCGGGTCAGCGTTGCCACCTCAGCTTCCTGTCGTCCACTGGACGGGTGTGCGCTCGCGCATTCATGTTACCGGGCGAGGTACAATTCTCGTCACTGTGCCATTTGTTAAGGTAACCTCACCCTCTGGGTATACCCAAATTGTCTGTTTGCCCTGCGCCGTTGAAGAGTCCGAAGCATGGTCTGGCTCTCCCCAACAAGATGCCAGTACCTCGGTGGTTGTCATGCCAATAACGGGCGACCGGTTTCTCGAACAAAGCGCCTGACGCTGCTCTGTCCTATCGACTCCCAGTTGGCGCTTGATATTAGCAGCGTACCTTTCCTGATACGGATGTTCCTCAAAAGGCTGCGCAGAGTTCGCGCAACCAGCAAGAGCAGCGCAGGCGACGAGCGTAAGCAAGCGCATTGGTGTTTTCCTGCTAGTCATTGAAGCGCGGGCCCGCATCTCAGGGCAACCAGACGGTTAGTGCATTCGCCGCAATTGCGCCATCTCGAAACGCGTCACTCGGCTAGGGCCGACTGTTTTCTTGTGCATCGAACATCGGGTTGCCAACTTCGGGTCTTTTCGACCGGCCACGAGTGGGGTACTTCAGCAGACAAAAGAAGAACATCCTGAACGCCAGATCAACCCGGAAACACGCCTGTTGGTGAAAGCGTGTGACTGATCTTGCGGACGAAATCGCCCAGATCCTGTTTGTTGGTACAGGAAATGCTACTTTCTTTGTCGATCGCCTGATGATCATGACGGGGCGGGCGATGGTTTGAACCAGAAGAATTTTTGTCAGATAACCGCGCGTTGAGGTTGGGAAATTCGGGTTTTGGCAGAGCGGTCGCGTCGACGACAGGAGCTATCGCCAAATTTTGGTGACGGCGGTTGCCGGTCAGGCGGCGGCGGTTGTGGGCTGACGGTCGGCCAGCTTGGCGATGACCTCGATCCCGTCGTTGAATGTCACACCAAGAACGAGTTTTGGCAACTGGTTGTGTCCATCGAGACGTCGCCAGCTTTTCTGTGCGCCCTCAAGCAGTTTGAAGACCATTGCGAGCGCGGTTCTGTTGGACAGACAGCCCTTCGACCGGATCGTGCGGTGGCGCACGGTGGCGAAGGTGCTTTCAATAGGATTAGTGGTCCGCAGGTGTTTCCAGTGCTCGGCCGGGAAGTCGTAGAACGCCAGTAGCATGTCCCGATCCTTGCTCAGGCAGTCGGCGGCCTTCTCGTATTTGGGCGTGAAGCTCTCGATGAAGGCGTCGAACGCCAGCTCGGCGATGGCCTTGGTTTCGGCCATCCAGATTTCCTGCAACGCGCGTTTGGCTTTCGGCTGCTGGCTCTTCGGCAGCTTGGCGAGCACGTTCGCGGTCTTGTGCACCCAGCAGCGCTGCTCGCGCGTTTTCGGCCAGACCTCACCGGCGGCCTTCCAGAACCCGAGCGCACCATCGGCGATGGTAAGCTGCGGCGGCACGTCGAGCCCGCGCCGCTTCAGGTCGAGCAGCAGATCGCGCCAGTCCTGCGCGCTCTCGCGGGCGCCATCGGTGAAGCCGACCAGTTCCTTGCGGCCCTCCGGCGTCGCGCCGATCAGCACCAGGATGCACTGCTTTTCGTCTTCGAGCCGTGCCTGGAGATGGATGCCATCGGCCCAGATGTAGACATAGCGCTTCGCCGACAGATCGCGCTTCTGCCATGTGGTGTGCTCGTCGAGCCAGCCGTCCTTCAGGCGGCCGATGGCGGATGCCGACAACCCGGCAGCATCCTTGCCGAGCAGCGCCGCCAGCGCCTCGGAGAAGTCGCCAGTGGATATCCCCTTCAGGTAAAGGATCGGCAGCAGCGTCTCGATCGACTTCGACCGGCGCAGGTAGGGCGGCAGAATCGACGGAGAGAACCGGATGCGGCCAGGATCGGCAGCGTCCGCCTCGCGATCACGCACACGCGGCTGGCGGATGGCCACCGGACCGATACCGGTCATCACCTCGCGCTCCGGCAGGTGACCGTGGCGGACGACACGCTGCTGGCCGTCCGCGGTCTTCAGATCGGCATGCTTGCCGAGAAAGTCCGCGACCTCGGCCTCGACCGCCTGGGCCAACAGGGCACGCGCTCCAGTACGCAAGATTTCGGTGAGTGGGTCCTCGACGGTTCCTGGCTGAATCAGCTTGATGATGTTATCTTTGGACACGGCATATCGCTCCTTCAGTGGAGAAGTGGAGGCGTCAAGCACCCCCATGATATGCCGCCTTCCCGATTCCCGCCGTCACCAACTTTCAGCGATAGCTCCGACGACAGCACGCTTCACGTCTGACCGCGAGCGGTGCTGCGAATGCGTTGCGCGCGCTACCAACCTGGATACCATCCGGTCTGCCTCTACGGTCTCACGCCGAACCAGGATTCGGAAATAGTAAACGAAGGTTCCCGGCACTATGCTTGGGGGTATCTATCTGACCAGATGGATTTTTACAGCCGCATAATCGTGAGCTGGGCGACGGATGATCACTTGCGGTCCGACCAGCCGTTGGCAGCATGGATGGCCCTATCGGCGCAGCGGCCCTGTCCAAGCCTGGTCAACCATTCCGATCGCGGCGTTCAATATGCCTCGGCGGAATACCGCAAGCAGATCCGAGCCACGATGAGCCGCAGGGGCAAGTGCTATGACAACGCCCAGGTTCTACAACCGTCGCCACTCCGCTATCGGCTATATCAGCATGCGAGATGCAGCTAAACGCGGCATAACCTTGTCAATTTTTTCGGGGGGGGGGATCGGGGGAAGATCAGTGTGCTTGCGACGGCGGAGAACCGATGTGAAGGAGCTTCTCAACAAGCCACAGTCTGCCTCAAGCTTGTCTTGCTTGCTTCCTTTTATTGCCACAAAAATCATTCACGGATGCGTGACCAATCAAGGGGGGACGGCATGATGAGAGCGCAACGGGTTTGGAAGCCTGTCGGAGTGGATCAGCACAACGCGGAAATTGAGCGGCTTTATTCGGAGCTGGCGTCATTCAACAAGCGAATCGATGAGCTTGAACATTCGCGATTTCAAAATTCGACTGTCGAATTATTAAAGTCGAGCGCGTTGAAGCTTTCGCGTCAGATTGACGACCTTCGGAGTTCAATCGCGACCGAACGATTGGCTTCTTTACTGGCTAAATAAATGCATGCGACACGGATCAGCCACGCAGTCGGTCGATGAGACGGTGTCGAGGCTCGGGGCGGTGGCACCGTAGACGGCCTGGCTGGTTCGTAATGCGGCTTTGCGCAGACAATGTTTGAACTTAGCGAAGAACTGCTCGATCGGTTTAGATCGGGCGAATATATAGGCAGGCAAAAGAGCGGGGGCACCGGCGGCACGGATGGCGCGACCCACGGCGTTGGCATTGGGCTGTCCATGATGACGACCATGCCGCTGGTCGGGACCAGAACTTCTCGATGTAGAGAAGGTTGGCCTGTCGATGAACCACAGAGCGGTGATGCGATCATGGCGCATCAGCGGCCTGAAGGTCATGGTCTATCAGCGGCCGTGCGACATCGCTCCTCTCTCGGAATGATCGACGCAGCCAAGCGGGGCTTGCGCCCCTCGATCGCAACGGAACGGGTAGCGAGCGTCAACCGTGCGTCGAAGGAACGGCTGACGGTATTGCCCACGACACGCCGACGGCAATATAGACGAAGTCCACCGACAACGGGCTCGTGGGCGACCCAAAACTGGTCAGGTCGGATCAATGTCGAAAAGGCGTAAACCCTGGCCTGCGGCAGTAGCGTCGCCAATCCGACTGCAAAATAACCTTCTGGCAGCCCGCATTGATGACCAAATCCGGATCTCGAGTGACTGCCTTGGCAAGGCAAATGTGAAGGTTTTACTCGTAACTGCCGAGCAATTTTGGAGCGCGGTCACCGTCTTCCTGGTAATTCATACCGGGTGAAAGCATGCCTGCGAATGGACCATCGATCACCGCGTTGCCGTATTTTTGCAGACAGCTCCGCAGTGAGCCATTTGCGCCGTGCCATCGCCGAATGGTTGAAGGGCCGCGCCGCTCCGACGGCGAAAAGCAATTTTTGTGAAATGCGACGACCTATAATTCCAAGAATTCAAAACAAACCGTCAATCATTGACCGATCTAACAAGGTGCCTTCAGCGGCAATTCCAATCCTTGTCGACCATCAACGAGCGCGGTGCTAGGATCGTTATTTCACAGTTTCACAACGCGTTTCGCCGCTGCGATCGACGCGGAAATCCACTGGTGGCGTCCTTTACTCGAAACTTCGTGCGCAAGGAATTCAAACCCGTCGGCATGTGCGCGGACAAAACCGATCTGAGTTTGCTGCAAATATCTCGCCGCGGCAGTGAAATATTCCCAATCAATCTCAACGGACCCTAAACGAGAGTAACAATCCTTGCCTTCGGGCTGGAGGTGTAGATTGAAGGTAATGGCGTTCTTCCATAAAACAATGAAAAAAGGCTAAGCTAGGGTATTGTGACGTGCTCAAAATCAAAGGACGGGTTGTCTTTATGCGGATTGTCTGCGTCCATCAAGGATACGAACTCTACGGTTCAGATAGGTGTTTTGTCGAATCTGTTGGTGCGATTCGAGCAACTTATCCCGATGCCGATATCGAGATTGTGCTTTGTAAGGTTGGTCCCATAGTAGAGCTTGTCTCAGTGTTCGCTGATCGTGTGGTATTCGAACCGCTTTGGATATTACGCCGGAGTAACATTCTCGCACTCGCCACAATCGGTCTTTTCAGGTTTCCCAGCGCGCTGGCAAGGGCCTCGCGCCGGTGGCGTTCGAGCGATCTCGTTTATATAAATACTTCCGTCATTCTTGACTACATTGTTGCCGCCCGGTTCTTTCGGTTGCGCAGCTTGCTGCATATCCATGAAATTCCGCAGGGCTTGGCACTTCGGATCTTGCGCGGCCTCGTGAGCTGGAGCGGACCAGAAATTATTTTTAATTCTAATGCCACTCGTTCCGCTTTCGCACTTTCCAGAAAACACAAATCGCACGTCATCTATAATGGTATTACGGGGCCGATCGAACCTGAGCAGACCGATTATGACGGGAAACGACCGCTACGATTGCTCATGTTGGGACGTATAAATCGAATAAAGGGTCAAGAAGTCTTGATAAGGGCGATTCGATTGTTGTCAGTGGATATCAGGCAACGTCTTGACGTTAGAATAATTGGCAGTGCCTTTGAGGATGAAGAAGCAGAACGTGCTGTTTTTAATTTAATTCGTGACGCTGGGCTGCAGAAAACAATCAAAATAGATGGCTTCTTGAATGATACAGCGCCGCTATATCGGTGGGCCGATATTGTCGTGGTGCCTTCTAAGCTGCCGGAGCCACTGGGTCGTGTCGCAATCGAGGCCATGTCCTTTGGCCGACCGGTTATCGCCTCTGAAATCGGTGGGCTGCCCGAGGTGGTCAAAGACCAGGTGACCGGCTGGCTAATTCCGCCGGGAGACGCCGCGGTCTTAGCGGAAGCGATACGCCGTATCATTGAGCGACCGCAAGTCTGGCGGGGATTTGGCCTCGCGGGCAGACGAAGGTACGAAGAATTATTCAGCGCAGAAAGCGTTCGCAAAGCATTTGCGACTGTTATTCAATCAAAGCTTAAGTGAGGCTGACCTCTTCCGCCATGCATTAGGTAAACTTGTTTGTAAGTAACCGGTGGCCGGAAATCACGGGATTACCAAATGCGGCTGAAAGTTCGATTGGACGGCTCGAGTTGTCGGAGGTGGCATGTTCGCCTGCTCGAGCGACTGTCCGAAATGCCAGCTGTCAGCGTGACAGTTGATGCCAGGCCCGGCCCTGGAGGATTGCCACGTTCTGCCGAACTACTTTTCCAATTTGAAGCCGCCATTCATGGAGTTAATCCATCGCTCTCCGCATTTGCACCGCCATCCGAGTTAGAGAAATACACCGAAACTTGGTCGCATCGGAGCGATCTTACAATCGATTTGTTGGGAGACATGCCGACCAAGCGCAAGGACGTTTGGCGCTTAACTTTCGATGGTGAGCCGGGCGAGAGCGCACTTCTCGGATTGCTCATCAATGGTGTAACGCCGGTCGCCGCTATCTCGGAAGAAAGCAGAGTTGTGATCGTCGGACGGCTAGGCACCGAAAGTCAAGGTGTCATGATGCTTTCTTTCGAAGACGCATTGGCGAGGGTCATCACGATTATTCTCGCGGCTGTTTCCAACTCGGAGCCAAGATGCGGGCTTCCTATTTTACCCGAACTGGCAAGTGATCCTAGCTCGGCCCCTTTAGATCTATCGCGTGCCGGAAAACTCGCGGCTAAACAGTTAATCTGGACCCTCAGCAGATATCTTTATCGAATGTGTTGCCGAACCCCGCACTGGCGGATCGGTTGGCGTAAGCTGGTCGGTCCGGACCTTTTTGAGCTTCGCCGCCATCCAGAGGATGGCTGGCAGATCCTGCCCGATGACGGGAAACGATTCTATGCTGATCCCTTCCCAATTGAAATCGGTGGGACGACCACCCTGTTCGTTGAAGACTTCGAGCACAAAGTCGGGAAAGGCGTCATTTCGGCTGTATCGTTCGGACCCGAGGGACCAATTGGCAGGCCTACGCCTGTGCTTGAGCGATCTTACCATCTTTCATATCCATTCGTATTCGAGACGGATGGAGAGGTTTGGATGATTCCCGAGAGCAGTGGTGCAAAAAATATCGAACTGTTTCGCGCGACAAGATTTCCGACCGGTTGGGTGAGTGAAGCGATCCTTGTTCCGGATATAACTGCGAGCGATGCCACATTGGTCGAACATCAAGGTCGCTGGTGGATGTTTGCGACCGTTAGGGATGACGACGGCGCATTCTCTGACGCTTTGTATTTGTGGTCAGCTCCGAATTTTCGCGGCCCGTGGACAGCGCACAGAAAGAACCCGGTTCTCGTCGATATAGCATCTGCCCGTCCCGCCGGACGAATGGTTTCGGCTGATGGCCAACTCTTGCGGCCCGTGCAGGACTGTCGGCTTGGATACGGTGCCAGTCTTGCGATAGCGCGAATTTTAACGATCGACGAAGATCATTTCGAGCAGAAGGTCGAGACTATATTGCGACCCGGTCCCTTATGGACAGGTCGAAAGCTACATACCCTGAATAGCGCGGGCGGTTTCGAATTTATCGACGGTTCCGCGCAGGTTTGGCGGTGGTCCTAAATGCCCACAGATCGGCAATGAGCATCTGCTAAAATGAATGGTTCAAGATCCCAGCGCCGCAAAAGCCCCCGTCAGTCTAACCTGTCATTCCAAACCGTCGCGGCCGATATGGTCTGCTTGATATTTGGGCCGACCACAACGGCTCACTCCGCATTCTCAGCTTGGAGGACACCTTCCGAGTACGCCTTCACTTTCGATTGGCGCCGGGAGTTGGTGCTGTTCTATGCCCAAAGCGCCGCGCCTGTTCCCATCGCTTCCACCGCTCAGCATGGAACTCCCACCGCCAGGAGCGCCCGCTAGACGAAAGGTGCGGGCAATGTCACTGATCCCATGAGCGACATGAAGGCTTGGCTCCCCACATTGAGCCATTGAGACCAATCACACTTGTTACGGTCTCACGAATGACGCCAGTTGGCGAAGTGCTTGCTGAACATGTGGCGATTGCGTCTTGGCCTCTGACAATTCTTGCGGTGGTTGTTTTCATTCAGCCGCTGTGAGGTCGACGCATCGATACGGTAATTTTGTTGCGATGTCATCGGTAGGAAAGCGGCCCTTGTTCGAGCCGCCGCGCAATTGATGCTTTAGCTAAGGTACTACGAGGCAGTCGGAAGACGGACGGCTCTGGCGAACACATTGATCGGCCTTGGCTAGCAACTCTGCAGCAAAGCTTCGGCGGCAGCGCGGCCGGATTGCAAGCCGCCATCGAAAGCGGGCGGCTTTGAAAAGGGCTTCCAGAAACGATGAAGGGATTCTAGAGATTATGCATCAGCGGGCTGTGACCAGCTCCAGGTCGTGCAAGATCAGATCGTTGCTAAGAAAGAAGAGATCAGGTAATTATCTGAGCAGATCGTGACGTTGACCAAAAGCTGAATGCTCTAGCGGGGGCTGCCGCGAGCGGCGCGCGTTACGCCGCTAAAGTCAAGCCACATGATTAACTTCAAGAACTACGGCGATTAGCGGTAAGAACTACAGCGGCACGCGAAAACCAAAATGAATGACAAACACCCGGCACGGGTCAGAAGATGCCCCTGATCACTAAATGCCTCAACTGCGATAAGCAGGTTAGTACAACGGCGAAGGCATGTCCGGACTGCGGTCAACGCGTTGAAGATAAGCCAGAACAAGCTTCGATGAGACCGGCGGTCCGCATAAGCGCCATGCTTTTCGCAGGAATATTTGCGATTGTCCTCGCCCACACGATAATAGTAGGCATTTCTGTCCGCCTGAATGGCGCCAGTTCCAATCCGGAAAGCGAAGGACGACCCCCGGCCATTGGTCAGACTTGGTACACAAATGGCAGGCTGATTGGCTGTCGGAAACAGGCCGATTTGCAGCAACTCATGAATCTCGCACAACAGGAGGATACTTCGGCGTTTCTGAAGGTTTATATGGAAAAAGCGATGAGCATCCAGTGCATGACGTTCGTCGAAAATACGCGAGTCTATATCGCTACCAACGCCGGGCCGGCATATCCGTGCGTTCGGCCGGAAGGTGCGCCAAACTGTTTTTTTGTAATGAGCAGTTTTTTGCAGAATGTCCCACAGGGCGGCCATCAATTCTCTCAGGGCCTGAAACCCTAACGACGTTGCACCCCGAACCGACACTGATGAGCTGTTTCCAACGCTCGCTGGTGCGCTCGACCTCGGTTCACCTCCCGCGGCTCACCTGACGGAGATGTCCTTTGACGGCCGTGCGTTGCCCTGCCTATCGTTGCTTTTTGACGATGTGGTATGAAAACGGTGTCAATTAGCCAGCAGGAGTGGATGCCCTTTGAATCATCGTCGGTGGACAGGTTATGACGTGCTTCATCCCCAACCTATCCCCGTGTGGCGTTAGTTTCCAAGAGCAATGCTCGAACATCGTGAGTTCCGATATATCTAGAAATCCCAGATTAACCAACTACTAGCCATCCAGTTTGCACCGCAGCCCATGAGCCTTACCTACGTCATTCCGGACATTCACGGCCGACATGATCTTCTCACCGAAGGTCTGGCTGAAATCGTCACGCAGGGCGACGCCGGCGTGATCGTCATGATCGGCGACTACGTCGACAAGGGGCCTGACAGCAAGCAGGTCATCGACCGGTTGCTGTCAGGTGTTGAAGGCAGCCGTCTCGTGGCGTTGAAGGGAAACCACGACGCCATGATGGTGGGGGCGCTGCGCGATCGCTCGAAGATGCCGGCGTGGATCACCAAGGGCGGCGATGCCGCGCTGGCCTCATATGGCGGCGATCCTGCCGACGTGCCGGAATCCCACATCGCATGGCTCGACCGGCTGCAGCTGATGCATGTCGATACTCACCGCGTCTACGTTCACGCCGGTGTCGATCCCGATATCGCGCTGGATCAGCAGAGCGAGGCGACGCTGTTGTGGAAGCGCTATCCGAAGGGATTCCCCAGCGGGTATGGCGATCGCCACGTCGTTCATGGCCATGATAATTTCCCCGACGGTCCACTTTTGTACACAGGCCGCACCAACCTCGATACGCTCGCATGGCGGACAGGACGGCTGACGATCGGGGTTTTCGACGATGACAGGCCGGGCGGGCCGGTCGATTTCATTGTGATCAAGGGAGCACCGGCGGGGCGTTAACCGGTCTGTTCCGGGCCCTATTGGGGCTTCCGATTCGGCGTGTTAGTGATTCAGATCACGGTGGGCGCCCTGGAAATGGTCTAGATAAGCCTTGTGCTTCGAGAGCTAAAGCCGCGAGAGTTAAAGCCCTGGGCCTTGTCGAATATTAGTCGGAATATTTGGTCGTACGGATTGCCAATAATACGGTTTGTGAAGAAAAAGTAACACACGATAACTGCCCTGTTCATAGCTCATTCACGCCGGCAGGCATCATCATGATGGCAGATATCGTGCGGCTTACATTTGGAGATCACCTTGCGCCTGCTTGTCGTTGAAGATGATCCGGACCTCAATCGTCAGCTGACCACCGCGCTGACGGACGCCGGCTATGTCGTTGATCGTGCCTTCGACGGTGAGGAGGGGCATTTTCTCGGCGACAGCGAACCCTATGACGCTGTCGTGCTCGACATCGGCCTGCCGAAGATGGATGGCATTTCGGTCTTGGAGGCCTGGCGCCGCAACGGGCGCGCGATGCCGGTGCTGATCTTGACCGCGCGGGATCGCTGGAGCGACAAGGTTCAGGGCTTCGACGCCGGGGCCGACGACTATGTCGCCAAGCCGTTTCATCTCGAGGAAGTGCTGGCCCGCATGCGCGCGCTGCTGCGCCGCTCCACCGGCCATGCGCAGTCCGAATTGACCTGCGGGCCGGTTTCGCTGGACACCCGCACCGGCCGCGTCAGCGTGTCCGGTAACCCGATCAAGATGACCTCGCACGAATATCGCCTGCTGGCCTATCTCATGCACCATACCGGGCGCGTGGTGTCGCGCACCGAACTGGTCGAACATCTTTACGACCAGGACTTCGACCGCGACTCCAACACGATCGAGGTATTCGTCGGCCGCATCCGCAAGAAGCTGGACGTCGATATCATCCAGACCGTGCGCGGGCTGGGTTATCTGCTGACGCCACCATCGCCCACCAGCTAAATGCGCGGCAGCTCGCTCGCCACCCGGTTGTTTCTGTCCGCGACCGCCTGGGTGGTGGTGATCCTGGTCATCACCGGCGTCGTGCTGTCGTCCGTCTACTGCGACGCCACCGAGCGCGCTTTCGACCGTCGCCTCAACCTTTATCTGAGGACGCTGGTTGCGGAAGTCGCAACCCCCGACGAGCCGCCTGACCATCAGTTCCAGTCGCTCGGCGAGCCGCTGTTCGAATTGCCGCTGTCCGGCTGGTACTGGCAGATTACCCGAACCGATTCCGACAAGACCGAAGTGCGCGCGTCGCGCTCGCTGTGGGACAAGAAGCTGCCGAAGCTCGAAGAGCATGGCAGCGAGTTGACCGCAGCCGGCGTCCGCCTCGGTTATGTCGACGGGCCCGAGGGGCAGAACCTGCGGATGGTGGAGCGGCCGGTCGATCTCGGCGCCGACGGCAAGTTTCTGGTCAATGTGGCCGGAGACGCCACCGAGATTTTCGACGAAACCCGCAGTTTCGATTATTACCTCGGCGGCACTTTCGTGGCTCTTTCGATCGTGCTGGTGTTGACCACGATTTTCCAGGTCCGCTTCGGGCTTGCGCCGCTCAAGCGCATTTCAGATTCGATCGCCGATATCCGCTCCGGCCGCGCCGAGCGGCTTGAGGGTGAATTTCCCGTCGAGATCGCGCCGCTGGCCCGCGAGACCAACGCGCTGATCGACGCCAATCGGGAAATTGTCGAGCGGGCCCGGACCCATGTCGGCAATCTTGCGCACGCGATCAAGACGCCGTTGTCGGTGATCGTCAACGAGGCCGCCGCGCACCCCGCCGATCCGTTCGCGACCAAGGTTCTCGAGCAGACCGACGTGATGCGCGATCAGGTCGCCCATCATCTGGAGCGGGCACGCATCGCCGCGCGCCTCACCATCATCGGCACGGTGACTGAAGTGGCTCCCGCCATCGAGGCTTTGCGCCGGATCATGGAGAAGATCCATCGTAGCCGCGGCATCGCCATCGAAGTGGACGCGAATCCGCAAGCCAAATTTCGCGGTGAGCGGCAGGACCTTGAGGAGATGGCCGGCAACCTGGTCGATAACGCCTGCAAATGGGCGACATCGCGCGTCTTTATCGAGGTGCTGGTGGAACGCCCGGTTGAGCCTGGCGCCGGTCCGATGCTGCGGATCATCGTCGACGATGACGGGCGCGGGCTCTCGGAGGCCGAGCGCGCGCAAGTCTCGCGCCGTGGCCAGCGGCTGGACGAATCCAAGCCGGGTTCCGGGCTGGGATTGTCGATCGTGATCGACCTTGCGGCCTTGTACGGCGGCAGTCTCACGCTTGGCCGCGCGCCGATTGGCGGACTGCGCGCCGAACTGGTGCTGCCGGGGGTGTAGCGGGCCTTAAATGATCCCGCGATCGCAGGGCACAACAGCCAGAAGACGTTTTGCCGGGCGCGTCATTCCTAACGACTTCTTAACGTGGGCGCTTTTATTATTCGTACGGACGCGCCTTGCCGTCCGTACCAAACAGCATGCATACCGGGCGCATGGGCCAGACATCGAACGAGCGGCTGAGGGACTATCTCGCACAGCTTCCGCCGCAGTCGCAGGCGCTGCTGATGCGGGAGTTCGAACGCGCCATCGAGCGCGGCGAAGACACCACGGTCGCCACCTTCGTGCTCGAAATATTGCGCAAGATCGTGCGTGGAACCGACGAGGATGTGCGGCCGCGCACCGAGGATCCGGCGCGGCTGGTGTTCCGTCCGCTTGAGCCGTTTCTGGTCGACGGCAGTCTTCCGATGAGGCCGGGGCAGGTCTGCCGGGCATCGCTGTTGCCGGTGTGGCAATGGCTGGCCCGCGACGGTGCGCCGGAGCAGGTTCGCGCCCTCGAAGCGGCGTTGTCGCAAGGGCCCGAAACCGGCACAAGCTCCGATATCGAGGTCGCAGTCCGCAAACTGCAGCTCGCCGCGGCCGATGCGATCGTCAAAATCGCCACGCCGACGCGCGGCGACGACCTGCGGCGTTCGCTGGCCCGCGTGGGTCCGCCCAATGTGATCGAGGACCTGCTGCCGATCGGTTCGGTTTTGCAGGCCCGCGAAGCGATCGATACCCTCAACAGCCGGATTCCCAGCTTTTTGCGGGTTTTCGGGGAATCGCAGCTTGCCTCGGTGAGTGACGCGCTCAATGTTCCCTCGCTGCAAACCCCGCAATTGCTGCCGTTTGCGCTGTCGCTGGTGCTGCAGCGGCTGACCGCGCCGTGGCAGATCATCCGGCTGGCGATCCGGATGGCGGCGTCCGACGATGAGGTGCGCGTTGCTGCCACGCCGTTTGGCGTTGCGGTTACCATCGCCTTGCACGATCTGGCGGGCTTGGCCGCCACGCTGCGCGCCGATATCAAACGCGGTCATTTTGAAAACGTCTCCGAAAATCTCAAGATCCTGCACGACGGCGCGCGCGGCCTGCGGACCGAACTCGATCTGCGCAATGATTCCACCTGGGGCCGGCAGCTGACGTCGATCCGGGCCGATATCTCCAACGCCCTGCAATCGGAAATCGACAGCGTGCCCGGCCGTGTCCGGCGCCTGCTGCGGCAGCGCGCCGACAAGGACATTCCCGCCGGTGCCCAGGTCGATACCAGCGAGGTCGAGGAAACCGCGGCGTTGATCGATTTTGTCGCGGTGTGCCGGACCTATGCCAGTGAACTCGCGATCAACGAGGTCACGCTGCGGACCTATTCCGATCTGCAACATTATGTCGAACAATCCACCGAGGCGCTGGTGCAATCCCTGCGGATGAGCACGGGCAAGGGCCGTGCCTATCGTCAAATGCAGGTCGCGGCGGCGATCCGTTTCTGCGACGTATTATTCGGCCACGATTACGCGTCCCTGATGAACAGGGCGGCCGAAAACGCGCTGACCGGGGAACGCAAACCATCACGCGCGGGATAAAAGATAGTAAAAATTTAAATTACAATTTTTAGTTGACTGAATCCGGCGCGGGCTCTACGTATCCGCGCATGAACTCAGTCATCAATTTCGTTGAACTAGAGAACCGCATCATCTCGGCGACCTACCGCAACCTCATGATCGGGGCGAAGGTGGTGCTTGTCGACAAGACCAGCGGGGAACAATTGCCCGAGCCGGTTGCGAGGATTACCTCCCCGGTGCCGGTCGGCTCGCTTCGGATCAGCCTGCCGCCCTCGGTCAAGTCGGGGGACTATTACCTCAAGGCGTTAAACGGGCACGGCCAGCTGGCGGCCCAAAGTGCCGGATTTTCCGTCGGCTAACCGCTTATTTGCTGTGGCTTTTTCGGATTTGTTGGCCATGTCGGTAAATTGATAATTGTCAATTGCCCGGCTTGCCGCCGGTGGTGTAAAGCGGCGGCATCGGTGCTTTATCTGTTGGCACTGTTCCACCGGAAACCCGCTTGATGACGCTGTGGTTTGTGTTCGCGCTGATGACGGCCGCGGCGATTTTCGCTGTGCTCTGGCCGCTGAGCCGTGGCAACCGGTCCCCAAATGACGGCAGCGAGGCGGCGGTCTACAAGGATCAACTGACCGAGATCGACCGCGATGTGGCCGCTGACCTGATCGGCTCTTCGGAAGCGGCGGCGGCGCGGGTCGAAATCAGCCGCCGGCTGCTCGCCGCGGCAGATCATCAGCGCGATCCGCCCGCCGGCTCGAACCTGAAACTGCGCCGGATGGCGGCCATCATCGCGCTGGTGGGATTGCCGATCATCGCCATCGGGTTTTACTACCCGCTGGGCTCGCCCGGTCTGGCTGATTTTCCGTTGGCGGAGCGCGCCCGCACGCCTGACGGGACGCAGCCGCTCGAAAATCTGGTGGCGCAGGTCGAACAGCATTTGACGGACAATCCGAGCGACGCGCGCGGCTGGAACGTGCTCGCGCCGGTGCTGGCAAGGCTGGGCCGCTTCGACGATTCGGTCCGTGCCTATCGCAATGCGATTACCTATGGCGGCGAGAGCGCCGAGCGCCGGGCCGATCTTGGCGAGACCATGACAGCGGCCGCCGGCGGCGTTGTGACCACTGAGGCCAAGGCTGAATTCGAACGCGCCACGGCCCTCAATGCGGATGACGTCAAGGCGAGCTATTTCCTCGGCCTGGCGGCCGAGCAGGATGGGCGTACCACCGACGCCGCCACGATCTGGCGCACGATGCTGGCGAAGGCGCCACCGAATGCGCCGTGGCGTCCGCTGGTTCAGGAAGCGCTGGGACGGGTCGGTGGTTCGCCCGCGCCGGGGCCGTCAAACGAGGCGATCGCCGCGGCAAAAGACATGAGTGAGACCGACCGCAACGCGATGATTCGTGGCATGGTTGAGCGTCTGGCCACCAAGTTGAAGCTGAACGGCGACGACGTCGAGGGATGGTTGCGGCTGGTGCGGGCCTATATGGTCATGGGCGACCAGGACAAGGCCAAGGGCGCGCTGACGGAGGCCCGTCAGGCCGTCGCCAACGATCCGGAACGGTTGCGACAGTTGAACGAAGGCCTGAAAAATCTCGGGCTGGATGGATAAGCATGATGCCGAAAAGTGTGAAGCGGTTTTCGGATAACGTCATGCGAAGGAATAAAACAGCATGATGCCGAAAAGTGTGAAGCGGTTTTCGGATAACGTCATGCGAAAGAGTTTTAGAGGCTACGCATGACGCGCAAGCAGCGGCGTTTGACGATTATCGGCGGTTCGATCGCGGTGCTCGCGGTTGCAGCCGCCTTGGTGCTCAATGCGCTGCGCGATTTAATCGTGTTCTTCTCGACGCCGACGATGGTCGCCGAAAAGCATATCCAGGCGGGCAAGCGTTTCCGGCTCGGCGGCCTAGTTCAGCCCGGCTCGCTGGTGCGCGGCGACAATTTGGCCGTTTCGTTCCAGGTGGCCGATGGCAGCGCCACCTTGCCGGTTTCCTACAAGGGCATTCTTCCGGATCTGTTCCGTGAAGGGCAGGGCGTGGTCGCCGAAGGCGCGCTCGACGCCGCCGGTGTGTTCAAGGCCGACACCGTGCTTGCCAAGCACGACGAGAATTACATGCCCAAGGATGTCGCGGACGCGCTAAAGAAGCAGGGGCACTGGAAAGACGATTACGGCGCAAAACCAGATGCGTCGCGTGCGGCGCAAGGTGCTGCGCCGGCCGGACAAGGAGCGCTGCGATGATCGCGGAAGCCGGACATTACGCGCTGGTGCTGGCGCTGGCGCTGGCGCTGATCCAGTCGACCCTGCCGATTTTGGGCGCGCGCTGGCGCGATGCCGCGCTGATGAATGTCGCGCGCTCGGCAGCATTGGCGCAATTGCTGTTTGTGGGGGCGTCGTTCGCGGCGCTGGTCACGCTGCACGTCACCTCGGATTTCTCCGTCGTCAACGTGTTCGAGAATTCGCATTCGCTTAAACCGCTGATCTACAAGATCACCGGTGTGTGGGGCAACCATGAGGGCTCGATGCTGTTGTGGGTGTCGATCCTGGCGCTGTTCGGCGGCATGGTCGCGCTGTTCGGCAATAATCTGCCGCTGTCGCTTCGCGCCCATGTGCTGGCAGTGCAGGCCTGGGTCGCCAGCGCGTTCTATCTGTTCATCCTGATCACCTCGAATCCGTTCCTGCGCATCGCCAATCCGCCGATCGAGGGCCGCGACCTCAATCCGGTATTGCAGGACATCGGCCTCGCGGTGCATCCGCCGATGCTTTATCTCGGCTATGTCGGCTTCTCGATCTCGTTTTCCTTTGCGGTCGCGGCCCTGATCGAAGGCCGGATCGACGCCGCCTGGGCGCGTTGGGTGCGGCCCTGGACGCTGATGGCGTGGATCTTCCTGACGCTCGGCATCGCGATGGGCTCCTACTGGGCCTATTACGAGCTCGGCTGGGGCGGCTGGTGGTTCTGGGATCCGGTCGAGAACGCCTCACTGATGCCATGGCTGGCCGGCACCGCGCTGCTGCATTCGCTGGTGGTGATGGAAAAGCGCAACGCGCTCAAGGTCTGGACCATCCTGCTGTCGATCCTGGCGTTCTCGCTGTCGCTGCTCGGCACATTTCTGGTGCGTTCGGGCGTGCTCACGTCGGTCCATGCGTTTGCGACCGACCCGACGCGCGGCGTGTTTATCCTGCTAATTCTTTGCATCTTTATCGGCGGCAGTCTTTCGCTCTACATCTGGCGGGCGTCGGCGCTCAAGCAGGGCGGGCTGTTTGCGCCGATTTCGCGCGAAGGCGCGCTGGTGCTCAACAATCTGTTGCTGACGACGGCCTGCGCGACGGTTTTCATCGGAACACTCTATCCGCTGGCGCTGGAAGTGATCACCGGTGACAAGATCTCGGTCGGCGCGCCATTTTTCAATCTCACCTTCGGGCCGCTGTTCCTGCCATTGATGATCGCGGTGCCGTTCGGGCCCTTGCTGGCCTGGAAGCGCGGCGATCTGCTCGGCGCGGCGCAGCGGCTGATGGCGGCGGGGATCGCGGCGTTGATCATGGTCGCATTGGTCTGGGCGTGGACATCGGGCGGCGGCGCCTTCGCGCCGCTCGCGATCGGGCTTGCGGTGTTTGTGATCGCGGGGGCGTTGAGCGACCTTGTCGAGCGCACCGGCCTGTTTCGCATGCCGCTGGGTATCACCTGGCGGCGCACGCGCGGACTGCCACGCTCGACCTGGGGTACAGTGTTCGCCCATGCCGGCGTCGGGGTCGCGCTGATCGGCATCGTCTGCGAGACCACCTGGAACAGCGAATATATCGGATCGATGAAGTCGGGCGATGTGGTTCCGATTGCCGGCTACCAGATGAAGCTCGATGGCGTGACGCAGCTTCAAGGTCCGAATTACCGCGAAATGGTCGCGAAATTCAGCGTTCTGGTTCACGGTGAGCCGCTTGGCACCATGACGCCGTCGAAGCGCAACTTCAGTACCCGGGCCGCGACCACGACCGAAGCCGCGCTGATGACGCGTGGCGCAAGCCAGCTTTATATCTCGCTCGGCGAAGTTTCCAACGACGGTACGGTCGCGGTGCGAATCTATCACAAGCCGTTGGTGCTGCTGATCTGGTTCGGCCCGATGCTGATGGCATTCGGCGGCATGTTATCGCTGTCGGACCGGCGGCTGCGGGTCGGCGCGCCGAAGCCCGCGAAATCGCTGCGCGGGCTGCAGGCAGCGGAATAGGTTTTCCTCATCCTGAGGAACCGCGTAGCGGCGTCTCGAAGGATGAGATTGATGAGCAAGCCATCCTTCGAGACGCATCCTTCGGATGCTCCTCAGGATGAGGGAAGAGACCGAGTGCGGAAGCTGATCGCGATTTCATTGGTTTTGTTGGCTGCTTTTGCCGCGTCGCCATCCGCCTATGCCGTGCAGCCCGACGAGATCATGGCCGACCCCGCCAAGGAATTGCGGGCACGCGATTTGTCGCGCGAACTGCGCTGCATGGTGTGTCAAAACCAGTCGATTGACGATTCCGAAGCGCCGCTGGCGCGTGATCTCAGGCTGTTGGTGCGCGAGCGCATCGCGGCCGGCGACAGCGACGCGCAGGTGATCGATTTTCTGGTCGCGCGCTATGGCGAGTTCGTACTGCTTAAGCCGCGGCTTAACTCTCACACTTGGCTGCTTTGGTTGTTGCCGCCGCTGGCGCTGGCCGGAGGCGGGGTCGCGCTGTGGATCAACGGCCGGCGGCGAACGAAATCCGGAACATCGCAAGATGACGCGCTGTTCAAGCTGACGGCCGACGAAGAAGCGCGGCTGGAACGGCTGATCGCGGAGCCATCGCCGGATAAGCCGGTTTAGAGCGTTTTTGAGCGAAGTGGACACCGGTTCGCGTGAAGAAAACGCGTCAAAACAAAAGACTAGGGCCCGGTTCTGATTCAATCAGAACCGATAAGGCTCTAGCGCTGGAAAGACTGGTTTTGCGAGGCCAAAAGCCCGCTTTTGACCTGCGATAAACCGTTTTCGCCCTGCGATAAACTGCCGCATTCAATAACGGCTTTATTACAAAAGTTTAACTCTCCCGCCAGCGCGCTGTAAGGCGGAAATCCCCATGTTCAGAACCACACGGTGCTTGCCCCCCGCACCAATGATTCTCGCTCTGGAGATTTCTGAGATGATCGACCGTCCCACCGATTTTTCGTCCCTACCGTCCTACAAGGCGCCCCGCCGTTCGCTGTTTTCTGCGCGCAAATTCGCGCTGATGGCCTCGGTCGTCGCCGGCCTCGGCGTTGCCGTTTACGGCTTCAGCCCATCATCCGGCCCGGTTGATATTTTCAGCACCGCCGCGCACGCGCAGGTTAACAACGAGGTTCGCAAGGTTGCGCAGCCGGTCGGCTTTGCCGACATCGTCGAGCGCGTGAAGCCTTCGGTGATCTCGGTGAAGGTCAATATCAACGAGAAGGTCGCCAAGAACGACAGCGCCGACAACAATGACGACTCGCCGTTCCAGCCGGGATCGCCGATGGAGCGCTTCTTCCGCCGCTTCGGCGGACCGGATGGCATGCCGCGCGGTGGACGTGGACGCGGTGCCGTGACCGGCCAGGGTTCCGGCTTCTTCATCTCCGCGGACGGCTATGCCGTGACCAACAACCACGTCGTTGACGGCGCCGACAAGGTCGAAGTCACCACTGACGATGGCAAGACCTATTCCGCCAAGGTGATCGGCGCCGACGCCCGTACCGACGTTGCGCTGATCAAGGTCGAGGGCGGTTCCAACTTTCCGTTCGCCAAGCTTTCCGACGGCAAGCCCCGGATCGGTGACTGGGTGCTCGCGGTTGGCAATCCCTTCGGTCTCGGCGGCACCGTCACGGCCGGCATCGTCTCGGCCAGCGGCCGCGACATCGGCAACGGTCCGTATGATGATTTCATCCAGATCGACGCGCCCGTGAACAAGGGCAATTCCGGCGGTCCGGCCTTCAATACCGAAGGCGAAGTGATGGGCGTCAATACCGCGATCTATTCGCCGTCCGGCGGCAGCGTCGGCATCGCGTTCTCGATCCCGGCCTCGACCGTCAAGACCGTGATCGCGCAGCTCAAGGACAAGGGTTCCGTCAGCCGTGGCTGGATCGGTGTCCAGATTCAGCCGGTTACGGCCGATATCGCCGACAGCCTCGGCCTCAAAAAGGCGGAAGGTGCGCTGGTTGCGGAACCCCAGGCCAACGGTCCGGCCGCCAAGGCCGGCATCGAATCCGGCGACGTGATCACCGCGGTCAACGGCGAAACGGTCAAGGATGCCCGTGAACTCGCCCGCACCATCGGCGGTCTGGCGCCGGGCAATGCGGTGAAGCTCAACGTGCTGCACAAGGGCCAGGACAAGGTGATCAACCTGACGCTTGGCCAGTTGCCGAACGCGATGGAAGCCAAGGCTGACACCGATAATGGCGACAAGGGCGGTGCGACCCGTGGAACCGATGTGCCGAAGCTCGGTTTAACTCTTGCGCCGGCCAACAGCGTTGCCGGCGCCGGCAAGGATGGCGTCGTGGTCACGGAAGTCGATCCGAAGAGCGCAGCCGCCGAGCGTGGTTTCAAGGAAGGTGACGTGATTCTCGAAGTTGCGGGAAAGACCGTCGCCAATGCCGGTGATGTGCGCGAAGCGATCAATGCCGCACGCACCGACAACAAGAACAGCGTGCTGATGCGCATCAAGAGCGGCGGTTCGTCGCGCTTTGTGGCGGTGCCGCTGGCCAAGGGTTAAGTAGCAGATGGAGGGTGTCGCCGGCATTTGTCGCCCCCGCCGACGGCCCTCTCCGGGGGGCGGGCTTAGGCCCGCTCCCTCAAGTTACCTTCCGGTGGAATACGCCCCCCTCCGTCGGAAGGTCAAAAGGGCGGTGAGGTCCCCCCAGCTTCACCGCCCGCTTTTTTGCTTCGATCGAGCGCGTTAGATCATTCTGTTAAGTCACCTTGTAAGCCGTCTTGCATGAGAATGCGGGCCGCGCCATGGTGATAGAAAGCTGCCTCACTTGACCGTGATTGACACCCAGATGCGCCTGTTGATCGTCGAAGATGACCGCGAGTCCGCCGACTATTTGGTCAAGGCGTTCCGCGAAGTCGGTTACGTTGCCGATCATGCCGGCGACGGCGAGGAAGGTTTGTCCCTCGCCGATAGCGGTGAATATGACGTGCTGGTGATCGACCGGATGCTGCCGAAACGCGACGGCCTGTCGCTGATCGGCTCGCTGCGCGAGAAGGGAAACCGCACCCCCGCGCTGATTCTCTCCGCCCTCGGTCAAGTCGATGACCGCATCAAGGGCCTGCGCGCGGGCGGCGACGATTATTTGCCCAAACCCTATTCATTCGCCGAATTGCTGGCGCGGGTCGAGGTGCTGTCGCGTCGCCATGGCGGCCCCGCCGAGGAAACCACCTATCGTGTCGGCGATCTCGAACTCGATCGGCTTTCGCACCGGGTAGCGCGCGGCAAAGACGAGTTGACGCTGCAGCCGCGCGAATTCCGACTGCTGGAATATCTGATGAAGCACGCCGGGCAGGTGGTGACGCGAACCATGCTGCTGGAGAACGTCTGGGATTATCATTTCGATCCGCAGACCAATGTCATCGACGTGCATATTTCGCGGCTTCGCTCCAAGATCGACAAGGGTTTCGAACGGCCATTGCTCCACACCATTCGTGGCGCCGGATACATGATCCGTGACGGCCTTCGGTAAACTGATCCGAACCACGGCGTTTCGTCTGACGCTGGTGTATCTGTTTTTGTTCGCGTTGTTTGCCGCATCGCTGCTGGGCTATTTTGCCTGGAATACGCGCCGGCTGATCACCGAACAGATCACCACCACCGTGAACGCGGAAACCGGCGAGATCAGCGATATCTTTGGGCGGCGCGGTCTGCGCGGCCTGGTGCTCACCATCGAGAACCGCGCGTTGAGGCCCGGCGCCAACCTCTACCTCGTAACCACCCCGGCAGGGCAGGCGATCGCCGGCAATGTCGGATCGCTCGCGCCGGGCGTGATGGCGACAACCGGATGGTCGGAGACCGACTATCGGCGGCTCGATGAGCAGGACACCGCGGATCATCATGCGCTGGTGCGCGTGACTGAACTCTCCAGCGGTTTCCGCCTGTTGATCGGGCGCGATCTGGAAGAGCGCCGCCGGTTGTTCGGCATCGTAGCCAATGCCGCGCAATGGTCTGTTTTGATCGTGGTGGTGTTGGGCCTCGGCGGCGGCATCTTCGTGGCGCGGCGGGTGCTGCGGCGGATCGATGCCATGACCGGTACCACCCAGCGCATCATGGCGGGCGACCTTAGCGGACGGCTGCCGGTCGGGCGCAGCGGCGACGAACTGGATCGTTTGGCGGAAAATCTCAACGCGATGCTGGAGCGGATCGAGGCCCTCATGATGGGGCTGAAGGAAGTTTCCGACAACATCGCCCATGATTTGAAGACGCCGCTGACAAGATTGCGTAATCGCGCCGAGGAGGCGCTGGCGAAGTCCGGCAGCGAGGCCGAATACCGCGGCGCGCTGGAACGCACCATCGAAGAATCCGACGGCCTGATTCGCACCTTCAACGCGCTCTTGATGATCGCCCGTGCCGAATCCGGGCAGGCGCGCGGCAATATGGACAATTTCGACGCCGCCGATGTGGCCAATGGCATTCATGAATTGTACGAGCCGCTCGCGGAAGATGACGGCATGACCCTGCATGTCAAAACCGAACCCACGCCACTTCACGGCAATCGGGAACTGATCAGCCAGGCGCTCGCGAATTTGGTCGAAAACGCGATCAAATACGGCAAGCCCGTTGCGGCGGCTCAACCGCTTGGCGCCGATGCGGTCGCTACGGCGTCGAGCAAGGAAATCCTGATCGAGGCCCGGCGTATCGGCGATCAGGTGCAGCTTAGCGTCACCGATCACGGGCCGGGGATTCCGCCGGCCGATCGCAAGCATGCGGTGGAACGATTTGTGCGGCTGGAAGCGAGCCGGACCTTGCCTGGTTCCGGTCTCGGTTTAAGCTTGGCGTCGGCCGTGGCGACGCTCCATGGCGGCGATCTCAGGCTTGGGGATGCATATCCCGGACTGACCGCGACCCTGGCGATCCCGGCGCTGTCGGCCAATGACGGGGTTGCGGCTCAAACGCATGATGTGCCACAGAAGGTGGCATGACCTCATCCGCGAAGGGCGACGCGGACCAATTGGCCGCGCGGTTTGTGGACGCGCCGCACGTGTCCGCTCCCGATATAGCCGAGCAGCGACTGATGGACTGGTTGACCGGCCTTGCGGCGGGGCAGGCGGCCGCGATCGATGATCTCGTCGGCCGATTTCCCCTCGCCAAAACCATCCTGCTGGGCATCGCCGAAGCCTCGCCATACCTTTTCGATCTCGTTCGCGCCGACGGCGCGCGCATAATCAGGTTGCTGCAATGCGAGCCTGAGCCATATCTGGCGCATCTGATCGAACATACCCGCCGCGAGGTTCTGGACGCATCGGCCGAACCCGACGTGATGCAACTGCTCCGTCGCATGAAATCGGAAGCCGCTCTGTTGATCGCGCTGTGCGACATCGGCGGTGTCTGGCCGGTGATGCGGGTAACGGCGGCGCTGACCGATCTTGCGGTCGCCTCGGTGCAGTCGGCGCTGGGCTTTTTGCTGCGGCAGGAAACCACGCGCGGAAGAATGTCGCCGCCCGATCCGGATCGCCCCGAGGACAATAGCGGCCTGATCGTGCTGGCGATGGGCAAGATGGGCGCAGGCGAGCTGAATTATTCCAGCGACATCGACCTGATCGTGTTTTTCGAGGCCGGTGCGCCGACGCTCGCGCCGGACATCGAACCGCAGCCGTTCTTCGTGCGGGTGACGCAGGGATTGTCGCGGATTTTGCAACAGCGCAGCGGCGAGGGCTATGTGTTCCGGGTCGATCTGCGGCTGCGGCCGGATCCCGCCTCGACACAGGTGGCGATTTCGACCGCGTCGGCGCTGCATTATTACGAGCGTGAGGGGCGGACCTGGGAACGCGCGGCCATGATCAAGGCGCGGCCCTGCGCCGGCGACCCCAAGGCGGGCGAGGCGCTGGTCGCGGAAATCGCGCCTTTCGTCTGGCGCAAGCATCTGGACTTTGCAGCATTGGCCGACGTCCACGACATGAAGCGGCAGATGCAGACCTATCGCGGGCAAAGCGAAATCGCGGTCGAGGGCCACAATGTCAAGATCGGGCGCGGCGGCATCCGCGAGATCGAGTTTTTCGCGCAGACCCAGCAGCTGATCGCCGGCGGCCGGCACCCCGAATTGCGGGTGCGGCCAACGCTGGAGGCGCTGAATGTGCTGGCCTCGAGCAACTGGATCACGTTCGAGGCGCGCGACCAGCTCACGGCGGCCTATGAATTTCTGCGGCGGGTCGAACACCGGCTGCAAATGATCGCGGATGAGCAGACCCATGCGCTGCCGGACGATAGCGAGGCGGTGGAGCGTTTTGCCTGTTTCTTTGGGTACGACACCCGCGCCGCGTTCGCCAGCGATCTTCTCGGTCATCTCAACATCGTGCAGGGGCATTACAGCAAGCTGTTCGAGGGCGACCCGACCGGCACCGAAAAATTGCCCACGGTGGATTACGCGGTCGGTCCGGACGACCCGCGCGTGCTCGAACATCTGGCCTCGCTCGGTTTCGAGAAGCCCATCAGTGTGGCGCAGACGATCCAGCATTGGCTGGCTGGCGACTACCGCGTGTTCCGGATGGAAGCGACGCGCAACGCCTTCGTCGAATTCGTTCCCGCCTTGATCGCCGGGCTGGCGGACGCCGAAGAGCCTGACAGCGCGGTGACGGCTTTCGATCATTTCCTGCAGGCGCTGCAGCGCGGCGGGCGGCTGATTTTGCTGCTCAGCCAGAATCGCGATCTCGTCGCTTTGGTGGCGCTGATCCTTGGCGCCGCGCCGCGCCTCGGCGATATGCTGGCGCGCCGGCCGCAGATCATGGATGGATTGATTGATCCGCGCTTCTTTGGCGCGATGCCCGACAAGCAGGAATTATCCGAGCGGCTCGCGGCCACTTTGGTGGACGCGAATTCCTACGAGGAATTCCTCGATCGGTTGCGGCTGTTCGGCAAGGAAAGCCTGTTCCTGATCGGTACCCGCATTCTATCCGGTACGGTCTCCGCCCAGCAGGCCAGTATCGCCTTTGCCGACGTCGCCGAAGGCATCGTCCATACCGTGCACGGCCTGGTGACCGATCAATTCGCGGCCCAGCATGGCCGCATCAAAGGGCAGGAGACCGCGATCCTCGCGATGGGCCGGCTGGGCAGCCGCGAGATGACGGCGGCATCCGATCTCGACCTGATCCTGCTTTATGACTTCGACCCCGAACATCCGGATTCCGATGGTGCTCGCTCGCTCGAGGGCGCGCATTATTTCGCGCGCTTCACCCAGCGGCTGATCAGCGCGTTTACGACGCGGACCAATCACGGCGTGCTGTACGAGGTGGATATGCGGCTGCGGCCCTCAGGCCGGGCCGGGCCGGTCGCGTCGCATCTGCGTTCGTTCGCCGAATATCAGGATATGGAAGCCTGGACCTGGGAGCATATGGCGCTGACCCGCGCCCGGGTGATTTCGTCGTCGCCGGATTTTCGCCGGAAAATCGAAACCATCATTCGCCAGGTGCTGACGCGGCCGCGAGACGCCATCGGGATCGCGGCCGATGTGGCGGATATGCGTCGCGCCGTTGGACTGGAAAAGGGCGAGGACGATATCTGGGATCTGAAATACGCAGCCGGCGGCATCGTCGACATCGATTTCATCGCCCAATACCTGCAGCTGGTTCACGCGTCCGCCAAGCCTGACATCCTCAGCGTCAATACAATGCAAGTGCTGGATAACGCCGCGCGGCTCGGCGTACTGCCGCAATCATCCGCCGAAATCCTGCGCTCCGCCGCGCGGCTCTATCAGGACCTGACGCAGATTCTGCGGCTGTGTGTCAGCGAGAAGTTCAATCCGGAGACATCCGGGGAGGACCTGTTACGGATCATGGCGCGGGCCGGTGATGCGCCGGACTTTTCCTCGCTCGAGGCGCGGGTCAAGGAGACGCAAACCGAGGTTCGGCGGGTGTTTCGGACACTGGTCGGCAACGGCCGGTAGAGCGTGCGCGGCCTGTACGCCTTTATTCGAATTAGCTAAGGTTCGGCCGAAAGTTTTTTGGGGAACGGAAAAATGGCCGAGCGCGGTCGAAAAGCAAAAAAGCGCGCCACGGCGACCAAGCGCAGAAAGGCCAGTCTGAGGCCCAAGAAATCCGCCAAGTCTAAAACCATCAAGTCTAAATCGACCGCGTCCAGGTCGCTGTCGACCAAGCCTGCCAATTCCAAGTCCGAAAATGCACGGCTGAGGAGCGAGCTTCGCGCCGCCCGAGATCGCCAGACCGCCAGCGCCGAGGTGATGCGGCTCATCAGCGCGTCGCCCGGCGATGCCGACCACACGCTGCGCCGGATCGCCGAGATTACCGAACAGCTGTTCGGTGCATCGAGCGTCACGCTGTTGATCGCCGACGGCGAGCGCTGGGGCCAGACCATCCGCGTCGGCGCCGGCTCGGAGCGGATCACCACCGCGATCCCATTGGCGCATGTTTCGATCACGCCGCAGTTCATGCCCGGTGCGGTCTATCTCGAAAACCGTCAGGTCCACGTCCCTGACGCCGATGATCCCGTGGCGAAAGCCCGGTGGCCGGGGCTTACGCCGGCGCGGGCGGCTGGCAGCCGCACCATGTCGGGCACGCCGCTTCGGTGCGAGGAACGGGCTGTTGGTGCGCTCATCGTGCACCGCGACCGTCCCGTCCCTTTCGCGGAGGATGAACTCGCGCTGCTGCAAAGCTTTGCCGACCAGGCCGCGATCGCAATCGAGAATGCGCGCCTGTTCGATGAAGTGCAGGACCGTACCAAGGAACTCGCCGTTTCGCTCGAAGAATTGCGCACGGCGCAGGACCGCTTGATTCAGACAGAGAAGCTGGCCTCGCTCGGTCAGCTTACCGCCGGCATCGCGCATGAGATCAAGAACCCGCTCAACTTCGTCAATAATTTTTCCGCGCTGTCAGCTGAATTGATCGACGAACTGAACGACGTGCTCAAGCCGGCCGCGCTCGACGGCAAGATGAGGGAAGAGATCGACGAACTCACGCAGATGCTCAAGGGCAATCTGGAAAAGGTCGTCCAGCACGGCAAGCGCGCCGATTCGATCGTCAAGAACATGCTGCTGCATTCGCGCGAAGGCTCCGGCGAGCAGCGCTCCGTCGACATCAATGCAATCCTGGATGAGAGTCTCAATCTCGCCTATCACGGCGCGCGCGCCGAGAAGCCCGGGTTCAACATCACGTTGCAACGGGACTTCGATGCCGGCGTCGCGGCGATCGACGCGTTTCCGCAGGAGATCACCCGCGTCTTCCTGAATTTGATCACCAACGGGTTTTATGCCGCGGCCAAGCGAAAGGCGCAGGCTGGAGATTCCGCCTTCGAGCCGGTGTTGCGCGCAACCACCAAAAATATCGGCCACGCGGTTGAGATCCGCATTCGCGACAACGGCACCGGCATTCCTGCCGACGTGAAGGACAAGATTTTCAATCCGTTCTTCACCACCAAGCCGGCCGGCGAGGGCACCGGGCTGGGCCTTTCGATGAGCCACGACATTATTGTGAAACAACACGGTGGCAGTATCGACGTCACAACGGAACCCGGCCGGTTCACCGAATTCGCCATTGTTTTGCCGACAAGAAAAACCTAGGGGTTGGAGCCCGGTTCTGATTCAATCAGAACCGATAAGGCTCTTTGCACTCACTTCCAGTTGGCGCGTTGCCGGATCCCCAGGCTTGCCGCGGAGGCTTCTTCCATCAGTTTTCCGGTGTCGATGGTGGTCAGCTTGCCCTTGCGCTTGAGGATGCGGCCGTCGACCAGAACGGTGTCGACATTCGAGGCCTGTGCCGAATTGACCAGCATGTAGGCGGGATCGGTGAACGGCCCGATATTGACGTCGCGCGTGTTCACCATGATGACGTCGGCGCGCTTGCCTTTCTTGAGCGATCCGGTGCGGTCGGCGAGGCCGAGCGCCTTCGCGCCCTCGATCGTCGCGAGTTCCAGCACCCGGCGCGCCGGCAATTTGAATTCGTTTTCGCTGCGACCGTTTTCGAGATTCTGCGCGAGCTTCATGATCCCGAACATGTCGGCATTGCCGGTCAGCGGCGTGGTGTCGACCGACAGCGCCAGATTGACCTTATGGTCGAGATATTCGCCGATCTTGGTCAAACCAAAACCGATACGCAACTCGGACGCCGGTGAGATGCTGACCGAGGCGCCGGCCGCGGCGAGAATGTCCATTTCTTCCGGCGACGTATTGATAGCGTGGATCACCTGCAGGCCATTGAAGACATAGCCGAGCTTTTGCAGGGCCAGAATGTGCCCGCTGTCGAATTTGTTGGAATTCAGATGCACGGTGATCGGAAGATTGAGCTTGCGCGCGGCTTCATATTCCACGCGGTACATGTCCGGTGACAGCGGCCGCAACTCCAGCTTGCCGTCGGCGTTGGGCAGCGGGGCCTGGACGCCGCGCCAGGCGAGGCCGAGGGTCAGCAGGCCTTCGTTCGACAGGCCGGCCCAGTCGCCCTGCATGCGCGCGAGGTCAGCCACATTGATCGGCTGGGTGAGGGGGGTTGAACGGGCCGGACCATAGGAGAAGCGGCCGCGCAGCCCGGTCTCCTGCAGTGCCCGAAGATCCTCAGTCGCGTGCTCGTAGCTCATGACGTTGTGGCACCAGTCGTGCACCGTCGTGGTGCCCGAGTGCAGCGCTTCGGCCGAGGAGAGCAGCGTGCCGTAATACATGTCGCGCGGGGTGAAGACCTTGCCGAGCGCTGTCGTCATCGGGAAATAGCCGTGGGCGCGATCGTCGCCCGACATGTTACGCAGCAAGGTGGTCCACATGTGCCAGTGGGTATCGATCAGGCCGGGCATGACGATGAAGCCGCGTCCGTCAACTACCTCCGCGCCGGGCGCCGCGAGATCCTTGCCGATATCGACGATCGATCCATTATCGACGTGCACGTCACCATCAGGCAGATCGGCCTGGCCGGGCTCCATGGTCATGACATAGGCGTTACGGATAACGATATTTCCGCGCGACGGCAGGTTGCCGACCGATGGCGAGATCGCCGCCTGCGCGCGTATCCCGAAGCTCTGCATGGCGCCGAATGCTGCAACGCCGCCGAGAAATGCACGTCGACGGATGTGGATGCCGCTGGCCATAAATCCCCCCTGGCTGCAAACTTGATTGTTCGTATCTTGGTCGGTGCGCCGCGATTGAGCAAGTGCCATAGGGCAGACCCAGGCATTGCACGCAAAGCATGTCGTTTACGCTGCCCTTGTGCGATAGCGCGTGCTATCTGTCCAGATTGACGGTTGACCGAGGGAATCCCGTAATGGAGCGTCGCGCATTCCTGGCCATGCTCGGTGGCGTTGCGTCGGTATTGTCGGGCGCGGCCGGTGCACAGACGCCGGGCAGGAAATATCATCTGGCGACACTCACCCCTGTGGAGGCGATCACCGAGGGCAGCCCGCTTGGAAACGTCCTGCTGACCGCGTTGGCCCAGTACGGTTACGCGCTCGGACAAAACCTGACCTACACCGCACGCAGTTCGCTGGACGATAATTCCAAAATTCCGGGATTGCTGCAGGAACTGAAGGCTGATGGCGCCGATGCCTTCGTCGTGATCGGTTTTCCCGCGGCGCTGGCGGCAAAGTCTCTTGGCATCCCAACGATTGGAGCGCAGGGCCTCGGCGATCCCGTCGAGACCGGGCTGATCTATAGCCTGTCTCATCCCGGCGGCAACATCACCGGAATCTCCGATATGGCAACGACGTTGACGACCAAACGGCTGTCATTCCTGAAGCAGGTTTCACCTAATATTCGAAAAGTGGCGATGCTCTGGAATCCGAATGATCTGGCCATGTCGCTGCGTTACCAGGCATCGGCCCATGTTGCGGGGTCGCTCGGAATTTCGGTGCAGGCCTTCGGGATCCGCGAACCCGATGACTTCGGTCGGGCGTTTGAGGTCATGAACGGCGATATGCCGGATGCGATATTGATGGTCGCCGACGCCTTGACCAATTTCAATCGCAAGCGTGTCATTGAGTTCGCGGCGGCCCGGAAGGTGCCGGCCATCTATGAATACGATTTTTACGTTCAGGACGGCGGCCTGATGTCGTACGGGCCGGATTTAAAGGAATCGTTCGAGCGCGCAGCGGCGCTCGTGGCCCGTATCTTCGGGGGCGCCAAGCCGGCGGAACTGCCGTTCGAGCAGCCGACCCTCTATACTTTTGCGCTCAATCTCAAGACAGCGCTGAGCATGGGCCTGCAAATTCCGCCGACCTTGCTCGCTTTGGCTGACGAAGTTATCGAGTAACCGCCAAAGCTCGCCGTTGATTCCATCCCCGGTCCCGCCGTGTCCCGGTGGACGGCTGTCCGGAGCGGGTCCCAGCCTCTATGAAATCATACGTCTAAGCCGATATGATGCCCGCCACTTGAGCCGGAATGAAGCACGTTGGCGAGGCAGCCAAACGCAGAACCAAAAATGGGTGGGGAGAAATGGGTGGGGAGAGAAGCATCATGAATTTTCGCCGCGGGCTGATCCTGGGTGGCCTGTCGTCCTTGTTGGTGTCGTCCCTCCTGGCGGCATCCCTACTGGTGGTACCGTTTGCCCTGTCCGTCGGACCGGCCCGCGCGGCCGACAAGGTCAAGATCGGCTTCCTCCTGAAAACCATGCAGGAGGAGCGCTACCAGCGCGATAAAGCCGCGTTCCTCGCCAAGGCCAAGGCGCTGGGCGCCGACGTGATCTTCGACTCGGCCAATAACGACGAGCAGACGCAACTGGCCGCATTCGAAAACATGCTGTCGCAGGGCGTACAGGTCATCGTCTTGCAGCCGGTGAACACGGGCACGGCCGGCGGTATGGTCACATCGGCGCACAGAAGCGGCGTGAAAGTTGTCGGCTATGACGCGATGCTGCTCAACGGTCCGCTCGATGCCATGGTGATGCAGGATAGCTGGGCCGTCGGCAAGCTTCAGGCCGAGGCCATGGTGGCGTGGCTCAAGGCCAAGAATGGATCAGTCAAGGGCAATGTCGCGCTGATCAGGGGGCAGCCGGGGGACTCCAACGCCAATGCGATGAGCAGTGGCGTTCTTGAGGTTCTCAAGGCCAATCCCGATCTCAAGCTGGTCGCCGATCAGTCCCATGAAAACTGGCTGCCCGATAAAGCGATGGCGACAACAGAAAACCTGCTGACCAAGTTCGGCAACAAGATCGATGCCGTGATCTGCAACAACAGCGGCATGGCGCGCGGGGTCATCGCCGCGCTCGACGCGCAGGGCCTCGCCAGCGCCGACAAGGTTTTCGTCGCTGGTTCCGATGCCGACCTCGTCAACATCCAATATGTCGCGCAGGGCAAGGAAGCCGCGGAAATCTGGAAAAAGATCGCGCCGTTCGCTGAAACCGCGGCTGAAACGGCCGTAACGTTGGCGCGGAATCCGGACAAGGAGCCCAAGACCATTTTGAAAGTGGATAGAACCGTCAACAATGGTGCTGTCGATGTGCCTACGATCGTCACGCCGGTCTTGCTCGTGGACAAGAGCAACCTCGACAGCACGATCATTGCTGAGGGCTTCTACACCCATCAGCAGGTGTACGGAAAGTAGCTCCGGCAAATGTCCGAAGTCGTTCTCAGGATGGAGCACATCGTCAAGGAGTTTCCGGGCGTCAGGGCGCTCGACAACGTCAACTTCGAGGCCCGCGCCGGTGAAGTTCTGGCGCTGATGGGCGAGAACGGAGCGGGCAAATCGACCCTGATGAAAGTGCTCGGTGGCGTGTGGCCCTATCCCACCTATCAGGGGGATATCTTCATCACGGGCGAAAAGAAGCGATTTTATAGCACCCGCGAAGCCGAGGAATCCGGCGTCGCGATCATCTATCAGGAATTGAATTTGATTCCTGAATTGAGTGTCGCCGAAAACATTTTCCTTGATCGCCAGCCGGCCAACCGCTTCGGCGCCATCGACTGGCGCCGATTGCATTTCGTCACCCAGGCTCTCCTCGACGAACTTGGGATCCGGGACTTCAAACCTGCCGATCAGGTCAGAAGTCTCACGGTAGGCAAGCAGCAGATGGTCGAAATCGCCAAGGCGCTGTCGAAGCGCGCGCGCATTCTCGTGCTCGATGAACCGACCTCCGCACTGACCGACAGGGAAGTGACGGACCTGTTTCGGATCATCCGCAAGCTGAAGCAGGACGGCGTCTGCATGTGCTACATCTCTCACAAGATGGAGGAGATCAAGGAGATCGCGGACCGGGTCGTGGTGTTGCGGGACGGGCAGACCATCGGGGACGTCACGCCTGTCGCCGACGTCACGCTCGATCAGATCATCGCCAGAATGGTCGGCCGCGACATCCGTGACATGTTTCCAAAGAGCGTGCGCAAACGTGGCGATAAAATCCTTGAGGTGAGGAATCTCGAGGTCGATCATCCGGACTTGCCGGGTGAAAAAAGAGTCAAGCGGGCGTCATTCTGCGCCTATCGCGGCGAAATCCTCGGCATTTCCGGGTTGATGGGCGCCGGGCGAACCGAACTTGTTTCCGCGATTTTCGGCGCCTATCCGGGCGCGACGCGCGGAGATGTTCTGATTGAAGGCAACAAGGTCGACATTCGCTCGCCCACCGACGCCATTGGTCATGGGATTGCGCTTCTGACCGAGGACCGCAAGGCGCAAGGCCTGTTCCTGGACCAGTCGATCGCCTTCAATACCACGATCTGTTCCCTGCAAACCATCAGCGCCGGGATGATCGGGGTAATCGACGCCGATCGGGAACGCACTTTGGTCGAGCAATACGTTGCACAGCTCCATGTCAAAGCGCGCGGTATCGATACGCCAGTCGGAACGCTCAGCGGTGGCAACCAGCAAAAGGTCATCCTGGGGAAGTGGCTCAATGCCGGCCCGAAGATTTTCATCCTGGATGAGCCGACCCGCGGCATCGATATCGGCGCCAAGGTCGAAATCTACAAACTGCTCGATCGGCTGGCCGGGGAGGGCGTGGCGATCATCATCATCTCCTCGGAATTATCCGAAGTGCTGGGAATGGGCGACCGAATACTGGTCATGAGCGAGGGCGCCATCGTCTCGGAATTCACGCGCGAGGAGGCGACGAGGGAAGTAATCATGGAATTTGCGACCGGCGCACGCCGGATGGGGCATTGACGGGTGATGAGACAAAATCAGGTGCTTCATTTTGTCAAAGCCAACGCCACGCTGATCGCGCTTGTGGTCCTCACCGTCGCGCTCGCGATGGCCGATCCCACCTTTTCCACCGCGCGTAACCTGAGCAACGTCGCGCGGCAGGTGACGATCGTCGGCATCATCGGGGTCGGGATGACGATGGTCATTCTGATTGCGGGTATCGATTTGTCGGTCGGCTCCGTTGTCGGTGTCGCGGCCGTGGTCGTGACCCTGCTGATGCAATATGGGCTGGCCGCATGGATTGCCGTTCCGGTCACGCTGAGTACGGTCGGCGGCCTGATCGGCCTGTGGAACGGTTTTTGGATCGCGCACTACCGTATTCCGCCGTTCATCATCACACTGGGCATGTTGACGATCGGGCGCGGCATTGCGCTGACGCTGTCGGGCGGCAGCTCGGTGCCCGTCATCGATCCGTCGTTCGCCAATCTTGGCAGCGCTTACATTCCACCGATGCCGACGCTTGTCATCCTGGCGATATCGGCGGTGCTCTTTGTTTACAAAATAGTTCGGGACCTGAAATCGGGTAGTCACCGAAATGCCGACAGAGTGGCCGCGAGCATCATCATCGCCGTGGCGGGGTTCGCGCTCGCGGTTTATGTGTTCGGCAGGGGGGACGGCCTTCCGATTCCGGTCGCGATCTTTGTCGTGATCGCCGCCGCCGCGATCTTTGTTCTCGGTCAGACCAGGTTCGGCCGGCGGCTTTATGCGCTCGGCGGCAATGAGGAAGCGGCGCGCCTGTCGGGCATTAACATCTACCAGACGAAAATGATCGTCTACGTCACGGTGTCGCTGCTCGCGGCGCTGTCGGGAATCCTGCTGGCGTCCCGCCTCAACGGCGCGTCGCCCAATCTGGGCACGATGTTCGAACTGGACGCGATTGCCGCGGTGGTGATCGGCGGCACCAGCCTGGCGGGCGGCTCGGGCACGATCGGCGGGACGATCATTGGCGCGCTGATTATCGGTGTTCTGAACAACGGCATGAGCTTGCTCGGTGTTTCGTCATTCTACCAGCTGATCATCAAGGGCCTCATCATCAGCCTGGCGGTCTGGTTCGACGTTCTGCAAAAGAGGAAGTAAGCGGGTCGGATAAAGCCGGAACCGCGCATGGCCGGCAAAAGCCCGGCCGAGCGATTGTCCCGCATTGCGGCAACAGACGAAGGCTTCAAGAGAGACAAGGCTTGGCGTTCTTGCTAATTTGGCTGGAATGAGCATTTCCCTCCACCCCGACGCACCCCAAGGTAGAGCGCTGGAAGCCGCCCCAGCGGTCGCGGGCGCGCCTGCGGAGGCCGGGCCCTCCAGCACGAAAATCCGCAGCCGGCTGTTCACCAAATACGTCGCGCTGTTTGTCGCGGTGGTCGCGGCTGCGCTATTATCCAACGGAATTTTCGAGGTTTTTTTCTATTATCGCGAGCACAAGGCGGCGCTGATACGAATTCAGCACGAACAGGCCGAGGCGGCGGCCGCGAAAATCAGCCAGTTCATCAAGGAAATTGAAAGCCAGCTTGGCTGGACCACCCAGCTGCCGTGGTCTGCAGGTTCGATCGAACAGCGCCGCTTCGATGCCCTGCGGCTGTTGCGGCAGGTGCCGGCCATCACCGAACTGGCGCAGGTCGATTCCACCGGCAAGGAACGCTTGCGGGTGTCGCGTCTGGCGATGGATGTGGTGGACAGCGGGCTGGACCTCTCACAGGAGCCGAAATTCACCGAAGCGGTCGCGCACAAGGTCTATTACGGGCCCGTGTATTTCCGCCGGGAGTCCGAACCGTATATGACGCTGTCGCTGGCGGGCACCCGCAAGGATGCCGGCGTCAGCATTGCCGAGGTCAATCTCAAACTGATCTGGGACGTGGTGTCGCAGATCAAGGTCGGCGAACACGGTCACGCCTACGTCGTTGGCGCGCAGGGACGCCTGATCGCGCATCCGGACATCAGCCTCGTGTTGCGTAACACCGACATGTCCAAGCTGCTGCAGGTCCAGGCTGCGCAGGACAAAACCGCGGGCACCAATCCCGAAGCGCTGGAAGGGACCGAAAACATCCAGGGCCAGAAGGTGCTGACGGCGTCCGCGCCGATCGCGCCGCTGGGCTGGACGATGTTTGTCGAACTGCCGGTGGAAGAGGCCTATGCCTCGCTCTATGCCGCCTTGCAGCGGCTGGCCGTCGTGCTGGCGGCCGCCTCGATCTTCGCGGTGCTGGCCGGGATATTCCTCGCCCGGCGCATGGTCGGCCCGATCCAGGCCTTGCGGGCTGGTGCGGAACGCATCGGCGGCGGCGACTTCGCCCAGCGCATCTCGATCAAGACCGGCGACGAGCTCGAAGGCCTCGCCGACCAGTTCAATGACATGGGCGCGCGCCTGCAGGAATCCTATGCGGACCTGGAAAACAAGGTCGAGCAGCGTACCGCGGAGCTGACAGAAACATTGCAGCACCAGACCGCGACTTCCGAGGTGCTGCAGGTTATCAGCCGTTCGCCCGGCGAACTTGATCCGGTGTTTCACACGATCCTGTCGAATGCGACCCGAATCTGTGACGCCCAATTCGGCCTGTTGGTTCTCTACGAAAACGGTGGCTTCCGTTGCGCCTCGATGTTCAACCTGCCGCCAGCCTTCGCGGAAACTTTCTCGCGCAATCCGGTCATCTACCCGCCGCCGATCGATCCGTTGGGGCAGGTGATTGCGACGCAGCAACTCGTCCACGTCGTCGATGTCACGCAAGAGCCGGCTTACCTCACCGGCTTCCCGCCGATCGTGGAACTGGCTGAACTCGGCGGCGCCCGGACGCTTCTCCTCGTGCCGATGCTGAAGGAGACCAGCCTCGGCGGTGTGATCGCGATTTTTCGGCAAACCGTTCACGCTTTTTCCGAAAAGCAGATTGATCTGGTGACCAGCTTCGCCAGCCAGGCCGTGATCGCCATCGAGAATGCCCGCCTGCTCAACGAATTGCGCGAGCGTACCGACGATCTCAGCGAATCGCTGCAGCACCAGACCGCGACCTCCGAGGTGTTGCAGATCATCAGCCGCTCGCCCGGCGAACTGGATCCCGTGTTTCACACGATCCTGACCAACGCGATCAATATCTGTGGCGCCCAATTCGGTAATCTGTTTCTTTACGAGGGCAACGGTTTCCGTTGTGCTTCAGTATTCAATCTGCCGCCGGCCTTTGCGGTGACCTTTTCCGGCAATACGATTATCACTCCTCCGCCAACAGATCCATTGGGGCGAGTTGCTCTGACCCGGCAGTTCGTTCACGTCGCGGATGTCAGGCAGGAGCCGGACTACGTCGCGGGTTTCCCGCCCGTTGTGGAATTGGTCGAGCTCGGCGGTGCCCGAACGATTCTGCTGGTGCCGATGGTTAAGGAGAACAGCCTCGCCGGTGTGATTGCGATTTTCCGGCAGACGGTTCAATTGTTTTCAGACAAGCAGGTCGAACTGGTGACGAGCTTTGCCAATCAGGCCGTGATCGCTATCGAGAACGCTCGCCTGCTCGCCGAATTGCGCAAGCGCACCGACGATTTGAGCGAGTCTCTCCAGCAGCAGACCGCGACAGCAGATGTGCTCAAAGTCATCAGCCGCTCGGCCTTTGACTTGAAATCGGTACTCACGACGCTGACCGAGTCGGCGCAGTCGCTGTGCGGCGCTTCGCTGGGAATCATATGCCTGCGCGAAGGTGACGTGATGCGGTTGCAGGCCGAATCCGGCTGCACGCAGGCCTTTATCGATTTCATGCACGCCAACCCGATCAAGCCCGGCCGCGAAACGATCACCGGACGGGTCTTCATGGATGGCAAGCCTGTCCACGTCGCGGACGTGCAATCCGACCCTGAATACAATTTCGGCCAGGCGCCGACCATCGGCGCTTACCGGGCCGTGCTCGCGGTGCCGCTGATGCGCGACGGCGCGGTCGAAGGCGTGCTGCTGCTGGGAAGACCGCAGCCCGGAGCTTTCAGCCAGCGCCAGATTGATCTCGTGCAGACCTTTGCCGACCAGGCCGTCATCGCCATCGAGAATGTGCGCCTGTTCGAACAGGTGCAGTCGCGCACCAAGGAGCTTTCGCTCTCGCTCGAAGATCTTCGCACCGCGCAGGATCGCCTGGTGCAAACCGAGAAGTTGGCTTCGCTGGGCCAACTCACTGCCGGTATCGCGCATGAAATCAAGAATCCGCTGAATTTCGTCAACAATTTCTCCGCCCTGTCGGGCGAATTGATCGATGAGTTGAACGACGTGCTCAAGCCTGCTGCGCTCGACGCCAAAGTACGCGAAGAGATCGACGAGCTCACCCATATGCTGAAAGGCAATCTCGAAAAGGTGGTTCAGCACGGCAAGCGCGCCAATTCGATCGTAAAGAACATGCTGTTGCATTCGCGCGAGGGATCGGGCGAGCACCGGCCTGCCGATATCAACGCGATCGTCGAGGAGAGCCTCAATCTGGCCTATCACGGCGCGCGGGCGGAAAAATCCGACTTCAATATCACGCTGCAGCGCGACTTTGATCCCGCTGCCGGGATGATCGACCTCTACCCGCAGGAAATTACGCGGGTATTTCTCAACCTGATTTCAAACGGCTTTTACGCCGCCGCCAAGCGCAAGGAGGCAGGCGTCGAGGGCTTTGAGCCGACGTTAAGCGCGACGACCAAAAGCCTCGGCAACCGGGTCGAAATCCGGATTCGCGATAACGGCACCGGAATCCCTCTGGAAGTGAAGGAGAAGATGTTCAACCCCTTCTTCACCACCAAACCGGCCGGCGAGGGGACCGGACTCGGCCTGTCGATGAGCCACGACATCGTCGTGAAACAACATGGCGGCAAGATCGACGTCGATACGACACCTGGCGCATTTACCGAATTCATTATTACGCTGCCGCGAACGGCGGCTCAGTCGCAAGCTGGAGGCAAAAAGTGAGCGTTTATATCCTCGTCGTCGATGACGAACCCGATGTCGAAGAGCTGTTCCGTCAGCAATTCCGTCGTGACCTGAAGTCCGGGCGCTTTACAATGGAGTTTGCGCCGTCGGCGCCGGACGCCCTGATCCGGGCGGCCGAGATCAAGGACCCGTCGCTGATCCTGATCCTGTCCGACATCAACATGCCAGGCATGAGTGGGCTCGAAATGCTGCCGAAGGTGCGCGCGGAGCGACCGGACGTCCCCGTCATCATGATAACAGCCTATGGTGACGCCGAAACGCGGCGCAAGGCCATCGAGCAAGGCGCGGTCGGCCTGCTGACCAAACCGATCGATTTCGCACTGTTGCGCCACGAGATCGACGCCCGTCTTGGACAGGCCGCATGACCGCAACCATCCTGGTCGTCGATGATGAGCCCGATCTGGAGGCTCTGGTTTTGCAGAAATTCCGCAAGCAAATTCGCGACGGTGCGGTGTCGTTCATGTTTGCGCATGATGGAATCGAGGCGTTGCAGTCGATATCGGATCATCCGCATGTCGATATGGTGGTTTCCGACATCAACATGCCGCGGATGGACGGCCTGTCGTTGCTGCAGAAGCTGCAGGAGGCCGAGGACAAGAAGTGGACCATCATCGTTTCCGCCTATGGCGACATGAGCAATATCCGCACCGCGATGAATCGGGGCGCGTTCGATTTCCTGACCAAGCCGATCGACTTCGGCGATCTGGAAATGACCATCGACAAGACCATTCGTCACGTCGAGACGATGCGCGAGGCGCGCCGCCGCCAGCTTGAAGCCGAGCGTGCCCACGCGTCGCTGTCGCGGTATTTCTCGCCGCAGATCGCCCTGCGGCTGGCTGCCGCCAGCGAGAGCAACGGCATGGAGGTGCACCGCCGCGAGGTCGCGACCATCTTCACCGATATCACCGGTTTCACGTCGCTGGTCGAAACTGCGACACCCGAAGTGCTCGGTGCGCTGCTCAACGAATATGTGGGCGGAATGACCGATGTTGTCTTCGCGCATGAAGGCACGGTCGCAAAGATCATCGGCGATGCGATCCAGATTCTGTTCAACGCACCGGGCGAGCAGCCGGATTATGCGACGCGCGCCGTGGCCTGCGCCCATGACCTGGACATCTGGGCCGAGGAATTTCGCGAACGCTGGAAGACCAAGGGCGTCAATTTCGGGATAACCCGCATTGGCGTTCACGCCGGCCCAGCGCTGGTGGGCAATTTCGGCGGCAGCCGCTTCTTCGACTACACCGCCTATGGCGACACCATCAACACGGCAGCGCGGCTTGAGGCTGCCAACAAATATCTTGGTACCCGTATTTGCGTCAGCGCCGCGGTTGCGGATGGCGTCAAGGCGTTTCGTGGCCGGCCGGTCGGCGATCTCCTGCTGCGCGGACGCAGCGAGCCGCTGCGGGCGTACGAGCCGCTGGCGGAGGCAACCTTCAAGGAGCCTGCGACCACGCAATATTCCGAGGCTTTCGCCAAGCTCGAGGCCGGGGATGCCGCGGCGATGCCGGCCTTTGCGGCGCTGGTCGGCTCGCATGCGAGCGATGCCCTGGCGGGTTTTCACCTGCGACGGCTCTTGAACGGCGCCAAGAGCGTCCGCATTCAATTGGAGTGATCGCGCCAGGCGCGCCTTCAATCGATGCCGTAGCGTGACGGTCAGCCGGCTGTTGCGGCCCGGCGTGCTTCAGCGTCCTTGGCCTTCAGCAACGCGATCGCCTCGCGGACATTCGGATCGAGATCTGCGCCACCGGCATCGAGGTGAGCGAAGATCCCGGCGAGCATCCGTGGATCCCAGAATTTCTTGATGTGGTCGGCAACGCCGGAAACCGCGCTGTCGTGGCCCTGGCTCTGAAAGAATTTTCCGATTTGGTTGGCCATATAGACCAAGCGGCCATCATGCGACATGGACAACTCCATCGGCGGCGACGCCGAAATTAATTCGTTCGGGATGGGTGAAGATTTCGAATCCGTCGGCCCGCGCGATCGCCGCGAGCGTGATGCCGGCCTTGTCCGCCATGCTGACCGCCAGCGCGGTCGGCGCGGAAACCGCCACCATCATGGGGGCGCCCATGGCTGCGGTCTTCTGTACCATCTCGACCGAGACCCGGCTGGTCAGCAGCACCATGCCTTCGCCCGCGGATATATTGTCCTGCGCCACCGCGCCGGCCAGCTTGTCGAGCGCATTGTGGCGGCCGACATCCTCGCGCAACGCGACAATCCCACGTGCCGGCGTCCAGAACGCGGCGGCATGGACCGCGCGGGTTTCGATATTGATCGTTTGCAGCGGCGGGAGGCTCTGCATTGCCGTCATGATTTCCTGTGACGCGAACGACCGGCCCGGCGCCACGATGGCGGCCGGACGAACGGCTTCCGTGATTGAATCAATCCCGCACAAGCCGCAGCCGGTGGGGCCTGCAATATGCCGGCGCCGCTCGCTGAGCCGGTCGGCTCTGGATTGTGCCAGCCACATGCGCAGTTCAATGCCGTCATCGAGCTCCACGATCTCGAAGGATTCGAGGTCATCGGCCGACAGCACGATGCCTTCACTCAGGCTGAAGCCAATTGCGAAGTCCCTGAGATCCTGCGGCGTCGCCATCATGACGGCATAGGTGCCGCCATTATAGGTCAGGGCGATCGCGGTCTCTTCCGGGATCGCCCTGGAGCCTTCGCTGATGCGACCGTCACGCCAGACCTGACGATCGACCGTGCGGACCGAGTTGGACACGGCTACTCCGCGGCTTCCACGATGGGCGCAATACGCCGGGAATGGCGCGCCTGTTCGTCATAGGCCTTCTGCCACTCGGAAGGACCGTTGGAGGGCGAGATCTGCACCGCCGTGACCTTGTACTCGGGGCAATTGGTGGCCCAGTCGGAATACTCCGTGGTGATGACGTTGGCCTGCGTGTCCGGATGATGGAACGTGGTGTAGACCACACCCGGCGCGACGCGCTCGGTGAGCAGTGCACGCAAGGTGGTTTCACCGGCACGGCTCTGCAGCCGGCACCAGTCGCCATCGCGGATGCCGCGCTGTTCGGCGTCATGGGGATGCATCTCGAGCCGGTCTTCCTCATGCCAGATGATATTGTCGGTGCGCCGCGTCTGGGCGCCGACATTGTACTGGCTGAGAATGCGGCCGGTGGTCAGCAACAGCGGGAAGCGCGGTCCGGTGCGCTCGTCGGTCGGGACATATTCGGTGATGACGAACTTGCCCTTGCCGCGCACGAAGCCGTCGATATGCATGACCGGCGTGCCAAGTCGGTGCCTTTTCGTTGCAAGGCCATTGCACCGAACCGAGTTCGTCGAGCTTGGCATAGGAGACGCCAGCGAAGGTCGGTGTCAGCGCTGCGATCTCGTCCATGATTTCGGACGGATGGCTGTATTTCATCTCATAGCCCATTGCCTTGGCAAGACGGATGGTGACTTCCCAATCGGCCAGTCCGTTGCGTGGGCTCACCATCTTGCGTATGCGCTGGATACGGCGCTCGGCGTTGGTGAAGGTGCCGTCCTTCTCCAGGAAGGTCGATCCCGGCAGGAACACATGCGCGTAGTTCGCGGTCTCGTTGAGGAAGAGATCGTGGACGATCGACGCATTCCATCGCCGACAGCGCCGCCACGACGTGCTTGGTGTTGGGGTCGGACTGCAGGATATCCTCGCCCTGCACATAGATGCCCATGAAGGTGCCTTCGATGGCGGCATCGAACATGTTGGGAATCCGCAGGCCCGGTTCCTTGTTGAGCTTGACGTTCCAGATCGCTTCGAACATGCTCGCGCACTGCATCGCCGGAGATGTGACGATAGCCAGGCAGTTCGTGCGGGAACGAACCCATGTCGCAGGCGCCCTGCACGTTGTTCTGGCCGCGCAGCGGGTTCACGCCGACGCCGGGCCGGCCGATATTGCCGGTCGCCATCGCGAGGTTGGCGATCGCGATCACCGTAGTCGAGCCCTGGCTGTGCTCGGTGACGCCGAGCCCGTAATAGATCGCGCCATTGCCGCCGGTGGCGTACAGCCGGGCCGCCGCGCGCAATTCCGTCGGATCGACGCCGGTCGCAATCGCGGTCGCTTCCGGGCTGTTCTTTGGCCAGTGCGACGAAATGCGCCCAATCCTGGAATTCGCTCCAGTCGCAGCGTTCGCGCACGAAGGTCTCATCGACCAGACCTTCGGTGACGATCACATGGGCCATCGCGGTCAGCACGGCGACATTGGTGCCGGGCATCAGCGGCAGATGGTGCTGTGCCTCGATATGGGGCGAGCGGACGATATCGGTACGGCGCGGATCGACCACGATCAGTTTGGCGCCTGCACGCAGCCGCTTCTTCATGCGCGAGGCGAACACCGGATGTGCGTCGGTCGGATTGGCGCCGATGATCAGGACAACGTCGGTGTGTTCGACCGAGTCGAAGTCCTGGGTGCCGGCCGAGGTGCCGAAGGTGGTGGCGAGGCCATAGCCGGTCGGCGAATGGCAGACGCGGGCGCAGGTATCGACGTTGTTGTTGCCGAAGCCGGCGCGGATCAGCTTCTGCACCAGATAGGTCTCTTCGTTGGTGCAGCGCGACGAGGTGATGCCGCCGATCGAGTCGCGGCCGTATTTGGCCTGGATCCGCTTGAATTCGGACGCCGCGTAGTCGAACGCCTCATCCCACGACACTTCGCGCCAGGGATCGGTGATCTTCTCGCGGATCATCGGATTGAGGATGCGCTCCTTGTGGTTGGTATAGCCCCAGGCGAAGCGGCCCTTGACGCAGGAATGGCCGCGATTGGCCTTGCCGTCCTTGTAGGGCACCATGCGCACGACTTCCTCGCCGCGCATCTCCGCCTTGAAGGTGCAGCCGACGCCGCAATAGGCGCAGGTGGTCACGACCGAATGTTCGGGCTGGCCGATTTCGATCACGGACTTCTCGGTCAGCGTCGCGGTCGGGCAGGCCTGCACGCAGGCGCCGCAGGACACGCATTCGGAGCCGAGGAAACTCTCGCTCATGCCGGGCGACACGCGGCTGTCGAAGCCGCGGCCGGAGATCGTCAGCGCGAAGGTGCCCTGGACTTCCTCGCAGGCGCGCACGCAGCGCGAGCAGACGATGCATTTCGAGGGATCGTAGGTGAAATAGGGATTGGATTCGTCTTTCGGCATCCAGGCGTCGTTCGCGGCGCCATTGGATTTTGCAAAGACGTGGTTCTCGCCTTCGTAGCCGTAACGCACATCGCGCAGGCCGACCGCGCCCGCCATGTCCTGCAATTCGCAGTCGCCGTTGGCGGCGCAGGTCAGGCAATCCAGCGGATGGTCGGAGATATAGAGCTCCATCACGCCCTTGCGGATCTTCTTCAGCCGCTCGGTCTGGGTGTGCACCACAAGGCCCTGCATCGCCGGTGTGGTGCAGGATGCCGGCGTGCCCGCGCGGCCTTCGATCTCGATCAGGCACAGCCGGCAGGAGCCGAATGCGTCGACCATATCGGTGGCGCAGAGTTTCGGGATCTGGGTGCCGGCTTCCATCGCCGCGCGCATGATCGAGGTGCCCTCGGGCACCGTGACGCTCTGGCCGTCGATGGTCAGGGTTACCGTCTTCTCGGACCTGGAGAGCGGCGTTCCGAAATCGGTCTCTTGGATCAGCGACATGGCGATCTCCTTTATTCTATTCCGCAGCCTGCAGGCTGGTCGGGGCCGGGCCAAAATCTTCCCGGAAGTGTTTCAGCGCGCTCGATACCGGGTAGGGCGTGAAGCCGCCGAGCGCACAGAGCGAACCGAATTTCATGGTGTTGCAGAGGTCTTCGATGACGGCGATATTTTCCTGCACACGCTCGCCGGCGCGAATTTTGTCGATGGTCTCGACGCCGCGGGTCGAGCCGATCCGGCAGGGCGTGCACTTGCCGCAGGATTCGATGGCGCAGAATTCCATTGCGAACCGCGCCTGTTTCGACATGTCGACGGTGTCGTCGAAGATCACGATGCCGGCATGGCCAATCAAACCGTCACGTGCCGCGAACGCCTCATAGTCGAAGGGGGTGTCGAACAAAGCGCGGGGGAAATAGGCGCCCAATGGGCCACCGACCTGCACGGCGCGAACCGGACGTCCCGTAAAGGTGCCGCCGCCGATGTCGTCCACCAACTCGCCCAGCGTGATGCCGAACGCGGTTTCGAACAGGCCGCCGTATTTCACGTTGCCTGCAAGCTGGATCGGCATCGTGCCGCGGGAGCGGCCCATGCCGTAGTCGGCATAGGCTTTCGCGCCGCCGGCCAGGATGAAGGGGATCGCGGCGAATGACAGCACGTTATTGATCACGGTCGGCTTGCCGAACAGGCCCTTATGCGCAGGCAGCGGCGGCTTCGCGCGAACGATGCCGCGGCGGCCCTCAAGGCTTTCCAGCAGCGAAGTCTCTTCGCCGCAGACATAGGCGCCGGCGCCGACGCGGACTTCGAGATCGAAACTGTGCGCCGAGCCGCTAATGCGCGCACCGAGATAGCCGGCGCGTTTTGCGGCCGCGATCGCCGCCTTTATCCCCTCGACGGCGTGCGGATATTCGGAGCGGATGTAGATGTAGCCCTTGGTGGCGCCGACCGTGATGCCGGCAATCGTCATGCCTTCGATCACCACGAGGGGATCGCCTTCCATGATCATGCGATCCGCAAAGGTACCGCTGTCGCCTTCGTCGGCGTTGCAGACGATGTATTTCTGCTCGCCGCCGGTCGCGGCGACGGTCTTCCACTTGATGCCGGTCGGGAAACCGGCACCACCACGGCCGCGCAGTCCTGACGTGGTGACGTCGGCGAGGATTTCGTCCGAGGTCAGCGTCAGCGCGCGCTCAAGTCCCTTGTAGCCGTCATGGGCGCGATAATCCTCCACCGAGCGGGGATCGATGACGCCACACCTGGCAAAGGTCAGGCGGGTCTGCCGCTTCAGCCAGGGAATTTCATCGGTGAGACCGAGCCGCAGCGGATGCGCGCCGTCCGCGATCATCGCGTCGAGCAGGGAGTTTACATCGGGCTCCGTGACAGGGCCGAACGCAACACGTCCATTGGGCGTCGCGACTTCGATCAATGGCTCCAGCCAATACATGCCGCGCGAGCCGGTTCGCACGATCTCGATGGCGACGCCACGTTTGTTAGCTGCCTGTACCAGCGCAACCGCAACTTCGTCGGCGCCCACAGCAACCGCACCGGCATCGCGCGAAACGTAAATGCGCAGATTCATCGCTGTGCCTCCGCGACCAGCGCGTCGATGCGCGCTTCATCCAGTCGTCCGACCACGCGGCCATCGAGCATCGCCGAGGGCGCGGTGGCACACAGGCCGAGACAATAGATCGGCTCCAGCGTCACCCGCTCGTCGGCGGTGGTGTGACCCATGGTAACGCCGAGCTTCGCTTCCGCGCGCGCGGCGAGGGCATCGCCGCCAGCGGCCTGACAGGCCTCAGCGCGGCACAGTTTCAGCACATGCCGGCCCGCGGGCTGATGACGGAAATCATGATAGAATGTGAAGACGCCATGGACCTCGGCGCGGGATAAATTGAGCGCTTGGGCGATCATCGGGATCGCCGGCTCCGGCACATATCCGAACGCTTCCTGAAGCGCATGCAGCATCACCAGCGTCGCACCTTCCAGGTGGTTGTGCTCCGCTATGATTTCCTCGCCGCGCTGGGCATCCCATGGTTCGTACACTGGCGCCATCTGCCTTCTCTATCAGGTACTTATTACAGAACCCATGAGTATTGGAATCGATCCAAATATCAATAAAGCTGTCTCATGCTGCGATACGGAAATGCGATCAATATGAATACCAAATCGTTTGATACGAAAGTAGAATGAAGCGGGACTGAGCCGGCCGTAAACGTATCTAAAAGCGCCTTTTTGGATATTGTCCGGCGCGACCGTGGTATTTACCCTGAAATGGTGAGGTTTTCTTGATCGACAAGCTTGAACTGCTGCTGGCGCTGGCCAAGGAACGTCATTTCGGGCGGGCTGCCGAGGCCTGCGGCGTCACCCAGCCGACGATGTCGACCAGCCTCAAGCAGCTCGAGGAAATCCTCGGGGTCATGCTGGTGCAGCGCGGCTCCCGGTTCCAGGGCTTTACACCAGAAGGTGAACGCACGCTCGACTGGGCACGGCGTATCGTTGGCGACGCCCGCGCGATGCGCCAGGAGATCAATACCCTCAAGGAAGGTCTGTCCGGCGAAATCGCCATTGCGGCGATCCCGACCGCGCTTGGCATGGTTGAATCGCTCACCACGCCATTTCGAGCCCGCCATCCGAATGTGCGTTTCCGCATCGTGTCCAGCACTTCGATCGCGGTGCTCGGCCTATTGGAAAATCTGGAAGTCGATGCTGGCCTGACCTATCTGGAAAATGAGCCGCTCGGCAAGGTCCGCTCGATCCCGCTTTACAATGAGAGCTATCGGTTGCTGACGTCGCCGGACGGCATGTTCGGCGATCGCGATCAGGTGACCTGGAAGGAAGTCGGGCAGGTGCCGTTGTGCTTGCTGACGCCGGACATGCAGAACCGCCGGATCATCGATCGCGCGCTTCGATCTGCCGGCGTCGAGGCGACGCCGACGCTGACGTCCAATTCGATCATCGTGCTCTATACGCATGTGAAGACGGGACGCTGGGCGAGCGTGATGCCGTCACAACTTGCGCGGACGCTGGGTCTGTCTGACGCGGTCCGAAGCATCCCGATCGTCGATCCGACCGTCACCTACAGCGTCGGGTTGGTGGTTCCTCAGCGCGATCCGTTGACGCCGCTGATCGCAGCCCTTGCGCAAATCGCGCGGGAAGTAGCGCAAACGCTGGAATCTTAAAACGTACTGCTTACGACGCCAGCGCCTTTTCCTGCAGCAGGCTGTAATCGATCTTGCCGGAAAGCGTCCGGGGCAGTGCCGTGACTTTCACTTCGGGGTTTCGTGCGTCGCGGGGCAGTGAGACGCAGACCACAGTGCCGGTGCCGAGTTTCGAGCGCAGCCGCATCGATCCGCCGTGCAGATTGGTCAATGATCTCGCAATCGCCAGGCCAAGCCCGGAGCCGTGATAGGTTTTGGTGAGCTGGCTCTCGACCTGTTCGAACGGTCTGCCGAGCCGCCGCAACGAGTTCGGCGAAATCCCGATGCCGGTGTCGGCAATCATCAGCACGATCGAATCCTTGAGCAACCGGCTGCGGACCACGATCTTGCCGCCGTCAGGCGTGAATTTGACCGCGTTGGACAGCAGGTTGACGATGATCTGCTTGGTGGCGCGGCGATCGGCGACCACGGGTATGATCCGCTCGATATCCGCATCGAGCAGCAGGTTCTTGTCATTGGCGCGGCCGGACACCACGCGCAACGATTCCGCCAGCGTCTTCGACAGATCTAACGGCTCCATATCGAGCTTCATGCGGCCGGCTTCGATCTTCGACATGTCGAGGATGTCGTTGATCACTTCGAGCAGATAGTGGCCGCTGGTCAGGATGTCGTGACAATATTCCTGGTATTTTTCCGAACCGAGCGTGCCGAACATTCCGCTCTCCATGATCTCGGAGAATCCGATGATCGCATTGAGCGGGGTGCGCAGCTCGTGGCTCATATTGGCCAAAAACTTGGACTTGGTCTGGTTGGCTTCCTCGGCGCGGGTTTTCTCTTCGGAATATTTTTCCGCCAAATCCGCAAGTTCGATGGCCTGCCGTTCAAGCGCGCTCTGCGAGCGTTTCAGGTCGATGACGGTAGCGCGCAGCCGCAGATCGTTGTCGACCAGTTTCTGTTCGTGATCCTTGATGCGGGTGATGTCGGTGCCGACCGAGACGTAGCCGCCGTCCTTGGTGCGGCGTTCGCTGATATGCAGCCATTTGCCGTCATCGAGTTGCGCCTCGAAGGTGCGCGCGCCCGGCGCCTGGGCACCGGCTTCGTGCAAACGGGTGCGAACTTCCGGCATGCTGCCGACTTCGATCACGGTTTCATAGGAGGTACCTGGCGTTACGGCCGAATCCGGCAGCTTGTGCAGCCGCTGGAAGTGCGAGTTGCACAGCACCAGGCGATCGCCGGCATCCCACAGCACAAAGGCTTCGGGGATAGTCTCGATCGCGTCGCGCAGCCGCAGGTCGGCTTCGACAGTCTTCTCGGCGAGACTCTTCTGCTCGGTGATATCGACGGCGATGCCGATCAAATGCAGGCCGGCATCGGCGGCGCCCTGGCTGAGCTCGCAGCGCACCCGCAGCCAGATCCAGTGGCCATCGGTATGCTGCATGCGGAAGGTCTGGTCGATGTGATTGATCTTCGCGGAGATCAACTGATCGGCGATTTCGAACAAATCGATGTCGTCGGATTTCACCAGCGCGTTGACTTCGCCGAAGGTCAGGAGGTCGCTGCGGGTATCTAGGCCGAGCATCGTGAACATCGATTGCGACCAGAAGATACGTCCGCGCGACAGGTCCCAGTCCCACAACCCGCAGCGGCCGCGGTTGAGCGCGGTGTCGATCCGTCCGCGCACGGCATCATTGATGAGATCGCCTTCGCGCGCGCGGGTCGATTGCCAGTGGAACGCAAAGCCCAGGATCAATACGACAAAGCCCGTGGTGGCCGAGAGCGTCACCGAGAGGGCGGCGTCGGATCGCCAGAGTGAATCGAGTTTTTCCTGGATGATGATGACCTGGCCGGGCAGCGATTTGACGATGTGCGCCACCGCGAGCGCGCCGCTGCCGTTCGCCAGGGTGATTTCGGTTACGCCGCCGGGCTGTCCGGGCGCGCTCAGCGAATGCGCCGCGCTGACGGCATCGAGAATGCGGCTGGTGTCGCCCAGCACATCCTCGATCGGGACGCGGGCGAGAATGCGCTGGTCGGCGCCGGTGACGATCACGTGCCGGCCCGCGGCGATGGCCCAGGATGGAATGAGGCTGGGCAGCAGAAGTTGCAGGCGCTCGAAGGTTGCCGCGCGATCCTGCCGGGCCGAAGCGATGCGATCGATGCGCTCGGCGAGCAGATCGGAGAGGGCGGCGAGATCGCGCTTGATCGCGGCCTGCTTTTGCCGGCTCTGGTCGACCACCTGCACGAAGGCGCCGAGGCAAATGGTGATCAGGAACGCGATGATCAGGGTAGGCACGGCCCGGCGAAGCGCGGGCTCCGCTATCAGCAGCCTGTGATAGGCCGGTTTTGCGATCGATTGCGCCAATCCCTTGATCGAATCGGATTGGACGCACGCGTTCGCCGCGTGTGCACGCGCCATGCCTTTAGCCCCCTTGGAAAACTTGTATTCACCCCGTCCAGAAGAGCCCCAGCCGCTCCCGAATCAAGAGTGATTTGAATCCAGTTTTCTCGGGCTGTCGAGAGTCAACGATTCGTTAATGCAAATAAATCTTGTCCACGGAGAATCGGGAGTCCGAATTGCCCGCAAAAATACCTGCGAAGTGAGTCCGAAACGAGAACGCGTTCGCTGGAACAGATTCAGGCCGCGCCCGGAGGCTCGGCGTGACTGATCACGCGCTTCACGGTCGGGAACGCGCGCCGTAATGCGCGCTCGATCTCGTCGACGCTCTCGTGAACCTTGATCACGCTCATCGACGGCGCCGCGCGGCAATGGAAATTAACGATTTCGCCGGCATCGGTATTGCGCACCCGGACATTGTGGATGTCATGGATCGCGCCGTCGGCGGCAAAGTGCGCCAGCGCCGCCCGGATGGTTTCGACACGGTCGGGCGCGGCATCGGTGCCCAGCGGCAATTCCGGTTCGAGCGGCTCGATATGGGTGTCGACTTCGACATCCTCGCCGAATTCCTCGCGGATGTTGCGCTCCAGCTCGTGGGCGATGTCGTGGGCGGCCAGCAGCGCCATCTCGCCGTCGACTTCGAGGTCGATGCTGACGGTGAGCTTGCCGCCGAGATCGTGCACCGTGACATGGTGGATGGCGAGGCCGGAATTGCGGGCGATCACCATGATGCGTTCGCGCACGCTCTCATTGTCGCGTGCAACGGGTACGGCGGTGAATGTCAGGTCGGCATCGTCGAGCGCCTTGGTGATCGCTTGCTGCGCCTTGCGCTTGATCTCGTCGACGCGGTCGATCGGATAGGTCCGCGGCACCTGCACGGTCGCGTCAATGAAGTGGGTTGAGCCGACCATCCGCACCCGCAGCCGTTCGACATCGACCACGCCGGGCACCGCCCTGATTGCGGCATCGGCTTTTTCCGACACGCCTTTCGGGGCGCGGTCGACCAGGGTTTCGACGGTTGACCGTGCCATCCGCATGCCCAAGGCCGCGATGATCACGGCGACACCGATCGCGGCGGCGGCATCGCCCCATGCGTAACCAAACCCCGAAAGCACGAGGCCGATGATGACGGCAATCGAGCCCAGCACATCTGAAGCAAAGTGCAACGCGTCGGCGGCCAAAGCCTGACTTTTAGTGTCGTGCGCGGCCCGGTGCAGCGCCCGGGCGCGCCAGAAATTCACGGCGATGTCGATCAGCAGGACGATGAATGGAATCGCCGAGAGCTTCGGCGGTGGCGTGCCGTCGTGCAGGCGGCTGTAGGATTCCACCAGAATGCCGCCGGCCAGCACATAGAGCAGCGCGATAATGCCGAGTGCCGATACACTCTCGAGCTTGCCGTGACCGTAATGATGTTCCTCGTCTGCCGGTTTGTCGGAAACCCGCACCACCCACCAGGTGATGACAGTTGCGACAAGGTCGACGGAGGAGTGCAGGGCTTCCGAAATCAGCGCGAGACTGCCGATGGCAATACCGACCACGAACTTGGCCGTCGCCATCCCGGCACTGGCAAAGATCGAGATGGCCGCGACGCGGGATTTGACGGTGTGATCGGGATGACTCATGGGCGCGGTGTAGCAGCCCATCATGCAACATTAAAGGCGCGCGTGAGGCGCAATCGCCACTCACTTGCAACAGCGATTTGTTGCGAATTGTTCTGAGTAAAGAAATCGAAAATCGACAACATTTGAATGCACGTCCGTGATCTCGCGACGCGAAGCGCCCGAGCTGTTAATGACTGTTCCGCCCAAAGAGTAGAGGGCGCAGGGAATGCCGGGTGCTTGCTGCACCCGCGATCTCGCGTGCAAAAAAATGCGTAAAGATGCGCACACGAGCATACAGGTACAGACGGAGCAATCCGGCATTCCCTGCGCAATGGTTTTACGGCTTATACCGCGCTCTCCCCGGCGACGAATTCGTTTTGTCACCGTCGCTGACGGATTGAAGGATTGCCTGACCCGGTAGGGTCGACGCACCTCCGCCAGCTTGACACCAGCAACGGGTGCCAGGACCACACGGTTTTGCCGTACGCAGCCTCGCCGGTCGTCTGCACGCTGTGTTGGCTCACGGACCAAAGCCCGCCCTGCAAACACGATCACGCGCCCGACGCTGCCGCGTCCACCGCATCCCGCCCCAACGTTCGTGACGATGGCCAACGCCCCTCTACCGGGACGGGATGGGGCGGATTTTAGAAGTGATTTGGGGAGGCGTCAAGTTAAATTTCGGAAAATCAGAATTATATAGTTTCGTGATCCGGTGGACGCCCGACTGGCATTTTGCCTGCAAAGCAGGGGTCGCGAGGCGCGTCTTGCAGTCACAACGACGTGGATGGCCGGGACATAGGCGAGCGGAAGCGACGCCGTCCTTCGGAAGGCTATGCCCGGCCATGACGGAATCTGAATATGCTGCCGCAGGCCTACAGCGTCACGATAATCTTGCCGAGATGCTTGTTGGCTTCCATGTGTTCGAACGCCTTGCCGATGTCGTTGAAGGCAAACACCTTGTCGATCGGCATCTGCAGCTTGCGCGATTCCACCGCCGGCCAGATGTCCTTGCGGACTTCGTCGAAAATCTCGCGGATTTCCTCGATCGAGCGGGTGCGGAAAGTGACGCCGATATAGCTGATCCGGCGCGCCGCATGCAGGTCGAAGTTGAAATCGGCGTGGGTGCCGCCGAGCCTGCCGACATTGACGATGCGGCCCTTGAGTTTGGTCGCCTTGAGATTTTGGTTCGCGACTTTGCCGGAGACCTGATCGACGATCAGATCGACGCCTTCGCCGCCAGTCGCCTGCAACACCTGATCGACCCAGCCGGGATCGCTGGAATCGACCGCCAGATCGGCGCCGAACTCTTTCAGCCTGCCGCGCCGCGTCGCATCGGTGGAGGAGCCCACCACAAATTTGGCGCCCTTGAGCTTGGCGATTTGCATCGCCATCAGACCGACGCCGGAACTGGCGCCTTGGATCATGACGGTCTGACCGGGCTGCAGGGCGCCGTTGGTCACGACCGCGTTGTGCATGGTCGAGATCGCAATGGGGAGCGTGCAGGCTTCTTCAAAGTTCATGTTCGAGGGTGTGCGGAACAATCGGCCGTGATCGGCGAGGGTATATTCGGCAAAGGCAGCGCTGCCCGAACCCATCACCTTGTCGCCGACCTTGACGCCCTTGGCGTCGGGGCCCACTTCAGCGACTTCGCCCGCCCATTCCATCCCCAGCACCGTGCCCGCGCCGCCGGCGCTGCCATGGGCGTGCCCCTTGGTCATGCCCAAATCAGCACGGTTGAGGCCACAGGCGTGGACGCGGATCAAAACCTGCGTGCCCTTTGGCGAGGGCTTGGCGATATCGGAAATTACAGCGCCATTGGCGCCGTAGACATAGGCCTTCATGCGATCATTCTCGTTGTTTGGGGTGTAATCTATTCGGCCGCTTGACGGCAGCTGCCGGACATCATGCCTTCGAGCCGGCTTTGGATGATGGCTTCTGCGTCACGCATGATGCGGGATACCAGTTCCGCGCAGCTCGGGATATCGTGAATCAAGCCCTGCACCTGTCCAGCCGACCAGATACCTTCATCCGCATCGCCGGTCGCATACACCATCTTGCCGCGGGCGCCGGCCACGAGTTCGCGGACCTGCTCGAAGGTCGCGCCATCCTTCTCCATCGCGACCACTTTGGCGCTGACCGCATTTTTGGCGACGCGCGAGGTGTTGCGCATGGTGCGGAAGATCAATTCGGTCTCGCGCTCATCATTGGCGACGATCTTTTCCTTGATCAATTGATGAATCGGGCTCTCCTTGGTGCACATGAAGCGCGTGCCCATGTTGATGCCTTCGGCGCCGAGCGCCAGCGCAGCAACCAGCCCGCGGCCATCGCCAAAACCGCCCGATGCGATCATCGGAATTTTTACTTTATCGGCGGCGACCGGAATCAGGATCAGGCCCGGCGTATCGTCCTCGCCGGGATGTCCGGCGCACTCAAATCCGTCGATCGAAATCGCATCGACGCCCATGCGCTCCGCCGACAGCGCATGGCGGACGCTGGTGCATTTATGCACGACCACGATGCCGTGCTTCTTGAACTCGGTGACGTGTTCCTGCGGCTTGTTGCCAGCGGTCTCGACAATCTTGATGCCGCTCTCGATAATGGCCTGGCGATATTCGGCGTAAGGCGGCGGCTTAATCGAGGGCAGGATGGTCAAATTGACACCGAACGGCTTGTCGGTGAGGCCGCGGCAGCGCGCGATTTCTTTTGTCAGATCTTCAGGCGTCGGCTGTGTCAGCGCGGTGATGAAGCCAAGCGCGCCGGCATTGGCCACGGCCGCGACCAGTTCAGCCCGGCCGACCCATTGCATGCCGCCCTGGACGATCGGATGTTCGACGCCGACCAGTTCGGTAAATCGTGTTTTGATCATCGCCTGCCTCTGAACCGTTTCCCTGGCATCGTCTGCGCGCCGGCTTGTGCCGGTGTCGTAGGCGCGCCTTGATTTCTTTGGTTTTCAGGGCGGCAGGATGCCGCCGCGACCGGTAAATGTCCACCGGGCGCGGCGCCGATCAGGGCGATACGATCATGCAAAAGCGGGCGCGTTGGCCTTTGCCGGCGGGCTGGCGTCGCGCAGGCCCGCGATCTGCGCGCGCTGAACGATCAACGCCAGCACGGTGTCGAGCGCGGGGGTAGGGGTCTGCGTCAGGCGGCCCATTTCCTGAACCACGGATACCAGGGGATCGATCTCCATCGGGCGTCCACGTTCCAGATCCTGCAGCATCGAGGTCTTGTGGGCGCCGACCTTGCGCGCACCTTCGATCCGCCGCTCGATATCGACCCGGAACCTGACGTCGAATTTTTCGGCGATGGTCTGGGTTTCCTGCATGATGGCTTTCGACAAAGCGCGCGTTGCCGGATCGGAGCAGATCACGTCGAGCGTCGCGTGGGTCAGGGCGCTGATCGGATTGAGGCAGACATTGCCCCACAGCTTAAGCCAGATTTCGTCGTGGATGCGCTCCAGCACCGGCGCCTGCATGCCGGCTGCCGTGAACAACGCGGAAAGCCGTTCCACATCCGCGCTCTTCTCGCCCGATGGTTCGCCGATCGGAAAGCGGTTGCCATAGACATGGCGGATCACGCCGGGCGCTTCGATCTCGGTGGCGGGATAGACGATGCAGCCGATGGCGCGCTGCGGACCCAGTTCGTGCCATTGCCGGCCGCCGGGATCGATGCTCTCCAGCGTCGAGCCCTCATAGCGGCCACCGTGCTTGTAGAAATACCAGTAGGGAATGCCGTTGACCGCCGTGACAATGCGGGTGTGCGGTCCGAGCAGCGGCTGCATCGCTTCGATCACGCCGGTGATGGAATGGGCCTTCAGGCAGATGATGACGAAATCCTGATGCCCGAGTTCGGCGGGGTTATCAGTGCAACGCGGATGCACTACCCGTTGTTCACCGTCGATCAAGAGCTTGAGCCCATTGGCGCGCATGGCGGCGAGATGCGCGCCGCGTGCGACCAGGCTGACATCGGCGCCTGCGCGCGCGAACTGTACCCCGAGATATCCGCCGATCGCGCCGGCGCCGTAGATGCAGATTTTCATGGCGTCCTTCGAAGGTTGGTCATGGAAAAGTTGGTCTTGGAAAAGTTAGTCTTGGAAAATGTCAGCCGGCCTCACGCGCCGGCTTTGAGCGTCACTCAAAGCCCGCGTGATGGCGGTAGAGGCGGAGAGGGTGGTCAGGCCGGAATGGATCTTTCCGTGGCGGTCGCCTCGTCATCGAACGCGGTTGAGATATCGCGTATGCTGATGACGCCGATCAGGCTGTAATTGTCGATCACGGGCAAATGCCGGATGTGGTGCTTATTCATGAGATGGCGAACATGTTCCAGCGTGTCGGTCGAGGTGCAGGAGACCAACTGCCGCACCGAGATCAACTGCGAAATCTTCAGATTGACGCCGGCGGCACCGTGCTCGGCAATGGCGCGCACCACGTCGCGTTCGGTGAACATGCCGGCCGCGGTGTTACCCTCGGTGCGAACGACATCCTTGACCACCAGCGCACTGATATTGCTGGCGCGCATCAATTGAGCGGCGATGGCCACGGTCTCATTCATTCGAACGGTCGCGACGCGGGCAGTCTTCTTGCGCAGGATGTCTTCGACTTTCATTGCCTCCTCCTTCATGTCAGCCGCAGGGATGTTTCTGTTGCTTAGACTGGTATACATTATTCCAATTGTCAATTTAATATCGCAAGTAACCTTTCGCAGAAAGCGGCAGTATTGCTGACATTTCGCGGCTTGCAGCGTCGACATAGCGCAGCTGGACGGCAGCAAGAATCTTCAATTGGTATTTTGTATTCCAATAGAAGGAAGACGAAAAAAGAGGCGTACCGGGGCACGCCTCTTTCAGGAAAACAGGATCGTCGCTGATGGAGGTCAGGCGGCTCTGACGTCTCGTGCTCTGGCGTCCGATGTCGCCTCATTGCCGAGGATGAATGCGCGCCGCATCGGCTTGATGACGAACAAGGCCAATAGTGCCGCGGTGGCGTTGAGGGCAACGGCGATCACGAACACGGCCTGCCAGCCGTAATGCGAGGCGACCAGGCTTGCCAGCGGTACCAGCAGCGAGGCGGTGCCCTTTGCCGTGTACAACATGCCGTTGTTGGTGGTTGCGAATTTCGAGCCGAACGTATCGCCGCTGGTCGCCGGGAACAGGCTGTAGATCTCGCCGAACACGCCGAAATAAACCGCGGTCGCCAGCACGAAGACGATCGGAATGTGACCATAGGCCGAGAGCGTCAGGAGCATGAGGGCGGCGGTTCCGAACGCGATGAACATCGTGTGCTCGCGTCCGATGGTGTCGGAGACCCAGCCGAAAAACGGCCGACCGAAGCCGTCAAAAATACGGTCGAGTGAAATCGCAAAGGTCAGCGCCGCCATCTGGAAGCCGGCGATGCTGACCGGTGCATTGTCGATCTTGAAGTCGTGAGCGATCGGCGCAATCTGTGCTGCCGTCATCAGGCCGCCGGCCGCGACCATCACGAACACCAGATACATCATCCAGAAGATCGGGCTGCGAAGAACCTGCGGCGGTGTAAAGTCGATCTTGGTCTGGGGCAGGTTGAGCTGCTTCTTCTTCGCCGGCATCGCCTGAGACGGTTTGCGCAAAAAGAAAGCAAGCAGGAAGACGATGACGCCTTGTCCGATGCCAAAGGTGAAGAACGCGCTCTGATAGCCGCTCGCGGCAATCATGTTCGCGATCGGCACCACGGTAATGGCCGCGCCTGCGCCGAAGCCGGCGGCGGTAGCGCCGGCGGCCAGACCGCGGCGATCGGGAAACCATTTGAGGGCATTGCCGACACAGGTGCCGTACACCGAACCGGCGCCGATTCCGGCGATGATCGCGGAGATATAGAGCAGCACCAGCGAGTTGGCGTAGGAGTTCATGACCCAGGCGATAGCGATCATGATGCCGCCGAACATGACGACGATGCTCGGGCCGTATTTATCGACGAACCATGCTTCGACCGGCACCAGCCAGGTTTCAGTCACCACGAAAAGCGTGAAGGCGAGCTGGATCGCGGCGCGGCCCCAGTGATATTTCGCATCGATCGGATCGACGAACAGCGTCCAGCCATATTGCAGGTTGGCGATCATCGCCATGCAGATGACGCCCATGGCCAGTTGCAGCCAGCGGAAGTGCTTGCCTTCCGCCAATGGGGTCGCCGTGGTCTGTGGTGTGGCGGTCATGGTTCCTCCCGTGGCACGCCCTCTGTTTTTAAGTGGGAGCGTTGCCGGCTCCGCATATTGGTATGTGATATGCCAGAGCGCAAGTCATATTGTGATGAGGGACCCTGCGCGTTCAATATGCCGCAGTCTAGGTCGCAGTATAGGTCTTGGACGACAAAATGCAGGCAAAAAAAGACCCCGGAAAACCGGGGTCGAGGCTGGGAGGATTGGCTTAGGGGCGCGTCAGGCGGCCGGTCTGATACCGGTCGCAGCGCCTTTAGAGCCCGAAATAAGGGGTGTCACCGTTGCGGATGGCGATGCGGGCGCTGGCCATCAGCAGGCGGTCAATGGTCGCCATCAGGCGGCCGAAGAGGGTGGGGGACGGCGCGAGGCCGAGGGCGGCGGTCTTGGACATGTCGGTTCTCTTTGCAGGTCAGCGGATCAAGTGTTGTCCATAAGTTAGGTATACCAGATGCCAACAGCAATGCATTTGTTTGCATAGCAGCATAACCAATACCGCAATGCAACATAATGATTTCTTAAAGAGGCCAAAGCCGAGCGGTCCCAAACAAAAAGGCCGCCGGAAACCGGCGGCCTTAAAGCTTAAAAGAAGCCTGGAAACGTCGCTTATTCGGCGGCGACTTTTCGCGGCGGATCGAGTGCACCGGAATCGTGGATCTCCGCCACCTGATGGTCGCTGAAGCCGAGAACCTGACGCAGGATCTCGTCGGTATGTTCGCCGAGCAGCGGGGAACGCTTCACCTCGGTCGGGCTATCCGACAACTTGATGGGATTGCCGACCGACAGATATTTGCCGCGCTCGGGGTGATCGACTTCGACCACGGTGCCGGTCGCGCGCAGGGACTGATCTTCCGCCAGTTCCTTCATCGACAGGATCGGACCGCAGGGAATGTCGTCCTTGTTAAGGATGTCCATCGCCTCGAACTTGGTCTTGGTCATCGTCCATTGTTCGATGCGCGCGAAGATCTGGTTCAGGCGCGACAGCCGGGCCGGGGGCTTTGCGTAATCCGGATGGGTCTTCCAGCCGGGCTCGCCGATGATGTCGCAAATCTTCTCCCACACCGGCGCCTGGGTGATGAAGTAGATGTAGGCGTTCGGATCGGTTTCCCAGCCCTTGCATTTGAGGATGCGGCCGGGTTGTCCACCACCGGAATCGTTGCCGGCGCGGGGCACCGCATCGCCAAACGGAATGCCTTCGCCGAACTGGCTGTATTCCTTGAGCGGGCCGTGCGCGAGGCGCTGCTGATCGCGCAGCTTGACGCGCGCGAGATTCAAGACGCCGTCCTGCATCGCGGCGGTGACCTTCTGTCCCTGGCCCGTCATGGTGCGCTGATAGAGCGCGGTGACGATGCCGAGCGCCAGATGTAGACCGGTGCCGCTGTCGCCGATCTGCGCGCCGGTGACCAGCGGCAGGCCGTCGCGAAAACCGGTGGTGGATGCGGCGCCGCCGGTGCACTGCGCGACGTTCTCATACACTTTGCAATCTTCGTAAGGACCAGGGCCGAAGCCCTTGATCGACGCCACGATCATCTTCGGGTTGATGGCGTGAATCTTTTCCCAGGGAAATCCCATGCGGTCGAGCACGCCGGGGCCGAAATTCTCCACCAGCACGTCGCAGCTCTTGATCAGCGCGGTGAGGACTTCCTTGCCCTTTGGATTCTTGGTGTCGAGCGTGATCGAGCGCTTGTTGTGGTTGAGCATGGTGAAATACAGGCTGTCGACATTGGGGACATCCTGCAGCTGGCCGCGCGTAATGTCGCCAACGCCGGGGCGCTCGACCTTGATCACGTCGGCGCCGAACCATGCCAGCAATTGCGTGCAGGTCGGGCCCGACTGAACGTGGGTGAAATCGAGAATGCGAACGCCCTTCAGCGCCTTGGTCATCGTGTTGCTCCGTATCGTATCTGGTCCTGCATCAGCAGGAAGGAAATGAGGGCGGGGCCGTGACCCCGCCTGGATGTGACTATTTCTTCTTCAGCTTGCTTTGCGGATTGAGGTTGCCGATGCGGCCGCTCTCGCTGCCGGCGGCGGGATCGAGCACGGCGTTGATCAGCGTGGGCTTGCCGGAGTCCATCGCGATGTTCACCGCGCGCTTCAACTCGTCCGGTGTCGTCGCGTTGACGCCGACGCCGCCGAAGGCTTCCATCATCTTGTCGTAGCGTGAGCCCTTGACGAACACGGTCGGCGCGACATCCGAACCGCCCGACGGATTGACGTCGGTGCCGCGATAGATGCCGTCATTGTTGAAGATGACGACGCAGACCGGCAGATTGTAACGGCAGATGGTTTCGACCTCCATGCCGGAGAAGCCGAAGGCGCTGTCGCCTTCGACCGCGAGCACGGGTTTTCCGGTTTCGATCGCGGCCGCGATGGCGAAGCCCATGCCGATGCCCATCACACCCCAGGTGCCGACGTCGAGACGCTTGCGCGGCTGGTACATGTCGATGATGCCGCGCGCGAGATCGAGCGTGTTGGCGCCTTCATTGACCAGGATCGCGTCTGGCCGTTCCTTGATGATGGTGCGCAGCGCTCCCAGCGCGCCGTGATAATCCATCGGCGAATTGTTGTTCATCAGCCGCGGCGCCATCTTGGCGATATTGTCGTCCTTCTTGGTCCGCACCGCGTTGGTCCAGTCGGCAGGGGGCGCCGGCCACTTGCCGTCGATGCCTTCCAGCAGCGCCGATACGCAGGACCCGATATCGCCAACCACGGGTGCCACGATCTCGACGTTCGAATCCATTTCCTTGGGCTCGATATCGATCTGGATGAACTTCTTCGGCGCGTCACCCCAGGACTTGCCCTTGCCGTGCGACAACAGCCAGTTGAGGCGTGCGCCGATCAGCATCACGACATCGGCTTCTTTCAAGACAGTTGAGCGTGCGGCACCGGCGCATTGCGGATGCGTATCGGGCAAAAGGCCCTTGGCCATGCTCATCGGCAGGAACGGAATGCCGCTCTTTTCGACCAGCGCGCGAATTTCAGCGTCGGCCTGCGCATAGGCGGCGCCCTTGCCGAGGATGATCAGCGGGCGCTTGGCGCTCTTGAGAACGTCGAGGGCGCGCTTGATCGCGGCCGGGGCGGGGATCTGGGCGGGTGCCGCGTCAATGACCTTGACCAGCGACTTCTGACCGGCCTCGGCATCCATCAACTGGCCGAACAGCTTGGCCGGCAAATCGAGATAGACGCCGCCCGGGCGGCCCGATACCGCGGCGCGGATCGCGCGCGCCAGGCCGATACCGATATCGGCGGCATGCAACACGCGGAACGCCGCCTTGCACAGCGGCTTGGCGATCGCGAGCTGATCCATTTCTTCGTAGTCGCCCTGCTGCAGGTCGACGATCTCGCGCTCGGAGGAGCCCGAGATCAGGATCATCGGAAAGCAGTTGGTCGTGGCATTGGCCAGCGCGGTGAGGCCATTGAGGAAGCCGGGCGCGGAGACCGTCAGGCAGATGCCGGGTTTCTTGGTGAGGAAGCCCGCGATCGCGGCGGCGTTGCCGGCGTTCTGCTCGTGCCGGAACGAGATGACGCGGATGCCCGCAGCCTGAGCCATGCGGCCGAAGTCGGTGATGGGAATGCCGGGCACGCCATAGATCGTGGTCAGGCCGTTGAGCTTGAGCGCATCGATGATGAGATTGAAGCCATCGGTCTGCTCGCGCTCGGCGTCAGCTTTGTTCACGTCAATGCTCTGTACTGCTGCGGACATTCCGCTTCTCCCTGATATTCTCGATGCGGACGAGTTCGTCGTCTTCTCGGTTGGCGTCCGGCAAAGGACTGTTGTTGATTGTTGTGACTAGAAAAGTTCCTGGCCGTGCGCTTCCACATAGGCGGCGAGGCCGAGGGTGTGGTCGCGCGCACGCTTTTCTGCAAGTTCGGTGTCGCGCATTTCGAGCGCTTCGATCATCGCGATATGTTCGGGCAGCGACGTCGCGGTGCGGTCGACGCGTCCGATCGTCAGCTGCCGGTAGCCGCGCACATGCAACAGGATGTCATTGGTCATATCGACCAACACAGGCGACTCGCTGAGTGAAATCAGCGCCTGGTGAAAGGCGATATTGGCTTTCGAGTATTCCTCGACGTGATCCTGTGGCAGGCGATCCTTGCCGAAATCCTTGAAGAATTCGCGCAGCGCCGAAATGTCCTTTTTGCGCGCGGTGGTCGTGATCAACCGTGCGGCCATGCTCTCGAGCGCGGCCCAGGCGCGGATCATATCGACGATCTCGCTCTTGGTACGGCGCACGACGACGATGCCGCGGCGTGGCACGGTTTTGACGAAACCGTCCTGCTCCAGCATCGCGATGGCTTCGCGGATAGGGGTCCGGCTGACGCCGAGACGTTCGGACAACGCGCGCTCGTCGAGCATCACCGGCTCGGGCGTCGCGTAGATGTCCATCTTCAGGATGGCTTCCTTCAAGGCCTCGTACGCCTTGTTCTTGAAACTCGTCTCCGGCACGATCCGGACGATTGCAATCTCTGCCTCGGCCATGGTGGGCGGCGCCTTGGTTTGTTTCCGTTGGGGGTAGGGCAGGTCTCCTCAGCGAGAGATGCCTTTATCAAAACAATAACTGAATTATTTTTGGCATACCAAATGCCAGCGTGTCAAGTTACCTATGATTTCAATACTTCGACACCTTGACAAGTTCGTTTCTGGCATACCAAATGCCATCGTGAGCTAATTCGTTGGTGGCCGGGAAGATGGCCGCAGTGGACGTTAATCCGCGTCCGCCGTCACCGTGAACCATTTGAATATGCGCTGGCAAGTGCGGTCCTGAAGCCCGCATGCGCTGTCGGCGAACCAAAAATAGACCTCAAGGAGGAACTGATGTCGAATTCCAAAGATGCGGTCCGCAAAATACTGGATCTGGTCAAGGCGGACAAACGCACAAGCCTGACGGCCCCGGAAGGCAAACTGGTATGCGATGCCTATGGCATCCCGGTTCCCAAAGAAGGCGTCGCGAAATCCGCCGACGAAGCCGCCAAAATCGCGACCGCGATGGGCTTCCCGGTGGTCATGAAGATTGTCTCGCCTGACATCCTGCATAAGACCGAAGCCGGCGGCGTGGTGGTCGGCGTCAAGACCGCTGCCGATGTTGCTACCAATTACGCGACCATTCTGGCCAACGCCAAGAAATACAAGGCCGACGCCAAGATCGAGGGCATTCAGATCCAGCAGATGTTGCTGGGCGGTACCGAAGTCATCATCGGCTCGATCACCGACGGCTCGTTCGGCAAGCTCGTGGCTTTCGGCCTCGGCGGCGTGCTGGTGGAAGTGCTGAAAGACATCACCTTCCGTCTCGCGCCCGCGACCAAGGACGACGCCCTGTCGATGCTCGACGGCATCCAGGCCCATGACATGCTCAAGGGCGTGCGTGGCGGCGACGCCGCCAATCGCGACGCGATGGCGGACATCATCGTGAAAGTGTCGCAACTCGTCAGCGACTTCCAGGAAATCGTCGAACTCGATCTCAATCCGGTGTTCGCCACCAAGAAGGATGCGATTGCGGCCGACGTGCGCATCGTCGTCGACTTCGACTACAAGCCCCGTCCGGCGCCGCGCCCGACCGAGGAAATCGTCACCGCGATGAACCGCATCATGCAGCCCAAGGCGGTTGCCGTGATCGGCGCCTCGACCGAAGACGGCAAGATCGGCAACTCCGTGATGAAGAACCTCATCAACGGCGGCTACAAAGGCGACATCTATCCGATCCATCCAAAGGCCGCCGAGATTCTCGGCTACAAAGCCTACAAGAGCGTCAAGGACGTTCCCGGCGTGATCGACACCGCGGTGTTTGCGATCCCGGCAAAATTCGTCGCGGGCGCGCTGATCGAATGCGGCGAGAAGAAAATTCCAGGCGCGGTTTTGATTCCGTCAGGCTTCGCCGAGGCCGGCGCGCCGGAATTGCAGGCCGAGATCGTCGAAATCGGCAAGAAATACAACGTCCGCCTGATGGGGCCGAACATCTACGGCTTCTATTACACGCCCGCCAATCTCTGCGCGACGTTCTGTACGGCCTATGACGTCAAGGGTTCGGTGGCGCTGTCGTCGCAGTCCGGCGGCATCGGCATGGCCATCATCGGCTTCTCGCGCTCGGCAAAGATGGGCGTCTCCGCCATCGTCGGCCTCGGCAATAAATCCGACATCGACGAGGACGATCTGCTGGCGTTCTTCGAGCAGGACCCCAACACCAATTTGATCGCGCAGCACTGCGAAGACCTGAAGGACGGTCGCGCTTTCGCGGAGGCGGCAAAACGGGTTTCGAAGAAGAAGCCGGTGATCGTGCTCAAGGCCGGCCGAACCTCCGCCGGCGCCAAGGCCGCTTCGTCGCACACCGGCGCGCTGGCTGGCAACGACAAGATCTACGAGGATGTGCTCAAGCAGTCCGGCGTGATCCGCGCCCGCAGCTTGAGGCAGTTGCTCGAGTTCGCGCGCGGCGTGCCGGTGTTGCCGACGCCAAAGGGCGAGAACATCCTGATCATCACGGGTGCGGGCGGCTCCGGCGTGCTGCTGTCGGACTCCGTGGTCGATAACGGCATGTCGCTGATGGCGATGCCGCCGGATCTCGATGCGGCGTTCCGCAAGTTCATCCCGCCGTTCGGTGCGGCCGGTAACCCGGTCGACATCACCGGTGGCGAACCGCCGATCACTTACGTCAACACCGTCAAGCTCGGCCTGTCGGATGAGCGCATCCATGCGCTGATCCTCGGCTACTGGCACACGATCGTGACGCCGCCGATGGTGTTCGCGCGGAACATGGTTGAGGTGAAGAAGGAGATGGAGGCCAAGGGCTTCGTGAAACCGATCGTCGCCTCGCTCGCGGGCGACGTCGAGGTCGAGGAAGCCGCCGAATATCTCTACCAGAACGGCATCCCGTCCTATGCCTATTCGACGGAATTGCCGGTCGAAGTGCTGGGCGCCAAGTACAAGTGGGCGCGCGGCGCGGGCCTTCTGTAAAATGCGAATACCGGACGTCGCCCCAAGGGGCGGCGTCCATCCTTCTGACTAAGCGACACTTCAAGACCCCAGCAGCGAACGCATCTTCACGTCCTCCGATACAAGCAGGCCGCAATGAAGCGAAGCGTGATCCGGCGCAAAGTTGCCGAGCCGAGAGCTGCCGCGGACGGGGAGCCCGACGGCCGCGATGGCGGCGTACAATCCGTCGATCGCGCGCTGTCCATCATCGAGACCCTAGCCGAAGACGATGAGGGATATCGCCTGAGCGATCTCGCCGTTCGCACGGGCTTGTCGACATCGACGGTGCATCGCCTGCTCGCGACCTTGGAAAAGCGGCGCTTCGTCCAGTTCGACCGCGACGGATCGAAATGGCATGTCGGTGCCCAGAGTTTTTCGGTCGGTGCGACATTCGCCCGCCGCCGCAATTTCACGGCGCAGGCGATGCCTTATCTGCGCAAGCTGCGTGACCAGACCCGCGAAACCGCTAATCTCGCTGTGGTCGATGATGAGGCGATCATCGTGCTGACGCGTATCGAAAGCCGCGAGATCATGCGCTCGCTGACCAAGGTCGGCGGCAGGGTCGCGATGGTGGCGTCCGGCGTCGGCAAGGCGGTGCTTGCGACCTATTCGGACGAGGACGTCAACGGCATCATCTGCCGTCAGGGCATGCCGCGCCTCACCGAAAAATCGATCGTGCGGCCAAGCGAACTGTTCCGGGAACTCCAGATCATTCGCCGGCAGGGTTACGCTGTCGATGATGAGGAAGCGCGCATGGGGCTGCGGTGCGTCGCCGCGGTGGTCTACAGCGATTGCAGCGAACCCTTGGCGGCGATTTCCGTATCCGGGATGACCAGCCGCATCACGGATGAGCGGTTGCCCGTTCTTGGCTGCATCGTGCGCACGGTCGCCGCCGAGCTGACGCTTGTGCTGGGCGGCGTGATGCCGGCTGTGAATACTGCCCAATAGGTAAGCAGGCCTGCTGTCATATTTGAGCTTGCTCCGGCTTGTACACAGAGCAAGCATCGGCAGGAACCGATCGTCCAGCAGCGAGAAGCTTCATGACCAAACTAACCCGTTTTGCGGTTGCGCCCCTGCACACGATGACCCGCCGTCTCGCCGACGTCGCATCCGGCCGTTTCGCGCCCGATCTGGTCGTCACCGGCGCACGGGTGCTGTCGACCTATTCCGAACGTATCCTTGGGGGTCGCGAGGTCTGGATCACCGGGGGCCGCGTCGCTGCGGTGAAACCGGCGGGCGCGGCCCGGAAAATCTGGAAGGATGTCGCGGTTTATGACGCCGCCGGCGGCATCGTAGCACCAGGCCTTGTCGATCCGCATATCCACATCGAATCCTCGATGGTGACGGCGTGCGCTTATGCGGAGGCCGCGCTGCTCAACGGCACCACCACGATCTTCTGCGATAGCCATGAGATCGGCAACGTGATGGATGTCGCCGGCGTTGAGGCGATGCTGGAAGATGCACGCGAGGCGCCGCTCTCGATCTTTCTGACCGTACCGTCCACTGTTCCTGCGACATCCGCGGCCATGGAAACGGCGGGAGGCGATCTCACGCCCGACAAGATCGCGGGACTGTTCGACCGCTGGCCGGAGGCCGTCGCGCTCGGCGAGAAGATGGATTTCGTACCCGTCACCATGGGCGATGAGCGCAGCCACGCTATTCTGGCCGCCGCACTCAAGCGCGGCCGCCCGGTGTCGGGTCATATTTACGGCCGGGACTTCGTCGCCGCTTATGCCGCAAGCGGTGTGACCGACACCCATGAGGCGATCGATCGTGACATTGCCGACGATCTGCTTGATGCCGGCGTCTGGATATTCTTGCGCGGTGGTCCGCCGACCACGCCCTGGCACAGCCTGCCGCAGGCGATCCGTACCATCACCGAGCTTGGCGCGTCGCACAAGCGCACGGCCGTGTGCACCGATGATCGCGATGCCGACGATCTCTTTCTGTTCGGCCTCGACTGGGTGGTGCGCGAGGCGGTGAAAGCCGGGATGTCGCCGGAGCAGGCGTGGTCGATGGGCTCGCTGCACGGCGCCACGCGCTTTGGCTTGGACAACGACATCGGCGGGCTCGGCGGAGGCCGCCGCGCCGACCTCGTGCTGATGGACGACAATCTGAAACCGCAATGCACCTGGTACGGCGGCGAACTCGTAGTCGAGCATGGCAAGATCACGCCGCGTCTCGATCAGGCGCTGTCGCAGCGCTACCAATACCCGAAGGCCGCTTACGCGACGGTGAAATTGCCGCCACACGTCAAGCTGACGCCTGAGATGCCGGCCAAGGCCTGCACCGTCAACGCGATCAAGACCGCGCTGCCCGGCATCACGCTGATCCATGAGAAAATCAAAATCGAACCCGCCAAGGACTGGCCTGTTCTGTTCGAACGTCATGGCCTCTGTTTCGTGACGGTGGTGGAGCGTCACGGCAAGTCAAATGGCAATGTCGCGTACGGGCTGCTGAAGGATTTCGGTCTCAAGCGCGGCGCGGTCGGCTCCAGCGTCGGACATGACAGCCACAACATCATCATCGCGGGAACCAACGAGGCCGATATGCAGGTCGCGCTCGCCGCGATCGCGGAGAAGCAGGGCGGCGTTTGCGTCGTCGCCGATGGCAAGGTGAGAGCGCTGGTGCCGCTGCCGATTGCCGGATTGCTCTCGGACAAGCGGATCACCGAAGTCGCCGACGAAGTCAGGCAGCTCAAGATCGAATGGGTCGAGGCCGGGTGCACCATTCCCTATATGGGATTCAACCTGATCCCGCTTTCAGTGATCCCGGAAATCCGCATCACCGACAAGGGACTCGTGTTGGTGCCGCAGATGGAACTGGCGCCGCTGTTCGAATAGCTTCGTTTTCAACGGAATCTCGATCCAACCTGTTGAGAGCGCCGCGTTTTCCGCAGCTCTGCCGCATCGTGGGAAATAAATTCAAATCGATTGAGATGCCGGGTCATTCCCCCTGATGATCGCACTGCGACGAACAGGGGAATACAGATGGCAAAGATGCGAGCAATCGATGCGGCGGTACGTATTCTGGAGCGGGAAGGCGTCGTATGCGCATTCGGCGTGCCCGGCGCGGCGATCAATCCCTTGTATTCTGCGCTGAAGAAGCGCGGTTCGATCAACCACATTCTGGCGCGCCATGTCGAAGGCGCCTCGCATATGGCCGAGGGCTACACCCGAGCCAAATCGGGCAATATCGGCGTCTGTATCGGAACATCGGGCCCGGCCGGCACCGACATGATCACAGGGCTCTATTCGGCGATCGCCGACTCGATTCCGATCCTTTGCATCACCGGCCAGGCGCCGCGCGCGCGTCTCTACAAGGAAGATTTTCAGGCGGTAGACATTGAATCCATCGCCAAGCCCGTGACGAAATGGGCCGTCACCGTTCGCGAACCCGCGCTGGTGCCGCGGGTATTCAGCCAGGCGTTTCATATCATGCGGTCGGGACGTCCAGGTCCGGTGCTGATCGATCTGCCGGTCGATGTGCAACTGGCCGAAATCGAATTCGACGACGAGACCTATGAGCCGCTCGCCGTCTACAAGCCGGCCGCCACGCGCCGGCAGATCGAAAAGGCGTTGACCCTGCTCAATGCCGCGGAGCGGCCGCTGATCGTGGCCGGTGGCGGCGTCATCAATGCCGATGCGTCCGACTTGCTGGTGGCATTCGCCGAGATCGTCAATGTGCCCGTGGTGCCGACGCTGATGGGGTGGGGCGCCATTCCGGATGACCATGTGCTGATGGCCGGCATGGTTGGATTGCAGACCAGTCATCGTTACGGCAACGCGACCATGCTGGAGTCAGACTTCGTGCTTGGGATCGGCAACCGCTGGGCCAACCGGCACACCGGTTCGATCGAGACCTACACCAAGGACAGAACCTTCGTGCATGTCGATATCGAGCCCACGCAAATCGGTCGCGTCTTCAATCCCGATCTCGGCATCGTGTCCGATGCCAAGGCCGCGCTGGCATTGTTCGTCACGGTCGCGGAGGAATGGCGCAAGTCCGGCAGACTGAAACAGCGGCAGGCCTGGCCGGCCGCGTGCCTTGACCGCAAGCGCTCGATGCTGCGCAAGAGCCATTTCGACAACGTCCCGATCAAGCCGCAGCGCGTCTACGAGGAAATGAGCAAGGCATTTGGGCGCGACACGTGTTTCGTCAGCGTGATCGGTCTGTCGCAAATCGCCGGCGCGCAATTCCTTGGCGTCTACCGTCCCCGCAACTGGATCAATGCCGGGCAGGCCGGCCCATTGGGCTGGACGCTTCCGGCAGCACTCGGTGTGCGCGCTGCCGATCCCGATCGCGAGGTCGTCGCACTCTCAGGCGATTACGATTTCCAGTTCCTGATCGAGGAACTCGCGGTCGGCGCCCAGTTTAAACTGCCCTACATTCATGTCGTCGTGAACAACGCGTATCTCGGGCTGATCCGCCAGGCGCAGCGCGGGTTCGATATGGATTATCACGTGCAATTGTCGTTCGAGAATATCAACGCGCCTGGACTGGAAGGCTATGGCGTGGACCACGTCGCGGTTGCCGAGGGTCTGGGCTGCAAGGCGATCCGCGTTACCGATCCCCGGGATGCGCAGGCTGCGTTTACGACGGCGCGCGAATGGATGGCCGAATATCGTGTGCCGGTGGTTGTCGAATTCATTCTCGAACGCGTCACCAACATCGCGATGGGGACCGAGATCGACAACATCGTCGAATTCGAGGAGGTGCTTGATCTACCGCTCGACGAGATGCCGACGGGCGAAACGTCGCGCTCGCGAGGTAAATTGCTGCCGGTCTAAGTACTACACGCCGGCATTTACATTGCTTCGCGCACACCAAGGCCGAGCATGAAACGTTCGCGGATTTGCACGGGATCCCGGCGGGTGGCGCCGGTGCCCGGCTTATCGTCGATGCGCACGCCGATCAAGGTCGGGCCGGAAGCCGTCAGCGCTTGATCGACCAGGCGTTCGAAATCCTCTTCGTCCGCGGCCCAGGCGCTGTTCGCAAGGCCACTACCGATTGCGATCGCAATGATATCGGCTGAAGCCGCCGCCGGCGTCGGTTGCGCACCGGTGATCTGGTAAACGCCGTTGTCCATGACGATCATGGTGAGGTTTTTCGGCTGGAGCGTCGCGATGGTCGACAGGCACCCCAACTGCATCAGGATCGAGCCGTCGCCTTCCAGCGCGAAGACGCGCCGTTTCGGCTGGGCCAGCGCGACGCCGAGTGCGATCGGAAACGCGAGACCCATGCTGCCCAGCATGTAGAAATTCTGCGGGCGCTGGCCGGTGGCCCAGAGATCGAAATTGGTATTGCCGATGCCGCCGACGACGGCTTCCTCGTTCTTCAGTTTGGCGACCAGCCGCGACGTCAGGTCGAATTGGTTCATCACCTTGGTGTTGCGGGCAGGGGCGTTTGTTGGCTGGTTCATGTCACCGCTCACTTCTCGAACACTTTGCCGCCGGTCAACAGCGGTGACAGGATCAGCGCCACCGGCGCCTGCGTGGTGATCGCCTGCTTGATCGATCGATCGACGATGAATTCAAACTCGTCGAGCCGGGTCGCGGTGTGATGCTCCATCGCCAGCGAGTCCAGCACCGGACGCATGGTGCGGCAGACCAGCGATTGCCCGTAGTTGAATTCGCCGAGGGTTCCGCGTTCGGACACGAACATGATCAGCGGGATCTGATAGGGGATCGCCAGCGACGCCAGCACATTGGCGAGCGTGGCAAAGCCGGAAGTCTGCATCAGCACCGCGCCCTTCAGGCCGGCCATCCAGGCGCCGGAAACAATGCCGACGGCTTCTTCTTCCCGCGCCGTCGGGAATGTCGTGAAGAACGGATCGGCGTGAATGTTCTTGATAAGTGTGGTCAGCACGCGGTCGGGAACGTAAGGCACCAGCCGGATGTCGTTTCGCTTGAGCGTTTGCAGCACGATCTCGTGCCAGCTCCTTTCGTGAGGAGCTTTGTCATGCGAAGCCTTTTCGTGAGAGGTCTGGGACGATGTTTGTCCCTCGGCAGCCGCCATCGAATTCTCCTTTCGCTTCACCGGAATCTTGGCCAGCAAAATGATCGCGACCGTCCTGTTGAGGCGCCGAAACTTGACGCGATCGGCGGGATTGTCAACATGTCCCGACCGGTACCGTGATCTGCGCAAGAGCGCGGTGTTCCCGGTATTGCGATGTGCGATAAGACGTCGGATAAAAAGAAATAATGAGATGATCGGGAGGGATGCCTTGAAGGGGTGGTTCCGGATTGCCGTCGCCGCAATGGCATTGTCCGTTGTGTGCGGTGTCGCGTCCGCGCAGTCACCGTTTCCGTCGAGGCCCGTGCATATTTTCGTGCCATATCCGGCCGGCGGCGGCGTGGATGTGCTCGCGCGTACGCTGGGCGACGCGGTCTCCCGGCAATGGGGTCAAGGCGTCGTGGTGGAGAACCGGCCGGGGGCGGGCGGTTTGGTCGCGTCGCAGGCGCTGGTGGCATCGGCGCCTGATGGCTATACGCTCATTTTGGTCGCGAGCGGTCATGCCACCAATCCGTTTTTGTATCCCAAGATTCCCTATGACACCTTCAAGGGGTTCACGCCGATTTCGCTGGTCGCGTCGTCGCCGAATATCCTGCTGGTGCGCGCCGATTCTCCGTTCAAGACGCTGGCCGATATGATTGCCGCGGCGCGGGCGAAGCCGGGCAGTCTGTCCTTTGGCCATGCCGGGACCGGCACATCGACGCATCTGGCCGGCGAGCTTTTGAAGAACCTCGCGCACATCGATTTGAGTGCCATCTCCTACAAGGGCGGCGCGCCGGCGATCAACGATCTCCTGGGCGGACAAATTCCGATGTCATTCAACAACGGACCGGAATCGGTGGGGCAGCTCCAGGCCGGTACGCTCCGCGCGCTCGCCGTGACGACAATGTCGCGCGTGCCGTTTCTGCCTGATGTGCCCAGCATGGCCGAGACGGTGCCCGGCTATGACACCGAGGTGTGGTGGGGTCTGCTCGGGCCCGCCGGCATGCCGCCTGAACTGGCCGAGAAACTCTCGCGCGACTTCGTTGCGGCGCTCAACACCGACACGGTCAAGGAACGCCTCGGCAAGCTCGGCGTATCACCGATTGGCAGTTCGCCCGGGCAATTCGACGCCAAGATCCATGCCGATTACGAAAAATGGGGGCCGATCATCAAGGCCGCCGGCATCACGGCCGAATGATCTGAGCCGCCGATGATCGCAATCCACATTTCCTGAACTGAAAGTCGCATCGACAATGGCCGTCAACAACAAGCGCGTGTTCTACGTCAAATATCTGCCGAACGAGATCTATACCGACATTCTCAAAACCCGGCCGGATGTGCGGCTCGACCGGCTTGAGAATGAAAGTCCCGACGATATCTCTGCGCCGATCCTGGCTGCCGCGCATGCCTATCAAATCGGCGCGGCGCGGGACGAATTGGCAAAACACTTTCACGTCGATCAGGACCTGCTGCGACGCGCGCCGAACCTGCTGATCGTCTCCAGCAACGGCGCGGGTTTTGATCCCGTCGATGTCGATGCCTGCACGGCGGCGGGTGTGCTGGTCGTCAATCAATCCGGCGGCAATGCCAATTCCGTTGCGGAACATGCGCTGGGAATGCTGCTCACTTTGTCGAAGCGCATTCTGGAGGCCGACCGCGCGTTGCGGCGCGATCCGAATGTAAATCGCAATGCCCTGATGGGCACGGAAGCGCAGGGCAAAACCATCGGCATTGTCGGGCTCGGCAATGTCGGCCGCCGTATCGCCGAACTATGCAAGGGCCTGCTCCATATGAAGGTGCTGGCCTACGATCCCTATCTCACGGCGGCCGAGATGGCGGCGCGCGGCGGCGAGAAGGTCGAACTCGATGACTTACTGCGCCGCTCCGACTACGTGTCGATTTCATGTCCGCTCAACAAGCATAATCGCGGCATGATCGGCGCGCGCGAATTCGCGCTGATGCAGCCGCATGCGTATTTCATCAACACCGCGCGGGGATTCATCCACGACGAGGACGCGCTGGCGGATGCCCTGCGCAACAAGCGCATCGCCGGTGCCGGTCTCGACGTCTGGGCCAAGGAGCCGCCGCCGCCGGATCATCCGCTGCTGCAATTCGACAATGTCCTGGCCAGCCCGCATACGGCCGGGGTGACCAAGGAGGCGCGGATCAATATGGGGCGCATCGCCGCCGAGCAGCTTCTCGACGCGCTCGACGGCAAACGGCCGCCGCGCCTCATCAACCCCGAAGTTTGGCCGCATTACGTCACGCGGTTCGAGCGGACCTTTGGATTCACCCCGGGTTAGCGGGTCGAGCGCACGAAGCTCGCCATTTCGCGGAGAAGATTTCGACCGCGGGCTGACTGCTTTGAACAAGAAAACCACTGCCGCGCCTGCGCCGGACGGTAGCCGTGTTGCTATTTTCGCCATGCCCTCGACTCCCCAATGGAGTGAGGTCATCTCTCCGTCATGAGCCGTTATCTGGCCATTGGCCGTTTCGGTTCACGCTGAGGGAATTTGCGCCATGCAACAGTTGAGTTCATTGCTGCGGTCGACCGGGTCCCAGATCGGACGCCGCCTGTCGCTGATCGTTGCGATCGCGGCCGCCAGCCTGCCGGGCGCCGGCGCATAGCCGGGGCCGGTTTCGTCCGCCCATGACAGCGTGATATCTTCGAGTCGCGTCGGCAGGGTCGGAAAATCATGCTCGGTATCCACGAGATCTGGCTATTCATCATCTCCGGGCTATTGCTCAACATCACGCCCGGGCCTGATACCGCCTATATCGTCGGCCGCAGCATCCAATTGGGATGGCGTGGCGGCGTGGTCGCGGTGCTCGGTATCGAAGCCGGCTGCACGCTTCACGTATTCGCGGCGGCGATCGGGCTGTCCGCACTGCTGGCGGCATCGTCGGCGGCCTTTACGTTGGTGAAATGGGCTGGCGCCGTCTATCTCTGCTTTATCGGCGTGAAGATGTTGCTGGCGCGCCCGCCAATGCCTGCAACTGCTGCGGCCAACGAAGCCGGCGCGATTTCGATGCGCCAGGTATTCGTGCAGGGCGCACTCTCCAATGCGCTGAACCCGAAAGTGGCGCTGTTCTTTCTGGCCTTTCTGCCGCAATTCGTGGCTGCGGATTCGCCGCACAAGGCCGCCGCTTTCGCGCTGCTCGGCCTGATCTTCATGTTCAACGGCACGCTGTGGTGTCTTGGCGTGGCGCTGTTCACCGCACGCGCCGCCGGTCGGATTCGCAAATCCGGTCGCATCCTCGCCTGGATCAATCGCGGCTTGGGCGGGCTATTTTGTTATCTCGGTGTGCGTGTCGCCATGACCGAGATGCGCTAGGCACGCGAGCCTACGCTGGCTGAACGGTCAGCCGCTCGATAGTCTGAATATGACGCGCAAGGAGGCTGCAGGCCTGATCGAGATTGCGTGCGCGCAGCGCCTGCAAGATCAAACGATGATCCTGATTGGAGCGCGGCCGCCAGCCGGCGTTGCGCGCCATCGCGAATACCAGACGGGAATTGGCCAGTTGCAGGCCATCAAGGCTCGCGAGCAATCGCGGCATCGCGCAGGCCGCCACCAGCGCCTGGTGAAAGGCGCGATTGGCGGCTTCGAAATCGCCAAGCGTTTCGGCATTGTCACCTTCGATCAGCGCGAGCTCGATCTTGGCCAGATGTGCCGGCGTTAGTTTTGGTGCGGCATTGCGCAGCGCGACCACCTCTAGCGCGGCGCGCATCTCGGCAATTTCCTTGACCGAATTGGCGTCGAGCGGCGCCACCCGCACACCCCGGCGCGGCACACCGACGACCAGATGTTGGGCTTCCAATTGCCGAAAGGCTTCGCGCACGGGAACGTGGCTGGAATTGAATTCGCGCGCGATATGGTCCTGTCGCAGCGGTGCATCGGGCGCCAGCGCGCCGCTGATGATCCGCTCACCGATCGTCTCGGCAATGCGGTCGGCTGTCGTTCTGTTATCTTCGTCTATAATCATAGATTATCTATCGTAAAAACGGGTGCACTCGTGATCGTCGTCGAGTAGCATCGATTCAAGGATGAATATTATAGATAATATCTTGATTTATCTATAATAACAAACAGGAGAGCGATCTGATGGTTGATGCCGCGGAGATGACACGAAACACCAGCCAGACCATCGACTCCGTCCGGCACAACTGGGATCGCGCCGAAGCCGAAGCGCTTTATGGGCTGCCTTTCGCCGACCTGATGTTTCAGGCGCAGAGCATTCATCGCCGCAATTTCGATCCGAACCATGTCGAGACCGCGAGCCTGCTCAGCATCAAGACCGGCGGCTGCCCCGAGGATTGCGGCTACTGTTCGCAGAGCGCGCATTACGACACCGGCCTGAAGGCGACCAAGTTGATGAAGCAGGCCGATGTAGTCGCGACCGCGCAGCGCGCCAAGGACGCCGGCGCCAGCCGCTTCTGCATGGCCGCGGCGTGGCGCAATCCGAAGGATCGCGATCTCGATGAGGTCTGCGACATGGTGAGCGCAGTCAAGGGTCTCGGCATGGAGACCTGCGTGACATTGGGCATGCTGACGCCGGCGCAGGCGACGCGGCTGCACGACGCCGGGCTCGACTTCTACAATCACAACGTCGACACCTCGCCCGAATTCTACGACAAGATCATCACCACGCGCACGCTGCAGGATCGCATCGATACGCTGGCGCATGTCCGCGACGCCGGCATCAAGGTGTGCTGCGGCGGCATCGTCGGCATGGGCGAAGCGGTCGACGACCGGCTCGGCATGATGGTATTGCTGGCCAATCTCCCCGCGCATCCCGAGAGCGTGCCGATCAACCTGTGGAACGAGGTCAAGGGGGTGCCGGTCAATGAAACCGCCGACCGTCCCGATCCGATCGCGTTGGCGCGTCTGGTCGCGGTCACCCGTATTCTGATGCCGCGCAGCGTAGTGCGGCTCTCGGCGGGGCGGCAATACATGACCGATGAATTGCAAGCGTTGTGTTTCCTGGCCGGCGCCAACTCGATCTTCATTGGCGACGTGCTATTGACCACCAAGAACCCGCAGCGCGACCGCGATACCAATTTGCTGGATCGGCTCGGCGTCAAATCCCGCCTCAATGAGGTGAAAGCGGCCCATGCCCAGCACGCGCACGACTGACGCCTGCCTGAAGGCGGATCATGAACCATGTCCAATCAGACAAGGCCGCGAGTTACGTCTCGGCCCTGCAGGCCCTGAAAGACGACGACCGGCTGCGCAGCCTCAAGCCACGTGCCGGCATCGACTTCGCCTCGAACGATTATCTCGCCCTCGCCAGTTCGCCGCGGATCAAGAAGGCGGTCACGGCAGCACTGGAGGCCGGCACCCCCATTGGGGCCGGCGGGTCGCGGTTGCTGCGGGGAAATTGTGAAGAACACGAAAGTCTCGAAGCCGACGCCGCCAAATTCTTTGGCGCGGAAGCTGCGATGTTCTTCAGCAATGGATATGTCGCGAATTTTGCTGTGCTGACGACATTGCCGCAGCGCGGCGATCTGCTTGTTATGGATTCGCTGGTACATGCGAGCATTCACGAAGGCGCGCGCGCCGGCCGAGCCGATATCCGTGAAAATAAGCACAACGATCCGCAGTCGGCCGAAGACGCGATCCGCGACTGGCGCGCGGAGGGCGGAACCGGTCGTGTCTGGATCGTGGCCGAAAGCCTCTACAGCATGGACGGCGACTTCGCGCCGCTCGAGGCGCTGATCGCTATTGCAGACCGGCACGATGCATTTCTGATGATCGACGAGGCCCACGCCACCGGCGTCTATGGCGAGCAGGGGCGGGGGCTGACGGCTCGCTATGAAGGTCGCGAGAATCTGGTGGTGATCCATACTTGCGGCAAGGCGCTGGGCGCCGCCGGCGCGCTTGTGACCGCAACGCGGGTGCTGCGCGATTTCATGGTCAATCGCGGCCGTCCGTTTATTTTCTCGACCGCGCCGTCACCCTTGATGGCTGTCGCGGTGAGCGAGGCGCTGCTGATCCTGCAACAGGAACCGAAGCATCAGCAACGCCTGACCGACCTGATGGGATTCACCCATCGCCAGATTGGCGCGCGCGGCGGCTGGCGCGCTTCGGGCTCGCAAATTCTGCCCTATATCGTTGGCGACAATGCGCGGGCGATGACGCTCGCTTCGGCCCTGCAGGCGCGCGGCTTCGATATCCGCGGCATACGGCCGCCGACAGTGCCGGCGGGCACCGCGCGGTTGCGCATTTCCCTGACCAACAATGTCGGCGAAGACGACGTGCGTGCGATGCTCAATGCGCTGGCCGACGAGACCGGGGGCCGCGAGCGATGAGCCAGCGGATCGTGGTGACGGGCACGGACACCGAGATCGGCAAGACCGTGTTCTCCGCCGGGCTCGCAGCACTTCTCGGTGCACATTACTGGAAACCGATTCAGGCCGGCCTCGAAGGCGAGACTGATTCACAACTCGTTGCAAAGCTGGGCGGGCTTTCCGCCGATCGCATTGTGCCGGAGCGTTACCGTCTCAAAACACCGGCGTCGCCGCATCAGGCCGCGGCCATCGACGGCGTGCGGATCGCGATGGACTCGCTCGATGTGCCCGATACCGGCGATCGCCCGCTGGTGATCGAGGGTAGCGGCGGGCTTCTGGTGCCGCTTGATGACACCACGCTCTACATCGACGTTTTTGCGCGGTGGCGGCTGCCGGTCGTGCTTTGCGCGCGCACGACGCTTGGCACCATCAATCACTCGCTGCTGTCGATCGAGGCGCTGCGGCATCGCAATCTCGATATCATCGGGATCGCCTTCATCGGCGACGGCAATGTCGAAAGCGAGCGCATTATTTGCGAGATCGGACGGGTACGGCGGCTCGGTCGATTGCGGCGGCTGTCGCCGCTGACAGCGAATACGCTGCGCACCGCGTTTGAGGCTTCGTTCAACCCAAGCGATTTCAAGCCATGATATCCGGCCGGAGGAAATCGCCGATCTGGCATCCGTTCACGCAGCATGCGCTGCAGGACGAGATGACCAAGATCGTGCGCGGCGAGGGCGCGTATCTCTATAGTGCCGACGGGCGCCGCATCATCGATGCGATCGCATCCTGGTGGGTCGTCACCCACGGCCATTGCCATCCGCCGATCGTGCGCGCGATCCAGAAGCAAGCCGAACAACTCAACCAGATCATCTTCGCCGGCCATACCCATGAACCGGCTGAAGAGGTCGCGACCGCGATGTTGAAACTCGCGCCCCCTGGCCTCGAATATGTTTTCTTCTCCGACAGCGGCTCGACCAGCGTGGAGGTCGCGCTGAAGATGGCGCTCGGCTACTGGCACAATATCGGCCAGCCGCGATCACGTATTGTCGTGATGCAGCACTCCTATCATGGCGACACCATCGGGGCGATGTCGGTGGGCGAGCGCGGCGTATTCAATGCCGCCTATGGGGCGTTGCTGTTCGATGTGACCACCGTGCCGTTTCCTTCGGCCGGTCACGAGCAGGCGACGCTCGATGCGCTCGAGGCCGCGGTTCGCCACGAAAGTCCGGCCGCGTTCATCGTGGAGCCGCTGATCCTGGGCGCTGGCGGAATGCTGATGTATCCGCCTTGGGTGCTCAAGGAGATGAAACGGATCTGCGAGGCCTCGGATGTTCTGTTCATCGCCGATGAAGTCATGACTGGCTGGGGCCGCACCGGGACGCTGTTCGCCTGCGAGCAGGCGGATGTATCGCCCGATATCGCCTGCTATTCGAAGGGTCTCACGGGCGGTTCGCTGCCGCTGGCGGTGACGCTCTGCCGCGCCGACATTTTCGACGCGCATTTTTCGAAGGACCGGACTCGCACCTTTTTTCATTCGAGCTCTTATACAGCCAACCCGATCGCGTGCGCGGCCGCCAAGGCGAACCTCGATCTGTGGCAGGACCCGGAGACCAGAACGCGCGTCGCTTCCGTCGCTGAAATGCAGGAACAGGCGATTACCCCCTTCCGTGCCAACGCGCGGTTCAAGGACGTACGCCGCACCGGGACCATCACCGCGCTCGAACTCGAAGCGCGCGACAGCGGCTATCTCGCCGGCATCGGCCCAAAACTTCAGGCGTTCTTTAACGAGCGAAATTTACTGCTGCGGCCGCTCGGCAACACCATCTATGTGATGCCGCCTTATTGCGTCACGGCAGCCGATCTGGATGAAATCTACGGCGCGATTGGCGATGCGGCAGATGCCTTGCATCGCGGCAACGCGATATGACCGTGACTTCCGATGTGATTGTCGTGCCCTACGGGATCGATTGCTGGTCGATCGAAGAACTCGTCGTCAAGCGCTCAGGCGATGGTGCGATCAGGGTGGATGCGTCGTTTCCCTGCGCGGCGATCGACAAGGGCAACAAGAAGCCGCTGCGGCTGAATTCCGAGGTCTTCAGCGTCGCTTCGAATTTCAATACCCCGCAAGGCGCGACACCGCTGATAGTCCTTAACGATCATCTCAAAAGCCTTTGCCGCACCTGGGACAGGCTTTCGTTGCGGTTTCTGGACGGTTATTTTGCGCACATCACCGATATGCTCGGAGTTCATCGCGAGATGATCGCGACGAAACTGGTCCCATTTGCCGGGCTCTATACCGCGGAAGATTGGGTTTTCTCGGCGCCAAAGCCGCTGCCGCGTGCACATCTCTATGCTCCGCGCGATGAAGGCGCTTCGTGGGTTACGGAAGACTTTGTCCAAGTCGATTTCGCGTTCTGGCTAGGCGATCGAATGGTCGCGGTTTTGTCGAAGCCGGGGACCCTCACGCCCGCGCGGGCCAATGAACGTGTGGCTCGGCTCGAACAGGCCGGTGTGACTACAGTTCATTTTACAGCGAAGGATATTGAGATAGAACCCGTGGCCCTGTTCGATCGCATCATCGGGGATCTTGGCGCACTGATCGAAGGCGCGGGTGTCGTGCCGATCAGCCCGTTCCGTCCGCGGATTTCCAGCGAATAGTCAGCTTATCCTTTCGGCGGGAGATGCGCGTACAGGCTGTTGCGCAACGCTTCCGGCGGAATATTGCGGGTGATGAACACGATTTTGCTGCGGTGGTCGTCCGAAGGCCAGCGGCGCAGCCGTGAGATCGGATGCAGCAGATGTTGCACGGCGTGCACCACGACCGGTCCCGGCTGATCGACCACGTTCAGGATACCCTTGATCCGCAGCAGATCCTTGCCGCGGAGCGAGAGCAGCGACCCCAGCCAGGATTCAAGATTTGACCATGTGATGGCGTCGTCGACGACAACGCAGAAGGCCCTGATGTCGTCGCCGTGGCGGTTCACATCATTGTGGTGCGCATGATCGTGGGCCGCATGATCATGCGCGTCGAATTGCTCTAGCGCGAGCCAGCGGTCGAGTTTCTCCGGCGCCGTTTTGGGATCGGCAGGCGCGTGGTCGAAAAGCTGCTGTGACGGGATCGCTCCATTGACCACGTCGAGGATCGACGCGGACGGATTGACCTTGTGGAGGTTCCGCTTGAGCCGGTCGACTGTGTCCGGCTGAGCCAGATCAGTTTTTGTCAGGACAATGATATCGGCGAGCGCCGCCTGCTGAACGGCTTCACCGAAGCTGTCGAGTTGATCATGGCCATTGACGGCATCGACCGTCGTCACGACCGCTTGGACATAGAAGCGCGGAGCGAGCAGCGCATGGGTCGCCAGCGTCTGTAGAATGGGCCCCGGTTCGGCGATTCCTGTCGTCTCGATCGCAATCCGGGAAAAGGTCGGCACCAGGTTCTGTTCGCGCTTGGTCAGCAGGTCCGTCAGGGTATCCACGAGATCGCCGCGGACCGTGCAGCAGATGCAGCCGCTTTGTAGTACCAGCGTGTTCTCGATCGATGTCTCGACGAGAAGGTGGTCGAGTGAGATTTCGCCGAATTCGTTGATGACGACGGCGGTGTCCGCCATATCCGGACTGGACAGCAGATGATTAAGCAGCGTGGTCTTGCCGCTGCCGAGAAAACCGGTGATGACCGTGACAGGCATTTTGGTGCCGTCACGGTTCTCATCCATGCTCAAAAAGTGGCCTCCAGGATATAAAGGCCGCCGCCAAACCGATCGACCGCGTAGACGATACCATGCTCGTCGACGAACACATCGTTGATCTGAGCCGCGCCGACCCGCGAGCCGGAGGGCGCTGATGGCACGAACCCCGCCACTTCCTTTGGCTGCAGCGGATTGGACGTATCGAAGGCGCGCACGCCGCCGTTAAAGAAGGTCGCGAATATCAGCGTGTCGGACCGAAACGATGTTTCGCCCGGCCTGTTCTCATGCAGATTGTGCGAACCGAAACGGCCGCCCTTGCGGGCGTAGATATCCAGCGGCGGCATCGGCAGTGTGCTGATCGGCACCAGATTGGTCTCGTTGCGGGCGTCCAGCACCCAGGTCAGCTTCGGCCAATCCGCGCCGTCGTCCATCACGCATTCGTCGGCCACAATCAGCAATTCCCGGCTGAACAGCGGCAGCACGGTATGGGTGAAGCCGGGATAGGGCGGATGAGGGCAGAAGCTCGATACCACCTTCGGCGCGCTCATGTTCGAAATGTCGAGGACAAAGCCGCCGCCATCGAGATAGCCGACATAAGCGCGGTCGGGTCGTTCCGGAAAAACGTTGGTGTTATGGGCGCGAAAGCCGGAGTCGATCGGCAATCGCGTCGGCGCGGGCGCATCGTCGCCTTCGCGGGTGCCCGGCATCCACCAGCGGCCGACTTCCACAGGCTTGGTCAGGTTGCCGACATCGACAATCCGGTAGGGTTGGTCGTCGAGCTGATTGCGTGGCGTAAAGTCGGCCGCGCCACCGGCGAAATGAACGTAACGTCCATCGACAAACCAGACCTGATGCACGCCGCGTGAATGCGGGCCCGAACAGTCGAAAAAGCTGATCGATTTTGGATTTTCCGGCGCGCGGACGTCGAACAGTTCGAAACCGGCAGGCTTGAGACCGGGCTCAAGTACCTGATAGGCGACCGCCATCACGTCGCCGCAGACTTCCAGCGAGTTCGAACGCACACGGTTATGTGGAAGCTCGGTCTGGATCACGACTTTCGGTTTTCGCGGATCGGTGACATCCACGCCAGTAAAGTTCTTCGGCGGCCCCTCATGCGCCAACCACATGATGCGGCGGCCGTCGCGGGTTTTCTGGATCGACATGCCTTCGCCAATCCCGCCGAAACCCTGGAGGGTATCGTGCGCGATCAGTCGAAATCCGTGAATATCATCGGGTGTCATGCGTGACCGCTCGGTTTGGGATGAAATTACGGACGGTAAGCCCACATATCGAGGACGATGTCGCAGCCAGGTATTGGCATCGAGGGGCAGCGTACCGCGCCGAAGGGAAGCGGAATGCCCGGCAGTTTCTCGCTCCACGCGGTCAGCACCGGATGGACCACATTGAGGTCGCCGACGAAGTGGCTGGCCCGGACCACTTTGTCGAGCGCGGTGCCGCCGGCTTTGCAAATCTCCTCGGCCGCAGAGAGGATCGCTTTCATCTGCAGGCCGGCGGGTACGCCGAGGTGCTTCAGACCGGCGGCGGCGTGGATTTCAGGCAGAACGCCGTTTTCATCTGCCGCGTATAGCGCCGACAGGCAGAGAAGATCGCCGGCGCGGACGGCCGCAGGGCCGAGTCGCATCGCTGAAGATGCCTTGTGCTCGACGGTTTCCTTCTTGGTCGCGCCGGCATCGCGGACGCCGAGGATATTGATCTCGATGATCGACTCCAGCAGCGCGAGGCCTTTGGTCGCCACGACCGTGAGCGCGCAGGGATGGTCGCCGAAATGGGCGTTCCACACATCCATGAATTCGGGAAGGTCTTCGATTTTCGTGAGGTAAACCTGGGCCTTGATCGCGTTCTTCAGGGAGCTTCCGCCCGCTTCCAGTGCAGGCTTCAGCCGCGAGGTGATCAGGAATTCGGTCTGCAAACGAATATCCGTGCCGTTCCAGATCGCGTTGGGAGGGCGATAGGCGGCCGGCTCGATGCCGGTCATCGCTTCGTTATTTGGCATCTGGCCGGCGACGAAAACATAGTCGCCGCTGACAAGCGTGGCGGCGAATCCGGAATGCTTCGGAATCGGAACGCCCTCTGGCCGACCGATCTTGGGTTCGCGGCCTTCCCCGGGAAGCACTGCAAGCCAGGAGACATCCATGCCCGCGCCTTCAACCAGGAGTTCTTCCATCAGCACCGAGGTGCTCGGCGGGACAAAATCCTTTAGCGCGGATTTGCGCGCGCGCTGGTATCCGTTGACCGAGGCGCCTGTCGGATAAAACTGATCGACGCGGACGATGTGACGCATGTCGCCGCCTTCAGCCTCGATCAATCGCTGGAAGCGATTGATGAGGTAGCCGCCTTCGCGCAGATGCCGGGGCGCGCCGCCGAGCGGCAAACCGGGCTTTCCGGCAACCGAGGGCGCCAGGCCATGCTGGAAATCGGTGGCCTCATGTCCGGTGAAAAACAGCCACGCGCCGGCCCTCACGCCTTGCGCCAGCTCGAAACCGGTACCGGCCAGGCGGGTACGTTCCAGATACTTCAAGCTCGTCATCGATTCCTCCCCACCAAGGCACTGATTTATTCCAGCGGGCGTTCAACCCCAGTCTACGCGACGGCCCAGCGCCAACTCCATCAAATGCTAATCGGAGCGCTGCGACAATGACGCGCGGCGCATATCGTGCATGCGTATCCAGCCCGATTAAACCGATCGAACTCGCAGCTCACAATGCACGCGTGCATGACACTTGCTTGACTGGATGACTTGCTCGGATATCATCCATCTCGTTATCGATCGATAAGTGATTGAGGTCCAACGAGGGGCTACGATGTTGCAGCTGAGTGGCGTATGCAAGACGTATGGCCCGGAATCCAGCGGTTATGTCGCTCTCAGGGATATCGATGTAGCCGTCGCGGATGGCGAGTTCTTTTGCCTGCTCGGCCCCTCAGGTTGTGGAAAATCGACATTGCTGAACATCATGGCGGGGTTCGAACCCGCCAGCGTTGGTTCTGTCCTCTTCAACAACGATCCGGTCGTGGGCGCTGGACGCGACCGGATGATGTTTTTTCAGGATGCCGGCTCGGCGCTGCTTCCCTGGCTCACGGTCGAAGAGAACATGCGCTTCGCGTTGCGCGTGCGCAGAATTCCCAAGACGTCGTGGCCAGAGGTCATCGACAAGTATCTGACGGCGGTCGATCTCGCGCAGCACCGCGACAAATTTCCGTCGCAACTGTCCGGCGGCATGCGCCAACGGCTTCAAATCGCCCGTGCGCTCGCGGTCGAGCCTGAAGTGCTGCTGATGGACGAGCCTTTCGCCGCCCTCGACGCGCTGACGCGGCGGCGCATGCATGCGACCCTGCTCGATATCTGGCAGAAGACCGGCAAGACCATCGTCTTCGTCACCCATGATATCGGCGAAGCCCTGATACTGGCCGACACCATCGCCGTGATGTCGGTGGGACCGGAATCGAAAATCATGCAGCTGTTTCGTCTCGATCTTCCCAGGCCGCGCGATCTCGCCGATGGCGAGCTGCGCAAGACCGCCGCCGACATTGAAGCGTTGCTGGCGCCGGAAATCGACCGCTCGGAAGCGCGGATCGCTTGATGGCCTCCACCGGGATCAAGACTGCGCCCGCATCGATCGTCAGCGTTTATCAAATGCGGATGGCATCGATCTGGCGCCGGCACCGGTCTCTCGGTCTGACAATCCTGTCGCTGATGTTGGGCTTTGCGGGGTGGCAACTGCTCTCGACCTTTGTCTTCAGTCCGTTTCTCGTTCCCCCGCCGGTCCGGGTGATCAGGACCGCGATCCCGATGATCCTGAGCGGAGAGATTTTCCACGACGTCATTATCAGTCTGTCGCGGGTGTTCGTCGGCTTCATCACTGGGTCGATCGCGGCGATCCTGCTCGGCGTCATTCTCGGCCGGATATCGACGCTCCATGATCTCGTCGATCCGATTGTCGAGCTACTACGCTATCTGTCGCCGACCGCGATGATCCCGATCGCCGTGATCTGGTTCGGCATCGGCGAAATGTCGAAATACTTTCTGATCTTCTGGGGCACCTTCTTCATCATGCTGGTGAACACCATTGCGGGTGTCTTGCGCACCCCCATCGCGAGGCAACGCGCGGCACAATGCCTTGGCGCGTCGCAGTTTGAGATTTTCGCCTATATCGTCGTGCCTTCCGCGGTGCCTTACATCATCACGGGCATGCGTGTGGCGATGGCGTCGGCGTTCATGTCGATCATCCCCGCGGAAATTCTCGCCGCTGACTCAGGGATCGGCTACTTGTTGCAGAATTCATCGATGCTGCTGCAGACGGATCGTATTTTCGTCGCGCTGCTGACGATCTCCGTGCTCGGATTTCTGTGCGATCGCGCGTTGCGTCTGATCGTCGATCTGACATTGACGCGTTTCACGTTACCGGCTTGAGGCGATTTTTATGGATGCCGCGGTTCGAAGGAGAGGGATTATGAAAAACAACAGGTTTTTGAAGCCGCTCTGGTTCACCTTGGCGGCGGCTGCTTTTACCGCACTTGTGGCTGCGGGTCCGGCGCAAGCGCAGAGCCCGCTGAAGCTGACCGTCTACGCCCAGCCTTCGGTCAATAATGACTCGCTCTGGATGGCGATGGCCAACAACGAATACACCAAGGAGGGCCTCGATATCACCTATCGGCTGTTTCCGTCGGGTACCACCGCATTCCAGAGTTTCAATACGGGGCAGGGCGATATCGTGCTGGCCGGCGATCTGCCGAGCGTGCAGTATTTTTTCAGAGCGGACGGTGCTTATCGTGTCTTTGCCGTTATCGAGCGTGACGCCAAGGGCTATGTCGGTGTCGCCCGCAAAGATATCAAAACGCCACAGGATTTGATCGGCAAGACCGTCGCCACCCGTGTCGGCTCCACGGGATCCTGGTTCATATCCGAATATCTGACGAAGAACGGCGTCGATCCGTCCAAGGTCACGGTGAAGAACCTCGACACCCAGATATTGCCGACCGCGCTGTGTCAGGGCGATATCGCTGCTTTCTTCATCTGGCAGCCGGTGGGGTCGCGCACGCTCGAGATTTGTCCCGACGACTCGCACTACCTGACGGATGCGACTGGCTATATCCAGGGCTATCTGATCGCGGGCGCGCGGACGGATTTTCTTAACTCTGCGGAAGGCAAGGACAAGGTGATCCGCTTCCTGCGCGCGACGATGAAGGGACGCGATGTAGCCGAGAAGGATTTTGCCGCCGTTGCAAATTATGCAAAAGCCAAGCTCGACCTGAGCGAGAAGGCGACAAGGGAACAGTGGGTGACAAATATCCGGCCGCTGGCGCTGGACAAGGTTTTCTTTGAAGACTTCTGCAGCCTCAGCAAATGGGCGTTAAAGGACAAGGTGACCACGCAGCCGCTGGATTTTTCAAAATTCACCTGGCGTGATGGCCTGCTGGCGATCGATCCGAAGCTCGCCCCGGACGGTCCGCCGCCCTGCTAAAATCCATCAGCCGGGATTCGGCGCGATCGAATGCAGCAGTACGGGATAGCGTGCAAAGACCTGGCCGATGCGGGCCGCGGCAATCTGTAAATCGTTCAGGCGGCGGTCGATCAGTTGATCGATCGGCAGCTTGCCGGAATAGCCTGATGTGTTAACCGCGGCCACCACCCGGCCTGCCGGATCGCTGATCGGGACGGCGAGCGCGGTGATGCCGTAGTCGAGTTCGTCGACCACAGCGCTATAGCCGAGCCGTCGCGTTTGGGCGAGGATCTGACGGAGCTTGCCGACATCGGTCACGGTGTGCTCGGTCAGTTTGAGCGGCTTGAGGTCGCCGAGATACGCCTCCATCTGGTCGTCGCGCAGCCGCGAGATCAAGACGCGGCCCATCGACGTCGCATAGGCGGGGTAAGTGACGCCGATACCGGCGGTACGGCGGGCGGCGCGTTGCTCGGAGCAGTGCGCGATATAGAGAACGTTCGAACCGTCGAGAACGCTGACCGAAGAGGCATCGCCGAACAGGTCGACCAGCCGGCGCAGCTCCGGCATCAGCGCCTCGTCGACGCCGGCCGCGCGAACATAGGCCGCGCCGAGGGTCAGCACATGGGCGGCGAGGACGTATTTCTTGTTGACGAAGCGAAGGTAGCCGAGCGCTTCGAGCGTATGCAGGCTGCGCCGGGCGGTGGCCGGCGACATCCTGGTGCGGCTCGCGACCTCCGAGAGCGTCATCTCTGAATAGGCTTCGTCGAACGCGCCGAGCACGGCGAGGCCGCGCGCGAGCGCTTCGACAAATTCGACCTTGCTGCGCTGGAGGGCCGCCGTCTTGCGGCGGCTTACCCGTGACGTCGTCCCGGCATTCTTGATGATGGTGCCCCGTCGTTTGATTACAGAAATCTCGTGTTCCCGGCAGACCGGTCTCGCCTGTGCGCGACCGGTCTGCGCAATCGAGCTTGGCCACCGCCGCCGCTGTCCTTGACAAGCCGGCGCGGGTTGCTACGTGTATTATATATAACGAAACTTTTTTCGCTAGCCGAAAAAATGTAACTCGGGAAGAGCTGGAGATAAAGTCGTGAAAATCGGTCCCGCTACCCAGCCGACCACCGGCATTTCCGGGTCCAACCCGGAAACCATCGTGATCCGCGGTCACGATCTCGTCCATGATCTGATCGGACAGATTTCGTTCACGGATCACGTCTGGCTCCTGGTCTGCGGTACCTTGCCGAACGATGTCCAGCGCCGGATTCTCGATGCGACGCTGGTCGCGATTGCTGAACACGGGCTGGTGCCGAGCGTGCAGGCGGCGCGCATGACGCTCGCCGCGGCACCCGAAGCGTTGCAAGGCGCGGTCGCCGCGGGCTTGCTCGGCTGCGGATCGGTCATTCTCGGCGCGTCGGAAGCGGCCGGACGTCTGTTCAGCGAAGTGGTTGCGCTGCATGAAAAGGCCGGCGGAGCACTTGAACAAGCGGCCAGTGAAGTCGTCACCCGCTATCGCAGCGAAAAGCGCGCGATCCCGGGCTACGGCCATCCTCTGCACAAGGGCTTCGATCCACGCGCCAGGCGATTGATCGAGTTGTCCCGCGAAGTCGGGGTGTTCGGCCGCCATTCGCAGGCTGCGCTGGCGGTCGAAAGCGTGCTGCCATCCGTAATCGGCAAACCGCTGGTGATGAACATCTCGAGCGCCATTCCCTGCGTGCTGCTCGACGCCGGCTATCTCTTACTGGCGCTGCGCGGCGTGCCGATCCTGGCGCGCACCGCGGGCCTGATCGGTCATCTGCTCGAGGAGCAGACTCATCCGATCGGCTTTGCGATGTCGCATGCGGCGGCTTCCGCGATCAGCTATGACGGCCCGGCGCCTGAGGGTTTCGTCGCCAACGAGAATTGAAGGAGGCGAGCGGCATGTACGGCGTCCTCAACGGCGTTCGCATCGTGGAGCAGGGGACCTTTATCACCGGCCCCTGCGCCGGCATGATGCTCGGCGATCTCGGCGCCGACGTCATCAAGGTCGAGAGCACGGGCACCGGCGATCCCTATCGCAGCTTCAAGAACGGATTCTACAGCGCGCATTTCCAGGCCTATAACCGCAACAAGCGCGGCCTATCGCTCGACATGAAGCGCGATGCCGACCGCGACCTGTTTTACGACATGATCCGGCAGGCCGACGTCTATGTGCAGAACTTCCGTCCCGGTGCTGCGGCGCGGCTCGGCGCCGACGCGCAGACCTTGCAGTCGATCAATCCGCGCCTGGTCTATTGCTCCATCAGCGGCTTTGGACCCGACGGTCCCTATGCCAAGCGGCCGGTGTATGATTCCGTGGCGCAGGCCACCAGCGGTTTTCTCGGCGTCGCGATCGACCCGGACGAGCCCCGCTTTATCGGACCGGCGCTCGCCGATGCAATCACCGGAATCTACGCCGCGCTCGGGATCGCGGGGGCGCTGGTCGAGCGATCGAGGACCGGCAAGGGCCGCCTGATCGAAATCTCGATGCTGGAAGCGATGATGCATTTTTCGGTTGAGCCGTTCACGGGCTATTTCGCGCTCGGCGAAATCCCCAAGGGTACCGATCGGCCGCGGCTGGCCCAGGCCTTCATCGTGCGGTGCGCAGACGGCCGCCTGTTCGCCTTTCATCTGTCGTCGCTGGACAAATTCTGGGACGCGCTGATCGAGGCGACCGGCGCCAGCCATCTGGCAGAGGATCCGCGCTTTTCGGTCCGGCAATGCCGTATCGACAATTACCGTGAACTATCCGAGGCGCTCGGGGTCGTTTTCGCCGCCCATGATCGCGATTACTGGGTGGCGCGGTTTGCGGGATTCGACGTGCCGTTCGGGCCGGTCAACTCGATCCCGGAGGTAGCCGAGGATCCGCAGGTCGCGCATCTCGGCATGATCGTTCCGGTAGAGGAGCGCAGCGAAGGCGCCCGTCAGTCGGTGCGGCCGGCTTTTACTTTTGACGGCGAGCGCGCTACGAGGGTTGATGCTGCTCCGACGATCGACGAGGATGGGCAGGCCATCCGCGAGGCGCTGGCGCGTAATCGCGAGGCTTGGCCGGAACGGATCAGGCAGGATACGCTGGCAAAGAGTGTATGAGAGCCGGATAACCGGCGATAGTGAGGGGGAGGCGAATGGCGACGTTAGCGGCAGTTCTTGCCACGACACATCATCCTTTTTATCTGAAGGCGACGACCATGCCGCCGGAGCAGCAGATGCCGCAGGCGCCGGAGTGGAAGCGCAAGGTCGAGGCCTATCGCGAGACGCTGACGCGCGCCGAGCCCGATATTCTCGTGATGGTCGGCGCCGACCATTTTCACCAGTTCTTTCTCGACAATTATCCGACCTTCCTGATCGGCAAGGCGCCGCGCTACGACGCGACGTTCTATAATGAAGAGCGAGAATTCGGGATTCCGAAATATGTGCTGCAGGGGCACGAGGAGCTGTCGAATTTCATGCATCAGGGGCTGCTCGATCGCGGCTTCGATTTCTCGTTCAGCCATGAGCTGAAGCTCGATCACTCGATCATCTGCCCGATCATCACGACGCGCCCGCAAGCCGATCTGCCGGTGGTTCCGATCTACACCAACATCTTCGCGCCGCCGCTGCCGTCGCCGAAACGCTTCTGGGACCTCGGCCGCGCGATTCGCGAAATCATCGACGCCTATCCTTCGGACCAGCGCATCGCCGCGGTCGGCTCCGGGCATCTGTCGCTCGAGCTCGGCGGCCCGCGCCAGTTCCAGGAGCATGGTCCCGATCCGGAATTCGACCGCCAGGCGATCGAATGGCTGTCGAGCGGCAACATCGAAGCCATTCTTGAAAACGTGACAGTGGAAAACCTGGGCACGCATGGCAATGCGACGCACGGCTTCATGGATCTTATCCTGATGATGGGCATCGCCGGTCCGATCAAGGCAAGCTATGTCGACAACCTCGATCTCTTCCACACCATGGAAGCCTATCTCACCTGGTATCCGCAGGGAGTTGCGGCATGAGCAAGTATTACGTCAACAAGTTCCTGTTCACGGTCGACCGCGATCCGGAATTGCTGCGCCGGTACAAGGAGGATCCGAGATCGCTGGTTCTGACCTGGGAACAGTCGATCGGGCCGAAGCTCAACGACGCGGAAACCTCGACGGTCAATTTCCTGACCGACAAGGAACGCGAAGTCCTGATCAATCACGATTATGTCGCGCTGTTCGAAATGGGTGCGCATTTCTTTCTGTGTTTGACCATTTATATTGCGCTGTACGACGAGGAATATACCAAGAAACACGGCCCGCTCTCGTTCCAGCGCGAATATGGCGCCAAACTGAAGCACTGGCTGGGACGCGAGTACCCGTCGGTCGCCGTCTAGCGGCCGCGCGCCGGGTATAAAAGAAAAACGCAGGCGAACCATACGTTCCGGGCGTGCGGCAGGAGAGCGTTTTGCAACGGCAGGCCGGGCGTTTTGCGATCGCGGCGGATGAAGTCGAAAGCCGCCTGTACTCGAAAGTGATCCTGCGGATCATCCCTTTCATCTTCATCTGCTACGTCCTGAACTACATCGACCGCGTCAATGTCAGCTTCGCCAAACTGCAGTTTCAGAGCGATCTGAACCTGACCGATGCGAGTTATGGACTGGGCGTCGGTCTGTTTTATGTCGGCTACATCCTGTTCGAGGTGCCGAGCAATCTGCTGCTGCAGAAAATCGGTGCGCGCAAAACCATCACCAGGATCATGTGCCTGTGGGGTCTCATCTCCGGCGCGACGGCGTTCGTCTCGCGGCCGGAGGAGTTTTATGTTGCGCGGATCCTGCTTGGCGCTGCCGAAGCCGGATTCTTCCCCGGCATCATTCTGTACCTCACCTTCTGGTTTCCGAACCGGATGCGCGGTCGGGTGATGTCGTTCTTCGTGCTTGCGATTGCGGTGTCGGGGATCACAGGCGGACCGGTCTCGGGCCTGATCATGCAGCACATGGGCGGCATCTACGGTTTTAAAAGCTGGCAATGGCTTTTCCTGATCGAGGGACTGCTGCCGGTCATGATGGGCATCGCGGCGTTCTTCGTGCTGGACGACCGGCCGCGCGATGCGAAATGGCTATCGGACAGTGAAAAAGATTTGCTCACGGCCAACCTGTCGGTCGAGCGTCGGAAAGAAAGCCATTCCGGCTTTCGCGCCTTCCTGCATGCACTCCGAAGCTCAATGCTGTGGCTGGCGACGTCAGGCTATTTCTCGGTGACCTGGGCCGGAATGGTCCTCAATTTCTGGACGCCCACGATTATCCAGCGCTCCGGCATATCCAGCCTGTTCCAGGTCGGCCTGCTGTCGGCCGTTCCCTACGCGGTCGGCGCCATCGGCATGCTCTTGCTGTGCCGAAACTCGGATCGGATGCTGGAGCGGCATTGGCATTTCTTTGCGGCGGTTTTCATAGCGGCCTGCGCCGCGCTTGCCATTGCCTATTCGTCCTGGAATTCGGCGCTCTCGATTGCCTGCCTTGCCGTGCTGGCCATCGGCTATCTCTCGGCTGTCGCGCTGTTCTGGACCATTCCGACCAGCTTCCTTTCCGAACAGGAGTCGGCAGGCAGCATCGCCTTCATCAGCAGCGCCGGCCAAATCGGAAGCCTGATAGCTCCCACGCTGTTCGGCTATGTATTGCAGCGAACCAGTAGTTTTACGGTGGGCGCCGGTGTCGTGGCCGGCGTCCTGATCGCCGGCGGATGTGCGGTTTTGAGCCTGAAATTCCTGCGTCTGACGCGGTGACGGACTACCCGCGGACGTGGTTAGCCAATTGCGTTCGCGTTAGGGGCTACTTCATCAATTTGAGCTATTGACCAGGGGTCTGGCGCCGCTCCGGCGACTCTTATTCCTGCAACAGGTGCTCAATGCTTGGCAATCTGCGAATCTCCTCCAAGCTTCTGATGATGGTTGGTCTTTCGGTCCTCGGTATCGCCGCGGTAGCCGGCGTCGGCCTCTCGGCGCTCTGGAACAATCTGCTCGAGGATCGCAAGGCCAAACTCCAGGACGTCGCGCTGATGGCGCGTCAGGCCATCGAAAACGACTATCAGGCCTCGCAGAAGGCGGGTCTCTCCGAAGCCGAGGCTCTGCAGCGCGGCAAGACGCTGTTGCGCTCATTCCGCTTCGGCAAGGAGAAGGGGGATTACCTTTACGCCTTCAACTCGAAGGGCGTCTTGCAAGTCAATCCCAACCCGAAGGTGGAGGGGACGACTTTCCTCGATACGCCGGATCCCGATGGCGTCTTTTTTATCCGTGATCAGCTTGCAATGGCCGCCAAGGGCGGCGGCATCACGCGATATCGCTTTGGCCGCCCCGGTGGCGGCGACCCGGTTCCGAAAATGTCCTATGTCACCGAGTTCAAGCCTTATGACTGGACCATCGGTGCCGGTATTTACATCGACGACGTCTATTCGATCTTTTGGGCGCAGGCGCTTCAGGTCGGCATGCTGGTCGGCCTTGCCTTGCTGGTGATGGGCGGCATGTTCCTGCTGCTTGGCCGCAGCATCGTGAATCCGATCAACGCGATGACGGCGGCGATGCGAAAGATCGCCGGTGGCGATATGTCGACGGTTATCCCGGCCCAGGAGCGGCGCGATGAAGTCGGCGTCATGGCGCAGTCGGTTCAGGTCTTCAAGGACAACATGATCGAGGCGATCCGGTTGCGCGGCGAGCAGGACGTGTTGAAGTCCCAGGCCGACGCAGAACGGAAGCTTCTGCTCTCCAGAATGGCCGATGATTTCGAGAGCGGTGTGCGCACCTCGCTCGACACGCTGGCAGGTGCTGCGACGGAAATGCAGGCGACCTCGAAGAGCATGTCGGCGACCGCCGGGGAAGCCAGCCATCAGGCGACCACCGTGGCCGTCGTGGCCGAGCAGGCTTCGGCCAACGTGCAGACGGTTGCTGCAGCGACCGAAGAATTGTCGTCGTCGGTTTCGGAAATCGGACGCCAGGTCACGGAATTGACCCAGATCGCAGGTCAGGCCGTTGCCGAAGCCAATCGTACCAACGTCACCGTGCAGGGCCTGTCGGCTGCCGCGCAGAAGATCGGCGACGTGGTCAAGCTCATCAGCGATATCGCAAGCCAGACCAATTTGCTGGCCTTGAACGCGACGATCGAAGCAGCGCGCGCCGGCGAAGCGGGCAGGGGCTTTGCGGTGGTCGCCAACGAAGTCAAATCGCTGGCCAGCCAGACCGCAAAGGCGACCGATGAAATATCGGCGCAAGTGAGCGCCATGCAGGGCGCGACCGCGGACGCCGTGCAGGCCATCGAGAGCATCGGCCGCACCATCGGTTCCATCAACGAGATCGCATCGGCGATTTCGATTGCGGTCGATCAGCAGGGTTCCGCAACCCGCGAGATCGCTCGCAGCGTTCAGGAAGCCGCGCAGGGAACCGGCCAGGTCTCAAGCAACATCGCCGGCGTCAACCAGTCCGCCGACAAGACCGGCGCGGCGGCCACCAAGGTCTTGTCCTCGGCGGAGCAACTCAGCAGCCAGGCCGCCACATTGCGCGCCGACGTCGATCGCTTCGTCGCCAATATCCGCGCCGCCTGATCGAGCGGCGCGATCGCGGCTGGCTGCCGCCTCAAAGCGGCACAGCCGATGACACGCGATGGCCCGCCAGTGACCGGCCGGCCGCGATGTGAGCCATCATCTCAATCTGCTCAACCTGCGCCGTAAACGCCCGGCCGGTGACGCCTACGGGCGTCCCGGCGGGCATATCCGTGCGTATTGATGTGACCTCTTGCCCAAGCGTCAAAACGTCACAAATTACGACGGAGCTGGCTTTAATGAGAATGCCGCGAACCGCAAAAAGTTCTAGATTGTCCGCAAGAATGCTGCAATCGCAGCAACCACTGGGATTAGTTATCTCCGGAATGGGTGTATCGATGCGAGGGATGGTGAAAATCGCACATTCGATGGTTTTCGTTGCGGCCCTGACCTGCCTGCCCGATTGCGTGACGGCACAGCAAGCCCCTGATATCGCCGTGACCGACACCGAAATTCGCATCGGCAACGTGATGCCCTATACCGGTCCGCTGGCCGCCTTTGGCGCGATCGGCAAGACCGAGGCGGCTTATTTCGACATGATCAATGAGCAGGGCGGGATCAACGGCCGCAAGGTGAAGTTCATCTCGTACGATGATAATTCCGATCCCGAACAGGCATCCCAGCAGACCCGAACATTGGTCGAGAAGGACAAGGCCCTGCTGATGTTCGGATCGTTCGGGACGCCGGACAATCTTGCCATTCGTCCGTATCTGAACGACCGGAAAATTCCGCAATTGTTCGTGGCGTCCGGCGACGAAGAGTGGGGCAATCCCAAGGCCTTCCCGTGGACGATGGGCTGGCAGCCGCCGTTCCGTGCCGAGGGACGGATCTATGCCAATTACATCCAGGCTTTTTATCCGGAGCGGAAGATCGCCGTGCTTTGGCAGAATGATCAGTTTGGACGCGACCTGTTCAAGGGCCTTGAAGAAGGCCTCGGCGACTGGACGCGGATGATCGTTTCGGACACGACATTCGAGATGTCGGACACATCGATCGACGCCCAGCTCCAGCTGCTGCAGGCCTCCGGCGCGGAAATTCTGGTTTTTGACGGGTCGCCCGCGATCGCCGCGCTTGCGATCCGCAGGATGGCCGAGTTCGGCTGGCATCCGGTTTTCATGCTCGACAACGCGTCCGCCTCCATCGCCAACGCGTTGCGGCCTGCCGGTCTGGAGAATTCGATCGGGGTGATCTCGACGTCTTTCCTGAAGGACGCCAGCGACCCGGCCTGGAAGAATGATCCCGCCATGAAGGACTGGTCGTCGTTCATGGACAAATATTATCCCGACGGCGACAAGGACGACAGCAACACTGTCTTTGGCTATGCCGCTGCGGAGACATTGACCCAGATGCTGAAACAATGCGGCAACGATCTGTCGCGCGAAAACATCATGCGGCAGGCGGCTTCGCTGAAGAATTACCAGAGCTCGGTCACGCTGCCCGGTATCGCGATCAATACCGGCCCGGCGGATTTTCGCCCCATCGAGCAGATGCGGCTGGTGCAATTCGACGGCACGACCTGGCAGCCGATCGGTGAAGTAATCGAAAATGCTTTTCTGACCGCGCCGAAAAATTGAGATCGTGCCGGGGATTGATTGCACGGGGTATACAAACGCATCATGGGCGCATGACACCTCTGCAAGCTAAATCGATAGCTATTGCAGGCAACTGGTCACACATTGTGCGCACCGCAAGGCGCTGACATGAACACGGCCGATGAGATTGTACAGGGTGGGGAATTGGTCGGCATCGGACAGGGGCGAAGCCGTGTGCTGTCTTTGGGCACAACATTCCTCGTTCTCGGCCTGGTCGCTTGCCTCCATCTGGCGTTATGGGCGCTGAGGAATCCGACGACGACGGCCGCGTCGGTGGAAGATCGGCTGGCGAGCGTTTCGTACAACCGGTTCGTGGGCAATCCTTCCGCCGGGCGAACGGTGCCCGAGGCGCGGATTCGCGCCGATCTGACTGCCATCGCCGGACAGGCCAAGGCGGTACGCACCTATGCTTCGACCCAGGGCCTGGAGCATGTTCCAAAGATCGCGGCTGAGCTCGGGCTCACGGTCACGGTAGGCGCCTGGATCGGCCTCGACGACGCCCGAAACGAACGTGAGATCGCCTCAGCCCTCGACCTGGCAAGACACAATCCCAACGTTACGCGCATCGTCGTCGGCAATGAAACGGTGTTCCGGCACGAGCACAGTGTCGCCGAACTCATCCAGATCATTCAGCGCGTGAAGCGCGAAAGTCCGGTACCGGTAGCGACCGCGGAAAACTGGCACATTTTCGACGATCAGCCCGAACTTGGCGAGGCCGTCGATCAGGTCTTTGCTCATATCATTCCTTATTGGGAAGGTGAGCCAAAGGACGTCGCGGTGGAGCACTCGCTGGAAGCTTACGAAAAACTGCAGACAAAATTCCCGGGCAAGACGATCGTTGTCGGCGAGATCGGCTGGCCAAGTGCGGGCCGCAACTATGAGCAGTCCCATCCCGGCGCAATCACCCAGGCCGTGATATTGCGGGATTTCGTTGCGCGCGCAACCGCGCTTGGCATCGACTACAATATTGTCGAGGCGATCGATCAACCGGAGAAATTGTTCGAGGGCAATGTCGGTCCCTATTGGGGCATCCTCGATTCGTCGCTGCGGCCAAAATTCGCCTGGACGGGGTTGCTGGTCGATCCCGAATACTGGAAGGCGGCGGGGTGCGCGGTCCTTGTCGGACTATTATTGTCGCTCTCTGTGTTGCTGCTGCCCGGGGCCACCATCGGTCAGGTGGCATTGCTGGCCGGCGCGGACCATGTGATCGGCGACTGGTGCGCCAGCGTGCTCGGGTACTGGCACGCCCATTATTTCCTGCATGGGGAGTTGATCGCGTTCGGCATTGCACTGCCGCTGCTCGCGCTGCTCGCGCCGATTTTGCTTTCGCGCGTGGGTGAACTGGCGGCGGTAACGTTTGGCCGCAATCCCGAGCGGCTATTGGCGATATCGCCGCCGCGAACGGACGTGCCCGCGCCAAAGGTCTCGATCCATATTCCTGCGTATCGGGAGCCGCCGGAGATGCTGCTGCGGACCATCGAATCCGTAGCCCGGCTCGAATATCCGAATTTCGAATGCGTTGTTGTGATCAACAACACGCCGGATCCGGCATTCTGGCGGCCGATCGAGGCGCGCTGCCGTGAACTCGGTCCGCGTTTCAAGTTTCTTCGCGTCGAAAACCTCGAGGGATTCAAGGCGGCTGCCCTTCGGCTGGCGTTGGCGGAGACGTCAGCCGATGCCGAGATTATCGGAGTCATCGATGCCGATTATGTGGTCGATCCCCGATGGCTCGGCGATCTAGTCCCGGCCTTCGCCGATCCTGAAGTGGGCCTGATTCAGGCGCCGCAGGATCATCGCGACGGCGATCGCAGTCTCATCCATGCTGCCATGAACGCCGAATATGCGGGATTTTTCGACATCGGCATGGTCGAGCGCAATGAGTTCAACGCCATCATCGTTCACGGTACCATGTGCCTGATCCGCCGCACAGCGATGGGAGCGGCCGGCGGCTGGTCGAGCGACACGATTTGCGAGGACAGCGACCTCGGCCTGTCGATCATGGAGCAGGGTTGGCGCGTGCACTATACTAACCGTCGTTACGGCTGGGGATTATTGCCGCAGGATTATCAGGCCTTCAGGGTTCAACGCGCGCGCTGGGCCACAGGCGCGGTGCAGATCGTCAGGAAGCACTGGCGCAAGTTCCTGCCGGGGATCAGCCGGCTCGACCATCATCAGAAGCGCGAATTCCTGCTGGGCTGGCTCAACTGGTTCGGCGCCGAAACCGTTGCGGTCGGGGCGGCGCTGCTCAATTTGATCTGGGTGCCGTTCATTGCGCTGGATATCGTCGCTATACCCGACGTCCTGCTGACGTTTCCGATCATCGCGGCGTTTCTGGTCACGCTGGTGCACTTCGCGTGCGCTTACAGGATGCGCGTCGCGGTTTCATACTGGCAGATGCTGGGCGCGATGATCGTGTTTATGTCGGTGCAATGGACGGTCGCCAGTGCGGCCTTCAAAGCGATGCTGCCCTCAGCAACCCACGGCTACTTCCACCGCACCCGGAAGGGCGGCGGCGCGGGCGTGAGCACGCGCATTCTGGCGATGCCGGAAATGTGGCTTGGCGCGCTGCTGGTCGCCGGCGCCACCGTGGTCTACGCCGCCAATATCTACCGTCATATCGAGGCAGATCTGTTTGCAACGATCCTGCTGCTCCAGAGCCTGCCTTTCCTCTCGGCGGTGGCATTGGTCTGGCTGGAGCGCCTCGGCGAGAACAAATTGAAGGTCGCGGCCACGCGCGCCGCGACTTGAGTTAGTTGTTAGGGCGCAGCCGTCTTCGCCTTGCTGAAGACGACCCCCTTGGCTTCGGTACCGACAGCGGTCAGCCCCGCGATAACAACCGCCGCGGTTCCCGCCACCAGCGCGAGTGCAAGCCCGTAATTGCCGCCGAAATGCGTGGCGATGCCGGCCTGAAGCGTGGCGTTCACCGACGCCAGGAGGTTGCCGAGTTGATACACGAAACCGGGAAACGTCCCTCGCGCGGTGTCGGGTGACAACTCGTTCAGATGCACGGGTATCACGCCCCATGCGCCCTGCGCGGTAAATTGCATCAGGAACGCGCCGATCGCCAGCATCGCCGGGCTGTCCGAGAAGGCCCAGAGCGGAATCACCGGCAAGGACAGCAGCGCAGCGATGATGATGCATCGCCGCCTGCCGAAACGTTCCGACAGCGTGCCAAACAGGATGCCGCCGCAGATCGCGCCGATATTATAGATCACCGCGATGATTCCGACCGCGTGCGGCGACAGCTTGTGTTCCACCTGCAGGAACGTCGGGTAGATATCTTGCGTGCCATGGCTGAAGAAATTGAACGCGGTCATCAGGACGACCGCATAAATGCCAAGGCGCCAGTGCGATTTCAAAACCTCCAGCGTACTGCCGCGCTCGACCGCCGCCTCTTTGCTCCAGCTCGGCGATTCCGGCACGTTGCGGCGGATGTACAGCACCAGAAGGGCAGGGATCACGCCGATCATGAACATGCCGCGCCAGCCGATATAGGGGAACAGCACGCCATAGACGATCGACGCCACGAAGTAGCCGGTCGGGTAGCCCGATTGCAGCAGGCCCGACACGAAACCGCGGGCGTGCGGCGGGATGGTTTCCATTGTCAGCGACGCGCCGACGCCCCATTCGCCGCCCATCGCAACGCCGTATAGCGCGCGCAAAATGATCAGCACCGTCAGGCTCGGTGCAAAGCCCGACGCGAATTCGAGGATCGAGTACAGGAGGATATCGACCATCAAAGTCGGCCGGCGGCCCCAGCGGTCGGCGGCGCGGCCGAAGATGAAGGCGCCGATCGGGCGCATCGCCAAGGTCAGGAGGATGGCCAGCGTCACGTTGGAAATATCGGTGTGGAATTCCGCGGCAATGTCCTTGAGCACGAACACCAGAAGAAAGAAATCGAAAGCGTCCAGCGACCATCCGAGAAAGCTGGCGGCGACAACGTGCTTCTGTTCGCTGGTCCAGCCGGACAATGCTGCAATTGCCATTGAATCCACCCTTTAAGGATACGGAAGCCAATATCGCGGAGGATAGTTGGTTCCTGCCGCGGCGATGACAAGTGAATTGAAGGTGACCGGCGCTTCGGTCATTCACGTCTGCCCGGCAAAATACCGCGCCGCCGCCTCGACGCAGGTCTCGAACACGTCGAGCGCATCGAGGCCCCGCGCCTTGCCGTCGGTTGGAAGAAAGATCGGATATCCGCTGTTCTTGACCGCGCCGACAATCATCAGATTGTCCGGCAAATGGAAACCCTCGATGTCGAAATCCGTCTGCGTTGCGCCAAGCTGTCGGCGCATCCGGGATTCAAAATTTTCCGGCGTGTTCGAATAGCCGAAGATCGGCTTGCCCTTTCCGAGAAACCAGCCGACCTCGATCAACGTGCCTGAATCGGCGGAGGCGCCGCCGAACGGCGTCAGGTTGGCGATGATGAGGTCGCTTTTCTCCATCATCGCGACGTCCTTTTCATAGATCACTTGCCAGAATTCCGGCTGCGTCGCCGCAGCGGCGGCATCATCATTGAGCGGCGGCAATCCGCGCAAACCCGCGCGCCGGCATATCTCCACTTTTCTCGCGGCATGTGCGACCGCATTGGGAAGAAACACATCGGGCCCTGCCAGATAGGCTATTGCAGTCATCATCGCTCTCGCCAAATAGATTTTGTCCGGACCAACATAAGTGAAATCCGGCGGATCGGATAGCTCCGCTCACACCGGCCACTCATACATTGGTGTGACCGGCTTTTCCGAAGGTGGGATGGCAGGGCGCGCAAAAGGCCTCCAAGGCTTACGCGTCCGTCCGATTGCACGGTCATGAGCTATTCGGCGCGGCGCCTGGATATGCCGGCTAGCGTGAGCACTGGGGTTCGCATGATCAGGTACTTTTTCGAAGGTCTGGGCTTGCCGGACACGGCGCTGGCCATCAGCCGTGTTGCCGCCGGTCTCTTCTTTCTTCTGTCCGGCTACCATAAGCTGTTTAACGCCGAGCGCCGCGCCGCGCTGGTCGTGACGCTGCAAAGCGTAGGTCTGCGACACGTCAACGTTCTTCAGTGGTTTTTGCCCGCCGCGGAATTTTCGGGCGGATTGGCGGTGGCCATGGGCCTGCTTTCCGTGCCTGCGGCTCTCGGACTTCTGATCATTTCAGTCGGCGCAACGCTCACCGACGGCATCAAGCGAATTGCCGATTGGCGGCCCATAGACAAGTCCGACTGGCTTGATGACATCCTTTATTTGCCCGAAGTGCTCTACGCCCTGTTGCTGTTGTCCGTCATTCTGGCCGGACCGGGGCCTTTCAGCCTGGACGCCGTTATCGCCGGACATTTCTAGCGCGGTCGCGGGCTCTAGCGATGCGCCAGGTGACGATCGAACATCATCATCAGGGTGTTGCAGGCGATTGCGAAAACAGTCAGGAGCAGGGCGATCGCCATGATCGTATCGATCTGGCCAAGATTAATTGCACTGGTCAGCAGAAAACCCAGTCCGCGCTGCGAAGCGAACATTTCGCCGATCAATACGCCGAGCAAGGTGAGCGAGAAGCCGAGCCGCACACCGGAAATGATCTCCGGCAGGATCGCGGGCACGATGACCGTTAGCGCGGTCTGCAAGGTGGTCAGTCGCAGGACCTGCGAGGTGCGGCGATAGACGGGTTTCATCTGCCGAATCGCATTCATGGAAAACAGCGTGATGGGAATAAGGCCGTGCATGACGCCAAAGGCAACCTTGGCAGACATGCCCAAGCCGAAGCAGAGCAGGACCAGGGGATAAAGCACGATTTTAGGGACCGAATAGAGCGTGACGAGAATGGGCTCCGCGACGTCGCCCGCCAGCCGGCCGAGGCCGAGGATCACGCCGAGCGAAATCCCGCCGAGGACCGCAATCACCAGGGCCAAAACGAATGCGCGGCCGGTTTCGGTGACATGGGTCCAAAAATCGCCGTTTCGCAAAAGGACGGAAAGTTTCTCGACGGTTTGCAGGGGCGAGGCGAGCGCCGAGTCTCCGACGTAGAGATAGAGTGATTGCCAGATCGCGATGCAGGCCAGGATGACAATAGCGGTTCCGCCAAATCTGCGCATATGTCTCACCGCTGCCGCTGCGACTGCAGTCGCCTGTCGATGCCGTTAAGCAGCGAGTTCACTCCCGTCACCAGCAGGATGATCAGCAACATCAGCGCATACATGCGAGGCGTCTCGAAATTGTTGTAGGCATAGGCGATGGCATAGCCAACGCCGGATCCCGAGAGGATAAATTCCGAGGCGATCACGCCGATAAAGGAATAGGCGACAGAAAGTTTTATCCCCGTGAACAGGGCAGGCGCTGCCGAGGGCAGTTCGATCATGACAGCCGTCTTGACGCGGGACATGCGGTAGATCCGTCCTGTCTTGCGCAGCACACGGGGAATGCGGTCGAGGCCGTTAAGGGTCGCCGTAATCATCGATACGATGGCAAGCAGCACGGCGATGGCGATGATTGCACCCGAACCGACGCCGAAAAGACTGATGAAAACCGGGTAAAAAATGAAGGTCGGCACGGCGTAATAGCTGGCGAGCAGGGGCTCCAGTGCGGCTCTGAGGCCGGGTGCCGAATAGATGATCAGCCCCGCTACAAACCCCAGGGCCACTGACAACAATGTCGAGATCACCACGTTGACGATGGTTGAAAGGATGTCAGCCGAATATTCGCCGGAGGCGAGTATCTTCACCAGTTCCGCCGCCATCTGCGACGGTGCGATCATGACATCGACCGGAATGGTGTGAAGCCGGCACAGAATCTCGACGGCGGCGACGAGGAGCGCCACGATGCCAAACCTGAGTACAGCCTCTTTTCTCACGGTGATCGCAAATCGCTGGTGGACATCATCTTCATGGCCTCGACGCGAAGCTTCTCCCAGAGTCTTGCGGTAATATCGCCGAAATGCGGCGTCGATACCACGCGGCTGTCACGATCTCTGTCCCAGCCGGTCTGGATGATATCGATGAATGTTCCGGGCCGGGTCGACATCACCCCAACGCGATCGGAAAGCATCGCGGCCTCATCGAGCGCATGCGTGATCAGCAAGATGGTAGCCGAGGTCTCCCGCCAGAGACGAAGCAACTCGTCGCCCATGATCAGTCGGGTCTGCTGATCCAGCGCACCGAAAGGCTCATCCAGCATGATCAGGCGAGGTTGCAACACCAGCGTGCGCGCGATGCAAACGCGCTGGCGCATACCCCCCGATAATTGGGCAGGATAGGCTGCGGCGAAATCCTTCAGTCCCATGAATCCGATGGCGTAGTCGACCCGCCGCTTGATCTCGGCTGGGTCGACGCCGGCGCGGCGCAGACCGAACGCCACATTGTCGTGAACGTTGAGCCAGGGAAAGGAGGCGTCTTCCTGAAAGACAACGCCGACGCCGTCAGGCACACCCTGGATTGGCTTGCCCTCGAAGTGCGCCGTTCCGGTTTGGGGAGGATTGAGGCCGGCCAGAATGTCGAGCAGGGTCGACTTGCCGCACCCGGAGGGACCGACGACGGAAAAGAATTCACCTCTAGCCAGCGAAAGATCGATCGGGCCGAGCGCGTGCAGGCTGCGGCCTTGCGAATGAAACACGCAGGTGATTCCGCGAAGCGCAACATGTGGTTGCTCGGCAGGCGCCTGCTTTACAACATCAGCTTTAGCCGTGATCTCGGAGGCTGCAGCGGTCATTGCTTGGCCTGCAAATCGGCCGGCAAAAAGGATTTATCGATCAGTTTCGACCAGTTCACGTCCGCCTTGATTTCTCCGGTCAACTTGAGAGCATCCACCATGCGGTCGAGTTCGACCTGATTGAATTCTCCCTCGCTCCACATATGCGGGGCGATCATGTTATTGACGGCCTCGGCCGCAATATCGGGTTGCAGATTATACGACTTCTCCAGAATGCGGCCGGCTTCCGCCGGATCTTTGTAGATCGCCTGCACGCCGGCCCGCCGGCCGGCAATGATGGCGCGCAACTTTTCGGGATGTTCCTTGGCAAACTCGCGGGTCGTAATGCCAACCGAAGTCGTCATCGGCTTGAGGATCTCGCCGGCGTTGTAGACCGTTCGATATTTGGCTTTTCGGATGATCGAAAGCGGCTCGATCAACACCGCAGCCGCCACGCCGCCGTTTTCAAGCATCGTGAGACCCGGCATGTAACCGCCAGCCGCCACGCGGGTAATCTTGCTGGCGTCCAGGCCTTTTTCGCGCAGCACCAGCAGGAACAACATTTCGGAAACTGAACGGGGTGAGGTGATGGCAATCTTCTTGCCCACCAGATCCTCGACGCTCTTGATGCTGGAATTCGGCATCGTGACCATCGAGGCCTCGGCGACGCTGTGGGTTCCGACATTCACAAAAACCAGATCAAGCCCCTGCGCCTGGGCGGCCAGAGCCGCCCCGATCGCGACTTCGCCGTAAGGCGTGGGACTGGCGAGAATATTGCGTACGGTCGTGCCGCCACCGCCGGAACCGAGGATTCCCGTGATGTCGATGCCCGCCTGTTTGAAGAGTCCCTTTTCCATCGCCACGGCATAGGGCGCGCCATACAGGCTCGCTCCCCATTGCGTGACAGAAATCTCCTCGGCCCGCACCGGCGCGTGAACCGATAGCAGCATCGTTGCGGCGAAAGCCGCCGCGCGGCAGAAATACTTCAACCTAAGCGGAACTATCATCCGAGCCCCTTTGCTCTCGCGCGCTAACGATTGCTGTTGCCTATGGTCGGGTCAAGAGGAGCAGTTTGTTTGTATACGAACGATACTTTCAACGCCGATAGTTCTTGTCAAGACGAATCCGTGACGCGCGTCTGCGACACGCCCGCGCCAAATGCTGCTTTTCGGGGCGACGTTGACTACTATTTACGCAGGCCGGTTTATCGAACCGGACGTCTAACCTAGTCCTGTATCGGAGGAATTTCCTGCTGCGCGCTCCATCCATCGTCATGAGCCCGCAGATGAACATTGTCTGGATTGACGTAATGTCGGCCGAGCCAGCGGCTTAAGCCGTCGAGCCCCGGGAACAGGACGCGCTCGGTCATATTCGCCTGATCGAGCTTGTCACGTACTTCCCACTTCAGGCCGGCTTTCAAAATCAGCTTGCGGCCGATGGCCGGCGCATCGGCGAGCCAGGAATCAAACGACAGTCTGGCATTGGACATGACAGAGAAAACCGCAAACTGGTTGGTAATGCGCTCGTCGAGGGACGGTGGTTCAAAGAACAGCACGAACGGATCGGTTCCGTTGAGCTTGTCGAACTCCTTCAGCGTCGAAGCGTATTGCCGCAGCATTTCTGCCGTGAATACGTGCGAGCCCGCTTCGGATAAAATCGATTTGAGGCGGTCGGGAAGTGTTTGCGCCGCCTGGTGATAGTCGACGATGATGATCGCGCCATCGCTGTCGTAATGCGCAAGTTCAGCCGTTGCGAAGTGCATGGCAACATAGGGCGAATAGGTCCAATCCAAGAGGCGGGTCGGAAGCCCGTGATGTTGCCCGAGCGCGATCCAGTTCCAATCGTCATCGAAGGGCACCTGCTCGCGGGTGGCATATTTCCGAAACGCCCTGAGGACGTGATATTCAAGTTCCCAATATTGTCCGCCGAGCCTCGCCAGGGAGGTGCGGGTATCGAAATGGGCCTGTCCCACGCCGCGAAAAAGGGCTTTTGAACGGTGCCGTCGAAGACTTGGATCCCAGGAGCCTCCGAAGACTTCCGCCTGGAGTTGTTCCCAACTGGTAATCTCGACGGTCTCGTACACAGGGATGCCTCGTGCGTTGATAGACGTGCGTCCAGAGCTAGATAGCGTCTCGACGCGGCATCGCAAAGGGCGCCGGACGGCCATGTGTTTCACATTGTGCTGCTACGCCAGATTATCCATGACCTAGACCCCGCGATCTTTGAAAGCAGCGACGGTTGTCCGTAAACGTGCGTACGACCTGCTGCGGTTGGCGTGAGCCGTGTTGACAGAACCGGCATATCTTATATCATTAGTATACTAACGGATTTCCGCGCACGGCGTCTGCCGCAGTGAATCTGCGATCGGGCGCGATATTTGGGAGTCGGCCTCGATGTACGATACCTTTGCCGTTGATATCGGCCTGGATGAGGCGTGAGTTGCGCCACGGCACTCTCTTTTTCGTCGTTGGGCCGAGCGGTAGCGGAAAAGATTCACTTATCGACGGTGCAAGAACCGTTTTAGAGCCAACCGGCCGCTACGTGTTTGCCCGGCGCGTGATTACGCGTCCGGCAGGTTCTGCCGGCGAAGATCACGAAGCTACGACCGAGGAAGAATTCGCTCGTCGTGACGCTCTTGGAGACTTTCTGATCTCCTGGAATGCGCATGGCCTGCGCTATGGATTACCTGCCAGTTTGTCGGCGGCGCTCGAGGGCGGGCAGAATGTCATAGCCAACGGATCGCGTGCGGTGATCGCCGAATTGGCGGCGCGTGTGCCGCGCCTGATCGTCGTCGAGGTGGTGGCGCCTCCCGCGCTTCTTGCCGCCCGCATCGCCGGGCGTGGCCGGGAGACGGGCGCCGCAATCGACAAGCGCGTTGCTCGAAATGTCGCGCAGTGGCCGTCCTCCGTGAAGACGGTAACCGTCCGCAACGACGCAACCATCGCTGCCGGGATCGAGCGTTTCCTGGCGGCGCTGGAGTCCTCAGGGAATACCATGCAGTTGCGGCGGATACCGATATTTGGCGGCCGGGATCATTGCGCTTATTTGCCGGCCAACAGCGATGTCGTCAGCGCGTTTGATTATCTGGGTTCCGCCAAACTTGAGATCAGCGCCGGCGCCGCAAGTATCCGGACCCGTGTCCAGATTATCGATCTGCCCGATGTGTTGAGTCCGGGCGCGATTGGTTTGTCCAGTGAAGCCTTTGCCGAGTTGGGCCTTCCGGAAGGAACTGAGGTCACTATTCGACGCACGCCGTCACCGGAAAGCCGTGCGGCACTGACTCACAAGATCCAGGGCGGCAAACTGTCCGAGGAGCAATACCACACGCTCATTCGGGACATCGTTGAATCCCGCTATCCGGAAGGCGAGGTGGCTGCCTTCCTGGTCGCGGCGACCCAGAATTTGAGCGACGAAGAGGTCGTTGCGCTGGCCCGTGTGCGTACGCAGTTCACCACGCGGATTACATGGCCGGATAAAATCGTCGTCGACAAACACTCGATGGGCGGCATTCCCGGCAGCCGTATCACGCTGATCGTGGTTCCGATCGTCGCCGCCCATGGTGGTTTTCTGATGCCGAAGACGTCCTCGCGTGCGATCACGTCGGCCGCCGGCACCGCCGATGCGATGGAAACGCTCGCGAATGTCGAACTGGGTCCGGCCGAGCTTCGTGTTTGCCTCGAAAAGGCGCGCGCTTGCATCGCCTGGAACGGCCGGCTCAATCACTCGATAGTCGACGATGTGATGAATGCCATCACGCGTCCGCTCGGCATCGATTCCAACCGCTGGTCCGTCGCTTCGATTTTGTCAAAGAAACTGACCGCGGGTTCGACCCACGTCATTGTCGATCTGCCGTTCGGGAGAAGAGCAAAACTCAAGACCGAAAAGGATGCGCTCGAACTCGCAGCACTATTCGAGAGTGTCGGCCGCGGCCTTGGATTAACCGTGCAGGCTTTCGCCACCGACGGCAGCAAACCAATCGGCCGCGGTATCGGTCCGGCGCTGGAAGCGCGCGATGTGATGTGGGCGCTCGACAACCATTCCAACGCTCCGGCCGATCTGGTCGAGAAAGCGTTGTTTTTTGCCAGCCGCATTCTGGCCTGGGATCCCGCCATCGGGTCCGTCGAAGCCGGGCGATCTCGCGCAGAGAATTTGCTGCGCTCGGGCGCCGCCCGCAGCGCTTTCGAACGCATCATCGATGCACAGGGCCGGCGATCGCCGCCGGTCATGCCGGGACGCCTGATCCACACCGTTGATGCGGACCGCGCGGGCGCGATCAAGGAGATTGACGGCTGGGCGATAACAGAAATTGCGCGCCGTGCCGGAGCGCCTCTCGACAAGGCGGCCGGAGTGGATATCCTGCGCACTGTCGGCGACACCGTCGCGGTTGGAGAGCCGCTTTTCGTGATTCATGCCAGCGCGCAAGGCGATCTCGAAGAGGCCGCGCGGCTCGCTGCAAGCAGTCAATGTTACGTCATTGACTAGCTCTGGTCCTTAGCGTGGTCGCCACATAAGGCGATCTATCAGCCGGGTTAAGAAATGCATGTGCTGCCCGACGACAATGATGTGCTGCTGATTATCGACGTGCAGAACGATTTCTGCCCGGGCGGGGCGCTTGCGGTTGCCGACGGCGATGCGGTGGTGCCGGTCGTCAATCGCATTGCCAAGCGCTTTGATCATGTGATCCTGACCCAGGATTGGCATCCGGCAGGCCATAGCTCGTTTGCCACGTCACATCCGGGTTCTGCTGCTTTCGAAGCGGTTGACATGCCATATGGCCGGCAGACCCTCTGGCCCGATCATTGCGTGCAAGGCACCTCGGGGGCAGGCTTCCATCCGCAATTGGCGACAGATCGGGCCGAGCTTGTCATCCGCAAGGGGTTTCGGCCGGCAATCGATTCCTATTCGGCGTTCTATGAAAACGATCGGAGCACGCCCACCGGCCTGGCTGGTTATTTGCGCGAACGTGGCCTCGGGAGAATCTTCCTGGCTGGATTGGCGACCGACTTTTGCGTCCGTTACTCGGCCATCGACGCGCGCCGGCTCGGCTTCACCACCGTGCTGATTGAGGCCGGGTGCCGAGCCATCGATTTAGCGGGTTCGCTCGCGGACGCGTGGGCGGAAATGGATGCAGCTGGCGTGCAGCGCATCGATGATCTCGGCTAGCGCGGCGATGTCCAGGGTCGCCTGCACTCTTTCTCAGCTAGGACTGACGCATCACTTTCCCAACATTTTTGACATCATCAAATCCCAATGGCAACCGAAGCCTGAGATTTTTGGTCATACCGAAATCGTCAGAAGACTTGGTGTCGGTGCGGGTAGGTGCTGCACGATCGAAGACACCGCGGCCAATCTCCTGCTCGCGTTCAGCTAGGAATGAAAATGGTTCCGGTCGAAGCTACGGACGGCGGAAGACCTCCGATCGCAGCGACCACATATCCATCTCCGAACCGGTGCTGGGCGAGAGTTGCTTTTGATATTGACAGCAACCTTCCCCGTTCTTATCGTTAGTGTACAAACATGTTGTCCTGCAGGACTTAACCCCCAAGGAGCTTCTCATGTACGATCCATTTCTCGTTAATCGTTTGATCGACATCTGGTTCGCTGAAGATATCGGCCATTGCGACTTGACGGCGCAGGCGATGATCGAGGCGGACGAAGCTTGTGCCTTCGCGATGAATGCGCGTGAGCCGTTGATCGTGGCGGGCATTGATATCGCCAAGCGAATCTTCAAGCGCTATGACGAAAGCCTGGAAGTCGAGGTTCGCGTCAAAGACGGCCAAAAGGTCGACAAGGGTGCCATCCTGCTGCAGGTGAAGGGCAATGCTCGTAGCGTGCTGACCACTGAGCGCGCCGCTTTGAACATCGTCCAGCGGATGTCCGCTATCGCCAATGAAACGGCGCGCTATGTGGAAGCCATCGCGGGCACCAACGCACGGCTGATCGACAGCCGCAAGACAACGCCCGGCCTGCGCATGCTGGAAAAACATGCGGTCAGCTGCGGCGGCGGATTGAACCATCGCTTCGGTCTCGACGATGGTCTCCTGATCAAGGACAACCACATTTCGGTCTGCGGCAGCATCGTCGCGGCAGTCGAGCGGGCGCGCAAGGTGCTGCCGATATTGACCAAGATCGAAGTCGAGTGCGACAGCCTGGAGCAGGTCGACGAGGCCTTGAAGGCCGGCGTCGACGTGATCTTGGTCGATAACATGTCGGTGCCCGACATGATCAAGGCGGTGAAGACGGTCAACGGCCGGAGCAAGGTCGAGGCGTCCGGCGGCATCAGGATCGAGACCATTCGTCCGATCGCCGAGACCGGCGTGGATTACATTTCCACCAGCAAGATCATGCAAGGTGCGCGTCCCGTCGATATCGGCCTGGACGAGGCGTGAGTTGCGCGAGGGCATTTCCTTTTTGTTGTCGGTCCCATCGGCAAAATGGGCAGCCGGGTGGAGTGTATGGCCGTGGGGCGGCCCGAAGGATGAAGACGATGACTTTTATTACGCCGTAACTTCTGAGCAGGGATGAACCATGAGGGTCTTAGTCTGCGGCGGCCGAAACTTCGAGGAATGGAGCAAGGTCGATCGCCTGCTGTGCGAGGTCAAGCCGACCGTCATCATCCAAGGCGGCGCGCCTGGTGCTGATCGGCTTGCGGCAAAGTGGGCCGATATAAACGGTGTGCCGTTAGTGACCTATCCTGCGCTCTGGAAGCAGGGCGAGAAAGCTGGCTCCGCGCGCAATGCTTTCATGCTCGCTGACAGTCGCCCAGATCTAGTGTTGGCGTTTCCGGGAGGTACTGGAACGGCTGACATGGCCAGTAAGGCCGAAGCCGCTGGCGTCCCCGTCCGACGTTGGCCTGACACTCAGTCGTAAGCCATGATGACAATTGAGGGATGAATAGATGAGATGGAGAACGGTCGTATTGACGGCCGGCTTCTCGACAACGGAAACGAACTGGAGTTCGATATGGCTCTCACTAACGCCCTTGAATGTCAGCGCGGCTATATCGAGCCTCTCAAAGTCTCTCGATCGGGGAGACGCTCACATTCCCGCAACCATTCACTTTTGAAGAAGTCGCCGTCTTCTGGTGCTGGCCGCTGCCGGTAAAGCGCTGACCAAGTTCTAGCAGGTGATAGCCCCCAGGCTGTCCTGACGTTTGCCCAAGCAGCCCTGAAGTATCGTGCCGCTGGCAAGCCTATAGGTTTCCTTGATCGCATTGAGGACCATTGGAAAGACACGCTTGTTAAAGACATCAGGCCGGGCGCTATCCGGGAAATGGCGATGACGCTCTATTCCAATGCCGCAAATGCCACTTGCAACCGGCAAGCGATTATACCGTGTCAGGCAATCATCAATTTTGCTGCCGATAACGAGCTTCGCTCACATGCCGCGCGGTGGCTTATTCTCATGCCTGAAATCGTCGTCCTCCGCGGAACCGGCATCTAATACAAGTCCGCTCTGGGGAGGTCTGAAAAGTGCCACAAAACAGAAGATCACCGTTCAGAAAACGCGAGTTTGATGCCGAGGCCGGCAAACGCGCCTGCGAAGGAGCGGCGCATCCACACTAATATCCTTGGACGCGAGATGATGTGGTTTCGGACCGAGGCAGCGAAGACGCCATAGCCGGCGAAGACGACAAACGTTAGCAGCATGAAGATCGAACTCAATTCTAGCATGTGTGGGAGCGCACGCGGCTCGTTGGCGCTCACAAACTGCGGTAGAAATGCGAAGAAGAAAATCGAAAGTTTCGGATTGAGGATATTAATCAGGATGCCGGAGACGATTACCTGACTGATCGAACGTTGCTCAATCTCATTCTCAATCTTTAGCGCGCCTTGTTCCTGTAGGGTGTTCCAAGCCATGTAGAGAAGGTAGGCGACACCCAGGTATTTCAGGGTTTGGAACGCGAGCGCGCTCGTATGGAGTAGTGCAGCGAGACCTGTAATCGCCGCCACCATATGCGGAATGATACCAAGCGTGCATGCGAACGCTGCCAAGACGCTTGCGCGTGCTCCGCGCGAAAGGCCCGCTGCTAGGGTGTACAGAACACCGGTGCCAGGCGATGCCACCACAATAATCGACGTCAACAAAAACTCGATACTCACAATGGAATTCCCAGCGCACCTTGCCAGATTTACTTTCAAGAAGCGTAGGCGGCGCGGCAAATATGGTCAAGCCAATGCCTGTTCCGGGGGGCATTCACCGACCGACATATCGCATTATCGGCGTCAGGTCTGGTCTTACACCAGCCGACGTTGGTCCTGACGCGTATCCGCTGTATCGTCGATACGGCGAACGACCCGCATGAGATCAGCCTCGACGAAAACGTCACCCGGGAAAACATGCATCCCGCCGACCAGTTCGAGGCGTTCAAGAAGCTCGCCGATGAACGCGGTTTCGGCGCGGAGGAGATTGCGGCCCGGTTCGGCGTGACGCCGCACGTGGTGAAGCAGCGCCTGCGCTTGGGTGCGGCCTCGCCCAAGCTGATGGAGTCTCTCGCAATGGCCATCTGGCGCTCGACCAGTTGATGGCCTTTGCCATCACCGCGGACCATGCCCGGCAGGAAGCCGCGTTTGAGCGGCTGTCTTATGATCGCGATGCCAGCACGATCCGCCGTTTGCAGAAGAGTTGATTCTCCGCGAAACGGGGTCAGTTGGTCCGTCATTATGTGCCGGTCAGTCGCGCAACCAGATTTTTGGTGTAGTGCGCAAGCAGGATCGGTGCCGTGTTTCCAATAGTGTCAATTCTACTGCCGTGTTTGAGCACCAATAACCCCACGAGATATGTGACCAACGCCGTCGCTTCGACACGGACCATCGGCTGAAATGGCTTCTTCGCGATCCCACCGACCTGCTCACCCAATATTTTGAGCAAAGTCTCGTATTGCTGCTTGAGGGCTTCATCCAATCCGCGCCCGAGTTTCGCCCTGCGGTCTCCATTGAACACCACCAAGGCTAGTGCGAGGTCTGACGGGTGCGCATCGTAGTATTTGTAAATCGCAAGGGTTCCGCGCCGCAACGCCTTGGCCGGATTGACGGCGGCGTTCACGGCACGCCTGACCTCCAACGTGACCGCCGATAGCGAAGCGCCCAATACGGCCGCAAACAATTCTTCTTTCGAGGGAAAGTGCGGATATATCGCGCCCGTCGTACAGCCGGCCATTTGAGCAATTGCTCTGATGGACGCCCCTTCCAGTCCCGATGTTTCAAAGACACGTCGGGCGGCATCGACGATGACCTGTCGACGATGTTGGTCGAGGACCTCCTGATATGTTTGTGATGAGGCTGGCATTGACTCCTTCAATAACAGTATATTTCATAGATAACATTGTTATTCAAGTGGCAGGATGTGGTCTACTCAAACTCGAAATCCTCAGAGCGGGATAGGAAAATTGAATATGGATAAAAAGGCAGCGTACGCAGGAGCGCCACTAACCGCTTTGCAAGTCGAAGGGTTGATCGTGAAAAATCTTCCGGAGGTCGATCATCGCCAGGAGGCTGTGGAAGAAATCGGGCCGGACACCATCCGCGTTAGACTTCCCTACAAGCCGCAGTACATGGGCACCGAGCCGTGGCAGGACGGCGCTGGCCAGGTCTTTTCGGGACCAATGGTGATGGGGTTCGCGGACACAACTATGTATTGCTGTGTGATGGCGGCCATGGGGCCAAACGTCATCCCGGTGATGGCAAACCTTAACATCACCTTCTTGCGCCCGGCGAAAGCTGGCGACTTGATTGCCGAGGCCCGGATCGTTCGTCGCGGCGGGCGACTTCATTATCTTGAATGCTGGCTCACTTCGCATGGCGAGCGTGAGCCATGTGCTCACATTACTTCGACCTATCGTGTGGCCCTGCGCGCCATAATTTCTCATAGTTGAGCATCATCGGGAACTCCACCTTCGGAGGGCGAACGCCTAAGCGATTAGGTTGGTCGGGCGACGGCAATTTGCCTGTCGCTAGTATCGCAAGTGACGAACAAGGTGCCACGGCGTCGTCAGCGATCGCCGCTGTCAAGCCGCTGGAGTGGAACGCTTTTGCACAACTGTCAGCGTATGATGCCAATCAGCTGGAGCCATTTGATTCAAAAAAGCGACAGCCCGTGCGGCTACGCCGGCGGAAAATTACAAAACGACATCCGCCGCCGCTTATGCTCCTGGTGGACCGGCAGCGGCAGTTCGGCTGGTCTGCCTATTGGTGAGCGCCAGGCCTTTTTGCGCTCCCAGCAGTCACGAAAATTTCCAACCTGATGCAGTACCGGATCGGGAAGAATTGCTGCAGGCGAGTTACATCAAGACGCAGGCATCGTTTTCGACTGTTTGAAAAGATAAGAAAATGCTTTAGGCCTATCGTTCCGATCGTTTGCCGTCCAAAAAATCGGCTAGGTCGATCAAGGTCGAAAAATTAAATGAAAACAATATGTTAGATTGTCGTTTTTCCGTTGCCCCGATGATGGACTGGACCGACCGGCATTGCCGCGTGTTCCATCGGCTGATGACGCGGCGGGCGCGGCTTTATACGGAGATGCTGACCACCGGCGCTATCCTGCATGGCGATCGCCGGCGGCTCTTGGGTTTCGATGCCAGCGAGCATCCGGTCGCGCTGCAACTCGGCGGCTCGGATCCGCGCGATCTCGCTGTGGCGGCGAAAATCGGCGAGGATTTCGGCTACGACGAAGTCAATCTCAACGTCGGCTGCCCGTCGGATCGGGTGAAGGACGGCCGCTTTGGCGCCTGCCTGATGGCGGAGCCGGCGCTGGTCGCGAGCTGCGTCGAGGCCATGAAGCGCGCGGTACGCATTCCCGTCACGGTGAAATGCCGGATCGGCATCGACGATCAGGATCCAGAAGTGGCGCTGGATGCGCTGGCGCGCGGCGTCATTGCGGCAGGTGCGGATGCGCTGGTGGTTCACGCCCGCAAGGCCTGGCTCAATGGTTTGTCGCCAAAGGAAAACCGCGACATCCCGCCGCTCGACTATGACAGGGTGTACCGGCTCAAGGCTGCGCTGCCTGAGGTACCCATCGCGATCAATGGCGGCGTCAAGAGCGTCGCCGAGGCGAGGGCGCATCTGGATTACGTCGATGGCGTGATGCTCGGGCGCGCCGCCTATCAGGAGCCGTGGCGGCTCTTGAGCGTCGATCCCGAGCTGTTCGGCGAAACGGCGCCGCACGCGACCATGAAAGACGTGTTCGCGGCGATGATGCCGTATATCGAAAGCGAACTCGCGCAGGGCACGCGGCTGCATTCGATCACGCGGCATTTCGTGGGCGCGTTTCACGGTGTGCCTGGTGCGCGCGCCTTCCGCCGTCACCTCGCCGAGAACGGCGTCAAGCCCGGCGCCGGCGTCCATGTTCTGCGCGATGCAATCGCGCTGGTCGAGGATCGCGTCGAAGCGTCGATCGCCGCGTAATTGAAAGGAACTCAGGGATAGCCGCGCAGCATCAGCCGGTCGGGGCGGACTTCCCAGCTTTCCAGCCGGTCGAGAAAGCTCATGCCGAGCAGGTTGGTCTTCATCTGTCCGTGCGGCACCACCAGCGCGGGCACGGAGCGCTCGACCAGCTTGCCGACGGCCAAACGATCCAGCGTCAGCCGCGCCGCCTTGGTGTGGCCGCCGGCGGTCTCGACGTCGACATCGTATTCCAGGAGCTCCAGCGGCAAACCGGCGGCCTTGGCGGTTTCATAGGTCAGCACCACCGACGTCGCGCCGGTATCGATCACCATCGGCGCGTTGACGCCGTTGATCTTGGCCTGCAGCGCGAATTCACCGCCCTGGCCGCGCGAGACCTGCACCGCGCGTGCCGGCGCCGCTGCGCGCTTGCGCAGCAATCCGGAGACGGTATCGCTGGCGCGCGCGATCTGGTCCGGATCGCCATAGGCGACCACGGCGCCGGCTGTCGCCAGCAATACCAGCATGACAAGCAGGATACGGCTCATAGGGGGCCTCGCATGCACGTCTTTGTCAGTTGAATCTTCGTCGATCGGATATTCGTCAATCGGATTTTGAGCTGGCTGCCGGTGCGAGCTGAGCGAGCCCGGCTTCGGCCATCCGCGCCGGAAGCTGCGCCATCAAGGTCTGCCGCTCTTCGCTCTCCATGCGGTGCCAGCGTGCGATCTCCGGCAGCGTGCGGCCACAGCCAAAACAAAGGCTGGTTCTGGGATCGATCATGCAGACTGCGATACACGGCGTTTCGATGCTCATGGTTGGAGTGTGAAATGATTTTGCGCGCTCGCGCAAGGTTCTCCGGTTTCAAAGCTTCCCTTACAATCCGGTCCCCGCGCTCATGATGGGTTTGTTGCGAGGCCGGCGCTTCTCGTCCGTCGGCGTTGCGCTGGCGGTTTCCGGCTGCAGCGGCGGCGCTTCCTCGGCCATCGGCGCCAGCGCGGACATCACGCGCTCGGGCGGGAAGGTCACGATCACTTCGGTGCCGATGCGCAGTTTGGATTTCAGCGTAAAGGTGCCGCCATGCATGTCGATCAGGCTCTTGGCGATGGGAAGGCCGAGGCCGGCGCCTTGCTCGGCGGATTTGATCGAGTTGGAGCCCTGGCCGAACGACGCCAGCACAATCGGGATTTCGTCTTCGGCAATGCCGGAGCCGGTGTCCTTGACGCTGAGATATTGTCCGCCGGACGCGGTCCATCCGACCTTGAGCCAGATCTCGCCGCCTTGCGGGGTGAACTTGATCGAGTTCGACAACAGATTGAGCACGATCTGGCGCGTGGCGCGCTCATCGCCCCAGATCCGCGGCATGCCCTGCTCGAACACTTCGTGGATGGTGATGCCGCGGCTGGAGGCGCGCAGCTTCAACAGATGGTGACAGTCGGCCACCACATGCACCAGCGACACTGCTTCTTCGTTGAGTTCATAGCGGCCGGCTTCGATCCGCGACAGATCCAGAATTTCATTGATCAGATTGAGCAGATGCACACCCGAATTGTGAATGTCGGAGGAATATTCCTTGTAGACCGCGACCGCATGCCCGCCGAAGATTTCGCTTTTCATCACCTCGGAGAAACCGAGGATCGCGTTCAGCGGCGTGCGCAATTCGTGGCTCATTTGCGCCAGAAACCGCGATTTCGCGACGTTGGCGGATTCGGCGCGATGGCGCGCCTCGTCGGAGATCGATTTGGCCTGCTCGAGCTCGCCGATCAGCGCATCCTTTTCGGCGCGCGCCTCCAGCGTCGCCAGTGTCGTCGAATGCAGGCGATGGGCGAGCAGCGCGAAATAGCCTTCGGCCGCCAGCGCCAGCAGCGCCAGCACGTAATTGTCGAACTTGCCGCTCAGCGCGAAGCTGGCCGCAAGTCCCGCGGTGACCGGCGCGGTGGCTGCCAGCGCGGCGATCGGCAGGTTGGCCGCGAGCATGCTCGATACCGCGATCACCAGCATCACCAGGAACATCATCAGCGCATTCGAGACGACGTCATAGCTCGCCGGATGGATCACGATCGCGGCCCAGCACAGGCCGTACAACAGATCGAGCAGCACAAACCGGGTGCGCCATTTGCGGGTCGGGGTCTGCGTCGGCGGCTCGGCGAGGAAGCGCGCGCAGGTACGGATGATGGCGGCATGAATGCAGAGCATGCCGCAGGTCCATGCCGCGGCGGCCGCCGGTTGCAGCCAGAAGCCGAACAGGAGGCCGGTTGCCACCACCAGCAGCATGACGACATACGACGCCGACATGCGCGTCTGGGCGTATTGGCGAACCAGTTCGCGATCGAAAGCAGGGCGGGTTCCGCTGGTCGACGTTAACCGATCGCGGGCCTCGCGCACCCGCTGCGCCGCGGCGCGGCGGTTGCCGGCCGGCACGACGACAGGGGGTTCAGCCGGAAGCTGCACAACTTCGGGCTTTTCAGCGGGTTTACTCATCAAACAACACAAATCCTGCCCGCGAACGGCGCGAGCTTTTGCATCGTCTATCTGTGGCGCTAAATCCTTAAGAGCTGACTTAAAGAGCTAAAAAATCACGTTAATGGATGGTTAAATTAACTTCTCTCGCTGGGCTCGAAAGTGCCCGGTTTTTTGCTGCCGCGCGCCGGAATCGCGGTCGCAACCTCATGCACTGTCGCCGAACGGCCCCATCGCGCCGAGCCGAACGGTGACCAACTCGACTTGCGTTATAGCGACGTGCGGGCCCTGGCGAACGCCGGCCGGCGTTGTCCAGAAGGTGCCGGCTTCACAGCGCCTGCCGCCGGTCTCAATCGTGCCGGAGAGCACCAGCACGTATTCGTCGGCCGGGTGGGTATGGACCGGGATGGTCGTGCCCGCCGCAAGGCGCGCCCGGTGAATGGAGCCATCAGGCACCGGCTGGGCGAGCGGCAAGAGTTCGACGCCGGGCAGGAAATCGATCCCAAGCCAGTTAACGGCATCGGGATCGATGAAGGTCTGATGGCTGGCCATTGCGTGGCTCCCGGGCAAGTTGGTAACCTCAAGTTCCTATCAAATGTAACCTAAGGTTACGATATGAAGCAAGCCGCAAAACGTGTCTCGAAACAAGGCCTGAAGCAGGAATCGCCGAAACACGGCGCCGTCATGCTGGAGTCCGTCGAGCAAGGCCGCCGCCGCAATATGCGGCAGCTTCTGTTGCGGGCCTCACGGATCGTGAACCGGAACGTCGTCGAGGGTTTGCAGGCCCGCGGCTATACAGATTTGCGTTCGACGCACACGACGTTGCTGTCCAATATCGATCTCGCCGGCAGTACCGTGACGGTCGCGGCGGATCGTGCGGGGATCACCAAGCAGGCGATGGGCCGGCTTGCGACAGAACTCGAAACGGCCGGTTACATCCGCGTCGAAACCGATCCGAAGGATGCGCGTGCGCGCATTCTGCGGCTCACCAAAACCGGCAGGAAGTTGATGCTGGACAGCCTCGAGGTGATGGCCGAACTGGAGCGCCGATATGCCCGTTCGGTCGGCCGGGATCAGTTGGCTGCGATCCTCGGAGGTCTTGCAGCCTTCATCGAAGGGGCCGAAAAAGATTAGGCGAGCCGCTCGCGGCTCGCCTTGTTATCGTCAGGCCGTTTGGCTCAGCGCTGCAGCCGCGCGAGCAGGCTGGACGTGTCCCAACGCTTGCCGCCCATCTTTTCGACTTCCGCATAAAACTGGTCCACCAGCGCCGTGACCGGGAGGGTCGCGCCGTTGCGGCGGGACTTCGGCCAGACAAATCGACAGGTCCTTGCGCATCCATTCGACCGCAAAACCGAAATCATATTTGTCGTCGTTCATGGTCTTGTAGCGGTTCTCCATCTGCCAGGACTGCGCCGCGCCCTTCGAGATGGTGTCGATTACGGCGGCGACATCGAGCCCGGACTTTTTGGCGAAATGAATGCCTTCCGACAGGCCCTGGACCAGACCCGCGATGCAGATCTGGTTGACCATCTTGGTCAACTGGCCCGAGCCGGCCTCGCCGAGCCGCTTGCACATCCGCGCATAGGCCGCGATCACGGGTTCGGCGCCGGCATAGGCGTCTGCGCTGCCGCCGCACATCACGGTCAGCACGCCGTTTTCCGCACCGGCCTGGCCGCCGGACACCGGAGCGTCGACGAATTTGAAGCCCGCTTTGGTGGCGGCGGCGTCGAGCTCGCGCGCGACCTCGGCGGAGGCGGTGGTGTGGTCGACGAAGGTCGCGCCCTTCTTCATACCGGTGAAGGCGCCGTCGGCGCCAATGGTGATGGCGCGCAGGTCATTGTCGTTGCCGACGCAGGCCATCACAAAATCCTGACCTTCCGCGGCAGCCTTCGGGGTCGCGGCGGTCTTGCCCTTGAATTTCTCGGTCCATGCCTTCGCCTTGGCGGCCGACCGGTTGTAAACCGTCACCTCGTGGCCACCTTTAACCACCAGATGTCCTGCCATGGGGAAACCCATCACGCCGAGACCGAGAAAAGCGACTTTAGCCATGTGTACAACCCTGGTGTTTTGCCGGTGCCTGGAACGGGCCGGACCGTTTGGTGGAGGAGGGGGGCCGGTTGGGCACCCGCCGGAGATTGGAAGGCGCACCATAAACCCTGCGCCATGAAGGGCAACGCCCGCGTTTGGCGGCCGGGCATGGTTTTATGCTAGGACGAGGGCCAGGAGATCACCGCGTTTAACACCAACAAAGGGAGTGAGTTCGCATGAGCGTCGGCGTACTCGATCATTTCAATATCCGGACCCGCAAGCTGGCCGATACCGTCCGGTTTTATGAGGAAATTCTGGGGCTGGAGAATGGCGATCGGCCGAACTTCGCGTTCCCCGGCGCCTGGATGTACAGCGAGGGCAAGCCGGTGGTCCATCTGGTGGATATTTCGCCGACCGCCGAGCAGCAAAAGCCCGATTCCGGGGTTGTCCACCACGTCGCCTTCGCCAGCCGCGATTTCGCCGGCATGAAGGCGCGGTTAAAGTCCAAGGGGATGGCATTCGACACACGTCAGGTTCCGGGCGGCGATCTCTGGCAGATCTTCGTCAACGACCCCAACGGCGTCATGATCGAGCTGAATTATGAGGCCGCCAAGGAGCAGGGCGGATCCGCCCCCACCGAGCGCCGGGACGATGTCGGCAGCAGGTAGCCTTTTGGGCGATTACGCTCTATTGGGTCGCATTCATTATTGCTAGGAGACCCCCGCCGTGAGCGTCACGCAGCAACAGGTTCTGGATGCATTGGCCAAGGTAGCGTCGCCGCGTGGCGTCGCCTTGACCAATGCGGGCGTGCTCTCGGCCATCACCGCGAATGACGGCAAGGTGTTTTTCTCGATCAATGTCGACGCCACCGAGGCGCGCGCCTGGGAAAGTGTGCGCGCCGCCGCGGAAGAAGCCGTGCGCGCCATCCCCGGGGTCACCATGGCGATGATCGCGCTGACCGCCGAACGCAAGGCCGGTCCCGCCGCGGCACCACCACCGCCGCATCGCCACAACCATGGCCACAGCCATGGTGTGCAACCTGTCTCCGCGCATAAGCCGCCGCAAAGTCCGGCGTCACCGATGTCGAAGCAGGCGGAAATCCCCGGCATCGCCGCGGTGATTGCGGTTGCGTCCGGCAAGGGCGGCGTCGGCAAATCGACCACGGCGCTTAATCTGGCGCTCGGCCTGCGCGATCTCGGTCTGCGCGTCGGCTTGCTCGACGCGGATATCTACGGGCCCTCGGTGCCGCGGCTGACCGGCATCCGCGAGAAGCCGCAGCTCAACGACGACAAGAAGATGATTCCGATTTCGCGTTTTGGTCTGGCGATCATGTCGATCGGTTTTCTGGTCGAAGAGGAAACCGCGATGATCTGGCGCGGGCCGATGGTGATGTCGGCGATCACCCAGATGCTGCGGGACGTCGCGTGGGGCACGCTCGATGTGCTGGTGGTCGATATGCCGCCGGGCACCGGCGACGCGCAATTGACGCTGGCGCAGAATGTGCCGCTCAAGGGCGCCGTCATCGTTTCGACGCCGCAGGATCTCTCGCTGATCGACGCGCGGCGCGGGCTCGCGATGTTCCGCAAGGTCAATGTGCCCGTACTCGGCATTATCGAGAATATGAGCTATTTCCAGTGCCCGCATTGCGGCACGCAATCCGACATCTTCGGTCACGGCGGCGCGCGGCATGAGGCCGAGCGGCTCGGGGTGCCGTTTCTGGGCGAAATTCCGCTGCATATGTCGATCCGCGCCACCTCGGATTCCGGGACGCCCGTGGTCGAAAGCGAGCCCGACGGGCCGCACGCGGCAATTTACCGCGCAATCGGGGCCAAGGTCCGCGACCAGCTCCAGGGCGCCACCGCCGCCGCCTGAGGCGGTTTTCCGGCCCTATGCGACTTTCGTTTAATCGGGGGCAGTCATGCCTTGGTCGCGTTTTCGTGGGCCTTACTTCCGTGTTAAAGCCCCGCCAGAGCGTGTTCGGGCTGCGTGGAAATCGCCTCGCCGAGAGAAATGCGCCTGCATGGGAAAGACGCCCAACAAGGAGAGACTGAATGAAGCGCCGTGATTTTTTGAAAGTTTCAGCGGCCGGTGCCGCTGCCGTCGGGGCCGTGTCCTCGCCGGCCATTGCCCAATCCTCGCCCGAAATCAAATGGCGCATGACGTCCAGCTTCCCGAAGTCGCTTGACACCCTTTACGGCGCGTCCATCGAGTTTGCGAAATACGTCGCCGAGATGACCGACAACAAATTTCAGATCCAGGTTTTTTCCGCCGGTGAAATCGTTCCGGGTCTGCAGGCGCTCGATGCGACCAGTAACGGCACCATCGAGATGAGCCACACGGTTTCGTATTATTACGTCGGCAAGGATCCGACCTTTGCGATCTATGCCTCGGTGCCGTTCGGCCTCAATGCGCGCCAGCAAAATTCCTGGTGGTATCAGGGCGGCGGCCAGGAACTCGGCAACGAGTTCTTCAAGAAGTATAATTTGATCGGTTTCCCCTGCGGCAATACCGGCACCCAGATGGGCGGCTGGTTCCGCAAGGAGATCAAGACCGTTGCCGATCTCTCGGGATTGAAGTTTCGCATCGGCGGCATTGCCGGGCAGGTTCTGCAAAAGGTCGGCGTGGTGCCGCAGCAGCTCGCCGGCGGCGACATCTATCCCGCGCTTGAAAAGGGCACGATCGACGCGGCCGAGTGGGTCGGACCGTATGACGATGAGAAGCTCGGCTTCCAGAAGGTCGCCAAATATTATTATTATCCCGGCTTCTGGGAAGGCGGTCCGACCATCCATGCCTTCTGCAATCTCGAAAAGTGGAATTCGCTGCCGAAGAACTATCAGGCCATCGTCGCCAACGCGACTTCGAATGCCAATACCTGGATGGCGGCGCGTTACGACATGCAGAATCCGTCGGCGCTGAAGCGTCTGGTGGCCGGCGGCACGCAACTGCGCCCCTTCACCAATGAAGTGCTGGAAGCCTGCCTGAAGGCGACCAACGAATTGTGGGGAGAAATCTCCGCAAAGAACGCCGACTTCAAGAAGTCGATCGATGCGATGCAGGCCTATCGCTCCGATCAGTATCTGTGGTGGCAGGTCGCCGAATATACCTTCGACAGCTTCATGATCCGCTCGCGCACCCGCGGCTGATTGTCGCGTTTTGAGCCTTAATCGCAAGCCCGGCTTCACCCGAAGCCGGGCTTGTTGCATTGCGATACCCTCAGTTCGTCATGGAAATCCGAAACCGGATGTTCCATGCTGTGCCGAAAGCCTCAACACGAAGGCTGACTTGCACAATCACACCAGGGGGAAGCTCAATGAAGCGTCGCGACTTTATCAAGGTCACCGGAATAGGCGTTGCGGGTGCAGCCACCATGGCGGCGCCGGCGATCGCGCAATCGATGCCGGAGATCAAATGGCGGATGACGACGAGCTGGCCGAAATCGCTCGACACGCTGCACGGCGCCGCCGAGCAGATGGCCAAGATGGTCGGCGAGGCCACCGACAACAAATTCCAGATCCAGACCTTTGCGGCCGGTGAAATCGTGCCGGGCCTGCAGGTGCTCGACGCCGTGCAGAACGGCACCGTCGAAATGGGGCACACCGCGTCGTATTATTATTTCGGCAAGGACCCGACCTTCACCTTCGGCTCCTGCATTCCGTTCGGACCCAACGCGCGGCTCAACCAGGCCTGGTACATGCTGGGCGGCGGCAAGGAGCTCCTCAACGAATTCTACAAGAGCTACAACGTCACCTCGCTGCTCGCGGGCAACACCGGCTGTCAGATGGGCGGCTGGTTCCGCAAGGAGATCAACACCGTCGACGATCTGCAAGGGCCTGAAATTCCGCATCGGCGGCTATGCCGGCCGCGTCATGCAGAAGCTCGGCTGCGTGCCGCAGCAGCTCGCCGGCGGCGACATCTATCCGGCGCTGGAAAAAGGCACCATCGACGCGGCCGAATGGGTCGGCCCCTATGACGACGAGAAGCTCGGCCTCTACAAGGTCGCGCCGCATTATTACTATCCCGGCTGGTGGGAAGGCGGCCCGATGCTGCTGGCGATGGTCAATCTCGACAAATGGAATGCGCTGCCGAAATATTATCAGAGCATTCTCGAGCAGGCCGGCCATTACGCCAACAACTGGATGATGGCGAAATACGACGCGGTCAATCCGCTGGCGCTGAAGAAGCTGCTCGCCGGCGGCACCAAGCTGCATGCGTTCTCGCCGCCGATCATGGAGGCGAGCTTCAAGGCGACCAAGGAACTCAACGCCGAGGTCGCCGCGACCAACGCCAACTTCAAGAAGCTCTATGAATTCGCTGACGGCCTTCTCGAGCACCGGCTATCAGTGGTTCCAGGTCGCCGAAGTCGGTTACGACAACTTCATGGCGCGTCACGCGCAGAGCTGATCGCGAGACACCGTAGCATGGCGGAGCGCAGCGATACCCATCGCGTCTAATAAGCGGCGGGTTTCGCAAGGGCTCAACCCACCGCTACGAACGGCTTTTACCCGCAAACGAAAAACTCCCGGAGCGAAGCTGCGGATTTTTCGGGGTCGATCGCTACGGTTTCGCCGGCGGCCCGAAGTCGAGCGGCGGCAACTCCATCTGCGGCACGTCGATCTTGATTGAGTTCAGATCGACATTGAGCGGCTTGTCGAGCAGGCCGGTCACAACGATGGGGAATGCGATCACGATGGCGACCATGATCGCCTGTAACCCAACCCAGGGCAGGGCGCCCCAATAGATGTCGGAGCTCTTGACCTCTTTGGGCGCGACGCCACGCAGATAGAACAGTGCAAAGCCGAACGGCGGATGCATGAATGAAGTTTGCATGTTCACGCACAGCATGACGCCGAACCAGATCAGCGCGGCATCGGCCCCAACGACCGGCGCGAGAACCTTCTGCGCGATCGGCGCAATCATCGGCAGGATGATGAAGGCGATCTCGAAGAAGTCGAGGAAGAACGCCAGGAAGAAGATGAACAGGTTGATGAAGATCAGGAAGCCCCAGACACCGCCGGGCAGCGACGTCAACAGATGCTCCAGCCAGACGCCGCCGGAGACACCGAGAAACACCACCGAGAAACAGGTCGAGCCGATCAGGATGAACACCACCATCGTGGTGATGCGCATGGTGGTCTCATAGCCCTGCTTGATCAGGCCGCGCAGTTCGGGAATGCGCACGGCCTCAAGGCAGATCCAGACCACGGCGAGATAAGTAATGGCAAAGGCCAGCTTGAAGACAAGGCCTTCGGTGGTGAAGATTCCGATGATGGTGCCGATGCCGCCGGCGATCACGCCAATGATCAGTGCCTTGCGGCCGGTGGTGCTGAAATCCTTGCTGTGGATCGCCGCCAATACGATGGCGCCGACGGCGCCCATCGCGCCGGCCTCGGTCGGTGTCGCCAGGCCCATCATCATGGTGCCGAGCACGACAAAAATGAGCACCGCGGAGGGAATGATGCCGAGCAGGCATTTGCGCCACAGCGGCCATCCCGTCAGCGTCAGTTCGGTTTTCGGCACAGGCGGCAGGTAATGCGGCCTGAAAATGCCGAGCACGAAAGTGTAGCCTGCGAACAGGAATATCTGGAAGATCGAGGGTCCCCACGCGCCGAGATACATGTCGCCGACGGATTTGCCGAGCTGGTCGGCCAGCACGATCAGCACCAGCGACGGCGGCACCAATTGGGTGATGGTGCCGGAGGCCGCCAGCACGCCGGTGATGTAACGCATGTTGTAGCCGTAGCGGATCATCACCGGCATCGAGATCAGCGCCATCGCGATGACCTGCGCCGCCACCGTGCCGGTGATGGCGCCGAGGATGAAGCCGACCAGAATCACCGAATAGCCGAGGCCGCCGCGGATCGGGCCGAACAACTGGCCCATCGAATCCAGCATGTCCTCAGCAAGCCCGCAGCGCTCGAGGATCGCGCCCATGAAGGTGAAGAAGGGAATCGCGAGCAAGAGTTCGTTCGAAAGCACGCTGCCGAACACCCGGCCCGGTATAGCCTGCAGGAAATTCAGATCGAAAAAGCCGAGATGAATCGCGAGAAAACCGAATGAAAGTCCGACCGCCGCCAGCGTAAAAGCCACCGGGAAGCCGATCAGCATGGCGACGACCAGGCCGCCGAACATCAGCGGCGGCATCGTTTGCAGCGTAATCATTGCGTCGGCCTCTCGTATTTCGCATCGATCGTCACCTGCCCCTGAAGAGCAGCGATGCGCTTGATAACCTCCGAGACGCCTTGCAGTGCGAGCATAACGAAGCCTGAGGGAATCACGAACTTGATCGGCCAGCGAATAAGGCCGCCGGCATTGCCCGACATTTCACCGACGGCATAGGCCTGATGGAAGAACGGCCAGGACAGATAGGCGAGCAAGAGACAGGCCGGGATCAGGAAGAACAGCGTTCCGATCATATCGAGCCAGAGTTGCCCGCGCTCGGAGAGAAACAGATAGAGAATTTCGACCCGGACATGCTCGTTGCGCTTGAAAGTGTAGGAGGCGCCGAACATCACGAGGATGGCGAACATGTACCATTGCAGCTCCAGCCAGCCGTTCGAGCTGTAGCCGAAGGCATAGCGGATCATCGCATTGCCGGCGCTCACAAGGCAGGCGGCCAGCACCAGGAAATTGCAGACGTAACCGATCTTTTCATTGATCAGGTCGATGGCGGTGCTGATCGCCAGGAATGGACGCATGGTGTTTTCTCCGGCGCTCGCCATCAATTGACGCGCGTTGTTTCAACGGGCGTCGCCTGGCGTCCGCACGCAGAATCACAGCTCATTTTCAGGAGCGATCGCAACGATAGTCCCCCCAATTGCGCTCTTGCCATCTTGACCGTCGCCGATCTGGCGCGCGGCGGCTTATCCAGCCGAACAGGCATAAAAGCCAGCGCACCATTTCAGCGCGCCTTGGCGGCGTCAATTGGAAAATGGGCAAATTGACGTGGGATCAATTGGTTGCAGAGGCTTTGGTAAATCACAACCACAGCGCCGGGACGCCCGGTATTTAGCCGCCGGTCACGCTCATATGGCGGCTGACGCTCGGGCGGTTGTGCCGGCGATCGATGATGAAGTCGTGGCCCTTCGGCTTCAAGCCGATGGCGCGGTCGATCGCGGCGCTGAGCAGGTCGTTTTGCGGGGAAGCGCGCAGCGGCCGGCGCAAATCCGAGGCGTCCTCGTGACCGAGGCAGGTATGCAGCGTGCCGGTGCAGGTGATCCGCACCCGGTTGCAGGACTCGCAGAAATTATGCGTCATCGGCGTGATGAAGCCGAGCTTGCCGCCGGTCTCGCCGACGCGAACGTAGCGGGCCGGGCCGCCGGTATCGTCGTCAAGATCGGTCAGCGTGTATCGCTTGGCGAGCTGCGCGCGGAGCAGGGACAGCGGCACATATTGATCGATGCGTCCTTCGCCGATATCGCCCATCGGCATGACTTCGATCAGGGTCAACGCCATGTCCTGACGATGCGCCCATTCCATTAGCGCGGGAATCTCATCCTCGTTCATGTTCTTGAGCGCGACTGCGTTGATCTTCACCGCGAGGCCGGCCGAGCGCGCCGCTTCGATGCCGGCCAAAACCTTGTCGAGATCGCCCCAGCGGGTGATGGCGCGAAACTTCGCCGGATCGAGCGTATCCATCGAGACGTTGATGCGGCGCACGCCGGCGTCCCGCAACTCGCCGGCGTAACGCGCGAGCTGCGAGCCGTTGGTGGTCAGCGTCAGTTCATTGAGTGCGCCGGATTTGAGGTGCCGCGACAGCGAGCGCACCAGCGACATCACATTGCGCCGGACCAACGGTTCGCCGCCGGTGAGGCGCAGCTTGCGCACGCCCTTGGCGATGAAGGCCGAGCACAGCCGGTCGAGCTCCTCCAGCGTCAGCAGATCGGCCTTGGGCAGGAATGTCATGTCTTCCGACATGCAATAGAAGCAGCGCAGATCGCAGCGATCGGTGACCGACACGCGCAGATAACTGATGCTCCGGCCGAACGGATCGGTCATCGGACGCAGCAGCGATGCGGGTGGATCGAGTAAAGTTCCGGTCATTCAACTGTGCCTGTGGATGCGCACCCGTCATAGCAGGAAACGGCGCTGCGCCAACTCAATCTAGGCACCTTGGTATCGCTATACAATCCGCAGATTGGCGGGTGCAGTGCACGCAATCAGCGGGCAGGCGCGTCTGCCGGCGGTGCCGCGCCATCCGGCGGGGCCGCAGCGGTGCCTTTCGGCGCCCGTGGCTTCTTCGGCCGCATCGGCTTATGGGCTCGCAGGGGCGGGCCGATTGGCTGCAGCTCGGTGACCACCGGATTGGGATCGGGTCTCGCCGTACCAGCGCTGATGAGGCTGCCGGGCTCGCGGATGATATTGACCGGGACGGTAGCCGGCTGGAACCGGGGCATCGCGTAACTGACGGTAAAGCCGCCTGAACTCGGGCACGGGTAGGGTCACCGAGCAGGGCGTTTTGCAGGTCTGCCCCAGCGACGTCCGCGCATCGGCGCCTGGCGGGTTCGACTCGATCTGAACCTGCATGGTCGGCGGCGCAGACTTAAAATAGTCCATGGAAAACGAGGAGCACCCGGCGAGGCTTAGGCTCGCAGCGGCAATCGCGATGACACGACGCATGATCAATCCGTCTCTTCTGCGGCATACTGCCACAATCCCCGGGGCGACCATAAGAGCCTCAGGACAGCGGCGCAACCGTGCGGACGGAGTTCGTTAATTGTTGGTTAATGACCGGATTGATCGAAATAAAATTATAAAGCAAAATCAATAGTCTATATCGATTTTCGGGCCGCCGTCAGGGTTTCCACGGCGGCCGGTAATTCGCCCATGTGACCGATCACAATGTCGGGTTTGAGGTCGGCAATGGGAACCTCGGTATATCCGAATGTCACCCCGATGACGGGTACACCGGCGCGGCGGGCCACGCCGATATCCGGGCCGGCATCACCGACCATGACCATTGAAGACATCGCGCCGCCGGCGCGCGCCACGGTCTGGCGCAGGATCGCGGGATCTGGCTTGGCGATGCCGAAGGTGTCGGCGCCGCAAATCGCGGCAAATCTGGCGCTCAATCCCAGCCGGTCCAGCAACAGCTTGGACAGCCATTCCAGTTTGTTGGTGCAGACCGCAAAACGATAACCGCGGCCGGCGAGATCATCGAGCGCGCTTTCCAGGCCCTCGAACGGGCGCGAGGCGTCGGCGATATGATCGGCATAATAGGCGATGAAATCGCGGGTGAGCCGGTCGAGCTCTTCGAGCGCAACATTGCGGCCGTCCAATTCCAGGCCACGTTCGAGCAGCTTGCGGGCGCCGGCGCCGATCATCATGCGCGCCGACTGCAGCGGCACCGGCGGCATGCCCTCGCGCGCAAGGATATAATTAAGCGCGTTGATCAGGTCGGGCGCCGTATCCACAAGCGTGCCATCCAGATCGAATACGACGGTTCGGGTCGGGGTCATCGTGGATCGCTAGCGTCCCCCCGGGGATCATGCAAGGGGGGAATATCCATTGGCCGGAAGACCGCCGATGGCGGTGAAGTTTATACTTCAAGCCCTCGCTATAGCGCTGTTACTCCCGGTCAAACGACGCTAGATATGCCCCCGCCGGACACCGCCGATCGCCCGATCGGCAGCGGCTTCTGAGGCATCGTTGATCCCGTGAATATGGACGAATTGAAACGGCAGGCGGCAGCTCGTGCGCTCGAATATGTGCGGGACGGCATGAAGCTCGGGCTCGGCACCGGTTCGACCGCGAAGCATTTTGTCGAGCTGTTGGGCGAGCGGGTCCGCGCCGGGCTCAAGGTGATCGGCGTGCCCACTTCAGAGACGACCCGCGCCGACGCGGTCCGCTGCGGCATTGCCCTGACCACGCTGGACGAAATCGACCGGCTTGATCTCACCGTCGATGGCGCCGACGAAATCGATCCCGATCTCAATCTCATCAAGGGCGGCGGCGGCGCGCTGCTGCGGGAAAAGATCGTAGCCGCCGCATCGGACCGCATGATCGTGATTGCGGACGATTCCAAATGGGTCGAGGCGCTCGGCCGTTTCCCGCTGCCGATCGAGGTCATCCCGTTTGGCCTTGCGGCGACGGAGCGTGCGATCGGGCACGCTTTTGCCGAATGTGGCGTTTCCGGCCCGATGGTGGTCCGAAAGCGTCAGGACGGCCACGTTTTCGTCACCGACGGTGGCCACTGGATTGTGGATGCCCATCTGGGGCGCATATCCCGGGCTCAGCAACTTGCGGGATTGCTGACCGCCATTCCGGGCGTCGTCGAACACGGACTATTCATCGGCCTGGCCAGCACTGCGATGCTGGCCGGCTCTCAGGGAATTCGGGTTGTAGAACGGCGGTAACGCCGCCATCTAGGAGAATAAAATGAAGAGTCTTGTAAAGATGAAGAGCCTTGCGAAGATCATGTTGGCCGCGGGTCTGGCTGTGGGACTGGCGCTTTCGATCGCCCCGGCGGGCGCTCAAACGCCGGCTCCGGCCAAGCCGGCTTCGCCTGCCGCGATCGCGGCGGCCAAGGAAATCCTGGACATGAAGAAAGCCAGCGCGATGTATGCGCAGGCCGTGCCCAGCGTGGTCGAGCAAACCAAGACCAATCTGATGCAGAACAATCTCAACTATCAAAAGGACCTCAACGAGGTCGCAATCGTTGTCGCGCAGAGCCTGGCCGGCCGCGAGAAGGAAATCGGTGAAGGCATGGCCAAGGTCTACGCCGAAGCGTTCTCCGAGCAGGAACTGAAGGATCTCGTCACGTTCTACAAATCGCCGCTCGGCGCGAAGTTGCTCACGGCGGAGCCGGAGGCGATTCAGGCCAGCATTGCTTTCATGAGGCAGTGGGGGCAGGCGTTTTCGCAGATCGTCACCGCCCAGTTCCGCGCCGAAATGCACAAGCGCGGCAAGGATATCTAAGAAGGATATCTAAGAAGGATATCTGAGCAGGACGTCCGAGCAAGGATAGCTGAGAAGGACATCTGGCAAAGGGTATCTGAAAGGATATCTATCGGGGATATCCGATCTCGTATCTGATCGAGGCTGACATTCAAGGCTGACATTCGAGGCTGGTATGACTGAGTTCGACACCGATCTGTTTGTCATTGGTGGTGGCTCGGGCGGCGTTCGCGCCGCCCGGATCGCGGCCGGCCACGGTGCGCGGGTCATGATCGCCGAAGAATACCGGATGGGCGGCACCTGTGTGATCCGCGGCTGCGTGCCGAAGAAGCTCCTGGTTTACGCGTCCCACTTCCATCAGGACATCGAGGACGCCGCGGGATTCGGCTGGACCATCCCGTCGGCGACCTTCGACTGGCCGACCATGATCGCCAACAAGGACAAGGAAATCGCCCGGCTCGAGGCGGCCTATACCACCAATGTGGAGAAATCCGGCGCACGCGTGGTCAAGACTCGCGCGGTGTTCGAGGATGCACACACGCTGCGGCTGGGCACCGGCGAGACGATCCGTTCGAAAACCATTCTGATTGCGACCGGCGGCGCGCCGAACCACGGGCTTGCGATCCCCGGCATCGAGCATGTGATCTCCTCGAACGAGGTGTTTCATCTGCCCACATTGCCACGGCGCATCCTGATTCAGGGTGGCGGCTATATCGCGCTGGAATTCGCCTGCATCTTTGCCGGCTTTGGCTGCGACGTGACGCTGGTCTATCGCGGCGACAATATTCTGCGCGGCTTCGATGAGGACGTCCGCGACCACGTGCGCAGCGAAATGGAAAAGGCGGGGATTACCATCCTGACCGGCTGTACCGTCAACAAGATCGACAAGCATGGCAAGGAATTCACCTCGCACCTGTCCGGCGGCGCCAGCATCGCCTCCGACCAGGTGATGTTCGCGATCGGCCGGCATCCAAATATTCATGACCTCGGGCTTGAGAAGGCCGGCGTCGCGATCAATCCGAACAATGGCGGCATCCAGGTCGACAGCTTCTCGCGCACTTCAGTGCCGAATATCTACGCAGTCGGCGACGTCACCCACCGCATCAATCTGACGCCGGTCGCGATCCGTGAGGGTCACGCCTTTGCCGACACGGTGTTCGGCAAGCGGACGGTTGAGGTCGATCACGCCGATATTCCGACCGCGGTGTTCTGCCAGCCGGAAGTCGGTACGGTCGGGCTGACCGAAACCCAGGCGCGCGCGCAATTCAGCCATGTCGATATCTACAAGACCTCGTTCCGGCCGATGAAGGCGACGATATCGGGCCGCGATACCAGAGTTCTGATGAAGCTGGTTGTCGATGGCTCCACCGATCGCGTGGTCGGTTGTCACATCGTCGGCGACTGCGCCGCCGAAACCGTCCAGGTGCTCGGCATCGCAATCAAGATGAAGGCCACCAAGGCCGATTTCGACGCGACCATGGCGCTGCATCCGACCGCCGCGGAAGAATTGGTGACGATGCGCACGCCGAGCGCGCGCTATGTGCGCGAAGCAGCGGAGTAGGGGACGCACCATCGGCGAGCGGAAGTGATGGACAACGAACAGCAGCCCGATCGCCCCAAGGTCCGCACCATCAAGCGCTCCAGGCGCCTTGTCAGCCGCACGCGCGTGATCATGATGCTGCTGTTGCTCGTCGCCATTCCCATCTTTATCGCGCTTGCGAACAAGACAGTGCACGAAAACGCCGAGGCGATCCGGCAGACGTTCGGGCAGTAGCGCCGACGGGCCAACGGGCCGCGCGAATGTGCGCCGCAGTATTCACGCTTGGTATGTGCACTCGTTTAAGCTGCGGGGCTGCCGGCGATCTTGCCTCCGGGGGATCGAACGCCTATTCACCTGCGCTGGCCCGGCCGGCGGCATACTTGGCACCTACTTGCCGCTTCGGCCATTCCGTGGTGTGAACGGTGTGGCTGGCCCCGGAACACGGGCGAATTACTGTTTTATCGAAACGATCTACGGAACCTTGGCAATGAGCGCTGCGCAGAAACTCACCTTTTCGATCCACCCGAATCCGGCGCCGGTCGCCGCCGACGTGCGCGCCGGATTGCTCAAGGATCCCGGTTTTGGGCGCGTATTCACCGACCACATGGTGACGATCCGCTGGACAAAAGACGGCGGATGGCAGGACGCGCAATTGCGCGCCCGCGCACCGGTCTCGCTCGATCCCGCCGCAGCCGTCCTGCATTACGGCCAGGAGATTTTCGAAGGGCTGAAGGCCTATCGTCGCGACGACGGCAGCATCGCGCTGTTTCGCCCGGAGCAGAACGCCCGCCGCTTCAACACCTCGGCCGCGCGCATGGCGATGCCTGAACTGCCGGAGGAATTATTTCTCGGCGCCATCAACGAACTGGTCAAGGCCGACCTCGCCTGGATCCCCGGCAATGACGGCAGCCTTTATCTCCGTCCATTCCTGTTTGCGACCGAAGCATTCCTCGGCGTGCGTCCTTCCTACGAATATCTGTTCATGGTGATCGCGAGTTCCGTCGGCTCTTATTTCAAGGGTGGCGACAAGGCCGTCACCGTCTGGCTGTCGGATCACTACACCCGCGCCGCTGCGGGCGGCACCGGTGCTGCCAAGTGCGGCGGCAATTATGCGGCGAGTCTTTTGGCGCAGGCCGAAGCGATCGAGCACGGCTGCGATCAGGTCGTCTTCCTCGACGCCGCCGAACATCGCTGGGTCGAGGAACTCGGCGGCATGAATGTGTTCTTCGTGTTCGACGACGGTTCGATCCAGACCCCGCCGCTGAGCGGCACGATCCTGCCGGGCATCACCCGGGATTCGATTCTCTCGCTGGCGCGGCGTAGCGGCCGCACGGTGCGCGAGGAACGCTATTCGATGGCGCAGTGGCGTGCGGATGCCGCCAGCGGTAAGCTGCGTGAATGTTTCGCCTGCGGCACCGCCGCCGTTGTCGCGGCGATCGGCCAGATCAAGAGCGCGCAAGGCGATTTCGCGATCGGCAACGGCAATGGCGGCCCGATCACGGCGGCCCTGAAAGCCGAATTGGTCGGCATTCAGCGCGGCCAGGTCCCGGACCAGGACGGCTGGGTCCGCAAGGCGCTTTAAACTTCTGAGAGGCGTTGACAACCGGTGGCTGTGATTTGCCGGATGTAGACGGCCACATGGCAAACAGCTAGCCTGACGAGTGAGAAAAAGGGCGATCTAACGCCCACACTCAAGGGAGGCTGGAATGTCCAAGCGCCGCGATATGCGTGGTGATGCTTTGGAAGCCGCTGCCGGAAACGGCTTGATCGACCGCCGCGCGCTGCTCGGGCGCGGTGCGATGATCGCGGGAGCGATAGGGGTGGGCCTCGGCTCGTCCACGGCGGCGGGCGCCGAACCGCTCAAGGAAGAACCGCTCACGGAAGAACCTTGGAGCCTTGAATTCGGCGATCGCACGACACCTTATCAGGTGCCGTCGAAGTTCGAGGCCAAAGTGGTGCGCACGCTGAGCAATCCCAAGAACGAGATGCGCAATTCCCATTCACGCACGCCGCACCATCTGCTGGAGGGAACGACCACCCCCAACGGGCTGCATTTCACCATCAACCATGGTGGCATCCCGAGCAACGATCCCGACAAGCATAAGCTTGTGATCCATGGCCTGGTGAAGCGGCCGCTGGAGTTCACGCTCGAAACGCTATCGCGCTATCCCATGACGACGCGCACCACGTTCGTCGAATGCGGCGGCAACAGTGCCCCGATGTTTTCGCCCGAGCCGCTGCAGGAGACCGTGCAGGCCCTGCATGGGCTCGCCTCCTGCGCGGAGTGGACCGGCGTCAAGCTTTCGACCTTGCTTGAGGAAACCGGAGTAGATCCGCGCGCGAAATGGCTGATCGCCGAAGGCGCGGATTCGCCGCGTTTGAGCCGTAGCGTCCCGATGAAGAAGGCGCTCGATGACGCGATGATCGTGCTCTACCAGAACGGCGAGCGCCTGATGCCGGGAAACGGCTATCCGATGCGCCTGCTGCTGCCCGGCTACGAGGGCAACATGAATGTCAAGTTCCTGCGCCGCCTCAAGGTCGTGGAGCAGCCTGCCTTTAGCATGTATGAAGCACGGACCTACGCGCCGATCCTGCCGAGCGGCAAGGCGTACCGGTTTTACTTCCTGCAGGAGGTCAAATCCTTCATCACTTTCCCGTCGCATGGTCATGCGTTGAAGGGGCCCGGCCTGTACGAGATTTCGGGCATCGCCTATTCCGGCACCGGCCGCATCGAGAAAGTCATGGTCTCCGCCGACGGCGGTCAAAGCTGGGCGCAAGCAGCCCTTCAGGGGCCGGTCCATAGCAAGGCCTTCACCCGTTTCCGCCTGCCGTGGCGATGGAACGGTGGCCCGGCTACGCTAATGAGCCGGGCGTGGGATGAGTCAGGCGAGGTGCAACCGACCCGCGCCGAATTCGTTGCCGCCCGCGGCGAGTTGGCGAAACCGCCGCCGGTCCTGGGATTCAACAATCAGCACTACAATTCGATCACCTGTTGGGGTGTCGGCAGCAACGGGGAGGTCAAGCATGTCTACGCTTAAGCGCGCGATCTTCGCCGCCTCGCTGTGTCTTGCGATGACGGCCGGCGCCGCGTCGGGCGAGACCCCCAATTTTGGCAAGCCGATCGATGAGGCCAGGGTCGCTCCCTGGGATATCAGTATTCTTCCCGATGGCACGGGATTGCCGAAAGGCAGCGGTACGCCTGCGCAAGGCGCGCCGATTTTTGCGGAAAAATGCTCAGGCTGTCACGGCGAAAACGGCAAGGGCGGCGAGGCCGCGGCCTTGATCAGCGATCGGGAATTGATCGGCATCAATGCGGCGCAGAAAACCATTCGCAATTTCTGGCCGTATTCGACAACGATATTTGATTTTATTCGCCGCGCGATGCCGTTTCAAATGCCGCATACGCTTGGGGATGATGAAGTCTACGCACTCACCGCCTATATTCTCGCCGGTAATAAATTGATCGGCCCGAACGATGTGATGGATGCGCAGACTTTGCCGAAGGTGAAGATGCCGTTTCGCGACAACTTCATCCTCCGGTTTCCGGATCGCATTTAGCGGCGGTTGTTTAAAAGAAGCCGGCGCTCATATCGAGTCCTGATGTCGCCATGCCGGCGGCCAGGACAATGGCGAGGCCACACAGTATGGCAGCAAGGTCCTTGATGTATCCGGCGTACGGATTGGAAACATCAGGCGCAATCACTTCTGAAATCGGATTCATGACACCCCTCCAAAGGTCAGCCCCACAACTGGGGTCGACGCGCAGACTAATCTTGGAGAGTTGATGGAAGCTTGTGAGGTATCGTTAATTCAATCCGCATTTGGAGTAGGTTAGCGAAGCGTAACCCGCTGTTTCCCCGAGCAAACGAAGCGGGTCACGCGAGGAGCCTGTCAACGATGTCAGCTTGTCCAAGCCGCGCTGGCGTCACGCCCATTTCAGCCGTTCAAGGATCGCCTTGCCCATCACCCAGTCCTTGTCCTCCTCGGAGAGGAACGGCAATTCCTCGGTGAAATGGGTGATGCGCTGCGCGTAGGTGGCCTTGTCGAAGCCGTTGGTCATGTCGGTGCCCCAATAACAACGCTTCGGGCCATAGGCTTCGAACAGCCGCTTGATGTGCGGCGTGAAATCGCGGAACGGATAGGTCTCGGACGAATAGTTCGCCGCCGCCGACAGCTTGACCGAGACGTTGGGATATTTCGCCAGCGACGCGGTCTGGCTGACCGCGTCAGGAATGCGGCCGTCTTTCAGGGTGTTGCCGCCGATGCCCATGTGGTCGGCGATCAATTGCAGGCGCGGATAACGTTCCGCGACGCCGGCGATCTGCGCGTTCTGGCCATCGGTCAGGAACATCACCGGAAGCCCGGCTTTCTCGGCCTCCGGCCAGAACCAGTCCGCGGTCCCATCGGTCAGCCAGCTTTGGGTCGCGCCGAGAAATGTCAGCCGCACGCCAAGCATGCCCGGCTGTTCCTTCCATTTCGGCAGCAGCGCCGCGGCGACTTGCGGATTCTTTAGCGGCACGCGGCCCATCACCGCGAAGCGATTGGGATAGCGCCGCGCCGCCTCAAGGCCGTAATCGTTGCGGTCGCCCGGCCATGACGGCGGCACGATCACGACGCGGTCGACCTTGGCTTGCTCCACCAGCGGGACTAGCTTCTCGATCGTGAACGGCTCGGGCATTTGCGGCTTCATGCCCGGGACCCATTTCCAGTCCTCGGATTCGGCTTTCCACAAATGCACCTGCGCATCGACAATCCTGCGTTTGGCCGGCTGCGCATTTAGTTTTTGAGAGGCCAGCGCCACGCCAGCGACGAGGGTGGTGGTGCTGAATTGCCGACGAGACATCATGTGGATCATCCTCCCGTATTTATGTTCTTGTTGGACGGGACTGTGTCTGCGTAGCGCGATGGCTGTCAAGCCGTACAAACAAGTTTGGCCATGCATTGCGCGGCAGGTTATGAAGACGCCGGCTGCGCGGTGTTTTTCTGACTCAGAAGATTTGACGCATTGGCAATCAGGCGGTTAGTGGTCAGCCGGAGGAAGTAAAAAGCTATGCCCGGATTTTGATAGCAAACTTGCACCAGTTCGCCTTCACTGATCCAGAGCAGATGAACGTCGTTCAGTGCGCGGGCCGTTTGGGTTCGCTGATGGTCTGCGGAAAACAGGCCGATCTCTCCGAGCAGATCGCCGGCATGCATGGTGTGATCGATCTGCTCAAGATGAATATCGCCGGCCAGGATCATGTAGAGACGGTCGGCATAATCGCCCTTGTTGAAGATAATTTCGCCGGCCTTCACATGTGCGTCTTTCATGAATGGCTTCAGCCAGTCCGTGGAAAGATCGCCCTTGGAGGCCGCCTCAACCCGCCGGATCAACCGCAGTAACTGGATAGCGCGCCAGACATTCAGCGGTAGCAGGATTATGTGCAGGATCAGGACGGGATAGAGGTGACCGTAGAAGCCGTAGACGATGAACGCGACGTTGCTGCAGATTGCGGCGTAACGCAAAGGGATCATCGTCTTCATGCAGAATGTTGCCAGCACCAGCGCAGAAGCCAGATAACCGGCGGCTTCAATCCAGATCATCGATCCCTCCCGCAAATTGGCGCGGCAATCCCGGGCGGCGGAAGGCGCCGCACGCATCGGCTTCCGTGCCGACTATAAATGCAGTTGTAACAGAAAATATGATGCGGCTCACAACGACGGATCTTGTTGAATCGCCTAAATTTGACGGAGTAGCCAATGTCCGCCGAGAGGAACAGGATTTGGTAAAACTTGTCCGGATTTGTTGGCTGAATGCGCAGGCATTGATTTGGGTCGTCTGTCCAGCCCTTCCCGCAAAAATATTCTGATTTTCCGAAATGCAAATCACTTGTATAACGCATCCCGTCTCGTCCCACTCGAGGGGCGTATCGCGATCGTCACGGACGCGGGATGGGATGCGGTGGACGCTGATGGTGCTTCTGACGAGAGCGCCTGAAGCGGAAGGCAAAGTCGTGTGGTCCTGACGCCTCGACGCCGGCGTCAAGTTGGCGGAAGCAATTCCGGCAGCGACGGTGACAATAAAGCCCGATCACCGGGGAGAGCACGAAGTAAACCGTTAAAACCACTGCGTGCGGGAATGCCGGGTGTCTCGGCGTATCCGTGGTGACTAACGCGCGTGCTTACTACCACTACACGCGCGGCTGCGGGTGCGCGAGCACCCGGCATTCCCCACGCCCTCAAGGGGCGGAAGATTCAGGCATGACTCGGGCGAGATGAGCCGCGAGAATGCGGAGGTGTGTCTTGCAAACGAATAGGATGCCGTCATTGCGAGCGAAGCGAAGCAATCCATAGCGCCGCAAAGAAAGTATGGATTGCTTCGTCGCTTTGCTCCTCGCAATGACGATCAGCAATAGAGCAATACGACGGATCAGCTCTTTGACAATTTAATCTGAGAACGAACGACGCGCGCACTACCCCGCCGCTTCCATCCATTCCGCCGCACCCCGCCACAGCGTGTCGCGATGCTCGGGGCGGAAGAAGCCGAGATGGCCGATGGTGGTGGCGCCGGCGTCGGCGGGGGTGATGGTCAGGATTTCCGGTTTGGCTGCGGTAAATCCCGAACACAGCAATTCAACCGCCGGCCGCGTCGCCCAGGGATCGTCGGACAGGCACAGCGAGCGCAGCGCGCCTTTGTAGTTGGCGAAGTTCGGCAATGTCTTGAGCGTGGGATCGTCGAACAGATAGCGCGGACTCATGACCCAGCGGGTCCATTGCTCGAACACGCCCTTCGGCAGGTCTTGGCCGATGCCGCTCCAGCCCGGCGCGTAGCCGAGTGTGCGGGTGAGGGGAATGCCGATGAAGTTCAACAGCGCATAGACCCGATAACGCTCCGGCGTCGCCATCAGCTTCCAGTATCCGGCTTGCGCTGCGATCAACAGCGCACGCGACACCTCGGTATTGTTGGCGAGCAGCCCGAGCGCCTGGCCGCCAAAGGAATGGCCGATGTAATTGAGCGGCAGCGTGTTGTAGCGCTCGCGCATCCACGCCACCGCGGCAGTAGCATCCAGCGCCGCCCAGTCCGCCATCGTGGCGTTGAAGCCGGTCAGCGGCTTGAACTGATTATAGCCGACCAGTGACGTCAGCCGGCTGTCGCCGGTGCCGCGGTAATCATAGGTCAAGACCGCGTAGCCGCGCCGCGCGAGATAGCCGGCGAACCCCTTGTAGATCTTGCGCGGTACGGCGGTAGCCGAATTGATCAGGACGGCGTGGCGCTTGGCGCCGCGGGGCAAAAACAGCGTGGCGCCCAGCGAATATCCGTCCGCAGCCGGGAAGGTGATGTCGTCAATGAAAACGTCGTCCAGCCCAGACTCAGCCACCGCGATTACCCCCGTAATTTCGCGCGCTCCCAGCAAAGGCGAATTCGGCTTTTGCTGCAAGGGCTTGTCATTAGACGCGGAAATCCAACTAGCGGTTCAAGATCAGCCTGTGTATAACCCGGCCCTTCGCTGCCCCCTATAGATACCCCATATAAGTAGCGGTTTTTGCTCAGGAGTTAAGTTCATGTCCGAGCGGTGGACACCCGATAGCTGGCGCAGCCGGCCGGTGATGCAAGTGCCCGAATATCCCGATGCCAAGGCATTGGCGGATGTCGAGGCGCAGCTTGCGACGTTTCCGCCGCTGGTTTTTGCAGGTGAGGCCCGCAACCTGAAAAAGGCGCTGGGGCGCGTCGCCGCCGGCGAGGCGTTCCTGCTGCAGGGCGGCGACTGCGCCGAGAGCTTCGCCGAACATGGCGCCAACAATATCCGGGATTTCTTCCGCGTCTTCCTGCAGATGGCTGTCGTGTTGACCTATGCCGGCGCATTGCCGGTGGTGAAGGTCGGCCGCATTGCCGGGCAGTTTGCCAAGCCGCGCTCGTCGCCGATCGAGACCATCGACGGCGTCGCGCTGCCGAGCTATCGCGGCGACATCGTCAACGATATTGCGTTCACCGAAGCCTCGCGCATCCCCGATCCGCAGCGCCAGCTGATGGCGTACCGCCAGTCGGCGGCGACGCTCAATCTGCTGCGCGCGTTCGCGACCGGCGGCTTTGCCAATTTGGGAAGCGTGCATCAGTGGATGCTGGGCTTCCTGCGGGATTCCTCGCAGTCGCGCCGTTACAAGGAGTTGGCGGATCGCATCTCCGACGCGCTGAACTTCATGCGCGCCTGCGGTCTTAATCTGGAAAGCCATCCGGAATTGCGCGCGACTGATTTCTACACCAGCCATGAAGCGCTGCTGCTCGGCTACGAGCAGGCCTTCACGCGGGTCGATTCCACCACCGGCGACTGGTACGCCACCTCGGGTCACATGATCTGGATCGGCGACCGCACCCGCCAGCTCGATCACGGCCATGTCGAATATTTCCGCGGCATCAAGAATCCGATCGGGCTGAAATGCGGTCCTTCGCTGAAGCCCGACGATCTGTTGCGGCTGATCGACGTGCTCAATCCGGACAATGAGCCGGGACGCCTGACCCTGATCGGCCGTTTCGGCGCCGACAAGATCGGCGATCACCTGCCACAGATGATCCGAAGTGTGCAGCGCGAAGGCCGCACGGTGGTGTGGTCGTGCGATCCGATGCATGGCAACACCATCACCTCGAATTCGGGCTACAAGACCCGCCCGTTCGACCGCATCCTGTCGGAGGTGAAGTCGTTCTTCACCATCCATACGGCGGAAGGCACCCATGCCGGCGGCGTCCATCTGGAAATGACCGGCCAGGACGTCACCGAATGCGTCGGCGGCGCGCGCGCGATCACCCATGAGGATCTCAGCGATCGCTATCACACGGTGTGCGACCCCCGTCTCAATGCCGAGCAGTCGATCGACATGGCTTTCCTGATCGCCGAATTGCTCAAGCAGGAACGTGGCACGCAAGCCAGCCCGTTACCGGTCGCGGCGGGGCTGTAAATTGTTGCGGTTCTGGAAGGCCACGGTCAATACACGCAACGGGCTCGCTTTCGCGATCCGTTCCGAGCAAGCCATTCGCGAAGAACTGGTCGCGCTGGCGCTGTCGCTGCCGTTCGCGTGGTTCATTGGCGTGACCGTGATGCGGCGGTTTGAGCTGGTCGCCATGGTGGTTCTGGTGCTCGTGGTCGAACTGCTCAACACCGCGATCGAAAAGCTCGCCGACCGGCTCACCACCGACCATGATCCGCAGATCGGGCGGGTCAAGGATATGGGCTCGGCGGCGGTAGGCGGGGCGCTTGTCGTGGCCGGGCTGTTCTGGTTGTTCGCCATCGCGGAGTGCATGGGCGTAATCTAAAGCCGGCAATTGCAGTTTACCCCCGCGCAAGGCACCCTCGTTCCATGACCGAAAACGCCGCTCAGTTCACGATCACGCTGGCCCAGTTGAACCCGACGGTGGGGGATGTCACCGGCAACGCCGTCAAGGCGCGGATGGCGCGGGCGCAGGCGCACTCCGACGGCGCCGATCTCGTCGTGCTGTCGGAATTATTCATCGCAGGCTATCCGCCGGAAGATCTGGTGCTGAAACCGGCGTTCCAGTCGGCTTGCCGTGCCGCCATCGAAGAGCTCGCGCGCGAAACCGCCGACGGCGGGCCGGCAATGCTGATCGGCGTTCCCTGGGTCGAAGACGGCAAGCTCTACAATGCCTGTGCGCTACTCGACGAAGGCCGGATCGCCGCCATTCGCTTCAAGGCCAATCTGCCGAATTACGGCGTGTTCGATGAAAAGCGTGTGTTCGCGCGCGGCCCGGCCGCGGGCCCGGTGACCATCCGCGGCATCCGGGTTGGGGTTCCCATCTGCGAGGATACCTGGCTGGAAGAATTGGAAGAGTACGAGAACGTGGTCGAATGCCTCGCCGAGACCGGCGCGGAAATTCTGGTGGTGCCGAACGGCTCGCCCTATGCGCGCGACAAGAACGACATCCGCCTGTCGGTGTCCGTGGCGCGGGTGACCGAAAGCGGGTTGCCGCTGATCTATCTCAATCAGGTCGGCGGTCAGGACGAGTTAGTGTTCGACGGCGCTTCTTTCGCGCTGAATGCGGACCTGTCGGTCGCGGCGCAATTGCCGGCGTTCGAGGAAAACATCACAACCCTGCGCTGGACCAAAAGTGAATCCGGCTGGCGCTGCAACGGCCCGGTCACTGATATCATCGAAGGCGACAAGGCCGACTATGCCGCCTGCGTGCTGGGACTGCGCGACTATGTCGGCAAGACCGGATTTCCCGGCGTGCTGATGGGCATCTCCGGCGGCATCGACTCGGCGCTGTGCGCGGCGATTGCGGTCGATGCACTGGGCGCCGAGCGGGTGCGCGGCGTGATGCTGCCGTTTCGTTTTACCGCGCAGGTGTCGCTCGATGACGCGGCCAGGCTCGCGGCCGAGTTGGGTATCCGATACGAGGTGCTGCCGATCGCGCAGGCGGTCATCGGCTTCGAAGCGATCCTGTCGGAGACGTTTGCAGGCCTCGCGCGCGACATAACCGAAGAGAATTTGCAGGCGCGCACGCGCGGCACGCTGTTGATGGCGATTTCCAACAAGACCGGCGCGATGGTGGTCACGACCGGCAACAAGTCGGAAATGTCGGTCGGCTACGCCACGCTCTATGGCGACATGAACGGCGGCTACAATCCGATCAAGGATATCTACAAGACCGAGGTGTTTAGACTCTCCAGCCTGCGCAATGAATGGAAGCCGGACGGCGCGCTGGGACCGTCGGGCGAGGTCATTCCGGTCAACATCATTACGCGGCCGCCGACCGCGGAGCTGCGTGAAAACCAGACCGATCAGGATTTACTGCCGCCTTACGACATACTCGATGCCATCCTGGAGCGGCTGGTGGAGCGCGAGGAGCCGCTGGCATCGATCGTTGCCGAGGGGTTCGATCGCGATGTGGTGACGCGGATCGACCGGCTGTTGAATATCGCCGAATACAAGCGGCGCCAGGCGGCCCCGGGCGTCAAGGTGACGCGCCGCAATTTCGGGCGCGACCGCCGCTATCCCATCACCAACAAGTTTCGCGATACCGGCAAGGCGCTGCCGAAACCTGATGAGACGCTGGTGACCCGCGCGAGCCGCGGCTCGGCGGAAGCGTTCGAGGGGTAACGTTTCGCTAGCGTTTTCGAGCGAAGTGGGAACCGGTTCGCGTGAAGAAAACGCGTCAAAATAAAGATTTCTACTTCGCAGGAATGAAAGTCGGGCCGACCGAGCGGATGGTCTTGTTGTCCGGCGCGCTTCCGGTTGAGACCGGCGCGTTATTGGCCGCGGGGGCAGGCGCGGGCGTTGCATCCGGGACTGCGGCCGTGGCTGCCGGCGCGGAGCCTTTCTTGGCGGGAGCCGGCGGCTGCTTGGTCGGCGCGCGCGACATTTTCTTCGCGCTTTCTTCGGTGACGATGATATCGCCCTGCTGTTCGGCGGCGGCCTTGTCGTCGATGGTTTTGAGCGCATCGGACCATGTCTGTCCGGCCGCCTTGCACGCACAGGACGGGTTGAACTCCGAACGGAAGCGAAACGCATTCGGCGACGACGAATAGGGCTGACCGTTGATCGACACCGCCTGGTTCATGTCCTCGCCGGGGTTGCGATAGGCGTAGAGATTGGCTTCCGTGGCCGGGCACAGCGCCTTGCAGGTCTTGTCGTCATCGGGGAAACGCGCGGGCACGGTGGCGAACGAGATCGGAAAATAGCCGCCATCGCAGCTGCGCACGCAGACGGTGCGATAGGTGCCGGATTGCGGGCCGACATCCGCGCCGGGTTGGCTCTGATTGCCGTTGAACAGGTTGTTCAGAAAAGTGCCCGGACCCGGGCTTTGCGCGGCGTTGGCATATTGCGGTCCGCAATTATTCTGCGCGAGCGCGAGCAGCACCGAGCGGCGCTGATTGTCGCGATTGGCGCCGCCACCGCCGCGCAATTGCTCGAGACTGCTCGTGATCTGGTCGAGGTTGCCCCGCATCTGCTGAATCTGGTTGTTGACCGGACCGCATTGCGCCGACTGGCCGTTGAACAGCGAGAGGAATCCGGAACTGTCGCAGCCCATCCGCTTGGCCTGCGACGTGACGCGATCAAGCTCCGCCTGCTGCTTGGTCGCGGCATCGGTATATCGGCGGATCTGGTCGTCCCGGGCCGGGTCGCCGGTGCTGCCGCCACGGTCGATGGTCGCCAGTTGCCCTTCGAGCCGCGGACACATCGGATTGACCGCGCCCCCCTGTGCCGGCGGAGGCGCGCCCGGAGGACCGGCCTGCGCACGGGCATCCACGCCCATCACGGCTGCGCCGAGCAGCACGACGCCGGCCAAAATCGATCGAAAGGTCGATCTGGATGAGAAAATCAGCACTTCAGACATGTCCGGCCATTAGGGCTAGTCCGCGCGGGTTTCGAACAACCGCAGGCGCGGCCAACGGGGCCTTCCCATACCCGCTTCTCGGGGCATCGTCACGTCGTTTCCGGGGCACCAGTATGGCGGGGACGGCGTGTGATCTTGCCGCAGCCGGCGCCTCAGCGCTGGCAGGTGATCGCGACGTATTCGTTGCAGCCGGCGTGGGTGCAGTTCTTGCTCCCTTGCGGAACCGAGCCGGTAATCTCATCCGGGTCGACGCGCCGGTACGAAGAAGCCTGGGCGAAGTCCCGCGACTGGCAATAGGACAAAGCAGCGTGGGCGCCGCATTTCTCACCCTTGGCGAGGCACTGGTCGACGCCGTAGCCGTCCGCCTGGTTGGAAATGATGAAAACGCGGCTGTCGGCCGATGCCGCCGAGGCGGCAAGGACGAATACGCAGGCCAAAAGCGCGGAAATGGATCGCATGCTGCACCGGGTAAGAAGGGGATCGCCGTCATACGGTAAACTCAAAGTGTTAAGAATGATTAACCATGGCGGCGGGGGCGGTTTCAGTGCCCAAAGGGGCTTTTCTGAGGCACTTGACGCAATCCCCCAAGCTGCCCCATGGTGTTCCAATGAACGGTTTCCTCGCCATTTGCGGCATTTGCCGCGAGATTATGAGCTAGCGATTCGCTGGCTGAGGCCGTCTTTTCTCACACGAGATCATTGGACGCCCGGCCGCAACGGGTAGGTTGTCCATGGAATTGCGTCTCTACGATACCTTGACCAAGGAAAAGCGCGCCTTTGTGCCGCTCGATCCGGCCAATGTGCGGATGTATGTCTGCGGGCCGACGGTTTATGACTTCGCCCATATCGGCAATGCGCGCCCGGTCATCGTGTTCGACGTGCTGTTCCGGCTGCTGCGGCATGTCTACGGCGAGGGTCACGTCACCTACGTTCGCAACATCACCGACGTCGATGACAAGATCAACGACCGCGCCGCGCGGGATTTTGCCGGCCTGCCGCTGAACGAGGCGATCCGCAAGGTCACCGAGAAGACGGCGAACCAGTTCCATGCCGACGTCGAGGCGCTCGGTTGCCTGCCGCCGACCGTCGAGCCGCGCGCGACCGATTTCGTGCTGCCGCGGACCGATGGCAAAACGGACATGGTGACGCTGATCAAGCAATTGATCGCGCGCGGTCACGCCTATGAAGCCGGCGGCGAAGTGCTGTTCGACACCCAATCGATGCCGGACTACGGCGCGCTGTCAGGCCGCAAGCTCGACGAGCAGCAGGCCGGCGCGCGCATCGCGGTCGATGCCAACAAGAAACATCCGACCGATTTCGTGCTCTGGAAACAATCGTCAGACAATGAACCCGGTTGGGAAAGCCCTTGGGGCCGGGGACGCCCGGGCTGGCACATCGAATGCTCGGCGATGAGCGCGGCCTATCTCGGTGATGTCTTCGACATCCACGGCGGTGGCCTCGATCTGATCTTTCCGCACCATGAAAACGAGATCGCGCAGTCACGCTGCGCCCACGGCACGCCGACGATGGCGAATTACTGGATGCACAACGGCTTCCTGCAGGTCGAAGGCGAGAAGATGTCGAAATCGACCGGCAACTTCGTCACGATCAATGAGTTGCTGGCGGACTGGCCGGGTGAAGTGCTGCGCCTCAACATGCTCAAGACGCATTATCGCTCGCCGATCGACTGGACGCTGAAGGGCCTGGAAGAAAGCGCCAAGACGCTCGACGACTGGTACTGGGTCGCGGCCGATATCAAAAGCGGACAGCCTTCCAACGCGGTCATCGAAGCGCTGTCGGACGATCTGAACACGCCGCAGATGATCGCGTCGTTACATGGTGTGCGAAACAGTGCGGCTTCCGGCAATGAACGGGACCGTGAGCAGTTTGCGTCCTCGTTGCGGCTTCTCGGTTTCCTGTCCGAGAGTGCGGCGGCCTGGAACGGTCGAAAGCAGCAAGCCAGCGGCATCGATGCGAAACAGATCGATGGCCTGATTTCGGACCGCACCGCCGCCCGTGCGCGCAAGGACTTCAAGGAATCCGATCGAATCCGCGATGAACTCGCCGCGATGGGCGTGATCATCAAGGATTCCAAGGAAGGCACCACCTGGGAGATCGCACGCTGATGGGACAGGCGCTGCCCAAACCCGCTTTGCGGCCGTTTCTTCCGACCGATACGCCTGTGCTGGCGGCGATCTTTGCTGCCAGCATCGAGGAATTGACCGGCGACGATTACAACGAGGCGCAGCAGGAAGCCTGGGCCAGCGCTATCGAGGACGAGGAAAAGTTTGGCCAGCGTCTTGCGTCCGAACTGACGCTGGTCGCGACCTTGCAGAATTCGCCGGTCGGTTTTGCCGCCTTAAAAGGCCCCGACCATATCGACATGCTCTATGTGCATCCCGGCGCGGTCGGGCAGGGCGTCGCTGCGATGCTGTGTGATGCGCTGGAAAAGCTCGCCGGCGCGCGGGGCGCCACGAAACTGACGGTCGATGCCAGCGACAATGCGGCGGAGTTCTTTTTGAAGCGCGGCTATGTCGCCATGCAGCGCAACACCGTGACGATCAATGGCGAATGGCTCGCCAACACCACGATGCAGAAGACGCTGGGCGATAGCGCCGCGCCGGGAGCGCCATCATGACGCGCGAGCGGCTCTATCTGTTCGACACGACGTTACGCGACGGCGCGCAGACCAATGGCGTCGATTTCACGCTGCATGACAAGCAGTTGATCGCGCAGATGCTGGACGAACTCGGCATCGACTATGTCGAGGGCGGCTATCCCGGTGCCAATCCCACCGATACGGCGTTCTTCGCCGAAAAGCCGAAGCTCACTCACGCGCGCTTCACGGCGTTCGGCATGACGCGGCGGCCGGGCCGCTCCGCGTCGAACGATCCGGGGTTGGCGGGATTGATCGAAGCCAAGGCCGATGCAATTTGTTTTGTCGCAAAATCGTCGGCCTATCAGGTCCGCGTGGCGCTGGAGACCACCAACGAGGAGAATCTGGCCTCGATCCGCGACAGCGTGACGGCGGCGATTTCCGCGGGCCGCGAGGTGATGCTCGATTGCGAACATTTCTTCGATGGCTACAAGGAAAATCCGGAATTCGCGCTGGCCTGCGCCAAGTCGGCTTATGATTCCGGCGCGCGCTGGGTGGTGTTGTGCGACACCAATGGCGGCACCATGCCGCACGAAATCGAAACCATCGTCACTGAAGTGACAAAGCATATTCCGGGCGACCATGTCGGCATTCATGCCCATAACGACACCGAGCAGGCTGTCGCCAATTCCTTTGCGGCGGTGCGTGCGGGCGTCCGGCAAATCCAGGGCACGCTCAATGGCCTCGGCGAGCGGTGCGGCAATGCCAATCTGTGTTCGCTGATTCCGACCCTACGTCTGAAGCCTGAATTTTCCGATCGCTTCGAGATCGGCGTGTCGGCGGACAAATTGACCACCCTGATGAAGGTGTCGCGAACGCTGGACGACATGCTCAATCGCGCGCCCGATCGTCACGCGCCCTATGTGGGCGAAAGCGCCTTCGTGACCAAGACCGGCATTCACGCCTCTGCGGTGCTCAAGGATCCGCAGACCTACGAACATGTAACGCCCGAGGCGGTCGGCAATCATCGCAAGGTGCTGGTGTCGGATCAGGCCGGCCGTTCGAACGTGATCGCCGAACTCGATCGGGCCGGGATTGCCTATGACAAGAACGACCCAAAGCTCGCTCGTCTCGTCGAAGAACTGAAGGAGCGCGAAGCCGCCGGCTATGCCTATGAGTCCGCCAATGCGTCGTTTGATCTGCTGGCGCGGCGTACGCTCGGCCGCGTGCCGGAATATTTCCGGGTCGAGCAATTCGATGTCAATACCGAGCAGCGCTACAACGCCAACGGCCAGCGCGTTACGGTCGCGATGGCGGTGGTGAAGGTCGATGTCGACGGCGAGAAGCTGATCTCGGCGGCGGAAGGCAACGGCCCCGTCAACGCGCTGGACGTCGCGCTGCGCAAGGATCTCGGCAAATTCCAGAAATATATCGAAGGCCTCAAGCTGATCGACTATCGCGTGCGTATCCTCAATGGCGGCACCGAAGCCGTGACGCGGGTGCTGATCGAAAGTGCTGACGAAGAGGGCGAGCGCTGGACCACGATCGGGGTCTCGCCCAACATTATCGATGCGTCGTTTCAGGCGCTGATGGATTCGGTGGTTTATAAATTGGTAAAATCCGGCGCGCCGTCGTGACTTGAGTTCACCGTCATTCCGGGCTCGATGCTTCGCATCGCCCCGGAATGACGTTGAAAATTTCGGGGAGCCATCACATGCTCGATCATGTCTCCGTCGGCGTCAGCAACCTCGATCGCGCCGCACATTTTTACGAATTGACGCTCGCTCCGCTCGGCCTGGCACGCGTCGTCACGCGTCAGGCAACTATCGGCTTTGGCAAGGCCTATCCGGAGTTCTGGATCAATCTGCGCGCCGATATGGCGCCGGTCGAGCCGGGCAGCGGCGTCCACATCTGTCTGCGGGCTAAATCGACCGACGCGGTCGACGCATTTCATGCGGCGGCGCTGACCGCCGGGGGCAGTTCCGACGGCGCGCCGGGCCTGCGTCCGCATGATCGGGTGCGCTATTACGCGGCTTTCGTCAGGGATCCCGATGGCAACCGCATCGAGGCGGTGACATTTTTGAAAGACGAAGCGAGCGGCGCAGCGCCGTAGAACTACATGCGCTGCGCGACTTCGGGGGCCATCTGCTTGGCCGCTTCGGAGGCCTTGTCGGCTGCCTCTTGCAGCCTCGGCAGGATGTCCTCGACCCGCTCAGCCTTCAGAATCTCGATCGCCAGCGTCGGCCGAATGAACTGGGTGGAGCGCATATGCGTGAGCAGCCCGAGTAAGGGTTCCCAGAAATTCGCGATGTTCGCGATCAGGATCGGCTTGGAGTGACGGCCAAGCTGCTGCCAGGTCAATTGCTCGACCAGTTCCTCCAGTGTGCCGATGCCGCCGGGCAATGCCACAAACGCGTCCGAATGTTCGAACATCAGCCGCTTGCGCTCGTGCATGTCCGGCGTGACGATCATCTCCTGAACGCGCTTGAGCGCGTTTTCACGCAGCTTGAGGAAATCGGGGATGATGCCGGTGACGGTGCCGCCATGATCGAGGACAGACGTCGCCACCGAGCCCATCAGGCCGAGCGAGCCGCCGCCATAAACGAGGCGGACGCCGTTTTCGGCGAGAGTCTTCCCCAACGCGACGGCCGCTTCGGTAAAGCGCGGGTCGGTGCCGGGGCCGGAGCCGCAATAGACGCAGACGGTTTTGATCTTGCTCATCATTTCCATGTGGCACTGCAGCGTAAAGTCGTCAAGCCGTCCGATTCGCGGCGGCAGCCAAATCTATCCGCAAATGGCGGGAAATCGCGAAAGAAATGCCTCCGTTTGGGGTGCACGGGGCACTCAAACACTCTATATGACCGGGCAGAATGCAAACGGACCAAAAAACACCCGCGACAGCAAACCGGTCCCCGGTTTGTTCCAGGCTTTGATCGATGGCCCATACTGACTCGTCCGGGGATGCCGGGCTTCCTCCCGCCAACCAGTCAATTGAACAGGCGACCCTGATCGGGACGCTGGCGCATCTGTGGCCCTATATCTGGCCGGGCGACCGCGCCGACCTCAAAATGAGCGTGGTCTGGTCGGTGGTATTACTGCTGGTCGCCAAGGTCGCAACGCTGTCGGTGCCGTTCACCTTCAAATGGGCGATCGACGCGTTGACCGGGGCGGATACCGCTCCGGTGCAAGCGTCGAACTGGACGGTGTGGCTGATCGCCTCGCCGCTGATCATGACGATCAGCTACGGCGCGCTGCGCATATTGATGGCGGTGCTGACCCAATGGCGCGACGGCATTTTTGCGCGGGTGGCGATGCATGCGGTGCGCAAGCTCGCTTACCGCACGTTCGTCCATATGCATGAATTGTCGCTGCGCTTTCATCTCGAGCGCAAGACCGGCGGGTTGACGCGGGTGCTGGAGCGCGGCCGCTCCGGCATCGAAGTCATCGTGCGGATGGTGATCCTGCAACTGGTCCCGACCGTGGTCGAAGTGTCGCTGCTGACGGGCGTGCTGCTGTGGCAGTTCGACTGGCGCTACGTGGTCGCGACGCTGATCACCGTCGTGCTGTTCATGTGGTATACGTATATCGCGACCGAATGGCGGATCGAGATCCGCCGCAAGATGAACGAATCCGACACCGACGCCAACACCAAGGCGATCGACTCGCTGTTGAATTACGAGACGGTCAAGTATTTCAGCGCCGAGGAGCGCGAGGCCACGCGCTACGACGGCTCAATGGCGCGCTACGAGCGCGCCAGCGTTAAAACCTACACATCGCTGGCGGTGCTCAACACCGGGCAGGCGATCATCTTCACCGCGGGTCTCACCGCGACCATGGTGATGTGCGCGATCGGCGTGCGCAGCGGCAAAAACACGGTGGGCGATTTCGTCATGGTCAACGCCATGATGATCCAGCTCTATCAGCCCTTGAATTTCATGGGCATGGTCTATCGCGAGATCAAGCAGGCGGTGATCGACATCGAGAAGATGTTCGGCGTGTTGTCGCGTAACCCCGAGATCAAGGATATTCCCGGCGCCACGCCGCTGGTCGTGACCTCGGGCAATGTCCGCTTCGAGAACGTGCAATTTTCCTACGATCCCGAGCGCCCCATTCTCAAGGGCTTGAGTTTCGAGGTGCCCGCCGGCCACACGGTGGCGATTGTCGGCCCCTCCGGCGCTGGCAAATCGACCATCTCGCGGCTGCTGTTCCGTCTCTATGATGTCTCGAGTGGCAAGATCCTGATCGACGGCCAGGACATCCGCAATGTCACGCAGGCGTCGCTGCGGGCATCGATCGGCATGGTCCCGCAGGACACGGTGCTGTTCAACGACACCATCCGCTACAACATCCGCTACGGTCGCTGGGACGCTCGCGATGCCGAGGTGGAGGAGGCGGCGCGGCTGGCGCAAATCGACGGCTTCATCCGGATGTCGCCGAAGGGCTACGAGACCCAGGTAGGCGAACGCGGCTTGAAACTATCGGGCGGCGAGAAGCAGCGCGTCGCGATCGCGCGGACGGTTTTGAAGGCGCCGCCGATCCTGGTGCTCGATGAGGCGACCTCGGCGCTCGACAGCCACACCGAGCACGAGATTCAAGAGGCCCTGGAGCGGGTGTCGCGCAACCGCACTTCGCTGGTGATCGCGCATCGATTGTCCACGATCGTCGGCGCCGACGAAATCATTGTGCTGGACCAGGGCCGCATCGCCGAGCGCGGCACGCATGCCCAGCTTTTGGCAAGCGGCGGACTTTATGCGAGTATGTGGAACAGGCAGCGCGAGGCTCAGGAGGCGCGGGAGCGGTTGGCATTGATTACCGACGAGAACGAAGCGCCCAACCGCGAGCCGCCGCCGGTCAATGATGCGCTGGTAACGCCGGCCGCTGCCGAATAAGAATTCTGTTTGATCAGTTTGTTTGTCTCGCGCCTTAAGGGGATGAGCAACCGGGAACATAGGTAACAGTTCTGACCGACGACATGGGTAACACAATTCTTGTTTCGTTCAGGTCTATTGTTGGGGCAGTGGACCCTGTGGGCAACGCGCAGCGTTGTCCACAAGTCCACGGCCGACGCGTTTAGGTTTTTTCAGGTGATCGCCGCGATGAGCGATAGTGCCGAGCGCGATCGGACCATAGTTGACGGTGCAGGCGCCCGCGTCCTCGATGAGGCCCACGGGCTCACCGACCAGCGCCTCGCTGATATAGATCGTATTGCCGTTCCACTTGATCTCGCCGTTCTGACGCACGCGCCTAACGACTTGGTCAGGCCCGTAGCCCGGTTCGCGCAAGACACCATCGAAGCGGCGCGGCGACAGAGCGTAATGCTCGGCCGGCGTATCGTTGCCGAGCGCCTGATGCGGACGTTCTTCGTTGTAGACGTTCTGGAACACCCGCAGGCGTTCGAGTTGCTCACGCAGGCTGCGGGCCGCCGGTTTAGCGGCGTCCTGCAACAAGGTCAGATGCATTCGCTCGTGCCGGCCATTCTGCTGCGGCTTGCCGGGCGCGATCCGCTCCGGCAGCACGCCGGCCTTGATCACCTTGACCGACAGTTGCGACAGTCCGCCGGCACCGCGCGAGGCAAATGGCGGACCGTTGTCGGAACGCAGCCGATGCGGAAGACCGAACTCGCGGAAGGCCGCCTCCAGCACCGGCCAGACGTGAGCGGTATCGGTCCGTCCCATCGCCTGGCAACGCAGCAGATACCGGCTATGGGCATCGGTAAGCGTCAGCGGCTCGCAGTAATTGCCGTCGCCGGTCATAAACCAGCCCTTGAAGTCGATGCACCACACGTCGTTGGCCGCCGTGCATTCCGCAAACGGTGCGCTCGATGGCGGGCTGCGGCGGCGCAGCTTCCGCTTTACCGTCAGTCCTTCGCGATCGAACAACGCTCCGATCGTGCTCGTCGCCGGCCATTCCGTCGCTGGGGCCTGACGTTTGAGCCAGGCCCGCACCTTCACCGGACCCCAGGTCGGATGCGCGCGCCGCACCGCAAGGCAGCGTTCGCCGATCTCCTCCCCAATCATATGAGAATGATGCACCGGTGCTCGCGAGCGATCGAGCAAACCTTCGACGCCTGCTTCTTGATAGCGCGCAACCCATTTGTAACCAACCCGTCGGCTCACGCCGAAGCGCCGGCATATTACCGCAAATGGTTCCTCCTGCTTCTCGGCCGTAATCACAAACCGCATCCGTTCATCCACAGCACAGGTCTCCATCCAAACCATCGGAAAGGTCCTCCTTGCCGATCACTTGACCTGTTACCCATGTCGTCGGTCTATTGTGTTACCCATGTAGCCGGTTTGGACCGGGATAGTCCCCTCTCCCCTTGTGGGAGAGGGTGGCTCGACGTAGTCGAGCCGGGAGAGGGGTATGACGCGCAGTCACGCCAAAGCTCTTCGTGCCAATATGACTGAGGCTCAGCGACGGCTCTGGTACTTTCTCCGTGCCCATCGCTTCAAGGGTATGAAATTCAAGCGACAGGCGGCGATCGGAAGATACATTGTGGACTTTGCTTCCTTTCACCGGCACCTCATCGTCGAAGTGGACGGTGGCCAGCATGCCGATAGCGAGAATGATGAGAGGCGCACACATTGGCTCGAAGGTCAGGGCTTTCGCGTCCTGAGGTTCTGGAATAATGAGGTGCTGAGCAATACCGCCGGTGTTCTCGATACGATTATGGCCGCGTGCGCCAACCCCTCTCCCGGCACGCCGCTTTGCGGCGCGCCACCCTCCCCCACAAGGGGGGAGGGGAAGATAGAAGACAGCGAGTTTTGATGTCGATTGCCAATTCCATTCGTGCGCAAATTCCGCCGATTCATCCCGAGGGCTATCCGTTCATCGGTGGCTTTGCGCTGGTAAGCCTGATCCTGTTCTGGCTGTGGACGCCGCTCGGCTGGATCGGGACCGTGCTGACGGTCTGGTGCGCGCTGTTTTTTCGCGATCCGGTGCGGGTCACGCCGGTGCGCGAGGGCCTCGTTGTGGCGCCGGCCGATGGGCGCGTCTCGATGATCGCCCTGGTGCTGCCGCCGGCTGAGTTGGGTCTGGGCGACAAGCCGCTGCCGCGCGTCTCGATCTTCATGAGTGTGTTCAATTGCCACGTGAACCGCAGCCCGGTGGCCGGCCGGATCGACCGGATCGCGTATCGTCCGGGCACCTTCATCAATGCGGAACTCGACAAGGCCAGCGAAGACAATGAACGCAATTCGCTTGTGATCTCGACCCCCAACGGCCGCATCGGCGTGGTTCAGATCGCAGGCCTGGTGGCGCGGCGGATCGTGTCTTTCGTACGCGAAGGGCAGTCGATCGGCGCCGGCGAACGGTTCGGGCTGATCCGGTTTGGATCGCGTCTCGACGTGTACCTGCCGGAAGGCACGCGTTCGCTGGTCTCGGAAGGCCAGACCGCGGTCGCGGGCGAGACCGTTCTGGCCGATTTCAGGCTCAGCGATAACAACAGAACCTACCGCGCCGATTAACCATCTGAGCTGTCGGAACGGGCGGCAGAGCGCCGCAATGGCGTAAGGCGGCGGCGCTTGCTATATAAAGCAAAGCCATGCAGATCCCCATCGATCCCAAATCCCCCGAAATGCGCCGCCGCCGGTTTCGCCCGATCCCGGTGCGGATGCTGGTGCCCAATTTCATTACGCTGCTGGCGATCTGCGCCGGGCTGACCGCGATCCGCCTGTCCACGGAAGGGCGGATGGAATTGGCGGTGGCCGCGATCGTGTTCGCCGCAATCCTCGACGGACTCGATGGCCGCGTTGCCCGCATGATCAAGGGCCAGTCGAAATTCGGCGCGGAACTCGATAGCCTGGCGGATTTCGTCAATTTCGGCGTCGCGCCCGGCCTCATTCTGTATTTCTGGCAGCTGCATGAGTTGAACAATGGCGGCTGGATCGCCGCGATGGTGTTCGCGATCTCGGGCGGCCTGCGCCTTGCGCGTTTCAACGCAACCATGGACGATCCCAACAAGCCTGCCTTTGCGGCGAATTACTTCACCGGCATCCCGGCGCCCGCCGGCGCAATCACGGTGATGCTCCCGATCTATTTTCAGTTCCTCGGGTTCTCGCAACCGCCGGCGGTCCTGACCGCGTTCTATACGCTCTTGATCGGCTTCCTGATGGTATCGCGGCTGCCGGTGTTTTCCGGCAAGACGGTGAAGATGCGGGTGCCGCCGGAAATGGTGTTGCCGGTTTTCGTCTCGGTGGTTTTCTTCATTGCACTTCTGATCGGCTATCCCTGGCAGATGCTTTCCATCATGACGGTGATGTATCTGCTGGCCCTGCCGGCCGGATGGAAATCCTATCGCGATCACCAGCGCAAAGCCGCCGCCGCGCAGGCGGTGACGCCGGCCGGGGTTACGTCACCGGACCCGGCAGCCCCATTCGTGCCGAGCGTCACTGAGCCGGATCAGGACGACCGGCCGGCACGGCTGAACTGAGCGGCTTGCCCGGCCGCTGCATGCGGCCTTTGCTGGATATCTGCCAAATGGCTGCCATGAGCGACAGCCGAGTTGGGTTCGATCCCGATCTCGGCTATAGGGCTGTCATACGGCCTTCCATAACGGCCGGTCCCTGCATTCTGGAGAAACGCCGTGACGAATTCCACGACAGCGCCGCTGCCCGCTTCACTGCTTGAAGCGCTCCGGCGCTATGACACGCCGACGATCTGCAACGCGATGGAAGTCGTCGCCCCGGAACGGCGTCTGATCGGTTACACCACCAAGCCGCTGGTGTGCCCGTTTCCGGACCTGCCGCCGATGGTAGGCTATGCGCGCACGGTGACGATCCGTTCGGTGCTCAAGTCGGGGCTGTCGGCCGAAGAGCAATCCAAGCGCCGGATCGAATATTACGAATATATGGGCACCGGTATTGGCCCGCGCATTACCGTGATCCAGGACATCGACGGCGCCGATGTCGGCTACGGCGCCTTCTGGGGCGAGGTGCAGAGCAACGTGCACAAGGCGCTGGGTTGCCTCGGCGTCATCACCGACGGCTCGATCCGCGATATCCCGCAATGGGCGCCGGGCTTCCAGGCGCTGGCGGGCTCGATCGGACCGTCGCACGCCTGGGTCCACGCTGAAAACTTCGGTGGCGAAGTCCGCGTTTCCGGCATGACGGTGCGATCGGACGATCTCATCCACGCCGACAGCCACGGCGCGATCGTGATTCCTTTCGATATTGCCCCGAAAATTCCGGACGCCGCCGAACTCTGCGGCCGCCGCGAGACCCCCATTCTCGAGATTGCCCGCAGCCCGGATTTCACGCTCGAGAAGCTGAAAGCGGCGCTGAAAAAGTCGGCCGAGATTCATTGACGCTTCGCACCCTTATTTGCGAAGCAAACGGTTCCCGCCCTCGGATCAAATCCGGGGGCGTATTTTTTTTTAAGACATATCGTGGCATCGGGAAATCATCGTCATTGAACTGTCATCGAATGCGCCAACAGCTATTCGCCCACGCATTCGAGGATACCGATGGACTACTTCCGGCGCTTTACGTTTCTGTTCGCTGCCCCCGTCTTTGACACCGACGATCTCGAAGGGCTGCGTTTCAACCAGATCATCACCGAGATCGAACGCTCCGGCTTTGAAGTCGTGCGGGCGCGCAAGCTCGAAGACGCGGAGATCGCGGTGCAAACCGATGCCGCGATCGGCTGCATGGTGGTCGATTGGGGCAAGAAAGGCCTGGAAGGCAAAACCGCGGCGCTGATCAATCTGATGCGCCGCCGCGGCCTCGACTTCCCGATCATCCTCCTGATCCGCCGCAAGCGGTTCGAGGACCTGCCGGTCGAGGTGCTCGACTTCATCGACGGCTATGTCTTCCTGTCCGAGGAGACGCCGCCCTTCATCGCCAAAAACCTGATCAGCCGGCTCAAGCAATATGCCGAGACCCTGAAGACGCCATTCTTCGGCGCGCTGGTCGATTATGCCGAGGAGGGCAACCAGCTGTGGACCTGTCCGGGCCATAATGGCGGCGTGTTTTATAGCCGCAGCCCGATCGGCCGGGTGTTCGTGGAACATCTGGGCGAAGCCGTGTTCCGCGACGACCTCGACAATTCGGTACTCGACCTCGGCGATCTCCTGACGCACGAAGGCCCGGCACTGAAGGCGCAAAAGGAAGCCGCAAAGATCTTCGGCGCGGAAAAGACCTATTTCGTGCTCAACGGCACCTCCACGTCCAACAAGGTGGTGCTCGGCTCGCTCGTTACCGACGGCGATCTCGTGCTGTTCGACCGCAACAATCACAAGGCCGCCCATCATGGCGCGCTGATGATGGCCGGCGGGATTCCCGTCTATATTCCGGCAGTGCGCAACGCCTGGGGCCTGATCGGTCCGATGCGCTGGGACGCGCTCGACGAGACCGCGCTCCGCGAGCGCATCCGCACCCATCCGCTGGTCAAGGACCCGGAAGCCTGGCGCAAGCCGCGGCCGTTTCGCGTCGCCGTGGTCGAGCAGTGCACTTACGATGGCACGATTCACAGTGCCGAGATGATCCTCAAGCGCATCGGCCATCTCTGCGACTATATCCTGTTCGATGAAGCCTGGGCCGGTTTCATGAAGTTCCATCCGCTGTATGCCGGGCGTTTCGCGATGGGGCTGTCTGGGCTCGATGCCGACGCGCCGGGGATCATCGCGACCCAGTCGACCCACAAGCAGTTGGCGAGTTTTTCGCAGGCCTCGCAAATCCACATCAAGGATCGCCATATCCGCGGCCAGAAACGCCGGATCGAACACCGGCGTTTCAACGAAAGTTTCATGCAGCACGCATCGACCTCGCCGTTCTATCCGCTGTTTGCGTCGCTGGATGTCGGCGCACAGATGATGAAGGGCCGCTCCGGCGAAGTGCTGTGGGACGATACGATCCGGCTTGGAATCGAGTTGCGCAAGAAAATCCGCGCGGTGCGGCGAGAATTCGAGGAGAAGGAGACGCGCCCGGAGCGCCGCTGGTTCTTCGAGCCGTTCGTGCCGGATCGTGTGGCGATTCCCGACGTGTCGCGCGAGAACGCCGTGCACAATGTCGCCTGGGAGACCATCAGCACGGATCTGCTCGCGACCAACGCGTCCTATTGGCAGCTCTCGCCCGATGCCGGCTGGCATGGATTCCCCGAGCTGACCGCGGGCTTCGCGATGACCGATCCCAACAAGCTGACGATCCTGACGCCCGGATTCGATCCCGCGACCGGCGCCTATGCCGCCCACGGGATTCCGGCGCCGATCGTGGCGCAATATCTGCGCGAAAACCGCATCGTGGCTGAAAAGAACGACCTCAACTCGCTGTTGTTTTTGCTCACGCCCGGCGTCGAGGCCAGCAAGGCCGGCACCCTGATCAGCGGACTGGTCGCGTTCAAGAAATTGCATGACGACAACGCACTGCTGGAAGATGCGATCCCCGAATTCTACCAGCGCCGCGCGGGGCGCTACGCCAAAGTGCGGCTGCGCGATCTCTGCGCGGACATGCATGGCTTTTTCCGCGACGCCAATGTCAGCGCGCTCCAGGCCAGGCAATTCCTTGGAGATCATTTGCCCGAAATTGCGATGTCGCCGCGCGATGCGGCGCGTTATCTGGTGCGCAACGACGTCGACTATCTGCCGATCGACGCGATCGCGGGCCGCGTCGCCACCACGCCATTCGTGGTCTATCCACCAGGGATCGCCACGATCGTGCCGGGCGAGCGTCTCTCTGAGCGCGCGCAGCCGATGATCGACTATCTCAAAATGTTCGAAACCTGCTTCAACAGTTTTCCCGGCTTCGATGTCGAGATTCAGGGCGTCTACCGGGAAATCGATGCGTCCGGCCGCATCCGGTTGCATACCTATGTGGTCTCTGAATGAACGAACCGTCTGAGGCGACAAGTCCGGCCATGACCAACCAGCAGCCGGTGATCGTTCGCCCCTCGCGGGACGGCGATGTCGAGGCGATGCTCACGATCTACCGCCGTCATATCCGCCGCGGCATCGAGGAAAGTGTCGATGACAGCGGCACGCCGGAGCCGGAGGACTGGCGCGACCGGCGCAAGAATTTGCGCAGCAACCGCATGCCGCATCTGGTGGCGACGTGCGGCGGCGAAGTCTTGGGCTATGCCTATGTGGTGCTGTTTCGCAAACGGCCCGCCTATCGATACGCGGTCAAGCATTCGATATATGTTCATCACGAGCATCTCGGCCGCGGCGTCGGGCGGCTGCTGATGCAGGAACTGATCGACACTTGCGCCGCTTCCGGCTTTCGCCAGATGATCGGCTATATCGACGCGGACAACACGGCGTCGCTGGCCATTCACGAGAAATTCGGCTTTCAGAAAGTCGGATTTCTGCCGGGCGTGGCCTATCGCTACGGCCGCTGGGCCGACTCCGTCATGGTGCAGCGGTCACTCGCGGCAGGTGCGACCGAGCCGCCGCTGATATCCAGCCTCGGGCGGCGAGGGGGCCTCTAGCACTTGCTATGCAAGATCAGTGAGTCGCTTGTTGCCCATGCTTCGAGACGCTCGCGACGCTCGCTCCTCAGCATGAGGATGTTTTGTTTCAACACCTTAGACCTCATCCTTGTAACTCAAGAACCGCTGTTCGAGGTAAGCTGCCTCGTGCGGTGGCGGACGAGAGACCGGCTCATCCTAGGGTGTTGAAGCCCGATCCTCAGCTTGGGACTTCGTCCGCCGTTCCATCGAACCCGAACAGTCGCGGGGGCCGCAGAGCGAGCCCGGTTGCACAAGGGAGGGATAGGATGGAGCACTTATTTGTCGGCATCGATGTCTCGAAGGATCGCCTTGACGTGCACGTGCGTCCAGGCGGCGAGGCGTTCCTGGTCAGTCGAGACGGTAAAGGGTTGGAACAGCTCGTCGAGCGGTTGCGGACAATCTCGCCGACGCTGGTTGCCGTGGAGGCGACCGGCGGCTTTGAGACGATCGTAGCGGCGGCGATCGCCGGTGCGGAGCTGCCGTTGGCGGTGGTGAACCCGGCCCAGATCCGTCACTTCGCGCAGGCTGTCGGCAAGCGCGCGAAGACTGATCCGATTGATGCTGGCGTCATCGCCCACTTCGCCGAAGCGGTGCGTCCGGCACCACGGACCCTTCCCGACGAGGCGTCGCGCCTGCTTGCCGAACTGGTTGGCCGGCGCCGGCAGATCATCGAGATGATGGTTGCCGAACGCCATCGCGAGAAGCGAGCCACCAACGTTCGCGTACGCAAGAGTTTGGTTCGTCATATTGCCGTGCTCGAAAAGGAGTTGAACGCGATCGATCAGGACATCAATATGCTGGTTCGCGGCTCTGCGGTGTGGCGCGCCAAGGAAGACTTGCTGGCCTCCGTACCTGGCATCGGCCAAACGCTCGCCCGCGCCTTGCTGGCCGACTTGCCGGAATTGGGAACGCTCGGTCGACGCGAGATCGCCAGCCTGGCAGGACTTGCACCCTACACGCGCCAATCAGGACGCTGGCGCGGCAAGAGCATGATCGGCGGTGGACGCAGCACGGTGCGGGCGGCCAGCTTCATGGCTGCCCTTGTCGCCAGCCGCCATAACCCGCCTCTCAAGGCCTTCTATCAACGCCTCCTGGCCGCCGGAAAACCAAAAATGGTGGCTCTGATCGCCGTCGCCAGAAAACTCCTCACTACTCTCAACGCCATCTTGCGGGACAATCGCCCATGGCAAAACGCTTGACTGACAAGACAGTCGCTGAGGACGCCGCGAAGCGGCCGTCTCGAAGGATGGACTACAATGCCTATTGGTGATTCAGGTACTAGCGCGAGAGCGCGATATCCTGGCCCGAACCGGTCTTGCCCTCAAACCGATTGGGGCCCGCGGGCGCCAATTGCGCCAGCGCCTGTGCGGTGTGGTCGCGTATCGTCAGGCCGGCCTCGGTATAGGTCCACTTCCGGCTGGTATAGAAATTAAACGGGCAGCCGCCCGCGGGCGCAATGGTGCCTTCGGTGGCATTGGCGTTGGCGCCGAACGTCATCGCGCAGGAACTGGCTCCCGTGGCCGACAGCGTCCATCGGCCAGCGAGACTGACGGGTGGTGCTGCGGGAGCGCCGCCAGCCGGCGCCGCGCTACTGGGCGGACTGCTTGAGGAACTGCTGTCCCAAGAAAACCGGTCGCCGCCGCTGCAGGCCGCCAGCAGCGCGGTTGAGGTCAAAATCAGAAGCGTAGCGACGCGGTTTATCATAAAGACGGGTTTAAGGACCTGAAAGGGACGATGGCTCCTGTCTACCAGACTGTTGCCACCGTGTCAGGGCACTTCACCGCCGGGCGATTAGCACGACTGTCGCGCGTAAGGTCCCTGTAATGTCGTGGCCCAAGGTCCTGTTAAGACAACGTCCTGCTAAGATATGGCCTTCCTAAGATGAAGCCCTGCTGAGGTAAGGTTCGCGCCAGCCGTCACTCCGGCAGGCCAGATCTTCGTCGTCGATTCCGGCGATGGCGCTCGCCACTTCAGCTTTCTCGGCAGGGCCTAATTCCACGATCGGAAGACGTGTATTCGGGCGCATGAAGCCGAGCAGACACAGCGCATATTTCAGGGCCGCCGGGCTTTCCTTGGCGAGCGCCGCCGTCAGCGGGGCGAGGCGGCTTTGCAGATATCGCGCGGACGGCAACCGGCCTTGCTGGCAACTCGAAAAAATCGCCCGGCACAATAGCGGCGCGATATTCGATACCGTGGAGATGCAGCCATCGCCGCCATGGACCAGAAAGGCCAGCGCGGTGGCGTCGTCGCCGGACAACAGGCGAAATCCACTAGGCAATAGCGCCCGCAGCCGAAGCGGCCGCGAGATGTCGCCAGTGCCATCCCGCAATCCGATGAATTGCCGGGATTGCGCCAATTGCACCAGCGTGTCGTCGGACAATTCGCGGACCGTCCGGGCGGGAATGTCGTGCAGGATGATGGGCAAATCAGTCGAGCCGGCGATCGCCTGAAAATGCCTGACCATGCCGCTTTGCATCGGCTTGTTGTAATAAGGCACGACCGAGAGGATGGCGTCGGCGCCGGCGGCGACCGCACGCCGCGTCAGCTCGATGGCCTGGCTGGTCGAATTCGAACCCGCGCCGGCAATGACGCGAACGCGGCCACGCGCGGTCTCGACAGCGGCATGAACGATGGTGCAGTGCTCGGCCGGCGTCAGCGTCGAGGCTTCGCCTGTGGTTTCGCCGACCACGATCGCGGAAACACCCGCGGCGATCTGGCATTCGTACAGTTTCGCAAACGCCTTTAGATCGATCTCGCCGTCTTCATCGAAGGGGGTGGGAAGATCGGGTATGTAGCCCGTGAGCCAACTCATGTGGCCAATATCTGCTCGGCCGGATAGGATTTCGAGGATGGCCGGGCGGCGATCTCATAGGAGTTCCATAGGAGGGTGCTCTGCGGCCCCCGAAACGGGACAATTTGCTTCCGAATACGCCGGAACGCATTCGTTTACTTTTTTGGATTAATCCAAAAAATATTGCAAATGACGGAAGTATCTGTGCTATAAGCACTTGCTTCTTCCTGTTCCGAGAAGGAGCTACCCCTTGACTGAGCTTCGCGACTGGCTGAACGGCCAACATCCCGGCCTTCGGACCTACAAATCCTTCAGAGATAAAGCCCTCGCATTGTGCGCGACCGATGCCGAGCACCGGGCGCTCTATCGTCTTTTGGCGAACCTCGCCGGACATTACATCACGGCATTCGACGAAGAGCCGCTGCCCACTGACGTTGCCAAGCACGCCTATGACGTGTTCCTCAGCCTGGTTGAGGAGGGCGATCGCTCCATCGGCGCGCCGGTCGAGCAACAGCTCGCCGCGCTGAACAAGATCGCCGCCGCAGAGCTGTTCTGAGCGCAGGCTAGAGCCTTATCGGTTCTGATTGAATCAGAACCGGGCTCTAATCTTTTGTTTTGACGCGTTTTCTTTACGCGAACCGGTATCCACTTCGCTCGAAAACGCTCTAATGCGCACCGGATCGAACGGCATGCGCCGTTCGATCAGAAACCCTTAGCTGAGCGGACCGGCGCCGTCATCGCTTCCGGGCGGAACAGACGCTCGATCTGCTCGGGCGTGAGCAGTTTCTCTTCCAGCACGATATCAGCGACCCGGCGTTTTTGCGCGAGCGCCTGCTTGGCGACGCGCGAACAGGTCTCATATCCGAGCGCGGGGACCAATGCTGTCACGAGGCCGATGCTGTCCTCGACCAGGGCCCGACAACGTTCTTCATCGGCCTCGATGCCGACGACGCATTTTCGCGTCAATGTGTTGATCGCGGCGGTGAGAACCCGCAACGACGACATCACGCAATAGCCGATGGTCGGCTCGAACGCGTTGAGCTGCAACTGTCCGCCTTCCGCGCACATCGTGATGGTCAGGTCGTGTCCGATCACCAGATACGCGACCTGATTGACGACTTCGGGGATCACGGGATTGATCTTGCCCGGCATGATCGAGGAGCCGGCCTGAACCGTCGGCAGGCGAATCTCGCCAAAGCCGGCGCGCGGGCCGCTTGAGAGCAATCGCAGATCGTTGCAGATTTTCGAAAGCTTCACCGCGATGCGTTTGAGCACGCCCGAAAACAGCACAAAGGCGCCCATGTCGGAGGTCGCCTCGATCAAATTGCCGGCGGGCACCATCGACTCGTGCGACAGATGCGCAAGTTCCTCGATCGCGAGCGCGGCGTAGCGGGGATCGGCGTTGATCCCGGTCCCGATCGCGGTGGCGCCGAGATTGACCTCGCGGAAAAATGCCGCGGCTTCCTTGAGGCGCGAGATGTCTTCCTTGATGGTGGCAAAGAAGCCATCGAATTCCTGTCCCAGCGTCATCGGCACGGCGTCCTGCAACTGGGTGCGTCCGATCTTGAGGACGTTGCCGAACTCGACCGCCTTGTACTTGAACGCCAGCGCCAGCTCGTCGAGCGCTTCGACCAGAGGCCCTGAGGCGAAAATGATCGCGAGCCGCAGCGCCGTGGGATAGGCGTCGTTGGTCGATTGCGCCATGTTGACGTCGTCGTTGGGATGCAGCGCGCTGTATTCGCCCTTCTTGTGGCCCATCAACTCCAAGGCGACATTGGCGATGACTTCGTTGGTATTCATGTTGGTCGATGTGCCGGCACCACCTTGCACGGCGTCGACCACGAATTGATTGTGATAGCGGCCTTCTTTCGCGATCAGGTCGCAGGCGCGGTCGATGGCTTCGGCTTTCGCGACCGGCAGATGGCCGAGACGCCGGTTGGCGCGGGCCGCAGCCTGTTTGACCAGCACGAGGGCGCGCACGAAATCCGGATAATGACCGACCGGCACGCCGGTGATCGGAAAATTCTCGACCGCGCGTAGCGTGTGAACGCCCCAATAGGCGCTCTCCGGCACGTCGGCATTGCCGAGTAAATCATGCTCGCTGCGCGTGGCGACCTTGGTAAGCTCGATCGAGCGGGTGGAGGCGACCTCTACGGTCTGCGGTGGCGCAACTGCGGGAATCCCGTCGTCTGTCATCCGATATCCTCTGATCAATTCAGCGTTTGCGGGACTGCAGCGCTGAACGTCCTCCGTGGCGGGTCGACCAGGCCACCGGATCAGCCAGGAAATCCTCGACCTGCCGGCGGTCTGCGGGGTCGAATTGTCCGATGTCGGCCCGCAGCACGTCGTTCCATGTTGCCAGTGGATGCAGCGAAAGGCCAGTCCGGGCCAGACGATCGCACGCGCCGGGGAAGGCCGAGTGGTAAAAAATCGTCAGAACGTCGGTGACGACAGCACCCGCCTGCCGCAATCCGCTGGCAAAGGAGACCTTGCTGGTTGCGTCGGTGGTGAGGTCGTCGACCAACAGCACCCGCAGCCCATCCACGGATCCGCCCTCGACCTGGGCGTTATGGCCGATACCGAGGGGTCGTTTACGAACATAGCGAAGCGGCACGTCGAGCGCATCCGCCAGCCACGACGCAAAGGGAATGCCGGCCGTTTCAGCGCCGGCCAGCGCGTCGAAGCTGCCGGGCTCGATCATGCCGCGCACGGCCTCCGCCGCCAATCGAACGGCCTCCTTGCGGAATCTTGGCTCACCGATCAATAGCCGGCAATCGACGTAAACCGGGCTGGCCCAGCCAGCCGCCAGAACATAGGGACGCTCGCGGCTGATCTGGATCGCGCCTGCCTCAATCAGCAATCGTGCCGTCGCCGCCCCGATGTCCTCTACGGTCATGGCCTGACCTCACCGATCGACCAGGGAAGCGTCTCGTCGCCGCGGAAGATCACGACCTCGTCGTCCTCGACCGCGACCGCCGCCGGCATCGCCGCACCGCGGCGGTGCAGGTCGATCGTTCCGGCATTGGGTGTCAATCCGTAGAAGCGGGCGCCGTTGAGGGAGGCGAACGCTTCCAGCCGGTCTAGCGCGCCTTCTTCGTCGAACACCTGGGTATAGGTCTGCAGCGCCGTCGCGCCGACGAACACGCCGGCACATCCGCAGCTCGCCTCTTTGGTTCGTGCGGTGTGGGGCGCGGTATCGGTGCCAATGAAGAAACAGCTATCGCCCGACGTCACTGCGCGGCGCAGCGCCAGCCGGTGATGTTCGCGCTTGGCGACCGGGAGGCAATAGAGATGCGGACGAAGGCCGCCCTGGAACAGCGAGGTCCGGTTTATCATCAGATGATGCGGCGTGATGGTGCCGGCGACGCGCGGCGCATGCGCTCGCACGATCTCGGTGGTCTCCTGCGTCGTGACGTGCTCGATCACGACCTTCAGCCCCTGATAATCTTTGAGGAACGGCAGCAGGACCTGCTCCATAAAGACAGTTTCGCGATCAAAAATATCGACCGCGGGATCGGTGGCCTCGCCATGGATCAGGACCGGCATGCCGATGCGTTCCATCCGCTCCAGCACCGGGCGGATTGCCTTGAGGTCGCGGACCCCGTGATGGGAATTGGTGGTGGCGCCGGCGGGATAAAGTTTTGCTGCAATCCAGACCCCTTCGGCATGGCCCTTCTCGATCTCGTCCGCCGACGTCTGATCGGTCAGATAGCAGGTCATCATCGGGCGGAAATCGCTTCCGGCCGGGCGGGCGGCGAGAATGCGCTCCCGATACGCCGCGGCGGCCGCGACCGTCGTCACCGGAGGCACCAGATTAGGCATGACAATGCCGCGGGCGAATTGCGCTGATGTAAACGGCAGCACGGCGCGAAGCATCGCGCCGTCGCGCAGATGGATATGCCAGTCATCCGGGCGGCGGATGGTGATGGAACCAACTGGGGCGGATTTCGGCTTGGCGGCGGCGTCGAACAGGTGATCGAGGGTCATAAAGCAGCCTCTGCAAGAACTTTGCGCATCACGGCCACACCCGACATGAAGTCTTCGATCTTCATATCTTCGTGCGGGTTATGCGAGCCATTTTCATTGCGGATGAATATCATGGCGCTGGGGATTCCCGCATTGGCAAATACCGCCGCGTCATGTCCGGCGCCGCTGGGAATCGGCTCGTCGGGCAGGCCGAGCTCGCGGGCGGCGGCGCGCAATTTGTCGATCCAGACAGGGTCCATCGTGGCCGGCGCGGATTGCAGCCTGCGGTCCAGCTTGAATTCGACGCCGCGTTCGTCGCCGATGCTGGCGCACTCCGACACGAACAGATCGTAGAAGGCTTCAAGCGTTTCCTGGCTCTGGCTGCGCGCCTCAAAGCTGAATTTGACGTTGCCGGGGATGCGCGCGATGGCGTGCTCCGCGCTATCCGTGCCCATGATCCCCGACGTAATGACGAGATCGCGGCCACGCTCCAGCAAAGTCCGCCAGTGGCGGTCGAGATGGGTGATCAGTTCGGCGGTCGCGAACACCGCATCGCGGCGCAGCCAGCGCGGCACCGCGCCGGAGTGCCCGGCCTCGCCGATGCATTCCACCGTCCGATGCCGGACGTTTCCGCGAATCCCGGTCACGATGCCGATCGGCAATTCGCGCGCGACCAGGACCGGTCCCTGTTCGATGTGCAATTCGACCCAGGCCGCGATGGTCTTGCTGTCCAGCAATGGTTTGCCTTGTGCGATGCGCTCGACATCGGCACCGGCGTCGCGCATGCAATCCACAAGCGGCCGGCCGGTCACCGCATGCGGCGAGGCCAGATCATCCGCGGTCAGACGGCCGAATAGCGCGCTCGATCCCATATAGGCCTTGCCGAACCACGCGCTTTCCTCGCCGCGCAACCCCAGCAGCTTGATGGTTCGCCGGGGCTTAAAACCGCCGCGCTTTAATCCCGCCAGCACGGCCAGGCCAGCCACGACGCCGGCGCCGCCATCGTAATTGCCGCCTTGCGGAACGGAATCGAGATGCGATCCGCAGGCCAAAAAAGGCAGATCGCTCTCGGTGCCCGGAAGCGTCACCACAAGATTGGCGCCTGCGTCGCGCTCAACGGTCAGGCCGCATTCCCGCGCCGCGTTCTCGATGATGTCGAGTGCCAGCGACTCGGTTGCGCCAAAACTCTCGCGCGTGATGCCGACGCCATCACCGGTGGCCTCACGCAGGGCCGTGAACAGTCTCTCGCAAAACGCCGTATCGCGCTTGACGTCCATCGCGGGTATCGCGGCGTCCATCGCCATCGCAGTCATGTCGGCGGCGCCAGCCAGGAAAGTTCGGGTTCGTCGGATTCTTCGTTCACAACGGCGCCGATGAGATCGGCGACACGGGTGATATCCTTGCGCTCGCAGAATTTCACCAGGCCGTCGATGATCGTGGTCATCGCCGCCGGCTGAACGAATGTCGCGGTGCCGACCTGCACGGCTGTGGCGCCGGCCAGCATGTACTCGACGGCGTCTTCGGTGGTGGAAATGCCGCCGCAACCGATCACCGGAATCTTCACGGTCCGGGCGCATTGATAGACCTGCCGCAGCACGATCGGCTTGATGGCGGGGCCGGACAGGCCGCCCATGATATTGCCCAGACAGGGCTTGAACGTATCGAGGTCGATCGCCATCGCCAAAATGGTGTTGGCGACCACCAGCGCGTCGGCGCCGGCGAGTTCGGCCGCGCGCGCCACTTCAGGAAGGTCACCGGTGTTCGGCGTCAACTTCACCCAGAGCGGTAACGATGTTGCCGCGCGCAGATGACGCACAACGGTTTCCGTCGAGGCGGCGCGCATCGCGAACGCCTTGCCGTCTTCCTCGATATTGGGGCAGGAGATATTGGCCTCAATTGCGGCCACGCCGGGACGGCTCATCTCGCTTGCGAGGCGCGCAAAATCTTCCGCCGTCGGCGCCGATATGCTGACCACGAGCGGCGGCTTGTGCCCGGCATAATAGGGCAGGGTATGCTCGAGAAAATACGGCACGCCTTTTGAGGGAATGCCGATCGAGTTGATCAGGCCGCCGGCGCGCTCGACGACGCGCGGCAACGGATTGCCGGCGCGCAACTCGCGCGTGATGGTCTTGGTCACGAACGCGCCTAGGCGATTGAAATCCATCACCCTGTCGAGGCCTTCGGCGAAGGTTCCGGAAGCCGGCATCACCGGATTGGCAAGCGTAAGCCCGCCGACGCGGACGGAAAGATCGATCATGGCAGCGCTTCCATCATGTCGAAGACCGGCCCATCCCAGCAGACCCGCCGGTGGACAATTTCGCCACCGACGTTGAAATCCCGGACGCAGCAGAAGCACAGGCCGATCCCGCAGGCCATCTGCTGTTCCATCGCGACCTGACCGGGAATGTTGAATTCGCGGGCCAGGCGCTGTTGTACGCGCAAGAGGCGGCTCGAACCGCAGGTGAAGAAAGCCTCGCAGCGGCCTTCCGCGATCAGCCCGCGCAGCACGCGCTCGATATTCGACGGCCCGCTGGTGCTCTCGGAATCGGTCACCGCGATGACGTCGGCGCCGTGACCCTTGAAGAGATCGACGGAGACCATCAGTTCGGGACGCCGCGCGCTGAAGATGGCAGTCACTTTGGTGCCGTTGGCTTTTGCGGCTTGCGCCAAGGGCGCGAGGGTCGCAAGGCCCGCGCCGCGTCCGATCGCCACGATATGGCGCAGTTTTGGATCGAGCGTGAAGCCGACCCCGAGCGGGCCCATGATGTCGACGGTGTCGCCCGCGCGCAGCGTCGCGAGACCTCGCGTTCCCGCACCTGCGACCTTGTAGAGAAACTCGACTTCGCGGCGGAGGGGATTGACGCCGTACAGGCTCATCGGCCGCCGCAGGAACGGTTGAGCCCCTTCGGTGTGCGGACACAGCAGTTGAAAGAATTGCCCCGGTACGGCGCTGGCCGAGACCGCGCTGCACCGGACCACGAGATGACGATATTCCAGATTGACGCTGTCGTTCGACAGCACCAGCGCGTCTTCTCCGACAACGCTAGGCGACCAGGACTTCCCGGTATCCGAATCGGCTTCGACGGCTGGAATGGGAGCCTGACCTTGCATTAAGAGCCTCTTTTTAGATCGATCGCGATCAGGTCAGTTCGGCGCCGCGGCGATCCGGGATCAGAAACAGGAACGCCAGGATGTCGACGATGTACAGCAATGCCAGCAAGGCGATCGCGGTATCGAAGCCATAGGCGGCTGCGACCGCGCTGACCGCGATCGGACCGAGGCCGCCGACCGCGCGTCCGATATTGAAGAGAACGTTTTGGGCGGTGGCGCGGGCCGTGGTCGGATAGAGTTCGCTCATCAACGCGCCGTAGCCGCCGAGCATGCCGTTGACGAACAGGCCCATGACGGCGCCGCCGATCAGGAGCGCGGTGGGATCGGTGAGTTTTGAATAGACCACCACCATGATCGCCGCGCCGAGCATGTAGGTGAGGAAGGCAGGCCGCCGGCCGAGGCGATCGGCCAGTTGGCCGAAACAGTAAATGCCGACCGCCATGCCGGCGATCGTCACCGCGGTCCAGGTCGCCGATTGCGCCAGGCCAAATCCGAACCGCGATGACAGATAGTTGGGCAGCCAGATCATGACGCCGTAATAGCCGAAGTTCTGCACCGAGCAGAGAATGATCATGCCGATGCTGATCTTCGTGGTCTCGGCATCCTTGACCAGCAGGTTGATCGGCAGGCTGGTGGTCGGAGGGGCTGCGGTTCGCTCGACGAACACGTCGGGTTCGTGAAGGTTATGCCGGATGAAATAGGCGGCGATAGCGGGCAGAATTCCGATTGCGAACATCCCGCGCCAGCCGATCACCGGAAGCAGGATGGGCGTGACGATCGCCGCCGCGAGCACGCCGAGCTGCCATCCCAATCCCACATAAGATGACACGCGCGCGCGTTTCGACGCCGGCCACGCTTCGGCGACCAGCGCCATGCCGATGCCGAATTCACCGCCGAGCCCGATGCCGGCAATGGTGCGGTAGATCAGGAGATCCCAGTAGCCCTGGGCGAGGGCGCACATACCGGTGAAGATCGCGAACAGCACGATGGTCCAGGTCAGAACCTTTACGCGGCCGATGCGGTCCGACAGCATGCCAAACACAACGCCGCCGATCACGGCGCCGATCAGGGTGGCGGTGACGAGCGAAGCGCCTTGCGCCGGACCAAATCCGAGATCCGACGAAATGACGCGCAGCATGAATCCGAGAATCAAGAGGTCGAACCCGTCCATCGCGTAGCCCAATGCGGATCCCAACAGCGCCTTGCGGGCTTCGCGTTCCTTTGCCGGTGTAAAATTGCTGTCCGGTATCGCGGCGCCGTCGGCCGTGCTCTGAAAATGGCTCATGATGATTCCCCCGTTCCCTCGATGATGTCTTGAAGCGGCGAAAGCCGAAATGCCGCTGTTGTCGCCAATCATAGTCCCAGCAATACATTCTTCGAAAGCGCAGCCAGTCACCCGAAAGCCAAGAACTCGAAGCCAAGAACTCGAAGCCAAGAACTCGAAGCCAAGAACTTGAATACAAGAATTCGAAGCCAGGAACTCCCGGGTGTCGAACGATGCCCGTCCTGTTGTGCGTTGCCGCATGCGGAACGGTGCCGCGATCGCGGCGACCCGGCCGCCATCGCGAAGGCAGCAGTTCATACCGGCTTCGTATAAAAATCAAGATTATTCCATAAACATAGACTGGCTAGTTTCTGGGCCGAACCGAGGGGTACCTGGCGGTGAGCCGTCATGGGGGTGGAACCCGCGCCTGATGTTCCGGCGAATGCAGCGCTTAATCGTTTGCAATGGCGTCGCTTTTTGCGACCACCACGCATCCGGCCTGGGTTGGCCGGTTGGCCCGATCGCGACGACAAACGACGGAGGAGAAGGGGCCGCGGGCTTTCTCGCCGTGACGCCGGCCTGCCTAGATCTGAGGCTCTTTCAGGCACTTGCGGAGCAAGGCGGCGCCGTTCAGCCCCTTGGCCGCACGATTCCACATCTGCTCGGCGAGCTTCTGATAGAGATCGACGGCTTCCTGCGCCGCCGTCACGCTGGCCACGCCGAGGCGCACATTGGGCAATTCGCCGAGGCGAAACGGGCTGACGGCCACCAGTACGGTGCCGTCGCGCGACCGGCAAATCTCGAAGGTCTGATTGGGAAGCGTATCGTCCACGACACCGATCTGGATTCCGACCGGCTCGTTCTCCATGATGACCGCGATCCGCTCGACCTCGCGCCGCGCCGCCTGCCGGCGTCGTTCGCGCTCGGCTTTGGGCAGATCATAGGTTCCGATCAGACCGGTTCGAAGCAGGCGTCTTACTTGAGTTGCGCCGATGATGCCGGCGAAGCTCGGGCCGCCGCGCGAGATGGTGGCCCGGCGTTCGGACAGGATCGCTACCAGACTTTCGATCTCGGCCTGCGCTTTCTTCCGGTTTGGAAGCTGCTCCGGGAGCCCTTCGATCAGCATGTCGCGCAGCAGCTTCGGATATTCATCCGATGTGAGCAGGAAGGTGACGGGCTCGTAATAGACCAGCACCCGTTCGGACGCCGCTTCGATCTGGCGCAGACGCTCGAAATAGGCGATGGCGCTGGAAAAATACTCGGTGCCGACGCCGAGGATCGAGGGCAGGGAGGTGTCGAGAAGCTCGGCGATGCGCTCCAGCGTCTCGAGCTTGACCGGGCCTTCGCCTTTTTCATAATTGTAGAGGGCGGCGCGGGAAATTTCGAGACGTTCGGCAACTTGCTCGGGCGACATGCCCGACCCGACGCGATGAGCGCGCAGGCGCTGCCCGACCTGAACGTAATCGATTGCCATGATCGATTACTATCGGACTTCTTTTTCAAATAAAAGCACGCGGCCGGACCTGGCCTTACGCGTCAGAAGTCGTGGGACGTCGCACGCAGGGTCTTTCGTCTAGGTTCAAGATCGGGCGGAAGCCCAGCAAACACAGTCGCATGGAAGGGCATCTAGCCATTTATTAACCAATTGTTATGCCTACCAAATTCAGTAACGCGTCTTTAATGGCGCGCGACTAGGGTTGCTGTCGCGCGGTCCAGAACGAGCCGCGTCACCGTCCAGGACGGCCGGTTGTTCGCGTATGCGTTGGAGTCTTCCATGGATATTATGACGTTGATCGGTCTGTTGTGCGGCATTGCCGTCATCACCGTCATCATGCTGCTGGGTGGCAGCCTGGAGATGTTCTGGAGCGAACACGCCGTCATCATCATCTTCGGTGGTTCGATCGCGGCGACCATGATCCGCTTTCCGCTCAGTGCCATCATGCATGGCTTGCCGCTCGGCGCCAAATTCGCCTTCACCATGAGCCGGCTTGCAGCGCGCGATCTGGTCGACGAACTCGCCCGCATCGCCGAAATTGCGCGTAAGCAAGGGCCGGTCGGTCTGGAAAAGGTCGAAACCGACGAGCCGTTTCTCGCCAAGGGCATTCGCTACGTCGCTGACGGTTACGATCTCGAATTCATCCGCGACAATATGGAACGCGATCGCGACAATTTCCTGATGCATCTCGACGAAGGCGGCAAGATCTACCGCGCCATCGGCGACTGCGCGCCGGCGTTCGGCATGGTCGGCACCCTGATCGGCATGGTGCAGATGTTCGCCAACATGACCGACCCCTCCAAGCTCGGTCCGTTCATGGCCACCGCGCTATTGGCAACGCTGTACGGCGCGCTCGTCTCCAACCTGTTCTGTCTGCCGCTCGCCGACAAGCTGCACGTCAAGCTGCTCGACGAGGAAACCAACCGCACGCTGATCATCGATGGCATCCTGATGATCCGCGACTCCAAGAGCCCGACGCTGGTGCGCGAAATGTTGCTGGCTTACTTGCCGGAAAAACATCGCCACGAGGAACCCGAGCCGGTCCCTGCGTAATACGTCTGACACCGGTCCGGAAAACTAGACATGGCCAAGAAAAAACGCGGCGACGCACATGGCGGAGGACACGGCTGGTTCGTGACCTTCGCCGATCTGATGGGCCTGATGATGAGCTTCTTCGTGATGCTCGTCGCGTTTTCCACCATGGACAACAACAAGCTCAAAATCGTCGCCGGCTCGATGCGCGATGCGTTCGGCGTGCAGACCGAGGCCCGCTATTCCGGCATCATCGAATCCGATGGCCTGCCGACGCGACCGAAGCTGAAGAACGCCGCGCATATTTCGCCGGAGGAAGCGTCCAATACGCCGACCCCCGATCAGCAGGACCGCAACCGCACGGCCGGCGCCCGCGTGAAAGTCGATCGCGAATTCGCGCTGGCCTCGGCATCGCTGCGGCAGGCGCTGCAGGACATGCCGGAACTGACCGAGATCTCCAAACACATCATTTTTGAAGAGACCAAAGAGGGTCTCAATCTGGAAATCGTCGACCAGGACGGCCGGTCGATGTTTGCCGATGGTTCGAAGGTGCCCTATGAGCGCACCCGCAAGCTGATCGAGAAACTGGCCGGACCGCTCAGGGCGACACCGCTGCGCATCTCGATCGTCGGCCACACTGCCGCGGGCTTTGTGCCATCGCAAAGCGATTATGGCGCGTTCGATCTGTCGGCGGATCGGGCCAACGCGGTGCGTCAGATTCTCGAACGGGAGGGGGTGCAGCCCGCCCACTTCTTTGCGGTCTCCGGAAAGGCCGACACCCAGCCGCTGTTCCCCGACGATCCCTCGCTGTCGGCGAACCGCCGCGTCACCATCACGCTGATGCGCGAAGATCCGCCGCTTCCGCCGGATATGAAGCCGT
>CAWBPE010000003.1:0-653813 GCA_963790595.1 uncultured Alphaproteobacteria bacterium | reverse complement strand
GATGGAAGCCGCGTCGCTGGCCGATCTGGTCCGGATTGCCGAGAAGCTGGAAATACCGATCACCCATTCCCGGCATGCGAGAGTCGGATCGAGATGAGGGGTTCTACATCAGCTCATCGATATCCTCGGAAAGGTCGTTGATGGAAACAGAGCCGAGCGTCCGCAGCCCTGGCGATGTGCCGATGTCGGCTCCGAACTCAGCTGAAAGCTTTGACTCGGAGCCAGCCGTGTCAATCAGCGAGCTCTTCTCGACGCTCTCGCGTCGCCGCGCCGAAAACACGCGGCCAAAACCGTCAGACGGCCTGCCCAGTCAGGCTGATGCGCGCCATCACCGCCCGCAACCAACGATGACCCGGATCCTGATTGGTCCTCCGATGCCAAAACTGGCGAACGTTGGAACGAGGCAACTTGAGCGGTACGGCCAATGTTTGCACCTCAGTACTTCTGACGGCAACTTGTGGCAACGTCGCAATCAAAGACGTCGCAGCTACTATATCCACGGCCGCGTGATAATGTGTCACCCTCAGGTGGACCTTCCGGTGTCGACGTTTCCGGCCTAACTCGTGATCGACTAGCGGATCGGCATTTCCCCCAGATACGGCTATGTGTTGCATTCCGAGGTACTGCTCTAGTCCGAAGCGCTTGCCGATTTCGGGATGCCCCCTCCGCGCGATACAGCAATATGAAGTGGTGAACAGACGCTGTTGAAGGAAGCCGGCTCTTAGGAACGAAAGATTACCGATCGCGAGATCGGCATGTCCCTGCTCCAGCGCCGCCACATATTGCGCTAGAGGAATCTGAATGGCCTCGATGCCGATACCAGGCGCTTCATTCGCCAGCACGCGCATCAATCCTGGCAAAATGACTGCACCGCTCACGTCGGACATAAGAAGGCGAAAGCGGCGCTCCGAGCGCGGCGGATCGAATCCCTTTGGACTCTCCAGTGCGTTCTTGAACAACCCGAGACCCTCTCGTACAGGTCCGATCAGCTGTTGCGCCAACGCTGTGGGCTCCATTCCTGCACGCGTACGCTCGAATAGCGAATCATCGCAGGACCGGCGCAAGCGAATGAGCGCATTGCTAATCGCCGGCTGTGTGAGCCCGAGCACGCTTGCCGCCCGCGATACGTTGCGTTCCGTATAGACGGCCGCAAAAACGCGGAGCAAGTTGAGATCGAAGTTCGTAATATTCACAACATGAATACTCCATACCTCTACTATTGATTGGACTGAGTATGTGCTGAAGACAATGATCGGCGCAAGGAAGTTCCCATCACACTCGAAGTCGAATCTCAGGCTGGCGACGTTATCATGGTGAATCCCGGCGAGATGCACGACGGGGCGCCGATTGGCGGCGCACGGGGTTGGCGAATTATGTAACTCGATACGGCCTTGGTCGCCCGAGAGGTGGCGAACGAGTCCGCTGGAATTCGGTCCAGAAAGCAACCCATGCTTGCAGTGCGAACTGCGCCTTCCGCCTGAGTTATTCTATCGCGCCCAAAAGGGCTTCGCATCCTCACCGAACCGGAGACTGGTCAGCATGTATGACAAGTTCGTTGCTCTACGCCAAATTGACAACTGGTTGGCGGAGGACGTGGGTTTTTTTGATCTCACGGCCCAATTGATGATCGATCCCGCGTCCAAAGCTACCTTTTATATGAACGCCCGCGAGCCGATGACCGTCGCTGGCGTGGAGGTGGCCGCGGCCGTATTCACGCGCTATGAGCCGAGCATCAAGGTCGAGGTGCGCGTCGCCGATGGCCAGGTTGTCGACAAGGGTGCCGTCCTCCTGGTGGTGAGCGGTCCGGCACAGGCTCTGCTTACGGCCGAACGAATGGCACTGAATATCGTTCAGCGTCTGTCCGGGATCGCGACGGAGACCGCCAAGTACGTTTCTGCCATTTCCCATACGAAGGCGAAGCTGCTTGACACCCGGAAGACCACGCCAGGCCTGGAGATGCTCGAGAAGCACGCGGCTGCTTGTGGAGGCTCCCTCAATGGTCGCCTGGGACTCGATGGTGGTGTGATGCTCAAGGATAACCACATCTCGGTTTGCGGCAGCATCGCCAACGCCGTGCGCATCGTAAAGGCGAAGGCTCCGACCCTTGTCAAGGTCGAGGTGGAGTGCGATCGCCTGGAACAGGTTTCCGAGGCTCTCGATGCGGGCGCAGACGTAATCATGCTCGACAACATGAGCATACCGGACATGAAGGCGGCAGTAGCGACCGTCGCAGGTCGGGCCAAGCTCGAAGCATCCGGCGGCATCCGTCTCGACACGATCAAAGCCATCGCGGAAACTGGTGTGGATTATATCTCGACTAGCCGTCCTCTGCAGTCGGCTCCCGCTGTCGATATCGGCCTCGACGACAAACTCTGAGCCAAGGGTGACCTCGATGCAGCCCGGAACCCTTTTCCACGCCGTCGGAGCGAGCGGGGTCGGGAAGGACGCGCTGATAAACGGGGCTAATCCGTCTCCTGCAGGGGACGCACCGATACGAGCTGGCCCGCCGCGCTATCACGCGGCCGGCCGGGAACGGCGAGGATCACGAACCGGCCGACGACGCCGAATTCGACGCGCGCCCAGCCGACTAAGCCGAATCATAACCGCAATAAAGTGTGAAAACGGAAAAGGGCTAGGGGAAGATCGCCATGGCAGGATTGGATGCCTCTCAATTGCTTGAACTGGCGGCGCTCCTGGTGGCGGTCGGCGCACTGGCCGGTTTTCTTGGAGGGATTTTCGGTATTGGCGGCGGCGCGATCCTGGTGCCGGTGTTCTACGAGTGCTTTCGGATATCGGGTGTACCGCTGGATGTGCGGATGCCGCTATGTATCGGCACATCGCTCGCCATCATCATTCCGACGTCGATCCGGTCATATCGTGCCCATCAGGCGCGCGGGGCCGTGGATACGGAAATCCTGCGAAGCTGGTGGCAACCGGTGCTGGCCGGCGTCGTCCTCGGCAGCGTGATCGCGCGGTACGCGCCGGAGCGATTGTTCAAGATCGTTTTCGTGATGGTGGCCTATTCGGCGGCGGCGCGGTTGCTGCTGGCGCGCGAGAGCTGGAAATTCGGCGATGACCTGCCGAAAGGACCGCTCATGAAAGCATACGGCTTTTTTGTCGGATTGCTCTCGACGCTGATGGGAGTTGGCGGCGGGCTTTTCGCGAATCTGCTGATGACCTTTTACGGCCGGCCGATTTATCAAGCGGTCGCTACCTCGGCGGCGCTCGCGGCGCTGATTTCGATTCTCGGCGCGATCGGTTATGTCTATGCCGGGTGGCCGGCGGCGGCGCATTATCCCGATGTCGCCGCACTGCAATGGCCGTTCGCGATCGGCTACGTCTCCATTATCGGAACCGCTTTGGTGATGCCGACGAGCCTTCTGGTGGCGCCGCTCGGCGTCAGGGCCGCGCATGCGATGTCGAAGCGCACGCTCGAAATGGCGTTCGGCTGCTATCTCGTTATCGTCGGCAGCCGCTTCGTGATGAGTTTTTTGTAGGCGCTTTCTTCACTTCGTCTCGTAGAGGTTCACATGGGTATCGCGCAGGATGTTCTTCTGCACTTTGCCCATTGCCTTGCGCGGCAGTTCATCGACGGTGCTTTGCGAGGACCGGCGAAGCCGATTCATAGCGATAATCAGCAATTAAGTTCGCAGGAGGGGAAATGAGAGTGCTTGTCTGTGGCGGTCGTGACTTCGAGGAATGGAGCTGGTCCAGCAGCTGCTGACCGAAGCTAAAGCCGACCGTCGTCATACAAGGTGGCGCACCTGGCGCCGATCGGCTGGCAGCAAAATGGGCAGACATCAACGGTGTTCCGCTAGTGACCTACCCCGCGCTCTGGACGCAAGGCGAGAAAGCTGGGCAGACGCGCAACGCTTTTATGCTGGCGGATAGTCGCCCTGATCTGGTGTTGGCATTCCCCGGCGGGGTTGGAACAGCCGACATGGTGAGTAAGGCCGAGGCCGCTGGCGTTCCGGTGCGACGCCGGCCAACCGCAACCTGAATCATGCTCGCGGAAGACAGCAGTCAGGAAATATCCCCACCTCGTGATCCCGAAAATCTTCGGACGCGTAACCCACTCGCTGCGCGCACCCCGACGACGCGCGTCGATCAGACGCTGGATTCCAGAATGTCGAAGCCAACGAGCCGGTCGACCATATAGAGCAAACCGCGCTCATCCAGCATGACGTCGTTACTTTGCGGCGCGCTGCGTCCGGCCGCGGGATCCGGAATGAAAAATCCGACCTCGCGCGGCGCGGCCGGATCGGCAACATCGATGATGCGCAGGCCCGCCGAGAACCATACGGCGTAGACCAGCGTGCCGGTCATGGCCTCGTGATACTGATGCGCGCCGAAGCGGGCCCCCTCGACACGGCTGAACGGCGAGTTTAATTCGCTCACCTCGAACAGGCCAATCGGCTTGATTGCCGACAAGTCACTCACGTCAAAGGTCGCGATCCCCGCATGCAACCGCCCGCGCCGTGCATTTTCTTCGCTCGCGCTTTGCGCCTGATCCTCTTCGTCGATCGTGATCGCGATGCGTTTACCACCGATGCGCTCCGGCACCGGCATCACGGTATGTGTCGGCTCGGGAAACGGCGGATGATAATTGTAGGCGCCAAGCGTGCGCGGCTTTGCGATGTCGGCGCAGTCGACCACACGGAAGCCGCCGTGCCAGCAGCTCGCCCAGAACTCGTCGCCAAAGCGTAGCGCGTGGTGCAGCCGGTGCCGCTTGCCCGACCAGGTCGGCGTTTCACCGCCCGCGATGTGCTGCCCCGGCATCCACCAGCGCGAGACTTCTTGCGGACGCCGCGCATCGGCGATGTCGTAGGTCACCAGAATGTTGCCGATGTAGCCATCCATCTCGGTCGAGATGTAGGCATAGCGCGCATCCATCGCGAAGCGATGCACACCGATGCCGCCGGTCTTATGGTAGGCGATCAGCTTCGGCTTCGTCGGGTCCGATACGTCGTAGACCTTGAAGCCGCCGTTCTCGTAGGGCTTCGCGCGCGTGGCCTCGACCTCGCGATAGTCCGCTTCGCTGATGGCGAGTTTTGCCGCCATTTCGCGCGCGCTCGGCTCACGTCCGAGCGCTGCGACCAGCGCGGCCCGGGCGGCAGGCACCTGCTCGGCGCGACGGCCGATCTTGGTCATGTTGCGCTCGTGGTTGACGATCATCACGTCGCCGACAACGCGAACCTTGTGACTGTGCGAGGACGGATCGTCGAGCGTGATGGTCGCAACCACGCGCGGATTGTAGGGGTCCGCGATGTCGACAATGGTCGTGCCGAGGTGTTCCTTGTTGGGGATGTGTCCGATGTAAGCGTGACGGCCCGCGACCGTGACCTGTCCGGCGCCCGGAATGTCGAGATGCGCGAGGCGGCGAACCTTGTGCGCCAGCGCGCCGGTGTCTGTTTTCGACATTAGTTGAGCTCTCCTCCGGCCGCCTGCACGACCGCACGCCATTTCGGAATCTCGGCCTTGATATAGTCGGAAAATTCGGCGGGCGACGAACTCTGCACGTCGACCCCGAGATCGCTTAGAGCCTTGCGCGTTGCAGCATCGTTCAGCGCCGCGACGGTCGCGCGATTGAGTGCCTCGATGATGTCTCTCGGGGTACCAGCCGGCGCGACCAGGCCGTGCCACGTGGTTGCGTCGAAACCCGGAATGCCGAGTTCGGCAACAGTCGGGATATCGGGCAATATCGCGGTGCGCTTTGGCGTCGTCACGGCTAGCGGACGCACCAGCCCGTCTTTGATATATCCGACTACGGACGCCGCGGTCGCAAACATCATCTGCACATGACCGGCAATTACATCCTGCAGCGCGGGCGCCGCGCCTTTGTAGGCGACATGCACGATGTCGACATGCGCTTGCGCCTTGAACAATTCGCCGGAGAGATGTGCGGCGGCGCCGTAACCCGAGGACGCGAAGTCGAGTTGGCCGGGCTTTGCTTTCGCGAGCGCGATCAATTCAGCCATCGTGTTGACGGGCAGCGTGGGATTGACCACCAGGATATTGGCTTGCGAGCCGATCAGGCTGATTGGCGCGAAATCCTTCTCGGCATCGTATCCAATCTTTTTGTAGAGGCTCGCATTGGTGGCAAGAATGGAGTTGTTGCCCATCAGCAGCGTGTAGCCGTCGGGCGTGGCGCGGGCGACGGCTTGGGCCGCGATATTGCCGCCAGCGCCCGGCCTATTCTCGATTACGAATGGCTGGCCGAGCAGTTCGCTGAGCTTCTTGCCGATGATGCGCGCGAGTACATCACTCGGGCCGCCCGGCGTAAACGCGACAATCAAGTTGACCGGCCGCGTGGGATAGTCCGCAGCCGAAGCAGGCGCGAGCCACACAAATGTTGTGATGGCAATGAGGAGTGCAAAAAGGATCCGGCGCATGCCGTTCGTTAGCATGCGGAGTAAATGCCGTCAGCTTCCGAAGCAGATGTTACTGTCGTCACTTTCGCATGGTGGCATGCCTCCCGATCGACATCCGCCGTGCTTACCCGGCGCACCGACGCAAAGCTAATCTATCAAATTCGCTAAGTGCCTGAAATCACTGGCGCTCCCTAGGGGAATTGAACCCCTGTTTCAGCCTTGAGAGGGCCGCGTCCTAACCGCTAGACGAAGGGAGCGTACGGCTTGAGGGAATAGCCTTGAAATCGGCTGGCTGCAAGAGATGGCGGAGGGACGGAAAGGGATAGCAGAAGCGAAAACGCGATCGAAACGGCACGAATCCTCAGGGTTCGCTGGCGAATTTCAGCTTTCCCGTGGGCTTGAGCGTATGGGCGTCGAAGGTGCGGATTTCGGTCACGCCGCCTATATCCAGCGTCACCACCAGCCGGTCGCCGGCGACGCCGGTGGAGACGATACGGGCGCCCTTCGGCAGGATCGACGTGGTATCGGTGGTGACAACGCTTCCCTCGGTGCGGAAAAGACGATAGCCGATGGCGATCAGGACGGCCGCGACCGCCAGCGCCGTGGTCAGGCCCGCAATCAGCATCATCCGCCGCACCCGCGCGAACAACGCGGCCTGCTCGGGGGTCTGTTCGGGCGCAACGGTCTCGGTCATCTCAAACTCTTGGCAAGCTCTTAGGTTAAAACAAGGCTCTTCTTTGGAACAGGATTCACCCAGCGGTCAAACCCTTGGCGCCAGACGCTTGGCACTCAGACTCTTGCCGTCACCGTCGCCGGCGACGAGGGATCGGCCCGGCTCGACCGCGTGCTCGCGGTGCGCCTTGCGGAACTGTCGCGATCGCGGCTGAAAGCGCTGATCCTGGCCGGGCAAGTCGCCGTCAAAGGCCTTCCCGTTCGCGACCCCGCTTATCATGTCACGTCTGGCGATACGATCACAATCGACGTGCCGGAAGCGGTCGCCGCCGAGCCCAAGGGCGAGGATATCGCGCTCGATATCGTCTATGAGGACGACGACATCATCGTCATCGACAAGCCGAAGGGCCTCGTGGTGCATCCCGCCGCGGGCCATGAGACCGGCACGCTGGTCAACGCGCTGATCGCCCATTGCGGCGCAAGCCTTTCCGGCATCGGCGGCGTCAAGCGGCCGGGCATCGTGCACCGGCTCGACAAGGACACCACCGGGCTGATGGTGGTCGCGAAGAACGACCGGGCGCATCAATCGCTGACCGCGCAATTCGCCGATCATGGCCGCACCGGCGAGATGCGGCGCGGCTACATGGCGTTCGCCTGGGACGTGCCCGACCGCCAGCGCGGCACCGTCGATGCGCCGATCGACCGGCATCCGCATGCGCGGGAAAAAATGGCGGTGCGCGAAGGCGGCCGCGAGGCCATCACCCATTGGGAAATTCAGGAGGCCTTCAACGGCCGCGACGGCAAGCCGGTCGCGGCGCTGTTGGCCTGCCAGCTGGAGACCGGCCGCACCCATCAGATCCGGGTGCATCTGGCCCATATCGGCCACCCCCTGATGGGCGACGGCGTCTATGGCCCGCACTTCAAGACCAAGGCCAGCCACCTCGGCCCGGAAAGCCAGGCCGCCCTGGACGCCCTCGGACGCCAAGCGTTACACGCATACCTCCTGGTGCTGGAGCACCCCAAAACCGGAGAAATTTTGCATTGGGAGCGCGGCCTGCCGGAGGATTTGCTTCTCCTGCAGAAAACCCTGCGAGCGACGCAATGACGCAGGGTGCTTAAGAAAGTGTTGTTATGCCAACAGGTTATAGCAGCCACACGGGGACGTGACGGCCGCTATCCTTCCAAATGCCCCTCGATTTGGTGTATGTTGCACCTGCGTTGAATATCCAACGCGGAACATCGCAGCGCGACTGGCTTTAACAAAGCGTCGTCTGCCTGGCCCGCCGCTATCGGGGGCCTGAACCACTGGAGGGCGCAAAAATGGCCCGTACAGCTACCCTGCCGATTCTCAACGGAGAATCCGGCCTTTCCCGTTACCTCGCCGAGATCCGCAAATTCCCGATGCTGGAACCCCAGCAGGAATACATGCTCGCCAAGCGCTGGCGCGAACATGACGATCGCGACGCGGCACATCACCTTGTCACCAGCCATCTGCGGCTCGTGGCCAAGATCGCCATGGGCTATCGCGGCTACGGATTGCCGATCTCCGAGGTCGTCTCGGAAGGCAATGTCGGCCTGATGCAGGCGGTGAAGCGGTTCGAGCCCGAAAAGGGCTTCCGTCTCGCTACCTACGCCATGTGGTGGATCAAGGCGTCGATTCAAGAGTACATCCTGCGTTCGTGGTCGCTCGTGAAGATGGGCACCACCGCGAACCAGAAGAAGCTGTTCTTCAACCTGCGCAAGGCGAAGAGCAAGATCTCCGCGCTGGACGAGGGCGATCTTCGCCCCGACCAGGTGAAGCTGATTGCCAAGCGCCTCGGCGTCACGGATCAGGACGTGGTCGACATGAACCGCCGTCTCGGCGGCGATGCGTCGCTCAACGCGCCGATCCGCGACGACGGCGAGGCCGGCGAATGGCAGGACTGGCTGGTCGATAACTCGCCCAACCAGGAAGCCATCATGGCCGAGCACGAGGAGTTCGATCATCGCCGCGAGGCGCTGAACGGCGCCATCGGCGTGCTCAACCCGCGGGAACGCCGCATCTTCGAGGCGCGGCGTCTGGCGGAAGAGCCGATGACGCTGGAAGACCTCGCCGCCGAATTCGGCGTGTCGCGCGAACGCGTGCGGCAGATCGAGGTCCGCGCCTTCGAGAAGGTGCAGTCGGCGGTCAAGGGCACCATCGCCCGGCAGGAAGCAGCCACGCTCCACGCCGCGCACTAAGTCACGCGGCTTTGAGATGAGACGAACGAAAGCCGGCGGCAACGCCGGCTTTTTTGTTGGGTGCGTCGACATTCCGCGCATCCGGACGCAGCTTGAACCTGCCGGCCCGCCGCCCGACCAAACAGATACGGTTACCGTCTGGAGCATCCGATGGCCATCACATTGCAATCGACCGTCGGCGGGTTTTCGCCGGAGTTCATGCGCAAGCTGCCGGAGCTCGAGCAGGCCATGGTCGCGCACGGGCTGGAGCCCTCGCAATTCGTGATCTCAAAGGACCGCGCCACCCAGGCCGCGGTGCCCTCCGTTCATGGGGCCGTTCTTCTACGACTACACGGTGTTCGTCGGCGACGAGAACTTTACCGTCACCGAGCCGAACGACATGCGGTTTCTGGACTATCTCTACAAGCGCTGCATCGCCGCGGATGACGAGGCCCCGGAGCAGGCGCAGCGCACCGGCGCCCGGCCTGATCAGCCGCTTCTTCCGCTGGATGGCGCAGCCGATTTGAATCGCCGTCTACTCGCCCCACTGCCGCGCCAGCGTCGCCAGCGCGCAGCCTTCGCAATAGCGCGCATCCTTGAAGTCGATCCAGTTGTGCGCATAGACCTGATCGAGCGGAATGCCGTAGCGCGCGCGCAGCACCTTCACCAAGATCCGCCACGCCGCGATCTGCGCCTCGGTGGCGCCGCGGGTCACGTCGGGATAATTGCCGGCGAATTCCACCCCGATCGAAGTGTCCGTGTTGACCTGATGAAAGGTCGGGCCGTTGTCGATGTATTTGTTGTCGTTGCGGTCGGCGCCGTCGGTATGGGTCGGGACCAGATTTTCCGGCACCGCCCAATACACCGTGCCGTCGGTTTCGACCCAGACGGTGACGCCGCGCCGGGTCGGATTTTTCGCCTGCTCCTGCGCGCCGCCGCGCGCCGAGCCGGCCGGCCCCTCGGTCTGGTGCACGATGATGTTGCGCCAGGGATGGGCCTTGGCGACGTCGCCCCATGGCGCCAGCCAGACCATCTTCAGGCCGGGAATGTCGGGCGTGCCCGACGCGCGCGCGATGGCCGCGAGATCGGGCGTTTGCGCCGAGGCCGGAGGCAAGCAGCGCGACGACGCACGAGCGCCATCGCCAGCAGGCGGAAGTTCATGGTCGCAGTCCAGTGAGCCTCGCTGCAGACTAGCACGCTCACGCGCTGCTTGCGCAGGGGCCGCTCCGGCATCGGCTGGTCATCGATCCGGGCGCCAGCGGCGGCGCGCGGATCGTAGACCGCATGGCGGTTCTGGCCGTCCTTCTTGGCGGCATAGAGCGCGTGGTCGGCGGCGGCGATCAGCCGGTCCGGGAAACGCGCCGATCTCCCGGGTCCATTGCGCGACGCCGATCGAGACCGCGATCGGGATATCGGCGCCGACGCAGCGCTGCGGCGTCCTCGCGGCAGACTTCCAGGACCCGGCGGGCGATCATCGCGCCCTCGCGCAGCGTCGAGGCCGGCAGCACGATGCAGAACTCGTCGCCGCCGGTGCGCGCCAGCATGTCGCCGGGCCGCAGCCGCGTCTGCGCCATCAGGGTGAAATGCTGCAGGCAGGCGTCGCCGGCGGCATGGCCGTGGGTGTCGTTGATGGCCTTGAAGCCGTCGAGATCGATCACCAGCAGCGCGAACGGCTCGCCGCTGCGCTCCGATCGGGCGCATTCCTCGGTCAGCCGCTGCAGCAGATGCCGGCGGTTGCCGACGCCGGTGAGGTCGTCGAGCAGCGCCAGATCGGCGACCTCGTTGCGCAGCCGGTCCATCGCCATCAGCAGGAAGCCGAAATTCCACGACCATCGACAGGAACATCAGCACCAGCATCAGCACCGACTGCAGCGGGTTGGAACTGGACGATCGAGAAGTCGCCGCCGGATGCAGCAGGTCGCCGACGGCGCGGACGGCATAGATGGCGATGATCAGCGATGGTGACGATGCCGGCGAGCCGGGCGCCGGGATTGTCGCGGCCGTCCTGCCGCGACAGCAGCAGCTTCAGCGTCAGCGCCAGCGGCAGCGACTGGCCCAGCGAATAGATCAGGATCCGCATCGGCATGCTGTCGTAGCCGACGATGAAGAACATCATGCCGGCGAAGCTCAACCCGGTGATCAGCAGCGGTGCTGCGCCACGACACCGGCTGGTCGTAAAACCGCTTGATGCCCATCGCGGCGAGGCAGGCGGCGAAAATCAGCACGGTGCCGCCGACCATCAGCGGCAGCAGCGAATCCGACGACGAAGCGCAGCATCGCCAGCGCGGCGCCGACGGCCGCCGACGAACGCCGAGCCGGTCCAGAACCGCGCGGCCTCGAATGCGGGATAGCTGCGCACGACGTAGGCCCAGATCAGGCCCAGCGCGAGAAAATTGATGACGAACACCGTCCACAGCGTCGGAACGCTCAGCATCGCGAACCCAGGACGCGCATCGCCCTGTCCCCTCGTTGTCCGAACCGGCCCAGCCCATCACGACGATCCCCGTTGTCTTGCGGACAACATGCAGCCGCGCCGCTTAACGGAATCTCACCGCGGACCGCGCAATCCGCGCTGTGGTTTTGAATTGATGAAGACGCTGCGCGCAGCGCCTGTGCCGGATCGGCGCAGCTGCGCAGCCATGTTGGCGCATCGTTAACCCTGCGATCGCGCGATCGCGCGATCGCGATCGCGCGACGCGAGCGCGTCGCATCGCCGAAAATCGCGCCAAAACGCATAACAGCTGTGGATAACGCGATGACAGCGGCGTGACAGCGCGGGGCAGCGCGCCGCGAATCTGTTGGGATTGGTATTCGAGGATGTTGCGAGGCTGGCCCTCCGCCGAGCATGCCTCGTGTCGCGTTTCCATCCATTAACCCAAAGAGGATGCTATGGCTAAGAAAGCGAAGAAGGCGAAAAAGGCGAAGAAGGCCAAGAAGGCAAGAAGTAAGAAGTAATCTTCAAGCCCGGGTGGAGCCTCGCTCCGCCCGGGCACCTACGCTCAGGCATGATACGATTTGAATCGAAACGGCGGGCCTCGGGCCCGCCTTTTGATTCCGGCCGCGCCTAGTGCGCGATAACTCTCGGTCGCGCCGCGACCTGCCTGTAAGATGCTTTCCCATCCCGCCCCGAATGGAGCTGACATCCAGATGACCGCGATCCGTGGAGCCGCCGCCGCCGTCACCGGCGCCGCCAGTGGCATCGGCCGGGCGCTGGCGCTCGAACTCGCCGCGCGCGGCTGCGATCTGGCGCTGGCCGATCGCGACGAAGCCGGCCTGCAGGCGGTCGCCGCCGAGATCGCCAAGGCGCACCAGCACGCGAAAAGTCACGCTGCACCGCGTCGATGTCGGCGAGCCGCGAGCAGATCGCAGGCTTTCGCGCAAGCCGCGATCGCGGCCCATCCCGGCGCTCAACATCGTCATCAACAATGCCGGCGTCGCGCTGATGGGCCAGTTCGACGAGATCGACCAGGCGCAGATGGACTGGCTGATGAACATCAATTTCTGGGGCGTGGTGCACGGCACCCGCGCCTTCCTGCCGCATCTTGCGCAGCCAGCGCGAGGCCCACATCGTCAACCTCTCCAGCATCTTCGGCATCATCGCGCCGCCGGGCCAGACCGCCTATGCCGCGGCGAAATTCGCGGTGCGCGGCTTTTCGGAAAGCCTGCGGCACGAGTTGCAGATGGCGAACAGCCCGGTCCGGCTGTCGGTGGTGCATCCCGGCGGCGTCGCCACCAACATCGCGCGCAACTCCCGCACCGGCGCCGGCATCACCGACAACGCGCGCCGCGCGCAGTCGATCGAGCGTTTCGACGCGGTGGCGCAGGACCACGCCGAAGGCCGCCGCGCTGCGCATCATCAACGGCATCGAGAAGAACCAGCCGCGCATCCTGATCGGCAACGACGCCCGCTTCATGGACCTGCTGCAACGCTTCCGCCCCGCGACCTACTGGACCGTGCTGGCGCGGCGGATCGAGAAGATGGCGAAGCGGGGAAAGTGAGGCGGCTTGTCTCGCGTACGCGGCCATCTCGCGGCGAGCGATGCGAGCATGCGAACCATCGGAGTGCTCCGCCACTCGCTGGGCTTCGCGCCAGCGCGCAGCCCCGGAATGACGGCGAAGATACGCGTCACCGCCCCACCAACTGATCGGCGAAATAGGCGATGGTCTTGCGGTAGATCACGGCGTGATTCCACTCGCGCATCGCCTCGAAATTCGCCGTGCCCTCGCCGTAGGGCGCGCCCATCTTGAAGCCGTTGGTGTGCAGGAGATTGGCGGTGGAGGCGAGCACGTCGGGGACGCTGTGGCGCAGATCGACGCGGCCGTCGCCGTCGAAATCGACGCCGTATTTGATGTAGGACGACGGCAGGAATTGCGTCTGGCCGATCTCGCCGGCATAGGCGCCGATCATCTCGCGCAACGGCAGATCGCCGCGCTGCAGGATCTTCAGCGCCGCCAGCAATTCGCCCTGAAACAGTTCGGTGCGGCGGCAATCATGCGCCATGGTCGCGAGCATGCGGATCACCGGCAGCTTGCCCATGTCGCCCTTGCCGAAATCGGTCTCCAGCCCCCAGATCGCGACCAGGATCTGCCGCGGCACGCCGAACTTGGCCTCGATGCTCGACAGCAGCGCCGCGTGGCGCTGCAGCATCGCCCGCCCGCCATTGATGCGGCCGGCGCCGACGCGGGTCGAGACATATTGCTCGAACGATCTTGTTGAAGGTGCAGCGCTGGCGGCGGTCGAAAGTCAGCACCGCCATGTCCTGCTGACGCCGCCGAGCGCCTGCGACGATCACGCCTTGCGAGACGCCGGCCGCCGCGGCCTCCTGCGACATCGCCGCGACGAAGGTGTTGAAGTCGCCGCCGCAGCGGGCGGCGAAGGAGGGGGTGGCGAGGGTTAAGGCGCAGAGGAGGATGACGAAAGGCGGAGGGGATATCGTTGATTACCTTCTCAAATACTTTCGGCATCTGACCAAAGCCAAACCCCTAAGAATTTGTATTTCTCTTGGGGCCGGAAGACGAGCGCCGCCTCGTATTCAGCAATAGTTTCCACCGAAAGCTTCAACAGCTTTTCAGCCTCGCTCAACGATAGACCAGCCTTCCGCCGACGTTCAAGGACGACATCTCCGTTCTCCATCATACCGTCGTGACGTCCGCGCACACATATCCTCCTGTGAAATACCATAAGAACATAAAGTGAACAATTTCTAGAGGAATCGCTCGTCCAAACAAATAACGGCGGGCTTTCGCCCGCCGCTTTGTTTCGATGGATGCCCGGGTCAAGCCCGGGCATGACGATCTTCTTTCTACTGCCTCATGCTGAGGAGCGCGGAACGCGCGTCTCGAAGCATCTGGCACTCATCCTTCGAGACGCCGCGCTTGCGCGGCTCCTCAGGATGAGGAGAGCCTCAGTTATCCAGGAAGCTCCGCAGCTTCCGCGACCTGCTCGGATGCTTCAGCTTCCGCAGCGCCTTCGCCTCGATCTGACGGATACGCTCTCTGGTCACCGAGAACTGCTGGCCGACTTCTTCCAGCGTGTGGTCGGTGTTCATGCCGATGCCGAAGCGCATGCGGAGCACGCGTTCTTCGCGCGGGCGTGAGCGAGGCCAGCACGCGGGTGGTGGTTTCGCGCAGGTTGCGACTGGATCGCGGCGTCGATGGGCAGGATCGCGTTCTTGTCCTCGATGAAATCGCCGAGATGCGAGTCTTCCTCGTCGCCGACCGGCGTTTCGAGCGACAGCGGCTCTTTCGCGATCTTGAGAACCTTGCGCACTTTTTCCAGCGGCATGCCGAGCTTTTCGGCGAGTTCTTCCGGGGTCGGTTCGCGGCCGATTTCGTTGAGCATCTGGCGCGAGGTGCGCACGATCTTGTTGATGGTCTCGATCATGTGCACGGGAATGCGGATGGTGCGGGCCTGGTCGGCGATCGAGCGCGTGATCGCCTGCCGGATCCACCAGGTCGCATAGGTCGAGAACTTGTAGCCGCGGCGGTATTCGAATTTGTCGACCGCCTTCATCAGGCCGATATTGCCTTCCTGGATCAGATCGAGGAATTGCAGGCCGCGGTTGGTGTATTTCTTGGCGATCGAGATCACCAGCCGCAGATTGGCCTCGACCATTTCCTTCTTGGCCTGGCGCGCCTCGCGCTCGCCCTTCTGCACGCCGTGCACGATCTTGCGGAATTCGCCGATCTCGAGCCCGGTCAGCGCCGCCAGCGACTGGATCTCGTGGCGCAGTTCCTTGATGCGGTCCTTTTCGTGATGCACGAAATTCTTCCAGCCCTTGGCGGAGAGTTTCGAGACACGGTTGAGCCAGCGCGGATCGAGCTCCGAGCCCTGATAGTTGCGCAGGAAGTCCTCGCGCGCGACGCCGTGGCTGTCGCCCAGACGCAGCAGACGGCCCTCGAACGACACCAGCTTCTTGTTGATGTCGTAGAGCTGCTCGACCAGCGAATCGATACGGGCCTGGTTGAGCCGCAGCGACTTCACCTCGACGATGATTTCGTCCTTCAGCTTCTTGTATTTGCGCTCCTGCGCCGGCGACAGCGTCTCGTTCTGGAGCTGGTTAGCGATGTCCTGCTCCTGCAGGCGGCGCAGCTTCTTGTAGTTGTCGGCGATCTTGTCGAAGGTCTCGACCACCTTCGGCTTCAGCTCGGCCTCGATGGCCGCGAGCGACATCTGGTTTTCGAACTCGTCGTCGTCATCCATCTCGCCGTCGGCGGATCCGGTCTTTTCTTCACCGTCCGGCGCGGCAGCAGGGGCGGCGCGGAACGGGGTCGGTGCCGGCGGGGCGGCCGGCGGCGCAATATGCGCGGGCGCGGCGGCGGCAGCGGGCATCGCGCTGCCGTGACCGTTACCATTGGCGCCGTTGGCGGCACCGTTGGCATTGGGCAGCGGCTGGCCATCGGGACCCAGGGGGGCCGCGAGCAGCGCGGGGTTCATGTTGTTCTTGGCGTCGGGGCCGGCATACGTGGCTTCGAGATCGATGATGTCGCGAAGGAATATCTTCCCTTCGTTGAGTTCGTCGCGCCAGATGATGATGGCCTGGAAGGTCAGCGGGCTTTCGCAGAGCCCTGCGATCATCGCCTCGCGGCCGGCCTCGATGCGCTTGGCGATCGCGATTTCGCCCTCGCGCGAGAGCAATTCGACTGTGCCCATCTCGCGCAGATACATGCGAACGGGATCGTCGGTGCGCTCGCCGGGTTCGGATTTCTTGACTTCGGTGACGGCCTTCTGCGTGACCTCGACCAACTCGTTGTCGGTCTCGTCCTCGGCCTCTTCCTTGTTCTCTTCCTCGCTGTCGGCGTCTTCGGCCTCGGACACGTTGATGCCCATGTCGGAGAGCATCGACATGATGTCTTCGATCTGCTCGGGCGAGGTGGTGTCGGACGGCAGGACTTCGTTGAGCTGATCGAAGGTCACGAAGCCGCGCTTCTTGGCCTGCTTGATCATCTTCTTGACGGCGGCATCGGACAAATCGAGCAACGGCGACGGCGCGTCCGGCGAATCCTTCTCAGGGGCGTCTGCAGCCTTGTCGTCTTTTTCTTTATCTTTAACCTGCAGCGTCTTTGCCTTGGTGGCCATTCATTGCTCCTGAAACGCGCTCATGCAGGGTACGTCGCCGCGCCCGCCTTGAATACCTAAATGCCTTACGACGCGGAAAGGGCGGCGCAAACCCTCGCCACCCCCGAATCTCGTCTTTGGTCGGTTTCGAACTCTTAGCCTGTCGCGCATTCCGCGAAAGTGGCCTTCCGGTTTCGCGATCAGAATGCGCGCCAGATTATATCTGACGCATTTTCTAACGGCTAACCGGCCACCACTTAGCCGGAAAATGCTCCAAAGCTATTAAGCTTCGCTTAACCCTGTTTTTGCAGCCAAACCATGGATTTGGCGAGTTTTTTCGCGGTTCCGGCGGCTGCCATCCGCATCATTTTTTAATCAGACGCTGCGCTGGAACCGGCCTGATGATTCCCCAAAACCCTCGATCAGGGCCTCGGTGCCGTCTACTTCTTCCAGCCGCGCCTTGACGTCTCGAAGCCATGCCATGTTTGCCTCGCTCGGCTCGTCGCCCAGGGCGACCTCGGCATCCTTCAATTCCCTAAGTAAGGAGTGCCATTGGCGATGCAAGGAGACGAGCTGGTGCCAGGTAGAAAGAACGTCCTCGCGGGCCGCGCCCACTTTCGTGGCCCACACCGCCGAGGTCGTGATCGCGCCCTCAACCCTTTGAAGTGACTGCGAAAATCCGCCTGCCTCCAGATCGGCGCGCATCTTCTCGCTCTGTTGTTCGGGATCGGGGTTGTGGTGATGGTCATGCGCGAACGCCGCGATGATGCCGGCGCGCAGTTTATGGGCTTCCGGATGCGCCAATTCCAGGGCTGCTACTTCCTCCAGATGGTCGTGCAGCAGCCAGGGGTGATTGATCAGGGACTGCAGAATCAGCGCCTCCCGGCGCGACATCGCAGAGCGCTGGCCGCGCATAATGGGGCTGTTGGCGAGCTGCGAACTGGCCGCCTGATAGGGGCCGCGGTTGATGGTCTGGCTGCCGGGCGAGGCTTGCGAGCGGCCGAATTTGGGCTCGATTCGGCCCGCCGCGCCCGGGGTGAACGAGGCCCGGGGGGCAAAAGCGCGGCCTGATTCGCGGCCCGAATTGCCGCCTTGATTGCCCCCTTGGCCGCGAAAATTGCCGCGCGAAAAGCCGCCGCGACCGCCTTCCGGCGCAAACGTGCGCTGCAGCCGCTCGGCCAGATCCTGGCGATAATAGCGCCGGACGACTTCGTCGCGGATACCGTTGGATAATTCACCAATGCGTTTTTCCAGCGCCGCGCGCCGCTCCGGCGTCGCGTAGGAACTGCCTTCGATTTCGCGCGACCAGATCACATCGGCCAGGCCGCGCGCTGCGCCGATCACTTCCTCGATCGCGGCGCGGCCGCCGGAGCGCGCGAGATCGTCGGGGTCCTGCCCTTCGGGCAGCAGTGCGAAGCGCAGACTTTTGCCGGGCTGCAGCAGCGGCAGCGCCAGATCGGCCGCGCGCCACGCGGCTTTCTGGCCGGCCTTGTCGCCGTCAAAACAGAGTATCGGCTCGTCCGCCATCTTCCACAGCAACATGAGCTGGTTTTCGGTTAAGGCCGTGCCGAGCGGCGCGACGCTGGCCGCAAAGCCGGCGCCGACCATCGCGATGACGTCGACATAGCCTTCGACCACGACCAGCGCCGCGCCGTTATGGGTCGCCAGCCGCGCGGGCGCGAGGTTGTAGAGATTGTCGCCCTTGTGAAACAGCGGCGTTTCCGGCGAATTCAGGTATTTGGCCGCGACGTCCTTTTCCAAGGCGCGGCCGCCGAACGCGATGACTCTTCCGCGCAGGTCGGCGATCGGAAACATCACGCGATCACGAAAGCGATCGTAAGGCACCGGAATGTCGTCGCCCGCGATCAACAATCCCGCCTCGACCATGTCGTCGACCGGAATGCCCTGTGCGCCCAGATGCTCCTTGAGCGCAAAGCGTTCGCCGGGCGCATAGCCAATACGAAACTGCAATTGCGTGGCCGGCGAGATCGCGCGATCGGCCAGATAGCCGCGCGCCTTGGCGCCGCCCCGCGACGCCAACGTGTCGGCGAAGAATTTCGCTGATAGCTCCATCACGTCATACAGCGTCTTGCGGCGTTGCTCGTGCCGCGCCGCATCTGGTGTCACCGCCGGCAGCGGCACCCCGGCCATCGACGCGAGACGTTCCACGGCTTCAGTAAAACCGACGCCCTCGGTCTCCATCAGGAACGAGATGATGTCGCCATGCTTGCCGGAAGAGAAGTCGTGGTAAAAACCCTTCTGGTCGTTGACCGTGAACGACGGCGACTTCTCTTGTTGAAATGGCGACAGCCCCTTCCACTCCCGCCCCGCGCGTTTCAATTTGACGCGCCGCCCCACGACCTCCGAAACCGGAAGCCGGGCCCGCAGTTCTTCGAGAAATTGAGGCGTAAAGCGCATGGGTGCTTTTGCGATGAGTTGGGGGCGATTGTTGGACGATTCGCAGGCGAAGCCAACCGAGTAGGGATATAGGGCCGGGGCGTTAAAATACGAGGATTATTGGGCTTCTCCCGGCTATTCACAGGGGGGGAGCTGCAGCGCCTTTCACACTCCTCGTCATGGCCGGGCTTGTCCCGGCCATCCACGTCTTTAGCGGCGAAGAAAGACGTGGATGCCCGGGTCAAGCCCGGGCATGACGGTGACATAGCGAGAAGCCCGCCCTACCCCTCCAGAAACCGCCCCGAAACTATCCGCGGCAAATGCGCGACCGGCCAATTGTAGACATAGGTCCAGGCCTCGCTGACCGCGCCGTCGTCCAGCGTCACGGACAACATCCGCCGCAAATATTCGGTCGGCTCGGGAAAGCCCTCGCCGCAGGCTTCGTACATGTCGAATTCGCGCAGCAGTTCAATCGGCTGGCGGAGGCGATAGACTTCGCCGAACACGACGTCTTGGGGGTTTTCTTGGGGGTCTTCTTGGGGATCATCCGACAGCACCAGCCCGGGATAATGCTTCACGCGGTAGAGCCGGCCGCGGCAATGGGCCTCGCCGATGAAATCGGCGCTGCGCGACAACAGCTTCGCCATCGGATGGTCGAAGCCGCGCATCAGGGTGCCGTAGACGAAGAGGCGATCGGAGGTCATGGGGGCTTTTATAGCCGTCAGATCAAGCCGCCACCACCTCGTCGCTGATGACATGAAACTTCACCAGATCCATCCGCCCAAAGCTCGTGGTCAGCGCCACATCTGCCGCGTCGCGGCCGGTGCCCATCAGGATGCGGCCGATGCGCGGATGATTGTGGCGCGCATCGAACGTGTACCACTGGCCTGAGAGATAGGCCTGAAACCAGCCGGAAAAATCCATCGGCGCCGGATCCGGGGGAATGCCGATATCGCCCATGTAACCCGTGCAATAACGCGCCGGGATGCCCATGCAGCGGCAGAAGGTCAGCGCCAGATGCGCGAAATCACGACACACACCGGTGCCCTGCTCGTAGACATCCTGCGCGGATTTCATGTGATGCGCATGCTGATACCCAAACGTGACGTGGTTGTGCACGAAGGTGCAGATCGCCTGCACCCGCTCCCAGCCTGGCGGCGTCTGACCGAACAGCGACCAGGCGATATCGGTGAGCTTGTCAGTCTCGCAATAGCGGCTCGCCATCAGGTACATCAGCACTTCATCGGGCAGTTGCTCGATCGGCACCTGCTGCGCCGTCGGCATCACCACGTCGGGCAATCCGGAATCGCGCACCAGCGCGCTGCCGCGGAACGTCACGCCACCGGCAGGCGCCACCAGCCGGCCGCAGACATTGCCGAAACCGTCGCGGTAGAATCCAATGGGAACGTTGGGATCGGCAACGATGCTTTCGGTGCCGACGATGTCGGAAAAGCGTGAGGGATGAATGCTGAGCATGATCACCATCGGCGTCGGCTGCACCGCCGCATAGGTGATCTCGAAACCCACTTTGATCTCCATGATTACACCCTCACTTCCTCAGGCGTCGCGACCACATCGATGCTGACATGCATGCCGACAAACGCATCGGCTGAACCGAGATACGTGCCGTGCAGGGGAATGGCCTGGCGCGGATCGCGCGCGACGGCGACGCGTACGAGATCGCGGGTGCCGATGATGCCGTTGGTCGGATCGAATTCGATCCAGCCCGCGCTCGGCAGATAGACCTGCACCCAGGCATGGGTCGAGCCGCCGCCGGCATAGCCGTGGGCGCGGTCGCCGGGAATGAACAGATAGCCTGACACGAAACGCGCGGCGATGCCGAGCCGGCGCAGCGCCTCGATCATGAACAGCGCGTAGTCGCGGCAGGTGCCGGATCTGGTCTGCAGCGTATCGAGCGGGTGTTGCGTGCCGTGCTCATGCCGCTTGCGATAGCTGAACTGTTCGCGGATGCCATGGGTCATGCCGGAGAGGATGTTGAACGTTGGCGTCGGGCCATTGGCATCGAGAAAATTCAGCGCCCAGGCCGACAGCTCGCCGCCGGGATCGCCATATTGCGGGGCGATGTACTGGGCGAGGTCGGGAAATTCCTCCCGGTCATACGCAAACGGATAGAAATAAGCGGGGTCGTCGGCGGTCAGCGCGAATTCCTCGGCCGGATTGTGCTCGACCACCGCGGTCGAGGAGATCGACAGGGTCTGCGCGCGCGCGTCGAAGGTCGCGATCGCGACGCTGTTGCCGAACACGTCGTGAATCCAGCGCAGCGACATCGGCTCCGGCACGATGTCGAGATGGCCCGAGACCACGCGCAGATCATGGCCGTCGCGCGGGCGCAGCATGATACGGTGTTCGCCGAACGCCACCGGGTGGGTATAGCGATATTCGGTCTTGTGATGGATCGTCAGCACGGGCATCGTCGGGGCAATCATCGTGATTTCTGGCAACCTAATCTATACCGAACCCTGCTTATTTATGGGTCCGTATGCTGCTTCGATAGGCAAAGAGTAAAGAAATGGCTTCAGACAATGCCGGCGGCTCATCTTTACTCCTGAGCGAACAAGATGTTCCGCCGGTCCATGAAGATAATAGCGCGGGCGTGTCGCCGTTTCTGCTCACATCTGACCATTACGGCCGGCTGATCCCGGCCACGCTCGGCGATCTCGGGCTGCCCGCCAGCGAGCTGACGCGACACATCGCCTGGGACATCGGCATTGCCGGCGTCGCCGATGCGCTGTCGAAACATCTCAATGCGCATCTGATCGCGCAGCGTTACTCGCGGCTCGTGATCGACTGCAATCGGCCGCCTGACGTGCCGAGTTCGATCCCGCGCATCAGCGAAGCGACCGTGATTCCCGGCAACGAGGCGATCACGCGCGAGGCCGCGCTGATGCGGCAGCAGGCGATCTTCGATCCCTATCACCGCCGCATCGCCGAGGTGATCGATGCGCGCCTGCGCCATTCGATTCCGACCGTGCTGGTGTCGCTGCATAGTTTCACGCCGGTCTATGCCGGCATCGCGCGGCCGTGGCATATCGGCACGCTCTATCATCGCGACACCAGGCTGCCGCCGTTGCTCTTGAAAATGCTGCGCGCAGAAGCCGATCTGGTGGCCGGCGACAACGAGCCCTATGCGGTCAGCGATGAGACCGACTACACCATCCCGGTGCATGGCGAGGCGCGCGGGCTGATGAACACCGGCATCGAAATCCGCCAGGATTTGATCGCCGATCCCGCCGGACAGATGGAATGGGCGGATCGGCTCACGCGCATTTTCGGCGAGATCGAAATCACGATGCGGGCGCAGGGGCTGCTACCGGGCTAACCCATATGCGCGATGCCATAGGCGCCGGCTGCAAACGCCAATGCGGCCAGCCACAGCACCATGCATATCCAGAGCCCGGCGCGCGGATCGAGCGTCGCCTCCGAAGGATTGGCCGGATTGACATACACATTCACGCTGGCGCCCTCCTGATAGGCGGTCGTGAATTTTCGCACCAGCCAGCCCGACGTCGAATATATGCCGGTGGCGAGGCTGGCCTGGACGCAGCTATAGGCGACATTGTCGAAGCTGTAGAGATACGACACCCGCCGCTGATACATCACCGGGCCTCGCATCTGATGGTAGGTCGCCGCGGCGCGATATTGTTCGATGTCGGACATGTTGATGGTGCCCGGCACGACCGGCCATTTCCAGGCCAGTGCGGCCTGTTTCTGCATCGCGAGCGCGAACAGCGCCAGCACGAAACCGAACACACCGAACACGACGGCTGGCGGCGACATCCTGGGGTGCACCAACCGTGTAGCGATGAACTCGGTCAATTGATTGAGGCCGATGATCGTGCCGAACACGAACACGATCGTCGCTACCGTTCCGATCGCGATATAACGCCATAGCCGCGCCAGCGGCAGATCCCGCTCCAGCACGGCGGTGCGCGGATGCAGCGAATTATAATAGACGGTCACCTCGGTGCCGACCGGATAGCGCGCGATGGTTTCCGCGACCTCGAAGTCGCCGCGGTCCTCGCCGATGCTGACGCGGTTATTGCGGAGGTTCTCGCCGCTGACGGAATATTCGTAGACGATGTTGGCAAAGTTGCGCTTCTCGATGCGGAAACCGTCTTCACGGGATGCGTCGAGCACCCTGACGTCGCGCACCTGCGAGTTCGAGACCACCACCTCGCCCGGCGCCGACGGCCAGTCGCTGGCGGCACGCACCTGCAGCGATTTATAGACCGCGCCAAACAGGATCACCGCGAGCGGCGCCAGCAGCATCACGTAGACATACCAGGGCAAATTGGGCATGCGTCCCCATAACCAAAGCGTTTTCGAGCGAAGTGGGCACCGGTTCGCGTGAAGAAAACGCGTCAAAAAAGAATCGGCAGCTTTGGATTAGACGCGATACGGGCGTCGGAGGTTCAGCGCGCCCGCGTCAACGCCAGCCAGATGCCGCCACCGATCATGAAGCCGCCGGATACGCGCGACAACAGCCGCGTCCGCCGCACCGAGAAGAACCGCCGCACCCGGCCGGCCAGGATCGCATAAGTCGCATCGGTCAGCGCCGCCGTCACCATGAAGGTGATTCCAAGCAGCGCCACCTGCGAAAGATGGTCCTGGTTCATGTCCATGAACTGCGGAATGAAGGCGCCAAAGAACACCAGCACCTTGGGATTGGAGAGCGCGACCAGAAACCCCTGCAGGAAAAACCCGCCGCGCGGCGGCGGTGGCGGCGCGTCGTCGCTGACGCCCTCGACCGGCGCGCGGATCAGCTTGATGCCGAGCCAGACCAGATAGGCCGCGCCGGCGAAGCGCACCCAGTTGAACCAGTAGCCCATGGTCGCCATCAGCGTGGTCAGCCCGATCGCCACGATGCCGATCACGATCGCAAGCCCGGCCTGTACGCCCAAAATATTGATCAGCGCCGCGCGGGTGCCATAGCGCAACCCGTTGGCGATCATCAGCGTAACGATCGGCCCCGGCAACAGCGCCAGCCCGATGCAAGCGGCGACGAAAGCGAGATAGAGCTGAAGGGACATGGGGTGCTCGCGGTTGGATCGGACAGCGAATGGATTATGCATCAAATACAGCACGGGAGAAGACCAATTCCATGCAAGCAAACCCTACAGCCAACGTGGCTGCTGACGCTGGGCGGCGATGCTTGGACCAAGAATTTCAACCGCGGCAGCATAGAGCGCTTTCGATGTAGCTCCATCACCAGCCTTTTCATACGCCTGTGCGGCACCCACCAAGGCATAGCCTACGTTAGGCGAACGCTCGCCGCTTTCTCTCTTGAATATATCGAGAGCCCTTGCGTAGCTCTTGATCGCGTCCTGAAATCGCCCAGTCTTTAGATAGACAACGGCGAGATTGAAACAATTTGCGCCAACAGCGTTGGCCTGGACGCCACTATATTTGGTGGCGACAGAGACAGCCCGAAGGAACAGCGTTTCAGCGCTGGCGACGTCGCTATTTTCGGCGCTTAGTTGAGCCTTCAATTGCAACGCATATAAAAACCCGGGAGCTTGCTCCGGTGGATCTTCGCCGATCAAACGGTTGATACGTGCGAGAGTATTTTCGGCAGCATCATTTCGGCCAACGACCAAATAGAAGCGTCCAAGTTGCGCGAGAATAGCTGTCAAGGCCGGGCTGTCCGCACCGACAGCTTGCTCCGCATTGCTTAGCATGCGTTCAAAGAAGATGACGCTCTCGGCCGGCACCCGCTGATCGAAAGCAAGAAAAGCCAGCTGTTCCAATGCAGAATTTGCGGCCAGGAGATGCCCTTGGCCCTCCCATGCGGCTCGAGCGAGATTGATTTCCTTCCGCGCATCCTCAAATTGCCCTGTTGTTCGAAAGATAGAACCCAGAATCAGATGATCTCATGCCACTCTGTCGCTTTGGGAGCCGAACGCCAGATCATCAATCGCCAGAGCCCGTCGGTAGAGTGTGGCAGCTTCGCGTTGCCGGGCAGAGCCGCCAAGTATCGCGGCAACTCCTCGGAGTGCAGCTGCAACACTCGGATGGTCGGCTCATCGCTCTAGCTCAACGCTTGCAAGTTGATCCCGCCGCAAGCGTTCGGCGTCCGCGAATTTACCCTGCGCCATAGCTCGACCGTCGAAACGATCGACCGCAGCCACTGCAACCGGATAGTCGGGTTCGTAGAGTTTTTGGGCGATTGACAATGCGTCGTGGATATAACGCTCCGCCTCGGCCAGATGCCACGGGCTCGCGCTATGTCCTCCGCCCTCAAGGATACCGATGTTCGAGGGATGGTCGGGCGGAGTGCCTTGGTGATGATATTCGCCGCTCGATCCAAATCGACATTTGCGTCGTCGAGCTTGCCCTGCGCAATATCGAGCTTTGCTGCGAAGCTCCAGCTTCCGCCACGGCATAATGCTCTGCCCCGAACGAGCCTTGCTAAATCTCCCGCGCGCGATCCGCCAGCTTGCGCGCATCAATATAGTTTCCGGCCTCGTATGCCGTGTTCGCCAACGCCAGAGCGCCGCCGTCGTCGTCGGGCTGCCTTCTCCAAATCGGTCGACTTCGATAGCCAGAGCGCGCTCAATCGCTCCCGCGCATCCCTGAATTTCCCGGCAGCTTCAGCAGGGGGCGAGATCACAATCGCAGCAACCGACGAACTATTCAGTCCGATGACTTTCTGCGATGGGAGCGCTTGCCGATAGGCGCTTCTGCTTCGCTATCATGTCCACGAAGGACTTCTATTGAAGCCATAACCTTCAAAGCGCCGCCGAAGCGCGGATTATCCAGCCCCAGTCGACGCTCGTAAAGTTCCGTTGAGCGCCGGATGAGAGTCTTTAGCCTCACCAAGCTTGCCTTCCGATTTTAGGGCTTCGGACAGATATGATGAATGGAGAGCTACAGTGACGGAATATGACGGACCGAGACTATCGGCAATTTTTAGTGTGTGTCGCAATTTCGCTTCCGCCTCGGCGAAATGTCCTCTCGATATATCGACTGAAGCAAAATTCAACGATGTCTCGAGGATAGGAATACTATTCGAAGGAAGCCCCTTTTCACGAATTGCAAGCGCCTCCTTGAGAACCGGCTCAGCCAATTCGTGCCGTGCAGTGCTGGTGTAAACCACGCCAAGGGCGTTCAGAGTCGTAGCCCTGTCGAGTTCCGGCTGCTCCAATGTCAGCGCTCTCAAGAGATCCGTTTCGGCATCTCCAAACCGATTTTCTCGCCGCAGTATTGAAGCAAGCGCGGTTAGCCTTTGAGCCAGAAACGATGTCCGCTCGTGGCCTGCCTCCTCCTCAAGCCTGACCGCCTGCAACAACAGTCGTTCCGCTTCATCAAATTTCACTTGATCGCGGTAGAGCAACCCGAGCGAGGCCAACGTCGATGATCGCCAAGAGGTATCTGGAATTGAATATTTTTGCGTTAGTTCCAGCGCCGTGTTTAATGAACGCTCTGCTTCGCCATATCTCTCCGTATCAGATTGCAGGTTACCAAGCGCAAGCCTCGCATTAATTCGCTGCGGATCGTTTTCGGGGAGAACGCGATCGAGCACGTCAATGGCTCGTAAAAACGACTGTTCCGCCTCGGTAGATTGACCAAGCGCTTTTTGCGCATCACCAAGCCTGTATAATGCAAATCCCAAGTTTGAATTCTGTATTTTTGCCTCGTCAAACTTTTCGACGGCCCCGAGCGCGTATGGGATCGACGCCTCTTGCTTATCCCAATGTTGATATAGAACGGCTATATCGAATAAAATCGTGGGAAGATTGAAATCCGAGGATTGAGTAAATTTTTCTCGATATTCGAGCGCTCTGAGAAAGAGCGTTTCAGCTTCAGCATACCGATGCAGCTTATCGTAAATTACGGCAAGATTTTCCAGGCTGGCGCTTAGATATTTCTCGGAGCCAGATTGAGGTGGATCAATTAGCTTGATCGCCTGGATGAGCGCTTTCTCTGCGTCGACGTCGTTATTCCTGGCAGACAGAATTTTAGCCTGTCTGAGGAGAGCGGTGTTTAGAAACATTTCGACGGAAAAGCGCTGAGTGTGCCTGGAGCCAGTCTTCCGAATTCCACCTCATTGCGCGCAACGTCAACTTCCTCGTCGATATGGCCGCTTTCGTTGTATAGTTGTCTAAGATAACCGAGCGCGGCGCTCAGATTCGGACTGAGCGGCGCGGCGTAGACAAGCCCCGCGATCGCCTTTTTTAGAAAAGACTCCGCTTCATCCAGGCGATGTAGAGCGAGATAAGTCCTCCCGAGACGCAGTTGTGACGCTGACGCCAAGCCGTTTCCACTATCAGGAAGCCCTTCCCGAGCCTCGACGGCCCTCTTATAAAAGATAAGAGCACTGGGATATTGCGCTGTTGAATGCGCGATATCTCCGAGGGAAATCGTTGAACTGGCCTAGACAAAATCCTCTGACGCCCACCGCACTTTCGCACAGGGCGAGACCTTTATTCGCCAACGCTTCCGCTTCTTTGAAGCTGCGAGCCATTACAAGAGCGGAAACCTGACGGCTAATCGCTCGGGCCTCGTCGGCGGTATCGACGCTCTGCGCGACGGCGGTGACAGTAGACGCAAATAGCAGCGCAGCCGTCAGAAATTGACCGGCAAATATCTCAGGTGAAAACGATAGTCCTCTCCTCAAAAGACGGCCTTCCACTAAAAACTGCGACGGAAGTAAAACACCAGTTCTGATCGAGTGTCAAAAGGGCTGAGATGTTGCACTTCACGCCACAGGAATGCGCCAACAATCTGCGCAACGCAGGCTATGCTTCAATCTAACCCAGAAAAACTCTAGCCCGAAGACGCGCGGAGCCCGTCATCGGGCCGCGCTTTGCACGGACCCGTTGGCGCGCTGGCCCCGGACATGACAGCGGCCTTGTGGAACCGAGCTTTCGCCATGACGGCGGGTGCGACGTGCGCTCATTTGCACCGGTAAGCTCTAGCGTTCCGACTTGGGCAGCGACCAAGGGGCGAATTTGCGCTGCGCGATCACGCACAGCCGAAACATGGCCAAGCTGAGCGCGACCAGTACGACAAGTCCAGCGAAGGCTTGCGGAATCTTGAAGAATGATGTCGAAAACGCGATGAAAAATCCAAGTCCGTGTTCTGCGGCCACGAACTCCGCGACAACCGCACCGACGACCGACAATGTGGTCGCGATCTTAAACGCGCTGAAGATATACGGTAGCGCAAAAGGCAGGCGGATATGACGTATCTCGCGCGCCCGGCCTGCCTTCAGGGATCGCGATAGTTCGATCAGTTCTTCGGGCGTCGCCAGCAGCCCCGTGACGGTAGACACCACGATCGGAAAGAACGCGATCATGAACGTAATGAGCACGCGTGGAAGGTCGGAAGCACCCAGGGTCGTGACGATGATCGGCGCAACAGCGACGATCGGCGTCGACTGAATGATAATCAGGATTGGGTAGAGCGTGCGCGATAGAAGCCGGGAGTTGGCGAGCGCTATCGCCAGCGGGATCGATACGACGACCGCGAGGAAAAAGCCCATCAGCGCGACGCGCAGGGTTGCCCAGATGTGGCTGAGCCACAGCGTCAGCGGAACGTTGAACCCTGCGGCCACAATCGCACTCGGTGCGGGTAGCAGAAAGGAAGGAATATGAAACAGCCGGCAAGCCCCCTCCCACAGCAGTAGAATCCCGACAAAAGTCAACGCCGGCGCAAAGCGGTTGAGCCATAAAAATCCGGTCGAGGCCTGCGGGTTCATGAGCGAGCCTTACGCGACGGGTCGGCTGAAAAGCTGGCCCCGGATATAATTGGCCATCTCGTTAAAGGACGGCTCGGTCAGGGAGGCTATCGATCGGGGTCTGGCCAACGGCACATCGAGGATCTCCCTTACCTGTCCGGGGCGCGCACTCATGACGACGACCCGGTCGGCAAGAAGCAGCGCCTCCGGAATTGAATGCGTAATAAAAAGCACGGTCTTCGGTCGCTCGGTCCAAATCCGCAACAGTTCGAAACTCATTTCTTCCCGGGTCAGCGCGTCAAGCGCCGAGAAGGGTTCGTCCATCAACAAAATATCAGGATCCAGCAGCAGCGCCCGAGCGATAGCCACGCGCTGCTGCATCCCGCCGGAGAGTTCGTCGATTTGCTTGTTTGCAAAGTCTGCGAGACCGACCAGCTCCAGCAATTGCATGGCGCGATCTCGTTCTTCCTGTGTAACGCGGCCATATTTATGGCGCATCGGAAACGTGACGTTGCCGAGAACATCGAACCACGGCAGCAAAGTCGGGCGCTGAAAGACAATTCCGATGTCGTCGCGCGGTTCCGTTACCGGCATTCCGTATATTTCCAGAGTACCGGCCGTCGGCTTGATCAGAACGGCGATCAATCCGAGCAGCTGGACTTTCCGCAACCTGACGGCCCCAGCACCGCGATGAATTCATGCCGGCCGATATCGAAGGAAACACCGTCCAGCGCGGTACCGACGAACCGTCGTTCTTGCCGAAGTTTGCTTGAGATCGGAAAGTGAATGACGGGCTGGGCGTTCAACATTGACAATCGGGCTGTTCAGGCGGATCGATAGGCCGGAACTTTTTTGGGCCCCCTCTTGGCGACTTTTCGGCGGACCGCGGTGCTTGCCGAATTTCGGGGTACAGCTTCTCCATCGGCAAAACGTCCTGCGCTGGCGCCTTTGCCGTTCGCGAAGTCAGCCCGTGTCCATGCGGGGTTATCACGTCGGCTTTTGAGATGTCATAGTTCTTGATCTCCCTGTTCGGTGGCCAGGTCCGATGACTATTGCGCGAACTCTTTCACCGCACGCCAGCGATGGCAGGGTCGGCGATCGCCATCTTGTTGGCTTCCATCAAAGCCTTCAATGTCCTTCGGGCTACGTCCGGACGCTCGGCCAGAAACTTTTCCGAGCAAACACCGACAGCCCATAGCCATCAAAACCATAGTCTGACCATGAGACGACCTTGAGTTTCTTGTTGACCTCGTGCAGCGGACCTTCGAATGCCGGAGCAACTGTGATCCAGTTGATCGTGCCGTCAACCTTGCCTGCTGCCAGCATCGGCGCCAGCGCGCCTGGATCGACCTCAGGAGTTCAACCTTGCCGGGATCAATGCCATTGGCCTTCAACAGCAGCGGCCATACAACGTTGGAAGATGAAAACGTAGCTGTGGCGATTTTCTTGCCGGCGATATCCTTTAACGAATTGATTCCCGAGCTGTCAGTCGTAAAGATCGCATCAGGCTGCATGGTGTAAACCGACGCAACAGCCTTGACCGGTACGTTGCTCTCGGCCCTCGCCTGCAGCAGAGCTGCCAGGCCTCCGGTCCCCATATCGCCCGCGCCGGTCGCAAGCTTGGTAACGACATCCGACGACCCGCGACCGGACAGAATAGTTACGTCGAGTCCCTCCGCCGCAAACAGGCCCTTGGCCTGCGCAACATAGGGCGCGGCCTTGTCACCGGCCGGCAACCAGTCGAGCATGAAAATCACCTTGTCGGCGGCGAGTGCGGAGGCGGTTGTTGCGATCATGATGCCGGCGGCCGCCACATATCGCGTAAGTATTGAGCGCATCATTTGATAACTCCTCGGTTGGATTGCTGGGCAGTTCGATCGGGAAAGCCGGTGCGCGACGCGACACCAAAAAGTCATGGCCTAAAAAATCCTGGCCTAAAAGAACTTGGCCTAAAAGAACTTGGCATTTGGCAGGTTGAGTGGATCACGTCAGGGATACAAGCCAGGGAATAATGCAGTCTGCCAACTTTCTGGGCATTGACAGTTGGGGAGCATGACCGCTGTCGAGGCGCACAATTTCGGCGCCAGGTACCAGTGCCTGCATCCGCCGCTGCGCGGCCAGCACCACCGAACGGTCCTGCCGTGTTTCGACATAAAGCCGGGGAAGCGTGCCGAATTTCTCCGAGGTGAGACGCGGGCTGATCGCACGTCCGCCCTCGGGCTGGGGAGATAAACGCGCCGACGCTTCGTGCGCGTCATCAGGGGTGCAGTCGTGGTAAAAAATATCGCGCGCGGCATTCGCCGGTACAGTCGAAACTGTTCCATCGTTCGACCAAACCAGATGGGGTCGAATTCCCGCCGCGGCCGGATCTTCTGTCGCGAGCGGACCGACAATGTCTCCAAACCTGCCGCCGTCCGGCAACATGATGCCGGCCACATACACGACACTCCGGACATCGCTTCGAAACCGCTCCGCGACCTCGGACGCGATAACGCCGCCGCCGGAGTGGCCGACGAGATGGACCGGCCCACGACCAGTCTTAATCAGTCTACCTACACTTTCGACATACCGATCCAACGTGACGTCAGCCGGCGGCGTTGAATCCGTTCCGTTTCCCGGAAGATCGATTGCCTCAGCCTGAATTCCTGCCTCGGCGAAAGCTACGGACATCGATCCCAGGCCCAACTCCTTGCCAGGCGCCGTGAATAAGAATCGCTCTCATGGCTTTGTCGCGGACCCGTAGGTTTTCGCGTATCGCCCGAAGATTCGCCTCGACGGTCGTCGGCGGATATTTTGCAGTTTGTCCCGGCCCAAGACACGTCGGTATGCAAGCAACTTCGTGATCGTAATTGCCGACATAGAAGAACGGTACCGAATATCGTTCTTGGCCCGAGGTATTGATGACACGGTGCAAGGTCGATCGATATCGATCGTTGGTCCAGCGCGCTATCATGTCGCCGAGATTGACGATGAAGGTGCCTGGAACGGGATCGGCGTGAAGCCACCCCTGGCTTTCCTGGTCCCACACCTGCAATCCGCCCACACCATCCTGACGCAACAGCGTCAGGCCACCGAAATCCGTGTGGGCGCCGGCGCCGCGCTGATCGGGATCATCGGGCCGTTGCGGAGGATAATGAAGCAGCCGAAGGGTCGCCATCGGCTCTGTGCAGAACGCCTTGAAATTGTTCTCCGGCAGATCCAGTGAAATAGCCATTCCGCGCATCAGGCGCTCGCCCAGACCGAGCAATGCTTCAAAGTATTCCGACATCGTGGTGTGGAAGTCCGGCAGCGCAGCGGGCCATTGGTTTGGACCATGGTTGAACTTGCCGGCCAGAACCCGCGGGTCATCAGGGGCATGTTCCGGCCCGATATAGAAACCCTCTTTTAGATCGGGCGGAGCGCCGGCCTCGAGCGTCTGGCCCTTCAGGGGTTCATAACCGCGGTTTGCCTTTGAATTTGCCTTGTCCAGGAGCGAGCTTCTGATCTTCGGGGAGCGCAAAGAACTTCTCCGATTGAGAAAACACCCGTGCCACCAGGTCTTCCGGAATGCCGTGGTTCTTCACATAGAAAAAGCCCTTGTCCAGGCATGCCTGGCGAAGCTGTTTGGCGACAGCGAGACGGCTTGAAGTCTCGGTGCTGGACAGGCCGGAAATATCGATAATGGGAAGTGCCGATGTTGAGACGCGTGCGGCTTCGATCGTTGCGGGCATCGCTCGTTCCCTTTCCGTTAGCCAGAGCGTTTTCGAGCGAAGTGGATACCGGTTCGCGTGAAGAAAACGCGTCAAAACAAAAGATTAGAGCCCGGTTCTGATTCAATCAGAACCGATAAGGCTCCAGCCCATATTGCACGGGGCAGCCTGCTCGCAAAAGAACATAAATTCGATCATACTGATGCCGAAACGGCATCAGGCTTTTAGCGCCCTGACTTTTGTTCTCCTCCAGTTCCCGCCGCGAAATTTCTTCGGCCAAAATTTGGACGAAAGCGGTCAACGTGGCTCGGCAACGCGCGCCCGGCACGCACGTAAACCCCAAGGTCACTCCAGATCGGACCATTGGCGTCTAGGGGGACATGGACAAGGCGTCCGGAATCCATCGCACTCGCAAGGCCGACACGGGTCTGAAATGCGATGCCAATTCCACGCAACGTCAGTTCGCGCATCAATTCGATCGAGCCCGACATGACAACCGGCTCAAGCGAGCGCGCGATGCGAGCGATTTCCGGTCCAAGCAACTGATTGATCGAAAGATCGGCTGTCGCGAGGATGATCGGCGAGTTGAGACAGGCCGCAAGCGTGGTTTTCCGCTTGGCGGCGATCGCATGATCCGGACGGGCTACGGCACCAAGACGAAAGCGGCCAAGGCCTGGTGCAGATCGCTGTTGCGGCGAAGTGCGAAAGCGATGCCGATATCGCTGAGACCTTCCGATATGACGGAAGGAATCGCGAAGGAACCGAAAGTCTCCACAGTGATCGTGACGCGCGGCGCGCGTTCACGCATGCGCTGGATCGCCTCGGGGAGAATTTCACCACAAACTCCCTCGACCGCAGCGATCCTGATCTCGCCGGCGTGGCCACCCTTGAGGGCTCCGATGTCGGACCGCGCTCTTTCCAGATCCTGCAGCACCGCGATCACATGCCGGGCCAAGGCCTCGCCGCTTGCCGTCAGCTTCAGGCCAGCCGATGTCCGCTCAAATAGCGGCGTCCCGACTTCCTCCTCGAGCTTTAGAATCTGCCGGTTTACCGCCGAAGAAGCCACATTCAAGCGACGTGCGGCCTCCCGGATTGAGCCCGCGCGCCGCACGGCATCAAAATAATGGATAGCGGCAGAGTGAATGCGCATCGCATCTCAGACGCGGAGCAACAAGAAGCGCCGCTTTTGACCTAAATCGGGTCCCCTGAACAAAGCAAACATTGGGGCCAAGCGCAATTGAGCCGCGAGTGTACTTGAACGTCTGCGAAGCGGACACCAATCAACACAGGTCGCCGTGCTCTCCTCCCCTCTCCCCTTGTGGGAGAGGGTGGCCGCGATGCGAAGCAACGCGGACGGGTGAGGGGTTTGTCTCCGCGGATAGAGACCCCTCATCCGGCGCGCCATACTCGCCGACTGCTCCACCAAGCATCGGCGTCCTAAACGAACGGCGGCTATTAAATTGTCGGAGGCCGCCTATGGCCACCTTCAAGGAGAAGGGAAAGACAGCACTCACCGCCCGTCTATCGCGGCGGTCATCCATCGCGCCATAGCGCTCGATCTTGAGAAAATCCAGCGCCGCGCGCTGAACGCCCGGCGCTTCGCCGCTACCTTTCGCGACTGCCACCAGCAAATCACAATGCTTCGACACCGCGATGCCGACCGCGGTATGCCGTGAACCGTCCTGCAGCCGCAGATCGTAACTGCGCAGGCGCCCGCGCATATCTGCGACCTCGACCACGTCACCCCGCGCCAGCGGCACAAAACGTTCGCTCATCAGATCGAGATCGGCGACGCGGTCGACCTCGTCGTCATCGGCCACGCCGGAATCGCAATTGCAGAAGCCGATCTTGGGCCGCACATAGACCTCGACCTCGCCGCCGCAGGCCTCGTTAACGCAACGGAACGCGCGTCCCGCCGGCCATGCGTCGCGCGGAAACGGCCAGGCGATTTCCCGCCAGCCGTCACCGTTGGAGCGGGCATGCTGATAGCCGGCGAGCGCCGATGCCGTGCAAATCGCAACAGCCAAAGCGGACAGCAGCCAGCGGCGCATCCGGATCACTCCATTATGGCAAACCGGCCACGGCACGCGCGGGCCCGGTCAGTTCCAGAATGTGAAGGCCGGTATTGGCGCGGTCGACGGCGTAGATATAGCCGCGCTCATCGGTCTCGACATTGTTGGTCTGGATCGCGACCTTGCAGCGGTCCTTGCCGTCGATCTTGACGCAGCGCTTGTCGGTCGCGGCCGTAATCGAGGGGATGAAGTAGCCGACTTCGACCGGGTGATAGGGATCGCGAATGTCGAGCGCGCGTACGCCGGCATTGAAGAAGGCGATGAAGGCCATCTTCTTGTAGTAGACCGGCGCCATGCTCTCGTTGGAAGAATGCGAGCCGAACCGCCCGCCCCGCTCGCAGAACGCGCCGGAGGCTTCCGGCACGGTGTAGCTCGAAATCACCATCGGACGATTTTCCACGGTGACGTCGGCGAACCACACCATCTGCCGCGGCTCGGCGCATTCGTTGAGGATTTCCTCGTCGACGATCATGACGATGTCGCGTTCCCTACCGTCCTTGTCCTTGGCGAATTCGGCAATCGGCATTTTGAGCATCGGAAATGTGGTGTGGGCGCCGTTAAACGCCGACATCGGCATCCGTGAAATTTCCGGGAAACGCAGATTGTCCGGGGTCGGCTCCTTCGGGCCGGTCAATAGCTTCTCGCGATCGACGATCTGGACGAAGCCGCCCTTGTCGGTGCCGTAACCGAAATAGACGCGGTTGCCTTTCGGGCCGGCCGAAATCGGCCCGTGTACTTCGGTGGGCACCGCGCCGGTCGCGCCCGGCTCCTGGCCCGGCAGGCCGAAATCCCTGATCTTCACGGGATGGGCGGGATCGCTGAGATCATAGATCTGCGTCATGCGGCGGGTGCGCCAATCGGGCGCGCCCGACACCAGAAAGGCAATGCCGGTTTCGCATTCCCACCAGTTCTTGTGGGTGTCCTTGAGGCCGCCGATCCGGGTGATCAGCGTGGGATTGGCGGGGTCGGCGACGTTCCAGATTTCGTGGGCTTCGCTGCCGAAGGTGCGCAGCATGTACACCGCATTGGGATCGCCTTTGGGCAATTGCTTGCCGTCACAGACGCGAACCATCTGCGCGCCGCCGCCTTCGTATTTTCCTTCCTGGCCGGGAATATGACGCAGGTATTTCGGGTGCGCGGGATCGGTGACATCGACGATCGAAGTTCCGTTCGGCTCGGCCTTGCCGGTCAACGGATTGACCGGGTTCGGAATCTCGTCGGTGCCGCCGTGATGGCCGATATAGGCGATCCAGCGATCGCCCTGATGATGGATGGTGGGCTGATAGGCGCTGCGCGCCTGCAGGTCGTTACTCCCGACCAGTTTCATGTTGGAGGCTTCGGGCGGCGCCCCGATCACCTGGCTTGTTATGATCTGGCTCTGGGCGTGGGCGCCGGAGCCGGCCGCGATCAAAATTACCGAGAGACTAGAGAGAAATACCGAGAAACAGTTTGCCAGTTTGAGACGACCGGTCATGTTTTTTTCCACCCAGGTTTTCCAAACCAATCTGCGTTGGTCGGCCGCGAAGCTAGCACAGCAACATGACGCACCGAAACACCCTCTTGACATGCAACCATTTGGTTGCCTATTATGTTTCCCATGGATGAGGTTTTCAAAGCACTGGCGGATGCGTCGCGGCGCTCCCTGCTGGACCGGCTTCATCTGAAAAACGGACAGACCCTGAACGATCTCTGCGAGGGCCTCGCGATGACGCGGCAGGCCGTCACCAAGCATCTTGTGATTCTCGAAGCGGCCAATCTCGTCACCACGTTCAGGCATGGCCGCGAGAAGCTGCACTACATCAACCCGGTGCCGATCCATCAGATCGGCGAGCGGTGGATCAGGAAATTCGAGCGCGGCAAGCTCACCGCGCTCAGCGAATTGAAACGGCAACTGGAGAAGCGTGATGAGTAAACCGGAATTCGTCTATGTCACCTACATCGAGACCACGCCTGAAAAACTCTGGCAGGCGCTGACCGACGGCGATTTCACCGAGCGCTACTGGTTCGGCGTCCGGCTGCGGTCGGACTGGAAGCCGGGCTCGTCCTTCGAGATTGTCCGAGGCGACGGCAGCATCTCCGATGCCGGCAAGGTCGTGGAATGCGACCCGCCGCGGCGGCTCGCCTATACCTTCGTGAACCTGTCGGAAAAATATAAAAACGACCTCCCCGCGCTCGCGACATTCGTGCTGGAGCCTCATGGCAAGCTGGTCAAGCTGACGCTGACGCATGAGGGCTTTGCCGACGGCAGCAAGTTCTTCCAGGGGATCTCGAGGGATGGCCGCATCCTGTCCAGCCTCAAGAGCCTTCTTGAAACCGGACACCCGCTGAGATTCCATCCGCGCAATGTGAATGATGCTGCAATGAAGATCGACCGATTTCAAGCCGAATCGTCTACACCATCTACATCGCCTCCACGCCGGAAACGGTGTGGGAGGCGCTGACATCGGCGGCATTCAGCCGGAAATTATTTCTTCGGCCTCTCGGTGGAGGCCGAGTTGAAAATCGGCGGCGCCTTTATCGTCCGCACCCGAGGGTTCGGTTCCCATCAGCGGCGAGGTGATCGAATGCATCCGCCGCGCAAGCTCACCATCACCTGGAACGTCAACTGGCCGGCGCTGATCGAAAAACTCGGGCAGACACTCGTGACCTACGAGATCGAGCCCGCCGGCGATGCGGTGCGGCTCACCATGACCGAGGCGCATGACCGGCCGATCTGCGACGATATTCTCTCGGGCGGCCGCCAGGGCTGGCCCGCGATTTTGTCGAGCCTGAAGAGTTTGCTTGAGACCGGCAGAATCCCTCGCCGTCAAAATGGAGCCGCCGCGGCTGATGTTGGAGGCGCTGAAGAAACTGGGGATCGAGACACCGTAGGGGTTGAACATATTCAATCGTCATACGCGGGCTTGACCCGCGTATCCATCACGCTTCGAAGAATTTTACGAAGCGTGATGGATTGCCGGGTCAAGCCCGGCAATGACGGCAAGCTTTGCCCCCTACCCCAACTTCCTCAACTCCCGCCGCAACACCTTCCCCGTCGCGCCCATTGGCAAGCTCTCCGTAAACTGCACAAAGCGCGGATATTCATGCGCGGCGAGTTGCACTTTCACAAAATCCTGGATCTCGCGCGCCAGGGCGTCGCCGGGCGCAAAGCCCGGGCGCAACACGATCCAGGCCTTGATCGATTCAGTGCGGATCGGATCGGGAATGCCGACCACCGCCGACATCGCCACCGCCGGATGCTTCATCAGCGTGTGCTCGATCTCCGAAGGCCCGACGCGATAGCCGGCCGTGGTGATGACGTCGTCCTCGCGGCTGACGTACCAGAAATAGCCGTCCTCATCCTGGATGCCGAGATCGCCGGTCAGCAAGAATTCGCCGGCGAATTTCTTCGCGGTCGCTTCCGGATTGCGCCAATATTCAAGCATCGTGCACGGGTTCGGCTGGCGCACGCCGATGATGCCGCGTTGGCCGCGCGGCAATTCACAGCCCTCTTCGTTGACAATGCGCACGTCGAAGCCTGGCGTCGCCTTGCCCATCGAGCCCGGCCGGATCGCAAACAAATCGGCGTTGTTGCCGACCACGAGATTGCACTCGGTCTGGCCATAGATCTCATGCGCATCGATGCCGAAAGTCGCGCGCACCCAATCTAGCAATTCGCCGCCGAGCGACTCGCCGCCGGTCAGGATGCTGCGCAGTTTCACACCGGGATGCCTGACATCAGCCTGCCGCATCAGCTTGAGCGCGGTCGGCGGCAGAAACACGTTGCGCACACCATGATCGGCCATCAATTGCATGGCCATCTGCGGTTCGAATTTCCGGGCGCGATAACCCACCACCGGAATGGCGTGATACCAGGCCGGAAACAGCGCATCGAACAGACCGCCGATCCAGGCCCAGTCGGCCGGCGTCCACATCACATCATCAGGCTTCGGCAGGAAGCCATGCACCATCTCGACATTCGGCAGGTGCCCGAGCAGCACGCGATGGGCGTGCAGCGCGCCTTTGGGATTTCCTGTGGTGCCCGAAGTATAGATGATGATGGCGGGATCGTCGGCTGAGGTATCGACCGTCGCAAATTCCGCGGGGGCTGACTGCAGCGACGACCAGAATGATTTGGCGCCGGCCGGGGCGCGATCACCGATGAGATAAATGTTAGCGAGATCCGGCAGCCGTTCGCGAATTTTTGTCAGTTTCTCCCAGCCGGTCTCATCGGTGACGATGGCGCGGGCGCCGGAATTTTGTAGCCGAAACTCCAGCGCGTCCTCGCCGAACAGCGTGAACAACGGCACCGACACCAGGCCTGAACGAAACGCCGCCAGATGCGCGATAGGCAACTCCAGCGACTGCGACAGGAACACCGCAACGCGGTCGCCGCGTACGAGGCCATCGGCTTTCAATACGTTGGCGAAGCGGCGCGACATCGCGCTGATGTCATCGAACGAAGTCCGCTGCGCCGCGCCGTCCTCGTCGAGATAGATCAGCGCCGGACGTCCCGCGCCGTCGGCATGGCGATCGCAGCAGGCGATCGCGATGTTGAACCGCGCAGGAATGTCCCAGCGGAAGTCGCAATAGAGGGCGTTGTAGTCGGTGGTTTCGGTGAGCATGCGTAGGCTTTCGAGTTTTGCACCAACTCTGAAGCGCTCTCGGTGTCGTCCCTGCGTTCGCAGGGACCCATAACCACCGAACCCAGTTATGGGCGAGAACGCCTCAACATCCCGGACCAGATCGCGAGTTCGCGGCGTATGGGTCCCCGCGTTCGCGGGGACGACGACCTGCGATCACCCCGCCAGCGCCGCCTTCACCATGCCGCTCGCCTTGCCGAAGTCCATTTGCCCGGCGTATTTCGCTTTCAGCGCGCCGATCACCTTGCCCATGTCCTTGATCCCGGCCGCATTGGTCTCGGTGATGATGGCCGAGATCGCGGCCGTGACTTCGGCTTCCGACATCTGTTTCGGCAAATAGGCCGAGATGATCGCGATCTCCTCGCGCTCCTGCGCGGCCAGTTCGGCACGGCCGCCCTTGTCGTAGAGCTCGACCGATTCCTGGCGCTGCTTGATCATCTTCTGGAACACGCCGAGCAGGTCGGCGTCGCTGAGCGGCGGCTTGCCCTGCCCGCGTGCGTCGATGTCGGCATTCTTGATGGTCGAATTGACCATCCGCAGCGTGGAGAGCTTGCGCTCCTCCTTGGCCCGCATCGCGTCCTTGACCGCGTTGTTGATGTCGTCGCGCAGCATCGTTCTATCCTTTGTCTTTAAGCCCCTGATCTAGGCCGTTCGCGGCCCCTTAACAACTAGCTCCGCAGCCATTCCACCAAGGCGTCGGCGCAGGCCTGGGTCCGCTCGACCTGCGGCAGGTGACCGCAATCCGGAATTATCGTGAGCCTGGCGCCGGGAATGCCCTGCGCCATCTCGACCGACAGCGAGTTCGGGATGGTATTATCCGCGTCGCCGCTCAGGACCAGCGTCGGGCATTTGATCCACGCCATGGTGGGGCGCGAATCCGCCCGGCTGAGAATCGCGGTCTGCTGGCGCACAAAGGCCTCGACGCCGATATCGTCGCCCATGTCGTGCACCAGTTGACACAACGCCGCTTCGCCAAGCCGCGACGGATGCACAAAGCCCGGAAACAATTCATCGAGGATGGCGCGGTAGTCACCGGCCTGCGCGCGGGCGATCATGTCGCGGCGGCGCGCGGTCGCCTCCGGCGTATCCGGCCGCGCCTGAGTGTTGATCAGCGCCAGTTTCGCGACCCGGTCGGGCGCCTGCCGCAGAATCTCGAAGGCGATGTAGCCGCCCATCGAATGTCCCGCCAAGGCAAACCGCGGCGGCGCCTCGGCCAGGATCCGCCGCGCAATCGCGCCCATATTGTCGTCGCGAATATGGTTCGCCACGCTCACCGGCCCGAACCGCCACAGCGCGGGCACCACCGGTGCAAAGATTCGGGGCGAGGACACCAGCCCGGGAATGAGCAGAATCGGCATTGTATTGTCCATGCATTCCCCCAGATATCGCGAGCCCGCGCGCCGACAGTTCCGTCCTCATCCCCGCGTAACGGCTTCGTTACACTGGAGGAGCGCGCCCTAGCGCGCGTCTCGAAGGATGGCTGAAAGCTCCCAATCTGGCCAGCCTCGTGCTTCGAGACGCGCCGTCCGGCACCGCAGACTGCGTAAACTTGTCTGCAACGGCGCTCCTCAGCATGAGGCTGGCTCGAAATATGCGGATTTTGCATGTGAATCCGCCACTTCCGGCTTTGACGCCCGAGGGTGCGGCGACTATGTAATGCGTTCATGACAATCCCTGAAAACAGCTCAGCCTGGCCGGATCACAAACCGACCGCGCTCCTCGTGCTCGCCGACGGCACCGTGCTGGAGGGCTTCGGCCTCGGCGCGGAGGGCCACGCGGTCGGCGAAGTCTGCTTCAACACCGCGATGACCGGTTATGAGGAGATCCTCACCGATCCCTCCTATGCCGGGCAGCTCATCACCTTCACCTTCCCGCATATCGGCAATGTCGGCACCAACGACGAGGATATCGAGACGGTGAACATGGCGGCGACGCCGGGCGCGCGCGGCGTGATCCTGCGCGCTGCGATTACCGACCCGTCGAATTACCGCGCCACCAAGCATCTCGATCAATGGCTGAAGGCGCGCGGCATCATCGGCCTTTCCGGCATCGACACCCGCGCGCTGACTGCGCTGATCCGCAGCAAGGGCATGCCCAACGCCGTGATCGCGCATGCGAAAAGCGGCGAGTTCGACCTGCACGGGCTGAAGGAAGAAGCCCGCGAATGGCCCGGCCTCGAAGGCATGGATTTGGTGCCGATGGTCACGTCAGCCCAGCGCTTCACCTGGGACGAGACGCCCTGGGCCTGGGAAAAAGGCTTTGGCCGCCAGACCGCGCCTGAATTCAACGTGGTCGCGATCGACTACGGCATCAAGCGCAACATCCTGCGTCTGCTCGCCGGCGAAGGCTGCAAGGTCACGGTGGTGCCGGCGACCACGTCGGCAGAAGACATTCTGGCGATGAAGCCGGACGGCGTGTTTCTGTCGAACGGCCCCGGCGACCCCGCCGAGACCGGCAAATACGCCGTGCCGGTGATCCAGCAGGTGATCAATTCGGGCACGCCAACATTTGGTATCTGTCTCGGCCATCAGATGCTCGGCCTCGCGGTCGGCGCCAGGACCATGAAGATGCATCAGGGCCATCACGGCGCCAATCATCCGGTCAAGGACGAGACCACCGGCAAGGTGGAAATCACCTCGATGAACCACGGCTTCGCGGTGGATCAGGCGACGTTGCCCAAGGGCGCGACCCAGACCCACATCTCGCTGTTCGACGGCTCCAATTGCGGTATCCAGCTCGAAGGCAGACCGGTGTTCTCGGTGCAGTATCACCCCGAAGCCTCCCCCGGCCCGCGCGACTCGCATTATTTGTTCAAGCGGTTCGCGGACCTGATGCGGGCGAAGAAGAGCGCGTAGCGTTCCCCGGATGCTGCGCAGCGCGCCGCTCTTTTGCGGCGTGATGCGCTGCTGATCCGGGGTCCATCCATCATCTGGCACAGAACGAGCGGGTCCCGGCTCTGCGGAGCAGCGTTGCACGCTGCACCGCGTCCGGGACACGAGATTGCCGGACATCGCATTGTTTAGTATGATGGCCATCATCAAAAGCGTTGCCTAGGACCATCCATGCCCGACACCTCCACCCCCAAGGTCGAATACGGCGTAACCCCGACGCACATCGTGGCGTCGATGCCGGGCATCGATTTCGTCCGCGCGATGTTCGCGGGCAAATTGCCGTCGCCGCCGATCCTGCAGACCATCGAGCCGTTCGATTACGCGGCCGAACCCGGCATCATCACATTCCAGAGCGTACCCGGTTTTCGGCATTATAATCCGATCGGCTCGGTCCATGGCAGCTATGCCGCGGCGTTGCTGGATTCCGCGATGGGGCTGGCGGTGCATTCGATGCTGCCGGCCGGGAGCGGCTACACCACGCTCGAATTCAAGATCAGCTTTATCCGCGGCATGACCAAGGATACCGGCCCGGTTAAATCCGAAGGCCGCACGCTCAGCGTCGGCCGACGTGCGGCGACCGCCGAAGGACGCATCACCGACGCGAAAGGCCGCCTCTTGGCGCACGCGACCACGACGTGTCTGGTGTTCGAGATTCCAAAGGAAGGTTGAGGCCAGCTTCCTTCTTCCCTTCTCCCCTTGTGGGAGAAGGTGGCGCGCGTAGCGCGCCGGATGAGGGGTCTGTATCCGCGGAAATAACCCCTCACCCGCCCGCGATGCTGCGCGTCGCGTCCACCTCAAGAGCGAGTTTCGCTCGCCTCGGCCTCCCACAAGGGGAGAGGGGAAAGAAGCACCTCGGTCAAAACCCGCTACGCCTCGTTGGCGCCTTCCTGGCGGCTGGCTTCGAACAGGAACCAGGTGCGGCGCTCGGTTTCGTCGATGAAGGTTTCGAGCAAGCCGGCGGTGCCGGAATCCTCGTGGTCGTCGGCGAGCTTGTGGGCCTTTCGCATCGCCGCCGCGACATGCTTGTTGTCTTCCATCAACTCGCGCAGCATTTCGCGCGGCGGCACGTAAGCCTCGTTATTGTCCTTGATGGTCTGATGCTTTCCGATCTGCCCGATCGAGCGCAGCGTGGTGCCGCCGAGCTTGCGCACCCGCTCGGCCAACTGGTCGGTGGTCGCGAAGATCGCGTCGGACTGCTCGTCGAGCATCAGATGATAGTCGCGGAAATGCCGGCCACTGACGTGCCAGTGAAAATTCTTGGTTTTCACATAGAGCGCAAAGGCGTCAGCCAGAAGTGTGTTGAGCGACGTCGAAATCTTCTCGACCGCCGCGGGCGGCAGATCGGTCGGGGTATCGAGGTCGGGGGAAACTTTGTCGGACTTAACTTTGCTCACGATGCACCTTCCTGTTAGGACCCGGACACTTTAAGAACCGGAAGCGGCGGCAATGGACACGGCCCGCCGGACCCTCTAACGCATCATCTGCGCGCCGGTTCCCGCCCCCGGAACCCTGTTTTCACCGGACGCCTGAAATCATGGACGACTGGATCGATTATTACGATTCCACGCATACGATTTACGCCAGCAGGCTGCACCGCGACCTGCATTTCCAGCTCATCGCCAGGGATATCGTCGGCTACATTTCGTCCCCGGATGCCGTGGTGCTGGATTATGCCTGCGGCGAAGCGCTGTCCGCGACAGAGGTGGCGGATGCCTGCGGCAAGCTCTATCTGGCCGAGCCCGCGCCGGGCGTGCGCGGCCGGTTGATCGCCCGCTTTGCGCCGAACACCAAAATAAGAGTGCGCTCGCTGGATGATTTGCGGAAAATGGACGAGAAATCGGTCGATCTCGCAGTCATGAATTCGGTCGCGCAATATATGACATCGGAGGAACTCGATGCCGCCTTCGCCGTGATCCGGCGGCTGCTAAAACCCAGCGGCCGGCTTGTGGTCGGCGACATCCTGCGGCCGGAAGTCGGCATGGGCCGGGACGTCGCCGCGCTGCTGAAATTCGCGGCGCGGCACGGCTTCCTGCGAGACGCGATGATCGGGCTGGTTTCGACCGCGCTGTCGGATTACCGGCAATTGCGCGCGCGGGTCGGCCTGCAGCGCTACAGCGAGGCCGAGATGATCGCGAAACTGGCGAAAAGCGGATTTTCCGCCACGCGCGCGCTTTCCAATATCGGCCACAATCCGTGGCGGATGACCTTCGTCGCGCGCCCCGCTTTCTAGAGATCATTAAAATTGGCTGCATTAAAGTTAATAAGGGTCTGACATGGCCCCCACCCGCGGGATCGGCGATGATCGGATCGGCCCGGTGGCGGAAAGCGTCGACGCGGGAGCAATGCATCGCTCCTTATCCTGGTTCAAATCCAGGCCGGGCCTCCAGCCTTCGCTGCTCCGCAGCTTCGGCTCGGCTGGCCAGCCCCCGCAAGGTCTCCCCCCAAGCCGCCTTTGAAGAAGGCGGGCTTGTCGCGCCGAAGCCCGCAGGGCGAAGGAGAGAAAAAATGCCGGTTGATGGGGCTTTTAAGCCCCTTTCGCGGTTGCGGAATCTGGTCTAAAGACCACCCGCGCGCAAGGGTAACCTGGCGCTTGATGGTCAAGGGGACGCGCGGCATGCGCGCCCTTTTTTTGTGCCTATTTTCCTGTCCGTGAGACTTGATGCCCAAAAGAACCGACATCTCCACCATCCTGATTATCGGCGCCGGCCCGATCGTGATCGGCCAGGCCTGCGAATTCGACTATTCGGGCACCCAGGCGGTCAAGACGCTAAAAGATGAGGGCTATCGCATCGTCCTGGTCAATTCCAATCCGGCCACCATCATGACCGATCCGGAACTGGCGGATGCGACCTATATCGAGCCGATCACGCCGGAAATCGTCGCCAAGATCATCGAAAAGGAACGCTACGTCATCCCGGGCGGCTTTGCGTTATTGCCGACCATGGGCGGGCAGACCGCGCTGAACTGCGCGCTGTCGCTGCGCAAGCAGGGCACGCTGGCCAAATTCGACGTCGAGATGATCGGCGCCACCGCTGACGCGATCGACAAGGCCGAGGACCGCGGCCGTTTCCGCGAAGCCATGACCCGGATCGGGCTGGAGACGCCGCGCTCGATCCAGACCAAGAACCTGCCGGATGCGCTGCGGGCGCTCGACGACATCGGCCTGCCCGCGATCATCCGCCCCTCCTTCACCATGGGCGGCACCGGCGGCGGTATCGCCTATACCAAGGCGGAATTCATCGAGATCGTCGAGCGCGGCATCGATGCCTCGCCCACCGACGAAGTGCTGATCGAGGAGTCAGTGCTCGGGTGGAAAGAGTTCGAGATGGAGGTGGTGCGTGACAGGAAAGATAACTGCATCATCATCTGCTCGATCGAGAATCTCGATCCGATGGGCGTGCATACCGGCGATTCCATCACGGTGGCGCCTGCCCTGACGCTGACCGACAAGGAATACCAGATCATGCGCGACGCCTCGCTGGCGGTGCTGCGCGAGATCGGCGTCGAGACCGGCGGCTCCAACGTGCAGTTCGGCGTCAATCCGGCCGACGGGCGCATGGTCGTGATCGAGATGAATCCGCGGGTGTCGCGCTCCTCGGCGCTGGCTTCCAAAGCGACAGGCTTTCCCATTGCGAAGGTCGCCGCCAAGCTCGCGGTCGGCTACACGCTGGACGAAATCGCCAACGACATCACCGGCGGTGCCACACCAGCCTCGTTCGAGCCGACGATTGACTACGTGGTCACCAAGATTCCGCGCTTTGCGTTCGAAAAATTTCCCGGCGCCTCCACCACGCTGACCACATCGATGAAGTCGGTCGGCGAAGTCATGGCGATCGGCCGCACTTTCCAGGAAAGCCTGCAGAAAGCCTTGCGCGGCCTCGAGACCGGGCTGACCGGGCTCGACGAAATCGAGATCGAGGGCCTTGGCCGCAGCGACGACAAGAACGCGATCCGCGCCGCTTTGGGCACGCCGACGCCGGACCGTCTGTTGCAGGTGGCGCAGGCGATGCGGCTTGGCTGGACCAACGAAGAGATCTTCACCTCCTGCAAGATCGATCCGTGGTTCCTCGCCGAAATGCGCGGCATCGTCGAGATGGAAAGCAAGATCAAGGCGAACGGCCTGCCGTCGAATGCGTTCGGCATGCGCAGCCTCAAAGCCATGGGCTTTTCCGACGCGCGGCTGGCGGTGCTGGCGCAGTCCACCGAGGCCGAGGTGACCGCAAAGCGCCATGCGCTCGCGGTTCGCCCGGTGTTCAAGCGCATCGACACTTGTGCGGCCGAATTCGCCTCGCCCACCGCCTACATGTATTCGACCTATGAATCGCCGTTCGCGGGCGCGATGGCGGACGAGAGCGCGCCATCGGACAAGAACAAGGTCATCATTCTCGGCGGCGGTCCCAACCGGATCGGCCAGGGCATCGAGTTCGACTATTGCTGCTGCCATGCCTGCTTCGCGCTGCACGATGCCGGCTATGAAACCATCATGATCAACTGCAATCCCGAAACCGTGTCGACCGATTACGACACCGCCGACCGATTGTACTTCGAGCCCTTGACCGCCGAGGACGTGCTTGAGATCATTGCGACCGAACGCACAAACGGCACGCTGCATGGCGTGATCGTGCAGTTCGGCGGCCAGACGCCCTTGAAACTCGCGCATGCGCTGGAGGATGCCGACGTGCCGATCCTCGGCACCTCGCCCGACGCCATTGACTTGGCCGAAGACCGCGACCGCTTCAAGCGCGTGCTCGACAAATTGCGATTGAAGCAGCCCAAGAACGGCATCGCCTATTCGGTCGAGCAGGCGCGGCTGGTGGCCGCCGATCTCGGCCTGCCGCTGGTGGTGCGCCCGTCCTATGTGCTCGGCGGCCGCGCGATGCAGATCATCAGGGAGGACAGCCAGCTCGGCGATTACCTGCTCGGCACGTTGCCGGAACTGGTGCCCGGCGACGTCAAGGCGCGCTATCCCAACGACAAGACCGGCCAGATCAACACCGTGCTCGGCACCAATCCCTTGTTGTTCGACCGCTATCTGTCCGACGCGATCGAGATCGACGTCGATTGCCTGTGCGACGGAAAAGATACTTTCATTGTCGGCATCATGGAGCACATCGAAGAGGCCGGCATTCACTCCGGTGACTCCGCCTGCTCGCTGCCGCCGCATTCGCTCGACGCCCAGATGATCTCGGAGCTGGAGCGGCAGACCCGCGAACTCGCGCTCGGCCTCGACGTGGTCGGCCTGATGAACGTGCAATACGCCATCAAGGACGGCGACATCTATGTGCTCGAAGTCAATCCGCGCGCGTCGCGCACGGTGCCGTTCGTCGCCAAGGTGATGGGCATGCCGGTGGCGAAGATCGCCGCCCGGATTATGGCTGGCGAGAAGCTTAAGGATTTCAATCTGACGAAGCGCAAGCTCGATCACGTTGGCGTCAAAGAGTCCGTGTTTCCGTTCGCCCGCTTCCCCGGCGTCGATACCGTGCTGGGCCCGGAGATGCGCTCGACCGGCGAAGTCATGGGCATCGACCGCTCCTTCGAAGTGGCCTTCGCCAAGAGCCAGCTCGGCGGCGGCACCCGCGTGCCGCGCAAGGGCACGGTGTTCGTCTCGGTCCGCGAGATCGACAAGACCCGTATCGTCGATGCGGTGCGGATGCTGCATTCGCTCGGCTTCAAGGTATTGGCCACTTCAGGCACGCAGCGCTTTCTCGCGGATAATGGCGTGCCGACCGAAAAGGTGAACAAAGTGCTGGAAGGACGGCCGCATATTGTCGACGCCATCATGAACGGCGACATTCAGCTGGTCTTCAACACCACCGAAGGCCCGCAGGCACTGGCCGACAGCCGCTCGTTGCGCCGCGCTGCCCTCTTGCATAAAGTGCCATATTACACCACTCTTTCAGGGGCCGTGGCGGCCGCAAAAGGCATCCGCGCCTATCTGGGCGGGGACCTTGAGGTCCGCACCCTGCAGAGTTATTTTTCCGAAACCTGATCCCTGGGCCTGGCGACCTGTCCGGCAATCGATCGGCAATGAAGCCCTCGTGACCGGAACTTCCCCGTCATGAGGGTATTCTGTTTCGGCGTTTGTGCGCGCACCGCGGAGTGGTCCGCACTTGAATTACGGACTTGAATTACGGACTTGAATTACGGACTTGGGTTGAAGGACGAGACGATGATTGAAAAGGTTCCGATGACCGCGGGCGGCTATGCCGCCCTTGGGGTCGAGTTGAAGAAGCGGCAGTCGGAGGACCGTCCGCGCATCATCGAGCATATCGCCGAGGCGCGCTCGCATGGCGACCTGTCGGAGAACGCGGAATACCACGCCGCCAAGGAAGAGCAGTCGCATAATGAAGGCCGCATCGCCGAGCTCGAAGACAAGCTGGCGCGCGCCGACATTATCGACATCAGCAAGCTGTCCGGCGACACCGTCATGTTCGGCGCGACCGTGACCCTGGTCGACGAGGATACCGAGAAAAAAGCGGTGTGGCAGATCGTCGGCGAGCCCGAAGCCGATGCCAAGAAGGGCCGCATCTCCATCACCTCGCCGCTGGCGCGCGCGCTGATCGGCAAGAAGAAAGGCGCGACCGTGGAAGTCGTCGCCCCCGGCGGCGCCAAGGCCTATGAGATCACCAAGGTCGAATTTCGCTGATCCCGGTCGTCAGGCGGCGGGACTGAACCCGGAATGATTGCATCGAAAGCCGCGCCAATTGCGCGGCTTTTTGCTGCGCTGCGAATGCACGCGCTGGAATATTTGTCGTGGAGCAGTGTTTTCGTTGCTCGACAGCGCCGTGCGTGCTGAGAATATGGACGCTTGGTTTGCCAAGCTCAATTTACCAAACGGGGGATATGTCGTGGACCAGACCTTTGCCAGATTTCAGCCAATTGCTTTGAGTTTGTTTCGTTTCATCACCGGCTTGCTGATGTTTCAGTTTGGCGTTGCCAAGATCCTGAAATTCCCAGCGGGAACGCAGTTCGACAAGGTCGAGTTGTTCTCGCTGATCGGTGCCGCCGGCACGCTCGAATTGATTCTGGGCGCCATGCTGATGATCGGCCTGTGCACGCGGATCGTCGCTTTCGTGCTGTCGGGTGAAATGGCGTTCGCCTATTTCATTTCGCATTTTCCGCGCGGCTTTTATCCGCTGCTCAACAACGGCAGCCTCGCGATCGCCTTCTGCTTTGCCTGCCTGTATCTGGCGACCTCGGGCGGCGGGCCGTACAGTGTGGATGCGGCGATGAAGAAGAGCGGGTAGCATCACGTTCGTCATTCCGGGGCGCCTCGAAGACGCGAACCCGGAATCTCGAGATTCCCCGATGCGCAATTGCGCATCTGAGGTCTGGTGCTAACGCACCATCCCGGAATGACGGAAGTAAAAGAACTACCCCGGCACTTTCAATTCCAGCGGCACCGCCGCCTCGTATTTCGAATTGTGCAGCACCAGCGATGTCCTGACATTGCGCACATGCGGTGCGGCGGTGAGATGCGTGACGAAATCCTGAAACGTCGCCATATCCGGCGCGACGCATTTCAAGATAAAATCTACCTCGCCCGACAGCATCCAGCATTCGCGCACCAGGGGTTCGCCGCGCACGAACTCCTCAAACGCGCGCAAATCCGCGTCGGCCTGGCTGGACAGATGCACCGAGGCGAACACCGTGACGTCGAAACCGAGCCGGCGCGGATCGAGTAGTCCGCGGTAACCCTGGATATAGCCGGCCTCCTCCAGCGTCCTGACCCGGCGCAGGCAGGGCGGCGGGGAGATACCGACGCGTTTGGCCAGCTCGACATTGGTGATTCGGCCATCGGCCTGGATTTCGCTGAGAATTTTAAGGTCGATTTCGTCCAGATTCTTCGACACGCGGGGCCAAGTCCTATCAATTTCCTGGGCTGAGGTAACGGGAGGCGGAACAACGGCAACACTCTTAGCGCAGCTCAGGCGCTGTGCGCAATTTTATTGCGCGTGCGCTGCGACATTTATCGAACTCACGGGAAATTTTGCTGATTTGGATTGCAATTCTTGCATAGCTCGCCAGATACCCTAGACTTCGAAATGACACTTTCGGCGCCTCCGCGATGCCTTTCCGGGCGCCTTTCGCCCACGCACTGATCAAATTCCCTTAAGAGAGGGATCTACCGCATGCCTGCCCCCATTCACGCGAAGGTCGTCATTATCGGTTCCGGGCCGGCCGGATACACCGCAGCGATCTACGCCGCCCGCGCGATGCTGGAGCCGGTGCTGATTCAGGGCATCCAGCCCGGCGGCCAGCTCACCATCACCACCGATGTCGAGAACTATCCTGGATTCGCCGACGTCATCCAGGGTCCCTGGTTGATGGAGCAGATGGAGAAGCAGGCAGCCCATGTCGGCACCAGGATCGTCACCGACCTCGTCACCACGCTCGATCTCAAGCAGCGGCCATTCCGGCTGAGCTGCGACAGCGGCGATATCTATCTCGCCGAAACCGTCATTCTCGCCACCGGCGCGCAGGCGCGCTGGCTCGGCATGCCGTCGGAAGAAAAGTTCAAGGGCTTTGGCGTCTCGGCCTGCGCCACCTGCGACGGGTTCTTCTATCGCGGCAAGGAAGTCATGGTGGTCGGCGGCGGCAACACCGCAGTCGAGGAAGCGCTGTTCCTGACCAACTTCGCCTCGCAGGTCACGATCGTGCACCGTCGCGATCACTTCCGCGCCGAGCGCATCCTCCAAGAACGCTTGTTCAAGCATCCCAAGGTCAAGGTGATCTGGGACTGCGCGATCGACGAAATCTGCGGCACCGAAAATCCGGGCAAGGTTACCCATGTCCGGCTCAAGAACGTCAAAACCGGCACGCTCATTGATGTACCGGCCGACGGCGTCTTTGTTGCGATCGGCCATGCGCCCGCGACCGACCTTGTGCAGGGGCAGATCAAGCTGAAACCATCTGGATATGTCGAGGTGGCGCCGAACTCCACCGCGACTTCGGTGCCCGGCCTGTTTGCCGCTGGCGATGTCGCCGACGAAACCTACCGGCAGGCCGTTACGGCCGCGGGCCTCGGCTGCATGGCCGCGCTCGAAGCCGAACGCTTTCTCGCCCTGCGCGCCAGCGACCGCGCGGCGGCGGAATAATCATGGCTCGAACCCGCGACGGATTTAAAGATATGGATTGGGATAAGCTGAAGGTGTTTCACGCAGCGGCCGAAGCCGGAAGCTTCACGCATGCCGGCGAGCAACTGGGCTTGTCGCAATCGGCCGTTTCCCGCCAGGTCAGCGCGCTGGAGCAGGAGCTCTCGGTGTCGCTGTTTCACCGCCATGCGCGCGGTCTCATCCTGACCGAACAGGGCGACCTGTTGTTCCGCACCGCGCATGACGTGTTCATGCAATTGCAGGCGGCGCGCGCCAAGCTCACCGACAGCCGTGAGCGGCCGAGCGGCGACCTCAAGATCACGACCACGCCCGGCGTCGGCATCAACTGGCTGATCCCGCGGCTCGGCGAATTCACCGCGCTCTATCCGGAAATCAGGATCTCGCTGATCGTCACCGACGAAGAGCTCGATTTGTCGATGCGCGAGGCGGATGTCGCGATCCGCACCCGCAAGCCGACCCAGCCCGATCTGATCCAGCGCAAGCTGTTCGCGATGGGCTTCCATGCCTATTGCTCGCCGGAATACATCAAGCGCTTCGGCACGCCGCGCACCCTCGACGAACTCGACGCGCATCGCATCATCACGCTGAGCGACGGGCAGGTCGCGCCGCATCTGCAGAACCGCAACTGGCTGGTCGAGGCCGGCCGCAACGGTTCGGGTCCGCGCGAGGCCTATTTCAAGGTCAACAATATCCTGGGGTTAGTGCGCGCGTGCCAGCAGGGATTGGGGATCGCGGCCCTGCCCGATTATCTGGTCGAGGAGAACAACCGGCTGGTGCAACTGTTCGGCGAATCCGATTCGATTCAGCTCGACACTTATTTCGTCTATCCCGAAGAACTGAAGACGGTGGCGCGGGTGCAGGTGTTCCGGGACTTCGTGGTCAGCAAGGCGCAGCGCTGGCCATCTTAATTATCGCTCGATAAGCCCGCGGTACTCGCATGTCTGACATGCGGAGTGAACGGTTGCTGCATGGCCCGAACGCGGATCATAATGGCTACACGCTGAACATTTGGGTCGCGCATTTGTCCCCCTCCTCCAGCGGCGCGGGTGTTCAGTAATCCCTCTTGGAAGGTGATTGTGTCGGCCTCACGTGGCCAATACCTTAAGCCGGGCTCTTACGAGCCCGGCTTTTTTTCTTGCGAATTTCCCTGCAAAAGCAACGTCATTGCCTGCGACAAACGCGAAGCGTTTGCGCAAGGGAGCGCAAGCGACGAAGCAATCCATTCTCACCTGTCTTGCGGCTCCATGGATTGCTTCGCTGCGCTCGCAAAGACGACGCGATGGATTTGTTGCAGTGCGATTGCGTTGACAGAATTGGCATCACCCCTCATCATCGCAACATGATCACGAAGTCGTGCGCCGCAACATCGTCGAAAAAAGCCCCCCATCCGGGGGCTTCAGAGCGGCGCGCGCGATAGACTTCTCGCCTGATCCGACCTGCCAAACCCCGCCGTCTGGACGGGGTTTTTTATTGCTCCGTCTCCGGCTCACCGCCTTAAGGAGATGGACCATGACTGACACCATATCTGCTTCCGGCCTGCACTCTTTGCTGCACGGCCTCTGGCTACCGCTGATTACGCCGTTCTGCGACGGTATCGTCGATGAGAACTCTCTGCGGCGGCTGGTGCGACACTATGTGACCCAGCCGATCGACGGATTGATCCTGGCCGCGACCTCGGGCGAAGGCCTTACGCTCGGCATGGCCGAACTCGAATGGATCGTGACGCTGGCGCGGGACGAGATCACGCAAGGCCAACGATACATCCCGATCTGCCTTGGCCTGGCCGGCAGCGATACCAGAAAGATGTGCCACACACTCGATGTGACGGCCGACTGGCCGATCGACGGCTATCTGATCTCGAGCCCATATTATTCGCGCCCCTCGCAACCCGGCCTGCTGCAACATTTCACCGTGTTGGCCGATCACGCCTCATGGCCCATCGTGCTCTACAACATTCCCTATCGCGCAGCGGTCAACCTGACCAACGACACGCTGCTGGAGTTGGCCGCGCATCCGAACATTGTCGGCCTGAAGGATTGCGGCGCCGACCGCGCACAGTCCATCGACCTCTTGCGCCGGCGGCCGGATGGCTTTCGGGTGCTGACCGGCGAGGACGCGCTGTATTACGAGGCGCTGACCGACGGCGCCGATGGCGCGATCCTGCTGTCGGCCCATATCGAGAGCGCGACGTTCGCCGCCGTGCGCACGCTCCTGAAGCAAGGCAAGCCCGAAGCCGCGCGGCTGCGCTGGGAGAGCGTTGCTGGTTTGACCAAGCTGTTGTTCGCCGAGCCGAGCCCGGCGGCGGCGAAGTATTGGCTGGCGCGATCAGGCCTGATCGACAGCACCGAAGTCCGCTTGCCGATGGTGGAGGTGAGCGAGGAACTGGCAAAGCGGCTCGATGCGGAAATCGAACGGCGAACTTCCATTCATGGCCTGCGACAAACGCGTGCGTTTGCGCAAGAGAGCTAACAGGTCGCGCAAGCGCGTCAGGCTTCGCGACGAAGCAGGTCCGCTTATCGGACGACCGGAAGCCATCCGCGGTTTGTGCAGGAAATGTGATCGGTCCTCCGCGACGGCTTTCACAACCCGAGCGGAAGCCGTTAGACTGCCCTCTATCTGATATTGGGGGCGAGCATGCGCCGGCGGGAGTTAATCAAGGTCATTGCCGGTGGAATGACGGCATGGCCGTGGGCAGCCTCTGCAGAAGCCGAACGTCGGCTGGCGCTGCTATTGCCGTTTTCCGAGGGCGATCCTTTGGCTGCCGGGTTCCTGAAGGCCCTACGGAAGGCCCTTACGGAACTTGGCTGGCGCGATGGCGGTAACCTCAAAATCGATTTCCGCTGGAGTCAGGGGGATGACACACTCTCGCGCACCTACGCAAAAGAGCTGGTGGGAATGAAGCCAGATGTCATCCTGGCTCATGGGCCTGCGTTTGTGTATGTGCGTGAAGCTACGCACGCCATTCCGCTGATTTTTGTGTCGATCGCCGACCCTGTAGGACAAGGATTTGTAAGGAGCCTTTCTCATCCCGGCGGAAACGCTACAGGTTTCATGCTTTTCGAGTTCTCACTCGGTGGAAAGTTTGTTGAGCTGATAAGAGAAATTGCTCCCAATACGAGGCGCGTAGCAGTATTTGAGGACCCATCGAACTCCGCCACCTCGCAATGGTGGCAATCGATCGAGGGGGCGGCACGCGACATTGGGATCGAGCCGCAGCAAGTACTGGTGCGAAATGAAGCGGAGATCGACGCTGCCATCGACGGCATCGTGCGGGCTCCCGATGGCAGCATCATTATCCCGCCGCAGGCGTTCTTTGCGGTCCACCGGTTACATCTGATTGCGGCGGCGGCACGGGAGCGGTTGCCGGCAGTTTACGGCAACGCGTTGTGGAGCAGGGATGGCGGATTGCTGTCTTATGGAGTCGATTTGGCTGATCAATATGCCAAAGCGGCCTCTTATATCGACCGCATCTTAAAGGGCGCCAAGCCAGAAGACCTCCCAACTCAGGCACCAACCAAATACGAGCTGGTAGTCAACCTCAAGACGGCCAGGGCGCTCGGCCTTGAAATTTCATCAACCGTACTTGCCCGGGCCGACGAGGTAATTGAATAGGCCCACGATGTCAGCTTCTGGCACCTGGCGGACTTGGCACCATATCCGACTCAAGTCGGGAAGACGCAGCAAACGGACGAATCGCATCAATTTCGTCACCGATGAAAAACATTCATGGTCGGGACGCGAAGCATCATTGGCCACTTGTGCCAACCGAACCAATCAGACTAGTTTTGCACCCAGCAAACGCGGTCAAAACAAAGAACCGCACACCGGGGAAACAAACATGTCTTTCTTGATCAATCGCCGTGCGCTGCTTGGCTCCTCGTTCGCGCTCGCTGCGCCCGCGCTGATCGGGCGGGCGGAAGCGGCGGTGCTGAAACTCAAGCTCTCGTCCTCGCAGGCCAACGACCCGAAATTCGCCAACGGCAGGGTCTATTACGACAACCTCGTCAAGCAGATCGCCGCGGGCCCGCTCGCCGGACAGATCGAGGTCGCGTTCTTCCCCGACAACCAGCTTGGCCAGGAGATCGACGTCATCAACTCGGTCAAGCTCGGCGTCATCGACCTGATGGTGTCGGGCTCGTCGATCGCCGCCAATCTGGTGCCGCTGGTCGGAACCTACGACCTCGGCTATCTGTTCTCGTCATTCCCGCAACAGACCAAGGCGTTCGATGCCGGCGCGGCCGCGCCGATCGAGCAGGCGCTGCTCAAGGGCGCCAATATCCGCATCATCGCCTGGGCCTATAATTTCGGCGGGCGGTCGGTGCTGGCACGCAAGGCGGTCAATACGCCGGAAGACCTCGCCGGGCTGAAAATCCGTACCCTGCCGAATCCTGTGATCACCGAATGCCTGCGCCTGATGGGCGCGGCGGCGACGCCGATGGCGTTCGGCGAGATCTACACGGGCTTGCAGGCCGGTGTGCTCGACGGGCTGGAGCACGATCCGCCGACCATCGTCGCCTCGAAATTCTACGAGACCGCGAAATTCTATTCGCTGACCCAGCACAACTTCTCGCCGCTGGCGATCTACTTTTCGGACGCGACTTTCAACAAGATGCCGGCGGCGATCCGCGATGGCTTCATCGACGCCGCGAAGAAAGCCGCCGCCGACACCCGCACCCATGGCCTCGATGTGGAAAAGGAAGCGCTGTCGCAGCTCAAGGACAAGGGCGTCACCGTGATCGATTGCGACCGCGAGGCGTTCCGCAAGCGCGTGCTTCCGCAGACCGACGCTTTCGTCAAGGCAAAGCCGGACGCCAAGCCGGTGGTCGATCTGATCCGCGCCACCTCGGCCTGACCGTGGCTGACGTCATCACCGGTGTATACGGCGCCGATGCCGGCGACCGGCGACGGGTAACCAGCCTGTTGCTGCCGGTCACCGATGCCGTCGCGGCGGGACTTCTGGCGGCCGATCTCGCGGTCGTGATCTATTCGGTGCTGGCGCGCTCGCTGTTCAACGCGCCGGTCGAATGGGCCGATGACATCGCGCGTGGGCTGATGGTGGCGTCGGCGTTTTTCGGCGCGGCGTCGGCGTTGGCCCGCGGCGAAAATCCCGGTGTGGTGTTCTTCCGCTCATTGCTGCCGCCGGTCTGGCAGCGGTTTGCCGACGATGTCGGCGCCACGCTGGTGCTGATCGTGGCGGCCTATGTCGCGTTCCACGCTATCGAACTCGGCACGATCACGGCTGGCCAGACCACCGGCTCGGGCCTGCCGCTCGAACTTACTTTTTATCCGATGGGGCTGGGCGCGGTCTGCATGACGGTATTTGCCGCCGAAATTCTCTTTGGCCGAAGCTGGCGGAGTATCCTGCAGGCCGTCGCGCTCTTGGCTGTCGTGTCCGGCATTTTTCTCGCCGGCATGACTTTTATTCCGGACGCGATGCCGTCTCCGGGCACGCTGATGCTGCTGGGCTTTGCCGTCACGCTCATGGGCGGCCTGCCGATCGGCTTTGCGCTGGCGCTGGCCGCGCTGATCTTCATCTGGGTCGAGGGCAATCTGCCCGGCGTGATCTTCGCCCAGCAGATGGCGCGCGGCATCGACAATTTCGTGCTGCTTGCAATCCCCTTCTTCATCCTGGTCGGCTATTTGATGGAAGCCAACGGCATGTCGGTGCGGCTGATCGAATTGCTGCAACGGCTGGTCGGGCGGATGCGCGGCGGCCTCAACGTGGTGATGGTCACGGCGATGGTGCTGTTCTCCGGAATCTCCGGCTCGAAGATGGCGGATGTCGCGGCGGTCGGCGCGGTATTGATCCCGGCGTCGCGCAAGTCAGGCCAAAACCCCGGCGCGACCGTGGCGCTGCTTGCGGCTTCGGCCGTGATGGCGGAGACCATCCCGCCCTGCATCAACCTGATCATCCTCGGCTTCGTGGCTAACCTCTCGATCGGCGGTCTGTTCGCCGCCGGATTGCTCCCCGCCGCGTTGATGGCCGCGGCGCTGATTGCGGTGTCGATTTTGTTCGGCAAACCCTCGACCGCGCCGCCGCCGCCCCCGCTCGCCCGCGCGGCGATGACGCGTATGTGGCTCGGGGCCGGCGTTTCGCTCGGCCTGATCGCGATGATCTTCATCGGATTCAAATCGGGCTTCGCGACCGCGACCGAAATATCGGCCTTCGCATCGCTGTATGCGATCGTGGTTGGATCGGTGATGTTCCGCGAACTCAGCCCCGCCGCCGCCTGGCGCAGTTTTATTCACGCCGCCGCACGTTCGGGCCTGGTGCTGTTCATCGTCGCGGCCGCGCAATCGCTGGCCTTTGTGTTGACGCTGCAACAAGTGCCGCACGCGGTGGCGGAGTTCATGGTGGGACTATCGCATGAGAGTGGCACCTGGCTGTTCATGCTGCTCTCGATCGGAATCCTGATCGTGATGGGCTCGGTGCTGGAGGGCGCCGCGGCCCTGATCATTTTCGGACCGCTCCTGGTGCCGGTGGCCGGCAAGCTCGGTATCGCGCCGCTGCACTACGGCGTGGTGCTCGTGATCGCGATGGGCATCGGCCTGTTTGCCCCGCCGCTTGGCCTTGGGCTTTACGGCGCCTGCCTGATCGGCAAGGTGCCGGTCGAGGCGACGGTGCGGCCGATGCTGGGTTATCTTGGACTGCTGCTCGCCTGCCTGCTGGTGATCGCCTTTGTGCCGGCGATCAGCACGTTCCTGCCGAGACTGATGGGATATTGAACGATGAAGATTCTGATGACCCACACGCCGCATATGCGCGACAATTATTACGGCGCCCGCGCGCTCGCCGGGCTGCAGTCGCTCGGCGAGGTGGTACTGCATCGAGGCCACGAGACGCTGGAAGGACCGGCATTGATCGCCGCGGCGCAAGGCTGCGATCTCATCGTCGCCGACCGCGCCACTGCGCTACCGGCCGCAATATTTGATGGCCTCGGCTCGCTGCGCGCGGCGCTGCGTTGCGCGGTCGATATTCGCAACATCGACGTGGAGCGTGCGTCATCGCACGGCATTCTCGTCACCCGCGCCAAGCCCGGCTTTGTCGAATCCGTCACTGAACTGGTGTTCGGCTTTCTTGTCGATCTCAACCGCGGCATCTCGAGCGCGACCGCGGCCTATCAGGCCGGGCGCGCGCCGACCGCGCGGATGGGACGGCAGCTTTCCGGCACCACCATCGGCATCATCGGCTACGGCGCGATCGGCCGCGCGGTCGCGCCGCTCGCCGCGGCGATGGGAATGCAGGTGCTGATCTGCGATCCCCATGTGACCATCGATGATCCGAGCTATCGCCAGGTCGATCTGCCGACGCTGCTGGCGGAGTCCGATCATGTGGTCTGCCTCGCGATCGCGATCGAGGCGACGGAAAATCTGATCGATGCGCAAGCGCTGGAGCGGATGCGCCGCGACGCCGTTTTCATCAATGTCTCGCGCGGCAATCTGGTCGACGAGGCGGCGCTCGCCGCCGCGCTCAAAGAAGGACGCATCGCCGGCGCCGCGCTCGATGTCGGCCGCGCACCGGACCAGATGCCTACACCGGCACTCGCGGCACTACCCAATGTGATCGCGACGCCCCATGTCGGCGGCCTCACCCCGCCCGCGATCGAAGCGCAAGCGTTGCACACCGTGGAGCAAGTCCGCGCGCTGGTATCGGGCGCGGTGCCGGAAGGCGCCGTCAACACGGAAACATGGACGCGGCGGATTTGAGATGGCTGCTTAGTAAGACCACGCGCTGATGGATGTACCGTAGCCGGAACCGCAACGGCGGGATGGGCCGCAAGCGGCTGTTATCCCAAGCGGGCCGAGGCTGATAAAGCCACCGTGGTAACCCGGGCTGCTGCCGTCAGGGTACCAGCTCTCTCCGCCGCGGACGCCGGCAAGCCGGCTGCTGCGCCTGACGTGATGCGTGCCACCATACGCGCCGGAGTGCAGACGTCCAACGTGACTGCCGCTCTTATAAGTTTTCCGGTCAGACGCCATCGCGCCAGTCGTCACCCCCGCGGCCAGCGCGAACACTGTGCCCGCAAGAATAAGCCTTCTCATCATGAGTCTCCTCCGCATACGGCAACCGTGGCCACAGGATTTAGATAGGCGTTGAGGCGCCGCGCGCAATGACGATAGTTCCGCACTAATCCAGCTTCGTCCGCGCCAGTCGCAGCGCGTTGCCGATCACGCTGACCGACGACAGCGCCATCGCGGCCGCGCCGACCATCGGCGACAGCAGAATGCCGAACACCGGATAGAGCACACCCGCCGCGATCGGCACGCCGGCCGCATTGTAGAGAAATGCGAAGGTCAGATTCTGGCGGATGTTACGCATGGTCGCGACCGACAACCGCCGCGCCCGCAACAGGCCCGTCAGGTCTCCGGTCAGCAGCGTCACGCCGGCGCTTTCGATCGCCACGTCAGTCCCGCCGCCCATCGCGATGCCGACATCGGCCGCGGCCAGCGCCGGCGCGTCATTGACGCCGTCGCCGACCATCGCGACACGGCGGCCTTCGCTTCGCAAGCGCTGCACCACATCGCTCTTGCGTTCCGGCAATACGCCGGCCTCGATCTCCTCAATGCCGAGCGTCGCCGCCACCGCGCGCGCGGTGGTGAGGTTGTCGCCGGTCAGCATCACGATACGCAGGCCGTCATCGCGCAAGGCCTGCAGCGCGGTCTTTGCAGAAGTCTTGACGGGATCGGCGATGGCGAGCACGCCACCGGCGCGGCCATTGATCGCAACATAGATCGCGGTCGCGCCGTTTTGGCGGGCGGCTTCCGCCGCGGCGTCAAGTTCGTGCGTCGCGATCTTCAATTCGCCCATCAACAGCGCATTGCCGAGCGCGACCGTCTTGCCGTCGCTGATCCCGCGCGCGCCCTTGCCGGAGGGACTGGTAAAATCGGTGACCTCGCCAAGAGTCAATTTTCGTTCAGCCGCCGCTGTCAGGATCGCCTGCGCCAGCGGATGCTCGCTGCCACGCTCGACGCTGGCGGCGAGCCGCAGCAATAAATTCTCGTCAACGCCTTCGGCAGTGACGATCGAGACCAGTTTTGGCTTGCCTTCGGTCAGCGTGCCCGTTTTGTCGATCACGATGGTATCGATGGTTTCGAACCGCTCCAGCGCCTCGGCGTCTCGGATCAGGATGCCCGACCGCGCGCCGCGGCCGATACCGACCATGATCGACATCGGCGTCGCCAGACCGAGTGCGCAGGGACAGGCGATAATCAATACCGTCACCGCCGCGACCAGGCCAAACGTGAAGCGCGGCTCCGGCCCGAACAGCATCCAGGCCGCAAATGCGATCAGCGCCGCGGCGATCACCGCCGGCACAAACCAGCCGGCGACACGATCCGCCAGCCGCTGGATCGGCGCCCGCGAGCGTTGCGCCCGCGCCACCATGTCGACAATCCGTGCCAGCATGGTGTCGCGGCCGACCTTGTCGGCGCGCATCACCAGGCCGCCGCTCCGGTTGACGGTGCCGCCGATCACGCGGTCGCCCTCGGTCTTCGACACCGGCATCGATTCGCCTGTCACCATCGATTCATCGACAACAGAGCGTCCTTCGGTGACGACGCCATCGACCGGAATTTTTTCGCCGGGACGAACGCGCAGGAGATCGGCAACCGCAATCGCATCGATTGCGACATCCTCATCATCATGGGTTGTGACGCGCCGCGCGATCTTCGGCGCGAGGCCGAGCAGCGCGCGGATCGCGCCCGAGGTGCGCTCGCGCGCCCGCAATTCGAGCACCTGCCCGAGCAACACCAGAACCGTAATGACCGCCGCGGCCTCGAAATACACCGCGACCATGCCGTGCCTATCGCGGAACGCAGCCGGAAACAGCTGCGGCGCCAAGGTGCCGACCACGCTGTAGAGCCAGGCGACACCGGTGCCCATCGCGATCAGCGTGAACATATTGAGATTTCGCGTGACCAGCGACCGCCAGCCGCGCACGAAGAACGGCGCGCCGGCCCACAGCACCACCGGTGTCGCCAGCACGAACGAGATCCAGTTCGACCAGTCGGGCGGCATCAGATGCATCAGCCCGAGATGGCTGCCCATCTCGATGACGAATACCGGCAGCGTCAGCCCCAGTGCGATCCAAAACCGCCTGGTCATGTCGATCAATTCGGGATCGGGCGCGTCGTCGAGCGAGATCTGTTCGGGCTCCAGCGCCATGCCGCAAATCGGACAGCTCCCCGGCCCGACCTGCTGCACCTCCGGATGCATCGGACAGGTGTAGATCGTGCCGGCCGGCGCTTCCGGTTCGGGCTGCTTCGGCTGCAGGAATTTTTCTGGCTCGGCCTCGAAACGCTCGCGGCAACGCTTGCCGCAAAAGCAGTAGTCCTGGCCGTGGTAGGCAAAACGGTGCCTGGCGGTCTCGATGGTGACGCTCATGCCGCAAACGGGATCAATGGCGACCGCCGCAGGCTGCTTGTCGTGATCGTGGCAACAAGAGGCGGCTGATGCGCCTGCCTCGTGATGATAGCCCGCATGCGCGTCGGTGCCGTGAGCGTGCTTCATCTCCACCAGTCTCTCCCGGCCTCTTGCCCGGCCTCTTGAATTATATACCCTAGGGGGGTATATGGACGACATGCGCAAAGAGATCAAGACGTCCTGCCTGAAAAGACTGAAACGGATTGAAGGCCAGATCCGCGGCCTCGCGGGGATGGTCGAGGACGACCGCTATTGCATCGACGTGGTGACGCAGATCGCGGCGGCAAAGGCCGCGTTGCGCCGGGTCGAGGAGGAAATCCTGCGCGACCATGTCGCGCATTGCATCGAGCACGCGATTTCTTCAGGCGACAAGGCCGACCAGCGCCGCAAGATCGCCGAGCTGATGGACGTGGTCGGACGGGCGGATCGATAGTCAGCGGCATCAGCAAGTTCGTTCCCCGGACGCCGCGCAGCACGCCGCTCTTCGGCGTGATGCGCTGCTGATCCGGGGTCCATCGTTCGGCAAAAGGCGGGGGTCCCGGCCCTGCGGAGCAGCGTGAAGAACGCTACACCGCGTCCGGGAACGGAGCGCGACAATCCGCGTGGTAAATGACTGGTAAATCCAGTCCCTCAAATCCGAACCATGCCGCCGCCGTAACTTTAAAAGTTGAAGCTTATTGTTCCGTCCATCAACAACGGACGGGGGAAACAATGTCCACTCAAACCATGCGCAACAAATATCTGACTTCCGAACACGCCGAGAAAGTCCACGACGTTCTCCTGGTGGCGTCGTTCGGCCTGTGGGCGCTGGTGCTCGGGATGTCGCCGGTGCTGGCCTACAACATGCTGATGAGCGCCTGAGTTTAATTTTCTGGAAGATGCGAGCCCCGGTTCTGTTGAATCAGAACCGGGGTTTTTGTTTGCTTTTCTTCTCCCTCGCCCCGCTTGCGCGGAGAGGGTCGGGGTGAGGGGGACTCTCAACGGCACCAGACTCGCGGAGAGTCCCCCTCACCCGGATTGCTTCGCAATCCGACCTCTCCCCGCAAGCGGGGCGAGGTGACCAAACATCCGCATTGATTCAACACACCACGTCCACCCGTGGTTAATCACCGGTAGCACCTGTGTTCAAATGCGAGCGATATTGCGACCGGGATTTTAAAATCCGGCGCGTAGGATCATCCCCATAAGAGCAAAAAACGCGGGGGCGTCGTGAAACTCGAGAACAATCCACTCCCTGAGCAGGGAGGCTTCAGCATGCAGGACATTCTGTGGGCCGTCGGCATCTGGTCGGTGATCCTGAGCATGTCACCGGTCGTGCTGTTCTACGTGCTGATGGTGAATTAGAGCAATTTCCACTTCAACGGTTTCATCCTTCGAGACGCATCGCTTTGCGATGCTCCTCAGGATGAGGTCGGAGAACCCTCATGGTGAGGAGCGCGTCGGAGTTTATCATCGGGCCGCGCTTCGCGCGGACCCGTTGGCGCGTCTCGAACCATGAGACCGCCCACAATGATTCGTGCGACCCGAAAACGCCTTCCGAGCAGCACTTGACGGTACACAAGCAACATCATCCCGCGTCAGCGCGACTGCTGACGCGGGATGATGTCTTTATCAAACGAAAAACGCGCGGGGCTCGCGCGTTCTTTGCCCGCCAGGCAGGACAGCGAAATTACGCCGCCTGCTTGTGCATGGCGCCGGTCGCGGACGCGGTGCCGCGGATTGCCTTCACCGAACGTTCGATCGCAGCCCACAGCCGGCTGATTTCCGCCGCTGCACGGCCTTCGGCAAAATATTCGCGGGCGCCTTCGCCCTTGCCGAGCGCCATCAGAAGATCGGCACGGTTGGTGATCTGGCCGCCCCACACAGGTGCACGGAATTTGGCCAGCGCTTCACGCGCGATGGTGACGATGCGGCTCTCCACATCATCCCGGCGCGCCGGCGCACCGTTGATGACAACCGCATAGGGCTTGCGCGCCGCGCGGCAGGTCGAAATGGTTTCCTGCACGGCGTTGACGTCGAAAACCCCCGGCCGCGCCGGGATAATCACCATGGTGGCGTTGCGGATGGCATCTTCCACGACGGCCGATGTGTTCGGCGGCGTATCGATGAACACCCATTCAATGCCATCACGCTTGGCGGCAGCGATGATCCCGCTGACCGAAGTAACCGCGGTCTTGATCGGCGGTTCGTTGGTGCCGCGCAGCTTGTGCCACAATGTCAGCGATCCCTGCGGATCGGCGTCGATGAGCAGGCATGGCTTGGTTGACTTGTGGACGTGGGCGGCAAGATGAGCGGTCAGTGTACTTTTTCCTGAGCCGCCTTTACGCGATGCAAAAACAATGACGTTCATACCTTGGCCTCCAGATTGACCCCAGAAGCCGAAAATGAATCAGCGCGCTGATTCGTGAAAGAAAAATTTACAATCAAATGTGGCGAAAGCTCTGATTGATCGGCGAAGTTGGCTTTTGAGTCACACCATGCGCTGCGATATGGCCTGAAATTGAATCGGAAAGGTATCTGGAGGACTCCTGACCATTCCCCCTGTGACCATTTTTGGGGGGTCCCTTCTTGAAGCTGTCATGAATCCGTCGGCGCGAGTCCCGGCCGCATTTTCGAATTGATGGCGTGATGCGAACAAATCGAGTCCGCCAATCCCGGAGCCGCCTTCAAAGCAGGAAAAAGGGTTCGTCATGGCCGGGCACAGCCGTCCAAAGGCCGGCGTCGCTTCCGCTATGACGAAGAAAATGAATCATTTTCAATAGGTTAGAGAATCTGAGAACGGTCGATGCGTTTCGATCGAGTTCTGAATCGCGATTTCACATCATCGCGCCGCCTGTTATTGGCATCAGCGATCCGGTTTAGTGATGCTTCTTCGCCGGCTTTTTGTGCGGCTTGCCATGATGCGCCGATGGCCGGATGCTAAGCGGCCGGCCAGCCGCAGGCCGCGCCTCTTCGGCGTCGGGCCTGAAATAGACCCGGCAGGCCGGGCTGAGCCGGGACTTGTTTCTGACCATGCAGACCGTAACCCGCTCGACATCGGGAATTTCGGCACTGCACAGCCGAAACGCATCCCCGCTGCAGGCCTGTTGCTCATCGGCGGTATAGGCCCGGGCCGCCACCGGCCCAAGCAACATCGACAATGACAGCGTAGTGGCGAACATCAGACCAAGTTGAAAACGGCTGGACCGGATAGAAGACATGAATCCCCCAAAATAATCCCAAGCGCTGATGTGCGAAGTCTGGGTGAATGCCGAGGGCTTGGCAAGCCGACAGACGCCAATTCACAGCCCCTGCGACGCCATGCGCGTCGATTGGAACCGGATCGATCAAGATTCGTTCGCGCCGACGCCGCGGTCGTCGAGCAGCTTCTGACCCTTGTGAGTCAGGGCATATTTGGCCAGCCCTTGTCGGTCGGAAGCAACCACCTTCTTGATCAGGCCTTGCGCGAGGAGGCTGTCCAATTCCGCGGTCTGGCCAGGATTCAAATGCTGCCCGGATGTTCCGGCGATATCGACCATCGCCGAGATGCCTGCATCGCTGGTCGTATCATCGATCATGGCGGCCTTTCGGGATTGCGGTGATTCGTCAACGTGGCCGGATCGAAGTCGTTCCGTGTCTCGGCCTGCAACGGAACTATTGTCATCCATTGGCATTAGCTTCCGATAACCCCGGCTCAAGACAACCTCTCAAGACAACCTCTCAAGGCAATGTCATGCATCTGTCCAATCAGAGCTTACTCGTCATCATCCTTGTCGGAATCGTTGCCGGTTATCTAGCAGGCAGGGTGATGCAGGGTGGCGGTTTTGGATTGATCGGCGACTTGCTCGTCGGTCTGGTCGGCGCCTTCATCGGCGACTGGCTGTTGCCGCAACTCGGGATTCATCTCGGGACAGGCATCGTGGCCTTGATCATCAACGCCTTCATCGGCGCCGTTGTGCTTCTGCTGATCCTGAGATTGATCGGCGGCGGCTGGGGCCGACGACGCTGGATTTGAAGGCGCTGGATCTGACTCTCTGGTGAGTACGCGAGTCTGGCCGCTTCTTCCTGATGGTCGCGCTAACGCGCACCCGATCTTTCGGAGATCAGCGGCAGCAGCGCAGTCCTGACCCGATCGACAACCTCGCCATAGTCGCGGCTTGTGGTCTGCCGGAACAGGCGCACGCTTGGATACCAGGGGCTGTCGTCGCGATCGAGCAGCCAACGGTAGTCGGGGGCGTAAGGCAACAGAATCCAGGTTGGCCGCCCCAGGGCCGCGGAGAGATGGGCAACGCTGGTGTCCACAGTGATCACGAGATCAAGGCATGACACCAGGGCCGCGGTCTCGCTGAAATTGGCGAGATGCTCGGTCAGATCGACGATCCCTGTGCGTTCGCGCAGGAATGCCCGGTCGCTGGCCCTGGGATCCTTTTGCAGACTCACGAAACAAGCATCGAGGTCGAGAACGCGCGACAGCAGCTGCAGCGGCAGCGACCGGTTATGATCGTTGATGTGTTTCGGATTGCCGGACCAGACCAGCCCGACCCGCAATCTGTCGTGGGGACCGAGGCGGTCTTCCCAGGCGCGCTTTGCGGCCTCGGCCGGAGGCGGCAGATAAGATATCCCGGATGGAATCGAATCGAGCCTGGTCTGGAAGATCAGTGGCAGGCTGGACATCGGGCAATGCATGTCAAACGCCAGCGGCGGTGCAGCCGACCGCGGAAGGCAGAGGGAGATGCCGGAAATTCCTGACAACAGGGGAACCACCGCCTCATCCACCATCAGAATGACACGTGCCCCCCGCGCCGCCACCATCGGCACATAGCGCGCGAACTGGATGCAATCTCCCAATCCCTCATCGACATGGACGAGGATGGTCTTGCCCTCGATGGATTCCCTTCCGAGCCACATCGGCTCCGAAAATTTCGGATAGACCGGCGACAACGCCTTCCAGCGCGCCTCACGCCCGGCCCAGCCGGCTTCGAAATCGCCGGTCAGCATCTGAAGCAGCGACAAGTTCCAGTCCGACGCCGCCGTATTGGCGCCGGCACGCTTCAAACGTTCGTAGAGCGCGAAAGCTTCGTCAAACCGATGAAGCTGCGTCAACGCGAACGCCTTGTTATTGATGGCCATGGCATAGTCGGGCTGCAGCTCGATCGCCTTGTCGAACCATTCTACAGCCTCGTCCGGCCGCCCGAGCAGGAGCAGCATGTCGCCCATATTGTTGCAGGTCTTGGGATCGGCCGGATCGAGTTTGTGCGCCCGCTGGTTGTCCGCCAGCGCCTCCTCCAGCCGTTTCAGATCGCGCAGTGTGCCCGCGCGTATTTGAAGCGTCAGGGCGTGGTTCGGCTTCAGTTCGTCGCACAGATTGAAATGCGCCAGCGCGTCCTCGAACCGCTCCAATTGACGCAGCAGACGTCCGCACTGGTCAGCGGCATCCCAATGACGGGGATTAATCTTGAGCGCATGCTGAAAACTGAGGAGGGCTTCGCTCTGACGGTCGAGTCCGACCAGAACGGTGCCGAGATTTGTCCATAACACGGGATCATCAGGATTGAGCTGTACCGCCTTGTCGAAGGTCTTGAGAGCATCTTCGTGCCGGCCCTGCTTCTGCAGCGTTGCGCCAAGGCTCGAGAGATAGACCGGCTTGGGAGATCCCTGTTGAATGGCGCGGGCGATCCACGCGATGGCGAGATCGTATTGTTCGTCTTGGAGATGGAGCAAACCCATCAGATGAAGGGTGTCGGCATGGTTGGTATCGAGCGCAAGTGCTTGCTCGCAGCAAGCCCGCGCATCGAGAGGCCGCCCGGCCTGCATATGGCCCAGACCGGCCGCGTGAAACGCCGTCGCGCTATCCGCGCCCGGACCGTTCGCAGCGCTCTGAGATGATCGACGGGCCGCAGCCCGGCGTTCGTGACGGCCCATCCTCAAATCTCAAGGTGAACGATGCGCCAACCTCTAGATGATTCGCATCCTTTTGGCATTTAACCCGATGTCGCCCTTGGCACTTTTTGAAAATGCAGCCCTGAATGCGCAATGCTCGAGCGGCAAATTCCACGCTCGCCTCGCTTCACGACCTAGTGCCGCGTGGCGGCCTGTTTGCCTGAAGCGCCTTGAGCCTTTTGCTTCTTTCGCAGCGCCCGCAAGTGAATGCGCTGCAGATGCTGGAAGCTGCGATCGACGCTGCGATACCGTGACCATGACATGCTTTTCATCGGACCCTCCCTCGGCTTGGAGATTGGTAGAACGCAGCCGCGGTGCGGTTCGACGCGCGCGCATTACAAAGTGGAAAGCAAGACTCCCCAAAAAGTCCCAAAGTCGTGAAGAGGCCCGCCGCGATGTCAGCCGCCGCCTGCCGCGACTTCCTGGATGAAATCGAGGAAGGCCCGGACTTTCGCCGGCGGCAGATGGCGCGAGGGATGATAGGCGTATAGCGGATAAAGCTCTTCCGACCAGTCGCCCAGCACCGGCACCAGATCGCCGCGCCGCAGCCAGGGATCGAGCCCGAGCGCGAGGCTCTGAAACAGGCCGTAGCCGGCGGCGCAGGCCTCGACCGCGGCGGAGGGATCATCGGTTGTCATCCGCCCGCGCATGTCGATATCGATGGTCTCGCCGTTTCGCGAAAACGCCCATCCGAACGGACGGCCGGTCTGCGGATCGCGAAACAACAGCGCTTCGTGATGGATCAGGTCTTGCGGCGTGCGCGGCGTGCCATGGCGACCGAGATAGGCCGGCGCGGCGCAGGTCACCACGCGCGTCTCCAGCAGTTTGCGCGCGATCAGCGACGCGCCATCCATCGGACCGAACCGGACCGCGACATCGACGCCGGTCATCATCTCCTCGCGATGATTGCTGACGAGCAGATCCAGCGACACCTTTGGATGACGCCGGAAAAACTCCGGCAGCCGCGGCGCCAGCACCAGCCGCGCGAACCAGGGATCGACATTGACGCGCAATCGCCCGCTCACATCCGCCGCGGCGCCCGCCACTTCCGTCGCGGCCTGCTCGATCGAGGCCAGCAGCGGCATCACCTGCGCATGAAAGCGCCGTCCCTCCTCGGTCAGCGTCACCGCGCGCGGGGTGCGGTCGAACAACCTGACGCCGACCCGCGCCTCCAGCCGGGCGACCGCCCGGCTGACGCCCGATGGCGTCAGGCCCAGGCTTTCCGCCGCGCGCGCGAAATTGCCGGATTCGGTGACGGCGGCCAGCACGCCGACCCCCGTCAAGATGCGCGCGTCAAAGCCCATCCCGCTTCGCCCCTTATGATGACTATAAATCATCATAACACTGATCTTAATGCGCTTAAATCACCGAATGCATGCGCTTACACCTCCGAGCTCTCACCCCTCACAGGAGGAAGCCATGTACGCCATCACCGGAATCACTGGAAAAGTCGGCGGCGCGCTCGCCGCCACGCTGCTCGCCGCGGGCCGGCCAGTTCGCGCCGTCGTCCGCGACGCCGCCAAGGGCGCGACCTGGGCGGAGCGCGGCTGCGAGATCGCGCTGGCCGACATAAACGACGCGGCCGCGCTGACCGCCGCCTTCGCCGGAGCCGAGGCGGCCTTCATCCTGCCGCCGTCGGAGTTCGATCCGGCGCCCGGCTATGTCCAGGCGCGCGAAACCATCGACGCAATCGTCGCGGCGTTGATCGCGGCCCGGCCTCGCAAAGTGCTTTGCCTGTCGACGATCGGCGCCGATGCGACCCAGGACAATCTGCTCACTCAACGCACGCTGCTGGAGCAGGCGCTTTCGGCGCTGCCGATGCCGGTGACATTTTTGCGCCCGGGCTGGTTTCTGGAAAATTCGCTATGGGACGTCGCGTCAGCGCGCGAAGACGGCGTCATCCATAGTTTTCTGACACCGCTCGACAAGCCTTTCCCGATGGTCGCGACAAAGGATATCGGAACGCTCGCCGCGCGGCTGATCCAGGAAAATTTTACAGGCCAACGCGTCGTCGAACTGGAAGGCCCGCGCCGCGTATCGCCGAACGATCTGGCGGCCGCCTTCGCTAAAGCGTCGGGCCGTCCGGTGCGCGCCGAGATCGTTCCGCGCGAAGGATGGGAAAAGATGTTTCGGTCGCAAGGTGCGAAGAATCCCTATCCGCGGATCCGGATGCTTGATGGATTCAACGAGGGCTGGATCAAATTTGTCGAGGGCGGCGCAAAGGCGCTGAAGGGAAACACTGACGCGGAGACGGTGATTGCGGAGGTGGTTCGGCAGAAAGCCGTTGTGGCGTGATCCGGGAGGACATGATCGACCAGGCTAGCTAGCCGGCTTGAATAGGCGCTGGTCGTGCATATACCGCGCAGCGTGAACGACACGCACGCGCGCGGCATCTGCGTGTCGAGGGTTAATCAGATAATTGCAGGCGAACGGCACGATCGCAGATGGGACGGCAATAACAGCGGTCCTTGTATCATCAAACCAGGGGGCTAATATGCCTCTCGTAATTTTGGGGTCTCCCCTCCAGTCATTTGAAATTCGTTCCAAATCTGCAAGTGTAATTGTCTCGAAAGTAACATTATCCGGTACATCGATTTCCAGAAGCTGATAATTGTTTGGCAGATCCTCAAAGTCGATTTCCAAGTGCACCATCACTTCCAGCAGAGCGGAAGCCGGGTGATCCGCGGCGTAAATAACGTGCCGCCCCTTTTCGTGCCAACGTCCACTTGCCTTCAGACCACCCAAACCTGACAGATCATTATAGTTTGATATACGCCAAAGCCTCACGGACTGATCCCGTGATCAATTTGATTGAGAATTTCCTCAACCGCACGTGCGCCCACTTCGGTAGATAAACAAGCCAAGGGCGTTTCACCCCCAAGGGATTGCTTTGGCTTCCTCAGCCAACGATGGGCTTTCGAAGCATCACCAAATACTTCAGCAGCCAGCGTATCAATGCGACCAAGACGCACCGCTTTATCGGTTTCTTCAACGCTCAACGGCTCTTGTGTTGCAACCCGTCGAGCCAATGTACGTTTTGGAACGACAAGACTATAAATTTCCTCGTCTGTGAAATTGAGGCATTTTAAGGCGTCGGTCTTGAGCTGATAAATGTGATGGCCACTCTTGATCACCTCGAATTGCGGAACCACCTTTTCAGCGCCGATATTTTTGCTCTGAGCGTCCGTCAGGAGGATCAAGCCGATGTTCTTGTCGAAGTAAGCGTTATGGATGCTACCCGCTTGGGATGCTTTCACCGTCGTTTTATAAACGCGCTTCATTCCTTCTTTCGAGCTTCTTGCAACGCGCACCGTTCCAACTTTTGAAAGCATACGAAGACTTTCACTCTTCGAAAATCGGGATTTCTTTGTCGGACTTTTCGGAGAACCCTTCTCCAATCTCTCGTGGATTCGTTTCATTGCCAAATGCCTCCAAAAGCGGGCCAATTGGCATTTAAGGCTATTTCGTCGGTGTTTCAAGGTACTAAAGTTGCTCTTGCTGCACACAGATCAATGGCGCGGGATGCGACCTGACGCGCTCGGATCAGTACAAATTTCGGGGATGGGATGACTGGTACAGTTGGGTGGGCTCGAACCACCGACCTCCTGTTCCACAGACAGGCGCTCTAACCAACTGAGCTACAACTGCATCCTTTGCCGGCCGCCCAAAAAGGGGGGGTCGCGAACGGGGCGGAAACTAGGTGCAACGCCGGTCTTTGGCAAGGCCGGGAAGCAACGAGTTTCTGTCGTCCCTGCGAACGCAGGGACCCATAACCACAGGCTTTAGTGGTCAAAAAAGACCCCTGCCGCAACCTTCTGCCTGACATCGCGCCGGCACGGCGTATGGGTCCCTGCGCCCGTGCGCAATTGCGCACTAGGCAGGGACGACGGCGAGTTTTTGGGCTCAACCGGCTCCAAACAGCAAAAAGCCCGGGCTCATCGCCCGGGCTTTTTTTGAGCGAAAACCTTAAAAAGTCAGGCGGCCGGCTTGAACAGCTTCGACGCGCTGGCCTTGATCGGCTCGGCGGTCTCGGTCGCGATCTTCTGGGTCAGCTCGGTCAGCTCTTTGCTGTAGCCGGTGAAGGCTTCGAACTGCTTCTTGGCGTGGGAGGTCCACAATTCCATCGCTTCCGACGGCGATTTCACGCCGAGCAGTTCCTGCGCGAAATCGAGGTTCGAGGTGGTGTTGGCTTTGAGGATTTCCATCAGCTTGGCCGAATATTCGCTGGCGCCCTTGCTGACGCTGGCGAACACCGCCTCGACGGTGACGTTGTGGGTTTCGGCGGCGTCCTTGAACTTGGCGTAGCCGTCGCGAGCCTGGGAAACGCCCTTTTCGGCGAACGCGCGCATCTGCTCGGGAACCTCAAACGGGATAACGGAAGACGAGAAGGGATCGGTATTAGCCATCGCATGCATCCTTCGAAACGGGGGTGAAAAGCGCTGTGACCCCTGGCGCGCCCGGGGCTGTACGGGAACGTCGACTTGATCACGTGGCGGGAATGCCCTTCGTCGGGCAACCGACAGTAGACACCCATATCATGTCAATTTTGTGCAACGCAATGCGATTTAGGGTGCATTGCCATATATTTATGTTGGGATTGGGTGTGCGGCGCGGACGGCTGGTGGCGCGCGGACAAGTCCTGGGATTGGGGCTGGCCTCTAAACGTCGTCATGCCCGGGCTTGACCCGGGCATCCACGCCTTACTGCACTCGGGTCAAAGAAAGACGTGGATGGCCGGGTCAAGCCCGGCCATGACGAGAAAACGACGTAAGCCCTCAAAGTCTCAGTTTTTCAGGCTCACGCCTTCGGCTTGGCCGCATCCATCGCTGCCCGGGTGACGATCTGGCCCATTTCGCTGGCCTGTTCGGCCAGGGAGCGCATCTGGGCCTGCACATATTCGCTGTGCAGGCGCATGATCTCGGTCAGATCCTTGGCGTGCAGCAGCGACTGGGCGTAGTCCAGCGACGCCTGAACGTTCTTTTCGGCATAGGACATTGCCTTGGTGCCGATGTCCTTGGCGCCGGCGCGAACCGTCGCACCGCGCTCTTCCAGCGATCCGGCGGCCTGCTGGGCGCTGCCAAGGAATTTTTCGAAAGCCTGGCGGGCCTGATCGAAGCTGGCTTCGGCCATCGACCGCATTTCCTTCGGAATCTCGAAATGTCCGTTCTCGTTCATGTCCCACTCCTGTTTGCTGTGCTTTTTGATGATTAGGGCCATCCGCCCAAATTCTGCGCCAAGATTCTACGTGAAGTTCCCCGCTGCCCGAATCCAGCCTATCGGCCAAACGCTTCGCCGCCATGACGCGGCGGCTGAAAGGTTCGCGATCCCGGACATTTGATGGCGCTTTGCAACACTCAACGCCGCAACCGGCGCGAGGTTCAGCCGGATTAAGGTTATCGTGGCTTTCGACGTCCACAGGGGACCCAGACCGTGGACCTGCCGCTCCCCGCGGGCGATACTAACGATCCGTTAAGGCTGTCATTGTTTGGCCGCCGCGATCTGACGCCATGTTCGAGCAACCACCAAGCCTACCGGTCATATCAGCACGATGAATAACGCGGAATTCCAGTTGCGAGGTGTCGGCGATCCCCGGCTGGCGGTCTATGCGACAAGCGCGCTGCCGGTATGGCTGTGGTCGATCGACGGCACGCGGATTCTGTGGGCCAATCCGGTCGGCGCAAAACTGTTCGGCGCGGCGAATGGCACCGCTCTCACCCAGAAAACATTCGGCCCGGCGGATCAGTATCGCCGGCAAGTGGCGCAACTCGCCAACCGCCTGCCTGCGAATGGCGCTGTTCGCCTGGAGCGCCTGCGCGGCTTCGCCCCGATGGGCGCGCTGGTCACTTGCGGCTGCGCGCGGCTTGATTTCGCCGACGGCAGCCATGGCGTGCTGGTCGCAGCCTCCGAGCCGATCGGCCGCGCGATGCCGCTGGCCGAACGGCTGGCGCGGCTGGTCGATGGCATCGACACGCCGGTCGCGGCGTTTCTCAGCGACGGCCTGTTCATCGGCGCCAGCGCCGCGGCGCGCTCACTGCTCGGCTTTCGCAATCTCAACGAAGCCGGCCTTGACGATGCGCGCAGCGACGCGCTGAAACAGGGCCGCTCCGAAACATCAGCCGGTATCGGCCATATGGTGCTGCAACGTGTCGGCGCCGGCGCGGATATCGGCCTCGTCGCGCTGCTTGCGCCGGGCGCTGTGCAAAGCGCGCCGATCCAGCAGGCCGCACCGCCGGCGCCGGAGATTGTCGCGACGGCACCCGTTGTACCCGAACCTGAGCCGCAACCGGTCACGCCGCACGCCGAGCCAACGCCAACTTACGAACACCCGGCGATGTCGGGCGAAGCGCCGGCTGAATTCGCGTTGGTCGATGAATTCGCCGAAGAGCCGGTTGTTGAGCACATTGTTTCCGAGCACGCGATCTCCGAACCCGTCGCCGAGCAGCCGGTTGCGGTAACGCACGAGCCGCCCACCGTTCAGGTGTCACCGATCGAAGCCGCAGCAGAAGCCGTAACGGCAGACGTGGTGACTTCAGAAGTCTCGCCTTCCGAGACGGCGACCTCCCCGATTGAAATTCCGCACGAACCTTCGCCTTACGTCGAAACCGTGGCCGATGAGCCGGCATCTCCGGCCGCCGAAGAGATTCCCGCGGCGGAAGAGACAGCTCACCCGACGATGAACGCCACGCCACCAGTTGAAGCAGCTTCAGAGAATGAAGAACCCTCCGGCGGTCCGCGCCGTCAACCGCTGCGCTTCATGTGGCAGATGGATGCCGACAACCGCTTCTCGCTCGGCTCCGACGAATTCACGCGCTTGATCGGCGCCCATACCGCCGCGGGCTTCGGCCGGCCGTGGAGCGAGGTCGCAGAACACTTTGGTCTCGATCCTGAAGGCCACGTCGCCAAGGCGATCGCGACGCGCGGCACCTGGAGCGGCATCACGCTGGACTGGCCGATCGACGGCGGCGGCCGCCTGCCGGTCGAACTGTCGGGCTTGCCGATCTATGACTACACCGGAAACCTGACCGGCTATCGCGGCTTCGGCATCTGCCGCGATCTCGACGGCCTGACCCGGCTTGACGAATTGCGCCGCGAGGAATCGCTGAACGGCGTGGTGACACCGCACGCCGCGCCGGCCGACCACGTCGAAGCCGCCGCGCACGATTCCGACGTGGAAGATTTCCACGTACCGGATTCACCTGTGCAAGACGCTCCGGTTGAAGAGCCGCCGACACACGAAGCGCCGCCACCTGAGGCGCATGTGGCCGACATCTCCGCCGCTGAGCCGCCTCCCACGCCCGATGTCGTGGCATCCGAAGCTGCGCCAGAACCATCTGTACCAATTGCTTTAGAGATTTCAGAGAATTCACCACCAACCGATTTGGAAACCACCGTGGAAATGCCCAACGAAATGCTGAGGAACGTCGTTCCGTTCCGGCCGATGAGCGAGCCGAAATCACCGGTGCTGACGCCGGTCGAAAACAACGCCTTCAACGAACTCGCCCGGCAATTATCCGCCCGGCTCGAGAGCGAGAACATTACCTTTGCTCCGCCGGTCGAATCCAGCACGACAGATATTTCCGTCGAGCCGCCGACCGCAGCGGAAATACCCAAGAAAACCCAAGAAGCGTTCCATGAGCCGACCCAGGAACCGTCCCACGAGACGCCCCACGAGCCAATCCATGAGACGATCCAAGAAACCATCCAAGAGACCATCCATGAACAGCCGAGCTGGCTGACGCGCCCCGAACCGCCGGCGCGCGGCGAAACAAGGCGCGACAAGGCGCTGCTCGATCTCTTGCCGGTCGGCATCCTGATCTACCGGCTCGACCGGCTGCTGTATGCCAACCCGGCGTTTCTCACCCGCATGGGCTATGCGAGCCTGCATGCGCTGGAGCAGGCCGGCGGCCTCGACGCGCTCTATGTCGAACCCGGGGTGTCCTCGACCAGCAGCACGTCCGACACCGGCACGCCGGTGACGATCAGCGCAAACCAAACTTCTAAAGATCATGAATCGGCGGAGCATGCTTCGCCGGCGACCGACGCGCATCTGTTCACGATTTCATGGGATGACGAGTCCGCGCTGGCGTTGATCTTCGCCAATGCCGGCATGCCCGGCGCCCAGATCGCCGCCGCGATGATTCCGGCCGTTGAGGTATCGGAGCCCGCGGTCGGCCACGCCAATGCCGAGGATCTCGGCGCCATCCTCGACACCACGGCCGAAGGCATCGTGATGTTCGACGCGCAGGGCAACCTCAATTCCTGCAACCGCAGCGCCGAAGCGCTGTTCGGCCATGACGGCGAGCAACTGGTGCAGCACAATCTCGTCGATCTGTTCGCGCCGGAAAGCCAGCCCGCGGTGATGGACTATCTCTCCAGCATCAAGAGCAACGGCGTCACCAGCCTGCTTGATGCCGGCCGCGAGGCACTTGCCCGCGTCCATGGCGGCGGCCTGATCCCGGTGTCGATGACGATGGGGCGGACCCGTCATGACGGCCCGAATTTCTTCGCGGTGTTTCGTGATTTGTCGCAAACCAAGAAGAGCGAAAGCGAATTGCAGCAGGCGCGGCGGACCGCCGATCGCGCCGCCAATGCCAAGGCCGACATGCTGGCGCGGATCAGCCACGAGGTGCGCACGCCGCTCAACGCGATCATCGGCTTTGCCGAAGTGATGATCGGCGAGCGTTTTGGGGCGCTCGGCAATGAGCGCTATGTCGAATACATGAAGGACATCCGCGCCTCCGGCGAGCGCGTGATCGCGATCATCAACGACCTCTTGGATCTGTCGCGGATCGAAACCGGCAAGCTCGATCTCGCCTTTGCCAACCAGAACCTCAACGATCTCGTCGAGAGCTGCGTCGCGGTGATGCAGCCGCAGGCCAACCGCGAACGCATCATCATCCGCACCTCATTGGCGCATATGCTGCCGCCCGTGATCGCCGATGCACGCGCGCTGCGCCAGATCACGCTGAATCTCATCGGCAATTCGATCCATCTCGCCAATGCCGGCGGCCAGGTCATCGTCTCCACGGCGTTGTCGGATTTCGGCGAGGTGGTGTTGCGGGTCCGCGATACCGGCCACGGCCTCAACGACAATGAAGTCGCCGCCGCGATGGAGCCGTTTCGAACGCAGCCGCCGTCCGACAAGGCTTCCGACGGTTCCGGCGTCAACCTGTCGCTGACCAAGGCGCTGGTCGAAGCCAACCGCGCCCAGTTCCAGATCAAGACCGGCCCGCGCTCGGGCACCCTGATCGAGATTCTGTTCTCGCACGCGGTGGCAAGGGTTTAGAATTTCTCGCCCGATCGCTCTCGCGGCTTCATGGTTCGAGACGCGCGAAGACGCGCTCCTCACCATGAGGGCCTGAGATCTCGTCTGGCTCCGTCCTCATCCTGAGGAGGCCGCAACGCGGCCGTCTCGAAGGATGAAGCCGCTATTCACCCCTCCAGAAAATCGCCGATCGTCGCCAGAAACAGCTCCGGCGATTGCAGTTGCGGCACGTGGGCGCAGCCCGGCAGGATCTTCAAGCGCGCGTCCGGTAACCCCGCGGCCAGTTCGTGCGACATCGGCGGCGGCGTCGCTTCGTCGTGCTCGCCGACCAAAACCAGCGCGGGCACCGTGACCTTGTTCAACTCCGGCCGCAGGTCGAGTTCGGCCAGCGCGCCGCAGGCGGATCGAAACACATTCATGTCGGTTTTCAGAAACGCCGCGCGGCGATCGGCCATCAGATCTGGATTGGCTTGCTGAAATTCCGGCGCAAACAGCCGAAGCATCGCCACATCCGTGATCGCCTGCAATCCCTTGGCCTGCGCCGCGGCCGCCATGTTGCGGAAGGCCTGGCGCCCCGGTTCCGAAAACGCCGCGCCGCAGTCCGCAAAGATGAATCGGCTGGCGATCCCGGGATGCCGGATCGCCATCTGCAGCGCGACAAAACCGCCATAACCATTGCCGAGCACGATCGCCTTGCCGGAACCTGTGCCCTCCTTCACCGCCTGCGCCATGCGGTCGGCCACACCAACAAGGCCGCCATCGACCGCCTTGGATCGGCCGAAGCCAGGCAATTCGGGCACGATCACCCGGAAGGATTGCGACAGCATCGGCACTACGGCGTCAAAACTCGCCCGATCCGATAGCAGCGAGTGGAACAGAAACAGCGCGGGTCCCTCGCCGAACTCCTCGGCATTGACGGTGCCGTCGGCGAAAAGTCGGTCCATGCCGGTCTCTCTTTCAGGGGCGCCGCCGGGCGGGCCGTAGCGGGGTGGATGCAGAGCGATTGATAAATCAAAATTCGCTGATTTCAAGCCTTTGTCGCTTGACGTGATATTTCACGACTGCAAGATTGAGATACCGTCCAGAGAAAAACCAATGCTTTTGCGCGATAATGTCTATGAAAGCCTGCGCTCTGATATTCTGACCTGCCGTCTGGCGCCGGGCGATGATATGCGCGAGCAGGAGCTCGCCGAGCGCTATGCGGTCAGCCGGCAGCCGGTGCGCGAGGCGCTTTTGAGATTGGAGCGCGAACATCTGGTCACGGTGCAGCCGCGCCAGGGCTACCGGGTCAATCCGATCTCGCTCTCCGACGCGCGCGACCTGCTGCGATTCAGGCTGGCGCTGGAGCCGGCCTGCGTCGCCGAGGCAATCGAGCATGCGCCGGACAGCGTGCTCAAATCGCTCGACGATTTCAGGCACTTCGCCGGCGACCATGAAGATTTCATCGCCTACAACCGCGCCTTCCACTCCGCGCTGGCGCATGCCTCGGGCAACCGCCGCATGGCCGGCGCGTTATGCGACCTGATCGGACAGGCCGACCGGCTGGTGCGCGTCAGTGTCGCCAATGTCAGGGATCACGATCCGACCCAACTCGTGGCCGAGCATGGCGCGCTGATCGAGGCGATGCAGCGGCGCGACGGACGAAGTGCCGCGCGCATCATCAAGGCGCATATCAGTCAAACCGAAAAACGCGTGCTGCCTGCGCTCAAGCGCAATGCGGTGATTATCTAGAAGGAAAGTCCCATGAATATTCCCGCCAAACCCGCCACCATCGAGGTCGAAATCCACGGCAACTTTGTTGACGGCCGCGAGATCGAAGCCGGCGCCGGCGAAATGCTGGATGTCCGCAACCCCGCCACCGGCGACGTGATCGCGCGGATTCCGAACTCGACCGCGGCCGATGTCGACGTCGCGATGAAGAGCGCGCGCAAGGCGTTCGAAGGCAAGGCGTGGGGCGGCATGGACATTCGCTCGCGCGCCCGTTTGGTCAATCGCCTTGCGGACGCGTTCGAGGCCAATCTCGAGACGCTGTATCGATTGGAAACCCTCAACAACGGCCGCCCGCTCAACGAGACGCGGGCGCAGTTATCGCGGCTGCCGGATTTCTTTCGTTATTTCGCTGGCCTGGCGCTGGCGCGGCGCGATGCGGTGATTCCAGTCGAAGGCTCGTATCTGAATTACACCCTGCGCACGCCGATCGGCATCGTCGCCAATTGCACGCCGTTCAATCATCCCTTGATGATCATGTGCAAATCGCTCGCCGCCGTGGTCGCGTCGGGCTGCGTCACGGTCGTAAAACCGTCGGAATATACGCCGCTGACGACGCTGAAGCTGGCGCAGATTTTTACCGAAGCCGGCTTGCCGCCGGGCGTGTTCAATGTCGTGCTCGGCCTCGGCCAGACCACCGGCAAATTGTTGGCCGAACATCCCGATATCAACAAGCTGGTGCTGACCGGCGGCACCGAAGCCGGCCGCATCGCCGGTGCCGCAGCCGCGAAAGTGTTCGCGCACCAGACCATGGAGCTCGGCGGCAAGACGCCGGTGATGGTATTCGGCGATTTCGATGTCGATCAAGCTGTGAACTACGCGGCGTTCGGCGCCTTCATCGGCGCCGGCCAGACCTGTGTGTGCGCCTCGCGCCATCTGGTGCAGGCCTCGATCTATGACGAGTTCGTCGAGAAGCTGCAGGCCAAAACCAAATCGATCCGCATCGGCGATCCCTTCGATCCCGCCACGCAACTCGGCCCGGTAATCTCGGCGCGGCAGCGCGACCGCGTCTTGTCCTATTCGAAATTCGGCCATGAAGACGGCGCGCGGCTGGTGGCCGGCGGCGTCGCGGCCAAAATACCCGGCCATGAAGGCGGCTACTTCATCGAACCCACAGTATTCGCCGATGTGAAATCCGACATGCGCATCTTCCAGGAAGAAGTGTTCGGACCCTTTACGTCTGTCACGCCCTTCAAGGACGAAGCCGAGGCGCTGAAGCTCGCCAATGATTCACCGTTCGGGTTGGCCGCGGCGATCCGCACCCGCGATATCGGACGCGCGCATCGCGTAGCGTCGGCGGTCAAGGCCGGCATCGTCTGGATCAACGACCACCACCGGCTCGATCCGGCCTCGCCCTGGGGCGGCGTCGACGATTCCGGCGTCGGCCGCGAATTCGGCACCGAAAGCTTTGACGATCATTTCAACACCAAGAGCGTGATGGTCGCGACGCACGACCAGCCGTTCGACTGGTACCGCGACACGGCAACGCAGCGGCGGTTGAACTAAAGCGTTTTCGAGCGAAGTGGGTACCGGTTCGCGTGAAGAAAACGCGTCAAAACAAAAGATCGGCATGAAGCAACGCAAATAACAGCGGCTGCCTGAGGTCCCGAAGAAGACCGGCAGCCGTTTCAACCAACAAAACGATAATGGGGAAACACGCATATGGTCACGTCAGTCAACGCCGGTAGCCGTCTCGATCGGCTCCCGATCGGCTCCTTCCATCGCCGCATCATGATGCTGATCGGCATCGGGATGTTCTTTGACGGCTTTGACATCTATCTCGCCGGCACCGTGCTCGGCGTCACCTTGAAGAGCGGCTTCTCGACGCTGCCGCAGAACGCTTTGTTCATCTCGGCGACCTTCGTCGGCATGATGCTGGGTTCGTTCGCGGCCGGCTTTCTCGGCGACCGTTACGGCCGCCGCTTCACCTATCAGTTCAATTTGCTGGTGTTCGGCCTGGCTTCGCTGGCCGCCGCGGTCGCGCCCGACATGACCATCCTGATCGCCTGCCGCTTCGTGATGGGCTTTGGTCTAGGTGCCGAAAACGTCGTCGGCTATGTCACCATGACGGAATTCGTGCCGGCGCGCTCGCGCGGCAAATGGTCGGGGTTCACCACCGTCTGCGTGGTGACGGGCCTGCCGATCTCGCTGCTGGTGGCGTCCTTGATTATCCCGCAATTCGGCTGGCGCGCGATGTTCGTGCTCGGCGGCATCGGCGCGCTGATCGTCTGGTACCTGCGCAAGGCATTGCCTGAGTCGCCACGCTGGCTCGAAGCCAACGGCCGCACCGAAGAAGCCGAAGCCTTGATGCAATCGATCGAGCGCGAAGCTTCGCAGGGCCAGCCGCTGTCCGCGCCCGCCGCCGCTTCAGGTGTCGCCGTGTCCAGCGATCTCGGCACACTGTTCGCGCCGCCGCTATTGTCGCGGATGATTGTGGGTGCGGTGTGCCTGATCACGATCAACACGCTGCTCTATGGATTCATCACCTGGCTGCCGGTGTTCTTCATCAAGCAGGGGCTGAGCGTCGCGACGTCCTTTGGTTATTCGCTGCTGATGGCGCTCGGCGCGCCCGTCGGCTCGGCCATCGGCGCGTTGACCGCGGATACATGGGGCCGCAAGCCGACCATCATCGGTGCCTCGCTGATTTCGGTCGTGCTCGGGATCATCTATCCCCTGATCTCGGATCCGGTGTTACTGCCCGCGGTCGGCTTCGCGCTGACGGTGCCGATCTATGTGCTGGTGGCGTTGTTGTTCGGCATCTACATCCCCGAACTGTTCCCGACCGAAGTACGCATGCGCGCCTCGGGCCTCGTCAACACGCTCGGCCGCGGCGCGACCATCGTGACGCCGTTCCTGGTGGTGAGGCTGTTCGAAGCCCGCGGCGTCGCCGGCGTGATGTCGCTGATGATCGGGCTGTTGGTGGTGCAGATCATCACGGTCTGGGCGCTCGGCATCGAACCGCGGCATCGCAGTTTGGAAGAACTCAAGGGCGAGGATGCCGCGCCCGCCTTGGCGAAACAGACGACGTGAGGATGTAGTTCCGTAGGGTGGGCAAAGCGAAGCGTGCCCACCACCTTTGCGTCAGTACGTATTGAAAGAAGATGGTGGGCACGGCGCAAGAGCGCCTTTGCCCACCCTACGAAACTGAAGCGGATGCCATGAAGTTTACAACGTCATTCCGGGGCGATGCGAAGCATCGAACCCGGAATCTCGAGATTCCCCGATGTGCAATTGCACATCTGAGGTCTGGTGCTAACGCACCATCCCGGAATGACGCGTTGAACTAGAGCGTTTCATGTTTTGATGGAAGCGTATCCGGCGTTAACGAAGTAGTTGCTGCATTCGCCGGGCAGAACGCTTCTGACGAGGAGGCCGATGTGGTCGCAGGCGTCGTCGATCGTGCGTTTCTGTGCGATGCGCATCCAGTGCTTGATCTTGGCAAAGACCTGCTCGATCGGGTTGAGGTCGGGAGAGTACGGCGGCAGGTACCACAGCCTGGCGCCGGCTTTCCGGATCATCTGACGGACGGTCGGCGACTTGTGGCTACCGAGATTATCCATAACGACGATGTCGCCCGGTTTGAGCACGGTTACGAGTTGCTGTTCGACATAGGCGCGGAAGCTTTCGCCGTTGATCGGTCCGTCGAACACGCAAGGCGCAGTGAGTTGGTCACAACGTAGGGCACCGAGGAAGGTCAGGGTTCGCCAGTGACCGTGCGGCGCAAAAGCGCGCAGCCGCTCGCCCCTGGATCCCCAGCCGCGCAGCGGGGCCATGTTGGTCTTGATCCAGGTCTCGTCGATGAATACCAGGCGGTTTGGATCGAGGCGATCCTGCAAGCTACGCCAGCGCTGCCGCCGCCACGCGACGTCGGCGCGGCCCTGCTCAAGGGCGAATAGTGTTTTTTTTGAAGCTGAGACCTTCGCGTCGCAGGAAGGTCCATACCGCGTGGTGCGAGACTTTCACGCCTCGGGCGGCAAGTTCGTCCTTCAGCCCGTGCAGCGTTAAATGCGGCGTCTGCCTGATCCTCTCCACGATGAACGCTCGATGCGGCTCCAGAACCGGCTTACGATGACCGCCCATCTTGCCCGGCACGACCGAACCCGTCGCGCGATAGCGCTGCCGCCACTTCACGACGGACGACACCGCAACATCGAACCGCGCCGCCACAGCATGGCAACTCTCGCCGGACTCAACCGCCTTCACGGCTCGTTCACGAAGATCATTCGAAAGAGGTCGGACCATTCGATGCTGGCCTCCGATCCAGCCAGCATCTTGAATCACAAACCGCCGCCCGACGGAATCCCTCCCGATTCAATCAATCGATGAACCGCTCTAATCACGTATTCTTCAGCGCGACCCGAAATTCGGCTTCGGTCTTCGACTTCACCTCATCGAGCGTGACGCCATCGGCGAGTTCGATCAGGGCCATGCCGTCCTTGCCATGCTTGTCGATGGTGAAGACGGCCAGATCCGTGACCACCATGTCGACCACCTTCTCGCCGGTCAGCGGCAGGTTGCACTCTTTCAGGAGCTTGGCGCCGTCCTTGGCGGAATGCTCCATCACCACCACGACGCGCTTGACGCCGGCGACGAGATCCATCGCGCCGCCCATGCCCTTGACCATCTTGCCGGGGATCATCCAGTTGGCGAGATCGCCGTTCTGCGCCACCTGCATCGCGCCCAGAATGGAGAGATCGATGTGGCCGCCGCGGACCATGCCGAAGGAATCCGCCGACGAGAAATAGCTGGTGGTCGGCAATTCCGAGACGGTCTGCTTGCCGGCGTTGATCAGATCGGCGTCTTCCTCGCCCTCATAGGGGAAAGGTCCCATGCCGAGCATGCCGTTCTCGCTCTGCAGATTGACGTCGATTCCATCGGGAATGTAGTTCGACACCAGCGTCGGAATGCCGATGCCGAGGTTGACGTAATAGCCGTCGCGCAATTCCTTGGCGGCGCGGGCAGCCATCTGTTCACGGGTCCAGGCCATCATGATCTCCTAAGGTCGTTTCTCAGTTACAAATGATCTGATCGGAAGACCGGATCATGCGCGCCTCACGCCGCCGGGCGCGGCCTCGTATTGCGGAATTCGATGCGCTTCTTGCCGGTGCCGACTTCGACGATGCGCTTGACGAAAATGCCGGGCGTGTGGATGTGGTCGGGATCGAGTTCGCCGGCCGGCACCAGATGCTCGACTTCGGCGACCGTCATCTTGGCCGCGGTCGCCATCATCGGATTGAAGTTCCGCGCGGTCTTGCGATAAATCAGATTGCCCGCGGTATCGCCCTTCCAGGCGTGAACGATCGCGAGATCGCCGAACAGCCCGCGCTCCATCATATATTTCTGGCCGTCGAATTCCTTCACTTCCTTGCCTTCGGCGATCAAAGTCCCGACGCCGGTCTTGGTATAGAAAGCGGGGATGCCCGCGCCGCCGGCGCGAATGCGCTCGGCCAGCGTGCCCTGCGGGGTGAATTCGAGCTCCAGCTCGCCGGCCAGGAATTGCTGGGCGAACAGCTTGTTCTCGCCGACGTAAGACGAGATCATCTTCTTGATCTGGCGGGTTTCGAGCAGCCGGCTCAACCCGATGCCGTCGACGCCCGCATTGTTGGAGACCACCGTGAGGTTCTTGACGCCGGAATCGCGGATCGCGTCGGACAGCGTCTCGGCGATGCCGCACAGGCCAAATCCGCCGGACATGATCATCATGCCGTCCTTGAGAATGCCGTCGAGTGCCGATTTGGCGTCGGGATAGACCTTTTTCATCGCGATACGACCTGATGGAGGGAGGCGCCGTGGCGCTTTCAAAGGATTATTAGGCGAAATGTTTGCGACGCGTCAATGACGGGGGATGCAAGTGCCGGAGATCGGATGGCGCTGTAGCACATCCGAAACTGCGCTCCCTCTCCCGCTTGCGGGGGAGGGCCGGGGTGGGGGCGCCTCCGCATCACTACTGCCAGAGGCCGCGGAGAGATTTCCCCCACCCGAAGCCTTCGGCTTCGACCTCCCCCGCAAGCGGGAGAGGTCAACAGCCCCCGCCCCCCATCACAGCCTTGAAAGCGTCAAGAAAACCGATCAAGTTGCGGCGGATGGCCATGGGGTTCCCTAACCCCTGCCCGCTCTTTCAGCAGTGACCCGCCGGCGCCGATGCGCCGCTGCCTAAACCAGGATAACTCTTTGACGATAGCCCAAGGAATAAAGCGCCTGGGGATGCCGATTGCGGCGTTTCTCGGCGTGGCGCTGATCGGCCTGTTGGCGACGTCCTGGCTGTTGAACCGGGACGCGCTGCGCCAGGCGGTGGAAGCCCAAATCCGCGCCGTGACCGGGCTCGACCTCGTGATCAAGGGCAATACCGACATTTCGGTGTTTCCCGCCAGCTACGTCTCCTTCCACGATGTCGGGCTGCGCGGCGGGGCGGACGCCGACCCCGCGCTCGCGGTCGATGTGCTGACCGCTAATCTGCGCCTGCTGCCGCTGCTGCTGCAACGCTTCGAGATCGCCGACGTGATGATGCTGCGTCCCCATATCCATGTGACGCGCGACGCCGAAGGCCAAAGCAACTGGACGCCCTTCATCCAGACCATCGCCCGCACCATGAAGCCCGGCGCCGACAACCAAGTGTCTTTCTCGGAAATCCGGATCCAGGACGGCGTGCTCGATTACGAGGATACCGGCCACCAACTGACCGACACGCTCGACGACATTGATCTCTCGCTGGCCTGGCCCTCGATCTCGCGTTCGTTCGCGGCGACCGGGCAATTCAACTGGCGCGGCGAGCGCGTCGACGGCAGCATCAGCATCAGCGATTTCATCGCGGCTTTGTCCGGCGATCGCTCCGGCCTCAAAGCACGGCTGACCAGCGCGCCCTTAAAACTAGCGTTCGACGGCACCGCCGCCAACCGCACCAGCATGATGATGGAAGGCACGCTGACCATCGATACGCCCTCGCTGCGCAACGCGCTGCGCTGGACCGGACAGCCGCCGCCGGGCAGCGGCGGCTTCGGCCGCTTTGCGCTGAAAGCGCGCGCCAATATCGTCGGCCCGTCGATCGCGCTGACCAATGTCAATGTCGAACTCGACGGCAATGTCGCCGAGGGCGTGATGACCTATGCCAATAACGGCCGCCAGTCGCTGCAGGCGACCTTGGCCGCCGACGCGCTCGACTTTACGCCCTATATCTCGACCTTCCGTTTGCTGGCCAGCGGCGCGCATGACTGGAACCGGCAGTTGTTCGATCTCAATGCGTTGTCGTCGACCGATCTCGACATGCGGCTGTCGGCTGCGAAAGTGACGGTCGGCGCGTCGAAACTGGGACGCACCGCGATCGGCGCCAATCTGCGCGGCGGCGCGCTGGCGCTCAGCGTCGGCGAGGCGCAGATCTATGGCGGCATGGCGCGCGGCTCGTTCGGCGTCGCGCGCTCCGATGCGGTGGCCGACGTGAAGGCGCAGTTTCAGTTCACGGACGTGGACCTGCAGGCCTGCGCCAGCGAATTGTTCGGCGTCACCAAATTATCCGGCCGCGGCAATCTCGGCGTATCGCTGGTGGCCTCCGGCTCGAGTCCGTTCGGCCTCGCGAGTTCGCTCGACGGCACCGCGACCTTGACGGGCCATGACGGCGCGATCTCCGGCTTCAATGTCGAGCAATTGTTAAAACGCCTGGAGCGGCGCCCGCTGTCCGGCGGCGGCAATTTCCGCTCGGGCTCGACGCCCTACGACACCCTGACCATCGCGGTGAAATTCGCCGATGGCATCGCGACCGCCGAAGACATCCGCGTCGAAGGCCCCGCCGCGCGCCTCACCCTGACCGGCACGGCCTCGGTGCCCGCGCGCGAATACGACCTCAAAGGCGTCGCCAGCCTGATCTCGGCGCCATCAGCCGCGCCCGGCTTCGACCTGCCCTTCGTGGTGCAGGGACCATGGGACGATCCCTTGATTTTCCCCGACCCCGAAAGCCTGATCCGCCGCTCGCCGGCGTCAGCGCCGCTGCTCGATGCGGTAAAGGATCGCAAGACGCGCGATGCGGTGCGCTCGGTGCTGGAGCGATTTACGGGGGGTGGCGCGAAGCCCGCCGTGCCCGAGGCTGCGGCGCCGGCGGCGGGGGATGCGAAGGCGAATTGAGGCTGGGTGGGTTTGCGAAGCGTAACCCACCGTTACTCACTGCATTCGGCGAGTTGTACCGAGGCCTAAACTTCGGCGAATCAGATTACCGAAAACATTCTTCCCCCGAGTCAATTAGTTGGCTTAAAAATAAAAATCCGGTTGAAGTCAGGCATTTCGGGAATCTGGCGTTGCACTCGCCTCAATCAGCTACAACTTCAAAACCTTAAGGGGGCAATTCGTTTTGAGGGACTAATTATGGAAAGACTATTTCAGCACTCGTTGTTCGCCGTGTTCGAGGAAAGAAAATCTCTCGCGGTGCAAGAGGTCGAGAATCTCGGCCTCTCCGTCCTCCGCGACCCATCCCTCGGAGGGACGCTGCAAAAGATTGCAGCGAAGCACGCATTTGATATCGCTCGCTTCCAAGGAGAAGCAACGGCGGCGAGACGGATTGAAGAACGTGACGTCTCCGACGGATTTGGGGGGCATTACCGCGCAAAGCTGCCATGGTACGATGTCAGCATTCCATTTGTTGGCGATGCAGACAGTTTCCGCATCGCGCCGTCCCGATGCAGCATTCCCAGTCGTCTTGCGCGGATAAGTCAGAAAGAATTAACGATCTCTGTTCTCGACGATGCTGGCACCGATGCGGCCGTTGAGAATTTCAAATCGATCGTCAACGGAAATCTGCAGACGCTCAAGTTCGAATTGCAGGAACTGAAGCCGCAACTCGAACAAGCCATGCAGCAAACGGCAGATCGCAGAAGAGCAGAACTCGACGCCCAAAAAGAACGCGACAAGAGTTGAAGTTTCCGCGTCATCAACTAAGCATCGACCATGTCAGACGCAGCCTCAAGCGAAAAGCCAAGTGCACCTGACGGCAGCAAGGCCGGGTCGGTGCTCCGATTCGTACTCAATACGGCCGCTGGCGCAATTCCACTGGCCGGCGGTTTGCTTGCCGCGGGTGCTAATGCGTGGTCAGAGCGAGAACAAGCGCGAGTCAATGACTTTCTTAAGCATTGGCTTGAAATGCTCGCCGCAGAGATGAGGGAGAAGGAGCAGACCATCCTTGAGATAACCGCACGCATCGACATGCACGATCAGAAAACGGCCGAACGGATCAAAAGCCCTGAGTATCAATCCCTGCTTCGGAAGGCATTTCGGGACTGGGCCGGAACCGAAAGCGAAGAAAAGCGCAAGCTCGTGCGCAATCTGCTGTCAAATGCCGCCGGCTCGACACTGGCGAGCGACGATGTTGTGAAGCTTTTCCTTGAATGGATCAGAGATTATTCAGAGCTGCACTTCGCGGTGATCGGTGCTGTATACAACAGCGCCGGTATCACGCGCGGCGGTGTCTGGCAGAAGCTTGGACGCAAGCCAGTGCGCGAAGACTCCTCCGACGCCGACCTATTCAAGCTGATGTTTCGCGATCTGAGCACCGGCGGTATGGTGCGCCAACATCGCGAAACAGATTATGCTGGCAACTTCATTGCCAAGGCGCATCGCAAGGGGCCGCCCTTGCCGAAAGGCAGTCCTCGAACGATGAAATCTGCATTCGATGATGACGAACAGTACGAGCTCACCTCGCTAGGCGTAGAATTCGTTCACTACGCAATGACCGACGTTCCCCCGAAGATCGAATTTCATGCTCAAGATGCGGAATCACCAATGCCGCCGCCGCAAGCGTAGCCCGGATGAGAGAAGCGACATCCAGGTACTTTTGGGGGACGCAGGATAAAGTCAAGACTAGTTCGGGGAGCTAAGATGACTTCAACAATCATTGGTGGGCCCGATGGCACGTCATCGAACAATGATCAGACAAACGCGATATCGATCTTTGATCATCTAGTAGAAGGCCGGAACTGCGGATCGTGTATCGCATGCTGCAAAATCCTCGAAATCGACAAGCCTGAACTTAAGAAACCGGCCGAGATTCTCTGTCAGCACTGCACCGGAACCGGATGTGGCGTTTACACGACGCGACCCGCGATCTGCCGAACTTGGTTTTGTTTGTGGCGGCGCATTGACGCCATGCCAGATTTCCTACGGCCGGACCAAATAGGGGTAGTGTTTTCTCTGGACCAATTCTCGCCGCCGCGGATACCGTTCGAGCGTCTCTATATTGTGGCACGAGCCATTTCTGATCCAAAAGCATTCGATGCGCCACCCGTCAAAGCCGCAATAGAGATGTTTATTGAACAGGGCGCACTTCCAGTATGGCTTAGCTTTAATGGAAGCAAGACAATGATTTATCCGCAGAAAGAATTGGCGGATGCGATCTTGAATCCAACGTCAACGATTTGGCAGACGCTCGTTCCGACAGCCATGGCGTGGAGAAAGCGATACGGCCTCGACTGAAGTTGCTGTCTTAGAATTCGCTTTTTAGCAGGCGTGGCCGATGAGCGAAATAACATCCGGGGTTCATAACCCCGTTTGCCCTTCATAAGGATCACCATGACCGACATTCAATGGTACTCGACTCTTTTTGGAACGCTCTCGTTTATGGCGGGTGGCTTTTCTGCGCACCTATGGTTCAGGGCTTCTAAAATCAGCATTCCGCCTTTCACGGGGGATACTTGGGAAGGAAAGGGACCTTTTTCAGAGGCAATCAAATTGCAATCAGACAAGAACGCTACCGCGGCATTTGTTGCGGCAATCGCTGCCTTGCTACAGGCTTTATCAATGGGTGTTACAATTCTCGGCCCTCATCTAGGCCTTAAATAATCAAGCTAGCCCGGCCCGGATAAGCGAAGCGATATCCGGATTGTTTTCGTCCTCCCGCATATCGCTACGCTCATGCGGGCTACTTACCGTCGCCTGCCTGACCTCGTTAGATCAACACGTCTTAGAACCCTACCCACCCTACGGACTCGCACCCTGAATATGCTTCGTGAAAATCCGAACCACATATCCCTTGAAGCGCGGAGCCTCGTCGTAGAGGTCTGACGCGATGCGCTCGATCGCTTCGCGATGGGCCACGAACTGCGCCTGCCGTGCGATGCTGGGCGTGCCCTTGGTGCCGGCCAGTTCATCCATCGCGGCGTCGCTGATCTGGCATGGCACGGCCTCGTCGCCGTTCATCATCGTAAAGGCGAACGCCAGCCGCTCGCCGTCGTATCCCGTGATCTGGCCACCCGTCAGCGGCATGGAGGTCCCCACCCATTTGGCGCGATCATGCGTCGTCCGGCCGATTCTGTCGACCGACTGGGGCAGGGAATGCGCCGCACACCGCAAAATTGATCGGGCTACTTGCTATGATTACGCTTTGTTCGCATGGCCTCATACTGGGCCTTGACGGTCGGCTCGTCGGTATTACCCAGAACCTCGTTAAGCTCAGCGTCTTGAACACTTCCATCCAATCCGGGCGCTTGCACGATCGCCGTTGCGAGGCGTTCATAAGCAATGGGACCGCGGATGAATGGCTTCAGGTAGGCGTCGAGGTGGCCCTCCGAAGGAGCCTCGATTTCCCGAGTGAGCGCATCGAGATAGTCGTCCTTCTTTGTGGCCGACCAGTCGATGCTGAAGCCCGCGCGCTGCGCGAGCACGGAATGCACGGTCATGATGGTGCGGCCGTTGCCATCGAGAAACGGATGCCCATAGGCGAGAAAACCCATGATCTCACCCGGCCTGGCCCTCATATAGTCCCTGTCTTGTCCCTTGCGTAAGGCGAACTCGACCGCAGCCATGATTTCTGGCGCATTCGCAAAAATGACCGCTCCCTTCCTGATGGTCAGCTTCGGTGCGGTCTGGGTGCGATCCTGCCCCGCCCAGGGATAGACAGCGCCAAACAGAATGCCGTGGGTCTTGAGCACATCGTCATAGGTGAGCACTTTGGACTTGGCGAGATGCGCAAAAGCCTCATCGAGCCCCGTCGTGAACGACGCGTTCTCCGCTCGCTTGACGATCGCGATATCTTTTTCTTTCTCAAAATTTCGTAGATAGCCTTCGGTCGCGAAATCGCCGAACGGATCGAAGGTCACGGCTTGGCTTCGCGCAAATATTCCACTTGAAGGCGGACAAGCTCCCGCCGGCTGAGATGGCCGGCACGCTGCAATGCAAAGAGCATGCACTCGATCTCATCGGGCTGGATTGCGTCATCTGCAAGTCGCGACATGTGCATGGCGAGCTGATCGGAATGCGTCTGAACGTAAGTGACATGATGCTGCGCCGCGAGCCCACGGATATAGGCGGCGGTGGAGCTCTGCGTTGCTGCTTCAGGGCGCGTGGTCATGGATCATCCTCGCCAGAAATATAACACTTTTCCCTTAAAAATCCATGCGCCTAAAATCTAATTTCCTCAACCCGATCAACGCGATTCCAGTCGTCCAGATGGAATGCGAAAAATAAATCGCTTCGCGCTTCCAACCAAATCAAATCATAATCCGCGCATCCCGTCCCATCTGAGGGGCGCTCGCGATCGTCACGGACGTGGGGACGGGATGCGGTGGACGCCGATGCGCCTTTGACGAATGGCGCTGATGCGGACGGCGAAGTCGTGTGGTTCTGACGCCTCGACGCTGGCGTCAAGTTTCGCGGAGATGTCTGCGAAGCGACGGTGACAAAAGAGCCCGATCACCGGGAAGAGCACGAAGGAAACTGTTAACACCATCGCGTGCGGGAATGCCGGGTTCTCCGGTGCAACCGTGGTGACTAACGCGCGTGCTTACTACCACTACACGCGCGGCTGCGGGTGCATCGAGCACCCGGCATTCCCCACGCCCTCACTTCCAAGGGCGGAAATTTCAGGCATCGCCCGGGCGTTTTGCGTCGCGGGGATGCGGAGGTGTGTCTGCAAACGGGCGGACATCTTTCTGTTCCCTCCCCCCTTGCGGGGGAGGGTTAGCGGGGGAGGGTTAGGGAGGGTACAGACCGGATAGATTCCCGACAATTTAGACCGGGATGATCCCCGACAGGTTTCAGAATGCATCGTAGGGAGGGCCCTCCGATGCCATTTAGAGAGACCGGTCGGATGGAAGAGCGTGTTCGGATGCTTTTGGAGTATGAAAGCGGGAACTGGAGCGTATCGGAGCTTTGCCGGCGCTACGGGGTTAGCCGCGACACGTTTTATGAGTGGCGCAAGCGCAAGGAGAGCGGCGCTGCGGGGTGGTTTGAGGATCGCTCGCATGCGCCGTTGCGATGTTGTCAGACTACGGATGGTGCAATCGTCGAGAAGGTGATTACGGTTCGGCAGCGTTTTCCGTATCTGGGGCCGCGCAAGGTTCTGGCGGTACTTGAGCGCGAGGCGCCGGAGATGGCCTGGCCCGCGGCCTCGACGATCGGGAGCATTCTCAAGCGCGCAGGTCTGGTCAGACCGGTGAAGAGACGCCGTCAACCACTCGATCAACGGCGGCCCTGTACGCCGGTGACAGCTGCCAACGACGAATGGAGCACCGACTTCAAGGGATGGTTCCGCACCCGGGACCAACGGCGGATCGATCCTCTGACGGTGGCCGATAGTCACAGCCGTTTCCTGATCGAACTGCGGATCGTCGATCCTACCATCGAGGGTGTTCGGCCCTGTTTTGAGCGAGCATTTCGCGAGTACGGCTTGCCCGCTGCGATCCGCTGCGACAATGGATCGCCGTTCGGTTCGCGCGGCGCCGGCGGTCTCACCAAGCTGTCGGCCTGGTGGCTGAAGCTCGGCATCGTGCCGCACTTCATTCATCCAGCCTCGCCGCAGGAGAACGGCCGGCACGAGCGCATGCACCGCACGCTGAAGGCGCAGACCTCGGCTCCGCCGGCCAGGAACGCGCCCGAGCAACAGGTTCGCTTCGACGACTTCCGTCGCCATTACAACCAGGAGCGCCCGCACGAAGCGCTTGGCCAACGGCCGCCGGCGCAGGCCTATATCCAGTCCCAGCGCGCCATGCCGCCTCGAGCGGAAGACCCCTGGTATGATGCCGATCACCAGGTCCGGCGCGTCCGCAGCAACGGCGAGATCAAATGGAAGGGCGAGTTCGTCTTTATCGGCGAGGCGCTGGTGAACGAACTCGTTGGCATTCTCGAGCGAGAGACCGGCGACCACGTCGTGCGCTTCTGCGATCTGGATATCGGTCTCATCGACCGTCGCGGGCTTTTCACCCGGTTCGCTCCGCAGCGCGAGGGGCTCCACGACCCGGGTGAAAAGCCCGCCCAACCCAACCTGTCGGGGATCATGCCGGTCTAAAATGTCGACAATCATCCCGGTTGAACCGAGGGGGTGGCCGCATCGGGACTGCCCGTGGAGACCCCTCTCCCCAACCCTCCCCCGCAAGGGGGGAGGGAGCGCACCGAAATCGTTGCAATATTGGTGCTTCACCTAAGTTGGTTGTTTTACTACTCGCGTGCTTTTCAGCATCGTTGGCCCTACCGCGACTTATTGCCCAGAAGATGCCGCTAGCCCGCCCCCCGGGCCTGCGCTAGTCTTTTACCCAACCGGTTAACAAAAATCGGCAGATCAGGGAGAGACACGTGACACCAAGGGGAACGAGGGCGCTTGCGCTGGCTGCGGCGATCGGCCTGCTTTCGGCGGCCGGGCCGGCCATGGCTCAGGAAAAAATTACGGTGTGGTGGGGCAAGGGCTTCTACAAGTCCGAGGACGACGCCCTGCTCGCGACCATCAAGAAGTTCGAGGCCAAGACCGGCATCAAGGTCGAGCTGTCGCAATACGCGATTCAGGACATGATTCCGAAGACGGTGGCGGCGCTGGATTCCGGCACGGTGCCGGACGTGGCCTATTCCGATACGTATGATGTGCAGGCCTCCGGCAAATGGGCCTTCGAGGGCAAGCTCGAGGATCTCAGCGATATTCTCGTCCCGATCAAGTCGGCGTTCGCGCCGAACACGATCGAGACCGCGTTTCTCTTTAACGGAGAGACCAAGAAGAAGGGCTATTACGGCTTCCCGCTGAAGCAGCAGAGCATGCATGTCGAGATCTGGAGCGACATGCTGGAACAGGCCGGCTTCAAGGTCAGCGACATCCCGACCAAATGGGCGGATTACTGGTCGTTCTGGTGCGATAAAGTCCAGCCGGCCAGCCGCAAGGCCACCGGCCAGCGCGTCTACGGCGTCGGCCAGCCGATGGGCGTGGAATCCACGGATTCGCTGCAGTCGTTCTACACTTTCATGGATGCCTACAACGTCAAGCTGGTCGACGATGACGGCAAGCTTTTGGTTGACGATCCCGCGGTGCGCAAAGGCCTGATCGGCGCGCTGAAGGATTACACCGACACCTACATCAAGGGCTGCACGCCGCCCTCGTCCACCACCTGGAAGGACCCCGACAACAACGTCGCCTTCCACAACAAGACGACGGTGATGACCCACAACTTCACGATCTCGATCGCGGCGAAGTGGTTCGAGGATTCCACCAATCCGGCGCTGACACCCGAGCAGCGCGCCGCCGGCAAGAAGGCCTATGAGGAAACCATCATCACCGCTTCGTTTCCGAACAAGCCGGATGGAACGCCGATCAAATACCGTTCCGACGTCAAGACCGGGGTGATCTTCTCGGCGGCCAAGAACAAGGCGCAGGCCAAGCAGTTCGTCGCCTTCCTGCTGCAGGAAGAAAACCTCGGCCCCTATGTCGAAGGCGCGCTCGGCCGCTGGTTCCCGGCGACGATCGAAGGCCAGAAGAGCCCGTTCTGGCAGGCCGACCGCCATCGCAAGGCTGTTTACACCCAGTTTATGGGCGGCACCACGCCGTTCGATTTCGTGAAGAACTACAAGTTCACGATTTTGAACAACGAGAACGTCTGGGCCAAGGCGATGAACCGCGTGGTCAGCGAAAAGGTGCCGGTGGAGCAGGCGGTGGATGAACTGATCGCGCGCATCAAGCAAGTGGCGGGGTGAGCGGGCGATGATGGCGTTTCTCGCATCATCTCTCGGCGTGTCGTCCCGGCTAAAGCCGGGACCCATAACCACAGGCCTGAGGTGTTGCGCGAAAGTCCATGAACACACCGTCGTCCCTGCGAACGCAGGGACCCATAACCACAGGCCGAGGTGTTGCGCGAAAGTCGGTAAACACCGTCTTTCACGACAAACAACACGGCGTATGGGTCCCTGCGTTCGCAGGGACGACGGCAACGGTTGATCTGACATGGCGATCACACTCTCAGCATCGGATATGCCAAGCGCGCCATTGTCGGCACGCCTGACCTCGCCGCAAATCTGGGGCATCCTGCTGCTGGCGCCGTATGCGCTCGTGTTTCTGGCGTTCGTGGTCTATCCGGTCTGCTACGGGCTGTGGCTCGCGCGCCATCCGGCGAGTTATGTCGCGCTCTATCACGATCCGATCTTCGCCCGCGCCGCGATCAATACGCTGGTGTTCCTGGTGATCGGTATCAATTTCAAGATGGTGGTGGCGCTGCTGCTGTCCGGCTTCTTCGTGCAGTCGCGCCCCTGGATCAAATGGCTGTCGGTGCTGTTCATCCTGCCATGGGCGGTGCCGTCGATCCCGACCATCCTCTCTGTGAGATTCATGTTCAATCCCGAATGGGGCATGGTCAATCAGCTGATTTTCAAATTCACCGGCGAGGACGGCCCGAACTGGCTCAACGATCCCATCGTCGCGCTGACCATGGCGATTTTAGTCCACATCTGGAAATCGCTGCCGTTCTGGACGCTGATCCTGATGACAGGGCGGCTGGCGATCTCGGCGGATCTGTTCGAAGCCGCCGATGTCGACGGCGCCAGCAAATGGCAGAAATTCCGTTACGTCACCTGGCCGTCGGTGCGCACGCTGTATCTGACCTGCTCGCTGCTCTCGATGATCTGGACGCTTGGCGACTTCAACAGCGTGTATCTGTTGACCGGCGGCGGCCCCGCGGACCTGACCCATGTGCTTTCGACCCTCGGCATCCGCTATCTCAGGCTCGATCAGCTCGATCTGTCGATGGCGTCGATCGTCTGTGCACTGCCGCTGGTGTTGCCGCTGGTCTATTTCATGATGAAACGGTTGTCGCGATGAAGCTTTCAGCTATGAGGCTTCCGACGCTCCGCGAGGCCGGCACCGAGGCGCGGCTCTTGCTGATCGGCATTCCCGTGTTCATCTGGACCATGCTGCCGATCTATCACATGTTCCTGTTTGCGATCTCGCCCAAGGAAGACGCCTTCTCCGGCAAATTCTGGCCCGATCATCCGACCCTGCATAATTTCCACATCGTGTTTTACCAGCAGCATTATTTCCTGCGCGATTTCTGGATTCAGTTCTGGAATTCGACCGTGATCGCGGTCTCGGCCGGCGCGCTGACGCTGTTTATCGCGACCATGGCCGCGTTCTCGATCTCGCGGCTGCGCGTGCCCGGCGGCCGCTTTGTGATGAATCTGGCGCTTTTTACCTACTTCATCCCGGCGGCGTTCCTCGCCGTGCCGATGTACCGGACCATGGGCACCTATGGCCTCCTCAACAATCACTGGTCGCTGATCCTGGCGATGGTCACGATCGCCTCGCCCTATGCGATCTGGGTGCTCAAGCAGGCTTCCGACAAATTGCCGGTCGAACTCGACGAAGCCGCCATGATGGACGGCGCGACGCCGCTGCAGATTTTCCGGCTCGTGTATATCCCGCTGATGATGCCGTCGCTGGTCGCGATCGGCACCTACGCGCTGCTATTGGCCTGGAACGAATATCTCTACGCGTTTCTGCTATTGTCCAGGGACACCGACATCACGCTGCCGGTCGCGCTCGGCAACTTTTTGGCCGCCGACGATTCGCCGTGGGAATTGCTGATGACCACCGGCTTCATCTACGCGCTGCCGCCGGCCGCGATCTATTATGCGTTCCGGCGTTACATGGTCGGCGGGTTGACGGCGGGGGCGGTGAAGTCGTGAGCCCTTTATAACGGCGCGGCGCTTTCGCCCTGTTCGCGCGACAGTTTCGAGGCGAACGACGCCACCACGATGACGACCGCGATCAGCGCGATGATCAGCGTGCAGATCGCGTTGATCTCGGGCTTCACGCCGAGCCGCACCTCCGAATAGATCCGGATCGGCAGCGTCGCCGAACCGGGGCCGGTGGTAAAACTCGCGATCACCAGATCGTCGAGCGACAGCGTAAAGGCGAGCATCCAGCCCGCCGCGATCGAGGGCAGGATCAGCGGCAATGTCACGCTGAGAAATGCGCGCGCGGGATCGCAGCCGAGATCCATCGCCGCTTCCTCGAGGCTGCGATCGAGCGCGCCGAGCCGCGATTGCACCACGACCGCGACGAAGCACATCGTCAGCGTGGTGTGCGCAGTGGTCACGGTCCAGAAGCCGCGCTCGGCATTGACCGCCACAAACAGCAGCAGCAGCGACAGTCCGGTGATCACTTCCGGCATTACCAGCGGCGCATAGAGCATGCCGGAGAATAACGTGCGGCCCCTAAATCGCTCGCCCCGCGATAGCGCCACCGCCGCCAGCGTGCCGAGCAAGGTCGCGAGCGTGGCCGAGGTCGTGGCAACCCGAAAGCTCATCCAGGCCGCATCGAGCATCGCGCCGTCGTTGAAGAATTCGCTGTACCACTTCAGCGACCAGCCGCCCCACACCGTCACCAGCCGCGAGGCGTTGAACGAATAGATGACGAGAATGACGATCGGCAAATAAAGAAACGCCAGTCCCAGCGCCAGCGACGTGACGTTGAAGCGGGAGAGCCTGTTCGATGCACTGGACATTAGCACGCTTCCAACTGGCGGCGCTGCAGGCGGTCGTACAGCAACAGCGGCGCCAGCAGCAACAGCAGCAGCACTACTGCTGCCGCGGAGGCCACCGGCCAGTCCTTGTTGGTGAAGAATTCCAGCCACAGCGTCTGGCCGATCATCAGCGAGTCCGAGCCCGCCAGCAGATCCGGGATCACGAATTCGCCGACGATGGGAATGAAGCACAAGAGCACGCCGGCGCCGACGCCGGGCAGCGACAGCGGAAACGTCACCAGCCAGAACGCCTGCCGCGGCGAACTGCCGAGATCGTTCGCCGCCTCCAGCAGCGCCGGATCGATCTTGGCCAGCGTCGCATACAGCGGCAGGATCATGAACGGCAAATAAGAATAGACGATGCCGAGATACATCGCGCTGTCGGTCGAGAGCCACACCACCGGCGTCGAAACCAGATGCAGCGCCAGCAAGATCTGATTGAGCAGGCCGTCATGCTGCAGGATATTGATCCAGGCATAGATGCGAATGAGGAAAGAAGTCCAGAACGGCACGATCACCAGCATCATCGCGACGCTCTGCCAGCGCGCCGGCAGCCGCGCCATGCCATAGGCGATGGGATAGCCGATCAGAAGAAGTATCGAGGTCGAGACCACCGCCACCAACAGGCTTCGCAGATAGGAGAAGACATAGAGGTCGTCGGACACCAGCAGCCTGAAATTCTCCAGCGACAGCGCCGCGAACGCGGCCTTGATCGCCCCAGCTCCGCCGGTCAGATCAAACACCGGCGTATACGGCGGCTGCGCGATCGTGGTTTGCGACAGGCTGATCTTCACCACGAAAATGAACGGCACCAGAAAGAATAAGACCATCCACACATACGGCGCGATCGCGGCCCGCCGCGCCGGACGTGCGAAGATACGCCGCGCGCTCATGGCTCCAGCACCACGCAATCGTCGGGCGTGAACCACGCCATCACGCGTTGGCCCGCGCTATAGGCGTCGATATCAAGCCGCGCGGTATTGGCCATCGACGAGCGCAAAACCGCCCCGGAGTCGAGCTTCACCTTATAGGACGTGAAACAGCCGAGATAGCTGACATCGGTCACGACGCCTTCCAGCCGGTTGATCGCATGCGCATTGACCGCATCCGATGCCGGGCCCCGGCGCGACAGTTTTATCTTCTCGGGCCGGATCGCGACGCAGACCGTAGCTTTGGTGACGGCATGGCGTGGCTCCGCGGCGAAGATGGTTCCGGCGTCGCGCGTCGCCACCGCCAGGCGATTGCCGTCATGCGGCTCGACCTGCCCGTCGAACAGATTGACCTCGCCGACGAACTCGGCGATCCAGCGCGACGCCGGCGCTTCGTAGAGCTCGCGCGGCGTTGCGACCTGTTCGAGCCGGCCCGCATCCATCACGCCGATCCGGCTCGCCATCGTCATCGCCTCTTCCTGATCGTGGGTGACGATGATGAAGGTCATGCCGAGGCGGCGCTGCAATTCCATCAATTCAAGCTGGGTGCGTTCGCGCAGCTTCTTGTCGAGCGCGGCCAGGGGTTCATCGAGCAGCAACACTTGGGGGCGCCGCGCCAGCGAACGGGCCAGCGCCACGCGCTGCTTCTGGCCGCCGGAGAGCTGATCGGGTTTTCGCTTCTCGAGGCCGTCGAGCTTGACCAGCGCGACCATCTCGGCGACGCGGGTATTGATATCGGGCCGCGGCATTCCCGCGCGCTTCAATCCGAACGCGATATTGTCGCGCACGCTGAGATGGGGAAACAGCGCGTAGTTCTGGAACATCATGTTGACCGGCCGCTGATGCGGCAGGACCTGCGCGATGTCCTTGCCGTCGAGCAGGATGCGGCCTTCGTCCGGCGTCTCGAACCCGGCCAGCATCCGCAACAGTGTGGTCTTGCCGCAACCGCTGGGGCCGAGCAGCGCAAAGAACTCGCCCAAGCGGATATCGAGCGAGAGCTTGTCAACCGCCCGGAAGCTGCCGAATTTTTTCGCCACCGCATCGATGCGCAGCAGCGGCATGTCGGCCGCGACCGCCGGCTGCGGTTCGGGTTTCGGCGAATCCGCAATCGGCGCGTTCGCTGCGTCCTCACTCATGATGCCGGCCTGCCCCCAATGTCGCCGCAAGCTAGCGGCGGATCGGCCCGGGCTCAACCGCCATGAACGCCGCCAGTGCCTCGCGGTCGGCCGGCGGCATGGTGAGCCCGAGTTTCGAGCGCCGCCACAGAATGTCGTCGGGAAAGCGCGCCCACTCTCTGGCCATGAGATGGCGCACCTCCGCCGCCGTCAATTCAGGCCCAAAGGCCGGACCGAGATCGGCCTTCTCCTTGGCATCGCCAAGTACGGCCGCAAGGCGCGAGCCATAGGCCTCAATCAGACGCCGGGCATGGTCTTCGCTGAGAAACCGCCAGCGCTCGCGCGCCTGATCGACCTGCGCGTCAAACCGCGCCCATGCGAAGTCGCCGCCCGGCAGCGGCGCACCGGCGGTCCAGCGCGGCGACATCGGATAGAATGGCGTCAGCCGGGAGACCGCCCACTCCGCGCGACGACGCGCGGTCGTAATCTTGCCGCCGGATATCGTCAGCAGCGGGGCCTTGCCGCGCTTCGCATCGAACGTCACCCCGCCATGACCCGCAGTTCCCATTACCGCGTTGGCGCCGGAGACGGTCCTGATCACGTCCGAGGGATCGATATGCTCGCGGAAATACCGGTTGGCCGCATCGCAGAGATAGGCGACCTCGTCCGCTGCCATCGACACGGCAGCGGGATCGCCCTTGAACGGCGTCGCCATGGTGCCGATCAGCGTGAAGTCGCGCTGATAGGGGCTGGCAAAGATCAGCCGCCGGTCACTGTTCTGGAAAACGTAGACATTGTCCGTATCGAACAGGCGCCTGACGATGATCTGGCTGATCTTGCCGATATCAGCGCGCGGCGGCGGCAGGCGCAACACGGTTTCGGCGACCGAGGCGGTCCAGGCGCCGGATGCATTGGCCAGCGCCCTCGCCGTAATCACCTGCCGGTGTCCACGATCGATCACCGCCAGCCGCCAGGTGTCGGACCGGTCGGCACGCACGCAGCGCGCCCCGGTACGGATGTCGGCACCGCGCTCGGCTGCGTCGAGCGCATGGGCGATCACGAGGCGCGAATCGTCGACCATGCAGTCGGAATATTCGAAGGCCGTCCCGAACGGCCGCTTCAGCGCATTGCCGACGGGATGATGCGTGACATCGACCGCGATCGAGTCAGGCAAACCGCTGCGCGAAGCCAGGCGGTCGTAGAGCATCAATCCCAGCCGCAACAGCCAGGGCGGCCGTTCATCGGAATGCGCGGGGATGACAAAGCGGACCGGGCGCACCAGATGCGGCGCGATCCGCTTCCAGATGTCGCGCTCGGCCAGCGCGGTGCGTACCCGCCGAAAGCCGCGCCGCTCCAGCATCGCCAGATCGCCGTTGATCATGCGGGGCGTGGCCGAGGATGCGGCGGCGCCGAGATCGCCCTGTTCGACAAGGATGACCCGAAGGCCGCGCCCGGCGGCATCGCGCGCCACGCTGACGCCATTGAGGCCGCCGCCGATAATCGCTAGGTCGTAGTCCGCCATTACGGAGAGCTATAGCGTTTTCAGGCGAAGTCGGCACCGGGTCGCGTCAGGAAAACGCGTCAAACAAAAAATAAAACTCCGGTTCATTTTCCGAACCCAAGCCTTAGCCGGTCTTGCGCGCGGGCTCCGCGGTGCCGCCGGTGTTGCCAACCAGCGCGGCATACTGTCCGATCGGCAGCGGCTTGCCGATATAATAGCCTTGGACCGCGTCGCAGCCGACCTCGGCGAGGAAACCGAGCTGTTCCTGGGTTTCCACGCCCTCGGCCACGATCGACATTTCGAGGCCATGGCCGAGGCCGATCACGGCCCGGACGATCGCGGCGGATTGCGGACTGCGCCCGAGATTCATGACGAAGGCGCGATCGATCTTGATCTTGTCGAACGGGAACGCCTGCAGATAGCTCAGCGAGGAATAGCCGCTGCCGAAATCGTCCATCGAAATGCGCACGCCCAGCGCCTTTAGCCGGCGCAGCAGCGCCAGACCGCGGTCGAAATCCTCGATCAGCACGCCCTCGGTGATTTCCAGCTCTAACCGGTCCGGCGCAAGGCCGGTTTCGAGCAGGATGGAATGCACCAGGCCGACGAGGTCGCCGTGCATGAACTGCGCCGGCGACAGGTTGACCGCGATCTGCAGCGGCTGCGGCCACGACGCGGCTTCCCGGCAGGCTTCGCGCAGAATCCATTCGCCCATCGCGACGATCAGGCCGCTTTCTTCCGCGATCGGAATGAAATCGCCGGGCGGAACGAAGCCGCGCACCGGATGCAGCCATCGCGCCAGCGCCTCGAAGCCGATGATCTCGCTGGCGGCAACGGTATCGCGCGCCATCGCCTGCGGCTGATAATACAGCGACAATTCGCCGTTCCGGATCGCGACCGAGAGATCCTGGTGCAGCACGCGGCGATCGCGGATCTGCTGGTCCATCTCCGGTTCATAGATGCTGATCGAGCCGCGCGACTTCGCCTTGGCGCGGAACAGCGCCGCGCCGGCATTGGCCAGCAGCGAGGCGGCATCGGCGCCATTATGCGGGAAAATCGAGATGCCGGTGGTGACGCCGGTACGAACCGATTTGCCGTCGATCAGGAACTCGTTGGCGAGCGCTTCGGCGAGCTTTTCCGCCAGCAACATCCCGGCGACAGGCTGCTTGCCGTCGATGATCAATCCGAATTCGTCACCGCTGAGTCGGGCCACCACGCCGCCACGCGCCGAATCCTGAAGCCGGCGCCCCACCTCGATCAGCAATTTGTCGCCGATCGCATGGCCGAACACGTCGTTGATTTCCTTCAGGCCGTCGAGGTCGATCGACAGCACCGCGAATTCCTCATCGCTGCCTTCGCAGGCCTCGATCATCTGCGCCAGCGCCTGCAGGAAGGCCGCGCGGTTCGGCAGATCGGTCAGGCCGTCATGATACGCCATATGCGCCATGCGCGACTCGGTCTGGCGGCGATCGGTGACGTCTTCGTGAGTCTTGATCAAATATTGCGGTTCGCCGTTGTCGTCGAGCACCGTCATGCGGCGCGTCAGGAACAGCCGCAACCCGTCCTTGGTGCTGATCGGGTGTTCCTCGGTCAACAGGCCGCGCTTCCGGATCGCCGCTTCGTCGCGCGCGATGATCAGCTTGGCTTCCCGCGGATTGAAGATATCCGCAGCGGTGAGGCCGGTGGCATCCTCGCGGCGCCGGTTGAGGATAGTCTCGGCGCTGCGATTGGCCAGGAGATATCGGCCGTCGCTGACCCGCTCGACGATCAGCGAGACCGGAATGTTGTCGACCACAAGCTCAAGGAATTTCTTGGTGCCTTCCAGTTCATGGGACAGCGAGCGGCGTTCGGTGACATCGTCGAACAGGGCGATCAGGAACTCCGGCTGGTTCTTGTCGTTGCGCGCGACCACGCGGTTGCTCGCGAGCACGCGCTTCTTCGAACCGCGCTCGACCACGAACTCATTGCGGTACTGGCTTTCGGGCGAGTTGATCGCGGCCTGGTCCGCCGCTTCGATGCCGGCCGCCGTGTCGGGACGGAAGATCTCGTCGGCGCGCTTGCCGATGATGTTGTCGCGGGAAAACCGCGAGAAGCGCTCGAACGCCCGGTTGGCATAGATGTAGCGGCCATCCTCGATATTCTTGGCGGCCACGCAGACCGGAACATTCTCCAGCACCGATTCGAGGAACTGCTTGGTCGATGCCAGTTGCCGCGAAAGTTCGCGCTGCGCGCTGCAATCCTCATGCGTCGCCACCGTACCGCCATTCGGCAACACAAAATACTTCACCAGCACGGATCGTCCGCCGGGCAATTCGGTCACGAGGCCTTCCGGCTTGCCGGCCTGGTCAAAGAAATCTTCAACACTGACATCGAGAACGCCGTGCTCGCGCCGGAACTGGGCCAGTTCAGGTCCTGTCATGTTTTCGGTAATGTCCGAACGGGACAGGCCATAAATCTCGAGATAGCGATTGTTGCAGAACACAATCCGCTGCCTCGGATCGGTCATCACCACGCCCTGGTTGAGATTGTTCAGGGCGGAACTGACGAAGGCATTGCGGCGCAGGCGCGAACCCTTGGCCTTGTTCAGCATTGCGAAGATCCACAATGCGATCGAGGCCAGGAAGGCGCAGACGACGATGCAGCCAATCAGCAATTCGCCGACCACGTTAGGATCGACCGGGCCGATAAAACTCGCTGCCGGCGCGTCATCGGACCACGCCGAGGCGGCTCCAAACGGCACAGCAGTAGCGACCAGGCACAGCACGGCCCGTCCCGGAATCGATACCAAGCCGCCTGTCTGCCAATTCTTGCCAGCCATCAGTCACCCGCGGATTTCTGCGCCGGAGTGTCTGGCTTCACGGGTTTGGATCGGGTAAACGCGTACCCCTGCAATCCGAAAATGCGACTTAAATTATGGCAATTGCCCTGACATGATTAATGTTTCACTAACAAGCCGACTTGGAAAAGTTCCGAAACAAATCCAACGGGTTGTGCAAAAACCGGTCCTGCAATCTAGGCGTTAGTCAGCGCCCATTTGCTCCTCAACAGGCGTCAAGGCCGCGACGCACGCGCGGCCAAACAGCCAACAATTCCGGATCCGAACGGCGAATGGATAAAGTCGAGTGTGTTGTCATCGGTGCGGGCGTCATCGGTCTCGCGATCGCGCGGCGGCTGGCGAAGGCCGGCCGCGAGGTCATCATCCTGGAGACGGCTGAAGGCATCGGCACCGTCACCTCGTCACGCAACAGCGAGGTGATCCACGCCGGCATCTATTACAAGGCGGGCAGCCTGATGGCGCGGATGTGCGTCGACGGCAAGCACGCGCTCTATAAATATTGCGCGGAGCGCGGCATTCCGCATCGCAATTGCGGCAAGCTGATCGTCGCAACGACATCCGCGGAAACCGCAAAGCTGCAATCGATCAGGGCGCACGCCGAAGCCAATGGCGTGAGCGATCTGCAGACGCTCGATGGCGATGCCGCCCGCGCGCTGGAGCCGGCGCTGAACTGCGACGCCGCCCTGCTCTCTCCCTCCACCGGCATCATCGACAGCCACGCCTATATGCTGGCGTTGCGCGGCGAGGCCGAAGATGCGGGCGCGGCCTTTGCCTTCCACACCCCGTTATTGGCGGCCAGGGCACGCAACGGCCGGATTGAGGTCGATGCCGGCGGCGATGCGCCGATGTCGCTGGAATGCCGGCTTATGATCAACGCCGCGGGGCTCGGCGCCTCGGCGGTTGCGCGCAGCATCGACGGCATGCCGATCGACCTGATCCCGCCGGCCTATCTGGCCAAGGGCAATTATTTCAGTTGCAGCGCACGGGCGCCGTTCTCGCACCTGATCTATCCGGTGCCCGAGCCCGGCGGCCTCGGCGTGCACCTCACCCTCGACATGGCGGGACAGGCGCGGTTCGGTCCCGACGTGGAATGGGTTGATGCGATCGATTACGCCGTCGATCCGGCGCGGGCGGAAAGATTCTATCCGGCGATCCGACGCTACTGGCCGACGCTGCCGGACGGCGCGCTGATGCCGAGCTATTCGGGCATGCGGCCGAAAATCGTGCCGCCGGCGGTTGCGGTGCAGGATTTCCTGATCCAGGGGCCGCGCGATCATGGCAACAGCGGGCTGATCAATCTGTTCGGAATAGAATCGCCGGGACTGACATCGTCCCTGGCGATCGCCGATTATGTCGGCGAACTCGCCGACGCATGAACGGCCTCACACGCGTAAAGCCTTGCGCGTAAAGCCTTGGCGCGCGTGACGCGTTGGGACACGGCTGGCTGGCTTAGCAAAGCAAATCCTACACCATCATCGGGTGGCGCGGTACGCCAACCCGGCGGCAGATCATGACGGTGACTGGCTTGTGCTATTTGCTAGTGAATTGTTTCACTTGCGGTATGTCTCAACCGCTCGATTTCGTCTTTTACCATCAACTTCCGGCGCTTTAGCTCGACAATTTGCAGATCGTCCGTTGAAAGGTGCACGAGAGCATCATGCAATTCGCTTTCGAGAATCTTGTGTTTGCGTTCCAGTTCAACGAGATGCGCCTGAATTGCCATACGAAACCTCCTCCGTTGGATGAGACCTCAAATTCGATCCGGACGATAGAGTGTACACAAGTGGCCGAATTTGTCGATGGGTATTGAAAATTGGACCCTCATATTTCAGCAGCATCTGTAACGAATTGTGAGTATGGAACCGTGCTATGTATCGAACCCGAAGGTCGCTCCGGCCGGCCGGCCGCTCCAGCTTGCGGACCGGCCCGGCAGGGACGATATTCCTGACTTCATTCTGGCTTCGGCTTCCGCAACCTGTCCATCTCATCCGCGTTTTCCGGCTAACATAGATCATGACCGACGAAGATGAGCGCGAGCTCGAAGCCGAGCTTGCACGGCTGCAACAGGAGCACCGCGATCTCGACGCGGCGATCGATGCCCTGCATCAATCCCCGGCGCCGGATTTGCTGCGGCTGCAGCGGCTGAAGAAGCGCAAGCTGCAATTGCGCGACCGCATCGCCTTCATCGAAGACCAGATCACGCCGGACATTATTGCGTAGATTTGGCGTTGCTTTGGATTTGCTTGGCTTTGGCGCCGTTGCGGTTCCGCATGACGGATTTCTCGACTCGTCGCGGCGCCTGCGCTAGCGTTTCGCCGGGACATTTACAGAAAGCGGATTATGGCGACCGACTTCGGCGCGGATATCGCTGCCGTGCAGAATATCTCGGCAGTCCCGCGCATTCTTGAAGTTGTCTGCCGGTCGACCGGCATGGGTTTCGCCGCGGTGGCGCGCGTCACCGAGCAGCGCTGGATTTGCTGCGCGTCGCGCGACGAAATCGGGTTCGGCCTCGTGCCGGGCGGAGAGCTGGTGGTCGAAACCACCATTTGCCATGAGATCCGCAAAAGCCACCAAGCTGTCGTGATCGACCATGTGGCCGAAGACGCCGCCTTTTGCGGGCATCACACGCCCGCGCAATACGGCTTTCAAAGCTACATCTCGATGCCGATCGTGCTGAGCGACGGCACTTTCTTCGGCACCCTGTGTGCGATCGATCCCCGGCCGGCGCGCCTCAACACCCCGCAAACCGTCGGCATGTTCAAATTGTTCGCGGAACTGATCGCGACCCATCTCGAGGCGGTCGATCGGGTGGCCGCCAGCGAAGCCACATTGTTGAGCGAGCGCGAAACCTCGGAACTGCGCGAGCAGTTCATCGCCGTGCTCGGACACGATCTGCGCAATCCACTCGCTTCGATCGCGGCCGGCATGAAAATCCTGGCGAAGACCAATTCAAAGGACACCGCGGACGAGATTCTCGGATTGATGCACACCAGCGTCGCGCGGATGTCGGCGCTGATCGATAATGTGCTGGATTTCGCCCGCGGCCGCCTCGGCGGCGGGATTCCGCTGCGCCGCCTGCCTCAGCCATTGGCGCCGGTGCTCACTCACGTGATCGCAGAATTGCGCGCCAGCACCCCGGAGCGGAAAATCGAAGCCGAGTTCGATCTGACGGAGCAGGTCGACTGCGACGCGGTGCGTATCGCGCAACTGTTTTCCAACCTGCTTGGCAATTCGGTCACCCACGGCACCGCCGCGACACCGGTCCGCGTGCGCGCAACGACAGTCGATGGCGCGTTCGAATTGTCGGTCGCCAATTCCGGCGAGCCGATCCCGGCCGATGCGATGGAGCGGCTGTTTCAACCCTTCCATCGCATCTCGGCGCAAGGAATCCATAAAGACACCCATCAGGGTCTTGGATTGGGGCTCTATATCGCGTCCGAAATCGCCCGCGCCCATGACGGAACCATCGATGTGACGTCTTCGCCGGAAGAGACGCGCTTCACCTTCCGGATGCCGCTGCGGTGACATCCGGACCGGAGCGCTATGCGACGCGAAATGGCCATCGCTGTAATTGGTTGGCTTTAAGGTTCGACGTCCGGAGCCTTCGGACTGAGATCGGATCGCGGCCTTGTCTCATCGGCCTGCGATTTGAGCTCGGTGGCCTTCTCGACCAGTGCCGTCAAGACCCGAGGGTCTGACGTCGATTGGGCGAACTTCACGAGCGTTGTCGCCTGACGCGTTAGATAGTTTTTACTGACCATGAGTTCCCCACGCGAACTGTCCAGCCCTTGCCAGCCCTTGAGAACATCACGTGGGAACCGGCATTTCGTTCCAGAGGAACTGTCTAAAAGTGCACTTATGACGCGTCTAATTACCGCCAATTGCAGCCTTTTGGTCACAGTCGGCAGAAATCGAGCTGCTGCGACCATTTTGTGACTTCGAGGACGGTCATTTCGCGATATTTCTAGATCATAGAATTTTTCGATTCTTCAATTAGGGGGAAATGCCATGCGCCGTTCGAAATTTATTGTTTCTCTCGCGGTAGCCGCGGGCGCCATCCTCAGCATCGGCTCGGCTTCGGCCGCTGATTTGCCGGCGAAAGTTTACACCAAGGCCCCGCCGGTGGTGCCGATGTATAACTGGACCGGCTGCTACATCGGTGCCGTCGGCGGTGGAGAAGTTGGCCGTTCGCGCTCCGTGAGCAACGGTACCAACAACGGTGTTGCGAACGGGACTCTGGGCGCAACGAAAAATGATACCGACCTCAGCGGCGGTAATGTCGGAGGCACCCTCGGCTGCAACTACCAGTCGGGTGTCTGGGTCGTCGGCATCGAGGGCGACGATTCCTGGTCCAATAACTCCGGCAATTCTAATACGCTCGCTCCCTTCAACACCACATTCACCGAAAACATCAATTCACGCTGGCTGGCAACGGTTCGCGGTCGCGCCGGCTTTACCGTCGGTCCCACGGGCAACGTATTGTGGTATGGAACCGCAGGCGGCGCCTTTGCCGACATGAGAATCAACGAATTCAGCCCGACCAACGTCGGGGCGGTCGAACGACATACCTATTCGGGTTGGACGGCTGGTTTCGGTGTTGAGTGGGCCTTCGCGCCGGGCTGGTCCGTCAAGACAGAATATCTCTATGCTGACTTGGGACACCAAGGCTACTTCCAGAACACCGCGAACGGTTGCTGTACCTTCCAGAACACGCGCCTCACCGACAGTCTGTTTCGGCTTGGCGTCAACTACCACTGGAACTGGACCGGCCCGGTGGTCGCCAAGTTCTGATCTCAAGTTCTGATCTCAAGTTCTGATCCCGTATCGGTCAGCCAAGTTCTTCAAAAGCCCAAATTCTTCAGAAGCCCTGGCATCGGCCGGGGCTTTTTTGTGCCTGCGATTCCAGGCCATCCACCGCTGTTTTGAAATTTAGCTACCGGAGACACGCAAGCAGCCTTGACTCCAAAAGAACAAAATAAGAACATCGTTCCCGTCGTCCTCCAAGCTGGGAATTTTGCCATGTCAGAGACTGCCGCCATGCCCGAGATCAGCCGTTACGAGCAGGCCTGCGATCAGGCGATCGCGATGTGCGACGGCAATATGCGCAGCACGATCAAGGCGCTGATCATGGCGAACGAATATCTGGAGGCCGAATTGCAAGAACTGCAGACTTTGCAGGCCGCCGCCTCACCCTATCCCACGCCGGCAAAGCGGTTGCGGACCAAGGACGACGCGGCCTGATCAACAATCACCGGAGCAAAACCATGGCCGATGTCACCTATTACGTCGCGCTGCCATTCCTGCAAGACGATGCCGGCTCGCCGGTCGCGGGAACCGGGGAAGAGTGCCAGAGTTCGTCAGCCGCCTTGCGGCGCGCGGAAATCCTCTCGAAGGCCGAAGGCAGTATCGGCGCGGTCGCCTTCAGCCGCACCGGTGATCCCATGATCGGCGAATTCAGCGACGCGCAAGTGCTCAGGAAATTCGGAAACGTGCCGGACGATCTAAGCGGGCTGTAAGCTCCAAACACTTGCGATCCAAACACTTGCGATCGTAGATCCCGTCACGTTTCATGCCGGCGTTGCGCCTTGCGCACATACATCGCGCTGTCGGCTTGTTCCAGCGCCCGGCCGGCTTCGGCATGCGGACCGAGAATGGCAACGCCGGCGGAAGCGCCCGCGCGGACGCTGCGGCCACTGAACACGAAGCTCAACGCATCGATGGTCTGTTCCAGGGAGGCCGCCTTGGCGCGGGCATCGGTCTCGCTGAGATTCCAAAGCAACAACGCGAACTCGTCGCCACCGAGCCGCCCGATTACGTCGGACGCGCGCACATGGCGCAAAAGTACCGCCACAACGGCCTTGAGCACTTCGTCGCCCGCCGCGTGCCCGAAGGCATCGTTGATCGGCTTGAGGCGATCGACGTCGAGCACGATGATCGCGCCGCTGGCCTGATAGCGCTTGATGTAGGCGACCGAGCGATGGAGCTCGCGCTCGAAGCCGCGGCGGTTGAGGATCCCCAGCAGGAAATCGGTATCCGCCGACGCTTCCAGCTGGCCGATCCGCGCCTGCGCCTGCGCCAGCTGGGCCCGGAGCCGGCGAATCGCCGTTTTGGCGTCGTCAGGCGCCGTCGCCGCCTTAAATGCTGCCGCAGGCTTAAGTGCTGCCGCAGGCTTAAGTGCTGCCGCAGGCTTGGACGGGGCGCGTTTTGGCGCAGATTTGCGGACCACGGCGCCTTTACGGCGTTTGGCGGCCTTCGAGGCCGTTTTCGACGTAGCTTTGGAGGCCGCTTTAGAGGCCTTGGCCTTGGCTTTCTTCTTCATCGGCATCTTGAACAAGGTACTTTCTCGGGAAGACTTTTCGTCAAGAAGGCTTGCCGGTCTTCACCAAGACAGGATAGTCCATTCCGTACCCCTTGCCACGCCTAGCCGAACCTTGTTGCCCGACCTCGGGCCGGCCTATAATCCGGCTATGTTTTTGGATTCCTGAAAAGAATTGATCGCATGAGCGCCCCGATAGCCATCATCATGGGAAGCCAGTCGGACTGGGACACCATGCGCCACGCCGCCGAAACCCTGACCGCGCTCGGTGTGGACAGCGAGAAGCGCATCGTCTCGGCCCACCGCACCCCGGACCGACTGTTCGCCTTTGCCAAGGGCGCCAAGGCGGCCGGTTTCAAGATCATCATCGCCGGTGCCGGCGGCGCGGCACACCTGCCGGGCATGGCCGCGTCACTGACGGAGCTTCCGGTGTTCGGCGTCCCGGTTGAATCGAAGGCGCTGTCCGGCGTCGATTCGCTCTATTCGATCGTCCAGATGCCGGCCGGAATCCCTGTGGGAACGCTGGCGATCGGCAAACCCGGCGCGATCAACGCCGCACTGCTCGCGGCCAGCGTATTGGCGCTGAACGATCCGGCGCTGGCAGCCAGGCTGGCCGCCTGGCGCAAGCAGCAGAGCGATGCGGTCGCCGAGCGCCCGGAGGGATCTGCGTGACGGCGCCAACTCAGGTGAAGCTGAAGCCCGGCGACACCATCGGAATTCTCGGCGGCGGACAATTGGGCCGGATGCTGGCAATGGCCGCATCAAGGCTCGGCCTGCGGTGTCAGGTGTTTTCACCGGACCCGGATTCGCCGGCCTTCGATGTCGTGCTCAATGCGACCTGCGCGGAATATGCCGATGTCGAGGCGCTCGAACTGTTCGCCAACGACGTCGACGTCATCACTTACGAATTCGAGAACGTGCCGGCCGCTTCCGCGATGATCCTGGCGGCGCGCCGTCCGGTGCTGCCGGACCGCAAAATCCTGGAAACCACCCAGGATCGCCTGGTCGAAAAGGATTTTGTCACCCGCTTGGGCATCGGCACTGCCGACTATGCCGAGGTGTCGTCCGGGGCCGGGCTGCGAGCGGCGATCACGAAGATCGGCCTTCCTGCCGTGCTCAAGACCCGCCGCTTCGGCTATGACGGCAAGGGCCAGGCCATTATCCGCGCCGGCGACGACCCGGATCGGATCTGGAAGGAACTCGGCACCAAATCCGCGATCCTCGAGGCCTTCGTTCCCTTTGCCTGCGAGATCTCGGTGATCGCCGCGCGCTCGGCCGACGGTCAGGTCGAATGCTTCGACGTCACCGAAAACGAGCACAGCGACCATATCCTGAAAATCTCCCGTGCCCCGGCCGCTATTCCGGAAGCGCTGGCGGAACAGGCCCGGGCCATCGCGCAGAAGATCGCCAATGCGCTGAATTATGTCGGCGTACTCGCGGTCGAGATGTTCGTGGTGCCGCAGGCCGGCGGCGAGGCCAAGGTTCTGGTCAACGAGATTGCGCCCCGCGTACACAATTCCGGGCACTGGACGCTGGATGGCGCGTCGATCTCGCAGTTCGAACAGCACATCCGCGCCATCGCGGGCTGGCCACTCGGCAAGCCGGTCCGCCACGGCCCGGTCACCATGACCAACCTGATCGGAAACGAGATCGACCTCTATGCGGAGTGGCTGACCGTTCCGGGCGCGACCGTTCATCTCTACGGCAAGGGTCCGGCGCGGCCGGGCCGCAAGATGGGGCATGTGACGCAGGTCGGCGCGCGGCCGCCCAAAACGACCTGATCGGCCCCCAAAAGCCCCTCGGGAGCGCCCAACCGGGGCCCGAATAAGGGCCGGATTTGGCCGCGTCTGCCTCAGCTATTTGCGGGTCCGCCGGTAGACATTGCCACCTTTGTCTGATACATCCGCGCGCTCAGGGTTAAGGGCATGGCGTTTTGCCGGCTCTTTGGCTCTACCAGAATCCAATCCGATCAATTGAAAGAGGATGCCGCGTGCAGGTTCTCGTTCGCGATAACAATGTCGATCAAGCCCTCAAGGCGCTGAAAAAGAAGATGCAGCGTGAGGGTATTTTCCGCGAGATGAAGCTCCGCGGTCACTACGAAAAGCCCTCCGAGAAGAAGGCCCGTGAAAAGGCCGAAGCCGTGCGCCGCGCGCGCAAGCTCGCCCGCAAGAAGCTGCAGCGCGAAGGCCTGCTGCCGATGAAGCCGAAGCCGGTGTTCGGCGCCGGTCCGGGTGCCGATCGTGGCGGTCCCGGTGCTGGCGGCCGTGGCGGTCCGGGCGCTGGACCTCGCGGTCCGCGCTGATCAGGATTTGCAGATTTGAGTTCGATAACGCGGGCCCTGTGCCCGCGTTATTGTTTTGCGCTGTACATATTTGCGTAGCGTATTTTCCGGCGCGGCAAATCCGCGGACGTGCCCCGGCGCGCAACCGTTTCGCAGCGCGAAATGTTATTCTTTGGTAATCTGCGTATTCTGACCGCTGATTTCCCTAGGTATTCGATCGCAGATTTTGCGGAATGCGCCTCAGCGGGTTACCAATACCGGATAAGCGGCGCGAGTATTCTGAAGTATGCCCATTCCGGTTCCCTATGATTTTTCCGGAGCTTCGCGCCTCGGCCGTTGCGCATGTGCGCCGATTGCGCTGGTCGCGGTCGCGCTTTGCGGCTGTTCCATCACGCTCGGATCGTTGTCGCCCTCGTCCGAGCCGCGGGAAGAGCCGCCGCAACTGACCTCATCGAGCAACATCGCCTCGCTCAGCGAGACCATCAAGAACAATCCCAGTGATCCCCAGGCCTACAACATGCGCGGCTCGGTGCTGGCGCAGGCCGGCAAGACCGAAGACGCGCTGGCCGACTTCAACAAGGCGATCAGCCTCGATCCCAATTACGGCCAGGCGTTCGCCAATCGCGGCCTGATCTATCGCAAGACCAAGCGGCTCGATCAGGCCATGTCCGACTATGAACGCGCGCTCGCGCTCGATCCCGGTTATGCTCCGGCATGGCTCGGCCGCGGCATGGTCTACAAGGCGCGCAACCAGGCGCCGCAAGCGCTCGAGGATTTCAACAAGGCCATCAGCCTTCGTCCCGATAATGCCGAGGCCTATTACAATCGCGGCCTGCTCTATCAGAGCGAAAAGCAGCACGAATTCGCGATCGCCGATTTCACCACGGCGAACAGTCTCTCGCCGCAACTGGCCGAGCCGCTGCTGGCCCGCGCGCTGAGCTACCTCGCCTCCGACAAGGCCAAGGAAGCCGCGGCCGATCTCGACGACGCCGTCCAATCCGACCCGCAGAATGTACAGGCCTGGATTACAAGGGGGCTCGCTTACGAACGCCTCGGCGACAAGAACAAGGCCGCCGGCTCCTACGGCCGCGCCATCAATCTGCGTCCCAAGGATGAAGCCGCGCGCAGCGGCTTTGCCCGCGTGGGCGGCAAGGCCGGCCAGACTTACGAGACGTTTTGAAAATAAAAAACCCCGGTTCTGATTCAATCAGAACCGGGGCTCAAAGCTGACTTATTCGGATTACTTGGTCGAACTGTTCGGCAACACCGAGTGGAACATCGACTTCGCCGCCGAGAACACGTCTTCGGCGACGTTGGTGCGTTCTTTCGGCGGCGGCTGATCGGGGATCGCGTCAGCGCGCAGGTCGAGCGGCCGCGGATCGGGTATATCGGCCGGCGGCGTCGGGCGGCGCGGGTCGTCACGCCCGGCAGAGGACGATCGGGGCTGGTTTGATTCGGCCGAAGGGGTGGAAACCAGGATCGGCGGCGGCAGCGGTTGAATCGATGGCGCAGGCACAGGCGCGGCCGGAACCACGGGTGCGGCAATGACACGGGGTGGTTCCGGGGGGAGCCGAACGGAGGACGATTCGGAAGGGCGCGAGCTGTCAGGCGTGGCGCGCAGCCGTTCGATCGCCGCACGTGCCAGGTCGTTGGCATCGCGGTCCGGCGCGATCGCAGCCTCGACCGCCGGAGCGGTCGTCGGCGCCGCAACGACCGGTTCAACCACGGGAACGACGGGCTTCTCCGGGGAAACCTTGGCCACCGTCTTTTCGCGCGGAGTGGCCGGATGACGCCGGGTATTCTCCGGGGGAATGCTCGCGGTTTCCGCCGGCTTGTCGGCAGACTTTTCCGCCGGCTTCTCGAAAGTCGCCCGGTCGGTATTCGACTTGTCGATGACAGACTTCTCGGAAATGCCCTTCGCCCGCACACCCGGTTCGGGGACGTTGGCGACATCGGCCTTTTTCGGGTGTGCCGGCGACACCACGGCGGCGGTCGGCGCGTCCGTGGGCTTGGAGACGATGTAATGATTGACGATATAGGCCCCGATGATGGTCGCAATCACCGACGGAATAATATCAATCGCAAATTTCGAGGCAATTTTCAGCATTCCGACCACTCCCGCGGGGGTTCTGATGGCGGATATTTGAGGCAGATCGGTGGCATTTCGGTAAACGGCGGAGTTATGGTTTCAACTCCACTTCAAGAAACACGATTTCCGTTGCACTTTCGTTGAGCACATCATGCTCGACCCCGGCCTTGCGGAAATAGGATTTGCCGGGCCCAAGCTGCGCCTTGGAGCGTTCCCCATTGGGCGCCACGATGGTCATTTCGCCGGCGGTCACGGGAACAATGACATAATCCATCTCATGAATGTGATGCCCGGTGGCGCTGCCCGGCGCCAGCCGCCATTCGGTGACCCGCACCTCCGGGGTGTCGATCTGAACGTCTGATTTGGCGTTCATCATTGTTAATTGTCTCCGCCGGATCAGGGCACGAAAGCGTCAGGGCACGAATACGAGAAAGATAAATACAGCAAACACCACCAGATGGACCAGCCCAAACAGGATATTGGTGCGGCCGGTTCCGAAGGTGAGCATGCTGAGCAGGAAGGTCAACACCAGAAGCACGATATCCTGGGCGCTGAGACCGAGCACCAATTGCTTGTCCAGCACGAAGGCGGCTACCGCGACCGCCGGAATCGTCAGCCCGATGGTCGCCAGCGACGAGCCGAGCGCGAGGTTAATGCTCTTCTGCAGGTCGTTCTTGCGCGCAGCGCCGACCGCCGCGACGCTCTCCGGCAACAGGATCAATAGCGCCACCAGAATACCCGCAAAGGCCGGCGGCGCGCCGATCAGCGCCGCGCCGGCATCGACCACCAGCGAAAACTTTTTTGCCAATAGCACCACGGCGAGCAGCGAAACCAGCAGCAGGACCGAACTGACAAGCAACGTCCGGTTCGACACATGCGCCTCATCCGCCGCGCCGGCCGCCCCTCCGATGAAATAATCCCGGTGGCGGATCGTCTGCGTATAGAGAAACACGCCGTACAAAAGGATGGTAACGACACTGACGAAACCAAGCTGGGCCGCCGAATAGATCGGTCCCGGTGTGGTCAGCGTATAATTGGGCATGATCAGCGTGATCGTCGCCAGCACGCTCAGCACGCTGAGATAGAGATTGGATCCGGTGACCTGGACGTCCTGCTCGCGGTAGCGCAGCCCGCCGGTCAGAATGCAGATCCCGACCAGTCCGTTGCAAACGATCATCACGACCGCAAACACCGTATCGCGCGCCAGCGTGGGCACCGCCTTCTCGCCGAGCATGATGGTCGCGATCAGCGCCACCTCGATGATGGTGACGGCCAGCGTCAGCAGCAACGTGCCGTAGGGTTCACCGATCCGCTCGGCGATCACCTCGGCATGATGCACGGCCGCGAATACCGTGCCGAACAGGATCACCAAGAGCACCGCGGCGAACACAAAGCCCGCGGCCGACGGCGTGAACGTGTAGCCGAGCGCAGTGGCGCCGGCAAAAAGCAGGACGGCCAAGGCCGGGAAAATCCATGCCGATCGCGGGATCGGGCCGTGTGCGCTCATGTGACGATATCCCCGCAGCCCTGCGCTGAACCATCCGCCATATAGCTACCGTCAGCCTTTCGAAGCATGAATGAAATCTCGCGCCGTTTCGATCGCACCATAATTGTCCAGATTGTCATGGCCCCCTTCCGGGAATTTCACAAATTGTTTCGGCTCATGCGCAAGTGAAAACAGGCCTATGCCGAGCGCCATGGGCACGGTGCGATCGCGGCCCCCATGCATGATCAAAAGGGGCGCCGTAACCTGCGCGATCCGGTCGTCGGAGTGAAACTGGTCCCGCATCAGCCAGCGTATCGGCATCAGCGGAAAGCGCAAAGCGGCGACATCCGCGGTCGAGGTATACGGCGCTTCCAAAATCAGCTTCCCGACCGGCTGACCGGCCGCGAGCGCCACGCCCACCCCGGTCCCCAGCGAAAAGCCCCACACGACGATTCGATCGGCACTGTATCGCGAGGAAGTAAAGGCATAGGCAGCGGCCGCATCCAGCAGCAGGCCTTGCTCGCTCGGCTCGCCGCTTGAGCCGGCATAGCCGCGATAAGACAAGGCCACGAGGCCGGTGCCATCTGACGTCATGGCCCGAAAGCGACTGACGGCGCCGGCCAGGAAATCGCCATTACCGGGAAAATACAGGATGACCGCATGGCCCGGTTTGGCAGGGACATGCCAGACGATGACCTTCTCGCCATCCGCCGTGGTCAGGAAATGTTCTTCAGCCTCGGGGAAGCCGGCCGCATCCGGAGTTGTGCGTGTTTTTTGCGGGACCGGAAACAGGAACGAGCGCTGCGCGAAAAACAGCACCAAAAGACCGGCGAGATATCCGATCAATACGAGAGCGGCGAGCCATTTCAATACGGTCATGTCGGAACCGTCGGCTCACCGCAAATCGTGTCACATTCCCTTGACGATATTCTCGGTCATCTTCTTGGCGTCGCCGAGCAGCATCATGGTGTTGTCGCGGTAGAACAGGGGATTGTCGATGCCGGCATAGCCAGAGGCCAGCGAGCGCTTGATGAACATCACAGTGCCGGCCTTCCAGACCTGCAGCACCGGCATGCCGTAGATCGGGGATGTCGGATCATCCTCGGCGGCGGGATTGGTGACGTCGTTGGCGCCGATCACAAAGGCAACGTCGGCCTGCGCGAATTCGGAGTTGATGTCTTCGAGTTCGAACACCTCGTCATAGGGCACGTTGGCTTCGGCGAGCAGCACGTTCATGTGGCCCGGCATACGTCCTGCGACCGGATGAATCGCGTATTTGACCTCGACGCCTTCCTTCTTGAGCTGGTCGGCCATTTCACGCAACGCGTGCTGGGCCTGCGCCACCGCCATGCCGTAGCCGGGCACGATGATGACCTTCTGCGCGTTCTTCATGATGAAGGCGGCATCATCGGCCGAACCGAGCTTGACCGGCCGCACTTCGCCACCGGCACCTGCGCCCGCCGCCGCGGTCTCGCCACCGAAGCCGCCGAGGATCACCGAGATAAACGAACGATTCATCGCATGGCACATGATGTAGGACAGGATCGCACCGGAGGAACCGACCAGCGCGCCGGTAATGATCAGCGCCGAATTGCCGAGCGTGAAACCGATGCCGGCGGCGGCCCATCCCGAATAGGAATTCAGCATCGAGATCACGACCGGCATGTCAGCGCCACCGATCGGGATGATCAGGAGCGCGCCGAGCGCCAGCGCGATGATGACGATCAGCCAGAAGTCGATCGGGCTGCCCGATACCACGAGGCCGACGATGAACACCACCAGCGCAATACCGAGGCCGATATTGATCAGATGACGCGCCGGCAGGATGATCGGCGCGCCGCTCATGCGGCCGGACAATTTTGCGAAAGCGATCACCGAACCCGTGAAGGTCAGCGCGCCGATCGCGACGCCGAGCGACATTTCAACAAGGCTCTGCGGATGGATGTTGCCGGGGACGCCGATGTCGAAGGCTTCCGGCGCATAGAATGCGCCCGCCGCGACCAGCACCGCGGCCATGCCGACCAGCGAGTGAAAGGCGGCGACCAGTTCCGGCATCGACGTCATCGGCACCCGGCGCGCGATCACCGCACCGATGCCGCCGCCGATCGCGACGCCGAGGATCACCAGCAGCCAGGCGAGGCCGTCGGCCGGCGGATGCGAGGCGAGCGTGGTCGCCACCGCAATGCCCATGCCGATCATGCCGAAGAAATTGCCCTGGCGGGATGATGCCGGGCTCGACAGGCCGCGCAGCGACATGATGAACAGAACGCCGGCAACGAGGTATAAAACTGCGGCCAGATTGGCGTTCATGATCCGCGTGCTCCGTCATGGGCGGGCGTGACCCGCGCATCCATCTGGGAAAAATGAATTGTGCGAAGTGAAATAAAAATCATCACTTGGCTTTCTTCTTGTACATCGCGAGCATGCGCTGGGTGACCAGGAAGCCGCCAAAGATATTCACGCAGGCGAAGATCAGCGCGATGAAGCCGAAGCCCCGCGCCCATCCGCTACCGCTGGAAATCATGCCGACGCCGACCGCGAGCAGTGCGCCGACCACGATCACCGAGGAGATCGCATTGGTCACCGACATCAGCGGCGTGTGCAACGCCGGGGTTACCGACCACACCACGAAATAGCCGACAAACACGGCGAGCACGAAAATCGAAAGCCGGAATACGAAGGGATCGACGGCCTGTGCGATATGATCCATGGCGGCGCTCCTTACGCTTTCGGCTGGAAGTTCGGATGAATCACGGCGCCGTCCTTGGTCAGCGCGGTGGCCTTGACCAGTTCGTCGTCCCACTTCACCGCCAGCGCCTTGGTCGACTTGTCGACCAGCGTTTCGATGAAGGAGAACAGATTGCGCGCGTAGAGACTGGACGCCGAAGCCGCGACGCGGCCCGCCACATTGGTGTAGCCGACGATCTTGATGCCGCCGACATCGGCGATTTCGCCGGCCTTGGCACCCTCGATATTTCCGCCGCGCTCGACGGCGAGATCGACCAGCACCGAACCCGGCTTCATCGAGGCCACCATCTCCGCGGTGACAAGGCGCGGCGCGGGCCGGCCCGGGATCAGCGCGGTCGTGATGATGATGTCCTGCTTCTTGATGTGTTCGGCGGTGAGCGCGGCCTGCTTGGCCTGATACTCTTTCGACATTTCCTTGGCGTAGCCGCCGGCGGTCTGGGCGTTCTTGAACTCCTCGTCCTCGACCGCGAGGAATTTGGCGCCAAGGCTCTCGACCTGTTCTTTGGTGGCAGGCCGCACGTCGGTCGCGGTCACGACAGCGCCAAGCCGCCGCGCGGTCGCGATCGCCTGCAGGCCGGCGACGCCGACGCCCATCACAAACACTTTCGCAGCTGGGATCGTGCCCGCCGCGGTCATCATCATCGGAAAGGCACGGCCGAACGCTTCGGCGGCCTCGATCACCGCGCGGTAGCCGGCGAGATTGGCCTGGCTCGACAGCACGTCCATGACCTGGGCGCGGGTGATGCGCGGCATCAACTCCATCGCAAACGCCGCAACACCGGCATCCGCCATCGTCTTGAGCGCCGCGTCATTGCCGTAAGGGTCCATGATCGCGATCACCAATGCGCCGCGCTTGTAGTTCGCCAACTCCGACGCCTCAGGCCGCTTCACCTTGATGACGATGTCGGCGTCCTTGACCGCATCGGCGCTGACGGTGGCGCCAACTGCAGTGAATTCCGAATCCGGCAGGCCTGACTTGAGGCCCGCACCGGGCTCAATGGCGACATCGACGCCCAGGGCCTTGTATTTTTTCACCGTATCGGGCGAAACGGCGACCCGCGGTTCGGACGGATCGATTTCCTTGGCAACGGCAATCTTCATGGAGCCTCCGGCGGCGCGAGGGCGCGCGCGCAAGCAAACTAGCGTTATTTCCGCTAAGTTGGATACCGGTTTTGCAACCGGACGACTGGCAATTTTTTAAAGTCGCACCGCTCCGCTGCAGTGCGATGTGCGATGGATCAGGTCAGAAAGATCGCCATCATGGCGACGATGAAGATCACGAAGGCGGAGCCGTACTTCACCAGCTTGATGAAGCCTTCATAGGTCTGCTCATGCGCCGGATAATCCATGCCGTCGGCGGTCGTGTAGGCGACTTCGTTATGCTCAGCCATCGGTGTCCCCGGTCAGTGTTCGCGTTCGGCGTGGAAATACCGCAATCCCGCCGCGAGGGCAACGGCGGCGAGCATTTTGTACCGGCCGTATCGCCCTATTTGCGAAGCTTATGATGGAGGCCCGGGCGGCCAATTGTCCCTGATCCAGCGGGTCAGCCCCTCTTCATTTACTTCACTGGCAGCGAGGGAAAGGATCATTGCGGTGGCGCTTTCGGGCGGCACCATAAAATCGATGTCGTTGAGGCCCAGAAATACGATGAGCGCACCGAAAGCGGCTCGCTTGTTGCCGTCCACAAAGGGGTGGTTTCGGGCAATGCCAAAGGCATACGCCGCGGCCAGCGCCGCGAGGTCAGTTTCGCCATAGGTGAATTTGTTGATGGGACGGCCCAGCGCAGATTCCAGCATACCCTGGTCGCGAATGCCGTCCGGTCCTCCGAACAGCGCAAGCTGCTCGGCGTGGAGATCAATCAGGATCTCCACATCCAACCAGATCGGCTCGTTCATTTTGCGAGAGCCTTGTAGGTGTCCGCATAGGTGCTGAACGACCGCCGGGCGATTTCCATCGCCTTGGCGTGCTTCGGATCATAGGGCGAAAGCTTGATGCCCCGCTCCGTCTGTTCGACGAGGTGAAGCTTGTCGCCTTCTTTCAGCTTTAGCCGGGAAAGCAGGTCCTTCGACAAGATGAGACCGAGCGAATTGCCGATCTTCTTGATCTGGATGAATTCACCTTCAACCGTCTTGGACATCTCGTTCATGGTGTCGAACTCCGTTATACACTATGTATAACATGGTCGAACGCCTCGTACAACAGATGTATTACCGTCACCCCATCCGCTCCAGCTCTTCGATCATGCCGGCGATGACCGACAGGCCGCCATCCCAGAATTTGGGATCGCGGGCGTCCAGACCGAACGGCTTGAGCAGTTCGGAGTAATGCTTGGTGCCGCCGGCGGCCAGCATCGCCAGATAGCGTTCGGCGAAACCTTCCTGGGCATTTTCGTAGACCGCGTAGAGCGAATTCACGAGGCAATCGCCGAACGCATAGGCGTAGACGTAGAACGGCGAATGGATGAAGTGCGGGATGTACATCCAGAAGCTTTCATAGCCCGGCCTGATATCGATCGCTGGGCCGAGGCTCTCGCCCTGCACGCTGAGCCAGATTTCGCCAATGCGTTCGGCGGTCAATTCGCCGTTGCGCCGCTCGGTATGGACCGCGCGCTCGAACGAATAGAACGCGATCTGGCGTACCACCGTGTTGATCATGTCCTCGACCTTGCCGGCGAGTAGCGCCTGACGCTGCTTGGCGCTGGTGGTCTGCGCCAACAGTCGCTTGAAGGTCAGCATTTCGCCGAACACGCTGGCGGTTTCCGCCAATGTCAACGGCGTCGGCGCCATCAGCGCGCCGTTCTTGGCGGCCAAGACCTGATGCACGCCGTGACCGAGTTCATGCGCGAGCGTCATCACATCGCGCGGCTTGCCTTGATAGTTCATCAGCACATAGGGATGCGCCGATGGCGTGGTCGGATGCGAGAACGCGCCCGGCGCCTTGCCCGGCCGCACCGGCGCATCGATCCAGCGATGGTCGAAAAACCGCCCGGCAATATCAGCCATTTCCGGCGAGAAGCCGCGATAGGCCGTCAGCACCATGTTCCGGGCGTCCGCCCAGGCGATATTGCCGGTGGCCGCGAACGGCAGCGGCGCGTTGCGGTCCCAATGCGCGAGTTTCTTCTTTTTGAACCAGCTCGCCTTCAATTGGTAATAGCGGTGCGACAGCCGCGGATAGGCCGCGCGCACAGAGCCGACCAGCGCATCGACGACCTCGCGCTCGACCCGGTTGGCAAGATGGCGCGAATCCGCGACGTCCTGGAAACCGCGCCAGCGATCGGAAATCTCCTTGTCCTTGGCGAGCGTGTTGGTGATCAGCGCAAAGGTCCGCTCATTGGCCTCGAACGTCTTCGCCAGCGCCTGCCCCGCCGCCTTCCGTTTTTCACCGGCGCGATCCTGCAGCAGGTTCAGCGTCGGCTCGATCGCAAGCTCCCGACCGCCGACCTTGAAGCGCAGCGCCGAGATGGTTTGATCGAACAATCTGTTCCACGCTGAGTAACTGCTCTGGGATTTTTCATGAAACAGCTGCTCGACGCGATCTTCGAGTTGATACGGCTTGTCCTTGCGCAGATCCTCGATCCACGGGCGATAATGTCCGAGTTCAGGCGTCTGCATCGCGCGGTCGATGACGGCATCGTCGATGCGGTTGAGCTCGAGCCCGAAGAACAACAGATGCACCGACGCATTGGTCAGCCGCTCGGAAACATCGCCGTAGAATTTGGTGATCGCGGGGTCGACGCTGTCGCCGGCATGAATCAGACCGGCATAGGACCCAAGACGCCCGGCGAGATCGTCGATCGCCTCATAACGCCTGACCGCTTCGGCGAGCCATTTACCGCCGCCATCGGCGGCCGTCCGTTCGGCGAGCTTGCCTTTGTAGTCGGTCTCAAACGCGACGCAATCGCTGTCCATCTTCTGCAGGTCGCGCGTCACTTCCGGCGCCTTGATACCGGAATAAAGGTCGGCCAGGTTCCATTCCGGCAGCTTGCCGGCCTTGTTACCGGTTTTGCTCGCGGTCTTGTTACTCGCCTTGTTATTGGCCTTGTTACTCGCCTTGGACTTGGTAACCGATTTAACTGCGGACTTCTTGGCGGCCGATTTGCGAAGAGCGGATGAGGAGCGCGATGTCATCTGGTTCAAGCCTGTGTATGCGTTTTCAAACTGAACGGCCGCGACGCCGAGGCAATAGCCGGGCATCAACGTTTAAGAGGGCGTTAATCGGCATCGGCGAGAGTGCCCCGATTCGAGACAGATAGTTGTAACGCGCGGGGAAAGCCATGGCTGCCAGCATTTTGATCGCCGATGACGACGCAGTGGCGCGCCGCCTGGTCGAGAATATGGTGCAGAAATGCGGCTATGAAACCATCGTCGTCGAATCCGGCGATGCCGCGATCGCGATGCTGACCGCCCCTGACGCACCTGTGATCGATGCCATGGTGCTCGATCTGGTCATGCCCGGCCTCGACGGCATGGGCGTGCTGGCCAAAATCCGCGAAGCCGGTCTCAACATCCCCGTCGTCGTGCAGACCGCCCATGGCGGCATCGACAATGTGGTGTCGGCGATGCGCGCGGGTGCCCAGGACTTCGTGGTCAAGCCGGTCGGCATGGAGCGGCTGCAGGTATCGTTGCGCAATGCGCTCAACACCAGCGCGCTGAAAGGCGAATTGCAGCGCATCCGCCACAGCCGCGAAGGCCGGCTGACCTTTGCCGATATCATCACCCGCAGCGAGGCCATGGCCGGCGTGCTGCGGACCGCGCAGAAGGCTGCAAGCTCCAGCATTCCGGTGCTGCTCGAGGGTGAGTCAGGTGTGGGCAAGGAATTGTTCGCGCGCGCCATCCACGGCAGCGGCGAGCGAAAGACAAAACCGTTCGTCGCGGTCAATTGCGGCGCGATCCCTGACAATCTCGTGGAATCGATCCTGTTCGGTCACGAGAAGGGCGCCTTCACCGGCGCCACCGAACGTCACACCGGCAAATTCGTCGAGGCCTCCGGCGGCACGCTGTTTCTCGACGAAGTTTCGGAATTGCCGCTGGCCGCCCAGGTCAAGCTGCTTCGTGCGCTGCAGGAAGGCGCGGTCGAAGCAGTCGGCGGGCGCAAGCCCGTGCGGGTCGATGTCCGGATCGTTTCGGCGACCAACCGCAAATTGCTCGACCACGTCAAAAGCGGGCAATTCCGCGAAGACCTGTTCTATCGCCTTCACGTGCTGCCGCTGACCATTCCGCCGTTGCGCGCGCGCCGCGAGGATATCCCGCATCTGCTGCGGCACTTTCTGGCGCGGTTCTGCGCCGAAGAAAATCGCACCATCACCGGCATCAGCGGCGAGGCGATGGCGCTGTTGTCGCAGCTCGAATGGCCGGGAAATATCCGCCAGCTTGAAAACGCTGTTTATCGCGCCGTGGTCATGAGCGAGACCGACCAGCTTGGACCGGCGGATTTTCCGCAAGCCGCCGCGCACGCGCCGACGGCGCCAGACGCACATCACGTCGAACCATTGATCATCGATCCCGCGTCTCATCCGACCGCACCGGCGATGATCTCAGGTAACGAAATACCTATCGCGCCGCTGCCGTCCACCGGCACCCTCGCGATGCTGACGCGCGCGGGAGAGATGCGTCCGCTCGAGGAAATGGAGAACGAGATCATTCGTTTCGCGATCTCGCATTATCGCGGGCAAATGTCCGAAGTCGCGCGCCGGCTCAAAATCGGCCGCTCGACGCTCTACCGCAAACTCGACGAAGCCGCCGCCAGCGATCCTTCGAACGGAGGAGAGGCGGCGAGTTGAAGACCGTCGCCCTGGCGAAGCTGCTGAATAGATAGGCCATTCCGGAACATTTGAACCGTTGCTCGCCGGTGACAGACAAACCGGGGCACACGTGGCAAAAGCAGACATCCGCTGCAGGCAACAACACGCTTGGCGGTCAGTTTGTCGTGAGTTGCCCCGCGTGGCGCTGGCTGCCTACGGGGCGCGCGTGTATCGTCAGTTTGAATCGTGGCGTACAGGCGTACCAAGCTTGGAGATTTGCAGCACATTTCACGAATGTGCCGCAAAACCAGATCAAGCCGGCGCTTTCGCGAGAGCTGTGATGGACCTAACCAGAGCTGTTCCATGCTGGAGCAGTTTCACCCAAGGGGTGTGATGATGCGTGACTGCTTGAAGAACCGTGCCGGGTATGACCGCGTATTGATGGCTGTCGCGGCGACCTTCCTCACGGTGTCAGCAACTTCGGCAGTTGCACAAGACGATCAAAAGCCACGCAACAGTGCCGCCGAACTCGCGATCGATGCCGCGGTCCCTCGCCCCGAACCCGCCAATGTCCCGCCCCCGACCGCCAGCGATTTCAAAGCGGATACCACCGGCGCGCTGACCACCGATGCGCCGAAGGTGACCGCGAAGACTCCCGAGATCAAACCGGCCGATGTCGCCACCGCACCCGTTGCCGAACCTGCCAAGGTCGAGCCTGCCAAGGTTGAGCCTGCCAAGAGCGATACCGCGACCGTGACGCCCGCGCAGCCGCCCGCTGCCGCGACTCCGGCCGCTGAACCAGTCAAGGCTGCCAGCAATGTCCCGGCCGCCGATCAGCCGGTGGCCGATAGACTGCGCGACATGCTCGGCGCAAAATCGGCGCGCTATTTCGACCGCAAGGCCGAACGCGCCGCGGTCGAGAAGTTTTACACCGCGCACGACTTCGCGCCGCTGTGGACGCAGAGCGGTAGCCTGACCGCGACCGGCAAGGGCGTCGTCGCGCGCCTCCAGGACGCCGCTTCGGATGGCCTCAATCCCGCCGACTATCCGGTGCCGGATTTCGCCGCCGCGACCGCGCCGGATGCGCTCGCCGAAGCCGATCTGAAATTGACCGCCAGCATGCTCGACTACGCCCGTCACGCCCAGAGCGGCCGGATGCACTGGTCGCAGGTCAGCGGCGACATCCAGTATCCGGAACATCCGACCGATCCGGCGGAAGTTCTGACCAATATCACCACCGCCAAGGACGCCTCCGCGGCGCTCGACAGCTACAACCCGCCGCACAAGCTCTATCGCGAATTGAAGGCGAAGCTCGCCGAACTGCGCGGCCAGGGCGACGGACCGGTGATCCAGATCGCCGACGGCCCAATGCTGAAATTCACCCCGGCCAGCGGCAAGCGCCCGGCGGTCGAGATGGAAGATCCGCGCGTGCCGCAACTGCGCGCCAAGCTCGGCATCACCGAAGACGCCGACGACACCCATTACGACGCCAAGGTCGCCGAGGCCGTGCGCAAGTTCCAGTCCGGCGCCGAACTTAAAGCCACCGGCGTGCTCGACGACAAGACCGTCAAGGCGATCAACAGCCCGAAGCGTGACCGCCAGATCGACATCGTGCTGGTCAACATGGAACGCTGGCGCTGGCTGCCGCGCGAACTCGGCGCGCCCGGGATCGGCAACGCCTATGTCATTCTCAACATCCCGGACTATACGCTCAAGGTGATGCAGAATGGCGGACAAGTCTGGACCACCCGGGTCGTTACCGGGCAGCCGGGTATCCATGCGACGCCGCTTTTGACCGAGACGATGAAGTTCATCACGGTCAATCCGACCTGGAACGTGCCGCCGTCGATCATCTACAACGAATATCTGCCGGCACTGAAGCAGGATCCCACCGTGCTGGAACGCATGGGGTTGAGGCTCGATCACAACCGTGACGGCAGCATCCATATCTCGCAGCCGCCGGGTGAGCGTAACGCGCTCGGCCGCATCCGCTTCAATTTCCCGAACAAGTTCCTGGTCTATCAGCACGACACGCCGGACAAGAACCTGTTCGCCCGCGAGGATCGTGCGTTCAGCCATGGCTGCATGCGCGTGCAGAACCCGGATCAATACGCTTCGGTCCTGCTCAACATCACCGAGCCCAACGCCCACTACACGCCGGACCGCATCCGCAGCATGTACGGCCAGAGCGAGGTCGATTTGAAATTCCCGACCCCGATCCCGGTCAACATCACCTACCAGACCGCGTTTGTGGATGACGCGGGCAAGCTGGAATTCCGCAAAGACGTCTACGGCCGAGACGCCAACATGCTGGCGCTGCTGCGCGGTGGCAAAAGCAGGGATCTTGAGAATGTAGTCGCGCATTCGCAGCCGAACTATGTTCGTCCGGCCGGCGATCTGCCGAACGGCGTCAGGTTTGCCAGCGACACTTCGTCCGGCCCCTCGTTCTTTGAGCGGCTGTTCGGTGGCCCATCGACGCAGGCTCCAGCCCCTCAGGTTCGCCGCCCGCAACGCCGAACGGGCGCTGGGCAGTAACCTTCCCTTCCCCGCATTTCGCGGATAGGTGAGTAAAATCAATGGCCTCGTCCGAAAGGACGGGGCCATTCGCATTAACCATTGTCCACCCGGAATTAATCAAAGGGCTAGTTTTCGCCACACTCAGCAGGTTAGGTTTAAAACTGACTTGGGGGACGGGTGTAAATTCCGGTTAACCCTCCCGCGTTAAGACTGCATTCACCCTCTTTCGCCACACGGGGTAGCGAAAGAGTTCCTCGATCGGTCGACCTTGGGTGGGCTCATACGTGTTGGCTGGTTTCGCACGCCAATTCAATTCGCTGTCGATGCAAAAGGCCGGATGTCAATTCGGCCTCAGATTCTTGTTATTGCCATCCCTGTTGCTGCTGGCCGGCGCCGGATCAGTCCATAACGCGACCGCGCTGAACGAGACCCGCACCCTTTCGTTCCACCACACCCATTCCGGCGAAGACCTCACCGTCACCTTCAAGCGTGACGGGCGCTATGACGAAGACGCGCTGAAAGAGCTCAATCACTATCTCCGCGACTGGCGCAGCCAGGACCAGACCACGATGGATCGTCATCTGTTCGACATCCTCTGGGAAGTCTACCGCGACGTCGACGGCAAGAAGCCGATCCAGATCATCTCCTCCTACCGCTCCCCCGCCACCAACGCGATGCTCCGCCGCCGCTCCTCGGGCGTGGCGCGTTTCAGCCAGCATATGCTCGGCCACGCGATGGACTTCTTCATCCCGGACGTACCGCTTGAGCAGATCCGCTTTGCCGGCCTTCGGCTGCAGCGCGGCGGTGTCGGCTTCTATCCGACCTCGGGATCGCCGTTCGTCCATCTCGATACCGGCAGCATTCGTCACTGGCCGCGCATGACCCACGACCAGCTGGCCCGGGTATTCCCCGATGGCCGCACCGTGCATGTGCCCACCGACGGCACCCCGCTAAAGGGATATGAACTCGCCCGCGCCGACATCGAAAAGCGCGGCGATGGCAGCGAGGAATCGCTGTCAAAGACCAAGCCGGGCCTGTTCGCCTCCTTGTTCAAGCGCGGCAAGTCGAACGACGAAGAGGATGAAGGCGCCAGCGCGCCGGCCGTCAGCGAGAAGCCGGCCCCTGTCACTGTCGCGGCCGCTGCTCCCGCCAAATCTTTCGAGCCTGTCCCGATGCCGCGTGCCAAGCCCGGCTCGACGCTTCAACTGGCTTCGGCCGACATGCAGATCGTCCAGGCCGGCAAATCCAAACCGGTCGTGGCCGCCGAAGCGAAACCGGAAAATCCGGCTGACATCATCAACGCCCGCGGCTTCTGGGGCGATGCGCCGGCGACGCCGAAACAAGCTACCCCCTCGCAGGTCGCCGCCATCAATGCCCGCCAGGCGCTCGCCTCCGCCGACCCGCAATCGACCGCCAGCCTCCAGGCGCTGGCCTACGCCCCGGCCGCGTCTTCACCGGTTGATCGCGCCAATATCGTCGCCGCCAGCGCGCCCATCCCGCGCAGTGCCCGGCCGGTTCGTAGCGCCACCGCCGCCACCATGATCGATCAAGTCGTCGCTAAAGGTCCCCAAGGTCAGAATCCGCAAGGCCAAGGCAGCGTGATTTCGACATCGGCGCGGATCTCTGCGGCTTCGAATACCAACGACGTCTGGCTACGGGTCATGATGCTGGCGCCCAGTGCCAGCACGTCGATGTCGGCGACGGTGCTCGGCGATGCCGATATGAGGCTGATGAGCGCGCATTTCCAAAAACCCGCGACCACCGTCGCGATGGGCTTCTCGGACGATCCGCAGATGGGGCTGACCTGCGATCACTTCACCGGATCGGCTATCGCACCGCTGACGACACAATCGTTCGTGCTACGAACCGCGTCGCTGCGCTAAGCGGCTCTTCAAACACGCAACTGTTTCAACATTTTCGATGTCGTCCTCGCGAACGCGAGGACCCATACGCCGTGCCCTATCGTTAGAGCACGGCGTCGGACACCTTTAGCTATCATGTAGGCCGCGGCGTATGGGTCCCTGCTTTCGCAGGAACGACGAGGGATTTGAGTAAGCGGCTGCTAATACCGCCTCCCCCTCACAGCATCCCCAGCGCCTGCATATAGGTCTCCAGGATGGTTTCCTGCTCGGCCCGCTCATTGGCGTCCTGCTTGCGCAGGCGAATGATGGTGCGCAGCGCCTTGACGTCATAGCCGTTGCCTTTGGCCTCGGCATAGACGTCGCGGATATCGTCCGAGATGGTCTTCTTTTCTTCTTCAAGCCGCTCGATGCGCTCGATGATGGCCTTGAGCTGGTCCTTGGCGAATTTTGTCGCGGGCTCTTCCGTGACGGCGGCGGCAGCGGTAGCCATCGGGTACTCCTGAATCAACTGACGTTGGGGCTAAAATCAAAACGCCGCACGCTTGCCACGCACGGCATCCTGAAATGACCCTCAAGAGTGCGGCGCCTTGCGTCAAGGCGGCATCGCAATCATCCACAGCGCGCCCACAGGAGAAAGGGTTCCTGATGATCGTAGCCCGGATGAGCGAAGCGAAATCCGGGACCAAACGTAAGACCGACCCGGATGTCGCTTCGCTCATCCGGGCTACGCTTTCGCGACCCGCCTTAATGCCCGGTCTGGGCCTTCTTCATCGCAGCGATCTGTTCGGGGCTGGCGGTGCCCTGATAGGTCGACTTCCAGGTCTCGTAGGGCATGCCATAGACGGCCTCGCGGCTCTCGTCCTTGGTCATTGCCGCGCCCTTGGCGTCGGCCTCTTCCTTGAGCCAGTTGGACAGGCAGTTGCGGCAGAAGCCGGCGAGATTCATCAGATCGATGTTCTGGACATCGGTGCGGGTGCGCAGATGTTCGACCAGACGCCGAAAAACCGCTGCTTCCAGTTCCGTTCTGGTAGTGTCATCCATGACATCGATCCCGCTATTTTGCTCAACAATACCCGTTTTAGATGGGTAACTGTCACGATTTTTCCATATCGCGGTGCAAACAGCACCTGACGGGCGAGATTTGGGCAGCCCTTGGCCCGAAAACGCCACTTCGGCCGTTGACAGTCCGGTTCCCCCACGCGAAATCGTCAATAAGTTGATATAGCTTCACCGGAAATGATCCCAGACGATCCCCATCATACGAACCGACTAGCTGCGCGCATGACCGCTGGTTTCATCCCGGCGCTGGCGTTCGCGGTGATGTGCCTGTGGAACAGTTCCGCAGCCGCGGACTTTCGTCTTTGTAACAACACATCGAGCCGGGTGGGCATTGCGCTTGGCTACAAGGACGCCGAGGGCTGGACCACCGAGGGTTGGTGGAATGTGTCCTCGCGGAGTTGCGAAACCCTGCTACGTGGCACGCTGGTCGCACGGTTCTACTATATCTACGCCCTCGATTACGACCGTGGCGGCGAATGGTCGGGACAGGCCTTCATGTGTTCGCGCGATAAGGAATTCACCATCAAGGGCACCGAGAATTGCCTGGCGCGCGGTTTCGACCGCACCGGCTTTTTCGAGGTCGACACCGGCGAGCAGCGCGCCTGGACCGTGCAGCTGACCGAATCGAACGAACAACCCGCGCAGCGGGTGCCGGGTGTGCCCGGCACCGTTGGCCCCGGCGGTACGCTGCCGGGCATCTCGAATTCGCCGGGCGGAACGCCGCCGTCATCCGGTTTGCCGCCACCCCCACCCGCGGCGGCGCCGGGAAATAAGCCATGAGGCGTCTGCGCCGTATCAAGATTCTGGCCACGCTCGGCCCGGCCTCTTCCGACAGCGCGATGATCCGTCGCCTGTTCGAGGCGGGCGCCGACGTCTTCCGCATCAATATGAGCCACACCTCGCACGACAAGATGCGCGAACTGGTCAAGACCATTCGCAATGTCGAATCAAGTTATGGCCGGCCGATCGGCATCCTGGTCGATCTGCAGGGACCGAAGCTGCGGCTGGGCTCGTTCGCTGAAGGCGCGGTCCAGCTCAATAATGGCGAAAGCTTCGTGCTCGATTCCGACAAGGCGCCGGGCGACAACACCCGCGTGCAGCTTCCGCATCCGGAAATCCTGGCCGCGCTGCGGCCGGGCCATGCGCTGCTGCTCGACGACGGCAAGGTGCGCCTGATCGTCGAAGAAGCCTCGCCGGATCGCGCCGTCACCCGGGTTGTGATCGGCGGCAAGATGTCGGATCGCAAGGGCGTCAGCCTGCCCGATACCGATCTGCCGGTGTCGGCGATGACGCCCAAGGACCGCGCCGACCTTGAAGCCGCGCTGGTGACCGGTGTCGACTGGATCGCGCTGTCATTCGTACAGCGCGCCGAGGATGTGATCGAAGCCAAGAAGCTGATCCGCGGCCGCGCCGCCGTGATGTCCAAGATCGAAAAACCGCAGGCGATCGACCGGCTCCCCGAAATCCTGGAGGCGTCCGACGCGCTGATGGTGGCGCGCGGCGATCTCGGCGTTGAGCTGCCGCTGGAGCGGGTGCCGAGTCTGCAAAAACAGATGACACGGCTGGCGCGGCGCGCCGGCAAGCCGGTGGTGGTCGCGACCCAGATGCTGGAATCGATGATCCAGTCGCCGGTGCCGACGCGCGCCGAAGTCTCCGACGTTGCGACCGCGGTCTATGAAGGCGCCGACGCCATCATGCTGTCGGCCGAATCCGCCGCCGGCAAATTCCCGGTCGAGGCGGTCTCGACCATGAACCGCATCGGCGAAGAAGTAGAGCGCGACCCGACCTATCGCGGCGTGCTCAATGCGCAGCGCGCCGAGCCGGAGCCGACCGTCGGCGACGCCATCGCCGATGCCGCGCGCCAAATCGCCGAAACGCTGGATTTGTCCGCGATCATCTGCTGGACCAGTTCGGGATCGACGGCGCTGCGCGTCGCGCGCGAGCGGCCGAAACCGCCGGTGGTCGCGATCACGCCGAATCTCGCCACCGGCCGCAAACTGTCCGCGGTGTGGGGCGTGCATTGCGTGGTCGCGGAGGACGCGCAGGACCTCGACGACATGGTCAATCGCGCCGGCAGCATTGCTTTCCGCGACGGCTTTGCCAAAGCCGGCCAGCGCATCATCATCGTCGCCGGCGTGCCGCTCGGCGCCCCCGGCACCACCAACATGCTGCGCATTGCCTCGGTCGGCCCGAACGGCGACGCGGATATGTGAGTTGTGAGGCAGCGCACACGCTGCCCCTCATGGTGAGGAGGCGCCTTGGCGCCGTCTCGAACCATGTGGTTGATTCATCCTTCGAGACGCGGCGAAAACGCCGCTCCTCAGGATGAGGAGAGAGCGGCGGTCGATGCGCGCCCCGGAATGACAGCGGCATTCAGAGCAGCGTCGCTTCCAGCGTGATCTTCGTGTTCAGCAGCTTCGACACCGGGCATCCGGCCTTGGCCATCCCGGCCAGTTCCTCGAACTTCGCCCTGTCGGCGCCGGGAATTTTCGCTGTCAGATGAAGATGCACGGAAGTGATGGCAAAACCGTCGCCCTGCTTTTCCAGCGTCACATCGGCCTTGGTTTCCATGTGCTCGGCGGTGAGCTTGGCTTCGCCGAGGATCAGCGACAGCGCCATGGTGAAGCAGGCGGAATGCGCGGCCCCGATCAGTTCTTCGGGGTTGGAACCGGGCTTACCCTCGAAGCGGCTGGCGAAGCCGTAAGGGTAGTCGTTGAGCGCACCACTCTTGGTCGAGATCGCACCTTTGCCGTCCTTGATACCGCCCTGCCATTTGGCCGATCCGAATGTCGTCGTCATAGGAATGCTCCTTCATCGTCGATTGGACGTTCAATCTGGCGGAAGGATGCGTCAAAGGCATGTCCTTTGGAAATGTCTCTTCCTGACGCGTTTGTGAGGTCCTTGCGCTTTTACGCGCCGACCAGCGCTTTCGCCGGCAGCACGGCTTGCACCACAAGGCCGCGGGCGCGGGCATCCATCACGCCGACCGCGCGCAGCGCCAGCAGCGTCACGGTTTGAACCGCGTCCCGCAGCCGCCCGGAATCATCCATATTGTCCGGCGCCAACGGCCCGACCAGCGATTCATGCAGCGCGCCAAGCAGCGCGGTGGCGGCCAAGGCCGTGTCCTGGGCGGGCAGATGACCGGCCCGGACCGCCGCATCGATGCGGGTAGCGATCTCGCCGGCGATCTCGCGGCGGCTCGCCAGCCGCGACGCGGTGACATCGACATCGACCGGCTCCGCCAGGATGCCCCAGGCGAGCTTGCGCTGCGACAGCACATGCACCGCGACCGTGGTGACGGCGGCCGCCAGCGCCGATGAAGGCCCGGGAGCGGCATCCGCGGCGCGGCGGATCGCGGCCAGTTCATCGCGGGAGACCTCGGCGATCAGTTCGGAAATCAGGTCCGCCTTGGAGGGAAAATAACGGTAGACCGTGCCGGCGGCGACATTGGCGCGGATCGCGACCGGCGCGATTTGCACCGCCGCCATGCCGCCATCGGCGGCGGCATCCCGTGCCGCCGCCAGGATCGCACTGCGGCGGGCTGCAAGCCGCTTTACCACCTGATGGGTTCGCCGATACACCATGGCGCGTTCTCATCCCTGCGCTTGCCCGGAGCCAAGGCGGCTCGGTTCGGCGCTTATTCAGTTTTTGGACGATTTAATATAAATCGCCTCGAAGAACTGAACAATAATTCAGGCCGCCTGACAAGCCGCAAAAAAGGGGGATGAGAGTTGCCGGCACCCGCGATCCGCGCATGGGCTGCCGATCACCCAACGGTGTCACACAGAATGACCCGCCACGCGGAATTTTCGTGGCGAACCGGCGCGAGATCGACGACAGTCCCGCCAACAAAAGCAGGCCGCCTGCAACGGGGCGGACGGATGGAGACGATGACGATGAACTGGACACGACGGTCGGTATTATCTGGCGCCGCGGTGATGGGATCGACCCTGATCATCAAGCCTTTGCAGGCCGCCGAATACAGGTTTTCGCAATATCACAATCAGGCGGACACCGGTCCGCTGCACAAGAATCTCACCGCGATGTGGGCGGCCATCCGCGCCGAGACCAACGGCCGGGTCGAGGCCACGGTCTACGCCGAAAACAACAAGCTGCCGGGCGGCGACCCCGAAGCGCTGAAAATGCTGATCGCGGGAGAAATCCAGTTCTTCACCTTGATGGGCGGCATCATCGGCACCGTGGTGCCGGTGGCTGAGGCCCAGCAACTGCCATTCGCCTTCAGTTCGCCCGATGTCGCGCACAAGGCGGTCGACGGCCCGCTTGGAAAATACATCGGCGAGGAAATGGCCGCCAAGGGCATGTATCTGTTCCCGGTGGCCGGCTTCGACAACGGCATGCGGCAGGTCGCCATGATCTCGCGCGCGATCGTCAAGCCGGAGGATTTCGCCGGCACCAAAATGCGCGTTCCGCCGGGCCAGATGATGATCGACACCTTCAGTGCGTTCGGCGCCCAGACGGTGACGACGTCGGCCAACAAGATTTACGACGCGCTCAAAGTCGGCACCGTCGACGGGCAGGAAAATCCGCTGGGAATCCTGGAAGGGTTCAAGCTCTATGAACTCGTGAAGTATGTCAGCCTGACCAATCACATGTGGTCCGGCTTCAATGCGATGGCGCACCGCGGCACCTGGCAGGCGCTGCCCACCGACGTCAAGGAAGTGATCGAGCGCAACGTCACCAAATATGTCCGCCAGCAGCGTCTGGACCAGGCCGTGCTCAATGCCGACCTGCGCAACGATTTCGTGCGGCGCGGCCTCGTGTTCAATGACGTCGACCAGGCCGCCTTCCGCGCCAAGCTTCCGGCCGTCTATGCGACCTGGAAAGAAAAGCTCGGCACCAAGTGCTGGAATCTGGTCGAGGCCGAAGTCGGCAAGCTGGGCTGATTACCCCGTCATTCTGGGGCGCGTCGAAAGACGCGAGCCCGGAATGACGAACTCGTAGCATCACGCCGCAACGCGCGAGCGGGCCATAGCCGGTGCTTCGCGACCGCGCATCAGCGCCATGTACAACAACGCGCCCAGCACCGAGCCGATCAGCCATCCCCAATCGCCGACGTTTGGAATGACGGAGTAAGCGCCGAGCAGCGACAGGCCGATCGACACGAAGGCGGAGAGGCCGAGCGCGATCAGCGCCGTCCGGTTCCAGCCGCTTTCGAAATACAGCGAGCCCGTCGGCGACATCGAATAGAGGTCTTCCAGCACGACCTGCTGTTTCTTCACCAGATAATAATCGGCCACCATGATGCCGAACATCGGGCCGAGTGCGGCGCCGAAGATGCTGACAAAGATCGTGATCGCCTGCGGGCTCGAGACGAATATCCACGGGCACACCAACACCGAGAGGATCGAGGTGATCAGCCCGCCGCGGCGAAAGTCGATCTTGCCAGGATACATGTTGGAAATATCGTAGGCCGGCGACACAAAATTGGCGACGATGTTGATGCCCATGGTCGCGACGATGAAGGTGATGGAGCCAAGCGCCACTACCCAGGGATTGCCGATACGCTCGACAATCGCGACCGGATCCATGATCGCCTCGCCGAACACTTTGACGGTTCCGGCCGTGACAATCACGGTGATGATCGCGAACACGATGAAGTTGACCGGCAGCCCGAGGAAATTACCGACCTTCATCGACCTCTCGTCGCGCGCGAAGCGGGAGAAGTCGCCGAAATTGAGCAACAACGCCGCGAAGTAAGCGACGATCAGCATCGTCGCATTGGCCATGTGACCCACCGCCGAACCTTCGACCCGCGGGCTGAGTTGCAGCGACAGGCTCGAAGTGCCGGTCTGCATCAGGATCCAGATCGCCAGCGCAAACATCACGAGGTAGACGACCGGTCCGCAGAAATCGATGAATTTGCGGATCGTCTCCATGCCGTTGAGGAAAATCAGGAGCTGAAAGACCCACATGAATAGAAAGGAGATCCAGCCAAGCGTGGACAGACCGGCGAAACTGGAATGCGTCAGCGCTTCGGCGCTGGGATGGAACGCCAGGATCAACGCCTGGACGGCTTTCGACGCAAAGTAGGTCTGCACGCCGTACCACACGATCCCGACGATGCCGCGCAGGCCGGCCGCGATGTTGGCGCCCATCACGCCGAACGACATCCGCGCCACCACCGGGAACGGCGTGCCGTATTTCAGCGAGGGACGCCCGATCAGGTTCATCAGGAAATAGACGATGGTGATGCCGACGACCATCGCGAGCAGCACTTCCCATCCAGTCAACCCAAGGAAAAACAGACTGGCCGCGAACGTATAGCCGCCGACCGAATGCACATCCGACATCCACATCGCGAAGATGCTGAACACACCCCAGGTCCGCCCCTCCGGCGCCACCGGCGCCAGATCGTGGTTGTAGAGCCGCGGATCCGAGCCCGGGATAACAAGCGCGGGCGGAGAGGTATTCGAATGACCTGACATCGGCGGCTCCTGTATGCAATAACGGGAACGGGCTGAGATAATTTAAGCAAGTCCCGCGCCAGATAGCGATGGGCATTCGCAAGGCAGGGCTGAAAGCACCTGCCACGGGCTTCGCAACTAAACTCGTCATGCCCGGGCTTGTCCCAGGCATCCACGTCTTACTGCACTTAGATCGACAAAGACGTGGATGGCCGGGGCATAGGCGAGCGGAAGCGACGCCGTCCTTCGGACAGCTGTGCCCGGCCATGACGAAAAGCCAGACGAAGGATCGGCGATCACTTCGGGCGTCTGGCCCGCTGATCTCTGGGGATCACGAATTTCAATCCGGACCAGATCTCGTCGATCGCGCAAACCTTGATATCCACGAGACCAAGCGGAAGCGCCAGATCGCGCACGACGACATCCGTCAGGTCGGTCGCAACGCCCGAAGACTTCTTCGGCCACGACACCCAGATCATGCCGTCCGGCTTGATCGCGGCACGGTAACTGCGCAATTTTCCCGCGAGCCCGGCGGCTTTGATGGCAAAGACATGCACCATGTCGAGCGGCGCTTTCAGCCGGGGCATGATGGTCACATCAGCGGTCAATTTGCCGACGATGTCACCATAGGCCGCGGGTGCGCCCTCGATAAAAATGCAAAAGCCCGGCTGGATGCCGAGCTTTTGGGTAACAGGTTTGCCGGAAGTGCCGGCCATTTGGATATCGAGGTCAGGCCTGCGGTTGCGGCTCCAGCCCGGCATCCGGATCGGGACGCGGGCGCGGCTTGCCGGCTGGCGGCACCGCGGAGGTGCGGGGCGTCGAGGGCTCCAGCACCGACTCGCGGTTGGGCCGCTTGCCCTTGAGCAGGTCGACGATCTCGTCGCCGCTCAGGGTTTCGAATTCCAGCAGACCCTTGGCGAGGGCTTCAAGATCGGCGCGCTTCTCGGTGAGAATCCGCGTCGCTTCATTGTAGCCTTCTTCCACGAACCGCCGGATTTCGGTGTCGATCTTCTGGACCGTCGCCTCCGACGCGTTCTGGGTGCGCGACACCGACATCCCCAGGAAAACCTCATCCTGGTTTTCGCCGTAGGACACCGTGCCGAGCGATTCGGACAGGCCCCAGCGCGTCACCATCATGCGGGCCAGGCGCGTCGCCTGCTCGATGTCGGAGGAAGCGCCGGAGGTCACTTTCTCACGGCCGAAAATCAGTTCTTCGGCGACGCGTCCGCCCATCATGATCGCGAGCCGCGAAGTCATCTGCTCGAGCGACATCGACAATTTGTCGCGCTCGGGCAGTTGCATCACCATGCCCAGCGCACGGCCGCGCGGAATGATGGTCGCCTTGTGGATCGGATCGGTCGCAATCACGTTGAGGCCGACGATGGCGTGGCCGCCTTCGTGATAGGCGGTCAGCATCTTCTCTTCTTCGGTCATGACCAGCGACTTGCGCTCGGCGCCCATCATCACCTTGTCCTTGGCCTCTTCGAACTCCGACTGCGTCACCATGCGCTTGTTGCGCCGGGCCGCGGTCAGGGCCGCTTCGTTGACAAGGTTCATCAGGTCGGCGCCGGAGAAACCGGGCGTACCGCGGGCGATGGTCTTGAGGTTGATATCCGGCGCCAGCGGCACCTTGCGGACATGCACTTTAAGGATCTGTTCGCGGCCGACGACGTCCGGATTCGGCACCACCACCTGGCGGTCGAAACGGCCGGGACGCAGCAGCGCCGGATCGAGCACGTCGGGACGGTTGGTCGCCGCGATCAGGATCACGCCTTCATTGGCTTCGAAGCCATCCATCTCGACCAGCAACTGATTCAGCGTCTGCTCGCGCTCGTCATTGCCGCCGCCGAGACCGGCGCCGCGATGACGGCCGACCGCATCGATTTCGTCGATGAAGATGATGCAGGGCGCATTCTTTTTGGCCTGTTCGAACATGTCCCGGACGCGGGAGGCGCCGACGCCGACGAACATTTCGACGAAGTCAGAACCCGAAATGGTGAAGAACGGCACATTGGCTTCGCCGGCGACCGCGCGCGCGATCAGCGTCTTGCCGGTACCGGGAGGGCCGACCAAGAGCACGCCGCGCGGAATCCGTCCGCCGAGCCGTTGATATTTTCCGGGATCGCGCAGGAATTCGACGATCTCCTGCAGGTCCTGCTTGGCTTCGTCGACACCGGCGACGTCCTCGAAGGTGACGCGGCCATGCGCCTCGGTCAGCATCTTGGCGCGCGATTTGCCAAAACCCATCGCCTTGCCGGCGCCGCCCTGCATCTGCCGCGACAGAAAAATCCACACCCCGATCAGCGCGATGAACGGCAACCATGAGACCAAGAGCGACACGAACCACGGCACGTTGTCGCCGGGCGGCTTCGCGGTGATCGAGACCTTGCCGTTATACAGCCGCGAGACCAGCGTCGGATCGTTCGGCGCATAGGTCTGGAAGCTCGAACCGTTGGTGAAGGTGCCGTGAATCTCCGGCCCCTGGATCACGACGTCGCGCACATGATTGGCGTCGACTTCGGTCAACAGCTGCGAGAACGAGATGTCCTGCGAAGACGCGCGCTGACCAGGATTCTGGAAAAGCGTGAACAGGGCCAACAACAGCAAAACAATAATTACCCAGAGGGCGAAGTTGCGCAGATTGGCGTTCATCGATCTTCCTTCGTGGTCGCGCGGATCGCGGCCTTATGTCCTTGGGTCGCATGCTCGGTAGGTAACAGAACTTGGGTAGGCAGTAGAATCCCGTGGCGACGCTTTGGCGACTGCATCACAATCTAGGTGTCGCCCCGGTCGCTGCCAAGGGAACCAGACGGGACTATTTAGCCTATCTTAGCGCGATTCCCGCTTAAATAATGGCGCCGGAATGGGCGATTTCCGGGGTGGTTAAGCCCGTAAACTGGATTACGGCTCATTTGAACGGACGACGTCCAGCTTAATCCGCCCGCCGGCGCCGCGGCGGGGCCGGCGCGATGCTGATTCGGCCATCGATCAGGCTGACCAGCGCGCCCGCCAAAGTCTGTTTGAAGGTCTGTTTCAGCGTGGCTTTTGGCTTTGAGCGCCCCGTTACCATGCTTGTCGCGACAGCCCGGTCCAAAACCGACAACAGGGCTTCGACCTTGCCGAGTTCGGCCGGCCCCTCATGGCCGATTTGATCGATCGCGCGCAGCAGCAGCCGCAGCCGGATTTCCTCCGGCATCGCCGCAAAAGTTCGGGCGTCGAAGATTCTGGCGCCGGACCCCTGAGACGATGCGCCGCGGCTTCGGAGTGCGAGATAGCGCTCGGCGCCATCGGCGAGGACTTCCACCGCGGCATTCGCCCGGCCCAGCCGTGACGCCAGCCGCGCCAGATTGCGCGCGTCGCCCCCTTCGGCGGCGAGAACCGGCAGCACCGCGCGAATGCGGGGCCGGGTAAAATGGGTGTCACGGTTGGTCGGATCGTCGGCGAAATCGAGCTTGGCCCGTTTCAGCGTCGCGACCAGCTGCGATTTCGAAACATCCAGAAACGGACGCGCCAGCCATACGCCCTCGCGCTCGGTGACGCGCGCCATCGCCGCGAGCCCCGCGATGCCGCTACCACGAACCAGACGCATCAACAGCGTTTCGGCCTGGTCGTCACGGGTATGCGCGGTGAGAATATGCGTGGCGCCACTGCTCCGCGCGGCCTTCGCCAGCAATTGATAGCGCGCACTGCGCGCCGCCGCGGGCAGACCGGTTTTCGGCTTGGTGCCGGTCCAGCGCAGGGTGCGATGGGGCAAATCGAGCGTGCGCGCCAGCCGCTTGACGTCGCGCGCCTCGCGCGCGGCCTCGGCGCGCAAGCCATGATCGACCGTGACCGCGATCAGGCGCGGACCGCGCGACAGCGTGCGGCGCCAGCGCGCCGCGAGCCACATCAGCGCGATGGAATCAGGACCGCCGGACACCGCGAGCACGATCGCAGAAGCGTCCTTCCAGTCCGCGAACAGACGTTTCGCATGCTGTGCCGAAATCGGGGTGTTGTCGTCGTCAGGCATGATCCCGTCGCCACATCGCGCACCCAAGAGATTATCAAGAGATCATCAGGGGCTATCTAGCGCGAAGATGCGCTTTTAAGCTAGCGCAGGCTTTGGCGGGGTAGATCTTGCGCTAGCACTTGACCCGTTTTTGCTCGCGATCGACCGCCGCTTTGATGCCGGCCGAAGCACGAGGATATTTCCGCACCACCTCGCCGAACGCCGCGCAGGCGGCCTCGCGCTCTTTCAGCGCCGCCAGCGATTCTCCGAGCCGCAGCAGCGCCTCCGGCGCCTTTGCCGATTTGTCGAATTTGGTGGTCACGCCAAGAAAGGCTTCCGCGGCGTCACGATAGAGCTGGCGCTGGAAGAAACTCTCGCCGAGCCAGTATTGCGATTCCGAGATCAAGGGATCGCTCGGGTATTTCTGCGCGAAGTTGCGCATGGTCTCTTCGGCCAGCGCGTAATCCCGGCGCTGCATGTAGCCGATGCCGAGATCGAACTCGTCCTTTGACGTGGCCGACGGCGGCAGAGTGGTCAGCGCTCCCGTCGCATTGGTGTTGCGCGGCGGCGGTGGCGGCAAGGCGCCGGACGGATGAGGGCCGCCGGTGTTCGCAAGATCGAGCGGTTCGCCCGCGCCGCGCCCGCCGGGCGCGCCAACGGGCGCTTCCTGGATCGGAAGTTGACCACCGCCAAGCGCGCGCGGCGCGCCGGGGGCGCTCGGATTCTGGTTGGGATCAAACGCGTCGCCACGGCGGCGGCCGCCCGGCTGCGGTGCGCCGGCGGGCTCCTGAACGATCGGCGCCGGCGCGGCAATCTGCGGATCGTAGCCACCCTGGGGCTGCGGCTGCCGATAGGCCGGGTTCGGCTGCACCGGGGGCAACGCGGCAACATTGGGCTGGGCGACATTGGGCTGGCCAGCTTGGGGCGGTCCACCGGGGGCGCCCTGCGCGCTGCCCTGAAGCAATTTCAGCCGGTCCTCGAGCTGCCGGTTGCGATATTGCAGCTCTTCATTCTGGCCGGTGAGTTGCCGTAGCTGATTTTCAAGCTGCTGAATCCGGGTTTCCGGATCGACATCGTCGGATTGACCCATGACTTGAGCCATAGCTGGCAAACACAGCACCGGCGAACACAGCATCAGCATCGCGGTCATGGCCGCGGCGCGCGTAATTTCATGAAATCTGGATGACATTCTGGCCTGACCGACGAACTCGGCGTGAGATCGAACCTTGATCACATTGAGAGATTGAGTACGCCAAAAATGTGACTGAGACAAAGCACTATCTGAAGCAAATAACCTGAAGCGAAGCTGAACGGAATCCGCCCAAAACAAAACCGGCGCCCGAGGGCGCCGGCAAACCTTATGCAAGAAACCTTGTAAAGCCGAATGCGCTTTAGGAACTGGCGTTCAACACCGTCACGGCGCGACGGTTCTGCGACCAGCACGAGATATCGTTACAGACCGCGACCGGGCGTTCCTTGCCGTAGGAGATCGTCCGCATCCGCGACGCGTCGATGCCGCGCGAGGCCAGGAAGGTGCGCACCGACTGGGCGCGCCGCGCACCGAGCGCAATATTGTATTCACGGGTGCCGCGTTCGTCCGCATGGCCTTCAATGGTGAAGCTGTAGCGGTTGTAGCTCTGCAGCCACTGCGCCTGCTTCTCCAGCGTCGCGATCGCCTGCGGCGACAATTCGGTCTGGTCGCTCTCGAAGAATACGCGGTCACCGACATTGACCACGAAATCCTGCTGGCTGCCCGGCGTGGCTGCACTCGCCATCGCGCCATCCGTCAGCGGATTCTTCGCGCACGCTCCCATCGAGAGCGCCAGCGCGAGCACCGCGGCCAGCTTCAAGCCCTGGACGATACGCTTCTGATGTTTCATTCCGGAGCCTCCACGCTCACGTTTTTCGACTATCATCCGGTCTACAGGCCGATGGTTAAGCGAACGTTCCGTCAACCTTGATGAGGTGTTGCCGAACCCGATCAAATGCCAGCAAGGGGCCAAAAGCCACCGCGATGGTTAATGGGTTGTAAATGTGGCGTGAGGGTGAAGGCAAGCGGAAGTGGACGTGAAATCGCCGGTATCCCAGGGCTTCGGCCGCCTTATAGGCGACGCTGGGCCAACAAAAGCACGAAACAGGCTCCCGCGAGGCCTCGATGGGAACCCGGCTCCAATCAGGCCCCGCCAAGCTTGTAATGGGCTGCGCCCGGCTCTTCGTGGACTGCGCCAGGCTTCTTAATGGGCTGCGCCCGGCTTTCTTAATGGGCTGCGCCCGGCCTGGCCGATCAGGAGTGCGGGGCGATCGTGGCGCGCGCGAAGGGGAACCCGGGCAGGTCCAGCACCGGCAGGCTGTCACCACTGCGGTCGAACAGCATCCGCCGCTCGGCGGTGCTTGAGCGCATCAAAGGGAAGCGTTCGAACACTTTATCCCGGATGCTCAGATAGTCCGCCGCCATCAGGCACAAAGGTTTGGTCAATGTCGGATAGGGCCGCGGCTCGCACAGGGATTTCTGCAGGAACAGCCGCTGATAAAACGCGCGGTGTTCGGCACGAACGGTCGCAGTTCCGATATCGGCGTTAAAGTAACCGCAGGCTACGTAACCGAGGCGAACGGTCAGATAGGGCAGTTCGGGATATTTGGTTCGGCTCAGGGGGTCGGCGACGAAACGATTGGGATCGACGATCACTTTGCCCTTGGCGAGTTCGGGCGCGAGCAGATCGCGAAAGGCATCAACCGCAGGCGTGTCATCATTGTCGCGCGTCGCCACACTGATGCGGATGGAACTGGTCAACTCGCCGTCGAGATAGATGCCGAACAGCCAGGAGTTTGGCAAATTATCGAAGCGATCGGTCAGCCGCTGATCGGTGCGCGGCTCGATCGCGCCCTCATGCAAATAGGCCCGGTAGCGCAGACGGTAGATGGCCTCTTTTTCAGTTTCGGTTTCAGCCAGCCGGTAATCGACTTCGTCGAGTAACCCAACTTTTCGCTTAAGAGGCCGGCCCGTCATTTCTTGGGTTTCTTGGGTGGGACTCATCGGACTTCCTAAGCAACAACTTACGCGGGTACTAGAAGGTTAAATCTTTCCTAACGCAAGTCAAAGCCATCGAACGATTAGGGTTAATCGCAAGAGGTAAAGAACAATGGTTCCCTGCGAAGGGAATAAGCTTTTCCAGAGCAAGAATTTCTAGAGAGAAGTTGTTCGCCAGTAGATAAATTTCACGCAATCGATCGGGAGGGAACTATCGAAAGTTCCTCTTCCGGCCGGCGGCCATGGGATGCGTTCAACAATTGGCGAACGCGCAGCGCCGGAACCGGCCGGCTGAACAGATAACCCTGCGCTTCGGTCACCGTGCCGTCCGCATTGATCAGTTCCAGCTGTTCGTTGGTCTCGATGCCCTCGACCACCACCGACATTCCCAGATCCGCGCTGAGCCGCGCCACGCCGCGCAACAGCGTCAGCGGACGATCGGTGTCGATCCCTTCCAGGAACGAGCGATCGATCTTCACCTTCTGCAGCGGGAAATTATGCAGATAGCTGAGGCTCGAATAGCCGGTGCCGAAATCGTCCAGCGAGATGCGCACGCCGATCTCGCGCAATTGCGACAGCACGTCATGGGTCAATTGCGTGTTGCGCAACAGCGAGGATTCGGTGATCTCGATTTCGAGGCGGTTGGCCGGCAGGCCGGAGACTTCAAGCGCGTAGCGAACCTCGCTCAGCACATCGCGCTGATGGAATTGCTGCGGCGAGAAATTGACCGCGACGCTGACGCCATCGGGCCATTTCATGCATTCCATGCAGGCCTTGCGCAGGATCCAGCGGCCGAGATCAACGATCAGCCCCATGTCTTCGGCGACCGGGATGATATCGACCGGCGACACCGTGCCGCGCGCCGGATGATTCCAGCGCAGCAGGGCCTCACAGGTCGAGATCTTGCCCGATTTGAGATTGACGAGCGGCTGATAGAACAGCTCGAACTCCTCGTTGGCGAGCGCCTTGCGCAGGTCGAGTTCCAGAATGCGGCGCGCCTCGACGGTTTGCGCCATTTCGTCGCGGAAGAAGCAGAAGGTGCCGCGGCCGTCCGCCTTGGCGCGATAGAGCGCCATGTCGGCGTTCTTCAACAGCGTGTCGGCGCTGACGCCCGCCGGCGCGGTCATCGCGATGCCGACGCTGGCGCCGATCTCGACCAGATGATTGTCGATCTTGTAGCGCTCGCTCAGATGATCGACGATGCGCCGGGCGAGAACGGCCGAATCCTCCGCCGATTTGATGTTCTGCTGGAACACCACAAATTCGTCGCCGCCGAACCGCGCCACGAAATCCTCCGGGCGCAGCATGGCGCGCAGCCGGTCGGCGACGGCGCACAACAGCTGGTCGCCGCAGGGATGGCCCAGGGTGTCGTTGACCTGTTTGAATTGATCGAGATCGACAAACAGCAACGCCGACAATTGCGCGGCGTCGTGCGGCACCGCCAGCAAGCGCTCGATCTCGTCGCGGAAGTTGACCCGGTTGGGAAGCCCCGTCAGTTCGTCATAGCGCGCCAGATGCGTGATTCTGGCTTCCGCGGTGCGCCGTTCGGTAATGTCTTCGAGCAGCACGACGGCGCCGCCGCCGGCCATCGGCTGGAAGGTCCATGACAACGACCGGCCCCGCACGACGTCGGGGTCGGTGGTGATGATGTCCTTGGCCTGCGAATTCTCGATTTCCGAAAGGATCACCCTGCCGCTGACAGCCGAAATGGCGCCGGCGCTGACGCAGGCTGCGACGATATCGGCCGCGCATGCGCCGCGATGTACGAGATCGTCAGGCAGATCCATCATCTCGCTGAAGCGATGGTTCATGACCGCCAGATGCCCGTCGGCCGCGAACATGCACAGGCCGTGCGGCATGTTGTTCAGCGCGGTGTCGAATTGTCCCGCGATCGAGACCACGCGTTCGGTCGCCACCAGCGCCTTGACATAGACCTGATGCAGGCTCAGCGAAATTCGCCGCAGGCCGATGAAAAACAATCCGTTGAGCAGCGCGAAGCCGAGGTAGTAGACGTTGCCGTGCAGCAGCAGGCCGAGCGACATCGGTCCGCACGCCAGCAGCACCTGCAATTGCGCGATCCATGGCCGGCCATAGGTTCGCCCGGCGCCCGCTGCGGTGTAGGCGACCGTGACCGACGTACAGAGCATGTGAGCAACCGGGTCGTCGCTGCCGATCAGCACCACGAGACACCACAGGCCGAGCGATCCGGCATACAGCGATCCGCCGACCATGTAGCGCCATTCCCACCGCGAGACTTGCGCCGGTGTCAGCGTGGCCTTGGTCTTTTGGTATCTGCCGACCTCGATGGCCCGCAACAGGCCGATCGCAACGATCACCAGCGCAATCGGCCACAGCAATTGATTACCGGTCTTGACGGCCGTCATCAGTGCGGCCGCGCCGGCGCACACCGCCCCGGCCAGCAAGGGAACGGGGTTCTCGAATAGCGAATCGACCAGCGCCGTATAGATCGACGGCGACATCTTCAGATCGGGATCTTTGGTTTGGCCAGCAAGCTGCATCTGGGGGCGCGCGCGCATCCTGTTCAGGTCAGTTGTACCTGCCGCTGATGAAGCCTTTCTGAGGGAATATCGTTACCGGTACGTTGTTTTTCTCTGCGCAAAGCGAAAATCTGCACGCCAAATCAGCAAGCTAGGCAAGCTTTGCCGATTAACGGGACGCCCGAAGGCGTACCGGCTCAGCCCCATCAGACGATACCGGCCTTATGACAGCAGAGGTGACCATGCCGGATCGGAGGCGAAACCGGGGGTAGGAACCTTCAGTTCGTTACGTCCGGAAATATCCACCGTGAACAAGGACGGCCCGCCATTGCCGCCGGGGTCGCGGAAGAACATCAGAACGCGCCCGTTCGGCGCGAAGGTCGGTCCTTCATTGTGATACCCGGAGGTCAGAAGCCGCTCGCCCGAACCATCGGGCTTCATGATGCCGATGGAAAACTGTCCGCCACCCTGCTTGGTGAAGGCGATGTAGTCGCCGCGCGGCGACCAGACCGGCGTCGAGTAGCTGCCATCGCCGAAGGAAATGCGCTGTGCCGGTCCGCCGGTCGCCGGCATCACATAGATCTGCGGCTTTCCGCCGCGGTCGGATTCGAAACATAGCCGCGCGCCGTCGGGCGCATAGGACGGCGAGGTATCGATCGCCGGCGTGTCGGTCAGGCGCGTGGTCGATTTCGAGCGCAGATCCATCACGAACAGGTTGGAATTGCCGCCCTGCTGCAGGCTCATGATCACGCGCTGGCCATCCGGCGAGAATCGCGGCGAGAACGACATGCCGGGAAAATTGCCGACGATCTCGCGCTGCCCGGTCTCGATGTTGAGCAGGTAGACCCGCGGGTCGCCCTGGCCGAATTCCATGTAGGTGATTTCCTGGGTCGAGGGCGAAAAGCGCGGTGTCAAAACCAGATCGGTGCCGCGTGTCAGATAGCGGACATTGGCGCCGTCCTGATCCATCAGAGCCAATCGCTTGACCCGCCGCTCCTTAGGCCCGGATTCGTCGACGAACACCACACGGCTGTCGAAATAGCCTTTTTCGCCGGTCAGGCGCTCATAGATCTGATCGGAGATGATGTGCGCGATCCGGCGCCAATATTCCGGCTGCGTGAAATATTGCTGGCCGGTCAGTTGCTGGCCGGTGGCGACGTCCCAGAGCCGGAATTCGGCCTTCAGGCGGCCGTCAGGCTGACGGGTCATGCGGCCGGTCACGAGCGCCTGCGCGTTGATGGTCTTCCAGTTCGCAAATTGCGGCGCCGCATCGATGTTGACGACCTTCTCGATATAGGCCGCCTGATCGATCGGGGCGAATAGCCCACTGCGCTTGAGGTTGTTGGTAATGACCTGGGTCACGCCGACAGCGACTTCATTGTCCGATGGCGTGCCGGCGACGAAATTCGGAATCGCAATCGGCAGCGGCTGGAATTCGCCCCCTGGGATAGGGACAATTTTGGGCCCTTGCGCGAAAGCGTTTCGGGCGCCACCGGTTGCCAGCGCGCCGAGCGAAGCCATTCCGGAAATGATTTGTCGGCGGCTCGGGCGGAACGTCATCTCACGCAATCCATTTTCGCCATTTTTGGAATTCACTGTTGGGACTCGTTTCACAAGTTTGATGCAGCCGTTAAGCGACCGCGCTCAGGTCTTTGGCTCGGTAAATAGCCCGCCGAAATATTTCCAGTCGTCGTACATGGCCGGCGGCAAATGATAGGGCTGACACTCGTAGATGGCACGCACGGCGCTATCTTGATAGGCACGAAGATAGGGAGTCGCAGGCGTGCCTTCCGGTAATGGCGGCACTTCCAGCGTACCGTCGCGCTTCAGTCTGATATCGATCACGACTTCAGGCTTCTGACTCTCGATTCCGCCGTAGGGCACCTTCCAGCAGCGATTGACCTGCTCCAGGAACATTGCAGACCATGTCGCCGAATTGTCCGCGGCCCTGCCATGGGCCAGACCCAGCGCGGCATTGGAATTCAGCGTTTCGCCGGTCGCGGCCTGCCGGGTCGGATCGCGCTTGTCGAGCAGCGCCGCGATCTGGGTCTGGTCGTAGACGCGTTCCTTGGGCTTTTGCGGCTGCGGCGGCGGTGTCGCCGCGGCCTGGACCGGCGGCTTCGGCGGCTTCTTCTCTTCTTTTTTCAACGCTTCCGCGATCGGATCGACCTTCGGCGGATCAGGCTTCTTCTCGATCGGCTTCGGCTCTTCCTTCGGCTTCTCGGCAACCGGCTTCGGCGGATCGGGTTTTTTCTCGACCGGCTTTTCCACCGGCTTCGGCTGCGGCTGAGGTGCCGTTTCGGTTACGACCGGCGGCTTCGGGGCGACCTTGCCGATCGCATCATCGGTCGGCTTTGCGTCAGCTATCTTCTCAACCAGCGGCTTCGGATTTTCCTTTTTGCCGGTTTTCATGCCGGCCATTACCTTGGCCAGCTGATCGGAGGAAACGATATCGACGGGCAGGGATTCTTCCGGAATCGACTCGAAGGCTTTGGACGAGAACGACACCAGTCCCCACCCGATCACGAGAACGTGCAGGGCCACAGACGCAACCAGTGTCTTGTCGACCTTCACGTTCCTAGGACCCCTGCTCCGCTTCGGTCACCAGCGCCAGATGTTTGAACCCTGCGCCGGACAATTGCCCCATCACCCGCGCCACGGTTCCGTAATCCGCCTTCTTGTCCGCCCGCATGTATATACGCTCGTCCATGCCGCCGCGAGCGTCGGTGATCGCCTTTAATTTCGGCACCAGATCGTTCATCGCGACTTCGGTGTCGTTGATGAACACCCGTCCCTTGATGTCGACCGACAATTGCAACGGTGTCTTGTCCTGATTCAGGCCCTTGGCCTGGGTCTGCGGCAGGTCGAGCGGCACGCCGACCGTCAACAGCGGCGCCGACACCATAAAGATGATCAGCAACACCAGCATCACGTCCACCATCGGGGTGACGTTGATCTCCGCCATCACGGGGCGACGCCGGCCGCGGCGGCCGCGGCCGCCGGACGAGCCTGCCATGTTCATCGCCATGATCTGGTGCTCACAATCCGCTCATAATATACCGCGCCTCACGCCGTTTGTCCGGGGCATGATCTTTTCCGAAAACCGGTTTCCACGTTTCGGGATCATGCCCGTTCGTCGATCTGGCGTGACAGGATCGCTGAAAATTCATCGGCGAACCCTTCCAGCCGCTGGGCCTGCCGGTTCACCTCGGAGGTGAACTTGTTATAGAAAATAGTCGCCGGAATGGCGGCGATAAGGCCGATTGCGGTCGCAAACAGCGCTTCGGCGATACCCGGGGCCACCACCGCCAGCGAGGTGTTCTTCGAGGCGGCGATCGACTGAAAGCTCGACATGATGCCCCAGACGGTGCCGAACAGGCCGACGAATGGGCCGGCCGAGCCGACCGTCGCCAGCACCAGCAGCCGGCGTTCCAGCCGCTCGACTTCCCGGGCGATGGAGACGTTCATGACCTTTTCGATCCGCATCTGCAGTCCCGCAAAGGATCGCGCCTGGCTCTCGAACGAGCGTTTCCACTCGCGCATCGCAGCGACGAAACACGCCGCCATCGATTGCGTCGGCTTGGCCGACAGCGCGCGGTAAAGTTCCTCGATCGATTCACCGGACCAGAACGCCTGCTCGAAGCGATCCATCGCGCGCTTGGTGCGCGCATAAAGGAAGATCTTGTCGATCGCGATCGCCCAGACCCATACCGAGCAGCCGAGCAGCCCCAGCATGACGCCCTTCACGATCCAGTGCGCCTGCAGGAACAGGGCGATCAGCGATACGTCAGCGGATGCGAGCGGCAAGGCAGACTGCGTCACGTCGGCCGGATTCATAAGCGGTATCCTCTCAACGCGGGTATCTCCAATTTGCCGGAAGCAAATGACTGCCGGTTCCACAGCCGCACGACAGGCGCGGCGGTAAGCGCCAGCGCGGTAGCCTTGTTGTGTCGCATGAGGGGCCCGTCCAAAGCCGAGGCCTGCATCCCCTGCCAACGTGTCAAAACGAGGGCTATTCGCGCGTCCTTATCCCACTAACCCAACGCTAATCATGGTTAAGGTCTGGTTACCAAAGGGGATTTCAGCTGCGGCAAATGCAGGCAGCGGGGTGGCGGAAGCCTTCAGGAAAACAGGCATTCAGACACCTCATAAAGCAAAACCGCCCATCTGCAGGCAGATGGGCGGTCATGTCGCCGTCAGGGTCGTGGGGGCACTACGCCTGAGGCGTTAGGCTTTCAGATTCAGGGCTGCGGCTGGCCATCCGACGGCGGGGTCGGACGGGGACGCTGCTGGGCCATGAACTGGTCGAACTCTTCCTTGTCCTTGGCGTGGCGCAGGCGATCGAGGAAATCGCGGAATTCGGTCTGCTCTTCCTCAAGGCGCCGCAAGGTTTCCGTGCGGTACTCGTCGAACGCCCGGTTGCCGCTCGAGGGCGGACCGAAGCCGAAGCCACGACGCTCCATGCGGTCGCGCATCCGCTCCATCTTGTACTGCATGCGCTGCATCTTGTTTTCGAAACGGTCCGAATGGCTCCAGCAACCCATTGTCGTTCTCCTGAGGGTGAAAAAGAGGAAGGCAAGACCGACCGGCCACCAGAAAAGGAAGCCGAGAATGGTCCCGATGACCATGCCGGGATGAATACGCATATGCGGCCGGTAGGGCTCACTATCGGGACCGCGCCATCGATTGACATCTGCGGTGTAGGCCATTTCCCTCTCCATGACGGCGCCATGCCGTGTGAATGTAAATAACATTCACATACGTAAACCTTCCCGTATTTTTGTCAAGCCGGGCGCTGGCGGCGCCCCTCGATTTATTTTGGGGTGCCCCAAGGACCTGAAGGGGGACCTGAAGGAGGGAGCGGTGGGGGACCGGCCTGTTTTTGCCCTGCTGAGTTTTTTGACGCCGTCTGGCGATCGGTCAAAAAGCCGAGACCGCGCAGATAAATCAGCACCTCGGCCTCCAGCAGTTCTTCGGCCGACATCGGCAACTTGCGGCGCGCCTTGTCGCCGCGCGCGAACAGCGACGCCACGCCGTGCGACATCGACCAGATATGCAGCGCCATCATCAGCGCGGGCGGACGTGGTGTTCCCGGCGGCGCCAGCGCGGCAAGACGCTCGGCAGCGGCCCTGATCACGGCGAAAGCGCGCTCGCTGGCCGCCAATAGAGCAGGATTGGCATCGATGGGAAGCGCGGACTCGAACATCGCCGAATAGAACGATGGCTCGCTGCGGGCGAATGCCAGATAGGCTTTGCCGACCCGCTCGAATGCCGTGACGGTATCCGGGCGTCCATCATCCCAGGCTTGCGACAGCGCGGCTTCGAACTGCTCGAAGCCACGTTGGGCGATGCTCGACAGCAATTCATCGCGGTCGCGAAAATGCCGGTAGGGTGCGGCTGGGCTGACCCCGGCCATCCGCGCAGCATCGGCAAAGGTGAAACCGGCCGCGCCCTTTTCCGCAATCAAATCAAGCGCTGCCTGCAGCAGCGCCTCTTTCAGATTGCCGTGATGATAGCCGCGCTCGGTGCGGCCTTGGTCCTTGCTCCAACTCATGTGAAAGGCTTTTACATGAGCCGGCCGCAAAGGTCACTAGAGCGTTTTTTACCGAAAACCAAACCGCGGACGCGGTCCGGCGATGGAAACCGGGCTAACGTCCCTGCAATTCGGTAAACCCGTCCGCCGCCTTCTGCACGTCGGCGGGGAAATCCGACATTTCAAACACCTGACGAATTTCAATGGTTTCGCTGTTGGAAGCCGGGCAGCGGCTGGCCCAGGCGATCGCTTCGTCCCTGGATTTCACCTCGATCATCCAATAACCGCCGATCACTTCCTTGGCCTCGATGAAAGGGCCGTCGGTCACGATCGGCTTGCCGCTGGCGAACGAAACCCGCGCCCCCGCGGAGGGCGGCAGCAGCCCGTCAAGCGCGATCAGCACCCCGGCTGCTTTCAGTTCCTGATTATATTTCATCATCGCCGAGACCGCCTCGGCGGAAGGCACCGCGTCCGGCGCCGCCGCTTCATAACCTCTGGGAATCATCAGCATCATAAATCGCATGGAATGGTCCTCATCTGTGACGAGCCGCCGATGCGAAGGGCACATCGCGGAATCTCGCACACGCATCTCGGGATTCCGGACCTTCGCCTGACGGCGCATCCCGGAACGACGTCGGTTGTTCTACTTGCTGGCGACCTCGGCACGAAGCCGGGTTTCCTGCTCGCGCAATTCTGATGTCAGCGCCTCGCCGAAATCTTCAGATTCGAACACCTGCCGAAGTTCGATCTCAGCGCCGCCGTCAAACGGCGCTCGCTTCATCCATTCGATCGCCTCGTCGCGCGACTTCACCTGGATCAGCCAGAAACCCGACACCAGATCGCCGGTGGCGCTGAAGGGGCCCGGCGTCACGGTACGTCCCCGGCCGGAATATTTGATACGCGCGCCCTTTGAGCTCGGATGCAAGCCCTCGCCTGCGAGCATGACGCCGGCCTTCACCATTTCCTCATTGAACTTGCCCATCGCGGTGAGCAATTCCGTGCTCGGCATCACGCCGGCTTCGCTGTCCCGGTCGGCCTTCACTATCACCATGAATCGCATCGCATGCTCCGTTTGGCGTTTATCGCAGCCGGGCGGGCGGCGTCGCCACCCGAATTCCGGCTCCCTGGATATGACGAATGGGATCGCCTCAAACCGACACGCCCGGGGGCTTTTTTACGATTTTTGTTTCACGAACGCGCCGTTCTCGTAAGTGGCGCCAAAATAGACATCGATGCGTCTGACCCTGTCGCCCGCGAAGGTAAAGAACTCCGTATTGCGAAAGCTCTTGCCGCCCTTGGCTGTACATCGATAGGTCACAAATGCCTCGTCACCTTCGACCATGATTTTTTCGATCTCGTGCCGCTCGATCCAGCCGCTGTCGCGCCAGCAACGCTCGAAATAAGTAGCCTTTTCGATTTCGTCGTCATACGGACTGGTGAAGAGGAAATCTTCGGTCAGGGAATCCTCAACGGCCTTGCGGTCATTCGACAGGTAAGCGGCAAAGATGGCGCGGATGATGCCGGACTTGCTCTCACTCATGTCACGTTTTCCTGCGGGAACAAGCCAAAATAAGGCTCGGCTTTCCGGATCACGCGGGCAAAGGAGGGCCTTGCCGTCAGGCGATCGAAGTAGGCGACCAGGTTTTTATGGCCGTCGCCGAACGGCAAAACCTTGTTGCCATAGAACAGCGCCGGCGCGGCGGCGCAGTCGGCGATGCTGAAGGCGTCGCCCATCACCCAGGTCTTGGTCCCGATGTCCTTGTCGATCATGCCGTAGCATGACTGCAGCAGCGCCTTCGCTTCCGCGACCCCGTGCGGATCCTTTTGTCCTTCCGGCCGCAACCGGTCGCCGACGATCTTCTGCATCGGCAGGTGCACGTAAAGATCGTAGAACCGGTCCCGCAGCCGCGTCTGCAAGGCCAGCTTCTGGTCCGCGGCGATGAACCGGGTACGGCCGGGATAATGGGTGTCGAGATATTCGATGATGATGCTGGTCTCCGGGACGGTACGGTCGAGCGCGTCGTCCCGCAGCACCGGAAACTTGCCGATCGGCCATAGCTTCAGCAACGCCGCGCGCTCGTCCGGATCGCCGAGATTGACCGTATGCGGCGTGAAAGGCGTGTCGTTCTCGTAGAGGGCGACCAGCGCCTTCCAGCAGAACGATGACAATGGATGGAAATGCAGCGTCAGCGACATAGGCCCCCGATTTGCAAGCGCGTGGCCCAGCGAGCCAAGCCTAAACCGATTGCATTTTGCAACTGGTTGTACCCTGGGTCAACCGGTGCAATATTGCAAGCGGTTTCTCGCATCGGTCAACCCTCACATTGTACCCGGACATCCTTCCATGACCGACCACCAGCGCTCCGGCTGCCCGATCAACCTCACCCTCGAGGTGGTCGGCGACAAATGGAGCCTGCTCGTAATCCGCGACATGATGTTCGGGAACCGGCGGCATTTCCGCGAGCTCTTGACCAAATCCGAGGAGCGCATTTCCTCAAATATCCTCGCCGACCGGCTGAAGACGCTGCTCGACCAGGGCATCATCACCCGGGCCGATGACCCCAGTCACAAGCAGAAGGGGATTTACTCGCTCACCGAACAGGGCATCGAACTGTTGCCGATCCTGGCGCAGATGGCGGGGTGGGGATTCAAATATCTGCCCGTCAGCGAAGACCTCGGGATCCGCGCCAAACTGCTGAGCGAAGGCGGTCCGAAAATGTGGGCCGAGTTCATGGACGAATTGCGCGAACTCCATCTCGGCATCAAGCCGCGGCGCAAGCGAGGGCCTGGTGTCGGCGAGCGTTTGCAAGCCGCCTATGAAAAGGTGATGAAGCGAAAATAATTCGCGAATTCATTTCCGTAAAACTACGGGTTGTGCACCGCAATACGCGCACGACACCCCATTCACCGCCCGCAATGACCGTGCGAAAAGCCAATAAATACAGGCCTTATCGCGCGCTTTGGCTGCGATCGTTCTTGATGGCGCGATAAGTGGAGCCGCGCAAATGCTTTACCGTTGCTCAACATTAATATGCAACCTTTACGCTTGTTGCAGCGATGTCGGATCGCCGCTGATTCTGTTCCATTACCGGAACCAGCACGGAGATTGCAGTGATCAATTTTTTTGGCAAGGCAAGGCTGCAAAACGCGCTCGCGCAGGCGGAAGCGATCGGAAAATCGCAGGCGGTGATCGAGTTCAACCTCAACGGCACCATCATCACGGCGAACGAGAATTTCCTCAACGCGATGGGTTACTCGCTCGCCGAAATTCAAGGCAAGCATCACAGCATGTTCGTCGAGCCGGCGATGCGTGACACCATGGCCTACCGCGAATTCTGGAACAGCCTGAACCGCGGCGAGTTTCAGGCGGCGCAATACAAGCGGATCGCCAAGGGCGGCAGGGAGATATGGATTCAGGCTTCCTACAATCCGATCCTGGATTCGAAGGGAAAGCCGGTCAAGGTTATCAAGTTCGCGACCGACATCACCGCGCAAAAGATCCAGGGTATGGAGGATGCTGGCAAGATATCGGCAATGAGCCGCGCCCAGGCCATGATCGAATTCAACATGGACGGTACCATCGTCACCGCGAACGAGAATTTCCTGAACGCGATGGGTTATTCGCTCGCCGAAGTTCAGGGCAAGCATCACAGCATGTTCGTCACCCAGGGCGACCGCGACAGCGCGGCCTATCGCGAATTCTGGGCGAGCCTCAATCGCGGCGAGTTTCAGGCCGCCGAATACAAGCGGCTCGGCAAAGGCGGCAAGGAAATCTGGATTCTCGCAACCTACAACCCGATTCTCAACGAAGCCGGCAAGCCGTTCAAGGTGGTCAAATTCGCCACCGACGTGACCGCGCAAAAGCTCACCGCCGCCGACAATGACGGACAGATCGCCGCGATCCGCAAGTCGCAGGCCGTGATCGAATTCAACATGGACGGCACCATTCGCTCGGCCAACCAGAATTTTCTCAGCGCCGTGGGTTACACGCTGGGGGAAATCGAGGGCCGGCATCACAGCATGTTCGTTGAACCGTCGGAAAGCGGCTCGGCCGCCTACCGGGAATTCTGGGACAGCCTCAACCGCGGCCAGTATCAGGCGGCCGAATACAAACGGATCGCCAAGGGCGGCCGCGAGATCTGGATTCAGGCCTCTTATAATCCGATCCTCGACCTCAACGGCAAGCCTTTCAAGGTGGTGAAATACGCTTCCGACACCACGGCACAGGCCATGGGCCGCATGAAGGCGGAACGCGCGCGGTCGCTGATCGAGTCCGTCGCAGCGGGAAGCGAAGAGCTGAACGCGTCGGTCCGAGAAATCTCCGAAACGATGGTCAAGTCGCGGCAGAACGCGACCGAAGCGGTCAACCAGGTGGATGCGGCCGATGTCCAGGCGCAGCGGCTTACCTCGGCGGCGCAGTCGATGGAGGGAATTGTCGACCTGATCGGCAACATCACCGGCCAGATCAATCTCTTGGCGCTCAATGCCACGATCGAATCCGCCCGGGCCGGTGAAGCCGGACGGGGGTTTGCCGTGGTGGCATCCGAGGTCAAGAACCTTGCCAACCAGGCGAAACAGGCGACCGACAAGATATCGACGGAAATCGCGGCGCTTAACGGTATCTCCGGCGATGTGGTGCTCGCACTCACGTCGATCAAAAAGGCCATTGAGAGCGTCAATGAATTTGTCACCAGCACGGCCGCGGCGGTTGAAGAGCAAAGCACCGTGACCAGCGACATGTCGGCCAATATGCAGCGCGCCGCCGCAGAACTCGCCTGATCGCAACGGCAGCGGTCCCCTCCCGACCGCGCCTGACCTCTTCGATCGTGGCTTCGAAGATCAGGGCCGTTACGCGACGCTACCCCCGGCCTGCGTACCGGCTGGGGTAGCGGATTTTCTCCGCGCGCAAACCCTTCACCCCTCCTCCCGCGCGCAAAGCGCGTGGCGGGGAGGGGAGCAGAGCGACACCGCACATGGCATGGGTTATAGGAGCGCTCCGTTCATCAACCGCCTGCGGATGCCGCCCATGACCCCTGCCCCTCAAAAAGTCGCGCTGGTAACCGGTGAACCTCCCCCGAATTGGTGGACACCTGTAGTAGGCTCTCAGAGCCAGGAGGTGTCGGATGGAAGGACGTCCACGTCGGTCGTTTACGGACGACTATAAGCAGCAAGCTGTTGATCTGGTGGCTTCGAGCGGTCGATCGATCGGTTCGGTAGCCAAGGAGCTTGGGCTGCGTGATTCGGTATTACGGCGCTGGGTCGAGCGCATGGGGCGCGGGCCGACGGCAGCGCCGCGGCTCCCCACACAGCAAGCGGTGCTGCCGTCGGCAGACCAGGCTGCGGAGATCGCCCGTTTGCAGCAGGAGAACGAGCGGCTGCGGATGGAGCGCGACATTTTAAAAAAGTCGATCGCGATCTTTGCTGGAGTTCGGACATGAGGTTCCGCTTCATCGAAGATCACCGCACCGATTACCCGATAAGGATCATGTGCGGTGCGCTCGCCGTCTCGCCGGCCGGCTATTATGCTTGGCGCTCACGTCCGCAGAGCCAGCGGTCCGCCGCCAATCGTGACCTCATCGATGACATCAAGCGGGTTCATCGTGACACCTGCGGGCGCTATGGCAGCCCGCGTATTCATGTTGAGTTGACGGCCCAGGGTCGCGGGGTGAGCCATGGCCGCATCGAGCGGTTGATGCGCCATCATGGTATCAGGGCCATCATGGCGCGGCCACGCAGAGCGCGAACCACCGACAGCCGTCACGATTACCCGATCGCCCCGAACCTGATCGACCGGAACTTCATCGCCGCCGCGCCTAACCGGATCTGGCTCGCCGACATCACCTATATCGAGACCGATCAGGGCTGGCTTTATCTCGCAGCCGTCATGGACCTCTGCAGCCGCAGGATCGTCGGCTGGGCGATGGACGATCATTTGCGCACCGAACTGCCCTTGGCGGCCCTCAATATGGCGACATCAACCCGACCGACTGATGCCAATCTGATCCACCACTCCGACCGGGGCGTTCAATACGCATCGACCGACTACCGCAACGCGCTTCGCTCGGCCGGCTTCCAGGTCTCGATGAGCCGCAAGGCCGACTGCTATGACAACGCGCCGATGGAAAGCTTCTTCCACACCCTCAAAACGGAGCTCGTTCATCACCGGCATTATGCAACACGAGCGCAGGCCAAACGTGATATCTTTGCTTACATCGAAGGCTTCTACAACCGCACGCGCCGCCACTCGGCCATCGGTTATAGAAGCCCGATCGAGATGGAGCTAAAAGCAGCTTAACCCTGTCCACTTTTTTGGGGGAAGATCACGGCGCCGCGCGCGGCATCGGGCTCGCTGTCGCGAAGCGGTTTCTCGCCGAGGGCTGGCGCGTGGCGCTGCTCGACATCGAAGGTGAACTGTTATCGAAGAGCATGGAGGCGCTCGCAGCGGAGGCACTGGCGGCGCCCGGCGATACGCTGGCGCTTCCTTGCGACGTCTCCGATGCGCGCGCGGTGGCCGGCGCCATCGCCGAGATCGATGGACAATTCGGCCGTCTCGACGCGCTGGTCAATAATGCCGGCATCGCGGTGTTCGCGCCGATCCTGGAGACATCAGAGGATGACTGGAATCGGATCCTGGCGGTCAATCTCACCGGACCGTTCCTGTGCACCAAAGCGGCCGCGCCCCTGATGCGCGAACATGGCGGCGGCGCCATCGTCAATATTACATCGATTTCGGCGGTGCGCGCCTCGACGCTGCGTTCGGCCTACGGCACCAGCAAGGCCGGACTTGCCCATCTCACCAAGCAACTTGCCGTGGAGTTGGCGTCGCTCGGCATTCGCGTCAATGCCGTCGCCCCCGGCCCGGTCGAGACAGCGATGGCGAAAGCGGTTCACACGGCGGAGATCCGCGCCGATTATCACGATGCGATCCCGCTCAACCGCTACGGCCTCGAAGAGGAATTGGCGGAGGCCGTGTTCTTTCTGTGCAGCGATCGTTCAAGTTACATTACCGGGCAGATTCTCGCCGTCGATGGCGGCTTCGACGCCGCCGGCATCGGATTGCCGACGCTGCGCGGCGAGCGAAGGAATTCGTGAGAATTTCGTAGATTTCGTAGGGTGGGCAAAGGCGCTTGCGCCGTGCCCACCATGGCTTTCCCGCGCCAAGTGGTGGGCACGCGGAGCCTGCCATCGGGCGCGCATTCGCGCGACCCGTTGGCTTTGCCCACCCCACAACTCTACAGTTTCACTTTTTCACCCGAATCCTTCGCGGCCGCAGCATGCCCTTTGGCGTTTAACCGCCTAGGTTGTGCGGTGGCGGTGGTCCGCCGCCACAGCTCAAGCTGAAACTTAACACCGGGCTCGGGGAGTATCGCGCTATGTCGGGACTACTCATCAATCTGATCGTCCAAATCATCAGCGGCGCCGTCGGCGGCAATGTCGCCGCCGGTGCGGCGAAGAATATCGATCTCGGTACACTCGGAAATACCATCGCCGGGGCCATCGGCGGCGGCGCCGGAGGACAGATCCTCGGGATGTTGTTTCCGCTGCTCGCCAACAGCACCTCGACGCCGGATATCGGCAGCATCATCGGCCAGGTCGCCGGCGGTGGCGTGGCGGGCGCTGTTCCCACGGCGATCGTCGGCGCCATCAAGAACAAGTCGACGGCTTAATCGACTGGCGACGGCGGTGAGGCGGGATTCGTTGCCAGAATCCGCACTTCGCCGCTCGCTGTCAGACCCTGCGCCTTGTCCTACGACCGGCCCTTGATAAATTGATGCATCGTCAGGTCACGGGGAGTCGCGCGTCATGCCAGGGGCGGTCGTCAAAATAATCTGGCTTGCCCTGATGCTGTGCGCGTTTGCCCTGGCACCGGTGCAGGCCGACGTTCGCATTCTGGGCAGTCCGGGCGGACAGGTCGGCCCGTTCCTCGATCTGTTCGAGCAGATGCGCGATTCCGGCGAACGCGTGGTGATCGACGGGCCGTGCCTGTCGGCCTGCACGCTGGTGCTGAGCATGGTGCCGAATAACCGCATCTGCGTGACGCGACGGGCTGTGCTCGGATTTCACGCCGCGCGGTCGATGGACCGGCGCGGCCGGATGTATAGCGAACCGGAAGCCTCCAAATTTGTCCTGGAAGCCTATCCTGCCCCGATACGGGGCTGGATTCTTCAACGCGGCGGGCTGACTTCGCGCCTGCTGCTGTTGCGCGGGCGCGAACTCAACGCTTTTTATCCGGCGTGTAGATAGAGCTCGACCTGCCGTAGGGTGGGCAAAGCGCTAGCGTGCCCATCATTTAAAACCACGGACATCGTTGGAATGGTGGGCACGGCGCAAGAGCGCCTTTGCCCACCCTACATTCTCTGTTCAGCGAACAGATAAATCACATACCCTCGGCCGGGCAGTTCACCATCCAGGGAATGCCGAACTGGTCGATGCACATGCCGAAACCTTTGGAGAAGAAGGTCTTGCCGAACGGCATGTTGACGGTTCCGCCCTCGGACAACGCCTTGAACTTGCGCTCGCCGTCAGCGGGGTCATCGACCGTCAGCGAGACCGCAAAGCCCTGCGGCTTGTTGAAATGATCGGGCGGCGCGTCGGACGCCATCAATACTTCGCCATCGATGGACATCCTGGCGTGCATGATCTTCTTCTCCCGGCCGGGCAGCCCCGGCATCGGCTCCGGCGCCTCCTCGTTCCTCAGCATCATCTCGATTTTTCCGCCGAGCACTTTCTCGTAGTACTTGAACGCCGCTTCGCAATTGCTGTCGTAGAAAAGATAGGGATTGATCTGCATCGCTCGCTCCTTGGGTGATGTTAATTATCGGTGCCTGCAGCGTGCCCCGGATGCTGCGCGGCGCCATCAGCGCGTTCACGCGCGTCTTCGACGCGCTTTGCGCTGCGCTGCTGATCCGGGGTCCATTTGGGTCCCGGCTCTGCGGTGCATCGTGAAGAACGCTGCACCGCGTCCGGGACACGATTTCATTGTTTCGGCAGCTCATCGCTCGGCGAGCCCCTTCAGATTGGCGAGGCCCGTTTCAAAATCCTTGCCGATCATCTTGTCCATGTTCATGAACACCTGCATCATCTTCGACAGGAAGGGCGCGGGACCATGCATGACCCAGTTCACGCTGGTAGCATCGCCTTGTGGCAGCATGGTGAATTCGGCCGTGTTATGCGCCTCGAATGGCTTGAGGAAGTCGAGCTTGATGATGATTTTCGAGGGCGCGGCCGCGTCGAGGATTTCCATGCGGCCGGAACCGACATTCTTGTTGCCCTCCCACGCATAGACGGCGCCTTGTCCGCTTTCGGTGCCGCTAAAACTGCGGGTCATCGCAGGATCCCGATTTTCCCAGGGCGACCATTTTCCCCATTGATGAAAATCGTTGATCAGGGAGAAGACTTTCTCCGGCGGCGCGTTCATGGTGGCGCCGCGCTGGACACTGAAGGTGTCCGGCTTGGCCGCCGCGAGGATCAGCACGACCGCGATAGCAATCGCAAGCACGACGGCGATGATGACAATGGTCTCAAACATGGAATGATCCTTCTCCTTAACAATCAGTCAGACAAAATCCGCTCCACAGCGGCATGAGTGCGCGCGGGCTCCTGCGCCACAGCCAGAGACCGCTCCACAGCAATGCTCCGAGATAACACCCGAACAGCGTGATGCTTATCAGCGGATTACCGATCTGCAGATGCGACAACATCGCGCTGGTGAAATCGCCGGCCGACAGAATGGCCCCGAAGAGCGAGACCGGCGAAAATATATAGAGAACGGCACAGACGACGGCGACGATACCCAGACTCCGTGCGAAACACCTGCCCACAGCGTAACCGATCCGGTCCACCGCCTTCGTGACGATCCGCCACGGCGCCAGCATGATGACGCTATCAAGCAGCAGAAATAAAATCTGGATGTTTTGCAGATTCATCGCACAATCCCCTCTTTGGCAGCCCGTATGTCCTTTAGACGAACGAGGCCGGAGCCATCCGACAGGGGGCGAATTATTTTTTTGAAATTCTGGATTCGGCCGGCGCGCTATCGCGGATCAACCGGTCGAGATGCATCCGGATATGGGCGGCTTCAGCCGACGTATTGGCCAGCGCGATGGCGCGGTCGAACGCGACGCGGGCCTCTTCATTGCGGTTAAGCTGCATCAGGAAGGCGCCGCGCACGCCGAAGAAGTGGAAATAATTCGAAAGCCGCGGCCCCAGCGGCTCGATCATATCAAGTGCGGCTTGCGCGCCGCGCACCTTGGATACCGCAACCGCCCGGTTGAGCGTTACCACCGGCGACGGCTGCATGATTTCCAGCGCGCCATACAGCAGATCGATCTGGGCCCAATCGGTGTCTTCAGGCTTTGCGGCGCGGGCATGCAGGGCCGCGATTGCGGCCTGAACCTGATAGGGTCCGCTTTGCCGGTGCCGCATCGCCTTGTCGATCAGCGCCGTACCCTCGGCAATCATCTTCTGGTTCCACAGCGAACGATCCTGATCGTCCAACAATACCAAGGCGCCCGCGGCATCGAAGCGCGCCGCCGAGCGGGCATGCTGCAACAACAACAGCGCCGTCAGGCCCATGATCTCCGGCTCGCTCTGGAATAGCCGCAGCAATAGCCGCGCCAGCCGAATGGCTTCCTCGCATAGCGGCGCGCGGACTTCGACGGTATCGCCGGCGGCAGAATAGCCTTCATTGAAGATCAGGTAGATCATCGCGGCGACCGCGGACAACCGCTCGGTTCGCTCCACGGCGCCGGGCGTCTCAAACGGCACGCCGGCATCCGCCACGCGGGCCTTGGCGCGGGTGATGCGCTGCTCCATCGCCGCCTCCGTGACCAGGAATGCGCGCGCGATCTGTTTGACCGTCAGACCCGACACGATGCGCAGCGCCAGCGCGATCTGCTGCGTCGCCGGCAGATCGGGATGGCAGCAGATGAACAGCAGCCGCAGAATATCGTCGCGATAATGCGAGCCGTCGAGCCGCTCGGCCAGCGCATCCTCGGCGTCGTCGAGATCGGAGATAACATCGTCTTCCGGTAGCGGCTCCTGCTTGCGGTTACGACGCACTTCATCGATCGCGACATTGCGCCCGACCATAATCAGCCATGCCGCGGCATCGCGCGGCGGACCGTTTTGCGGCCAGCTCTTGAGCGCGCGCAGGCAGGCGTTCTGGAAGGCTTCCTCGGCGGTATCGAGATTGCGGAAATAGCGCAGCAACGCGCCGACCGCCTGGGGACGCGCCGAAGTCAGCGCGGCATCGATCCAGGCGGTATCGGTCATGCGATAGAGCCTCCCGGCTGAAACAGGCCGACCGGGCGAATTTCATAGGCCCCGCCGGGATTAGCGGCGCCAAGATCGCGCGCGACATCGAGCGCTTCGTCGAGGTTCTTACAATCGACGACGTAAAAGCCGAGCAGCTGTTCCTTGGTCTCGGCATAGGGCCCATCGAGCACCAAGGGCGGATCGTCCTTGCGCAGGGTCGTGGCCGAGGTCGTCGGCAACAGCCGCGCCACCGGACCAAGGCGGCCCTGCCTGGCCAATTTGTCTTGCACGACGGTCAATTTCTTAATGACCGCGTCGTCGTGTTCCTTGGTCCAGGAACCGACATGGTCCTCATCATGGTAGCAAAGGATGGCATAAAGCATGGGTAAGGGTCCCCGTTTGACTGCAAGACGATTGAGCTGGCCCGGAACCGACAGCGCGGCGGAATTATTTTGCACGGCCGGAGCGGGCCGGTAATGTCGCCCGCGATCCCGATTATAAGGCGAAATTCCAATGAACAAAGGCGCGCTCGCTTTGCTGGTGCATGGCGGCACTGATAACTGGTCACCCGAACGATGGAAAAGCCGGTTTGAGGCGGTATGCGGCGGACGGCCCGTCTGGCGGATGTCCGATCGCGACTGCAATCCCGCTGATATCCACTACGCGGCGGTCTGGAAGCCGGCGCCGGGGGAGCTCGCGGCCTTTCCTCATCTGCGCGTCATTTTCAATCTGGGCGCCGGCGTCGATGCGCTGATGGCCGATAAAACCCTGCCGAAGGTGCCGCTGGTTCGCATCTCGGTCGACGATCTCACCATGCGCATGACCGAATATGTCGTGCTGCATGTGCTGATGCATCACCGGCAGGAACTTTATCTGCGCGCCTGCCAGCGTGAAAAACGCTGGGAGCCCAGGGTTCAGTGGGCCGCGAACGCGATTTCGGTCGGGATCATGGGCCTCGGCACGCTCGGATCATCAGCGGCTGGCGCGCTGCGGCATCTCGGCTTTCGGGTGTCGGGCTGGAGCCGAAGTGCCAAGAACATCGCCGGCATCGAATGCTTCCATGGCGAAAGCCAGATCGATGCGTTTTTGCGCGAGACCGATATTCTGGTGAGTCTGTTGCCGTTCACGCCGGACACCCGCCACATTCTCAATCGCGGACTATTCGCGAAACTCAGCCGCAATAGCCCGCTGGGCGCGCCGGTGCTGATCAATGCCGGCCGCGGCGGGTCGCAGAACGAAGCGGATATTCTGGCATGCCTTGACGACGGCACGCTCGGCGCAGTGTCACTCGACGTCTTTGAGACAGAGCCGTTGCCGTCCGGCAGCCGGTTCTGGACCCATCCCAAGGTGATTCTGACACCGCACAATGCCGCCGACACCGACGCCGATGAAATCTCGAAATATGTCGCGCAGCAGATTGAACGTTTCGAGGCCGGCGCCGCGCTGGAGAATGTCGTCGATCCCGCGCGCGGGTATTAGCTTTTCGAAGCGGCCCCCACCATCACGTCGATCGCTCCGTTGACGATCGCCTCCAATTCCCTCCGCGGCACCTGCGCACGGGCACGGATCGCGATGGTGTGGAGGGTTGCGGACGCCAGTTGCGCCAGCACCACGGGATCGGCGGCCCCAGACACTTCGCCCTTCTCGATCGCGCGGCGGAAGCAGTTCGCAAACGCCCGGTCGAGTCCGGTAAATCCCTCCAGCACCATGGCGCGGATTTCCGGATCGGCGACGGCTTCCGACGCCGCGGTCATCACGGTAAAGCAGCCGCGCGGACCAGATTCGCCCTTAATATAAATATCGAGCGCCACCGAATAGATCTGCTGCAGCCGTTCGCGGATCGGCAATTCGCCTCGGAAGATATCGATCATCGCGGCCCGCGCGTCGGAGCGATAGCGCTCATAGCTTTTGATGTAGAGCGCGCGCTTGTCGCCGAACGCGCCGTAAAGGCTTGGACGATTCATGCCGGTGGCGGCGCTGAGATCGTCGAGCGAGGTCGCGGCGAAACCATCCTTGCGAAACAGATCGAGCGCCTTGCCGAGCGCAATTTCGGGCTGATAGGCACGCGGCCGACCGCGCCGTTTCGGCTCGACCGGACCAGCCGGCGCCGCATTGGCCCTTGCCGGCGGTTTTTTTGTTTTTTGTACCATTTCGCAATAGATCCCTTGACCGGGTTTATATTATGCGGAACAGTATAAAAATCAATCCCGGTTCGAAAACTAACCGACATCGCCAAGGAGGCATCCATGGACCTGTATTTCTCGCCGCTGGCCTGCTCGCTCGCGACCCGTATCGCACTGTATGAAGCCGGCGCCGACGCCAATTATCTTGAGGTCGATCCCAGGACCAAGATCGTGCAGAGCGACGGCTCCAATTTTCGCGAGGTCAATCCGCTCGGACTGGTGCCGACGCTGCGCACCGATGACGGGCTGGTGCTGACCGAGAACGCCGCGATCCTGCAATATGTCGCGGACCGCTTTCCGCAGGCCGGCATCGCGACCGGCCCCGGCATGGATCGCAGCCGGTTGCATCAGTGGCTGTGCTTCATCGGCACCGAACTGCACAAGGGATTATTCGTGCCGCTGCTCGCCAAGGACGCGCCACCGGAGATGAAGACCTATGTGCTCGGCCGAGGTCTGTCGCGACTCGATTACCTCGAGAACTATCTTAAAGGCAGGGAATTCCTGCTCGACCATTTCAGCGTCGCCGACGGCTATCTCGTCACGGTCATCAACTGGACCATGGCAACGCCGCCGATCGACCTCGCAAAATGGCCTGTCGTGAAAGCCTATTACGAGCGGCTGCGCAGCCGTCCCAGTATCGCCAAAGCAATCGGCGAGGAATTCAAGCTGTACCAGGCCGAACTCGCCCGCCACAAGGCCGCAGCGTAACATCGATCCGGCTGCGGGGCGCCCCCAAGCGGCGTCCCGCCTCACCGTTCATCCTTAATACTTTGTTTTTTTCGCAAGCTTTCTTCAGTTTATCGCTTGGCCCTACGCGGATCGTCAAAACTTTCCCGGGCAGTATTGGGCATGACGCGACAGAGCCCAGAGATGACGCAGCAACGGTTATATAAAAGAGTTGCCCCGTCGGGACAGATGTCCCGAACAGGCCAGATCATTGTCGGCCCAAAAGTGCCGGCCCTGACCTGCCGGGTCGTCGACTATTCCGCCGGCGGCGCCTGTCTCGATATCTATGGCCTGGGCTCGGTGCCCGATCGTTTCGAATTCCTCTACGGCGGCGTCAGAAAGAAAAGCCACATCGTATGGCGCCGCGGCATTCGCATCGGCGTGGCGTTCTAGCCAGACGCCCCATCAAAACGGACTCTCGCTCAATCCTGGCACATCCGCCGGCCGCGGGCCCGGCGCGGCCCAGCGGAAGCGGCGGTCCTTTTCGGCAATCATGAGATCGTTGATGCTGGCTTCGCGGCGACGCATCAGGCCGGCCGCATCGAATTCCCATTGCTCGTTGCCGTAGGAGCGATGCCACTGCCCGGCATCGTCGTGCCATTCGTACTGAAACCGCACCGCGATGTGATTGTCGTCGAATGCCCAGAGATCCTTGATCAGGCGATACTCATGCTCCCTGGCCCATTTGCGGGTGAGGAACGCGACGATCGCGGCGCGGCCTTCGAAAAACTCGGAGCGGTTACGCCAGCGGCTGTCCTCGGTATAGGCCAGCGAGACGCGCTCGGGATCGCGCGAATTCCAGGCGTCTTCGGCCATGCGGGCCTTCTGGGCGGCGGTCTCTTTGGTGAACGGCGGAAACGGGGGACGTGACATGAACCAACCTCGATCGTTGTTGCGGCCGGCAATGTAGCGCCACCAAATCTGAAGTCGATGGCGCATCTTCTATCGCCCGATAGCTAGACCTGATCGGCCTTCATCAGGATTCGCAGCGCCTTCGGAATCGGCTGGGCTTTTCCCTCGCTGATGAAGGCGACGCGCACCTGCGCCTTCACCAAGACGTGTTCGCCGCGCCTCACCTCCTGCGCCAGCGTGATCGACGCACCTTTCACCATGACCGGCCACGTCACCACGTCGAGCATATCGTCCATGCGCGCGGGCTTGAGGAAATCGATCTGCATCGAGCGCACCACAAAAGCAAAACCAGGCGTTTCCGCCTGCGCTTCGGCGAACAATGCGTGCTGCTCCGCGCCCATCAGCCGCAGATGATTGGTGCGGCCGCGCTCCATGAAGCGCAGATAATTGGCATGATAGACGATCCCGGAAAAATCCGTGTCCTCATAATAAACGCGGATCTGCATGTGATGGCGGCCATCGCGGATCTCGCCGTCAAGATGGATTGCTGTCACTTCCGGCCCCTCGATCGCCCAATAAGGCTATCGTCTCGCGCAAAATCCGCCGGCGTGCAAGCGTGGCCGGAATATATCGCGCTATGATATGCCCGATGGCGACTGACCCAGCGTCACCAGCACGATTTCGGGCGGAACGCCGAGACGGAATGGCATAATGCTGCAGCCGAGCCCGCCCGAGACGACGACATCGCAGTTGGTCCGGGTGTGACCATAGGCCAGCCGGTTTCCGTAACGTGACGGCACCACCGGCGACCACCCGAATACTCTCACCTGACCGCCATGGGTATGCCCGGAGAGTTGCAACGCGACCCGCTTCGGCACGCGCACGGCGACGTCAGGCTCGTGCGCCAGCAAGATGACCGGCGCATCGTCGGTCACCTTGCCAAGCGTCGCGGCGAGATCGTCAACGCCAATGCGCCGCACCGGACGAAAACGGCTTGCTGGAAGATACGCCAGTTGATCGCCGAGCCCAGCCAACCAGAACGCGCGATTATCCTTGGTCAGGCGCCTGGCATCGTTCTCGTAAACCGGAATGCCCACGGCTTCGAGCGCCTGCCGCGCCCGCGTCAGCCCCTGCCCTGCACGCTGCACGGTCTTGTCTTCCCACCAGTCATGATTGCCGAGAATGGCATGGACGCCAAGCGGCGCCCTCAGACCTGCAAGCACCGCCGCCCACTCGACGGCTGGAATGTAACGCGTCACCTGACGATGCCCAGCGACGTAATCGCCCAGCATGACGATGATGTCTGCGTTGAGTGCATTGGTGCGTTCGACGATCGCCTCGACGTGCTCCAGCGTCATCCAGGGATCGCAGGCATGAAGATCGGCGATGACCGCTATCTTGAGTTGGAAGTCGGCGGGCCATTGCGGCGGCTGCAGGTTATACCGCGTGACACGAAGCCGCAGTACGGGCTCGACGCCGACCCCGTACGCGGCAGTTGACGCTCCGAATGCGCCAAAGCCGGCGAGGAAACGAAAAAAATGGCGGCGTGAAATCATGAATGGTTAATCGTGATGCAGCCTGATTTTGATCGGGCATTGCAGCTGAATTGGGGTGCGTTTGTGCAGAAACTCAGCAGTCTTGCGCCCGCTTCTATCCTGCGATGCTTATCTGCGAAGCCAGCGGCAGCACATGATCGCGCGTCAGCGGCGCCAGCGAGATATCGGGCGGCGAGGCCGGATCGATCCAGATCATCTCGTCGATCTCGCGGGCCGGCACGATGTCGCCGGTCACATCGATCCCGTACAGGCACGCGTGCACCCGCCAGCCCGGCTCGTTGGCCGCGACCGCATCGAATTCGCCGAGCGGCCGGATCGAGCCGCGAACCATCGCACAGCCCAACTCTTCGGCGACTTCACGCGCCAGCGCGGTCGTGTCGTCTTCACCGGGATCGCGTTTGCCGCCGGGCTGCATGAAGGCCGTGGTGCCGCGCTTGCGCACCAGCAGCACCCGGCCTGCCTCGTCGCGTATCAGCGCCGCGACGATCCTGATTGTGTTAGTCTCCGTCATTCGTCCTCGCTTTGCCCGAACAATCCAAACTGCGCCGGATCGCGGGCGGGCTCGGCAAGGCCGAGATGGCGGAACGCATGCGAGGTCAACAACCGTCCGCGCGGCGTGCGCTGCAGATAACCGCACTGGATCAAAAACGGCTCGATGATGTCTTCGATGGCATCGCGCGGCTCCGACAGCGCCGCCGCCATGGTTTCCACACCGACCGGCCCGCCGCCGTAGTTCATCGCAATCGTCGTGAGATAACGCCGGTCCATCGCGTCCAGACCTGCAGCGTCGACCTCGAGCGCGCTGAGCGCATTGTCGGCGATGGCGCGGTCAATCGAGTCGGCATCGGCTGCGGAGGCAAAGTCCCGCACCCGCCGCAGCAGCCGTCCGGCGATGCGCGGCGTGCCGCGGGCGCGGCGGGCGATTTCGTTGGCACCGTCGGGCGTCATCCCGATCTTGAGCACACGGGCGCCGCGGGTCACGATCTTTTCGAGTTCTTCCTCGGTGTAAAAATTCAACCGCACCGGAATCCCGAAACGATCGCGCAGCGGATTGGTCAGCAGTCCCGCGCGCGTGGTCGCTCCGACCAGCGTGAATTTTGCCAGCTCGATCTTGACCGAACGCGCCGCAGGTCCCTCGCCGATAATCAGATCGAGCTGAAAATCCTCCATCGCCGGATAGAGCACTTCCTCGACCGCGGGGCTGAGGCGGTGGATTTCGTCGATGAATAAAACATCGCGTTCTTCGAGATTGGTCAGTAGCGCCGCGAGATCACCGGCCTTGGCGATCACGGGCCCCGAGGTGGCGCGGAAGCCAACACCAAGTTCGCGCGACACGATCTGCGCCAGCGTGGTCTTGCCGAGGCCTGGCGGGCCGACAAACAGCACATGGTCCAGCGCCTCGTTGCGCTTGCGCGCGGCCTCGATGAAGATCGAGAGATTGGCGCGCGCCTGCGCCTGACCGACAAATTCGGACAGCAGTTGCGGGCGCAGCGCGGTGTCGCCGACATCGTCGGCGCGGCGCTCGGGGGTCACGATGCGGGAGGGCGTACTCACTTCGCCAGTTCCTTCAGCCCGAGGCGAATCAACTGCGCGGTTTCGGCGCCTTCCCCGGCGATGCGCGAGGCGCCGGCAATGGCAGCCGCCGCCTGCGGCTGGCCGTAGCCGAGATTGACCAGCGCCGAGATCGCATCGGTCACCGGCCGCGGCGCGCGCACGTCATCGATCGCGCCGGACAGATGCACCAGCGCCGGATCGACATTGGCGAAGGCCGGCGCCTTGTCTTTCAACTCAGTGACGATCCGCTCCGCCACCTTCGGGCCGACGCCCGGCGTGCGCGTCACCGCGGCCTTGTCGCGCAGCGCGATCGCATTGGCGAGATCGGATGGCGGCAAGGTCGAGAGCACCGCGAGCGCGACCTTGGCGCCGACGCCCTGCACCGTCTGCAACAGCCGGAACCATTCGCGCTCGACATCGCTGCGAAAGCCGAAGAGTTTTATTTGATCCTCGCGCACATAGGTTTCGATCGACAGCACTGCGGCCTCGCCGGTCGCGGGCAGCGCCTGCAGCGTGCGCGCCGAGCAATGCACCTGATAGCCGACGCCGCCGACGTCGAGGATCACGTAATCCTCGCCGTAGCTGTCGATCAGGCCTTTGAGTTTGCCGATCATACCTCGACCACCCTCAGCCGCAGCGCTGTGCTCTGGCGGTGATGGGCGTGGGTGATCGCGACCGCGAGCGCGTCGGCGGCATCGGGGGATTTCGGATCGGCCTTCGGCAGCAAAATCTTCAGCATCATCAGGATCTGGTTCTTGTCGGCATGACCGGCGCCGACCACGGTCTTCTTAACTTGATTTGGCGCGTACTCCGCGACCGAGATCCCGAACATCGCCGGCGCCAGCATCGCGACGCCGCGGGCCTGGCCGAGTTTTAGGGTCGCGACGCCGTCCTTGTTCACAAAGGTCTGTTCGACCGCCGCTTCCGCGGGACGGAAATCGCCCAGCACAGCGGCGAGGCCCTCATGGATGCCGAGCAGGCGGCTCGCCAAGGGTAAGGTATCAGGCGGTTCCACCGAGCCACAGCCGACAAATATCAACCGGTTACCGTCAATCTCGATCACGCCCCAGCCGGTGCGGCGCAGGCCCGGATCGATGCCAAGGATGCGGACGGGTTGGCGAATCGGTGGTGATGTCATGGGTTATTTTACACCATGCCGAAGTCGCAAGCCTAGCGTGGGCCGACGGTCATACCGCGCGAAGGCGGGTAGGCTCGTGCCCCGGACGCTGCACCGCGTCCGGGACACCAGACCAGCTATCCCCCCATCTTCGCGACCAGCGCGTCCGAAACTTCGAAATTGGCATACACGTTCTGCACGTCGTCATGTTCGTTGAGCAGGTCGATTAGCTTCAACAGCTTCTCGCCGGTCTCGTCGTCGACCGGCACGGTGTTTTGCGGCTTCCAGGTCAGAGCCGCCTTGCGGGCTTCGCCGAATTTCGCCTCCAGTGCCTTGGCGACCTCGCGGAAGGTTTCCTGCGAGGCGTAGACCTCGTGGCCGTTCTCGCTGGAGATGACATCGTCGGCGCCGGCGTCGATCGCGGCTTCCAGCATGGCATCGTCGGAGGCGACTTTGGCGTCATATTCGATGATGCCGGTGCGATCGAACATGAACGACACCGAGCCCGTTTCGCCGAGATTGCCGCCGGACTTGGTGAAATAGGAGCGGATGTCGGACGCCGCGCGGTTGCGGTTGTCGGTCAAGGCCTCGACGATCACGGCGACGCCGCCCGGGCCATAGCCCTCGTAGCGGATTTCATCGTAATTCTCGCCGTCGGAGCCGATGGCTTTCTTCACCGCGCGCTCGATCGAGTCCTTCGACATGTTTTCCTGGCGCGCGGAAATGATCGCAGCGCGTAGCCGCGCATTCATCGCGGGATCGGGCTGGCCGAGCTTGGCGGCGACGGTGATTTCCCGCGCCAGCTTGCTGAATAGCTTCGATTTCTGGGCATCCTGCCGGCCCTTGCGGTGCATGATGTTCTTGAACTGGGAATGTCCGGCCATGCGATTTCTTTCAGGGGTAGTCCGGGATGACGGAATGGGAGGCGCGGCGTTATAGGCCGAGGTCCCGGCAAAATCAAAGATTTGAGTGAATTTTAGGTATTATAGTAGTGATAACTGCTCGTCTATGAGGCAATTCTTAACCATGACTTCACGACGCCATGCGACCATCCCCTCCTCAACCTCATGCTCCGAGAGAGCCCATGGCGTTCGGTTTGTTTCGAAAGCGTCCGCCGGAACCGGCTGCGCCGGCCATCGCGCCGCCGCCGGCCGCGGCTATTGCCGCTGACGCTTCCGCGACCGACAGCGATTCCGCCAAGCAAATCCTCGAACTCCTGGAAATCGAACTTGGCGCGATGATCCGCCAGCTCGAGCGCGCGGCCCAATCGGTCGCCGGTGGCGCCGAAGCCACGGCAACCACGCTCTCCACCATTCGCCAGCGCACCGATGCCCTGACTGGGCGCACCAGCGCGGCACATTCGACCGCGACCACCTTCTCGCAGGCCGCCGATAAATTCACCCAATCGGCCGACGGCATCGGCAGTCAGGTGCGCGACGCCGGCAAGCTCGCCGACCAGGCCGCAGCGGCCGCCCATGAAGCCAGCCAGACCATGGACCGGCTCAAGGAATCCTCGGCCGCAATCGGCAATGTCGTCAATCTGATTGCGCAGATCGCACGCCAAACCACGCTCTTGGCGCTCAACTCGACCATCGAGGCGGCCCGCGCCGGTGAAGCCGGCCGCGGCTTTGCGGTGGTCGCCGTCGAGGTCAAGGCGCTCGCGGTGCAGACCCAGAACGCCACCGAAGAGATCACCAAAAAGATCGACGCGCTGCAGAAGGACGCGGCCGGCTCGGTCGATGCCGTGCAGCGGATCTCGCAGGCGATCGAGGCGATCCGTCCGGTGTTCGAGCACGTCAATGGTGCGGTGACCGAACAAAACAAAACCACCGGCGAGATGTCCGACAACGTCGCGACCACGTCGCATTTCATCGCCTCGGTCGGCGACAGCGCCGCCGAGATCGACAGCGCCGCCAAAGAGGCGCAAGCGCATGGCGAACGCGTCGCCAGTGCCGGTAATGCGGTGACGACCTTTGCGCAGAAACTGAAATCCCGCTGCGCGGTGTTGCTGCGTCCGGACGGACGTACCGACCGGCGCAAGCACGAACGGATGCCGTGCAGCCTCAGCATCGAAATCCAGACCGGTCGGGGCCTGATCACCGCGCCGGTTTACGAGATTTCCCAGGAAAGCATCCTGATCTGCGGACCGGATGCGCCAACGCTGCCGCTGAACCAGAGCCTGAATGTCACGCTGGAGGGCATCGGCGCCTGCAAAATTCGCCTCAGCGACCATTCGAAGGCGGGCGCGCAGGCGCGGTTCGAGGCACTGAGCGCCGAGCTCAGCGAAAAGATCGAGGACCGGCTGTGGCTGATTCATGATGCCAACACCGAAGCCGTCACCCGCGCGATGCAGGCCGGCACCGCGCTGACCAGGATTTTCGAGGACGCCGTGAGCAGCGGCGCGATCTCGATCGACGACATGTTCGACACCGATTACGTCGAAATCCCCGGCACCAACCCAGTCCAGCACCGCACCCGGATTCTCGATTGGGCGGATCGTGCGCTGCCACCGTTCCAGGAAGCCTTCCTCGCCAAAGACCCGAGCATGGCTTTCTCTGTGATGATCGACCGCAATGGCTATCTGCCGGTGCACAACAAGCTCTATTCCCATCCGCAGCGTCCGGGCGATGTCGCTTATAATACCGCCAACAGCCGCAACCGCCGCATCTTCAACGACCCCGCGGGCCTCGCCGCCGGCCGTAATCTGCGCACCTATTTGATCCAGAGCTACGCCCGCGACATGGGCAACGGAAAAACCGTGATGATGCGCGAGATCGACGTGCCGATCCGCGTCCATGGCCGGCACTGGGGCGGTTTCCGGACGGCCTACAAGCTCTGAACATCGCCAGGGTCTAAAGTCAGTCATCGGAGAAATGCAGCGATGTCGGTTGCGCAGATCATAAAATCGGACGCCGCCATTCCCTCGGACAGCGAACGTCTGGTCGATCAACTGGCCAACCGGATCGGCGGCCTTGGGGTTGAACTCGCCGACGTGGCGGGAAATCTGCAGGAAGTCGCCGGCCGGGTATCCACCCAGGCCGACCGATTCGGACACCTGCAACAAACCGCCGAGACCATGGTGTCCGCCAATCACGACATCGCAACCGCATCGGGCGCGGTGCAAACCGCGACATCGGCGGCCATCAGCGAAATCATGCAATCGCGCACCGCGGTGGAAACAGCGGTGCAACATATCGCCGAATTGATCGAGGCTGTCGGCCGCATCGAGCACCGTCTCGGTGCGGTCGGAACCGCGCTCGCCCAGGTGGCCAAAGTATCCGGTTCGATCGAGGCGATCGCCAAGCAGACCAACCTGCTGGCGCTGAACGCGACCATCGAGGCCGCCCGGGCCGGCGAAGCCGGACGCGGCTTTGCGGTGGTCGCCAACGAAGTGAAGAGTCTGGCCGAAGCGACCCGCCAGGCGACGCATCTGATCGGCGATACTGTTCGCGATCTTGACGGCCAGGTCAGCAACCTGATCGGCGAGAGCAGCGACGCCTCGCTGCGGGCGAAGAACGCCGGTGAAGGCGCCGGGCAGATTCAGGGCATTATCGTCCGGGTGCAGGACGGCTTCACCGCGGTCGGCCAGGAGATCGACGGGGTCGCGAAGGCGGCGACGTCCAATCTCGCGCATTGCGACATGGTGATTGACGAACTCGGCCATCTCGCCACAGGCGTCGATCTGTCGTCGACAGATCTGAAGCACGCCGACGACAGGGTCGCCAAATTGCTCGACCTGTCCGAGGGCCTGATCGAACTGATCGCCGATAGCGGCGTGGCGACATCGGATGCGCCGTTGATCAAAATCGTGGTCGAGACCGCCAAACAAATCTCCGCGGCTTTCGAGACCGCGATTGAGCACGGCGAACTCAGCCTCGATCAGTTGATGGACGAGAAATACCGCGAAATCCCGGGCACCAATCCCAAGCAATACCTCACGGATTACATCGCCTTCACCGACCGGATCCTGCCATCGATCCAGGACCCGATTCAAAAGAGCGATCCCCGCATCGTCTTCTGTGTCGCATGGGCCAAGGGCGGCTATCTTCCAACCCATAATCCGAATTATCGCCTGCCGCAGGGTCCTGACCCCGTCTGGAACAACGCCAATTGCCGCAACCGGCGGCTGTTCAGCGATCGCGCAGTCCACAAGGTCGCGGCCAACACCAAGCCGTTTCTGCTGCAGACCTACCGGCGGGACATGGGCGGCGGCAATTTCGTGCTGATGAAAGACCTTTCGTCGCCGATCCGCGTCCGTGGCCGCCATTGGGGCGCGTTCCGCATGGGCTTCCGGCAGTCGTGAGGCCGTAATCTGCGCACCTGCTCTGATATACGGTTGCCAGAACGCCGAAACTGCGCAATCCAGATGCCCATGACCCCGATCATTCGCTTTGTTATCCCCGCCGATTTCCCGCAATGGCTCCCGCTCTGGCAAGGCTACAATGCGTTCTACGGCCGCTCCGGCGCCACGGCCCTGCCCGACCACATCACGCAAACGACCTGGGCACGCTTCTTCGACACGTATGAACCCGTCCACGCCATGGTCGCGGAACATGACGGGCGGCTGGTCGGTCTCGTGCATTATCTCTTTCATCGCAGCACGATCTCGATCGCGCCGACCTGCTATCTGCAGGACCTCTTCACCGATCAAACGACCCGCGGCAAAGGCGTCGGGCGGGCGCTGATCAATGCCGTCTACGAACAGGCGAAACTTGCCGGCGTCGCGCGCGTGTATTGGCTGACGCATGAGACCAACAGTACCGCGATGAAGCTGTACGACCAGGTCGCCGAGCGTTCGGGGTTTTTGGTTTATCGGAAGAACATCTGAAGGAGCGGCGCTGTCTTCGTTCGTTCATTTGAGGTCCCTATAGGTTGGGTTAGTTGATCCCACGCATTATCGGGAGTTTGAAATGAGCGATCATCCGGAACTCGATACCCTGCAGGCCGCCTACAAGGACGCGGTAGAGACCTGGATTGCAGCCATTCGCAAAGAAGAAGCACTGGCCTCGGTCAATCACGAAATTGCCGAAGTCGATCAGTGGGAAAAGGCACATTTCGAAGAAGACGAGATCCGCGGCACAGTGAAGGCGGCGAAAGAGAAATACGAAGACGCCCTGCGCGAAAAATTCTTCGGGTTTTAGCGTTCGGGATTGGCACAACGATTCCGATTCGAATTCCAAACAACGTGCTCCGTTGTCATCACCGGGCTTGACCCGGTGATCCATCTTTTCGCAAAACTCCTCGCGAAGATGGATGGATGCCCGGATCAAGTCCGGGCATGACGAGTGATGTTTGTGCGCACGCGGCAATCTCTCAATGTCGTCCCGGCGAAGGCCGGGACCCCTAGCGTGAGCGCAATTGCGCTCATCGCGGCGCCGCGGCCTCTCGTTGAAAGATGCTGTTGGAAGATTTGCGCACAACACAACGTCCTGTGGTTATGGGTCCCTGCGTTCGCAGGGACGACGATGTGGATACAGCTTCGCATTCTCGCGGCGTGAAACGTCCGAGTGATACCAATAAATTCCTCCCTCCAAACAGAGGGCGCAGGGAATGCCGGGCGCCAGGTGCGCCCGCCGCTCGCGTGTGCAAGGGTAGAGGTAGAAGGCACACGCGTTAGTAGGTCACACCGAAAACACCCGGCATTCCCCGCGCAATGGTTTACGGCTTATTTCGTGCTCTCCCCGGCGATCGGGCTCTTTTGCCACCGTCGCTCCTGAGAAGCTTGCTTCTCAAGAACTTGACGCCAGCGTCGAGGCGTCAGGACCACACGACTTCGCCGTCCGCCTCAAGCGCTCTCGTCAGAAGCACCATCCGCGTCCACCGCATCCCGCCCCGCGTCCGTGACGATCGCGAGCCGCCCCTCATGTGGGACGGGACGGTGTGAATTATAGAAGTGATTTGGGTATTCGGAAAAACAGAATATTTTTCACTAAGGGGCTGGACTTTGATTTGGTGGACACGCAGTTGATTTGCCCGTCGGGTAGATCGCTCATCGAATATTCTGGACCGACGCAGGCGCCATCGCATAGCATCCTCGCAACCTTGGTCCTCCAAAGACGGTGATCTCAGCGCGATGACCGATCCGTTGAACAGCGAAAGCCCTTCCAAACCTAACGCCGCGACAGCGTCGAAGCCGCGCTCGCCGGGCTTTCTGGTGGTGTTTTCATTCGCGGTTATCCTGGTGACGATGCTGAGCGTTTTCGCGACCATTCCGCGCAAGACCGCCAGTGCGAATGCGCCCGCCCCCGTTCAGCCCACCGCGACCGAACTGGCGATCCGGCAGGATCTCAACGCATCCAAGCAGAAAATGGCCGACCAGATTCGCGAACTCAAGGAAGCGCTGGCGGCCAGCCAGGCCGAGCGAAAGCGATTGTCTGACGCCGTTACGGCGCTGGGCAGCAAGCTTGAGAACCTGCAGCAATCCTTTGCGCGGAGTCAGGAAGCACCTCCCGCGCAACCGTCCGATCCCGCCAAGCGGAATCGCGGCAACCGCTAAAGATCGGCCACGCGCTATCTGCCATCCGATGTAAACGAACCTCGTTCAGGCAGCCCCACGCACGAGACGTGACGAACTCAACCTTATCCCACTGACCGCATTCGTCTTGAGCGATGCGGCGCGCATGCCGGCATGACCGGCGGCGATCGTCCCGCACTGACACCAGTGTATGTCCCGTCGATACGCTGGTTTAATTGCTCGTTCCCGACAATTCCGCTCCAATTATTCAAGACAGCAGGTGTGGAACATGGAAGCCGTCATCGCATGGCTGGTGCGATTGACCGACGCGATCGATCGCAGGGTCTTGCTCTGCGGCGGTGCATCTAACTTCAGCGAAGCCGCAGGGCGGTTCAGTCGACAACACAGGAGAAGTCAAATGGATCGCTCGACACGGCCTTATATTTACGCCTGGGCAACGGCGCTGTTGTTCTACGTTCTGGAATATTCAACGCGCTCGGCGCCCGGTGTGATGATTCCGCAACTGGAGCAGGCGTTCGGCCAGAACGGCGTCGGTCTCGGCAGTATTCTCGGCAGCTACTACTACACGTACTCGATCACGAGCCTGGTCGCAGGACTGACCCTTGACAGATATGGCGCAAAATATGTCGTGCCGATCGGCGCCTCGATTCTCGCGCTGGGATGTCTGCTCTTTATCGTAGGCAATCCGGAAACCGCTTACCTGGCGCGGCTGCTGCAGGGAATAGGTTCGGCCTTTGCCTTTACCGGCGCGGTCTATCTCGCCACCCACGGGTTTTCGTCGAACTCGCTCGCGACCGCGATCGGCGTCACCCAGAGCCTCGGAATGCTCGGAGGCTCCGGCGGCCAGTTCGTCGTCGGCCCGCTGATGCAGGCTAATTACCGATGGCAGGCGGTCTGGATATTCATCGGCGTTGCCGCGCTCGCCGTCGCAGTGATCCTGGTACTGATCACGCCCAGGGAAGCGAAGACGGTCTCGGCCGGCGCAAGCGAAAGCTGGTTTGCCCCGTATCGTATCGTGTTGAGCAATCCGCAATCCTATCTTTGCGGACTGGTATCGGGACTGCTGTTTGCGCCCACGACCATCGGCGCGATGACGTGGGGCGTCGCTTTTTTCGAGGCCGACCGGCACCTTAATTACGCCGATGCGGTGTGGGCCGCGTCCGCGGTGCCGCTCGGCTGGGCGTTCGGTTGCCCGCTGATGGGATGGGCGGCCGATCGGATCGGGCTCCGCAAGCCCGTCCTGATCGCCGGGACGCTGCTGATGGCCGCCGCGGTCGTTCAGCTGTCGTTCCTGCCGGACCTGATGCCGGCGGCGCTGACGCTGTTCATTTTCGGGGTAGCATCCGGTGTTGCGATGATCCCCTATTCGATCATCAAGGAAGCGAACCCCGACAAGGTCAAAGGCAGCGCGACCGGCGCGATCAACTTCCTGGTGTTCGGCGTGACCGCGCTGATCGGACCGATCTTCGCTTCGCTGTTCGCCAAGACGCTGAAAGCCGGCGATCCGGTGATCCACTTTCAGCACGCCTCGTCGTTCTGGCTCGCCGCGGTCATCGCGGCCTGCGTGATGAGCCTTCTGCTGCGCGAGACCGGATCGGGACACAAGTCCGTGGCCGGAAAAGATACCGCTCAGCTTCGGAGCGCATCATGACCGGCACCGCGCGCATTTCACCGCGTCGATCGTCGCGAGTGCTGGAGCGAAGCACCCCATTGCAACACTCCATCAAACCACGAGGAACTGACATGACATATACCGTCGGAAGCTATCTTGCGGCACGGCTGTCGCAAATCGGTCTGAAGCATCATTTCGCGGTCGCGGGCGATTACAATCTCGTGCTGCTCGATGAGCTCCTGACCAACCCGGATCTCAAACAGGTCTACTGTTCGAACGAGTTGAACTGCGGCTTCAGCGCCGAAGGCTATGCGCGTGCGCATGGCGCTGCCGCTGCGGTCGTGACGTTCAGCGTCGGCGCCCTGTCGGCCTTCGACGCGATCGGCGGAGCCTATGCCGAGAACCTGCCCGTGATTCTGATATCCGGCTCGCCGAACAGCAATGACTATGCGACCGAGCACCTGCTTCACCATACCCTCGGCACGCGCGACTTTTCCTATCAGCTCGAAATGGCGAAGAAGATCACCTGCGCCGCCGTCTCCATCAGATCCGCCCTCCATGCGCCGGAGTTGATCGACCACGCGATCCGCACCGCGCTCAAGGAAAAGAAACCGGCCTATATCGAGATCGCGTGCAACATCTCGGCGGCGCCCTGCGCGGCGCCGGGACCGGTCAGCGCGGTTATCAATGAAGAGCCGAGCGACCCCGAGACCTTGAAGGCTGCGGTCGCCGCCGCTGCCGCCTATCTGCGCGCCAGGAAAAAGCCCGTGCTGCTGATCGGGAGCAAGCTGCGCGCAGCCGGCGCCGAGAAAGAGGCGATAAAGCTGGCCGAAGCGCTGGGATGTTCGGTCGCCGTAATGGCCGCCGCCAAAAGTTTTTTCCCGGAAGATCATCCACAGTTTGCGGGGATCTACTGGGGCGAGATCAGCTCGCCCGGCGCGCGCGAAATCGTCGATTGGTCGGACGGACTGATATGCCTCGGCGCGATCTTCAACGATTATTCGACGGTCGGCTGGAATGCGATGCCGAGCGGGCCCAACGTGTTGAATGCGGATTTCGACCGCGTCTATTTCGAGGGCCATGATTTCGGCCGGATCCGCCTGCGGGAGTTTCTTGTCGCACTAGCGGGTGCGGTGGAAAAACGTGACGCCACCATGGTTGAATACCGGCGTATCCAGTCCGAGCGCCCGCCCGAGAAACCGGCAAAGCCGGACGCCAAATTGATGCGCGCGGAAATGGTGCGTCAGATCCGTCCGCTGGTGACGGCCGATACCACGGTGCTCGCCGAGACCGGCGATTCCTGGTTCAACGGCATGTTGCTGAAGCTGCCAGGCGGGGCTCGCTTCGAGGTCGAGATGCAATGGGGCCACATCGGCTGGTCGGTGCCCGCCACCTTTGGCTACGCGGTGGCTGCGCCGCAGCGGCGGGTCATCGCCATGATCGGGGACGGCTCGTTCCAGCTCACGGCGCAAGAAGTGTCGCAGATGATCCGGCTGAAATTGCCGGTCATCATCTTCCTGATCAACAATCACGGTTACACCATCGAAGTCGAAATCCATGATGGTCCCTACAACAATATCAAGAACTGGGACTATGCCGGGCTGATATCCGCCTTCAACGCCGAGGACGGCAAGGGCCGCGGGCTGCGCGCCACCAATGGCGGCGAACTCAACGACGCCATCAAGGTCGCGCTTGGCAATCGCGAAGGCCCGACGCTGATCGAATGCGTCATCGATCGCGACGACTGCACCGCGGATCTGATTTCCTGGGGCCGTCAGGTGGCGACCGCCAATGCCCGTCCGCCTCGCCCGCAATGATAGCGTTTTCAAGCGAAGTGGATACCGGTTCGCGTCAAGAAAACGCGTCAAACAGGAGTCTGGAGATTGGCTGAGGCTTCTCTGGAGCGAGGACTATCACATGACGCTGGACGCTGGCGTGATCGATATCGACACTGCGCCCTATAGCGCGCTGCTGCTGCGGTTGTGTCTTGCGGCGATGTTCATTGCACATGCGATGCTGAAATGGCGCGTCTACACGATTCCGGTGGAAGCCGAGTTTTTCAGGTCGTTGAAACTTCCGGGCTGGCTCGCGCCGGTGACGGTCGCGATCGAGTTGAGCGGCGCGGGTTGCCTGCTGCTGGGAATTGTTGCGCGCTGGGCTGCGTTGCTTCTGATGCCGCTTATGCTTGGCACCATCGTCACGGTGCATGGAAAGAACGGCTGGCTCTTCACCAACAAAAACGGCGGCTGGGAATATCCCGCTTTCTGGTCCGCGGCGCTTTTCGTGCTCTTTCTGCTCGGAGATGGTCCCTTGACCCTGGTCCGATCGCCGGCCTTGCGCGCGCTGCCTTATGTCGGACGGCTCAACAATCTGTGATCCGTGCCGTCATAACACCAAGGTATGAGAAAAGTGAACCTGCGTTGCATGGAGAGTTGTCGTGTTGCGCGCGTATCTTCCGGGAGTTGAAACAGGGCATGCCACCGAGCAAGCGGGCATGCCGCGGAAGCAGTAGCAAGACGACAAAATCGGGCGTTTAATAGCGCAAGTAATAGACTTGGGCATCATGGGCCGCCGTCGGCCCAAACATCGGATCCGTGTCATGATACAATTGACAATCAATGGCGAACCAAAGTCGTTCGATGTTCCCTCTGATATGCCGCTGCTGTGGGTTCTTCGTGACGTGCTCGGCCTGACCGGCACGAAATTCGGCTGCGGCATCGCGCAGTGCGGCGCCTGCACGGTGCACGTCGATGGCAAGCCGGTACGCTCCTGCATGCTGCCCGTGGGCGCGGTGCATGATCGTCCCGTCACCACGATTGAAGGCATCGGCGCCTCGCCGGCCGGCGCGAAAATACAGAAGGCATGGCTCGATCTTGAAGTAGTCCAGTGCGGCTACTGCCAATCCGGCCAGATCATGTCGGCGGCGGCGCTGCTCGCATCTACACCTAATCCGGATGATTCCGACATCGATGCGGCGATGGCAGGTAACATCTGCCGCTGCGGCACCTATGTGCGGATTCGCGCGGCGATCAAGCACGCCGCTTCCCAGCGCCAGTCGTAGGGAGCGGATCATGACACCAGCAGAAAAGATCTCGGGTAATCTCTCCCGCCGCCAAGTTTCACGCCGTCATGTATTGACCGGCAGCCTTGCAGGCGGATTCCTGCTTGCATTCCATCTTCCGCTGCGCGCGTTCAACGAACCAAACCAGCCGCCGGACGTGACCGACGGCAAGTTCGCGCCGAACGCTTTCATCCGCATCGACATTTCCAGCGCGACCACGCTTGTGATGCCGCAGGTCGAGATGGGGCAAGGCGTCTACACCTCGATATCGATGATTTTAGCCGAAGAACTCGACGCCGATTTCTCGCACGTGACGCTTGAGCATGCCCCGCCGAGCGACAAGCTTTACGGCAATCCCCTGTTCGGCATTCAGGCCACCGGCAACTCGAATTCGGTTCGGGCCTGGTGGACCCCGCTGCGCACCACCGCCGCCAGCGCGCGCGCCATGCTGGTTCAGGCCGCGGCGAAGCAATGGCAGGTCGATCCGGCAAGCTGCACCACCGCCAACAGCGAAGTCATCCACGCCGCGAGCGCGCGCCGGCTTTCCTACGGCGCGCTGGCGCTTGCGGCGAGCAGCGAGATCCCGCCAAAGAATGTCCCGCTGAAAGACCCCAAGGATTTCGTGCTGATCGGCAAACCGCTGAAACGCCTTGATACCCCCGACAAGGTCAACGGCAAGGCCGTCTACGGCATCGACGCGATGCTGCCGGGCATGAAGTTCGCCACGCTGGCGAGATGCCCGGTGTTCGGCGGCAAGGTCGCCAAGGTCGATGACAGCGCTGCGAAGAAGATCCCAGGCGTGCAGAAGATCGTCGTGCTGGACGATCTGGTCGCGGTGGTCGGCGACCACATGTGGGCGGCCAAGAAGGGCCTCGAAGCGCTCGTGATCGAGTGGGATGAAGGTCCGAACGCGCGCATCAACTCAAAGGACATCTGGCAGGATCTGCGCGCCGCCAGCGAAAAGGACGGCGCGGTCGCGAAAACGCGCGGCGACATCGCCAAAGGCCTTGCGACCGGCGAAAAGTTCGAAGCGTCCTACGAGTTGCCGTTTCTCGCCCATGCGACGATGGAGCCCGTCAATGCGACGGTTCATCTCACGCCGGACTCCTGCGAAATCTGGACCGGCACGCAGATCATGACCCGGGTGCAGTCCGAAGCGGCGAAGGCCGCGGGGTTACCGGTCGAGAAGGTGATCGTGAACCAGCATCTGCTCGGCGGCGGTTTTGGACGCAAGCTCGAGCCCGACATGGTGGTCGCGGCCGTTCGCATCGCCAAGCATGTCGATGGCCCGGTCAAGGTGCTGTGGACCCGCGAAGAGGACATGCAGCACGATGTCTACCGCCCGGCCTATCGCGACACGATTGCCGCGAGCCTGTCCGGCGGCAAGATCGTCGGCTGGAAATATCGCGTCAGCGGTTCATCCGTGATGGCGCGCTGGTTCCCGCCGGGATTCCAGAAAGGCGTCGATATCGACGGGGTCGATAGCGCTGTTGACATGCCCTACGAGATTCCGAATTTTCACGTCGAGTTTCAGCGGGTCGAACCGCCGGCGGTGCCGACGGGATTCTGGCGCGGCGTCGGCCCCAACAACAACGTGTTCGCGATCGAATGTTTCATGGACGAGCTCGCGCGCAAGGCGGGCAAGGATCCGATCGCGTTCCGCCGCGACATGTTGACAACCCAGCCGCGCTTTCTCGCCGCGATCGATCTGGTGGCAGAAAAGTCCAATTGGAGCCAGCCATTGCCGCCGCGCGTCGGGCGTGGAATCTGCGTGCAACCGTCCTTCGCAAGTTTCATCGCGACCGTCGTGGAGGCGGAAGTCGACGAAGCGGGCGAAGTCTTTCTTCGCCGCATCACCTCCGCCGTCGATACCGGCATCGCGGTCAATCCCGACACCGTCAGGGCCCAGCTTGAAGGCGGATTGATCTTTGGCCTGACCGCCGCGCTCTACGGCGAAATCACCATCGACAAGGGGCGGGTGCAACAGTCCAACTTCAACGACTACCGCATGCTGCGCATCAACCAGACCCCGAAGATCGATATCCATGTCATCAAGAGCGGCGAGGCGCCCGGCGGCATCGGCGAAACCGGTGCGGCGGCGGGACCACCGGCGCTGCGCAATGCGATCTATGCCGCGACCGGCGTTGCCTTGCGGCGGCTGCCGATCGACCGCGCTTTGATCGCAGGGGGGAAAAAAGCATGAGCCCCGCAGCACGCATACTCGGCAGCGTTGCCGTCATCGGATTGGTCGTCGTCGCGGGGGCCGTCTGGTTCATCCGCGGTCCCGGTCCCCTTGCATTTGCGGATGGCCCGAAAGTGGCGCTCGCCGACTACAAGGGCGCCGATCCCACCGGTGTGCCCGCCGAACTGGCGAAAGCCAGTATTGTCGAACGGGGCGCCTACCTTGCGAAGGCGGCGGATTGCATGGTCTGCCACACCACGCAAGGCGGCAAGGAATATGCCGGCGGACTTGGGTTCAAATTGCCGTTCGGCACGCTTTATTCGACCAACATCACGCCGGACAAAGAGACCGGCATCGGCAATTACAGCGACCAGGATTTTCTCAACGCCGTTCATCGCGGGACCCGCCGCGATGGCGCGCGCCTTTATCCGGCGATGCCGTTCACGTCCTACACCTATATCAGCGACGCCGACGCGCTGGCGATCAAGGCCTATCTGTTCAGCCTGCCGCCGGTGCGCGCGGCCGCGCCGGAAAATACCCTGATGTTCCCGTTCAATCAGCGCTGGGCGATGACCTTCTGGTCGGTCGTGTTCAACCCGGACACACGATTCGAGCCCGATACGTCGAAGAGCCCGGAATGGAACCGGGGCGCTTATCTGGCCGAGGCGCTGGCGCATTGCGGCGAATGCCACACGCCACGCAACCTCGCCTTTGCGCTGAACAACCGCCGCAAATTTGGCGGCGCGCTGACGGCAGGCTGGCGCGCCTTCAACATCAGCTCCGACAAAACTACCGGCGTGGGTGCCTGGCGCGACGAAGATCTGGTTTCGTATCTGTCGACCGGACATGCGGCGGGCCATGGCACTGCTTCCGGCCCGATGGGTGAAGCGGTGGACCACAGCTTCAGCCAGTTCGCGTCGCAGGACATCCGCGCGATGGTCGCCTTCCTGCGCAGCGTACCGCCGACGGCCTCGGCCGATCTGCCTGCGACGCTGGCGCCCCCGGCGCCCGCTTCGCACAAGGACGGCGGCAATATCGCGGATGCGCGAGGCAAGCTGGTGTTCGAAGGCGCCTGTGTCAGTTGCCATGGCTGGACCGGGCAAAGTCCGATCTCGCCCTTCGCGACGCTGACCGGCGCCTGGGCGGTCAACGATCCCTCAGCGACGAATGTGGCCCAGATCGTGATTTCCGGGACCAAACGTCATGCCCCGGAAGGCGTGATCTCGATGCCGGCATTCGGCAACGCCTACTCCGATATCGAAATCGCGGCAGTTGCCAATTACGTCACCGCGCGGTTCGGCACTAAAGCATCGAGCATGAACGCGAAGGACGTGGCTGACTTAAGGAAGCAAACGGCGCAATAGTGATTGCGGCTGGAGAAAAGCGGCGCCGATCAGGCGCCGCTGGAGGCTTCGACTGATCTGCGGCTACTCGGCAGGCGTTTGCGGATAAAACCCAGCGTGGCCTTGAACACACCTCGCACGGTCAACGCCACGACGATTTCGTGGTGCTTCAAACCCCTGCCACCTTTGACGAGACCCAGATCCCGCACCAGGCAGTAATGACCGTCGCTCATCCGGGCGAGACGGGTACTCTCAGCGAATCGCATCCCTGCACGATGCACTGGTGCGCGATACAGTCAAATCTTGACGGGGGGAGAATCAGCGGCGGCGGGTCCGTTCTAGTCCGTAGGGCGGATTGAGCCGAAGGCGCAATCCGCCAACTCGGCCTTCAGCACGGCGGATTACGCTATCGCTAATCCGCCCTACACACTCGATCCCGCCCTACGTCACCGGGCCGGGATTGAACAGCGCCAGCGCGTTGGTGATGCCCCAGGTTTCGGCCCAGGTCTTCTTGCGGCCACTGGCGACGTCGAGCATCAGGCGGAAGATCTCCCAGCCGACTTCCTCGATGGTCGCCTCGCCGGTGGCGATGGTGCCGGCGTCCATGTCGATCAGATCGTGCCAGCGCCGCTTGAGCTCGCTGCGGGTCGATACCTTGATCACCGGCGTCGCCGCGAGGCCATAGGGCGTGCCGCGGCCGGTGGTGAACACATGCAGCGTCATGCCCGACGCCAGTTGAAGCGTGCCGCAGATGAAGTCGCTGGCCGGCGTCGCGGCGAAGATCAATCCCTTCTCGCGCACCCGTTCGCCCGGCGACAGCACGCCCGCTATCGGACTGGTGCCGGACTTGATCACCGAACCCATCGCCTTTTCGACGATGTTCGACAGCCCGCCCTTCTTGTTGCCCGGCGTGGTGTTGGCGCTGCGATCGGCTTCGCCCACTTGCAGATAACTGTCGTACCATCCCATCTCGCGGATCAGCGCGTCCGCGACACCCTGATTGACCGCACGCGGGGTCAGCAGATGGATCGCGTCGCGCACTTCGGTGACTTCGGAGAACATCACGGTGGCGCCGGCGCGCACCAAGAGGTCCGCCGCAAACCCCAGCGCCGGATTAGCCGTCACGCCGGAAAACGCGTCGCTGCCGCCGCATTGCATGCCGACCACGAGATCGGCCGCGGGGCAGGTTTCGCGGCGGCGGCGGTTGAGCACTTCCAGCCGCTTGTCGGCCATCTCGACAATATTGCCGACGATCTCGCCAAAGCCGGTGAGGCTTTCGTCCTGCATCCGCATGATGTCGGGATCGCCGTCATCGCCGCCCATGCCCTCGGGCAGCAACAATTCGGGCTGCAGCTTTTCGCAGCCGAGGCCGACGATCATGACCTCGCCGCCGAAATTCGGATTGCGCGCCAGATTCTGCAGCGTGCGGATCGGCACCGCGGCGCCGGGCGCATTGATCGCAACCCCACAGCCGTAAGCATGCGTGATCGCGATCACGTCGTCGACATTGGGGTATTTCGGCAGCAATTCGTCACGAATACGCTTGATCGCGAATTCGACGGTGCCCGCGACACATTGCACGCTGGTAGAGATCGCCAGAATATTGCGGGTGCCGACCGAGCCGTCGGCATTGCGATAGCCCTCGAAGGTGTAGCCTTCCAGCGGCGGCTGCGCCGAGGCCGCGCCGCCAGCCTTGGGCAGGCTGTCGAGCGAGGGCGCCTCCGGCATCCGCACCAGCGCTTCTTTGACCCAGCTGCCGCGGGCGATGGGTTTCAAGGCGTAGCCGATCACCTCGCCGTAGCGCCGGATCACGGCATCGACGGCGATATCCGCCAGCGCGACTTTATGGCCCTGCGGAATCTGCTCGATCAATTGCAGGCCGTCGGCGAACACCGCGCCCGGATGCAGCCCGCCCTGGTTGGCGACGATGGCCACATTGTCCTCGTCCCGCATCTTGATGTAGAGCGGCGCCTTGGTCGGGGGTTTTTCCTGCATCTGCATCGGTGTTCTCTCTTTAATGTCCGGCACGTTCTACGGCATTCTAGTGCATTTTACACTGCAATAGCTGCATCGTTCGAGACGCGCGCAAGTGAGCGAGGCGCTTTTCGTCATGGCCGGGCTTGTCCCGGCCATCCACGTCTTTCTTAGCCCAAGGGATAAGACGTGGATGCCCGGGACAAGCCCGGGCATGACGAGCTTAGCTAGAAAGCCCCAATTCTATCGGCTGCATTTGAGCGAGACTTCTCAGAATGAGAGCCCCACCCTCACATCTTGTCCAGCGCATCCACCAGCGGCTTGATCGGGGCGGCGCCGGTGCCGTGGCCACCGGCCCAGATCGTGGGCATCACGCCGATCTTGCGAAGGCCCGCGACCAGTTGCTTGTGCGAGGCGAGCGCGCCGGGAATATCGCGGGTCGGCGACCACAAATCGACCACCCAGCCGAAATCTGCGTCCGGGATCACCGCCACCAGCATGTTGTGGGCATGGGAATTGTCGATCGCATAGAGATCGATGTTACGAGTGCCATCGGTCAGTGTGAACTTGTCCTTGACCTCGATCATCGCAACATTACGCGGCTTCTGCCACAGCTCGTCATTGCGGATGCGGTTCGGGGCCTGCATCTGCGTCGCGAAATAATTGGCGTTGCCCGTGGCGAAAACCAGATCCGCGCCCTTGGCCGCGAAGGCCCGCGCGCCGTTGACGTGGTCCATGTGGTGATGCGTCAGCACCAGATATTTGATCGGCTTGTTGGGGAAGCGGCGCGCGGCCTCCGCGATGGTCAGCTTCGACATCTCGTTGCCGATTGGCGCATCGAACGCAACCAGATGATCCTTCATCTCGACCACCAGCGTGTTGTGGCTGCCGCCGGTGATATGCCAGATGCCGGGCTTGAGTTCGGTCCAGATATTGCCTGATACCACCGCGGGATCATAGGCGAGCTGATCGGAATCGATGAACGAACCCCAATTCGCGCGCCGCAGCATCCATTGGTAATTGACCTCTTGCGGCGGCTTCTGCAGTGCCGCGGTCTCGGCAACGATCTTTGGAATGCGAAACAAGTCAGCGCCGAGCACCGGATTGAGAACGATGTCCTCGATCGTGACATGCTGGGTCTCACGGCCGTTCAGGGTGAACGACTGATCGAACGCGAATTTGACGCCGCCGACCTCGCGCCAGTCCGACAGGATCATGTCGTAGTTGCTATCGCCCCACACGCCGTCGGCATCGACGGTGCGAATGCGATCCGGCAAACCGTCAGCGCCGAACAGCACCAACCACTCGGCATCGTCAGCCTTGTAGGAGACAACCGCCAGCGTCTTGCCGCCGATACTCTCGTCCGGCAGCGCCGCGAGACGCTTAAGATGATCCTGCATCTCCAGCAGTAGGCGCGGCGACAGCCGATGCAACTCGCGCCGGTTCGCCACCACGCGCGAGGCGCTCATGGTGTGCAGCGACGGATTGGTTTCCCTGGCCTGGCGCGAGAGAACGATATTATCTTCGCCGAGCACATAGCCGATGCCGTCCGCGAACACTTCCGAATAGATGAAGGTACGAACCATCGGCGCGACGCGGCGGCGGACCCAGTCGATGCGGGCGCGGCCATGCGCGATGTCGTCCGACAGCGTGAAGCGCGATTCGCCGCCGAGCCGGTTCCCCACATCGGGATCGAGCGTCTCCTGCGGGTCCCAATGCTTGTGCTTCGCCGTGATCAAGAGCGTCGCGATCCCGGACAACTTTTTCGAGCCGCCGAGCCTGTCGATCGCGGTCGCGACCAGCGCCGACGGCTCCGCCGCGCGGGCGGGCGCGGCCCCTGTGAAAACAACGGCGGCGACCAGCGCAGCAAGCACAAAGCGTGATGTCATCTGTTCAACCCAGAAAATCCCGCAGCATCTTGTTGACGGTATCGGGACGTTCGACCTCCGGAAGGTGACCGACGCCGTCGAGCATTTCGAGCCTGCCCTGCGGCAACAACTTGACCAGGATCGCGGCGTTCGCGTCGGCCGGATTGACCCGATCTTCGCGGCCGGAAATCATCAGCACCGGAAAATTCAGTTTCGGCGCAACTTCTTCCGGGCTGTAACCATCCACCAGTCCGAGCCTGACGCCGTGCATGAAGCCGCGCGGATTGGTGGCGCGCACCACATGGCTGACGAGTTCGACCGTCTGCGGCGAGGCATTGGCGGCAAGCAGCGCGTTGACGCGCGCGCCGAACGCGTAACCGCCCTTGGCGATCTGCGCCTCGCGCGTCGCGAGGATCTGGCTCTTTTTCTCCTCGTTCATATTATGCGGCCCGATACCGGTGCCGGTCATCGCCAGCTTGAGGATGCGGCCGGGATAGTGCACGGCGAAACATTGCGCGACGCGGGTGCCGAACGAATTGGCGACGATATTGACGCGGTCGAGTTTAACCGCAGTGAGAAAATCACGCAGCGCGTTGGCAAAGGTCTCGCAGTCCGGCGTGTCGGTCTTGAGCGCATCGGAGAGCATATAGCCCGGTGCGTTCCAGGCGACGACGTGATAGCGCTCCGACAATCCCGCCAACTGATAACGCCAATGCATCGAATTGGCGCCGACGCCGTGCAGCAGCACGACCGGCGGCGCGTCGGCACGCCCGGCTTCCATATAGCTCCAGCGGTCGCCGAGATAATTCGCGCGCGCCTCGGCCGGGATTTCCGCGAATTTCAACTCGGGCAGCGGCGGCGGCGAAAACGTTTGCGCATGAACGGATGCGATCGACAGTAACGCAAGGGCCAACAACGCAGGCAGCTTCAGCGCGGACATGGAAAATCCCGGATGAATGTCGTGAGGAGAGAGCGGTTGCTCAAGATGAACAGCGACGTGGCGCCGATGATAGCGCTTTCTGGACAGGTGACAATCTAGGCTTGGTCCGATGTCGCGAGCCGCAGACTGGATAGCAACATTTCGGAATGCGCAGGATTGCCGAACCGCGATCCGATCGTGAGCCAGGGCCCGTCGGGGCGGATGCCGTTACGGCTTGCGAATTCACGCGCCTCGTTCAGGCGGCCGGTCTGGGCGTAGCAGGCGGCGAGAAACCACATCGTCAGCGGATAGGTCGGCAGCTCGCGAAACGACTCATCCAGGATCGCCGCGGCCTTGTCGAAGCGCCGCTGGAAGAAATGGCAGACGCCGATGCCGGTCAGATGAAACGCCCGCCGCGTCGAGCGCGGGTCGAGCCGCATCGATTTGTCGAAATGCTCGATCGCCAGATCGGATTCACCGGCGGCCGCCCGCACCCAGCCGCTCCACAGCCAGCCGTAAGCGTGGCTCGGGTTATGCGCCAGCGCCCTATCGACCAATCCCTTCAGCGCATTGGCCTCGCTGCCGAGATTGAGCAAGGCGCCAACCGCCATCAATACCGTGACGGAATCGCCGGGGGCCGTATCGAGCGCGCGGCGCGCCAGCGTGGTGCCGCGCTCGCTCTCGACCGCGGCGGCGTCCCCCCATCCGCTGGCGAAATTCTGCGAATGGCATAGCGCCAGCGAGGCAATCGCCAGCCCGTAATTCGGGTCGCGCGCGATCGCCTGCTGCAGCAGCGCGATGGCCTCCTGGTTCGGCTCGCGCGCCCAGGCGCGGATCAAGGGTAGTGCGCGCAGATAGAGGCTGTAGGCCGTCATATCGGCGGTCGGGCGGTTGGCCACGCGCTTGATTTCGGTATCCAGCAGCAGGGGATCGATGACCCCCGCGACTCCAGAGGCGACCTGGTCCTGCAGTTCGAACACCTGTTCGAGCGCTCCATCGAACCGCTCGGCCCACAGATGATAGCCGGTCGAACAATCGACGAGTTGCCCCGTGATCCGCAGCCGCGCGCCGGCCTTTCGCACGCTGCCTTCCAGCACATAGCGAACGCCAAGCTCACGCCCGATCTGTTTGATCTCGACCGACCGTCCCTTGTAGGTGAACGCCGAATTGCGCGCGATCACGAACAGCGAGGTGAAGCGCGACAGCGCGATGATGATGTCATCCACCAGACCGTCGGCGAAATATTCCTGCTCGGGATCGGTGCTCATGTTCTGGAACGGCAACACGGCGATCGAGGGCTTGTCGGGCAGTTCCAGAACGGGCATCGCCGACGGCGCGAACGCGTTGGCCGGTGATGCCGGCGCGGCACTGCCATCGAGCCGCATCCGCCACACCCGCATCGGCTCGGCGATGTTCTTGAGCGCCGGCCGGCCCAAATCGTCGCAGGATATCTCGACCCTGCCGCGAATCTGCCGGTATGCATCATCGGAGATGCAAACCCCGCCGGGCTCGGCGAGGCCTTCAAGGCGCACCGCGGCGTTGACGCTTTCGCCGAAAATATCGTTTTCATCGACGATGATATCGCCGACATGCAGGCCGATCCGGAACTCGATGCGCAGGTTCGGCGAAATTTCAGCGTTCTGCGCCGCAATGCCGCGCTGGAACTCGATCGCGCCGCGCGCGGCATCGATCGTGCTGGCGAATTCGAGCAGCATGCCGTCGCCGGTGGCCTTGACGATGCGCCCGCGATGCGCGGCGATGGTCGGATCGATGAAGTCCTTGCGCAGCGCCTTCAGCCGCGCCCATACGCCCTCGGTGTCGGCAGCCATCAGGCGGCCGTAGTCGGGAATATCCGCCGCCACTACCGCCGCCAGTCGTCGTTCGAAGCGATCGTCGGTCAAGCCTGAGTCCCTAAATCCCAATGCGCCGTCCGGAATATCAGAAAATGTTGGACGACATACAACTGTTCAGTTGTAACAAGTGAGCCTAACCCACCCAAAACCCCGGGAGTGCCGGTTCCAGCCGTCCACCGATCCGCACCGGCGCGACCCGCAGCGCCAGCCCGGTCGCGTCGTCGGTCTCGACCGCGACACCGCTCAGCGTCGCCGTACCATAGGCCGGCTCAAACCGTCCCGACGGAATGCCCGAGGTGAAGCGCCGCAGCGGCTCTTCCTTCTGCATGCCGATGATCGAATCGTAATCGCCGGTCATGCCGGCATCGGTCATGTAGGCAGTTCCGCCGGACAGAATTTGATGATCGGCGGTCGGCACATGAGTATGGGTTCCAACCACGAGGCTGGCGCGGCCGTCGCAGAAGAACCCGATGCCTTGTTTCTCGCTCGACGCCTCGGCGTGGAAATCGACCACGATGGCGTCGGCCGCCGTGCCCAGCGGACAGGCATCGAGTTCGCGGTTGAGGACCTTGAACGGGTCGTCGAACGGCGTCATGAAGACGCGGCCGATCGCGTTGACCACCAGCGCGCGCTGGCCGCGCTTGGTATCGACGAGCGCCGCGCCCCGCCCGGGCGTGCCGCGCGGAAAATTCGCCGGGCGAACCAGCCGCGGCGCGCGCTCGATGAACACCAGCGCCTCGCGCTGGTCCCAGGCGTGATTGCCGAGCGTGACGGCATCGGCGCCGGCGTCGATGAATTCCTGGTAGATGGTCTCGGTGATGCCGAATCCGCCCGCGGCGTTCTCGCCATTGACCACGACCAGATCGAGCGCCCAGTCGCGGATCATGCCGGGCAAATGTTCCGAGATAGCGGTGCGGCCGGCCTTGCCGACCACGTCACCGACGAAAAGAATGCGCAAGTCATCAACTCCGGAAATCGAACGCTTGCGCTTCCGTTAGCACATAATCCAGCGCCACGTCGTGGGACAGTGCCGGCACGGCCTCGATTTCCTGCGCGGCAAACGCCAGCCCGATGGCCGTGATCGGCTTTACTTTACGCAAATGCGCCAAAGTGAAGTCGTAATGCCCCGCGCCGTAGCCGATGCGGTGGCCGAGCCGGTCGAACGCCGCCAGCGGCACCAGCATGATATCGGGGATCAGCTCGGTCGCCGCCGGCGACGGCTCGAGAATGCCGAGCGGCCCCAGCATCAGCCGGTCGCTCGGAGACCAGGCCCGAAACGCCAGCGACTTGCCGCGCGCCATCACCGCCGGCAGCGCCAGTTGCGCGCCCCGCTCAGCCAGTTTTCGCATCAGCGGCACCGGGTCGAATTCGCCGCGGATTGGCGAATATCCGGAAACAATCGTGCCGGGGGCGATTTCAAGCGGCAGCCCGCGCGCAGCAAGCGCCTGTGCGGCGGCCGTGCGCTGCTCAGGACTTAACGCCTCCCGCGCCGCCAGCGCGGCGGTGCGGAGGTCGGATTTTGTTGGGCCGGAGGAATTCAAGGAATTCGACCTTCACCACCGTCATGCCCGGGCATAGCCGTCTGAAGGACGGCGTCGCTCCCGCTCGCCTATGTCCCGGGCATCCACGTCTTTCAGTCGCACGCATGCTAAAGGCGTGGATGGCCGGGACAAGCCCGGCCATGACGATAGAGAACATTTTAAGAAGAAAAAGTGCGAAGCCGCGATGGCCGTTGGAGCGCTCGATCCCGGAGTTCCCTACGAAAGTAGGTGGGCACCATGTGGCCAAGTCCACGGACCTGGCCAGGGACAGTTCCCTGAAGGATCGATAAGGCCCCGGGGATATATGGCTCCTGACGCGCGACGCAGCTTCGCAGGGCCAATGTAACCACGCTGGCCCCAAACCGCCAGCGGTAAGGGGGATTATGGCCCGGACCAGCCACAGCCTTTCTTACCCTCTCCCCGCTCCAGGGGCAGGAGTGGATTGCTTCGTCGCTACGCTCCTCGCAAGAAGGAAAGCAACTGCGTACCCGATCGCGACGCCGCCGCCGATGGTGCGGTTGAGGATCTGCGTGGTCTTTTCGATCCGCTCGGCGGCCGAGTTCAGCGCGTTGGCCACCGCAACCTGGGTCGCGCGGGCACGATCGGCGGCGACCACGCGGACGTTGCGCAGCGCGTCGAGTTCTTCTTCGAGCATACGGATGCGGCTGTTGGCGTCGAACAATTCATCGCACGCCGTCAGCGCCGCCATCACGGTCAGGCGCGCATCGCCGATCTCGCCGAACTTCCCGCGCAGGCTTTCAACCCGCGATTCCAGGCTCTCGGCGAGCCGCAGCAGCCGCGTCTCCTGGCCCTCCTCGCAGGCCATCCGGTATTGCCGGCCGTTGATGGTGACATTGATGTGGCTCATGAGGTCTCTCCCGCATCGAGCACCGAACGTATCGTGCCGATCGCCGCGTCCAGCCGCTCGGCGATCTCGCGATTGGCGCGCTCGAGCTTGCGCGATTTCACTAGGGACCCGTCGAGTTCGTCGGCAAGCCGCGACCGGTCCGTGCCGAGCGCCTGGATTCGCGTCGCCAATTCGTTCTCGTCGCGGTCGGCCTCGCGCCGCCGTTCGACCGAACTTTCCAGCGCGTCGAGCGCCGCCATCAGCCGCCGCGTCGCAGCGTCGATGTCGACGGAGGTTGGTTCGGGATAGCCCGAACCGTTGGCAGGACGATCGCTCATGGCAGATTCAGGCACCCTCAACCGGGCCGCACGCACGGCAAAATCCGCGGTTCGGCAAGCGCTTAGGCGGCGAAATTTACGTGGCAAGCGAGGCCAGCGCAACGCCGCTGGCGAACTATGCACCGCAAAGCAACTTTTCAGCCCCGCAAGGCGTTGCCCTGCCTTGGACTCCGGGAATACAGATGCTATCCAGCCCTGCCTTTCTGCTCCCCCTTGGCTCGGCCAGCAGGCTTGCCGGGGCCCTTCGCACGACCGACGGGTCGTCTTCAAACATCTCATTTCAGACGGATTTTCATCATGGCGAATGTCGATCACAACCGGATGGCCAACGCAATTCGCGGGCTGTCGATGGATGCCGTCGAGAAGGCCAAATCGGGCCATCCCGGACTGCCGATGGGCGCCGCCGACATGGCGACCGTCTTGTTTACGCAATTCCTGAAATTCGATGCGGCCGATCCGAAATGGCCGGACCGCGACCGTTTTATTCTTTCGGCTGGCCACGGCTCGATGCTGCTGTATGCGGTGCTCTATCTCACCGGCAATGTCGACATGACGCTCGACCAGCTCAAGCATTTCCGCCAGCTGGGATCGCTGACCCCGGGACACCCCGAGAATTTCCACACCAAGGGCATCGAGACCACAACAGGCCCGCTCGGCCAGGGCATCGCGACCGCGGTCGGCTTCGCGGTGGCCGAGAAGATGCTCGCGGCTGAGTTCGGCAAGAAGGCCGTCGACCATCATACTTACGTGCTGTGTTCGGACGGCGACCTGATGGAAGGCGTCTCGCAGGAAGCGATCGCGCTGGCCGGGCACTGGAAGCTCAACAAGATGATCGTGCTGTATGACGACAACGGCATCTCGATCGATGGCCCGACCTCGATCTCCGACTCGGTCGACCAGATCAAGCGCTTCAAGTCCGCCGGCTGGGCGGCTGAGCGCATCGACGGTCACGATCAAAATGCGATCGCCGCGGCGATCACCCGCGCGCAGAAATCCAGCAAGCCGACGCTGATCGCCTGCAAGACCACGATCGGCTTCGGTGCACCGACCAAGGCCGGCACCAACAAGGCCCACGGCGAGGCGCTCGGCGCCGAAGAGCTCAAGGGCGCCAAGGAAAAGCTCGGCATTTCGCTGGAGCCGTTCTCGGTGCCCGATGATGTCCTGAAAGCCTGGCGCGAAGCCGGCAGCCGCAGCGTCCCGGCCCGCAAGGAATGGGAAGCGCGGATGGCGACCTTGTCCACCCGCAAGCGCGCCGAATTCGACCGCCGCCTGCGGCATGAGCGCCCCGCCTCGCTGGCAAAGGCGATCAAGGCGCACAAGAAGATGCTCTTGGAAACGCCGCAAAACATCGCGACCCGCAAATCGTCGGAGTCGCTGATCGACGCCATCGCTCTGGCGATGCCGATGGAATTCCTGGCCGGCTCGGCCGATCTCACCGGCTCCAACAACAACAAGGCCAAGACCGCGACAGGCTTCTCGGCCAAGACGCCGAAGGGCCGCTTCGTCCATTACGGCATCCGCGAGCACGGCATGGCCGCGGCCATGAACGGCATCTTCCTGCATGGCGGCTTCGCGCCCAATGGCGCGACCTTCCTGACGTTTACGGATTACGCCCGTCCGGCGATGCGGCTCGCCGCCCTGATGGGCGCCGGCGTGGTCTATGTGATGACCCACGATTCGATCGGGCTTGGCGAAGACGGCCCGACCCATCAGCCGGTCGAACATCTCTCGGCGCTGCGCGCCATTCCCAACATGCGGGTGTTCCGTCCCTGCGACGCGGTCGAAGTCACCGAATGCTGGGAACTCGCGCTCAACCGTATCGACGGGCCGACGGTGTTGGCGCTGAGCCGTCAGAACCTGCCGCAATTGCGCACCTCGACTCCTCAGGACAATCCCTGCAGCCATGGCGGCTATGAATTGGTCGCCGCGCAGGGCGAGGCCAAGGTGTCGCTATTCGCATCCGGGTCCGAAGTCGAGATCGCGGTCGCGGCGCAGAAGCAGCTTGCGGAGCGCGGCATTGCGACGCGGGTGGTTTCCGTGCCCGCGCTCGAACTGTTGCTGGCGCAACCCGCCGACAAACAGAAGGCCATCATCGGCAATGCCCCGGTCAAGATCGCGATCGAGGCCGCGGTACGCTGGGGCTGGGATGCCGTGATCGGCCATGATGGCGAATTTATCGGCATGCATGGTTTTGGCGCCAGCGCTCCGGCCAAGGACCTTTACAAGCATTTCGGCATTACCGCCGAGGCCGCGGTTAGCGCAGCCCTGAAGCGTCTGGGCTAACGGTTGAGATTGCCCGGAAAAGGGACTAGGTAAGGGTTACATTTTCCGTTCTCGTCCGGCCGAACCGGGCGATCCGCAGTCAGAATCTCCGTGGGAAGCACTTCCTGCGGGGATGGCAACAGCTTTTAGGGAGAAGGATATGGCAGTCCGGGTCGCGATTAACGGGTTTGGCCGCATCGGCCGCAACGTGTTGCGGGCGATTTACGAGGCCAAGCGCACCGACATCGAAGTCGTCGCCATCAACGATCTCGGCCCGGTCGAGACCAATGCCCATCTGTTGCGCTTCGATTCCGTGCACGGCCGTTTCCCCGGCACCGTGACCGTCGACGGCGATACGATCAGCCTCGGCAACGGCAAGATCAAAGTCACTTCCGTCCGCGATCCCAACACCCTGCCCTGGAAAGACCTCGGCATCGACATCGCGCTGGAATGCACCGGTATCTTCTCAGCCAAGGCCAAGGCCTCCGCGCATCTCACCGCCGGCGCCAAGCGCGTGCTCGTTTCCGCACCCTCTGACGGAGCCGACGCGACCATCGTGTTCGGCGTCAACCACGACAAGCTGACCAAAGATCATCTCGTGGTCTCCAACGGGTCGTGCACCACCAACTGCTTAGCCCCGGTCGCAAAGGTGCTCAACGACACCGTCGGCATCGAGACGGGTTTCATGACCACGATCCACGCTTACACGGGCGACCAGCCGACGCTGGACACCCTGCACAGCGATCTCTACCGCGGCCGTGCCGCGGCGATGTCGATGATCCCGACCTCCACCGGCGCCGCCAAGGCGATCGGTCTGGTGCTGCCGGAACTGCTGGGCAAGCTCGACGGCGTTTCGATCCGGGTGCCCTGCCCGAACGTCTCGGTGATCGATCTCAAGATCGTGGCATCGCGCAAGACCACCAAGGAAGAAATCAACGAGGCGATGAAGCGCGCCAGCGAACAGCAGCTCAAGGGCGTGCTGGGCTACACCGATGCACCCAACGTCTCGATCGACTTCAACCACGACCCGCACTCGTCCACCTTCCACATGGACCAGACCAAGGTGCAGAACGGCACGCTGGTGCGCGTGATGTCCTGGTACGACAATGAATGGGGTTTTTCCAACCGCATGGCGGACACCGCCGTGGCGATGGGGAAGCTGCTCTAGGACTTATCGTCATGCCCGGCCTTGTGCCGGGCATCCACGTCTCTTGCCCTGCCTCATCGCGAAGACGTGGATGGCCGGGACATAGGCGAGCAGAAGCGACGCCGTCCTTCGGACGACTATGCCGGCCATGACGCGAGAAACGCAACATGACGAAATTCCGCACCCTCGATGACGTCGACGTCAAAGGCAAACGCGTCTTGCTGCGCGTCGACCTCAACGTGCCCATGGACAATGGCCACGTCAGCGACGCGACGCGGCTCGAACGTATCGCTCCAACCATCACCGAGATTTCCGGCAAGGGCGGCAAGGTCATCCTGCTCGCGCATTTCGGCCGCCCCAAGGGGCGCGATGCCAAGGATTCGCTCAAACCCGTCGCGGCCGCGCTGGCGCAGGTGATCAAGAAGCCGGTCGCGTTTGCCGAGGAATGCATCGGCGAGGTCGCGGCCAAGGCCGTCGCCGCGATGAAGGATGGCGACATCCTGTGCCTTGAGAACACCCGCTTCCACAAGGAAGAAGAGAAGAACGATCCCGCCTTCGCCGCTGAACTGGCAAAACTCGGCGACATCTGGGTCAATGACGCGTTTTCGGCGGCGCACCGCGCCCATGCCTCGACCGAGGGCCTCGGCCACATCTTGCCGGCCTATGCCGGACGCACCATGCAGGCCGAACTCGACGCGCTCGGCAAGGCGCTGGAAGCCCCGACCAAGCCGGTGATTGCGATCATCGGCGGCGCCAAGGTCTCGACCAAGATCGATCTTCTGGAAAACCTCGTCAGCAAAGTCGACGCGCTGGTGATCGGCGGCGGCATGGCCAACACGTTCCTGCATGCGCAGGGCGTCGGCATCGGCAAATCACTGGCGGAGAAAGACCTGGCTGCAACGGCGCTGCGGATCATCGACAAGGCGGAAGCCGCCAATTGCGCGATCATCCTGCCGGTCGACGCCGTGGTGGCGTTTCAATTTGCCGCCAATGCCCCTTCCCACGCCTACGGCCTCGACGCGATCCCGGCCGACGGCATGATCCTCGATGTCGGGCCGCAGTCAGTGGCGCGGATTCATGCCGCGATCGACGATGCCGCGACCTTGGTCTGGAACGGCCCGCTCGGTGCCTTCGAGATGACCCCCTTCGACCGCGGCACCATGGTAGCAGCCCGGCATGCCGCCGAACGGACCAAAGCCAAAAAGCTGATTTCGGTCGCCGGCGGCGGCGATACGGTAGCGGCGCTAAATCAGGCAGGTGTGGCCGGCGATTTCAGCTATGTTTCGACAGCGGGCGGCGCGTTTCTCGAATGGATGGAAGGGAAACCATTGCCCGGGGTCGAGGTTTTAAGGATACGCTAGAGCATGATCCGGAAAAGTGGGACCCGGTTTTCCGAAAAGATCATGCTCAATTAGAGAGACCAAGATCGATCGGGCATTGAGGCCCTAACGCGGAGAACAGGACAGATGGCTCGGATCACGTTGCGTCAATTGCTCGACCACGCGGCGGAGCACGATTACGGCGTGCCGGCCTTCAACATCAACAATATGGAGCAGGCGCTGGCCATCATGGAGGCCGCCTCCACGCTCGATGCGCCCGTGATCATCCAGGCCTCGCGCGGCGCCCGGACCTATGCCAACGACATCATGCTCAAGCACATGATGGATGCGGTCACCGAAATCTATCCGCAGATTCCGGTCTGTGTGCATCTCGATCACGGCAACGGTCCCGACACCTGCATGACCGCGATCCAGGCCGGCTTTACCTCTGTCATGATGGACGGCTCGCTGAAGGCCGACGGCAAGACCGCGGCCGACTGGGACTACAATGTCGGCGTCACCAAGACCGTGACCGACATGGCCCATCTCGGCGGCATTTCGGTCGAGGGCGAACTCGGCGTGCTGGGCTCGCTTGAGACCGGCATGGGCGACAAGGAAGACGGCCATGGCGCCGAGGGCAAGCTCTCCCACGACCAACTCCTCACGAATCCCGACGAGGCCGTGAAGTTCGTCAAGGAGACCAGGGTCGATGCACTGGCGATCGCGATGGGCACCTCGCACGGCGCCTACAAATTCACCCGCAAGCCGGACGGCGACATTCTCGCCATGAACGTGATCGAGGAAATCCACCGCAAGCTGCCCAACACGCATCTGGTGATGCATGGCTCGTCTTCGGTGCCGCAGGACCTGCAGGACATCATCAACGCCAATGGCGGCAAGATGAAAGCGACCTGGGGCGTGCCGGTTTCCGAGATCCAGCGCGGCATCAAGAACGGTGTGCGCAAGATCAACATCGACACCGACAACCGGATGGCGATGACCGGCCAGATCCGCAAGGTGCTGCACGACAATCCGGAAGAATTCGATCCGCGCAAATATCTCAAGCCCGCGATGGAAGCGATGGCCAGACTGTGCAAGCAACGGCTGCAGGAATTCAACACCGCGGGGCAGGCCAGCAAGATCAAGAAGGTGCTGACCACCGCCGAGATGGCCAAGCGCTACGTCAAGGGCGAGCTTGATCCGAAAGTCGCATAGGCGCCTGCCTCCCGGACTGAAGTTCCTCCATAGTTTCTCCAGAATTTCTCGAGACTTTCTTGGGAATTGCCCGAGAACCGTCTATTTTGGCTTGCAGGGATCTTGCAAGAATCCTGTAGGGATATCGCGCTCTGGAGAAGGCATCGATGAATCTCGCCGATCTCAACAAGGTCGCTCTGGCGATGGTGGCGCCGGGCAAGGGCCTGCTCGCCGCCGACGAATCCTCCGGCACCATCAAGAAGCGTTTCGACGACATCAATGTGGTTTCGACCGAAGAATCCCGCCGCGATTATCGCGAGATGCTGTTCCGCTCCAGCGAGGCGATGTCGCAATGCATCTCCGGCGTCATTCTCTATGACGAAACCATCTGGCAGAACGCCTCCGACGGCACGCCGCTGGTCAAGCTGATCGAACAATCCGGCGCGATCCCCGGCATCAAGGTCGATGAGGGCACGCAGGCACTTGCGAACAGCCCCGGTGAACTAATCACCATCGGCCTCGACAAGCTCGCCGGCCGGCTGGAAAAATATTACGCGCAAGGTGCGCGCTTCGCCAAATGGCGCGCGGTGATCGATATCAGCGGCGAGGACATCCCCTCAAGGACCGCGATCCACGTCAACGCCCATGCGCTGGCGCGTTATGCGGCGTTGTGCCAGGCCGCGCAGATCGTCCCCATTGTGGAGCCGGAAGTACTGATGGACGGCGATCACGACATCGATCGCTGTTACGCCGTGACCCAGCGCGTACTCAACAAGACCTTTCATGAATTGCGGATCCAGCGCGTCGCGCTGGAGGGCATGATCCTGAAACCGAACATGGTCATTTCGGGCAAGAAGAGCCCCAAACAGGCCTCCGTTGGCGAGGTCGCCGAGAAAACCATCCGACTCCTGAAAACCTGCGTCCCCGCCGTGGTTCCCGGCATCGCCTTCCTGTCCGGCGGCCAGTCCGATCAAGACGCGACCGCGCATCTCGACGCGATGAACAAGATCGGCGGCCTGCCATGGCCCCTCACCTTTTCCTATGGCCGCGCGCTGCAAGCGGCGCCGCAAAAGGCATGGTCGGGCAAGCCCGAAAACGTCGCCGCGGGTCAGCGGGCCTTCACCCATCGCGCGCGAATGAATTCGCTCGCGAGCAAGGGCGAGTGGAATGCCGATCTCGAAACAAAGGCGACATAGATGAAGAAGGCTAGATAGACTTGGCCACGAAACCCGCCCCGCCGCGCCCGGTGCCGCGTCTCTATCTCGCGACGCCTGAAGTTGACGATCCCCAATCCCTGCTCGCGAGCTTCCCAGGCCTGCTCACGCAGGCCGATGTCGCGGCGGTGTTGTTGCGGCTGAAGCCGACCGACCAGCGCACCATGATCTCGCGCATCAAGACGCTGGCGCCCGCGGTCCAGGACCAGGGCGCCGCGCTGCTGATCGAGGGCAACGTCGAACTGGTCGCGCGCGGCGGCGCCGATGGCGCCCATCTGACCGGCATCGCGGCGATGGAAGATGCGATGCCGACGCTAAAACCCGATCGCATCGCCGGGGTCGGCGGCCTCGCCACGCGGCACGATTCGATGGCCGCAGGCGAAGCCGGCGCGGACTACGTGCTGTTCGGCGAGCCCGACGCGAAACAGCAACGGCCGTCGATCGACGCGATCGCCGAGCGGCTGGAATGGTGGGCCGAATTGTTCGAGCCGCCTTGCGTGGGCTTTGCGGTGTCGCTGGAAGAAGCCCGCGAATTCGCCGCGGCCGGGGCGGATTTCGTTCTGGTCGGCGATTTCATCTGGAACGATGTGCGCGGCGCCGCTGTGGCGCTGAAGGAGGTCGGGCAGACCATTCAACAGGCCCATGCCAAAGCTACGGCCGAACAAGCCACCGCCGGGCAAGGATGACGCCGGGCATGAAAATCCTGCGTCCGATCGCGATCCTCGCAAGCTTGCTGATGCTGACGGCAAACGCGATGGCACAACTGTCGCTGACGCCCCCCGCGCAAACTCCACCGCCAGAGGTAAACAAGCCGGCTGCCAAGCCGAAACCAAAGCCGGTCGCCAAGAAACCTGCGGAGAAAGCCGCGGCGCCCGCAAAACCCGCAACACCGACGCCGACCGCGACCGTCATACCCGCGCCGGTGCCCGACGATCCCAATGTCGATCTGGTGTTCGGCGCCTATCAGCGCGGCCTCTACAAGACCGCCTACGAGCTTGCGACCAAACGCGTCGAGCAAACCGGCGATCCCAAGGCGATGACCATGCTGGGCGAGCTCTCCGCCAATGCGCTCGGCGTCAAGCGCGATTATGCGAAGGCGGCCGAATGGTACAAGCGCGCCGCCGACGGCGGCGACCGCGAAGGCATGTTCGCGCTGGCGATGATGCGGCTCGGCGGCCGGGGCGGTCCGGTTAACCGCGAGGAAGCCGTGAAATTGATGGCGTCCTCGGCCAAGCTCGGCAATCCCAAGGCGGCGTATAATCTCGCGCTGCTTTATCTGGACGGCCAGACGCTGCCGCAGGACCTGCGGCGCTCGGCTGAATTGCTGCGCATCGCCGCCGACGCAGGGAACCCGGAAGCGCAATACGCACTCGCGACCTTCTACAAGGAGGGCACCGGTGTGGCGAAAGACATCGAAAAGTCGGTCCGGCTGCTACAGGCGGCCTCGCTCGCCAACAATGTCGACGCCGAGGTCGAGTACGCCATCGCGCTCTACAACGGCACCGGGACGCCGAAGAACGAAGCCGCCGCGGTGGCCCTGCTCAACAAGGCATCCCGGCAAGGCAGCGCGATCGCCCAGAACCGCCTGGCGCGGGTGCTGGTGAGCGGCGCGGGGGTGCCGATGGACAAGGTCGAGGGTTTTAAATGGCACCTTGTCGCCAAAACCTCCGGCAAGGGCGATCCCGAGCTTGACGACGCCATGTCCAGAATAAGCCCCGAGGATCGCGCCAAGGCCGAGGCGGGCGCGCGCCTATGGCTCGGCGTCAAAGGATCCGCCTTGACGCCACCGCAACCGCAGGGCACCCAGTCCAAGGCTAACGCCCGGGTTCCGTAACCCTCGCTTTGCCTACCCTCGAAACCTCAATCACAAGCCGGGATCATGCTGCATTCAGCCCTTATCAACGTCATGCTCAAGGCCGCGCGCCGCGCCGGCCGCAGCCTCAAGCGCGACCTCGGCGAGATCGAGCACCTTCAGGTGTCGCTGAAAGGCCCCGCCAATTTCGTCACCATGGCGGACCGGCGCGCCGAGGAGATGCTCTATGAGGACCTGACCAAGGCACGGCCCGGCTACGGCTTCATCGGTGAGGAAGGCGGCACCCGCGAGGGCGCCGACAAGAGCCACACCTGGATCGTCGACCCGCTCGACGGCACCACCAATTTCCTGCACGGCATTCCGCAATTCGCGATCTCGATCGGACTGCAACGCGAGGGCGTCATCATCGCGGGCCTGATCTACAACCCGGCCAATGACGAACTTTACATCGCCGAGCGCGGCAAAGGCGCCTTCCTCAACGACCAGCGGCTGCGCGTCGCCGGCCGGCGCAGGCTCGACGAATGCGTGGTGGCCTGCGGGCTGCCGCATATCGGCCGCGGCGACCATGAATTGTCACGGCTGGAAATGACCGCGATCCAGAACAAGGTCGCCGGCCTGCGCAGATTCGGCGCCGCCTCGCTCGACATGGCTTTCGTCGCCGCCGGTCGCCTCGACGGGTATTGGGAACGCAATCTGCAACCCTGGGACATGGCGGCGGGACAGATCATGATCCGCGAAGCCGGCGGCACCGTCAGCGGCTTTGAGGGCAATGACGACCCGCTCAAGACCGGCCACCTGATCTGCGGCAATGAATTCGTCCATGGCGAGCTGGTGAAGATTTTAAAGCCGCTGGGGAAGTAGCAACGCGTGTCCCGGACGCGGTGCAGCGCTCTTGGGCGCTGCTCCGCAGAGCCGGGACCTTGTTCGTTGTGGACCCCGTATCAGCAGCGCACCGCCATAGCGTGTCGAAGACGCGCGTGAACGCGCTTATGGCGCTGCGCAGCATCCGGGGAACGCCGCGGGTTGCGGGAGTTAGTCTTAACCCGCCTTCATCCGGTAATGACTAACACCCCATTCGCTGCCGTCGGCATAACCGAACAGCCCGGCGGTGGCGAGGAAGAACCAGCGCCAGCGGCGCATCCATACGCCGGTATCGTTGCCATAGACCGGACGCAGGATGCCTTCGATCTCGTCGCGATGCGCATCGAAGTTTGCGAGCCAGTTAAGCGCGGTGCGCTGATAATGGATGCCGCTCCAGCGCCACTCTTTTTCGACCTCGAACAAATCGGCATATTGCCGGATCAGATGATGGCTCGGCATCACCCCGCCGGTGAAGAAATGCTGCGCGATCCAGTCCTCGCCGTCGGCGCGATCGAACAGATAGGCACCGGCGCGATGGGTGAAGATATGCATGAAGAAGCGGCCGTCCGGCGCCAGCCATGATCTCACCCGCGTCATCAATTCGCGCCAGTTCATCATGTGCTCGAACATCTCGACCGACACGATGCGGTCGAATTGCCGATCGGGTTCGAACACGTTCATGTCCGCCGTGATGACGCGAAGGTTTTTCAAGCCGCGCGAGGCGGCCTGACGTTCGATGTGTTCGCGCTGCGAATGCGAATTCGATACCACGGTGATCTCGGCGTTTCGAAATTGCCTCGCCATCCACAGCGACAGCGAGCCCCAGCCGCAGCCGAGTTCTAGGATTGACTGCCCGTCGGCGAGGTCCGCATGCGCGACGGTCTGGCGCAGCGCTTCCTCCTCGGCCTCCTGCAGCGTCGAACTCGGATCCTTGTAAAAGCACGACGAATATTTGCGGTTCGGCCCGAGCGTCAGCGCAAAGAACGCCGCCGGCACCTCGTAGTGCTGCGCATTGGCCTCGTCGGTATATTCGGCGATCGCGCGGGCGGCCATCTCGTCGGCGAACACTGCATCGCTTTCGGCATTGCCGCGCGCCAGCCGCGTCGCGGTGCGCGAGCACAGCCGCTGGATCGCAGCACGAATCACGAGATCGGGCAGCGGCACCCGCTCGGCGGTGCCGATCACGGAGGAAACGAGGCTCATGTCACCACTCCCTTTGGCGTTTGCGGCGGCAATGGAAAGAACATGCTGGTGCGCGCTTGATAGTCGCGGTAGCGCTCGCCCCGTGAGCGCAGCATCTGCTCTTCCAGCGGCGGGATGCCGGTGACATGCACCAGGATCCAGTACATGAAGGCCGGCGCGAGCAAGGTCGCCCAGCCCCAGACGTAATCCGGTGACAGCGCGATCACCGGATAGGCCAGCCAGCCGAACCATTCGAAGAAATAATTGGGATGGCGCGACCAGCGCCACAGGCCGATGTCGCAGACCCGGCCCTTGTTGGCGGGGTCAAGACGAAAGCGCTTGAGCTGCGCATCGGCCAGCGCCTCGCCGGCGATGCCCGCAAACAGGATCAATACCCCGAAATAATCCTGCGGTCGCAGCACATCAGAAGGAAAACGCGCCGCGACAAAAATCGAAAACACCAGCGGGATCGAGCCGAAGCCCTGATTTTGGAGAAATAAGAACATCTTGCGCGGGGAATCAACGCCCCATTCTTTGGCGAAGGCCGCATAGCGCGGATCGTCAGTAATCCCTGACGTGCGCACCGCGATGTGGAGGCCAAGCCGGAGCGACCAGATCGCCACCAAAGCCGCCACCAGCCATTGCCGCGCGTTCGGGGCCGCACCTGCCACGGGCCACAGCGCACTGGCGGCGCCGACCAGCCCGACCGAGAAGGTCCAGATCGTATCGACCCAGCCGGAATTGCCGGTGCGCTGCTGTACCACCCACGCACCCGCCATCAGCACCGATAGCGAGAGCGCGATCGCCGCAAGCGCCCAAAGGTACAAAACCATCCGAAATTCCCGTTAAGAGGCTGAGACGCCAAAGATTTATAAAAATACGTGGGAGTCTAAGCCCGGTTTCAGGTGGAAGTTCCCTTTCTCATCTCCGGCATGCCTTAACCGGCCTTTTTTCTGGGGCGCGCTGTGCCATATTGGTGGCGAAAACGCCCTCCTCGCAACGGATGACCCCGGCAATGCCTTCTGGCCCCTCTTCCCGCTCCGCGATGGAGATCGAACTCAGCAAATTGTCCTCGCCGCGGATTTTCCTGGTGCGGATGCTGGTGTTTCTGGTGCTGTGCGGTCTGCTGATGGTGGTGCTCTACAAGCAGATCATCACGGCGTTCTTCGCCAATCCCGGGCTCAACGCGCTGATCGGGCTGGTGCTGCTGATCGGGACGATTTTGGCCTTCCGGCAGGTGATCCGGCTCTATCCGGAAGTCGCCTGGGTCAACAATTTCCGCATCGCCGATCCAGGTTTAGCGATCGCGCGGCACCCGACGCTGCTGGCGCCGATGGCGGCTATTCTTGGGGGCGAGCGCACCGGGCGGATGACGATCTCGCAGCAGACCATGCGGCATCTCCTGGATTCCATCGCGACGAGGCTCGACGAGGCCCGCGACATCTCCCGCTACATGACCGGTCTTCTGGTGTTTCTTGGCCTGCTCGGCACGTTCTGGGGCCTGATCGAAACCGTGGGCTCGGTCGGCAAGGTGATCGACGGGTTGAAAGTCGGCGGCGACGCCGGCGCCCTGTTCGACACCCTCAAGGAAGGTTTGGCCGCGCCGCTCGGCGGCATGGGCATTTCGTTCTCGTCGTCGCTGTTCGGCCTCGCGGGATCGCTGATCCTCGGCTTTCTCGATCTGCAATCGAGCCAGGCGCAAAATCGCTTCTACACGGATCTGGAAGACTGGCTCGCCACCACGGTGCGCGAATATTCCGGCGAGAGCGCCGCCGGCGCCAGCGGCGATTTGCAGAACGCGATCGAACGCTTGCGCGCCACCATGGAAGAAGGCGGCAACAACCGCGGCACCACGGCCGCAATGGCCAATCTCGCCGAAGCCATTCAGGGGCTGGTCGCGCATATGCGCACCGAGCAGCAGATGATCCGCGAATGGGCCGACGGCCAGGGCGAGCAAAACCGGGAGATCAAGAAACTGCTCGAACGCATCGCGCGCCAGCCTGAGAAGAATTAGACAAAGCGTTTTCAAGCGAAGTGGGTACCGGTTCGCGTGAAGAAAACGCGTCGACTAAAAAGGATTGTGCCCCGGACGCTGCGCAGCATGAAATGATGCGCTGCAGAGCCGGGGCCCATCGAGGCAACATCTGGGTCCCGGCTCTGCGGAGCAGCGTGAGAACGCTGCACCGCGTCCGGGACATGAAATAGCGGAGACTTTCTGATGGCCCTTGCCCGCGCGCGCCGCAATGAGAGCGGATTCAATTACTGGCCGGGCTTTGTCGACGCGCTGTCGACGCTGGTGCTCTCGATCGTGTTCCTGCTTTCGGTGTTCCTGGTGGTGCAATTCTTCCTGTCGCAGGAAGTCACCGGCAAGGACAAGGCGCTGGAGCAGCTCAACGCCAAGATCGCCGAACTGAACGACCTGCTGTCGCTGGAGAAACTCGGCCAGCTCAACCTGACGGACCAGCTCTCGCAAGTGCGGGCCGGCCTGGTTTCCGCGGAAGCCGAGCGCGACCGCATCAAGGGGCTTTATGACGGCCTCGCCGGCGCCGGCAGCGACGCCGCCGGCCGCGCCACCGAGTTGAACAAGGCACTGGATTCCGAGAAACAAGTCTCGTCGCGCGCATTGGCGCAAATCGAGATCTTGAACCAGCAGATCAGCGCGTTGCGCCGCCAGCTCGCCGCCCTTGAAGAAGCGCTCGACGCGTCCGAAAAGCGCGACAAGGAATTGCAAGGACGGATCGCCGATCTCGGCCAGCGGCTGAACGTCGCGCTAGCGCAGCGGGTGCAGGAATTGTCACGATATCGCTCGGAATTCTTCGGACGGCTGCGCGCCATCCTCGGCAACCGGCCGGACATCCGGATCGTCGGCGACCGCTTCGTGTTCCAGTCCGAAGTGTTCTTCGACACCGGACAGGCGTTGTTGTTGCCCGAAGGCCGCGCCGAACTCGACAAGCTCGCGAGCGCGCTGATCGACCTCGACAAGCAGATCCCGTCTGAAATCGCCTGGGTGCTGCGGGTCGACGGCCATACCGACGTGCGACCGATCAACAGCCCGCTGTTCAAGTCGAACTGGGAACTGTCGTCGGCGCGCGCGATCTCGGTGGTGCAGTATCTGGTCTCGCTTGGCGTACCGGCGCAGCGGCTGGTCGCGGCTGGCTTCGCCGAATTCCAGCCGCTCGATACGGCTGCGACCGAAGACGCCTACAAACGCAACCGCCGCATCGAGCTGAAGCTGACGGAACGCTGAGGGCTGATGCTACAATGTAACATAACACGTCGTCATGGCCGGGCTTGTCCCGGCCATCCACGTCCTGTCTCACGGCAGCAAAGAAAGACGTGGATGCCCGGGACAAGCCCGGGCATGACGGGTTCTTTTTAATGGCAGCAGGATTCCACCTTCGTCCCTATCGCCCCGGCGACGAAGACGCTGCGATTACGCTGTGGCAGCAGACCTGGCAGCAGGCCTATCCCGCGATCGATTTCGCCGCGCGCGTGACCTGGTGGCGCGATCGCTGGCGTGACGAACTGGTGCCGAAGGCCCATATCGTGGTGGCCGAGCAGGATACAACGCTGACCGGATTCGTGACCATCGATACCTCAGGCTATCTCGATCAATTGGTGGTCGCGCCGGACAACTGGGGCTCGGAGCTCGCCAATGCGCTGGTCGACGAGGCCAAGCGGCTGTCGCCCGATCACGTCACGTTGCTGGTCAACACAGATAATGGGCGCGCCATCCGCTTCTACGAACGCAACGGTTTTGTGCAGGCCGGCGGTGACGTCAATCCGACATCGGGCAGGCCGGTGCTGCGGATGGAGTGGAAGGGGTGAGATTTTCGAAGTCGTCATTGCCGGGCTTGACCCGGCAATCCATCCTCCGACGAAATACGTTTCATGAAGATTGATGGATACGCGGGTCAAGCCCGCGTATGACGAGCGGTATCTAAACCCCCTCGAACTGCAACCGCGCCAGCCGCGCATACAGCCCGCCAGCCGCTACGAGCGAGGCGTGGGTGCCTTGTTCGACGATGCGGCCCTGGTCCATCACCATGATCCGGTCGCAAGACAAAACCGTGGCCAGCCGGTGCGCGATCACCAAGGTGGTGCGGTGGCGCATCAATTCTTCCAGCGCGGTCTGCACCAGAGTCTCGGATTCGGCATCGAGCGAGGACGTGGCCTCGTCCAGCAGCAACAGCGGCGCGTCGCGCAGGATCGCGCGCGCAATCGCGATACGCTGGCGCTGGCCGCCCGACAGTGTGACGCCGCGCTCGCCGAGCGGCGTCTCGAATCCCTGAGGCAGGCGGCGGATGAATTCGCTGGCATGCGCCAGATCGGCGGCGCGCTCGACTTCGGCATCGGTCGCCTCGGGCCGGCCGAAGCGGATGTTCTCGCGCGCGGTCGCGGCGAACGCGACGGATTCCTGCGGCACCAGCGCGATCCGCGAGCGCACCTCATGCGGATCGGCCGATTTGATCGGCACGCCATCAAACGAAATCACGCCGGACGCCGGGTCATAAAACCGCAGCAACAGATGAAACAGCGTGCTCTTGCCCGCCCCCGACGGACCGACGATCGCGACCTTCTCGCCCGCGCGCACCGACAGCGACACGCCGTCGACCACCATGGCCTGCGGCCGCATCGGATAGGCGAAGCTGACATTCTCGAAACTGACATCGCCGCGCGCCGGCGACGGCATTGCGCGCGGCGCGGCCGGAGCGGTGATCTCCGATTTGACGCGCAGGATTTCGAACAGCCGCTCCGAGGCGCCTGATGCGGCCGAGACTTCGCCCCAGACTTCGCTGAGCTGGCCGAGCGAGGCCGCGGCGAATGCCGCATACAATACAAACTGGCCGAGCCGGCCCGGGCTGATGGTGCCGGTCAGCACATCATGCGATCCGATCCACAGGATCAGCACCACACTGGTAAAGACGATGAAGATGATGATCGCAGTCAGCACCGACCGCGCGCCGGTCGAACTGCGGGCGGCGTCATAGGCCTGCTCGACTTCGCCGCCGAAACGCTTGTTGGCCATCGCTTCGCCGGTATAGGCCTGCACGGTGCGGATCGCGCCGACCAGTTCCGACACATAGGCGGTCGCTTCCGCCAGCGTATCCTGGGCGTTGCGCGACAGCCGCCGCACCCAGCGCCCGAACGCCACCAGCGGCAGCACGATCACGGGAATGGCCAGCAGCACAAAGCCTGACAATCTGGGACTCGTGATCACCATCATCGCGGTGGCGCCGATGAACATCAGCAGATTGCGCAGCGCGATTGATACGGAAGCGCCGACTGCGGATTTGATCTGGGTGGTATCGGCCGTCAGCCGCGAGATCAGTTCGCCGCTGCGCGCGGAATCGAAGAAGGCCGGCGACAGCGAGATCAGATGCGCGAACACGTCGCGTCGGAGATCCGCGACGATGCGCTCGCCGATGGTCATGACCAGGTAATATCGCGACGCGCTGGCGCAGGCGAGCACCACGACCACCGCGATCATGACGCTGAAATAGCTGTTGATCTTGGCGATGCTCTCGGGCGTGAAGCCGAAATCGATCATGCGGCGCGCCGCGACCGGCACCAAAAGCGTCGTGATCGCGGCAACCGTCAGCGAGATCAGGGCGAGAACAGCGCGACCACGATACCGCGCGACATACGGCGCCAGCTCCAACAGCGGGCGCAGCCGCGCGCTGCGTTTGGCCGGCGATGGCGTCAGCGCGGCTTCGACGGCCCCCTCTGCTTCGACCGCCGTTCCGATGACGGAGGACTCGCTGGCAGCCCCATCGCGCCCTGGCGCCGTGTCGTTACGCCGGTCTTCAAGCCGTTCTACTGCGCTCATGAGGTCCCAAACCAATCGCTTTGCCACCTCCAGATAGGCCCCGTTGCCAGCGCTGGCAAATCGGGCAATCGGCGGTCTGGAAGATGCCCGCGAGATACCCGGCTTAGGCGCAAGACTTTAGGATCCTTGGCTTGTTTTACAGGCCCTGCTGCGTTATAGACCCGGCAAATCCGTATATTGCCAAGGAAACACAGGGCGCCGGCGCGCCGAAGGATCTATCATGAAAGCCGAAATTCACCCGGAATATCATATGATTACGGTCGTCATGACCGATGGGACCGAGTATCCGACCCGCTCCACCTGGGGCAAGGAAGGCGACAAGCTGAACCTCGACATCGACTCCAAGTCGCACCCGGCCTGGACCGGCGGCACCCAGCAGATGCTCGACCGCGGCGGTCGTGTTTCGCGGTTCCAGAAGAAGTTCTCGGGCTTCCTCAAGAAAGATTGAGGGCTTTCGGGCCTTCTGTTCCGGTCAGATTTCAAAACGCCCCTGCCTGGTCGGGGGCGTTTTTTATTGTGAACCTGTAGGGTGGGGCAAAGCGTAAGCGTGCCCACCATTGACGAGAAGACGGTGGGCACGGCGCAAGGGCGCCTTTGCCCACCCTACGACAACAAAAACGCCCCGGCGCGAGCCGAGGCGTTTTTTGTTTTAGACGATGAAATGAGAACTTAGCGCTCGAAGGCCGCCTTGAGACGGTTGAGCTGCGGAACCAGCGGATTGCCGATCGCGGCGCGCTCGGCGGCCGGCGCATGGATCGTGACGTCGAGACGGCGCACTTTAGCCTGCAGCGCCATCGAGCGGCCGATCAGCTCCTGCAATTGCGGCGGCAGTTTTTCGATCATGTCGTCCGGGCCGGGATCGGCCGCCGAGAGCTTGACCTTGGTCTTTTCGCGATTGGCCTGGGTCAGCGTCATCTCGCCTTCCTTCACGGCGCGATGCAGCAGCAGCCATGACGCCAATTGCATCAGGCGGGTGGTCAGGCGCATGCTCTCGGTTGCGTAAGTAAGGCTGACCGATCGATCGAGCGCCTTGGCCTCGGTGCGGCCTGCGCCGTCGAGATAGGCCGCGGTTTCCTCAACCAGATCCATGCCTTCGCGGAACAGGGTGCCGAAGGCCGCGGAATTGGTCAGCCGCTCGGAGAACTGTACGAGCGCGCTTTCGCCTTGCGAACGGTCCGACATAGTTAACGCCTCACGCAACTGGAAACCCGCCGGCTTTCGAACGCGCCGGTTTATGATGAACAAATCATTGCGCGCTCCCGGGCGGGAGTCCAGCGACAAGCGTTATTATGGTTTCCAGCGAGGTGACGCAGACGCCAAAATGCAGCGGCCAAAAAAAGAGCCGCCGTTTCCGGCGGCTTTTGAAGTTGATAACAGGGAGGCGTCAAACAGAGTGGACAGGAGCCACTCGGTGTCCAAAACAGGACACTCACAGTCATAAGCTAGAAAGCTTAATCGATCGTAAACGAGCGGTTTCTTTCAGCTTTTGTTTGCCATGTCGGCCATTGGCCGAGTGTGTTGTGAGGGCGCGCAAATCGTACGCCACGTCCCGGCGAAGCGAAGCGCGGCACGATTTCTCAACCCGTCGTCCCGGCGAACGCCGGGATCCATACCGCGTGATCTCTCGATAAAGCAGAGCCGCCAATACCACCCGCACAATCACCGACGGTGGCTATGGGTCCCGGCTCAAGGCCGGGACGACGGGCGGAGAATCTTCACGACTTGAAAAAACTGTTCGCCGCATCCTTGGACGCGCGCTTTTTGGTCATCGCGACTTGCAGCCGCTCGATTTCCGAAGTCATCAGCGCGATCCGCTCAGACAGTTCCTCGACCGACAGCAACGAAAGATCCTGCCCGATCTCGTGGGTGATTTTCTTGCGCGGCTTGTCGTCGTCCTCGATCGCCATGCGTTCTACTCCGGTCGGCAGGCTCTGAAACGGTTGCCAGCCGCAACGCCGCTGGCTAATCAGATGCCTGAAAATATTAGCGTTTAGCCGAGGACAAATCATGGAAAAACTGCCCGCGCAAATGACCGTTATCGGCATCAGCAAGCCGGGCGGTCCGGAGGTCCTGCTGCCCGAAACCCGCGCGGTGCCGGTGCCGGGACCGGGCGAAATCCTGGTCAAGGTCGAGGCCGCCGGCGTCAACCGTCCTGATGTGGCGCAGCGATCCGGCGCCTATCCGCCGCCGCCCGGCGCCAGCGATTTGCCCGGCCTCGAGATCGCGGGCGAGGTCGTGGCGCTCGGCGCCGGCAGCAGCAAACACAAGCTCGGCGACAAGGTGATGTCGCTGGTAGCCGGCGGCGGCTACGCGCAATATTGCATCGCGCAGGATGCCCAGGCGATGGCGGTGCCGCCGGCGCTGTCGATGCTCGAGGCCGGCGCCACGGCAGAAACGCTGATGACGGTGTGGCACAATGTGTTCGAGCGCGGCGGCTTGAAGCCAGGCGAGACGCTGTTGATCCATGGCGGCTCTTCAGGAATAGGCACCATGGCGATCCAGCTTGCCAAGGTGTTCGGCTCCAAAGTGATCGTCACGGTCGGATCCAAGGAAAAGGCCGACGCCTGCCTCAAGCTCGGCGCCGACCACGCCATCAATTACAAGACCGAAGATTTCGTCGCCGCTAGCAAGACGATAACAGAGGGCAAGGGCGTCGAGCTCATTCTCGACATGGTCGCCGGCGATTACGTCGAACGCAATTACGACGCGGCCGCGATCGACGGACGCATCGTCCAGATCGCGCTGCTCGGCGGCCCCAAGGCCACGGTCAACTTCGCCAAGCTGATGGTGAAGCGGCTGCACCACACGGGATCAACGCTGCGGCCCCGTAGTAATACGGACAAGGCGGCGATGGTCGCGGCCATCGAGGCCAAGGTGATGCCGCTGCTCCGCGAGGGCCGGATCAAGCCCCTGATGGACAGCACATTCCCGCTGGAAAAGGCCGCGGATGCGCACCGGCGGATGGAGACCAGCGAACATATTGGCAAAATTGTGTTGGTGGTTTAACGCTCGCGAGCGATAGGTGGCCGGAAAGCCTTTGATTTCCTTCGCTTTCATGTCATTTATCCGACGACACCGGGCGGCTCGCTCCGCCCGCAAACGATGTTGATCGCGGAGAACTGACATTGCGTCTGATCAGGTGCCTCGCGCCCCTCGCGCTGGGCCTCATGATGTTTGCCGCCGTGCAACCGGCAAAGGCGATCGACGCGGTCAGCGTCCGCAGTGACGCGCCTGCGATCGACCTGACCGCGGTGCTCGACCATCAGCGCAGCGACAGCGACCGCATCCAGGTCTCCACCGCGCCCGGCACCGACGGCATCGTCCGCCGCATCGAGGTGCGTGCCCGCGAGGGCGGGCAGAACTGGGTGGTGTTTGCGCTCGCCAACAACACCGACGACCAGCTCGACCGCCTGATCGTGGCCCCGCACTACCGCATCGTGTCGTCAGGGCTATTGTGGCCCGACCTCGGCCTGTCCCGCATCGCGACCATCACGCCGTCGACCGGCGACCGTCCGGAACGCCAGGAGAGCGCGACCGCAGACATTTTCCGCGTCACGCTCGATCCCGGCTCCGTCATCACCTTTGTCGCGGAACTGCGCACCGATAAACTGCCGCAGCTCTATCTGTGGGAGCCCGACGCCTACAAGGACAAGGTCAACTCGTTCACCCTGTACCAGGGCATCGTAATCGGCATTTCCGGATTGCTGGCGCTGGTGCTGACCATCCTGTTCGTGGTCAAGGGCAGCATCATGTTTCCGGCCGCCGCCGCGCTGGCATGGGCGGTTCTTGTTTATATCGGCGTCGATTTCGGCTTCTGGGGCAAAGTGCTCGACATGTCGAACAATGCCGAGCGCGTCTGGCGCGCCGCCGGCGAGGCGATCCTGGCCGCGACGCTCCTGGTGTTTCTGTTCGCCTACCTCAATCTCAGCCGCTGGCATGTGCGCTATTCCCATATCACCGTCGGCTGGCTGGCCTTTCTTGGCTCGCTGGTGGCGCTGGCGCTGTTCGATCCCGCGGTCGCCTCCGGCATCGCGCGGATGTCGCTGGTGCTGATCGCCTTCGCGGGCTTCGCGCTGATCGTGTATCTCTCGACCCACGGCTTCGACCGCGCCGTGCTGCTGATCCCGACCTGGTTCCTCCTCGTGGTCTGGGTGATCGCGGCCGGCATGACGGTCGCGGGCTCCGTCACCAACGACATCGTCGGCCCGGCATTGCTCGGCGGCCTCGTGCTGATCGTGATGCTGATCGGGTTTACCGTCATGCAGCACGCCTTCGCGGGCGGCGGCGCCACCACCGGCATCGTCTCCGACGTCGAGCGCCGCGCGCTGGCGCTGACCGGTTCGGGCGACCTGATCTGGGACTGGGACGTCTCCGCCGACAAGGTGTTCACCAGCCCGGAGACCGAGACTTTGCTCGGCCTCAAACGCGGCACGCTGGAAGGCCCCGCCGCCAAATGGCTGGAAGTGCTGCATCCGCTCGATCAGGATCGTTTTCGGGCCGCGCTCGACAGCGTGCTCGACCAGCGCCGCGGGCGGCTGGTGCAGGATTTCCGGCTGCGCACGCCCGACGGCCATTTCATGTGGTTTGCGCTGAAAGCGCGCCCGGTGGTCGGCTCCGACGGTGAAGTGTCACGCGTGGTGGGAACGCTGACCGACGTCACCGAAGCCAAGAACGCCGAGGAACGCCTGCTGCACGATTCCGTGCATGACAATCTGACCGGCCTGCCGAACCGCAAATTGTTCATCGACCGCCTCGGCGGCGTCGCCAATTTCGCCAAAACCATGCCGAACCTGCGGCCGACGCTGATGGTGATCGATCTCGATCGCTTCAAGCAGGTCAATGATTCCGTCGGCATCGCGGTCGGCGATTCAATCCTGCTGACGCTGGCGCGGCGATTGACGCGTATCCTCAAACCGCAGGACACCCTGGCGCGGCTCTCCGGCGATCAATTCGGCCTGCTGTTGATGTCGGAACAGGATCCGGCGCGCATCATCGCGTTTGCCGAAACCATCCGCAAAACCATCCGCGCGCCGATCGCCTTCAACGACCGCGAGATTTTCCTGACCGCCTCGATCGGGCTGGCGCTTTCCGATCCGCAGACCCAGTTGACCGACGAGCTCATCAAGGACGCCGAGCTCGCGATGTATCACTCCAAGCGCATCGGCGGCGACCGTATCGACGTCTACAAGCCTGCGATGCGCGCGCGCAAGACCGACCGGCTGACGCTGGAATCGGAACTCCGCCGCGCCATCGAGCGCGAGGAAATCACCATCCTGTACCAGCCGATCGTGCGGCTGGAAGATCGCTCGATCGCCGGCTTCGAAGCGCTGGCGCGCTGGGATCATCCGAAACTCGGCCGGATGTCGCCGGTGGAATTCATCTCCATCGCCGAGGAGATCGGCCTGATTGTCGATCTCGGCATGTTCGTGATGGACCAGACCGCCAAGCAACTGGCGATCTGGCAGCGCGCGATGCGCTCGCGCGAGCCGATCTTCGCCAGCGTCAACGTCTCCTCGCGGCAATTGCTGCGGCACGATCTGATCCATGACATCCGCACCGTGCTGTCGCGTTCTTCAGTGGCGCGCGGCACGCTGAAACTCGAACTCACCGAATCGCTGGTCATGGAGAACCCGGAACACGCCGCCCAAATGCTGACGCGGATCCGCGAACTCGGCACCGGTCTGTCGCTGGACGATTTCGGCACCGGCCATTCGTCGCTGGCCTATCTGCAGCGCTTCCCGTTCGACACCATCAAGATCGACCAGTCTTTTGTGCGCACCACCAGCCGCGGCACAAGACCGGTGATCCTGAAATCGATCATCGCGCTGGCGCACGATCTCGGCATGGACGTGGTCGCGGAAGGCGCCGAGACCGATTCCGACGCGGTCGAGCTCTATCAACTGGGCTGCGAATACGCGCAAGGCTTTGCGTTCGGCGAACCGATGGACGCCGACGCCGCGATGCGGCTGCTGACCGAAGAGCGGCTCGAGGCCGCGAGCTGATAGCCAAAATCCGGCGCTCGGTACCCCCCGCCCTTTCCAACCCTGCCACGCAGTTGCGGTCATTCCGCGAATACCGATGCTCGCCGATAAGCGGTCGTGGGACGTTTCCGGTTAATCCATCCCAAACCGCAATATCGGTCGCGCAAATTATGCGCCATGAGCGCTAGATGGTGCCGCCACGGAGGAACGATGAAGGCGGCGCTTCAAAACTACCATGCCCGGATGCAGCGGGTGCTGGACTATATAGACCGGCATCTTGACGGTGATCTCGACCTGGAAACGGTGAGCCGCGTCGCGGCCTTCTCCAAGTTCCATTTCCACCGGCAGTTTACGGCGACCTTCGGGTTGTCCGTGCATCGTTATGTCCAGCTTGCCCGTTTGAAGCGTGCTTCGCACCGGCTGGCCTACAGGGACGACGAAAGCGTTACGGACATAGCGATGGACGCCGGTTACGACGCACCGGATGCTTTCGCCCGCGCCTTTCGGCAACGCCTTGGGCAATCGCCTTCATCGTTCCGGAAGTCTCCAGACTGGGAGCCGTGGCTTGCGGCCTTCGGGCCTCTCGACAATGCGAGGAGCAAGCTCATGCAGAAGACTTTTTCCACTGACGACGTAACGATCCGCGATGTGGCGCCGACGCCGGTGGCGATCATGGAGCATCGGGGCGACCCGGCGGCGATCGGCGCCACCGTCCAGCGGTTCATCGCGTGGCGCAAGGCCGCCGGCCTGCATCCCAAGACAAGTCCGACCTTCAACGTCTGGCGTTCCGAGCGGCGTCCCGCGTCGCCTGCCGACTATAGCATGGACCTGTGTGTCGGGATCGACCGGCCGATTGAGGCGAACGGCGAACAGATCAAAGCCGGCGAGATCCCTGGCGGACGCTGCGCGGTGCTGCGTGTCGTCGGCAACACCGACAATCTGGAGCCCGCGGCGCTCTACCTCTATCACGATTGGCTGCCGGCGAGCGGCGAAGAGGCGCGAGACTTCCCGATCTACTGCCAACGACTGAGCTTTTTCCCCGAAGTGCCGGAGCATGAAACGGTCGCGGAACTGTTTCTGCCGCTGAAATAACGCCCTTGGATGGCGGCTGTCCCTTCGCATCACGGGAAGCGGACAGGCTGTTGATGTCATTCCACCTTGATGCCGGTCGCGTCGATCACCGCTTTCCAACCGCGCGCCTGCTCGATGAGTGCCGCGCGAAATTCCCCGGCGGTGCCGATCCTGGCCTCGACCCCGATCGCCTCCAGGCTGGCGCGAACCTCTGCCGTCTGCAGCCCTTCATTGATGGCGCGGTTGAGCTGGTCGACGATCGGCGTTGGCGTTCCCGCCGGTGCGAGCAACCCGAACAAGACCTCCGACGGGAAGCCTGTGATTCCCACCTCGTTCATCGTCGGGGTCTGCGGCAGCTCCGGCCAGCGCGTTTGGCTGGTCACCGCGAGCGCCTTCAATTTTCCGTCCTTGAACAGCGAAAGCAGATTCGACTTGTTGTTGAAGACCATCTCGATATGACCGCCCAACAGGTCGGTTACCGCCGGCGCGCCGCCCTTGTAGGGCACGAACAGGATGTCGGTGCCGGTCTTGATTTTGAAGAACTCGCTGGCGATGTGGGTGTAGAGGCCGGGAGGCGCACCGTATTTCAGCTTTCCCGGGTTGGCCTTGGCATATTTGACCAACTGCTGGAATGTGGTGACGGGTACGCGGGGCGATACGGCCAGCGCCAGCGTATCGACGCAGATAGTTGCGATCGGGGCAAAAGATGAGATCGGATCAAACCCGACATCCGGATAGAGCGCCCCATTGATCGAGTTGACGTTGGTCCCGCCGAGCAGCAACGTATAGCCGTCAGGAGAGGCATTCGCGACGAGTTTGGCGCCGATCCGCCCCGTTGCGCCGGCGTGATTTTCGACAATGACGCCTTTGCCGAGTTTGGCGGAAATCGATTGCGCGATCAGCCGCGCGGCCACATCGGTCGGTCCTCCCGCGGGAAAGGGGACGACGATCTTGATCGTTCTGAGCGGATATTCTTCGGCCTGGCTCGGCTGGATAGATTCTGCAGCGAAGAGAACCACCAGCCCGGCCAACAGCCAACGCGCGACGCGCATTCGATGGCGGCTCGCCGTCCCCGTTAACGCACAAGCGAGTCCCACGCCTTCCCCCATTGTTCACGCTTCCCTTGCTCAGGAAGTTCTATGAACCCACCATAGGTTATTTCCGCCGGGCGGGAACCACCTTCTTGAACCGCACGCTCTTGCCGTCCGCCATCCGGGTCGCGATGTAGCCGCCGGCGAGGCACGCCTCACGCTGCGGCATCTTCTCCTGCGGGCTGCGCAACGTCTCCCACCACGACGCCCGGTGCGCCGCGCGTGGCAGCGCCGCGTCGATGATCTCTTCGATCTGATCGAAGCTGAGCACGAATTCAGGCAGCTTCTGCTTCGTCAGGTAATCGCGCAGCGCGTCGTAATCGTTCACTTATGTCCCCAGCGCATGATCCGCCAATGTGCGGTTCGGTGAACCGATCATGGGCCCCTTCATAAGTGAGAGCGCGATCAGACGCAAAACCGGATTCCACGATCTAATTGCGCAAGGGAGGGCAAAGCGCCCCCAAATCACCTTTCCCTTCGCGGGGCAGGACAAGAAACCGTTAACTCATTCATGTAGCCCCAACTCGATTTAAGCGGGCGGCAACCATTCCGGGCGCATTTAACAAGGCTGGGAGCGAACGGATGGGACTGGGACGGCGCAAGGACAAGGCCAGCCGGCCATGGCGGCTATCGGCAAAACTGCTGATCGTGTCGTCCGTGGCGACGGTGATTGGCTTTTCTGCGATCTGCGCCAGCGTCATGCTCGACATGCGCCACGGCGAGGAAGAACTGGCGCGCCAGACCCTTGAGAACCTCGCATCCGGTATCGACGCCGACATCGGCCGCAACGTCGAACTGTTCGATCTGTCGCTGCGTGCGGTTGCGAGCAACATGGTCGAGCCGGAGATCAACCAGGTCAGCAAGTCGATCCGGCAACTGATCCTGTTCGATCATGCGGCAACGGCGAAGCATTTCGGCGCGATCCAGGTATTCGACGCCACCGGAAAACTGACCATCGACGCCTCGACGATGGATCCGGCCCCGGAAAATCGCAGCGACGAGGAGTATTTCAAGATTCACCGCGACCGGCCCGATGTGGGCCTGTTCATCAGTCGCCCGATGCTGCATCACGGCGCCTATGCCATCGTGCTCAGCAGGCGCATCACCGACGCCGACGGAAACTTCCGTGGCGTGGTCGCCGGCTCGATCCGTTTCAGCTATTTTCACGACCTGTTCGGCCGGCTGAACCTGGGTCCGAACGATACCATCACCGTCCTGAGCCGCGACGGCACCATCATCATGCGCACGCCGTTCGACCTCGACGTGATCGGCCAGAATCTCGGCCATCTGCCCAACATCCAGCGCGCGTTGTCGGAACCGAGCGGGTCCTATTCGGGAATTGCCACGCCTACCCACCGGCCACGATTGTATGTCTGGCGCGACGGCACAAGGCCGCTGGTGGTTATGGTTGGAAAGCCCTGGGACGACATTCTCAGGCTCTGGCGCATCGAGGCAACGCGTATAGGCGCGATCATGCTGGCGCTGATCGCGTTCGTGCTCGGCGTGACGCTGTTTTTGGCGCGCGAAATCGGCCGCCGCGCGATCGCCGAGGACAAGCTCGAGGAATTGGCGACCACCGACGCGCTCACCGGATTGAAGAACCGGCGCAAGTTCGATTCCACCATCGACACCGAATGGCGGCGCGCGGCGCGCAACAAAACGCCGCTGGCGTTGCTGATGATCGATGCCGATCATTTCAAAGCCTATAACGACACGTTCGGACATCAGGCCGGTGACGAGGTGCTGATCGGCATTGCCATCTGCATCACAGACGCGGTGCGGCGGGCCGGCGACTGTGCCGCGCGTTATGGCGGCGAGGAATTTGCCGTGCTGCTGCCGGGCCTCTCCGCGATGGAAGCGCTTGGCGTGGCCGAAACGATCCGGCTCAATGTGCTGAAATGGTCCGGCGATCCACCGATCACCAGTGTCAGCATCGGTATCGCGAGCCTGACGCCGGACCCGGCTATCGACTGGGCCGGCTTGGTGATGGCCGCGGACCGGGCGCTTTACGCCGCGAAAGCCAACGGCCGCAACCGCTCGGTGCTGGCCAGCGTGCCGAAACTGTCGCTGGTGGCGTAAAACGGGATGACCTCATCCTGAGGAGGCGCGGAGCGCCGTCTCGAAGGATGGATGCAAGGAACGAACTCGCGGCCATCCTTCGAGACGCGTCCCTTCGGGCCGCTCCTCAGGATGAGGCCTAGCTTCACTTCTCCAGATACGCCTTCATCTCCGCGCGCAGGCCGTCACGCAGATCGGCGCGCGCCATGCCGTAGGCGATATTGGCGCGGAGGAATCCCGCTTTCGAGCCGCAATCATGCCGCTCGCCTTCGAACTCGACGCCGTAGAAGCTTTGGCTTTTGGCCAGCCCGATCATCGCATCGGTGAGCTGGATTTCGCCGCCGGCGCCGCGCTCCTGGGTTGCCAGGATCTTGAAGATTTCCGGCTGCAGGATGTAGCGCCCGGTGATCGACAGGTTGGACGGCGCGGTGCCCTTGGGCGGCTTTTCCACCATGCCATCGACCTCGAACAAATTGGCGCGCGCGTGGCGTTTGCCGACGCCGACGATGCCGTATTGATGGGTGAGATGCGCCGGCACTTCCTCCACCGCGATCAGATTGGATTTGTCGCCGAGATCGCCTGCAGCCTCGATCATCTGCTTGAGGCAGCCCGGCGTGTTGAGCACCAGTTCGTCCGGCAGCACCACCGCGAACGGCTCATCGCCGACGATGTCGCGCGCGCACCACACCGCGTGGCCGAGACCGAGCGGCGCCTGCTGGCGGGTAAAGCTCATGGCGCCGGCTTCCGGCTGGTCGCGCGCCAGAATGTCCATCTCGGCCTTCTTGCCGCGCGCGGCCAGCGTGGCGTCGAGTTCGTACATCCGGTCGAAATGATCCTCGATCACGCCCTTGTTGCGGCCGGTCACGAAGATGAAATGTTCGATGCCGGCTTCCCGCGCCTCGTCGACCACATACTGGATCAGCGGCTTGTCGACGATGGTCAGCATCTCCTTCGGCATTGCCTTGGTGGCGGGCAGGACGCGGGTGCCGAGGCCGGCGACCGGGAAAACGGCTTTACGGATTTTCATGGAATGGGGGCTGCCTTGAGAGAGCGGGCGGAGGGATATCTCGATCGATGGTGTAACCGAGCCGGTAACAACGGCGGATGTGTGATGCAGTTCCTGATTGCGCGTCAGCCGCGTCACGCCAGCGGCGGAAAGGCCCTAACGTAAAAACTTCTCACTTGTTAAGCTATTGGAAACTGTGGCCGGGCCTCCTGAAAGCGGGATATTCCGGGAATCTGCGGGTGGACATGATGCGAGCGACAGAACGAGCAGGGCTACGGGTCGGCGCAATTATGGTTGCGGCGGCGCTGATCTGGTGCGGTGAGGCCCGCGCCCAGTCCTCAAACCCGCTCGACTTTCTCGGCAACATCTTCTCCTCGAAAAATGCCCCGGCCAACCCGTCGCCCCCGCCGGGCGCCGCGGCGCCCTCCACCGGCACCGGTCCGCTGCCATGGAGCGGCGAGGACGGCGCCTCCGGCCATCCCTTGATGACCGCCAGCGCGATCCGCGAGGCGGCCGCGAATTTCGACAGTTGCGTGGCCTCGATGTGGCCCGATGCCGCACGCCGCAACATCACGCAGGAAAATTTCCAGCGTTTTACCGCGGGTCTTTCGCCCGATTTGCGCATCATGGATCTGATGGATTCGCAGCCGGAATTCACCAAATCGATCTGGGACTATCTCGACATTCTGGTGAACGACAATCGTCTCGCCAAGGGCCGCGATATCCTCGCCAAATACAAAACGCAGTTCGACGCGGTGGAAAAAGCCTACGGCGTCGACCGCTACGCCATTGCGGCGATCTGGGGCATCGAGTCGAATTACTCCACCCAGATGGGTGATCGCAGCGTGTTGCAATCCACCGCGACCTTGGCCTGTATCGGCCGCCGCCAGAAATATTTCAGGGATGAATTCCTCTCGGCGCTGGAAATCCTCAACCGTGGCGACCTGCGCCCCGAGCAGATGCGAGGGTCCTGGGCCGGCGCCTTCGGCCCGACGCAATTCATGCCGACCGCATTCAAACGCTACGCGGTTGACGGCGACGGCGACGGCCGCCGCGACGTGGTCGACGACCCCGCCGACCTGATCGCCTCCACCGCCAACAATCTCAAGAAGGACGGCTGGCAGACCGGCCAGAGCTGGGGCTACGAGGTCGTGGTGCCCCCGGGCTTCAACTACATGCTGGCGGATCGCGCCAAGGCGATGACGATCGCGCAGTGGCAACATCTCGGCCTCAAGCGCGCCAACGGCCAGCCGTTCCCGCCGATCGCCGACAAGGCCTATCTGCTGGCGCCCGCCGGGGCGCAGGGGCCTGGATTCCTGATGCTGCAGAATTTCCGCGTCATCATGAAATACAATCCGGCCGAAGCCTATGCGCTCGCGATCGGCCATTTCGCCGACCGGCTGCGCGGGGGGCCGCCCTTCGTGCAACCCTGGCCGCGGCAGGAGCGCGAATTGTCGCGGGCCGAGCGGCTGGAACTGCAGCAGTTGTTGGTCCAGCGCGGTTTCTACCGTGGCACCCCGGACGGCCAGTTCGGCGGCGAAACAAGGGAGGCCTTGCGCGGCTTCCAGGCCTCGATCGGCGCCCCCGCGGACGGATTTGCCTCTTCCCAGGTGCTGGACCGGCTGCGGGGGCGGTGAAAAATGAGGGGTTCCGGGCCGAAAGTAACCCTCTTTGTAGTGGAGCATGATCTTTTCAGAAAACCGGTTCCCACTTTGTCCGGATCATGCTCTAGGACATTTCCATCCCGCCCTTGACGGCGCCGGCCGATGACCGGTTTATGGCGTGGAATCTGCCCGCTTGCGGCCCGATTCCGCTAGTATAGCCGGGCACAGATTTTCAGACCTTGACCTGATCCTTCATTACGATCGACGCGCATGCAGAAGCCGAAATCCTTCTTCCGGATTTTTACCGAGAGCGGTCCGCTGACGGCGCTGGCCGTCGCGGTGGCGCTGCTGGTCGGGATCGTGGGACCGGCTTCCGCCCAGTTTTTCAATTTCGGCGGACCGCCGCGGCCCCAACCGCAGCAGCAACCCCAGCGCGGCGCTCCCGGCCCGGGCGGCGGAACCTGGTTTGGCGGCGACCTGTTCGCGCCGTTCCAGCAGCAGGCGCCGCGACGGGTCGAAAACTATTCCAAGGCGCCGCCACCGGAAAAACGCGAGACCGTGCCGGATCGCAACGTGCTGGTGCTCGGCGACGGCATGGCCGACTGGCTCGCTTACGGCCTCGAAGATGCCTATGCCGAACAGCCCGACATGGGCGTGCTGCGCCGGCACAAGACCGTCTCCGGCCTGATCCGCTATCAGCCCAAGGGCGATCCGGCCGACTGGGCCGCCGCTGCCAAGGGCATTCTCGCGACTGAAAAGCCCGACGCCATCGTCGTCATGCTCGGCCTCAATGACCGCATATCGATGCGGGAGCCGACGGCCGAGAAAGCCGACGCCAAACCGTCAGACAAAAAGACCGACAAGAAGGACGTCCGCGCCAAGCCGGACGGTACCGCCGATGCGGCGAAGCCGGATGACAAGGCAACCGACACCGACCTGTCTGATGATGCCGACAATGGCGACACCCCGTCACTGATCGCGCCGGACAAGAGCGCGCGCTCGCCGAACGGCGTCTATGAATTCCGCGAGGATCGCTGGGTCGAACTCTACACCAAGAAAATCGAAGAGATGATCGCGGTGACGAAATCCAAGGGCGTGCCGGTTCTGTGGGTCGGCCTGCCCGCGGTGCGCGGCGCCAAGGCGACCGCCGACATGCTGTTCCTGGATTCGCTGTATCGCGACGCCGCCGCCAAGGCCGGCATCACCTATGTCGATGTCTGGGATGGATTTGTCGACGAAGCCGGCCGCTTCCTGCAGCAGGGCCCGGATTTCGAAGGCCAGATCCGCCGGCTGCGTTCCTATGACGGCGTGTATTTCACCAAGCCCGGCGCGCGCAAGCTGGCGCATTATGTCGAACGCGAGATCACCCGGCTATTGGCATCGCGCTCGGCGCCGATTGCGCTGCCGAGCGAACCGGCCACGCCGGACGCCAATGCGCAGCCCGGCCAGCCGGCGCCGCGTCCGCTGGCGGGACCGATCCTGCCGCTGGTGGCCTCCTCCGTCGGCACCGATCAATTGCTGGGTGGTCCGGGATCGCGACCGGCCTCGGTGGATGCTCTGGCCGCACGCACGCTCGTCAAGGGCGAACCGCTTGCACCGCCCGCCGGCCGCGCCGACGATTTCGCCTGGCCGCGCCGTGAGATCGGCCGCGAACAGGCCAAGGGCGAAATTCCGGTCGCTTCCGTTTCGCCTGATGGAACGCCGATCGCGCCGGCCGCACCACCCAAGCCGAAACGGATTCGTCCGATCCAATCCGGCACGCCCGGGACATTCCAGAACTTCTTCGGGCTCAACACCGCGCCACGCCCGGTGCAACAAACCCTCCAGCCGGGACAGGCCGCGCCGCCACGGGCTCCGGCTGCGCCCAGCGTACCGCGCCCCCCGGGCAATGTCGGACGGTCGGCATCGGTACCGCCACCACCGGGTTTCTTCCCGCAATAGACCGAGAAAACCTCACGGCGAAGCGCGCTTCAACGCGTCTCGACCGTGAGGCCAGTATTTTCGTAAAACGCCCTGCTGACTTAGCCGTAATAGCGCCAGCGTTGCGGCGGCCGGCGCGGTTGACGTGTCATGAGCAGCGCCAACGCAAAACCGATTCCGCCCGCGATCAGGAGCGCGCCGAGCGGCTGCTCCTGCACCCGTTTCGCGACCGCTTCCGTGCCGTCGCGGATGGTTTCGCCTCTGTTGGCGTACACATCCTTGGCATAGCCGACGGCGGCCTCGCTTGCGTCGCGCGCGGCATCCTTGGCCTGCCCATATAGATTCTGCACGGTGCCGGCGGCCTCGCGGGTACGTCCCGCGGCCTGGGTCTGGGCGTTGCCCGTCGCGTCGCCGACGGCGCCCTCGACCTTACCGGCAAAATCCTTTGCCGAACCGGCAATTCGATCCTTGTCCATCGCGGTCACTCCCTTGCGAAATACGCGTGAGATGATTCTCGCAGGTCTAACCGATGAGACCGGCTCGGGTTCCGGCAGATGGCGCGTGCGCTGCGGCCAAGACGCGACCGGCCGTTGACATCGCCCGGTCAGGGAGTAGCTTTTTCAGCCACCAGAGCGTTTTCAAGTGAAGTGGATACCGGTTCACGTCAAGAAAACGCGTCAAAATAAAAGATTAGGGCGGAACAATCGCTCGGCTAGACTTAAGGAGAAACGCCATGACTGTGACGATCCGGCAGCTTCACCCGTTTTTCTTTGGCGAGGTCTCCGGCGTCGATCTGCGGCAGCCGCTGACGCCGCAGGAAGTGGCGGATATCGAGGCCGGCATGGACCAATACGCCGTGCTGCTGTTCCGAGATCAGGACATTACCGACGATCAGCAACTGATCTTCGCGCGCAATTTCGGCGAACGCGAAAATGCCCGCGGCGGCACGGTGACCAAACGGGAAGATTACCGGCTCACCTCGGGGCTCAACGACGTCTCCAATCTCGGCAAGGACGGCAAGCCGCTGCCGCGCGATCACCGCACCCATCTGTTCAATCTCGGCAACTGCCTGTGGCATTCCGACAGTTCGTTCCGCCCGATTCCCGCAAAATTCTCGCTGCTGTCGGCGCGGGTGGTGAACCCCAAAGGCGGCAACACCGAATTCGCCGACATGCGCGCGGCCTATGATGCGCTCGACGACGAGACCAAGGCCGAGATCGAGGACATGATCTGCGAGCATTCACTGATGTATTCACGCGGCTCGCTCGGTTTCCTCGAATATACCGAGGAAGAAAAGGCGATGTTCAAGCCGGTGCTGCAACGGCTGGTGCGCACCCATCCGGGGCATGGCCGCAAGTCGCTATATCTGTCGTCGCATGCCGGCGGCATCCAGGGCATGTCGGTGCCGGAAGCACGATTGTTGTTGCGCGACCTCACCGAGCACGCTACCCAGCGCGAATTCGTCCATATCCATCGCTGGAAACTGCATGACCTCGTGATGTGGGACAACCGCCAGACCATGCACCGGGTACGCCGTTACGACCAGTCGCAACCCCGCGACATGCGCCGCGCCACAGTCGCCGGCACCGCGCCGACGGTCGCGCAGCAGGCGGCGGAGTAGAGGGCCGCTGTCGCACCAACGATAGTTGTCATACGCGGGCTTGACCCGCGTATCCATCAATCTTCAAAAACATTTCGCGAAACAGATGGGTTGCCGGGTCAAGCCCGGCAACGACGGAGTTTGTCTACGCGTGCCCGGCTTCGTTCGACAGCATCCCGGGATCGATCCCGATCTTGCGCAGCGCCCGCAAATATTTTTCCTCGACATCGCCGCCGAAGATCAGATCGGCATCGGCGTCGCAATGCAGCCAGCCATTGTCCTGAATCTCGGTTTCCAATTGTCCCGCCGCCCAGCCGGCATAGCCGAGCGCGAGGATGGCGTGCTTCGGCCCGCTGCCTCTGGCGATCGCCTTGAGAATATCGACGGTGGCGGTGAGGCAGATGCCGTCGTCGATCCGCAGCGTCGCATCCTTGATGAAGAAATCGCTGGAATGCAGCACGAAGCCGCGGCCGGTATCAACCGGGCCGCCCTTGAGCACCTTCATGCTCTCGGCATTCTCCGGCAGCTTGATCTCATCGTTCTTCTTGATGATATCGAGTTGCACCAGCAAACCGGGAAAGTCGATGCTGCCCGCGGGGCGATTGACGATGATGCCCATCGCGCCTTCGGCCGAATGCGCGCAAAGATAAATCACCGACCGCTCGAAGCGCGGATCGCCCATGACAGGCATCGCGATCAGCAGCTGACCGTCCAGATAGCCGTTATCTGATGCGCCTGCAGAATCGCCAGCAAGGCCGGCGGCTTTGCGGCGAACCATCTTGGATTTTTTGCCTTCAGGGTCCATCCGCAAGGACTCTCGTGTTGTTCGACATCCTGATATTGGGTGGCGGTTCTGTCAATCAAGCTTCCTTATAAGCTTCCTTGCAAGCTTCCTTGCAAGCTTCCTTGCAAACCCCTTGCAAGTTTCCCGGCTATTTTTGCAATCCATCACAAGCAATTCAATGGTTTACGATCTCGGTTGGCTGTAAGGACGTGCCATGATCATCCAGGTTCCCCTGCGAGCCGCGCTCGGCATCGGCCTCGCCGTATTGACTACCTCCATGGCCGTGGAGGCGCGCGCCCAGGACTCTTCGCCGTGGCAACGCAGCGGACACGCCGCGGTCCGGCTGCTAGCGGGGTCGCGTAGCGGATCGGTGCTGCTCGGCGGCGTCGCCATGCAGCTTGAGCAGGGCTGGAAGACCTATTGGCGGAACCCCGGCGATTCCGGCGTTCCACCGCGTTTCGATTTCTCCAAATCCGACAATGTCGAAGCCGTGACGGTGCTGTGGCCGGCTCCGACCAAATTCGATGACGGCGCCGGCGGCCACTCGCTGGGCTATCACAACCAGATCGTGCTGCCGCTGCGGATTGTCGCCAAAAATGCCGACAAGCCGGTGACGCTGCGCGCCGATATCAATTATGCGGTCTGCGAGAAAATCTGCATTCCGGTCGAAGCCAATGCCGAACTCGCCTTTGCCAGCGTGGCCAGCACCGAAGATGGCGCGCTGTCGGCGGCGCTCGACACCGTGCCCAAGCCGGCCAGCATCGGCGATCCCAATCCGCTGACCATCCGCGACGTCAAGCGCGAGGGCAAATCCACCGTGCTGGTCGATGTCGCTGCGCCCGACGGCAAGGAAGTCAGCCTGTTCGTCGAAGGACCGACGCCGGATTGGGGACTGCCGATACCGAACCTGATTGAAAAAAGCCCACCCGGCGTCAAGCGCTTCACCTTCGAACTCGACGGCTTGCCGCCCGGCGTCAAGCCCGACGGCGCCGCGCTGAAATTCACGCTGGTCGGCGGCGACCGCTCCTACGAGTTCAATATCAATCTGGATTAGGATCGTCGTCCCTGCGAAGGCAGGGACCCATACCGCGTGATCTATCGTTGAAGGATGCTGTGGGACGACTTTAGCGTAACACCACTTCCTGTGGTTATGGGTCCCTGCTCCCGTGCGCAATTGCGCACTAGGCAGGGACGACATCGGATGGGGCGGCGCCAGACACCCAACCAAATCTTAACGAATAGTTGATAGCCCGGTTACGCCGCATGTTGCGGCGATCCCGGGGATTTTCGGCTGTGGCCGTGATGGACGCTCAATCCGCAACAGCTTCGTCTACTGGCGCCATCACGCGGCTGCGCACGAAAATTGGCGGCCTACGTGGAAGATTTCTTGGCGGCACCAGCGAAGCCTCGGTGACGCGTCGGCTGGCCGGCACGATTTTCATCATCCGCGTCGTCAGCGCCGCGATGGCGTACCTGTCGCAGATCCTGCTGGCGCGCTGGATGGGCGGTTCGGATTACGGCGTCTACGTCTATGTCTGGACCTGGGTGCTGCTGCTCGGCAGCATGATGGATTTCGGCATCTCGGCCTCGGCGCAAAAGATCATCCCGGAATATCGCACCAGAGGCGAACATGCGCTGCTGCGCGGCTTTCTCTCCGGCAGCCGCTGGATGACGTTTGCGGTCTCTTCCGTCGTGTCGCTCGCACTGGCCGGCGTGGTGAAAGCGCTGTCGCCGTGGATCGACGCCAACGAGGTGGTCCCGCTGTACATCGGCTGCCTCACACTGCCGGCCTTCGTGGTCGCCAATACCCAGGACGGCATCGCGCGCTCGCATGACTGGATGCGGCTCGGACTGATGCCGCAATTCATCATCCGCCAATCACTGATCATCGGCCTCACCGCCGGCGCGTTTGTGCTCGGCCTTCATCTCGGCGCGACCGCGGCGATGCTGGCCAGCGCGGCTGCGGTCTGGATCGCGATGATCGGCCAGATGGTGGTGCTCAATCGCCGCCTCGACGGTCACATCGAGCCCGGCCCGAAGGCCTATGATTTCCGCGGCTGGCTTGCGATCTCACTGCCGATCCTGATGGTCGAAGGCTTTTATCTGCTGCTGTCCTATACCGACGTGCTGGTATTGCAGCAGTTTCGTTCATCGCAGGAGGTCGGCGTCTACTTCGCCGTGGTCAAGACATTGGCGCTGGTGTCGTTCATCCACTACGCGATGTCGGCAACGACGGCGCACCGGTTTGCCGAGTATCACTCAACCGGCGACGGAGCGCGGCTGTCCGCTTATGTGGCGCACGCGATCAAATGGACGTTCTGGCCCTCGCTCGCCGCCACCATCGCGCTGCTGGCGCTGGGCAAGCCGCTATTGTGGCTGTTCGGGCCGCAATTCGTGGTCGGCTACGACATCATGTTCATCGCAGCGATCGGCCTTGTGGTGCGCTCTGCGATCGGCCCGGTCGAGCGGCTGCTCAACATGCTCGGCCATCAGCATATCTGCGCGCTGGCCTATGCGCTGGCCTTTGTCATGAACGTCGTACTCTGCGTGGTGCTGGTCCCGCGCTTCGGCGGCCATGGCGCCGCGGCCGCGACCTCGATCTCGCTGGCCTTCGAGACGGTGTTATTGTTCTGGATCGTGCGGCGTCGGCTCGGACTTCATGTGCTGGCGTTCGGGAAGAGCTAAAAGCGTCATCCCCGGTCTTGTGCCGGGCATCCACGTCTTATTTTCGTTATTGCGAACAAGACGTAGATGGCCGGGACACCTAGCGCGAAGACGCGCTTCGCGCTTTTTGCCCGGCCATGACGAATTTTGATACCGGAGTGACGCGGACCTACTCCGCGGTCCAGCCGCCATCGATCGACAGGTTGGTGCCGGTGATCTGAGCGGCGTCGTCGCCGCACAGGAACAGCGCCAGTGCTGCGACCTGCTCCGAGGTGACGAACTCCTTGGTCGGCTGCGCGGCGAGCAGCACGTCGTGAATGACCTGCTCCTTGGTCATGTTGCGCGCCTTCATGGTTTCCGGAATCTGGTGCTCGACCAGCGGCGTCCAGACATAGCCGGGGCTGATGCAATTGCAGGTGATCTTGAAGGTCGCGAGCTCAAGTGCTGCGGTCTTGGTGAGGCCGGCGATACCATGCTTGGCCGAGACATAGGCCGACTTGAACGGCGAGGCCACCAGCGAATGCGCGGATGCCGTGTTGATGATGCGGCCCCAGCCGCGCTTCTTCATGCCGGGAATGACGGCGCGGATGCCGTGGAACGCCGACGACAAATTGATCGCGATGATGGCGTCCCATTTCTCGATCGGGAATTCCTCGATCGGCGAGACGAACTGGATGCCGGCATTGTTGACCAGGATGTCGACCGAGCCGAACGTGCTTTCGCCCAGCGCAATCATGCCGGCGATTTCGGCCGGCTTGGTCATGTCGGCGGGCGAATGGATCGCCTTGACCTTGAAATCGGTCTCGATCGCGGAACGTTCCTTTTCGATATCGGCCGGAACGCCCATGCCATTGATGACGATATTGGCGCCGGCGCCCGCAAAGGCCCGCGCATATGCCAAGCCGATGCCGCTGGTCGAACCGGTCACTACAGCGGTCTTGCCTGTCAACGTACCCATTCTTTCACTCCTGTTTGCCCGTGGGGGTTTCGGGGCTATCCCCGGTGAGATCGTATGTCACCATTGTTTCATCTGATTGGGGCCGTTCGAGCCAATCCTTGTGGCGCATCGACAGATGAACGTCGCGCGCCCCGGCGCCCCAATGCTCGACCATCCCGACATGCGAGAAATCATAGTCCTTGGAGGACGATTCGTAGTTTTTGCTGCGGTAGATCAGATGCACCACCGTGACGGTGCTTTCCTTGGCGGCCTTTCGCAGAATTTCGACCGACGGATCGTTCTTGAGGTCCTCGGGCAACTTGCCGATCAGGTCGCGCAGCGCCCGGCGGGCGTCGTGAACCTGCTTGTTCTTGTCGGTATTCATGCGGGTGCGGCTGGAAAAACGAATGTCTTTCTCGCGTTCCGCAGCCTCGAGCAGCGTCGCCGGCAGATTTCCGCGCGCGCTGAACAGGTCGACCTGGAAGATCAGGAGATCGTCGGTGGCATCTTCATCCAGCACGTAATCGAGCGGCGTGTTGGAGGAGATGCCGCCATCCCAGTAATGCTCGCCTTCGATTTCGACCGACGGAAAGCCCGGCGGCAGCGCGCCGGAGGCCATGATGTGTTCGGGGCCGATTTTCTTGCCGAGCTTCTTGAACTCGACATTATCGAAATAGCAGAAATTGCCCGTGGTGACGTTGACCGCGCCGACGCTGAGGCGGGTCTTCAGGTCATTGATGCGATCGAAATCGACCAGGTGCTCCAGCGTTTTGCGAAGCGGCGCGGTGTCGTAATAGCTCAGGGATTGCGCGCTGCCCTGCGGCCACAACGGCGCCGGCGGAAATCGCGGCTGGAAGAATCCGGGCACGCCGAATGTGGCGATCAGGGCGGCGCTGGTTTCGTTGAACAGCACCCGGCTGCGATCACCTTTGACAATGGGATTCCAGGGCACCGGTGACGACACCATTTCCCAGAATTCCTTGAGCCGCGCCACCCGCTTTTCGGGCGCGTTGCCGGCGATGATCGCGGCGTTGATGGCGCCGATCGAAATGCCCGCAACCCACACTGGCTCGAAATCAAAATGGCACAGCGCCTGATAGGCACCGGCCTGATAGGAGCCCAGCGCACCGCCGCCTTGCAGAACAAGGACGCGCTTTGCCGTAGCGGGCGTCCCGGCAGGCTCTGAATTGACAGAATTCATTATCGCCCCTGGTTCGACCAAGAAAACTGGTTCTACCGTGGCGTCAGTTCGTGATGGCGTCAATCAGTGAGGCGAAAAGCCGGATCAAGCCGTAGTTATCGCGCATCCGATGAAGCAAGAATCAGCGTCCAGAACACCTTGTATTTGGTATTCGGAGCATAGCTCGCCGCGATGCCTAATTTTGTGACACCATTTTGAAGCATATTGGCCCGGTGCGGGGGCGAGTCACGCCAGCCCGAAAAGGCCTCGGCCAGCGTGTGATATCCGGCGGAAACATTTTCCACCGCCAGCGTCGCGGGGTATCCGGCCGCGGCCAGCCGCTTCGGCAACGGCGCCTTGACGTCATGGTCAAGCTTGTTGCGGCTGGCCATCGCCTGCGACTGCCCTTCGGCGATCTTCATGAGTTCAGGATCGACCACCACGGCGCCCAGACCATTGTTCTGCCGGTAGAGCGAAATCATCGAGGCCGCGGCCTGGGGATCAAGCTTGGCGCCGCCGTCGGCCATGTTCGAATACATGGTCGGCTGTTCGACCGGAACCTCCGCCGCGCAGCCCGCCAGTATTAAAAGCCCCAAAATGGCGAATATCGCCCGCGTCATCGATTCCCCCGATCCAGCGGGCAGTTGTTGCATACCAACCGTGGCTGAATGGTGAATTTTCGGGGTGCTTGGACGTGCTATTCGGAGGACGATTTGACGGTATGGATGCCGCATTCGGTCTTGGGACGGCCGCGCCAACGGCCCGCCCTTGCGTCTTCGTCGGGCGAGGTGCGGCTGGTGCAAGGCATGCATCCGACCGACAGATATCCCGACGCCTTGAGCGGATGCGGCGGCAGGTTGGCGCGCGCGTAGATCGCCTCGATTTCTTCGCGCGAGACATTCGCGAACGGATTAAACTTCAACCGGCCGCTATCTTCCTCGACCACCGCAATGGCGGCACGAGCCCCACCCTGAAACCGCTTGCGGCCATTGATCCAGCCGGCAATCGGCGCCAGCGCCCGCTGCAACGGTTCGACCTTCCGGATCCGGCAACACGCGTCAGGATCGGAGAACCACAATTCGCGGTCCGGATCTTCCTGCAACAGTGTCGCATCCAACGGCTTGATCGACCTGATATCGCGCAGCCCGAGCGCTGCGGTCAGGGTATCGCGATAGGCCAGCGTCTCCTCGAACAGCCATCCGGTATCGAGAAAAATCACCGGGATCGACGGATCGACGTCGGCCACGACTTTGAGCAAGGCGGCCGACTCGGTGCCGAACGACGAAACCACCGCGAGTTGCTCGCGGCCGACCGTCTGCAACGCCGCCGCGATCACCTCCGCCGGCGTCGCGTGACGAAGCGCACGGTCCAGCCCGTCGGCCGGTGGCAAGTCCACCGTGTCCGACGCCCGCTCCAACGACCCGTGCACAAGTTCGTTCACTGGCCGGCGCTCTCCGAATGGCGCTGCTGCATCCGCCGGTGAAGGGCGGTGAGGCGGCCATCGCCGGTCGGCTGGTAGAACACCGAATAACGCCTGACGGTCTGCGCGAATGCTTCCGCGTCGCTTTCCTTTTTCACCTCAAAGGCGTCAAAGCCGGCGCGCAGCATGAACACGAACTGGTCACGCAGCACTTGGCCGGTCGCGCGCAATTCACCCTTGTAAGAATGGCGCTCGCGCAGCAGCCGCGCCTGGCTATAGGCACGGCCGTCGCGAAAGGTGGGAAATACCAGGGCTATCGCCGCGAGGCGATCGAGATACGGCACGAGATCGTCGACATCCCTGTTGTTCGGCCAGATCACGCCGGTTTTGCCGGCGCGGCGCGACAGCGTTTCCGCATCGGCCAGAAAACGCGCCGACGAAATCAGGATCGCGCCGTCGCCGGGAATCTCGGCATCGTCAGCCACGTGGACGAATGCGTCGCCGACGATTTTTCCGTTCTTAACGAGTGGCATAGACCCGCTCCCTGAAAGGTTCGACGCCCAGCCGCTTGACCGTATCGATGAACAGTTCATCGGGACGGGCGCGCAGCGCCAGATAGGCTTCGACAATGTCCTCGACCACGTCCGCGACTTCGCCGTAAGGCACCGCGGGCCCGATCAGGGTGCCGACTACCGCATGCTCATCGGCGCGGCCGCCGATCGTGATCTGATAGAATTCCTCGCCGTTCTTTTCGACACCGAGAATACCGATATGGCCGACATGGTGATGCCCGCAGGCATTGATGCAGCCGGAAATATTGACGTGCAGCCGCCCGATCAGGTTGGCGGTATCGTGATTGGCGAAGCGCCGCGTCAGTTCCTGCGCGACCGGAATCGCGCGCGCATTCGCCAGCGAGCAGTAATCCAGCCCCGGGCAGGCGATGATATCGGAGACGAGATTGACGTTCGGCGTCGCCACACCGATTTTGTCGAGCTCCCGCCACAGCGCCGGCAGATCGCGGCGCGCGACATGGGGCAGTGCCAGATTCTGCTCGTGGCCGACGCGAATTTCGCCAAAGGAATATTTATCGGCGAGATCGGCAATCGCATCCATCTGGTCGGCGGTCGCATCGCCGGGCGGTCCACCGACCGGCTTCAGCGACAGCGTGACGATCGCATATCCCGTCACCTTGTGGGGCGCGACCGAATTCTTGCGCCAGGCCTCGAAATGCGGGTCGTGCGCGGCTTTCTTCAACTCCTCCGGCATGTGCGGCAGCTTTTCGTAAACCGGATAGCTGAAGCGCGAACGAATATCCTCGACCACCTCATCGTCCAGCGTCAGCGCGCTGTCGCGCATCTGCAGCCACTCGTCCTCGACCTCCTGCGCGAATTTCTCGATGCCGAGTTCATGCACCAGTATCTTGATGCGGGCCTTGTAGATATTGTCGCGGCGGCCGTACTGGTTATAGACGCGCAGGATCGCCTCGATATAGCTGAGGAGATCGCGGCCGGGCACGAACGGTTTTATCGTTTTGCCGATGAATGGGGTCCGGCCCAACCCGCCGCCGACCAATACCTCGAATCCGGTCTCGCCTTCGGCATTTTTATGCAGGCGCAGGCCGATGTCGTGGACCTTGATCGCGGCCCGGTCATGTTTCGACGCGGTGATCGCGAATTTGAACTTGCGCGGCAGGAACGAGAATTCCGGATGCAGCGTCGTGTATTGGCGGATCAGTTCCGACCAGATGCGGGGATCCTCGATCTCGTCCGGCGCGACGCCGGCCCATTGATCCGAGGTGACGTTGCGGGTGTTATTGCCTGACGTCTGCATCGCATGAATGCCGACGTCGGCGAGATCCGACAGCGCGTCCGGCAATTCGGCGAGCTTGATCCAGTTGAACTGGATGTTCTGCCTTGTGGTGAAATGGCCATAGCCGCGGTCGTAGCGCCGCGCGACATGCGCCAGCCGGCGCAACTGCTTCGACGACAGCGTGCCATAGGGAATAGCGACGCGGAACATATAGGCGTGCAGTTGCAGATAGACGCCGTTCTGCAGCCGCAACATCTTGAATTCGTCCTCAGTGAGTTCGCCGGACAGCCGGCGCTTCACCTGATCGCGAAATTCCGAAACACGCTCATTGATGATCGTGCGATCGAGTTCGTCATATGCGTACATGATAACTTCGCCTTACGCCGGAACCGGAAGGTCGATGGTGATGCCTTCCGACCGGATGTGTTCGCGCAGATTGCCGGGCCTGATCTTGCCGCCGTCCTTGATTTCGACCGGCGCGATATAGGCCCCGACCGCGCCGACATCGTCGGCTACGGATTCAGCCAGCAGCGCGCGGGCCTCATCCGAGGTGCGGACGATCGCGGCATCCGACAGGTCAGCCGACCAGCCGTGATCGGCGGTACGATAGATCACAACGCCATCCCAGGTCCGGTTGGCGGTGACAACAGAGGGGCCGGTAATCCTGATTTTCTTCTGTTCGAGCGGAGAGGTCATTCGGCGGCTTCCAGTAATTTTTCAATTCGTTGACGGAGATTTTGAAGGCGCCAGGAAGCGGAATGCGCAACCACGTCGCCGATGATGAGCAGCGCGGGGCCACCATCGATTTTTTCGACCAGTTCAGGCAGGTCTTGCAGTCTTCCCGTGACCGCCTGCGAATCCGGCCGCGTCACCCGCGCGAACACGCCGACCGGCGTTTGCGGTGAACGTCCGGCGGCCAACAAGCCATCACGCACGGATGGCGCCGCGGTCATGCCCATATAGACCACGATAGTCATCTTCTCGTCGGTCAACACCGACCAGTCGACAGCGTCGGCATCCGTGGCCTTGTGCGCAGTCAGGAAAGTAATGCGCAGCGCCTCGTGCCGGAATGTCAGCGGCACCTCGAACTCGGCGGCAGCGCCCATCGCGGCGGTAATGCCGGGCACCACCGAACAGGCGACATTGGCCGCGCGCAATGCCTCGATTTCCTCGCCGCCACGGCCGAAGATAAAGCCGTCGCCGCCCTTGAGCCGCACCACGCGCTGCCCTGATTTGGCAGCCTCGATCAGCAGCGCATTGATCGCGTCCTGGCCGATGCCGGGCTTGCCGACGCGGCGGCCGACCGGCACGCGCGACGCATCGCGGCGCGCGCGATCGAGAACTTCCGGCGACACCAACTCGTCGTAAAACACAACGTCGGCATCCTGCAACGCGCGCAACGCCTTGACCGTGAGCAAATCCGGATCGCCGGGGCCGGCGCCGACCAGCGTCACCCGGCCTTCGGCCTGGCCATTTGCGAGCGCACCGGCGAAATCAGCGGGATTACCAATATCCGTCAGCGCGGTTTCCGCTTCGTTGATGCGGCCGGCGAGAACCAGCGCGCCGATCGGACCATCGATCACGCGTTCCCAGAACCGGCGGCGCAGCGGCATCTCCGTGATGCGGTCATGAATTGGTTTGCGCCAGCGGCCGATAAAGCCGGCGAGATCGCCGATCCGCGCCGGCAGGATCGCCTCGATACTTTCGCGCACGCGGCGCGCCACCACGGGCGAAGCACCACCGGTGCCAACCGCGACCACCACATCGCCGCGATCGACGATCGCAGGAAAAATAAAAGTGGAATGTGTGAGATCGTCCATCACATTGACGGGCAGACCGACCGCCTTGGCGCGCGCCGACATCAACGGTCCAACTTCACCGGCGCCCGCGCACAGGATCGCAATCACACCGTGCAGATCGGCGCTCAACGGATCGCCTTCGGCCAGCTCGATCCGCGCGGCGTCCGCAGCGTCCAGTCCGCGGAGATCATGATGGCCGTCGGTTGCGTACCAGCGCACGCGCGCCTGTGCAGAAACAAGCAGACGCAATTTCGCCCGCGCCAATTCGCCGCCACCCACCAGCAGCACCGGTCCGGCTTGCAGATCGAGAAATACCGGCAGGAATCGCATACGATACTCGCTTGCCCCACTCTTGGGGTTGACTGGAATTATTTTCTATATATGTCTCGTTCCACGCCCGCAAAGAGAAAATTATTGTTTCTCTATTGCAACGCAACTATAGAATTTTAGCCTCCAGAGGCCAAGGCCGAGAGATGCATCTTCTCGCTAACGATGACGCCAATGACCGGTTGCATGGAGCCGGTCCGGTCGTGGTATCTCCGGTCATGCAAAACGCTGTTGATGGGCGCTTTCAAGGATCCCTCGAGGCGCCCTCCCAGGCGCCATCGATGGATCACCTCGACGCGCTCGAGGCGCAGAGCATCTACATTTTCCGGGAAGCCTTCGCGCGGCTGAAAAAGCTCGCGCTGTTGTGGTCGCTCGGCAAGGATTCCAACGTGATGATCTGGCTGGCGCGCAAGGCCTTCTTCGGCCGCGTGCCCTTCCCTGCCATGCACGTCGATACCGGCAAGAAATTTCCGGAGATGTATGAATTTCGCGACCGCTACGGCAAGGAATGGGAGCTCGATCTCAAGATCGAACCATGCCCGCCGCTGGAAACCATCGATCCGACCTTGCCGCCCGCCGCACGATCGGCCGCGCGCAAGACCGAAGGCCTGAAACTGGCGCTGGCCAAATACGGTTTCGACGGCTTGATCGCCGGCATCCGCCGTGATGAAGAAGCCACCCGCGCCAAGGAGCGGGTGTTTTCGCCGCGCGGCACCGAAGGCGGATGGGACGTTCGCGACCAGCCGCCGGAATTCTGGGACCAGTTCAACGCCTCGCCGCCGCCCGGCGCGCATCTGCGCATTCATCCGATCCTGCATTGGACCGAGGCCGACATCTGGGCCTACACCAAGCGCGAGAATATCCCGATCATTCCGCTGTATCTGTCCCGCGAAGGCAAGCGCTATCGCTCGCTGGGCGATTCCGACATCACCAATCCCGTGGTCTCGACCGCGTCCAATATCGACGAAATTCTGATCGAACTCGACGCCACCAAGGTGCCGGAGCGTTCCGGACGCGCGCTCGATCACGAAACCGAAGATGCCTTCGAACGGCTGCGGGTCGCCGGCTATCTCTGACCGCTATTGAGTTGAACGCTGCGATGAACATGACCGTTACCCCAGCGATGTCTTCAACACCTAACGGCACCACGCGCCCGCAGGTTCGCATCGTTATTGTCGGCCATGTCGATCATGGCAAATCGACGCTGGTCGGGCGGCTGTTGCATGAGACCGGCAGCCTGCCCGAGGGCAAGCTCGAAATGCTCCAGGCCGTCAGCGCGCGGCGCGGCATGCCGTTCGAATGGTCGTTCCTGCTCGACGCGCTGCAGACCGAGCGCGACCAGGGCATCACCATCGACACCACGCAGATCCGCTTCCGCACCAAGTCGCGCGACGTGGTGCTGATCGACGCGCCCGGCCACGCCGAATTCCTACGCAACATGATCACCGGCGCCTCGCAGGCGGACGCCGCGGTGCTGATCATCGATGCGCTCGAAGGCGTGCGCGACCAGACCCGGCGCCATGGTTATCTACTGCATCTTCTCGGCATCCGGCAGGTCGCGGTCGTCGTCAACAAGATGGACCGGGTCGATTTCAGCGCGTCGCGCTTTGCCGAGATCAGTGACGAGATTTCCGCACATCTGACCGGTCTCGGCGTCACACCCTCCGCGGTGATTCCGATTTCGGCGCGCGACGGCGACGGCGTGGCCGAGCATACCCCGCGCATCAACTGGTACGTTGGGCCGACCGTGGTCGAGGCGCTCGATGCGCTCGAACCGGCGCGGCCGCTGGAGCAACTGGCGCTGCGGCTGCCGGTGCAGGCGATCTACAAATTCGACGACCGCCGCATTGTCGCCGGCCGCATCGAGTCCGGGCATCTGGCGACCGGCGACGAGATCGTGGTCATGCCCAAGGGCAAGGTCGCCAAGATCAAGAGCGTCGAGAGCTGGCCGGTGACGCCGGTCAACGAGATCCAGACCGCCGGCCGCTCGGTCGGCATCACGCTCGACCGCGAATTGTTCATCGAGCGTGGCGACGTCATCGCCCATATCGGCTCTGGTCCGCGCGACACCCGCCGGATTCGGGCGCGTATTTTCTGGCTGCACGACCAGCCGTTGGTGCCCGGCGCTGCCATTCTGGTGCGCCTCGGCACCAAGGAAACCCGCGCCACCGTGGTCTCGATCGAGAAAGCGGTCGATCCCGGCGAACTCGCCAGCATGGAAACCCAGTCGATCGCGCGCAATCACGTCGGCGAGATCGATATTTCGCTGGCGCAGGCGCTGGCCGCCGATCCCTTCACCGACAATCCCCGCACCGGACGTCTGGTGATTGAAGTTCACGGCCGCATCGCCGGCGGCGGCCTCGTGCTTTCGGCCGATGCCGGACAGCGCGCGGTGCCCGTCAATATCGTGCCGGTCGAGTCGGCGTTGCGTCCCGACGAACGCTCGGCGCGCTTTCGCCATACCGGCGCGGTGATCTGGATGACGGGACTGCCCGGCTCGGGAAAATCGACATTGGCGCGCGCGCTGGAAAGCCGGCTATTCGCCAATGGCGGCTCGCCGATCCTGCTGGACGGCGACACGCTGCGCGCCGGGCTCAACAAGGATCTCGGCTTCATTCCGGCCGATCGCACCGAGAATATTCGCCGGCTCGCCGAAGTCGCCGCCCATCTGGCGCGCAACGGGCACATCGCCATCGTCGCCGCGGTGTCGCCCGCGGCGGAAGACCGCGCCGCGGCGCGCCGCATCGCCGACACCGCGTTTCGCGAGATCTATATCGCGACCCCGGTCGAGGTTTGCGAAAGCCGCGACCCCAAGGGCCACTATGCCAAGGCACGCGCTGGCGCGCTGCATGCGTTCACCGGGATTGGCAACGATTATCAGCCGCCGGCCGCCAGCGAATTGACGATCGATACCTCGATCTGTTCGGTCACCGAGGCGACCGACGAGATCGAGCGGATGCTGGTGCGATCGGGCATTCTGTTCGACGAGTTCGTCGACCTCGCGGCTAATATTTAAGCCTTGATCCGGCCTGGCGGCCGCCGCGGATATGGGCAGCAAGGGCCTGCCAAAAGGCCTTCTCATAGGCCCGGCTTTGGCGCTAAAAGGGCGATGAAAACTTCCCTTTGCGGCGCGCTTTTGGCCGTTTTAGCCCCCGGGAACGGCGCATAATGCCCGTTCCGCAAAAAATCCCCCGAGAAATCACCCATGAACCGTATCGACGCCCACGGACTGAAAATCGCCCCCGTCTTGTTCGACTTCATCGCGAAGGAGGCGACCCCCAAGACCGGCATTTCGCCCGCCGCGTTCTGGGCCGGGCTGGCCGCCCTCGTCCGCGATCTGGCGCCGAAAAATCGTGAGCTGCTCGCGGTCCGCGACACCCTGCAGGCCAAGATCGACGGCTGGCACCGCGCCAACAAAGGCAAGCCGTTCGACATGAATGTTTACACGGCGTTCTTGAAAGAAATCGGCTACCTGCTGCCGGAGCCGGCGACCCATAAGGTCGAGACCGCCAATGTCGACGAAGAAATCGGGAAAATCTGCGGACCGCAATTGGTCGTCCCCCTCACCAATGCGCGCTACGCGTTGAACGCCGCCAACGCGCGCTGGGGCAGTCTTTACGACGCGCTGTACGGCACCGATGCGATCCCGCACGAAGCAAGCGAGGGCGGCAAGGGCTTCAACAAGGCGCGCGGCGCCAAGGTCATTGCCAAGGCCAAGGCGTTTCTCGATGCGGCCGTGCCGCTGGCGACCGGAAGCCACACCGATGTGACCTCCTATAGCGTCATCGCCGGCCAGCTCGCGGTCAAACTGAAAAGCGGCAATGCGACCGCGCTCAAGGACAGCACGCAGTTCGCCGGCTATCAGGGCGATCCAGCCGCGCCGACCGTGATCCTGCTGGTCAACAACGGGATGCATGTCGAAGTCAAAATCGACCGCAGCCACATCATCGGCAAGGACGATCCGGCCGGCGTTGCCGACATGGTGCTGGAATCGGCCGTCAGCACCATCCTGGACCTGGAAGACAGCGTCGCGACGGTCGATGCCGAAGACAAGGTGCTGGTCTATCACAACATGCTCGGCCTGATGAGCGGAACGCTGTCCGCCGATTTCGAGAAGGGCGGCAAGACACTCACGCGTTCGCTCAACGCCGACCGGACCTACAAGACTCCGGATGGCAAAGACCTCACGCTGCACGGCCGCAGCCTTTTGTTGATGCGCGTCGTCGGCCATCACATGTTCACCGATGCGGTGCTCGACGAGGCCGGCGAAGAAATTCCCGAAGGGCTGCTCGACACCGCCGTCGCCGGTCTGCTTGCGATCCACGATCTGAAAGGCGGCTCGAAAACCCGCAACAGCCGCACCGGTTCGGTCTACATCGTCAAGCCGAAGATGCATGGCCCCGATGAAGTGGCGCTGACCTGCGAAACCCTGAGCCGGGTCGAGAAGATGCTGTCGTTGCCTGAGAACACGATGAAGGTCGGCATCATGGACGAGGAGCGCCGCACCACGGTCAACCTCAAGGCCTGCATCCAGAACGCATTGAAGCGGATTTGTTTCATCAACACCGGCTTCCTCGACCGCACCGGCGACGAGATCCACACTTCGATGGAAGCGGGTCCGATGATCCGCAAGAACGACATGAAGGCCCAGCCCTGGATCAAGGCCTATGAAGAATGGAACGTCGATGTCGGCCTGATCGACGGCCTGCCCGGCCATGCCCAGATCGGCAAGGGCATGTGGGCCGCGCCCGATATGATGGCGGACATGCTGGTGCAGAAGATCGCGCATCCGCAAGCCGGCGCCACCACCGCCTGGGTGCCCTCGCCGACCGCGGCCACGCTGCACGCGCTGCATTATCACCAGGTCAATGTGCAGGCGCGCCAGCAGGAACTGGCCAAGGGCGGCCCGCGCGCCAAACTGTCCGACATCCTCACCGTTCCCGTGTCGCAATCGAACTGGGCGCCCGACGACGTGAAGCAGGAGATCGACAATAATTGCCAGGGCATCCTCGGCTATGTCGTGCGCTGGATCGATCAGGGCGTCGGCTGCTCCAAGGTGCCTGACATCCACGATATCGGCCTGATGGAAGACCGCGCCACGCTGCGCATCTCGAGCCAGCATCTGGCGAACTGGCTGCATCAGGGCGTCATCACAGAAAATCAGGTGATGGAATCGCTGAAGCGGATGGCGATCGTGGTGGACGGACAGAACAAGGGCGATGCGCTGTACCGGCCGATGGCCCCTGGCTTCGACGGCGTCGCCTTCAAGGCCGCCTGCGACCTGATCTTCAAGGGACGCGAGCAGCCGAACGGCTACACCGAATACATCCTCACCGCGCGCCGCCGCGAAGCCAAAGCGGCAGGCTGACAACGCACCTCGACTCTTTTTTTGGCGCGTTTTCTTCACGCGAACCGGTATCCACTTCGCCTGTCACCGGGCGCGCGTTCGCGCGACCCGTTGGCTCGAAAACGCTCTCGCATTCCGATCACGCAAAAGCCCCGGCCGTCGCCGGGGCTTTTTTATTATCGCGTGACGAGCTGCCTCCGGAGAGGCTGCCTAAAACACCGCGATGTATTTCAATAGCGAGATCACGCCGAGAACGATCACGACCACGCGGCAGATTTGTTTGGCGCGGCCGTCGAGCGGCAGCATGTTGATCAGGTACAGAATGAGGATGACGACGAGAAAGGTGACGAGTGCGCCGACTAACATCCGGAAATCCCCCTGTGAGACGCGAAATGAGAAATTCGTCTGAGCGTCGATTGCCAACGCCGCACAAGGCCGCCGGTTCCCTCCAAGGAACAACCCAGCCGTCCTTTGCCTGAAAAAGCGGCATTACCGGCCAAACCGGCAGGAACACTGTCTAAATCTTTACTCTTTTTTGCCTAAGTAGACGAAATTTCCGGGGGCTATCCATGCTGAACCGTCTGACGGTGTCGTCGCTGATCCAATCCGTCATCGTCCTGATGTCGACCTGTGTGATCGCGCTGCTCTGCGTCAGCGCCTGGGATTCCTGGGATCGGCTCACCACAACGAGCCGGATTGCGGTGGTAGCCGACGCTTCATCGAATCTCTTCAAGGCGATGCACAATCTGCGCAGCGACCGGGCCACCACCGTCCGCACCCTGAATGATGACGCCCTGGTGCAGCCGGATATCGAGAAATATTTGCGCGCTGGGCGCGATGCCCAGATGCCCGCGATGCGGGCCGCGGCCGCGGTGCTCGATTCCGTCGAATTCGCCGATCAAAGGACGCTGGCGCCGGAATTGAACCGGCTGATTCAGTCGATGACGGCACTGGAAGCCGAGTCCTGGGATGCGATGCACAAGCCGAAGGCTTCACGTCGCCCGGCGCTCGGCAAGGATTACCTGGAAACCACCGGCGCGCTGCTTGAGACCATGGACAAGGTCTCGATCCGGCTCGCCGCCGCCGTGAACCACAATGATGCTGTTATCGATCAGTTGCTGATGATCAAGCAGGTCGCCTGGCTGCTGCGCAACAGCGCCGGCGAAACATCGCTGATGATATCGAACGGGCTCGGATCGGGCCGCGTCGCTGCTGATGCCCGCCAGACCTATACCAAACATGTCGGCCGCGTCGAAGGCGCGTGGAGCGCGCTCGAGACCGTGCAATCGGGAACCCAGTTGCCGTCATCACTGGTCGAGGCGATGGCGCAGGCGAAGATCGCCTATTTCGATCCACAATATATCGACCTTCGCGACCGGCTGATGAACGCGTTGATATCGGGTGAAAAACCCGAAATGACCGCCAGCCAGTGGAGTCCCTATACCGTCGGTCGCATGGGGGCCGCGGTGGCCGTCGCCGAACGCGCGCTGGATACCGCGCGGGACTATACCCGCGCCCAGCATGCCAAGGCCGAGCGTTCGCTGATCCTGCAACTGGTCCTGCTGGCTTCGGCGCTGGCGCTGACCGTCGGCACCATGATCGCCGTCACCCGCCGCGTGATCCGGCCGCTGCACAATATGCGCGACGCCATGCTGAAAGTGGCCGGCGGCGATCTCGCCGTCGACACCGGCTACGCGCAACGTCGCGACGAGATCGGCGCGCTGGCCGGCGCATTGGACACGTTCAAGCAGCAGGCGGTCGACAAGCTGCGGATCGAGGAGCAGGAACGCGAACGCAACGCCGGCGCCACCGCGCGTCAGCGCACCATCGAAGCCTATGTCGGTGAATTCGAGACCATGGTGCGCCAGACGCTGGGCCAGTTGGACGATGCTTCCGGCCAGATGCGAACCACTTCGGCGGATCTGTCGGCGGTTTCCAGCCAGACCAATACGCGGGTTCAGGTTGCGCAGCGGGCTTCCGGCGAGGCCTCGATGAGCGTCGAAAGCGTGGCTTCCGCCTCGGTCGAACTGAGCGCATCGATCGACGATATCAGCCGGCAGGCCTCACACGCCGCCGGGATTGCCAGCCGTGCGGTCAAAAGCGCGCAGCAGACCGACAGCACGGTGCAGGGCCTGGCCAAAACCGCGGGGCGAATCGGCGAGGTGGTCGGACTGATCAATTCCATCGCCGCACAAACCAATTTGCTGGCGCTGAACGCGACCATCGAGGCGGCCCGCGCCGGCGAGGCCGGCCGAGGCTTTGCCGTGGTGGCGTCCGAGGTCAAATCGCTGGCCAGCCAGACCGCGAAAGCGACCGACGAAATTTCCGAACAGATCGCCGACATCCAGAAAGTGGCCGGCGATGCCATCGACGCCATCAAGGGCATCGGCAGCATCATCGGCGAGGTCAACGAGGTCGCCACCGCGATCGCGGCCGCGGTCGAGGAACAGGGCGCCGCCACCCAGGAAATCACGCGCAGCACGCAACACGCCGCGCAGGGTACCAAGAACGTCTCGGAAAATATCAGCGGCGTCAAAACCGACGCGGATGCGGCGGCCGCGGCAGCCGACAACGTCAAGCGCGCCTCCCAGACGCTGGAGACGCAGAGCCATCAGCTCGGCAGCCAGGTGACTGAGTTCTTGGGTAAGATTCGCGCGGCTTAGCTTTGTCGTCCCGGCTCAAGGCCGGTACGACGTCCGACTACCTCTACTCCGTCGCTACCACCGGCACCCGCTGATACCGCGCGCGCAGGGCTTGCGAGGCCGGTGATAAATTCAGCGACGCACCACGTTTGTCGGCGCCGCGGCCGGCGATCATCAACCCGTTACTTCCAGCGATAATGTCACCCTTGCGAAGGGTCGGGTCGTTTTCGACCGGAACCGGCGCGAGGCCGACCTGATCCTTGCCATTACACGTGCAGCCCGCGACCATCTCGGTGCGATAGCGAAACGCATTCGGCAGTTCGGAATAAGGCTTTCCGGTCTCGGTCACGGCATTGTCGATGGTGCTGCCATAGACCACCTTGGTATCGCTGGCCGGACAAAAACTGTTGCAGGAGGCTGCCCGGCTTTGATTGTCGGAGGCCGTGATCGGGAAATAGCGCCCGTCGCAGCCGCGCACGCAATAGGCCAGCGAGCCGCCGGAGTAATTGGCGCGCGGACGGGGTAAGAAACTTTCCGGACCGGAATTGCTGCCTTCGCTGGCGAACGGCAGCGGGGTCGAGGGCGCCTGCGGCCGGGCGAATGCGCCGAACAGGGCGGAGAGGAAATCTTCCGCCTGCGCCGTTGGCGCTGACACCAACACGATCGACAGGGCCGCTGCGCCCAATACCAGTGTGGCTGATCTTCTGACCATGCTCGCCTCCACTACAGGGGCTCAATCCTCAGTACAGCGACGACGCCGAAAGGTTCATTGCCTGACGGCCCGACGGCAATGTCGTCACCACCGGACGCGCCTGTGTCGCGGCCGGCCGAACGGCAGCCGATCCAACAATCGTCCGGTTGGCTTCGAGATGCGGCGCGTTCTTCGGCATCACCACCACCTTGGTCCCGACATCAACGCGGCTGAACAGGTCGGCGACGTCTTCATTGGTCAGGCGAATGCAGCCTGAGGAAACGAACGTCCCGATGGTCGAGGGATTATTGGTGCCGTGGATGCGATATTCGCTGGAGCCGAGATACATCGCGCGGGCACCGAGCGGATTGCCGGGCCCACCCGCCATGAAACGCGGCAGATAGGGCTGGCGCGCGATCATCTGCGCCGGCGGATGCCAATCCGGCCACTCCGCCTTGCGGGTGATGGTCTGCACGCCGGCCCAGGTGAACCCTTCGCGGCCGACGCCTACGCCGTAGCGAATGGCGCGGCCCTGGCCGAGCACATAATACAAAGCGGTGTTGCCGGTATCGATAATCACGGTGCCGGGCGCTTCGCGGGTATCCAGCGCCACATTGGCGCGGCGCAGCCGTTCCGGAAGCACATACGCATCGCCTTGATCCGCGGGATTGCTAGGTGCGAGCGTCACATCGTCTGACGGATCCTGCAGCGCATAGCCATAAGCCTGGCCGGGATCTCGGGCCTGACCGGGAGCCTGCGCATTCGCCGTACCGATAAAGGGCGACAACAACAACGCCCCGGCGACAACAAGCGCGCTGGTCGCGCGCGGCGATGGCCTGCGGATGCCTGCGAGGATCTGTGTCATGGGCTGCCCCTGTGATGCGCATCATGGTGATGCTCTGCACAACAAACGCGACCAGGGCCACGCGGTTCCGCCGCGACTCAAATACTTCAGGCGCTGTCAAGGCGAACACGCTTCACGTTTTGGCGATGGAACTTTGGCGCAGCGCAGCAGTTATGGCGGCGAGAGTGTCATGGCGGCCAGAGTATGGGTGAAACCAATTGCGTGTTCTTCCCGTCCAGACGACCGGTACGCCATTGCCTGACAGCCAGACTGACCTGCCGCCGGTCATTCGCCGCGCGGAGGTCGTTGCTTTTGCGCTGATCTCGCTGTTGCTGATCACCATCGTCGCCGTGCTGTTTGTCGCCAAGGCGTTCTTCCTGCCTGTGGTCGCCGCCTTCATTGTCGGCACCATGCTGTCGCCGGCCGCCGGATTCCTCGAGCGGCATCGGATTCCCCGCGCCGTCGCAGCGGTCCTGATCGTGAGCACGGTCGGCGCCGGCGTCGCCTTCATCGTCGGCCTGATCTCTTCACCTCTGATGGAATGGAGCAACCGCCTGCCGGAGCTCGGCTCGATGCTGCGGGAAAAGCTGCATGTGTTCGACCGGCCGCTGGCACTCTGGCAGGAGTTGCAGAGCATGCTCGGCGGCTCCGATGCATTCGCAGGCACGTCGTTCCAGATGCCGAAATTCGAATGGGTCCAGCCCGCGGTTGAATTTCTGTCGCCGACCTTTACGGAGTTCCTGCTGTTCTTCGCCACGCTGGTGCTGTTCATCGCAAGCTGGCGCGACCTGCGCCGCGCGCTGATCATGAACTTCACCGGTCACGATTCCCGGCTGCGCACTTTACGCATTCTCAATGCCATCGAGGAGCAGCTCGGCGGCTATCTGTTGACCGTGACCATGATCAATTTCGGCGTCGGTGCGGCGACCGGTCTGATTTGCGCTGTTACCGGCATGCCCAATCCGGCCGGGCTCGGCGCGCTCGCCGCGACCCTGAACTTCTTTCCCATCATCGGCCCGGTCGCGATGTTCGTGATCCTGAGCGTGGTCGGCGTGATCGCGTTCCCGACCATCGGCACCGGACTGATCGCAGCACTGGCCTTTGTCGGGCTGACTTTTATCGAAGGACATTTTGTCACGCCCACCATCATCGGGCGACGCCTCGAACTCAATGCGCTCGCCGTGTTCATGGCGCTCGCATTCTGGACCTGGCTGTGGGGGCCGATGGGCGGCTTTTTGTCGTCGCCTCTGTTGATCGTGGCCTTGATCCTGAAAGAGCATTTGTGGCCGGCCAACGCCCCGAATTTGCCGCCGGACTAATCGGGTTTCGTTAGAGCCTTATCGGTTCTGATTGCATCAGAACCGGGCTCTAGTCTTTTGTTTTGACGCGTTTTCTTCACGCGAACCGGTATCCACTTCGCTCGAAAACGCTGCAAGGGGAACTTCCGCCAATACAGGACGTTGGCTCTGTATCCAACTCTGGCAGCCGGGAGCTTTTGATGTCGAGTACAGACGGCGAAATCGGAATGAAAAATCTGGCGGACAAAGCAGCCCAGCAGATCCAGGACAAGAATCTTCAGGCAGAGAACCTTCAGAAACGTCTCGAAAAGGATGTAGCAGCCGTGAAAAACGATATCGCCGCCCTCACCGACCAAATCACCGATGCACTCAATTCGTTCGCCGGCACCGCACAAAAGCAGGCGCGCCGCGGCTACAAGCAGGCCCGCGCCAATGTCGATTCCGCGGTCGACGATCTCTCCGAACGCGGCGGCGCGATGATGGATGCCGCGCAGGACGCGGCCTCCTCGATCGAGGAAACGCTGGAAGACGTGATCACGCAGCGTCCGCTGGCGACCGTCGGGCTGGCGCTCGGCCTCGGTTTCCTGATCGGCGCGACCTGGCGCCGCTGATATTTGTGGGAAGTGCGCCGCGCGCGAGAATATCCTCGCGCGCGAGGCGCATCCGGATTGAATTATCTTTTTAATTTGCAATTCTTTTGATTGAAACGAGGCGTCCCGATGTTTGGCCGTATGATCGATGATTTCAAGGAGTCGACCGGCCTCGCGCTGCGGCTGACATCGCTCGCGATGGCCACGGCGGTAACCCTGTTCATCGCGATCTGCTTTCTGTGCGCCGCGGCCTTTGTCTATGTGCTGCAGAACTACGGCCTGATCGAAGCTTGTTTGGCCGGTGCAGGCCTCTTCACGATCGTCGCGCTGATCACGGCGATCTGCTACATCGTACGCAAGAACAGCGTGAAGGAACGCACCAAGCAAACCGCGAAATCGGCCATGCAGACCGCCTTCGCCGATCCCATGGTGGTCGCCGCAGGCCTGCAGGTCATCCGCACCATCGGCATCAAGCGGCTGGTCCCGATATTGGCAGTCGGTGGATTGGCGCTGGGATTTCTGGCGAGCCGGAATGCGCAGCCCGATGAGGCGGACGCGCCGGCGGAGTAATATTCGCTCCGCGTCGTCCCGGCGAACGCCGGGACCCATACGCCGCGGCCTATCGTTCAAGAATGCTGTTGGAAAACTTTCGTGCAACACAACGTCCTGTGTGTGGTTATGGGTGGCTGCGTTCGCAGGGGCGACACCCGTTGTATGGTGAGTTCGCGAATTCATATTTCACACGGCCATGACGAAACGTTTTAGGTCGTCATTGCCGGGCTTGACCCGGCAATCCATCCCCTTCGAAAAACTCTTCACGAAGATCGATGGATGCCCGGATCAAGTCCGGGCATGACGAGTGAGCTATCGCGACGCAAAGCGCCCGAGTTGTGCAAGAAACTCCCGCCCTCCCATAAAGAGGCGCAGGGAATGCCGGGCGCCTGGTGCGCCCGCCGCCGCATGTGCAGGGGTAGAGATAGAAAGCACACGCGTTAGTCAGGTCACACCGAGAACACCCGGCATTCCCCGCGCAATGGTTTACGGCTTATTTCGTGCTCTCCCCGGTGATCGGGCTCTTTTGCCACCGTCGCTTCGCGGACACGTCCGCGAAACTTGACGCCAGCGTCGAGGCGTCAGGACCACACGACTTCGCCGTCCGCCTCAGGCGCTTTCGTCAGAAGCACCCTCCGCGTCCACCGCATCCCGCCTCACGTCCGTGACGATCGCGAAACGCCCCTCCAGAGAGGCGGGACGGTCATGGATATAGACCGATTTGCTATTTCGGAAAATCGGAATATTTTTTACGGAGGGGCTGGACTTTGATTTGGTGGACACGCAGTTGATTTGCCCGTCGGGTAGATCCCTCGCCGTGAAGCCGGCTCCAACCTCATCCTGAGGAGCCATGCGGGCATGGCGTCTCGAAGGATGGATGCGACACGCGGACTTGCGACCATCCTTCGAGACGCTTGCGGAGTTTATCATCGGGCCGCGCTTTGCGCGGACCCGGTGGCAAGCTCCTCAGCGACTGTCTTGTCAGTCAAGCGTTTTGCCATGGGCGATTGTCCCGCAAGATGGCGTTGAGAGTAGTGAGGAGTTTTCTGGCGACGGCGATCAGAGCCACCATTTTTGGTTTTCCGGCGGCCAGGAGGCGTTGATAGAAGGCCTTGAGAGGCGGGTTATGGCGGCTGGCGACAAGGGCAGCCATGAAGCTGGCCGCCCGCACCGTGCTGCGTCCACCGCCGATCATGCTCTTGCCGCGCCAGCGTCCTGATTGGCGCGTGTAGGGTGCAAGTCCTGCCAGGCTGGCGATCTCGCGTCGACCGAGCGTTCCCAATTCCGGCAAGTCGGCCAGCAAGGCGCGGGCGAGCGTTTGGCCGATGCCAGGTACGGAGGCCAGCAAGTCTTCCTTGGCGCGCCACACCGCAGAGCCGCGAACCAGCATATTGATGTCCTGATCGATCGCGTTCAACTCCTTTTCGAGCACGGCAATATGACGAACCAGACTCTTGCGTACGCGAACGTTGGTGGCTCGCTTCTCGCGATGGCGTTCGGCAACCATCATCTCGATGATCTGCCGGCGCCGGCCAACCAGTTCGGCAAGCAGGCGCGACGCCTCGTCGGGAAGGGTCCGTGGTGCCGGACGCACCGCTTCGGCGAAGTGGGCGATGACGCCAGCATCAATCGGATCAGTCTTCGCGCGCTTGCCGACAGCCTGCGCGAAGTGACGGATCTGGGCCGGGTTCACCACCGCCAACGGCAGCTCCGCACCGGCGATCGCCGCCGCTACGATCGTCTCAAAGCCGCCGGTCGCCTCCACGGCAACCAGCGTCGGCGAGATTGTCCGCAACCGCTCGACGAGCTGTTCCAACCCTTTACCGTCTCGACTGACCAGGAACGCCTCGCCGCCTGGACGCACGTGCACGTCAAGGCGATCCTTCGAGACATCGATGCCGACAAATAAGTGCTCCATCCTATCCCTCCCTTGTGCAACCGGGCTCGCTCTGCGGCCCCCGCGACTGTTCGGGTTCGATGGAACGGCGGACGAAGTCCCAAGCTGAGGATCGGGCTTCAACACCCTAGGATGAGCCGGTCTCTCGTCCGCCACCGCACGAGGCAGCTTACCTCGAACAGCGGTTCTTGAGTTACAAGGATGAGGCCGTCCTTGCCCGTCGGGTAGTTTGCGTGACTCTGAAATCGTGGGGTGGGGCAAAGGCGCTTGCGCCGTGCCCACCATCTATTTCTTGAGTAAGGTGGTGGGCACGCTACGCTTTGCCCACCCTACGGAACGTCACGTCACACAACGTCCCGGCTGCAGCAGTTTCGCGACTTCGGTCAAAACACTGACCATCGGCTCGCAGGCCACCGCCATCTTGCGGGCCGGCGATTTCGTCAGCGACGGCGCTGAACCGTTACGCGTCGCCTGGGCCATCGGGATGCGCACCAGCACCGACGTGTCGGGCTGACCTTCCGGCCGAAGCAGGATTGTCCTGGTCTGCACCGCCGATCCCGCGACCCCCGCGGCACGGTCGGTCTTGGCGGCCCGGTTGATCGCGGTTTCGCTCGTCGCCAGATCGTCCATGGATTGCTGCAGGCGATCCTGCGGATTGACGGAGAGGTCGCGTCCAAATGCAAATTGTGCGGCGCCGAACGTCAGCGACACCGCAACCGCACTCAAAACTCCAACGCAAACTCCCCTGGAAAGCTGTGGCATGACGCGCCCGCCTGTCGATCCATCGCCCCATGGCGATTCAATCAAGCAACGCGAGCGGAACCCGGCAGTTCGGAGCAGCAGCGATCACTTAACCGTGTGCGAAAAAATATCCGCCCCGCTGGAACCGGTCAGGGGGCTTTTGAGTCATCCCGGCAGCCGGTCATCCCCCCTGCCCCATTGACCGGCGACGTAGGGCGCGGGTGTGGTGATGCCATCCGCGCCCTGCTTTTTTCCGGCTTTTGGCTTTCGGCTTTTGGCGGTGATTTTCCAAGCCGCCCCATCATCCGCTCCCACCTTTGTCGGTCGTCAAATCGGGACTATTGTGCCCCGTATTGGACGGTCGACGCGACATGACGTTTAACAACTGGAATAGTGCACGCTCCGCCTGATATTTTGCGGCCGGCCGGTCGCGCTGGCGACCCCGCGCCATCAATTTACCCGCGTCGTCTCGGACCTCCCAATCCCAGCCTCTCCGGGCACGGTCGGTCAACTTTATCTCCAGCATTATGCGGTCCCCATGGTTACAGGAGAAGCGGGCATCCTGAACGTGAGAGAAAAGGTTGAAGCGGCGATCTTCTCCAGGGCCGATTGTTCTTCGGCAACCCGCCTTTCGAGGAACTGCCGTTCGAGGTCCGTGAGACGTGTCTTCAGGAGTTTCCGATAACGGGCAATGTTGCTGGAATGCGCGCGCATCAGAGCAAAACTTTCGTCAATCATCGGCGCCTCCTAAGCCGCAAGCGCGCGTGCCGTCGAACAAATACGATTAGGCTTCCCGCCCGGCGGATGGCGAGGGCCAGCGTCGAGCTCGCGCAATGCTTCAAGGATTTCGTCGATGGTGACGGGAGCTTTCAGCCCGGCCGGCGCCCTTAAGGCAGGACACGATGCGATCGCGGCTGCATCGGATGCCCACGAGGCAAGAATGGCGCGCTTCTCGGCGATCGATAGAGAGGGGTGAGCCACAACATCTTTCGGATGATCGAAAACCATTCCAGGGTGAAGTAGCGCGTCGAAATCGAAAACGTTGCCGTTATTGTCGGACGCGGTCGTCGGCCGCATGGTTGCCTCCATTTCATGACGAGGGTGGGAGGCCGCACGTCGACGACGTGCGGCCTTGATGCGCGATAGAATCAGGCTGCTTTGGCTTCGATCTGATGAACGTTGGCCGTCGATCCGCCATTGATGGCGATCCGCCGCGGCTTCATGGCTTCCGGGATTTCCCGCAGCAGTTCGATACGCAGAAGGCCGTTATCGAAGGACGCGCCTTTCACCTGCACGTAATCGGCAAGGCTGAATTGGCGCTTGAACTGCCGGGTCGAAATTCCCCGATAAAGGAATTCTCGATCGGCTTTCTCCGCCTTGTTGCCTTCGACCGTCACGACGTTCTGTTCTGCCGTGATCGAAATCTCGTCAGGGGCGAAACCTGCAACGGCCAGAGTGATCTGATACCGGTCGTCTGCCAGCCGTTCAATGTTGTAGGGGGGATAGTGGTCTTCGCCGGCCCGTTGGGCGGTCTCAACCAAATCGAAAAGACGGTCGAAGCCGATCGTCGACCGGAAAAGAGGCGATAAGTCTAAAGTGCGCATAGCCAAATCCTCCAAAGAGCAAGATGGGTACGAGCAGGCACCGGACACCGTATCCGGGCGCCCGCCTCATTCGTTCGGGCCCTTTAGAAGCGGCGCCCGAAGCCGTCTTGCGACGACGTCAGGAAAATAAAAAAGCCGAAAAAAAGTTTCAAGGGGGGATGCGGAATTTTTTGATTGGTCGCGGGCCGTCTGGTTAATATTCGGTGGAAGCGAACGTGCTGCCGCCCCACGCCCCAATGATGTTCTGGTCTAGAGCCTTATCGGTTCTGATTGAATCAGAACCGGCTCTAATCTTTTGTTTTGACGCGTTTTCTTTACGCGAACCGGTATCCACGCAGCCTGTCATCGGGCGCGCGTTCGCGCGACCCGTTGGCTCGAAAACGCTCTAGCAGCCCCGGCAGATCTTGAGCTGGCTGCTCAGCCTGGCATCCGCTTCCCGATCGGCGGCCTGCTGATCTTCCCATTTGCCGTCGTGTCCGGACTGGCCGCCGTCTTGAGCCATGGCGTTTCGTTGGGCTGCAGTTGCGTTCGGCAAGCCATTTGCGGAAAGGTCTTGAACCGGAAGTTTTTGGACCGCAGGTTTCTGCGCGACTTTTTGAGCAAGTTTTTTCTTGGGCGCATCGAAGTCGGCGTCACTTGGTGCGGAGGGCTCGAACGCAAAAGGTGCGGCCGAAATTGGCGCGTAGCAGCCTTGGCCGGACATGCAGCAGCCGGCGAGCGCGAACGCGCCACACAACAGGGCAACGACTCGTGACATCATCAGTCAATCCTCTATGAGGAGAAAACACCAATGACGTTGACAAGTTGCTAATTCGAAGCGGTGCGGTCCATGCGCCATGGGCCGGAGGCCGCGTACGCTACCCTATTTGACCAATTTCTCGGACATGATCGGCCGGACGCCGGCGCCAAGCGTCGGCCCCTCGAACGCCGCCGCGCCCTTGACCTCGATCTCATAATAGCCGCCGAACCTGATGGTCCCCTGCTGCGCCGTCACCACCAGCCTGAGCCGTTGCCGGGACGGCAAATCGCCATCGGTATGATTGCGCGCGAGGCCGCCTTGCGAGACGATCTCGTTATGCGACGCGAGCTTGTCGTCGTCGGTATAGAAGTCGAAATTCATCGTTTGGCGGAGCGGTGAACCGAACAGGCCCATCTCTTCAAAGGCCATCTCAATATCAAAATGGCCGGGACCGGCGAAGAAAAAGAACGTGTGTCCGCGCCCGGAATTGTCGACATTGCCGCGATTGAGTCCCGGCCCGAGCGGCGCCGGATGGTCGGGGTCAGTCGACTGCGCCGAGGCGCCGCCGCCCGGCAGGCAGAGCGTTGTGAAAATCGCCACTGCAAACTGCGCGAGCTTGCGTCGTGCGACTTCGGGGATCGCCATCCGTGCCGCCTGTTCGGAAACTCAAAAAAAGAGTCAAAAACTGGTGCAAGAGATTGGTAAGTGGCTTTAACACAAATCCGGCGCGCTGTTGAGCGCGCCGGATTGATTTCATGTCACAGAATTTGTCGCGTTATTATGCCGCGCTTCAAGCCACGCTCTACGCCACCCTCTAAGCCACCCTTGGCGCCCGGTTACGCGAGTTGCGCTGGAAGAACAGCGCCTGGCTGGCGACGGCGGAGACCATCGCGGGCTGGAACGGTTTGGAGATCAGGAACGCCGGCTCCGGGCGTTCGCCGGTCAGGAAGCGTTCGGGATAGGCGGTGATGAACACCACCGGGACTTCGAAGGTTTTCAGCAGCTCGTTGACCGCGTCGAGGCCGGAGCTGCCGTCGGCCAACTGAATATCGGCCAGGATCAGGCCGGGCTTCTTGTTCTTGGCGAGCGCGACCGCGTCGGTATGGGTGCGGGCGACGCCGATCACGTTGTGGCCGAGATTTTTCACCAGGCTTTCGAGATCCATCGCGATGAACGTCTCGTCCTCGATGATCAGCACATCGGTGGCGATTTCGGCGGCCATTTCGCGGCCCGCGGTATCGGCGAGCTTGCGGGTTTCGGCCACTTCAGTCCCGAGAATGAACGACACTTCTTCCTCGGAAAAACCTTCCAGCGACAGCAGCAGGAAGGCCTGGCGCGGCAGCGGCGTGATGTTCGACAGCCTCCGCTCCGGCGGCATCGGCAGCGTCGCGACATCGGGGTCGTCGTTGAGCGAAACCGAATTCCATATCTGGGTGAACAGCCGGAACAGCCCGACGCGGGGTCCATGCTGCTCATCGAGCAGAGAGGGGTCCTGAAGCAATGCTTCAAGCATAGCGCCGACATAGGCGTCCCCCGACGCCTGGTTTCCCGTCAGGGCCCGGGCGTAGCGCCGCAACAACGGTAAATGTTCAGCAACGAGCTGTGATCGCGACATCCCCACCATCCTTGTATTGGGTCAAAGATCAAACTGGGGTGACCCGGTTCCCCTTAGATGTGTCTGTTTACGCCCGAGCCCGCGGAAAGTTCCATCTAATTGCGGAACTTTCCGCCCGGCCTCGAATTAGGCTTTCGATATAGGCCGCCTCCGCGGGGGTCTGCCAAAGAAATACTCGCGAAGTTACAGGGACTTAACTCCGGGGAGCGTGGAAAAGTGATGAAAGAAAAGAAGCAGGGCGGCCTCAACGCCGAGATTCAGTCAAGAATCGGCCACCAGCTCCGGGCCATGTACGACGATGTCGTGCGGCAGGGCGTTCCGGACCGGTTCGCCGAACTGATCCGAAAGCTTGATACGCCCGAGGCCAATCCCCAATTGGGGAATGCGGGCGATAAAAATAATGGAGGGGAATAATGCCTCTCACAAACTCACTCCGCGACGACATCCTGGCGTCGGTTCCGAGCTTGCGCGCGTTTGCGATCTCACTCAGCGGCAATGGTGACCGCGCCGACGATCTGGTGCAGGAAACCCTGCTTCGCGCCCTGGCCAATATCGACTCGTTCCAGCCCGGCTCCAATCTGCCGGCCTGGCTGTTCACGATCCTGCGCAACCTGTTCCGGTCCGATTACCGGAAGCGGCGGCGCGAGGTCGAGGACGCCGATGGCAGCTATGCGAAAACCCTCAAGACCCAGCCGGCGCAAAGCGCGCATCTGGAGTTCGAGGAGTTTCGTGCCGCGCTCGAAAAGCTTCCGCAGGACCAGCGTGAAGCGCTGATCCTGGTGGGCGCCTCCGGGTTCTCTTACGAAGACGCCGCGGCGATCTGCGGCTGCGCGGTCGGCACCATCAAGAGCCGCGTCAACCGCGCGCGCTCGAAACTCTCGGCCCTGCTCTATGTCGACGGCGCCGAGGATTTCGGTCCCGACGAAACCGTCCGCGCCGTGATCGGCGGGAGTGGCGGGTAGGGTTTCTACCTGCGTGGCTTTCATCCTTCGAGACGGCGCTTACGCGCCTCCTCAGGATGAGGAATAACCAAAGCCGTCATGCCCGGCCTCGTGCCGGGCAGCCACGTTTTTGCTGCGCTTAAATTTGCTGCGCTTAAATAAAGGAAGACGTGGATGGCCGGGACATCTAGTGCGAAGAGTGCTTCGCACTTTTGCCCGGCCATGACGAGTTTTTTAAGCGGCTAGAGATGCCCAAACCCTCATGGTGAGGAGCGCGACAACGTCGCGCGTCTCGAACCATTAGGCCACAGATCCTACTTCCCCGACTTCTTCAACGGCGCCGATAATTGCTCGGTGCGGTCGCGCTCGGTCATGTCGATCACGGTCTCCATCGGCGCGGTGAGTTCGTAGACGTAGCTCACATCGGTGAAATAGCGCTTCGAGGTGCCGCCGAGCGCTTCCGGCGCGACGCGATCGAGCAGGATGACGCCGAAATCGCTGTCCACGCGGCGGGTCGCCTCAGAGGTGTTGAATTCTTCCCAGCGGAAATGAAAGATGAACTCGGGATCCACCCCGTTCACTTCCCAATGCGCGACGATGTGCGGGTGCTTGCCGACCAGCGACAGTCCCTCGTCGGAATGCGACGCCAGTTCAAAAAACAACAGCGACAGCGACTGCGCGGCCCGCGCGCTGACGGTAATATCCGGACCGCTGACCGCGATGCGCTCGGCATGCGGGATCGCGCGGGCCTCGAACAAGCCTTTCAGCTTGACGCCCTGCCACTGGCTTTCGCTCAGCAACGAGACCACGTTCGACATCGCGTGAATCCGGCCGATCAACAATTCACGGGCGACATCGATATCCGCGCCATGGCGCAATGTACGCGTCACGATCGACTGAATCACCGCCAGGATGTTCTTCACACGATGATTGAGTTCGTCGATCACGGCGGTCAGCCGGCGCTCGAAGCCGATCCGGACCTCGATTTCACGGCTGAGCCGCAGATTGTTGTAGGCGACATAGCCAAACAGCCCGCAGACGATGGAGGTCAGCGCCAGCCCGATCGCCGCCACGATGATCGCGGTCTGCTGCGCCCGCACCACCGCGTTGGTCTTGGCATAATAGCCGAGCGTCCAGTCGCGCCCACCGAACGTCACGGCACGCGTCACCGATGGGGCCGGCCCCTGCCGGTTGGCGGTGCGCGAGGTGACGACGCCGCGATCGTTCGCAATCAACTCGCCGTCCTCGCTGCGCGGGTCTTTCAGCACCACCGAAAACAGCGACAGGTCGTCATTGGTCAGCATCAGCGGCGCGAGCTCGTAGGAAAACGTCACAAAGCCCACCGGCTGAGGGTTGCCCTGCTGCAGCACCGGCGCGGCGAGAACGAGGCCCATCGGCCCATCCGGCTCCAGCAGCGGCAGTGGGTCGGAAGCGACAGGCTTTCCATCGGTCAGGACTTGCTGCAGCATCGGCCCCAGCACCGGGTGCTGGTCGAGCGAACGGCCGGCGAAGGCCATCGTCTCAGGCTTGCGGGGTTCGACGTCCAAGAGGACGTCGATCGGCCGCTCGAGCGACGGTTTATCCAGCGGCGCGTCATTGTAGTTGCGGACCGTCGGGTTCGGAAATCCGGCGCTCATGAGTTCGGTATGCGCCGCGTCCAACTCGTCGGCCTGCAACCGCGCGACCCAGCCTGCGACCACGAAATCGGTCTTGAAGGCATAGATCGAGGCCCGCAGCGGCTGCAGCATATCGGACTCGATGACGGACGGCGCATGGAACAGGCCTGAGGCGACACGCGCCAGCAATTCCCGCTCGGTCAGCCGGTCCTGGACCAGGCTGGCGTGGACGTCGACCGCGCGCGCCAGTGCGATGCGGTCGACCGTCAATTCCTGATCGTGGACGCGATAAGCCGCCAGACCGGAAAGCAATATCCCGATCAGCGCAATGAAGCCTGTGATGAAACCCAGCCGAACCACTCGCTTACTCAAAAATGAGGAGTTGGCGAAGAAGATGAAGCAGCATTTGGCGACCGCCGCGCCGGCAACACGTCGAAACAAAATGAGGACCAACGACGCGGCATAATGGAGGAGCAAACATCGATACGCAACCGCGGTTGGCGACAAGAACTAACGCAACATGAACCGGACTCGAAGGGGCGTGTGGCTGCCGGTAGAGGCAGCAATAGAGGATGGCAACGAGAGTGGGGGGACTTTGTTCCGACGGATGAGCGGAGAATTTTGTCGGCGTTGTTCTTTCACCTCTCCCGCTTGCGGGGGAGGTTGAGCTGCTGCCGGTTTGATGGACACCTCGTTAAGCTAATCCCACCTTACGTTCGAACTCAACTGGGCTGATGTATCCGATCGTCGAATGACGCCGGATGGCGTTATAGAACCTCTCGATGTAATCGAACACATCTGCCCTGGCCTCATTTCTGGTGCGATAGATTTTACGCGCGGTCCGCTCGGTCTTCAGCGACGAGAAGAAGCTCTCCATCGCCGCGTTATCCCACACGTTGCCGGATCGGCTCATGCTGCAAACGATGCCGCTGTCGGCCATCAGCCGTTGGAACTGCTCGCTGGTGTATTGGCTGCCCTGGTCCGAGTGATGCAGCAGGGCATCTGGCTTGCCTCGCCGCCAGATCGCCATCAACAGGGCGTCCGCGACCAATTGAGCCGTCATGCTGGCGCTCATCGACCAGCCGACCACCCGGCGCGAGAACAGATCGATCACGGCCGACACGTAGAGCCAACCCTCGGCGGTCCAGATGTAGGTGAAGTCGGCGATCCACTTCTGGTTTGGCTGTTCAGCCGCGAACTGCCGGTCAAGAATGTTCGATGGCACGGCTGCGATCTGGCGATCACCTTCGTCTTTCGGCAGACGCCGGCGCCTTGGCCGTGCCCGCAAGGCTTGCAGGCGCATCAGTCGCTCGATCCGGTGCAGACCGCATTCGACGCCATCCGCCAGCAGGTCACGCCAGACACGCCGTGCGCCGTAAGTCCGGTCGCTGGCAATGAAGCTTGCCTTCACCTGCAGGCCCACCGCTTCGTCACTTCGGGATCTGAGGCTGGGCGAGCGGTTCAGCCAGGCATGGAAGCCCGACCGGGATACGCCCATTGCTTCGCATAGCCATGCCACCGGCCAGATGGTCCGGTGCTTCGCGATGAAGACGAACTTCATGTCGCTTCCCTCGCGAAGAAGGCCGCGGCCTTTTTTAGGATATCCCGCTCAGCCTTCAGCTTGTTGACCTCGCGCCGCAGCCGCTCGATCTCCAATTGCTCGGGCTTCATCTGACCATGCCCGGGGAAGGCTTGAACCGGATCGGAGCCGAACTCCTTCACCCATTTGCGCAGCACGTTCTCATGAACGTCCAGATCGCGGGCGGCCTGCGCCGCAGATACCCCGCGTTCTCCGATCAGCTTGACTGCCTCGACCTTGAACTCTCGACTGAATCTGCGTCTCTGCATAACCCACCTCCGGCTTCATGAAACACCCAATCCGGGTGTCCATCAAACCGGCAGCAGCTCAAAGTCTATCTCCACACCAGCGTTGCTGAAGCACCCCCACTCCAACCTCCCCCGCAAGCGCGGGAGAGGGAGCTCACCGCCGTCGCCGCCGCGCGTTAAATCAGCTCAGCTCACCCTCACCTTCGCCACCGGCCGCAACCCGCCCTTGGCCTCTATGAAACCGATGATGCGATCCAGGCCTTCGCTTTTCTTCAGATTGGTCATCACAAACGGCCGCTCGCCGCGCATTCGTTTGGCGTCGGTATCCATCTTTTCCAGCGACGCCCCGACATAGGGCGCGAGATCGATCTTGTTGATCACCAGCAGATCCGACCGGGTGATGCCCGGGCCGCCCTTCGAGGGGATCTTGTCGCCGGCCGCGACGTCGATCACGTAAATCGTCAGATCGGCCAACTCAGGCGAGAACGTCGCGGCGAGATTGTCGCCGCCGGATTCGATCAGCACGACATCGAGATTTGGAAATTTCGCGCGCATGTCGGCCACCGCGGCGAGATTCATCGAGGCGTCCTCGCGGATCGCGGTATGCGGGCAACCGCCGGTCTCAACGCCGGCGATGCGGTCCGGCGTCAGCGAGCCCGACCGCACCAGGAATTCGGCATCCCATTTTGTGTAGATGTCGTTGGTGATCGCCGCGATGTCGTAGCGCTCGCGCATCGACTTGCACAGCAGGTCCATCAACGCGGTCTTGCCGGATCCGACGGGACCGCCGATGCCTATCCGAAGCGGGCCATGAGAACTGGACATGTCAGGAACTCTTTCTCTGTTGTCGTCCCTGCGAACGCAGGGACGACGCGTGAAACATCGAGCGCATCGCGCAAAACTTCATGACCTGAACAGCCTCGTATATTGCGTCTCGTGCCGCATGCTGGCGAGGTCGGCGCGGAAGGTGGCGCTGCCGAGATCGTCGAGCGACGCTTCCAGCGCGCGTTTGCCGGTGGAGACCACGCTCGGTTCGAGCTGCGCCAGCACGCGCTGGCAGTCGGTTTGGCCGAGCGGCACCAGCCGGGCGCCGGCGGAGATCCAGTTCGAAACCACTGCATGCAGGAAAGCGTGCATCGCAGGCGCAAGCGGGATGGCATGCGCCGCACTGACGAGCCCGACTGCGACGGGATAAACGATGACACCGTCGCACGCTGAAACCAGTTGATCCAGCCCGTCGCAATTCCAAGCCGACCTGATGATATCGATAAAGGCCCGCCCCTGCGCCGAGGTTTCCAGATGGCGCTCGCGCGAGGGCACGAACGCCGCCGCGAGCTCGGCGATATCCCGAAGACCGGCAGTGTCAGAAGATGAGGCGGCCCGATACGCCTGCGCCAAAAAAATGCCGTCGCAAAAGCCGGAGCCGTCGGCCAGCATCGACGCCAACCAGTCCCTCAAGGAAACGGCATCCGTGATATCGCCGGCTTCGACCGCCCATTCGATACCGCTGGAATAGGAGAACGCGCCGACCGGAAACGACGGCGACAGCCATGTCATCAGCCGGTACAGCGCCGCGGCTTCGTTATCAGGCATTTCGCTGTGATCGACTCGCGTCTGCGCGACAGCTTCGTTCGCGACCTTCTCGACCACGACATCCTCTGCCACCGCCGCGCGGCGCCGTGGCCGCGGCGGCTTATTTATGGTCATGAGCATGGGAATGGCCGTGGTGATGGTCATGCCCGCAATGCTCGTCATGGACATGACCGGAATCATGGTCATCGTGATGGTGATGACCATGATCATGGGAATGATCATGCGCCGCATGGTCGTGCGGCGCGCTTTCCGCCGCGTGCGCATGGCCGCCTTCGGCATAGGCGCCGCCTTCGGGATCGAACGGCGATTCGATCTCGATCACGCGCGCGCCCAATCCCCTGACCATCGCCTCGATGACATGGTCGCGCCGGATGCGCAGGCCGCGCGCGGTGATCTGCGTCGGCAGATGGCGGTTGCCGAGATGCCAGGCGATCCGGACCAGATGCTGCGGATCGGCGCCGCGAATCTCGATCAGCGGCTCAGGCGCCGCGACGACCTCGATCAGCCTGCCATCGTCGAGCACCAGCGCATCGCCGCCGCGCAGCACCGTGGCGTGTTCCAGATCGAGCAGGAATTCGAGCCCGCGGGTGCCGGTCATCGCCATCCGCCGGCGGTGCCGATCGTCGAAATCGAGCACGATGGTATCGGCCGGCGGCTCGCTCCAGCGATGCGGGCTGCGGACTTGCGTGGCGCGGGTCATATGGCCAGCTTCCCGGTCAACGGACGTCGACCTTGGCGGGCGTAATGACCTCGATTTTCGGCGGTGCGGTCAGGCAATTCACCGCGATCCGGCCGAACGCCTTCATGTGATCGGCGGCGCGATGCGGCACCAGCGCTTCGACATTTTCCCATTGTTCGACGAAGACCATTTTCGAGGGATCGGTGACGCTTTCGTGCAGATCGTAGGCGATATTGCCTGGTTCCTTGCGGGTTTCCTTGATACATGCGGTCGCACCCGCAATGAATTCGGCGCGCGTTTCAGGCTTCACGGTCAGCGTGGCAACAACGTAAATCACGAGATCCTCCCGGTCTTTTGTTCTGGCTTGGAGTGCCGGGAGCGACTCTATCCCAGAAGCGCGATCGGACGCAAAACCGGTGTCCACTTTTGCTGATCGCGCTTTTAGAACATGAAATAACGCTGCGCCATGGGCAGCACTTCGGCGGGCGCGCAGGTCAGGAGTTCGCCATCGGCGCGCACTTCATAGGTTTCCGGATCGACCTCGATTTTCGGCGTCGCGCCGTTGTGGATCATGCTCTTCTTGGAGATGCCACCGCGGGTGTTTTCGACCGCATAAAGCTTCTTGTCGATGCCGAGCTTCTTCGCCAGCCCGGAAGCGACCGCCGCTTTGGAAGAAAACACCACCGAGGACGCGGTCAGCGACTTGCCGAACGCCGCGAACATCGGCTGGTAATGCACCGGCTGCGGCGTGGGAATCGACGCATTGGGATCGCCCATCGGAGCCGCGACAATCGAGCCGCCCTTGATGATGCATTCCGGTTTGACGCCGAAGAACGCCGGCGACCACAGCACGAGATCGGCGAGCTTGCCTTTTTCGACCGAGCCGATCAGTTTTGAGACGCCATGCGCGATCGCGGGATTGATGGTGTATTTCGCAATGTAACGCTTGACGCGGAAATTGTCGTTATTGCCCTTGTCCTGCGGCAACGATCCGCGTTGTTTTTTCATCTTGTCGGCGGTCTGCCAGGTCCGGATGATGACTTCGCCGAGCCGGCCCATGGCCTGCGAATCCGACGACATCATCGAGAGCGCGCCGAGATCGTGCAGGATATCTTCGGCCGCGATGGTCTCCTTGCGAATTCGGCTCTCGGCAAACGCCAGATCTTCGGCGATCGACGGATCGAGATGGTGGCACACCATCAGCATATCCAGATGCTCGTCGATGGTGTTGCGGGTGAACGGCCGCGTCGGATTGGTCGAGGACGGCAGCACGTTCTTCAGGCCCGCGATCTTGATGATGTCAGGCGCATGGCCGCCGCCGGCGCCTTCGGTGTGAAAGGCGTGGATGGTGCGGCCTTTGAAGGCCTTCACGGTATCCTCGACAAAGCCCGACTCGTTCAGCGTATCGGAATGGATCATCACCTGAACGTCGTGATCGTCGGCGACGTTGAGGCAGTTGTTGATCGCCGCGGGCGTGGTGCCCCAATCCTCGTGCAGCTTGAGCGCGCAGGCGCCGGCGTTGATCATCTCCACCAGCGCAGCCGGGCGCGAGGCGTTGCCCTTGCCGGAAATGCCGAGATTGACCGGGAACGCATCGAACGACTGGATCATCCGCGCGAGATGCCAGGGACCCGGCGTGCAGGTGGTCGCAAAGGTGCCGTGCGACGGACCGGTGCCGCCGCCCAGCATCGAGGTGACGCCGGACATCAGCGCATGCTCGATCTGCTGCGGGCAGATGAAGTGGATGTGGCTGTCGAATCCGCCGGCGGTGAGGATTTTCCCCTCTCCCGCGATGATGTCGGTGCCGGGGCCGATCACGATGGTGACGCCGGGCTGGATGTCGGGATTGCCGGCCTTGCCGATCGCGCTGATATAGCCCTCCTTGATCGCGACGTCGGCCTTCACGATGCCCCAGTGGTCGACAATCAGCGCATTGGTGATCACGGTATCGGCCGCGCCCTGTTTGTTGGTGACCTGCGACTGGCCCATGCCGTCGCGGATCACCTTGCCGCCGCCGAATTTCACCTCCTCGCCGTAGGTCGTGAAATCCTTCTCGACCTCGATGATCAAGTCAGTGTCGGCGAGCCGCACCCGGTCACCGGTGGTGGGCCCGAACATGTCGGCATAGACGGAACGTTTGATTTTTACGGACATGCTTATGCTCCAGACTTGAAATCACGTAAAATCTTACTGCCCAGAGGTTCGCTTGGGCGGTGGCTTACAGACATCCTGAAATCTGACGGCACTCTCCAGTCCTGCTTTGAACTCTTCGCGGACAATAGCTGCTCCCACCTTGAACACCAATTGACCCGTACGTTTGAACTCATCGAAGGTCGGTCCAATTGCCGGGAAAGCGAAGCTGTATTGCCACACTCCAGACATTTCACTGTACGAGAGGTTGAGTAGCGCTTCGCCACCCGAACTTGTTGGTAGCAGATGAACCTGCGGATATCCTTCGGCCCTGATAAAGTCTGCCATCGCGGCTCGCAGATCCTGCTTCGCTGTCCCCTCGACTTCGATCATTCCGGACCTGGCTTTACAGCGGAAGAAAAATGCCCCCAGATCATCGGTCGCCTCGTCTGAATGGCTCGCGGCGAGAAGGAATCCATCCAATTTTTTGAAGAGGCGCCAGCGCTCCTCACGCTCACTCGCATGGGCTGGCAAGCAGGCCAGCAAGAATAGCGCGCCGAGAATCAAACGCAGCGAATTTCGGGCCCAATGCGACCTTAACGGCTGGTAGCTACCCCCCTCCCCAACCCTCCCCCGCAAGGGGGGAGGGAGCACAGCGGTGATCGTATCAAGCAAAATCACAGCTTTCCCATCACGTCGCCACGAAAACCGTAGACGACGCGCTTGCCAGCGAGCGCCACGAGTTGCACGTCGCGGGTCTGGCCCGGCTCGAACCGCACCGCGGTGCCGGCCGCGATATCAAGCCGCATGCCGCGGGCCTTCTTGCGATCGAATTTCAGCGCCGGATTGGTTTCGAAGAAATGATAATGCGAGCCGACCTGGATCGGCCGGTCGCCGGAATTCGCCACCGTCAGCGTGACCGTCTTGCGGCCGGCGTTGAGTTCGATCTCGCCGTCCTGGATGAAGAGTTCGCCGGGGATCATCTGGGGATTCCTATCTTATCGGCTCATGAACGGTAACAAGCTTGGTGCCGTCGGGAAACGTCGCCTCGACCTGGATGTCGTGGATCATCTCGGCGATGCCCGGCATGCACTGCGCGCGGGTGATGACCTGGGCGCCGGCCTGCATCAATTCGGCGACCGTGCGGCCGTCGCGCGCGCCCTCGACGATGAAGTCGGAGATGATCGCGATGGCTTCGGGATGGTTGAGCTTGACGCCGCGCTCCAGCCGTCGGCGCGCCACGATGGCCGCCATCGAAATCAGGAGCTTGTCTTTTTCGCGGGGAGACAGATTCATGCGAGCACTCTAATTAGCCTGATCTAGTTTAACCAAAGCCTCTAGTTTAGCCAAAGCCTTGGCAGCGCGGCGCCGCTGGCGCGGCCCAGCACCGCCATCATATCGGCGCGCAGTCTGGCCGCATCTTGGGCACAGAAGCGCGCCATTGCAAATCCATTCCAAGAGGAGATGCCGACCTCGCCGCCGAAGGTATCGGCCAGTTCGCGAATCCGTTCCACCAACGCCTCGTCGCCGGGCGCGATCAGCGCGGTGCCGACGGCGACGCCGCCTTTGGCGATCGCGCCCGCTTTCAGTTTTTCGCCGATGTCGCCGTCGAGCCGGACGGTCTCGGCAAACACCAGCCGGCCGCCGCGCCGCAGCCGCCAGCGATCGACGAACTGGCCACTCAACATGCGCTCCCCCATCGCCGCGCGGCCGAACACCACGATTTCGCACAATAACAACGACGCGCTTTCCGCCAGATCGATATCGATCCGCCGCGACACCTGCGCCCGGTCGAACAGAATCGTCTCCTGCGGCAACCAGGCGAGATGCGAACCCGCCGCGAGTTTTAGGGCGATATTGAGCTGCGAGGGCGCGCCGGAAGCGCGGTAGACTTTCTCCGCGGCGGCCGTCGTCACCGCCAAGCGCGCGCCTTCGCCGGTCGCGATGTCGATGTCAAAACGGTCGCCGCCGGCAACGCCGCCGGCCGTATTGACGAACACGGCTGAAAGGCCCTCCGCCTCGGGCGAGGGAAAGCGCACGCGCAGCGAGCCGGATTCATGAAGTTCGCGGCGGCGGGTGACGCCGTCGACCTGATGCACGTCAAAGGCCACCGCGCCCTGGGCACGGTTGGCGGCAAAAATCGCAGAAGTCGAGCTCGTGATCTCGGTCCGCATCGTGCCCCAAACGCTCCTCGAACCCGCGCGGAAAATCTTACAGCGCCATCTGTCGGCTGATCTCGGCAGGGTCGAGCTTGCTGCGATCGCAGGCGTATTTCACCGCGCCGCGGTCCATGACGGCGAAATTGTCGCCGAGCTCGCAGGCAAAGTCGAGATATTGTTCGACCAGCACGATCGCGATGGTGCCGAGGCTGCGCAAATAAGTGATCGCGCGCCCGATGTCCTTGATGATCGAGGGCTGGATGCCCTCGGTCGGCTCGTCCAGCAGCAGCACCTTCGGCCGCATCACCAGCGCGCGGCCGATCGCGAGCTGCTGCTGCTGGCCGCCGGACAGATCGCCGCCGCGGCGGCCAAGCATCGATTGCAGCACCGGAAACAGCGAGAACACATCGTCTGGAATATTGCGGTCCTGGCGCTTCAGCGGACCAAAGCCGGTCTTGAGATTTTCCTCGACCGTCAACAACGGAAAAATCTCGCGGCCCTGCGGCACGAAGCCGATGCCACGCCGCGCCCGCTCATACGGCTTGAGGCCGGAAATATCGGTGCCATCGAAGGTGATCGAGCCACTGGCGATCGGATATTGGCCGACCATCGCGCGAAGGAGACTGGTCTTGCCGACGCCGTTGCGGCCGAGCACGCAGGTCACCTTGCCGGGTTCAGCCGAGATCGAGACCCCGCGCAACGCTTGTGCGGCGCCGTAATAGAGGCTGATATCCTTGACGTCGAGCATCAGCGACCTCCGGTCGCGCGAATGGCGAATAGCGAATAGCGAATAGTAGGGATTCTCAAACTCATCGTTCTGCACCTAAGTTCTATTCGCCACTCGCCACTCGCCACTCACTATTCGCCACTTACCTACCCAAATACACTTCGATCACCCGCTCGTTCGACGAAACCTGATCGATGGTTCCCTCCGCCAGCACGGTGCCTTCGTGCAGGCAGGTCACCTTGACGCCGAGTTCGCGCACAAAAGTCATGTCGTGTTCGACCACCATGATGGTCTTCTCGCGATTGATTTCCTTCAACAGCTCGGCGGTCTGGTGGGTTTCCACATCGGTCATTCCGGCAACGGGCTCGTCGACGAGCAGCAATTTCGGATCCTGCGCCAGCAGCATGCCGATCTCTAACCATTGCTTCTGGCCGTGCGACAGGCTTCCGGCCAGCCGGTCGCGCGCATCGGTGAGCCGAATGGTTTCCAGCACTTTCTCGATCCGTTCGGATTCAGCCTTGGTTTCCCGCCAGAACAAAGTGCCCTTGACGCGATGATCGACGTTGAGCGCGAGCAGCAGATTATCCTCGATGGTCTGGCTTTCGAACACTGTCGGCTTCTGGAATTTGCGGCCGATGCCGAGTTCGGCGATTCGGGTCTCGTCGAGACGGGTCAAATCGGTGACGCCGTCGAACAGCACTTCACCCTCGTCCGGCTTGGTCTTGCCGGTGATGATATCCATCATCGTGGTCTTGCCGGCGCCGTTCGGGCCGATGATGGCGCGCATCTCGCCGGGCGCCAATGTCAGCGACAGATTGTTGATGGCGTGAAAGCCGTCGAACGAGACGTGCACGCCGTCGAGGTAAAGCAATGCGGATGTGGCCCGGGTGTCCCTGACGTTCATCCGCCTACTCCGCCATCTTGGGTTCGCTGACGCCATCTTCGCGCGCGGCACTCTCGGAATTCGGCGAAGAGCGCTGCGCCTTCCACGGCTCCCACCAGGCGTTGAAGGTGCCGACGATTCCCTTCGGCAACAGCAGCGTCACCAGGATGAACAGCGCGCCCAGCATGAACAGCCAATACGGCGCCAGCGGCCCCGACGTGAATACGGTCTTGGCGTAATTGACCACCACCGCGCCCAGCGCTGCGCCGATCAGCGTGCCGCGGCCGCCGACCGCGACCCAGATCACCGCCTCGATGGAATTGCCCGGCGCGAATTCGCCGGGATTGATGATGCCGACCTGCGGCACATAGAGCGCGCCGGCGACCCCGGCCATGCAGGCCGACAGCGTGAACACGAACAGCTTGTAGGTCTCCACACGATAGCCGAGAAACCGCGTGCGCGATTCAGCGTCGCGGATCGCGATCAATACCTTGCCGAGTTTTGAGGTCACCACCGCGCGGCACAGCAGGAATCCGCAGATCAGCGCCAGACAACTCAGCGCGAACAGCGCCGCGCGTGTGCTCTCCGCCTGTACGTTGAAGCCGAGAATATCCTTGAAATCGGTCAGGCCGTTATTGCCGCCAAAGCCGAAATCGTTGCGGAAAAACGCCAGCAACAACGCATAGGTCATCGCCTGGGTGATGATCGACAGATAGACGCCGGTCACACGAGACCGAAAGGCCAGCCAGCCGAAACAAAAGGCCAGCAGGCCCGGCACCAACAGCACCATCAATGCGGCGAACCAGAAACTGTCAAAACCGTACCAGTACCAGGGCAGTTTCGGATAATTCAGGAACACCATGAAGTCAGGCAAAATCGGATTGCCGTAGACGCCGCGGCTGCCGATCTGGCGCATCAGGTACATGCCCATGGCGTAGCCGCCGAGCGCGAAGAACGCGCCATGGCCGAGCGAGAGAATGCCGCAATAACCCCAGATCAGATCGATCGAGAGCGCCAGGATGGCGTAGCAGACATATTTGCCGAACAGCGACATCAGATAGGTCGGCACCTGGAACATCGAACCTGATGGCAACAGCAGGTTTGACAGCGGGATCAGGATCCCGACTGCGGCGACCACCAGCAGGAATACAGTCGCGCTGCGATCCAGCGAGCGCGTGAGGACGTGCGGCATCATGCTTCCACCGCCCGTCCCTTCAGCGCGAACAGGCCGCGCGGGCGTTTCTGGATGAACAGGATGATGAGCACCAGGATGGCTATCTTGGCGAGCACCGCGCCGGCCACCGGTTCGAGGAACTTGTTGGCAATGCCGAGGCTGAACGCACCGACCAGCGTGCCCCAGAGATTACCGACGCCACCGAACACCACCACCATGAAGGAATCGATGATGTAGCTCTGGCCGAGATTGGGACTGACATTGTCGATCTGCGACAGCGCCACGCCGGCGATCCCGGCGATCCCCGAGCCGAGCCCAAACGTCAGCGCATCCACCCGCGAGGTCGCGATCCCCATCGATGCGGCCATGCGGCGGTTTTGCGTCACCGCGCGCATCTCCAATCCAAGGGCGGTGTAGCGCAGCATTGCCAGCAGGATGACGAAGACTGCCAGCGTGAAGCAGAGAATCCACAGCCGGTTATAGGTGATCGTGATCTGTCCGATTTCGAACGCGCCGCTCATCCAGGAGGGATTGCCGACCTCCTGGTTGGTCGGACCGAACATGGTGCGCACCGCCTGTTGCAGCACCAGCGACAGGCCCCAGGTCGCCAGCAGGGTCTCCAGCGGGCGGCCGTAGAGAAAGCGGATGATGGTGCGCTCGATTACGATGCCGATCGCGCCGGCGACGATAAAGGCCAGCGGCACCGCGATCAGCAGCGAATAATCGAACAGGCCGGGATAGCTGGTGCGGATGGTCTGCTGTACCACGAAGGTGACGTAGGCGCCGATCATGACCATCTCGCCATGGGCCATGTTGATGACGCCCATCACGCCAAAGGTAATGGCCAGACCAATCGCGGCGAGCAACAGCACCGAGCCCAGCGACAACCCGTACCAGGCATTCTGTACCATCGACCACAGCGCCAGACTGCTCTGGATCGCCGATGTCGCACTGGCCGCGGCGCGCGCGATCGCCGGCGATTGCTCTCCGCTCAGCCCGGTCAATAGCGCCAGTGCTTCCTGATCGCCGCGCGCCTTGATGGTCGCAATCGCTTCGAGCTTCTCGGCATCGGTGGCGTCGGCCTTGAACAGCAAAATCGCCGCACGCGCTTCAGTAAAGGCCAGCTTGGCGCCCTTGTTGGTTTCCTTCGCCAACGCGCCGTCGATCACCGGCAGCATGGTCTCGTCGTGGGTCTTGAACACCGACTGCGCGGCCTGGATCCGCTTGGCGGGATCCGGCGACAGCAAGGTCAGGCCCCCGAGTGCGGCCTCGACGGTGCGGCGCAGGCGGTTGTTGAGGCGCACCGCGGCGGCGCTGTCGGGAACGCTGGCGACCGCTGCACCCGTCGCGGCATCGATGATCTTGCCGTCGGGCTGGGTGACATAAACTTTCTTGGTTTCGGGATCGGCCATCAGCCGGCCGTCCTGCAGCGCGCTGATGATCGGAAAAGCCAACGGATTGCCGCTGGTCGCGATTGCGCCCACGGCCTCGTCCGTATCGGAGAATTCATCGTTTGCGAACTTGCCGACCGCATCCTCGAAGGGCCCCGCCATCACCGGCAGCGCCGCCGCGAAAATCAGCAAAAGAGCAAAGGGGAGCGCGCGTAAGTTTCTAAGAACGTTTGTTGGCACTGGACGACCCCGGCATGCAGCAGAAGGAAGGCGGCGGATATCGCCGCCTTCCGTTGTTGGTCTGGATTCAGTGTTGGTCTGGATTCAGGACGAAATCAGGAGCCCTGACCACCGCACTTGTTGGTCTTGGTGTTGTAGTTACCGCACTTCTTGCCGACCCAATCGCCGATCAGGTCCTTGGAATCCGGCAGCTCCTTCGACCATGCGTCGCCGGCAACCAGGCCGGGCGTCTTCCACACCACGTCGAACTGGCCATTGGCTTTGATTTCGCCAATGAACACCGGCTTGGTGATGTGATGGTTCGGAAGCAGTTCCGAGGTGCCACCGGTCAGGTTCGCAGTCTTGGTGCCGGGCAGCGCATCGATTACCTTGTCGGCGTCAACCGACTTGGCCTTTTCGACCGCCTTCACCCACATGTTGAAGCCGATATAGGTGGCTTCCATCGGGTCGTTGGTCGTGCGCTTCGGGTTCTTGGTGTAGGCCTGCCATTCCTTGATGAACTTCTCGTTGGCCGGGGTCTTGATCGACTCGAAGTAATTCCAGGCGGCGAGATGGCCGAGCAGCGGCTTGGTGTCGATGCCGGCGAGTTCTTCTTCACCCACCGAGAAAGCCACAACCGGAATATCGGTCGCCTTGATGCCCTGGTTGCCGAGTTCCTTGTAGAAGGGAACGTTGGCGTCGCCGTTGATGGTCGAGACCACCGCGGTCTTCTTGCCGGCCGAGCCGAACTTCTTGATGTCGGCCACGATCGTCTGCCAGTCGGAATGACCGAACGGCGTGTAGTTGATCATGATGTCTTCCTGGGCGACGCCCTTGGACTTCAGATAGGCTTCCAGGATCTTGTTGGTGGTGCGCGGATAGACGTAGTCGGTGCCGGCCAGCACCCAGCGCTTCACCTTTTCGTCCTTCATCAAATAGTCGACGGCCGGGATCGCCTGCTGGTTCGGCGCCGCACCCGTGTAGAACACGTTACGCTCGCTCTCTTCGCCTTCGTACTGCACCGGATAGAACAGAATCGAGTTCAGTTCCTTGAACACCGGCAGCACGGATTTGCGCGACACCGAGGTCCAGCAGCCGAACACCACCGAAACCTTGTCCTTGGTGATCAACTCACGGGCCTTTTCCGCGAACAGCGGCCAGTTCGACGCGGGGTCGACAACCACGGCTTCGAGCTTCTTGCCGAGAACGCCGCCCTTCTTGTTCTGCTCATCGATCATGAACAGCACGGTATCCTTCAGCGTGGTTTCGCTGATGGCCATGGTGCCCGAGAGCGAATGCAGAACGCCAACCTTGATGGTGTCATCCGCCGCTTTGGCAGAGGTAAACGTGGCCAAGCCCAAAACCAGGCCGGCGGTCGCTGCCAGCCAATGACGGCGGCTCAGCGACTTCGCGCTATCGTGAGTTGATCGAAATTGAATAAGCATGTGGTGTCATCTCCCTGACGCAAGCGTTTAAACGCTGCGAAACGGCCCCACGGCCGCCTGCGTTAACGGAATCGCAAGAACCGTGCCACGGTATGGCAGCGGCTTAAATGGCTGTTATCGTTCAATAATTCAACGTTATCGGCGGCCGTAATCTCATTTTTGCCTGATATTTAGCCATAAAAAATGCACCCTTTCGCTGCGAGATGCTCGTTTCATGAGCAAATGCAGCAAGATGTCTAAATTTACGGCACAAATTTTTGGCATCCTGGCGCGCGCGTTACCGCCTGCTTTGGGCGCAAATGGAGGCTTTTGCGCCAGTTTTTAACCTCGCCGAGCGGCCGCGCACGATTCACCTTGAAAGCGCCGCGTTCGTGTTCCATATGAACGTCAGCACCCGGGAATCATCGGGTCACTGCGAGCCGCGTGTTCTGAGCCCGTCTAACGGTTTCTGGCTTGCCCCTTCAGCTAACCAAAACCGACGCCCCAAACACGCGGGTGTCTCCAAGACACCCCCTCGCGCGCTCCTGGCGAATGATGCCGGGCGCCTGCCTTTTACAATGGAAAGAAACCACCTTTTGACCTCCTTTCAGGACTTCGGCCTCGCCGAACCCATCTCGCGTGCGCTCAAAGAAGAGAATTACCTCACGCCCACGCCCATCCAGGCTCAAACCATTCCCCTCGCAATCACCGGCCGTGACGTCATTGGCATCGCCCAGACCGGCACCGGCAAGACTGCGTCGTTTGCGCTCCCGATCCTGCATCGCCTGCTGGAGAACCGGATCAAGCCGCAGCCCAAGACCTGCCGCGTGCTGGTGCTCAGCCCGACGCGGGAATTGTCGGGGCAGATCCTCGAGAGCTTTAACGCCTATGGCCGTCACATCCGCCTGACTTCGGCGCTGGCGATCGGCGGCGTCCCGATGGGACGCCAGGTCCGCTCGATCATGCAGGGCGTCGATGTGCTGGTGGCCACACCCGGCCGCCTGCTCGATCTCGTGCAGAGCAACGGGTTGAAGCTCGGCCAGGTCGAGTTTCTCGTGCTCGACGAAGCCGACCGCATGCTCGACATGGGCTTCATCAACGACATAAGGAAGATCGTCGCCAAACTGCCGATCAAGCGCCAGACGCTGTTCTTCTCGGCGACGATGCCCAAGGATATCGCCGAGCTCGCCGAGCAGATGCTGCGCGATCCGGCCCGCGTCGCCGTGACGCCGGTCGCCTCGACGGTCGAGCGCATCACCCAGCGCATCCTGCTGGTCGACCATTCGGCCAAGCCCACTTTGCTGGCGCAACTTCTCAAGCAGGAGCCGGTCAATCGCGCGCTGATCTTCACCCGCACCAAGCACGGCGCGGACAAGGTGGTGAAGGGCCTCGCAAGGGCCGGCATCACCGCCGACGCGATCCACGGCAACAAGTCGCAAAATCACCGTGAGCGGGTGCTGGCTGCGTTCCGTTCCGGCGAGATCCGCACCCTGGTCGCCACCGACATCGCCGCCCGCGGCATCGACGTCGACGGCATCAGCCATGTGGTGAATTTCGACCTTCCCAACATCCCCGAGACCTATGTCCATCGCATCGGCCGCACCGCGCGCGCCGGCGCCGAGGGCGTCGCGATCTCGCTGGTCGCCTCCGGCGACGAGATGACCTATCTGCGCGACATCGAAAAGCTGATCCGCATCGCACTGCCGAGAGAAGACCGCCGCACCCCCGGTCATCGCGACGCAGCCCCGGCGCCGACGCAGCATCGCAGCGGACGCCCTGCGCCCCGCTCGCATGGATCGCGCACAAATGAAGCCGCGCCGGGATCGAAAGGTCCTCGCCGTCACCGCCGTCCCGGTGGTAATAATGCCGCTCCGCAAACCAACCGTCATGAAGGCAGTCGGCAGGAGCCGCGTCCGGCACAGGGAAATAGCAAGGCTGAGGGGATGCAGGGCGTCGCTTTTTTGCACCGCGAAAGCCGTCCCAATACCCAACCCAACCGTACCCACCGGCCCCAACGCTAACGTTCGATCGATCTGGAGATACAAATGGCTAAAGAAGAGCTGATCCAGTTCGAAGGACTGGTGACCGAAATCCTTCCCGATGCGCGTTATCGCGTCCAGCTCGACGCTGGACACGAGATCGTCGCCTATACCGCGGGCAAGATGAAAAAGAACCGGATCAAGACATTGGCCGGCGACCGGGTGACGATCGAGATGTCGCCCTATGATCTGGAAAAAGGCCGGCTGATATTCCGCCACAAGGACGAACGTCCCGGTGGCGGACCGCCGCGCAGTGGTGCACCGCCGCGTGGCCAGTTCCGCCGCAGGTAAGGGCGCTCAAAGCCTGCCCTGAAAGCATGCACGACAAGATCGTATCGACGCCCGGTAACAGCCTGCAACTGTAGGCCGGGCGCCGATCAAAAAATCGTGCACGTCAGGATTGTTTTGGGGGCTGGCTTCGCATAATATAGACCATCGATTTTCGGCCGGACGACATTAGCTATCCACCGGTACAGCCGGTTTAGACGCTGACGACCCTTCCAAAAATTCGATCTCACCAGCCCATGAAAGTGGGCTTCGACTATATCTATCTTGAGAAGGGACTACCCCCGTGAGCATGGGAACCGTGAAGTGGTTTAACGCGACCAAGGGCTTCGGCTTCATTCAACCGGATGACGGTGGCAACGACGTGTTCGTGCACATCAGCGCCGTCGAACGCGCCGGACTCGGAACGCTGCGTGAAGGCCAGAAGATCAGCTACGAAATCGTCGCCGATCGTCGCTCTGGCAAGTCTTCGGCCGACAATCTGCGCGCCGCCGGCTAAGCGAATTTCGTTCGGTCAAGCTGCGCGAGCAGTGACTGCGAAATTCCATCTGCACCGATTAAAACGCATCAAATAAAAAAGGCCGCGCTCGCTGCGCGGCCTTTTGTTATTTGCTGCTGTTTACAGACAGCACGCAGCATCAGGGCGTCGGGCAAGTGTTGCCGGGGAGGGTGGAGCTGACGGTCGTGTAGGTCAGGCAAGAGAACTGACGCGGCCTTGTATAGGCGGTATCTTTCAGCGTGATGGGGACCTTCATCACGTAACCCACCGCGGGCGTGTAAGTATAATTCACCTCGCTCAGGATCAGATAGGTCTGCTTAACCAGAAGCTGCGGCGGCACTATACTTGTCACGACATCACTGGGATTGCGGCTCGAGGTTCCCAGCGTTGCCTGCGTAGCGCTGGCCGTATAGGTCGCAGCCTTGCTCCATTGAATTGTCGCTTTCTGATTTTTATCGACATAGATCTCCGAAACCGTAGCGGTTGCGGGCACCGCTTGATACGGCTGCAAGATCGCAATGGCCGAGGTGAACACATTCTGAATATATGCATCGGTAACGTTCGGCGCTGTCGTTGAAGCAGCCGATTGATTAGCCAGCTGAGACGTCAGGTCGGACAGCGTTCTCGCCACCAGCGTGGTCTTGCGGTCGACCGCCACGCCGGATGAAAGCTCGACCGTGCCAAAGAACATCACCAGCATGACCGGCACGATAACGGAAAATTCGACCGCCGCATTGCCGCGATAATTCTCCATCAAATCGACGACGGAGCGACGCGCGCGAAGCCAGATGCTGGACATTGAAGTCGCCTTCATCGTGCGGTCCCTCAATAAGGCTCGTTCTTGAACGCCGCCGCAGCGACAAGCAGGTGTTGGTTGCTGCATCCCGTGGTCGTGAGGTTGAAGCCAAACCCGGTGACGAACAACGGCCATTTATACGCCAGCTTCACGAGAACGAAGTCGCCGGGGCCGCCAGGGCTGTACTGCAAATTGGTGAAGTTGCAGCTGGTATCAAGCAGGTTGTTGATCGCCATCGAGCCGGAAAACGCCGGCCAGCTCTCGACGTCGACGGCCATGCTGGTGCAAGTAAACAGCGCCGGAATTTGCGGACAGACGACATTCGTTTGAAAATCCTGTACGGTCGCATAGCCCGCGGTCTGTGTCTGTCCGGTGAGGATAGAGCGCGCGGAATTTTGCGTGATGGTCTCCAAAACCTGACCGGCGAAAAACATGATCGCCGTCTCGATGATCACAAACAGCAGCGCAAAGAACATCGGCGCAACCAGGGCGAATTCGACCGCGGCCGAGCCGCCGCGGCTACGGCGAAACCGGCGCAAAAGACCTTTGACAGAAGCGGTTGAATGGGTGGGCGACGGCATCGTGCAGAACCCCAAATGGCCGAGATAGCCGCCGTCAGTATTAAGAGAGATTCATTGTAGAAAGCTTGCGGCCGGTCAGAACAAACTGCCTGTCCATATCAACCGACCGTTAACCAGCGCCGAAAACGCTCTAACTGCCATTGCCGCGCTTGCACATCGGCGTGCAGGAATAAGTGTCGCGCTCTTCCGCGCCGCGAAACACGGTGATCAAGTTGGCATTCGCGTTGTCGGTACGGGGGGCTTCCTGGGCATGGGCATCGACCATGCTGCGCAACGCCAGCGAAAGCGTGCCGCTCTGGCGGGCCTTGGCGAGAATCTCGGCCTGCCCGGGCTTCAATTCAAGCGTCGCCGTCCTGCCGACGACCGCATTCTGGCCGTCCTTTTCCCGGGGCGCCTGATCGATGGCCAGGACGCGGATATTGCTCAGGACGACTTCGGAAACGACGTAGTCCGGTAAGTTCGGACGTTCCACATTCTTCTCGCGTCGCGACAGCAGCACATCGACCCGATCGTTCGGCAGGATAAAACCGCCGGCGCCGGTCTCGGGCGAGATTTCCGTCGAAACCGCGCGCATGCCGCTGGGCAATACCGCGGCCATGAATCCGGAACCATTGGCCTTGACCAGTTTCAATTCGCGGATCGGTTCGCCGGCGATGAACGGATAGCGCGCAATCGATCCGACGATCTGGTTGGTCGCATCGGGACGCTCGGAACGGCGGATGAAATTGTTGCTCGTTGTCGCAGCCGGCCATGTCTGCCACTGCATATCGTCCGGACCGACGGCCTGTCCCAATCCGATATCGGACTTCGCCACCAGGACGTCGACCGTCGGCAATGGCGGGGGAGCCTCGGCGACAACCGTCTTGGTGTCGGAGCCGCTTGCCAGATAGGCCGCAACGCCACCGGCGGCCAAGGCGATGCCCAGAACTACAATGCGCGCGGTCTTCATACGCTGTACTCTCTACGCTACCAAACTGACGGCCAAGCCTTAGGACTTCAAGCCTTAGGACTTCAAGCCTTGAGACTTCGAGCCTTAAGACTTGACGTCTTTGAAGACTTGACCCTGCACGTCCGACCGGTACGCGGCCAACGGCAACTCGACATAACCAACCGGACTTAACCAACCAGACCTGACTAACCAGGCTCGGCTAATCTGGGCTTAATTGATGAACGAACTGCAAATCAGCGGCTGACAACGCGACGGATCGCCAGTCTCCCCTGGATCCTACTGCCGGAACGGATAGGACAGCTGGCCGACGATCTCGGCCGGCATCGGCGCACCGTCGATGCCATACTGCTCGGGGAGCCGGTTGGCCGGCATCCGGAAGGTTCCAAACAGGATATCCCAGAGCGGAAATGTCCCGGCAAAGTTGGTGTTGCCGCCCTCTTCGAGCGAAGTGTGATGCCAGCGGTGGAACACCGGCGTTGCCAGCACGTATTTGAACGGGCCCAGCGTCCAGTTGAGATTGGCGTGGACAAAGGCCGAATGGAACGTCGTGAACGGGCCGACCCAGAGCATGATGTTGGGCGAGATGCCGGCCGTCAGCAATACGACGTCGACCATGATGGTGCCGAGGAAGAGGTTTGTCGGGTGGAAACGCGCCGCTGAAATCCACTCGAGTTCTTCGGAGGAATGATGGATCGCGTGATACTTCCAGAAACCGCCACCGTGAAACATCCGGTGCAGCCAGTACAGCATGAAGTCCGACAGGATCAAAAACAGCAGCGCCTGGCACCACAGCGGCAGTTCGGACAGCGGGCCATGGCCATTGTCGTAAAACGCGATCAGTTCGTCGGCGTCGTGAATGTTGAAGACCACGGCGGCGCCGAGCACCAATAGCCCGATGCGCAGCACGCGCGAGAACAGGGGAACGAAGAACCAGTAGCAGATATCGGTGATCAGTTCGCGCTTGCGCCACCAGGGCGTACCGGGATTGCAGGCCCAGAAATGACTCAGCACCGAGAACACCAACGCCAGCACGATCGTGATGGGGATGACCTTGGCGATCGTCTCGCTGAACATTTCGATGACTTGGAGCGGTAGACTGGACATGGGCGCCTCATCCGATCGGGTGCTTCAGGGATAGTCCCGCCGACTTAAGGAGCCGTAAACCAGAAGGTTCGGCGTCTGCGCGGACCGGCGCACGAGCTCAACAAGCGCGATCCAAAAGCACGATCGAATGCGCGATCACATTCGACCAATCGCCTTAAGTCGAAATTTACTCTGCTCAAGAACAGCCGGTTTCAGGCAGGTTTGCGCGGTCGAATTAACTGTGCCGAAATTTGTCGGACCTTAGGGTGACGCCATGGTCACGGTGCTGAGAACGCCGGCGAGACCAAATTTAGTTCGACCAGCCACGTGTACACATGGAGTTACCTATGAAGAACCTGATTGCCCGTTTCGTGAAGGATCAGTCCGGCGCCACCGCGATCGAATACGGCCTGATTGCAGCCGGCATTTCGCTCGCGATCATTGCGGCCGTTAACGGCCTCGGCACCAACCTGAACGCCAAGTTCACCTCGATCAACACCTCGCTGAAATAAGCGAAGGCGACCGACAGACATCAGAGGCCTCGGTAACCCCGAGGCCTCTTTTGTTTCCGCCAGACGTATGTGAGCGTAAATATGCGTAAATCTCCGCCCGCCGTCTCTGCTGCGAGAACAGCGTCCCTGATCCGGAGCGATGCCCCGGCGGAAGTGGTCTGTATGGCGCTGGCGCTGGCGATTGCCGCTCTGCTCTGCCGGATCGCAGCTATTTGGTGATCCGCCGGACTATTTCCCGATTATTCATTTATTCAACGCTAGAATCAGGTCGACCCTCCGATCCCGCGTCAGCAGTACGGGCCGCGTAAACTCATGCTTCTTGATCTTGCACGCCTCCTGCTGTTTCCGGCTCTAATGGCGTTCGCCGCGGCGAGCGACCTTTTCACCATGACGATTTCGAACCGGGTGTCGCTGGCGCTGGTGGCGGGCTTCCTCGTGCTCGCGCTCATGAGCGGCATGGGAGCCTACGATATCCTCTCGCATCTGGGCGCCGGCGCGACCGTACTCGTGGTGGCTTTCGCGTGCTTCGCTTTTGGCTGGGTCGGCGGCGGCGACGCCAAGGTCGCGGCCAGCGCCGCGCTCTGGTTCGGCTTTGGCCATCTGATGAACTATCTGGTCTATGCGTCGCTGTTCGGCGGCGTTCTGACCCTGATGCTGCTCCAGTTCCGGCAGTGGCCGCTGCCCTATTCGCTCGCCGGCCAAGCCTGGCTGCTCCGGCTGCATGCCAAGGAAAGCGGCATCCCCTATGGCATCGCGCTCGCCATCGGCGCGCTGATGATCTATCCGGAGACGGACTGGATCAGGGCGGTCGACCTGTCGCACTTCGTCGCTCACTGAGCCGATCTCCAGGTAAACTCGAAGTAAACCCGCCGTTAAGGCGATTTAGATACGCCTCATTAACCATGCTTTGACGAATAGCTGGTCAACTCCCATCACGGCGGCGGAAGCGTCGCGGCGTAATGTGGAAAGTGAAGCGTATGAATACCGCGCGCATTGTGGTCCTGACCATCGCTGTCGGTGCCGGCGGCCTCGCCGCCTGTCCCGCGAATGGGTCCGACAACACGCTTTCCCCGACTGACACCATCCAAGTGGCTCGCGACGGCGTCTCGCGCCCGACCACGACACAGACGTGACCAAGGGGACGCACGATATGAAATGCAGGGGAAATCAGCTGATAATGCGGACTTTCATCGTCCGCGCCCTGTCGTTTTCAGCTGCCGCAGCGCTGACGTTCAATCCGGCCCTGGCCCCGGCCATCGCAGGCGATATTCGCGCCACCGCGGCGCCGGTCGCCGCCGACGGCCAGATGAATGCACGGTTTCTCGCGCTCGGGGTCGGCAAATCGATCGTGATCGATTTGCCGCGTGACATCAAGGATGTGCTGATTGCCGATCCCAAGATCGCAACCGCGGTGATCCGGAGCGCGCAACGCGCCTATATCATCGGCGCGACTGTCGGTCAGACCAACATCGTATTCTTTGATTCTGCCGGCCAGCAAATCGCCGCCTACGATATTGCCGTCAAAAGGGACCTCAATGGCCTGCGCGCCGCGTTGAAGCAGACGCTGCCGAACGCCGACATCCAGGCCGAGGGCCTCGGCGACGGCGTCATCCTGTCCGGCACGGCATCAAGCCCGATGGAGGCCCAGCAGGCGGCCGATCTCGCTGCACGGCTCGTCGGCGATGTCGGCAAGGTTACGAACTCCGTTGCGGTCCGCGGCCGCGATCAGGTGATGCTCAAGGTGACGGTCGCCGAAGTCGCGCGATCGATCATCAAACAGATGGGCGTCGATCTCAGCGGCTCCCTAAGCTACGGGACATCCGCCGTGACCTTCAACAACGCCAACCCGTTCACCGCCAACGGGCAGGCGATCACCAGCAATTCCATCGTGGGAAAATTTGGTTCCACCCCCTCGGTCCAGGCTACGGTCCGGGCGATGGAAAGTGCCGGCGTGGTACGAACGCTGGCAGAGCCTAATCTGACCGCGATTTCAGGTGAATCCGCGACTTTCATCGCCGGCGGCGAGTTCCCGGTCCCCACCGGCGTGACCTGTCAAACGGCGGCCTCCGGCGCTCAAGGACAATGCTCGCCTTCGGTCGCCTTCAAGAAGTTCGGTATTTCACTTAACTTCACCCCGATCGTGCTTACGGAAGGCCGGATCAGCCTGCGGGTGATGACGGAAGTCTCCGAAGTCTCCAACGACAACTCGATCAACATCAGCGGTCTCACGGTTCCCTCGGTCAAGACCCGCCGCGCCGAAACGACGCTGGAAATTCCCTCCGGCGGATCGATGGCGATGGCCGGCCTGATCCAGGACCAGACCAAGCAGGCCATCAACGGACTGCCCGGCCTCTCGACATTGCCGGTGCTGGGCGCGCTGTTCCGCAGCCGCGACTTCCTCAACAACCAGACCGAGTTGATGGTGATGGTAACGCCCTACATCGTCCGGGCCGTCGCACAGAAGGATCTGGCGCGTCCGGATGACGGGTTTGCCGCGGCGTCGGATCCGCAAGCGGACCTGCTCGGCAGCATCAATCGCATCTATGGCGTCCCCGGACGCACCGAACCGGCCAAGAATTATCGCGGCACCTACGGCTTTATCACGGACTGAGACGGGACGAGGACGAGACGATGACAGCCAGAACACCCGTCGATCGAAAGCGAGCCTTCCGCAATGCGGGGGCGCTCGTTGGTCTTGCCATGACGCTGGGCGCCTGCATGCACACGGATAATGCCGGGGCGCCGTTGAGTTATTCCGATGATTATCGCAAGCGCCATCCGATCGCGATCGAGGAAGCCGATCGCGCCACCGTTATCTTTATCGGCCATGCGCGTGGCGGTCTCTCCGCCTCGCAGCGCGCCGACGTGATGGGACTGGCGCAGCTTTGGCTGCAGGAGGGCACCGGCGCGATCATCGCCGATGTGCCGGTCAACACCCCCAACGCGCGGGCGGCCGGGGACGCACTCCACGAAGTTCAGGCGCTGCTGATCGCGGCTGGCGTGCCGGCGCGCGGGCTCGTCGTTCGGAATTATCATCCGGATGACCCGCGCCAGCTGGCCACGATACGGTTGAATTATCCGAAGATCTCGGCGGTTGCCGGGCCGTGCGGATTATGGCCGGAAGACCTCGGACCCGCGATCGGCAACAAGAACTACCTCGAAAACAAGCAGTACTACAATTTCGGGTGCGCCTATCAGCACAACATGGCCGCGATGATCGACAATCCGGCTGATCTCGTGCAACCGCGGTCCGAAACTCCTGCCTATACGACACGGCGCTCGGAAGCCTTCGAGAAATACCGCAAGGGCACCACCACCGCGACCACCTATCCCGAGGCCGAACGAGCCAAACTCAGCGATACAGGCAAATGATCAACTACGCCCGCCAAAACGCCGACGAGCAGACGGACGCCACACCGCCGCCCGCGGACGATCATATCGCGCCCGCGCCACGCGTGTCCGTGCAGGCCTTCTGCGAAACGGTGGAGACCGCTGCCGCGGTACAGTCGGCAGGTGAAGACCGCCGCCTCGACAAGGCCCATCTCAAGATTCAAATGGGCGGGATGACCGCCGCCACCGAGGCCTATCGTACCGCGCCGACCCCGAATGTGATCATTCTGGAGACCGAAGGCCGCAACGATATCCTGGGAGGCCTCGACCAGCTGGCGAGCGTGTGCGATCCGGGAACGCGGGTCGTCGTGATCGGCCGCGTCAATGACGTCACGCTCTACCGCGAACTGGTGCGCCGTGGCGTCAGCGACTACGTGATTGCGCCGGTCACCGCCATCGACGTGGTGCGCTCGATCTGCGGCCTGTTTTCATCGTCGGAAGCCAAGGCCGTCGGCCGGATCATCGCCGTCGTCGGCGCCAAGGGCGGCGTCGGTGCGTCGACCATCGCGCACAACGTGGCCTGGGCTATCGCGCGCGATCTCGCGCTGGATTCGGTGGTGGCCGATCTCGATCTCGCCTTCGGCACCGCCGGCCTCGACTACAACCAGGATCCCCCGCAGGGGATCGCCGACGCGGTGTTTTCGCCCGATCGCGTCGATACCGCGTTCATCGACCGGTTGCTGTCGAAATGCACCGACCATCTCAGCCTGCTGGCGGCGCCGGCGACGCTCGACCGGGTCTATGATTTCGGCGCCGACGCTTTCGACTCGATCTTCGATACGCTTCGCACCACGATGCCCTGCATCGTGCTCGACGTCCCCCATCAATGGTCGGGATGGACCAAGCGCGCGCTGGTGGCGGCCGACGATATCCTGATCGTCGCGTCCCCCGACCTCGCCAATTTGCGCAACACCAAGAACATCTTCGATCTGTTAAAGGCATCGCGGCCCAACGACCGGCTGCCGCTATATTGTCTTAACCAGGTCGGTGTACCGAAACGGCCGGAGATCAATTCCGCCGAGTTCGCCAAGGCCATCGAAAGTCCGCCTATCGTTTCCATTCCCTTCGATCCGCAGATGTTCGGCTCGGCGGCCAACAATGGCCAGATGATCGCGGAAGTCTCCGCCGGTCATCGCACCACCGAGATGTTTCTGCAGATCGCGCAGCGGCTGACAGGCCGCGGCGAGACCAAAAAGCCGCGGGGTTCCTTTCTGTCGCCCCTGATCGACAAGTTGCGGGGGAAATAACCACCCGCGTGGAGTATCGTCGTGTTTGGTAAGCGTAGCGGAACAGATGGCGACGTGCGGGCCTCAAAGCCCGCCGCAGGCGTGCCGGAAGCACCTTCGAGTGCCGCGCCTGCCATTTCGCGCAATACTGCTGCGCCCACCGTCTCTTCGCCGCCGCTGTCGCCGGCCAAATCGGCTCCGCCTCCGCCGGCCCCGGAAACCCGGCGCTCGGATTCCTATTATCAGGTCAAGGCGACGATCTTCGGCGCCTTGATCGAAGCGATCGATCTTGCCCAGCTCGCCAAGCTCGACGGCGAATCGGCGCGCGAGGAAATTCGCGACATCGTCAACGAGATCATCGCGATCAAGAATATCGTGATGTCGATCGCCGAGCAGGAAGAACTGCTCGACGACATCTGCAACGACGTTCTCGGATATGGCCCGCTTGAACCCTTGTTGTCGCGCGACGACATCTCCGACATCATGGTCAATGGCGCCGGAACCGTGTTCATCGAAGTCTCCGGCCGCATCCAGCGCACCGGCATTCGCTTCCGCGATAATCAGCAATTGCTGAACATCTGCCAGCGCATCGTCAGCCAGGTCGGCCGGCGCGTCGATGAATCCTCGCCGATCTGCGACGCCCGCCTCGCCGACGGCTCCCGCGTCAACGCCATCGTCCCGCCGCTGGCGCTTGACGGCCCCGCATTGACGATCCGCAAATTCAAAAAGGACAAGCTGACGCTGGACCAGCTGGTCAAATTCGGCGCGATCTCGCCGGAAGGCGCGACCATTCTGCAGATCATCGGGCGCTGCCGCGCCAATGTGCTGATCTCCGGCGGTACCGGCTCCGGCAAGACCACGCTGCTCAATTGCCTGACCAATTACATCGACGACGAAGAGCGCATCATCACCTGCGAAGACGCCGCGGAACTTCAACTGCAGCAGCCGCATGTTGTTCGGCTGGAAACCCGCCCGCCCAACATCGAGGGCGAAGGCCAGATCACCATGCGTGAACTGGTCCGCAACTGCCTGCGTATGCGGCCGGAACGCATTATCGTCGGCGAAGTCCGCGGACCGGAAGCGTTCGACCTTTTGCAGGCCATGAACACGGGTCACGACGGATCAATGGGAACGCTGCACGCCAACAATCCGCGCGAAGCCCTGTCACGCTGCGAATCGATGATCACGATGGGCGGTTTCTCGCTGCCGTCGCGAACCATTCGCGAGATGATCTGCGCCTCGATCGACGTTATCATTCAGGCTGCCCGTCTGCGCGACGGCTCCCGCCGCATTACCCACGTCACCGAGGTGATGGGCATGGAAGGCGACACCATCATCACCCAGGACCTGTTCCTGTATGACATGGTCGGCGAGGACGCCAACGGGAACATCCTCGGCCGGCATCGTTCGACGGGCATCGGACGGCCGCGCTTCTGGGATCGTGCGCGGTATTACGGTGAAGAGAAGCGGCTCGCCGCGGCCCTCGACGCCGCTGAAGTCGTCGTGGAGACCTGAGGAGCCACGCCATGAAAATGCAAACACTCGCCCTCGCTTTTCTCGCCGCGGCCGCCATCGGTGGCCTGGCATGGGTCTTCCTCTATCCCTTGCTGTCGGGACAGAACAAGGCCGAGAGCCGCCGCGCCTCCGTCGCCAAGCCCGAACCGACTGCCGCGCGCCAGAACGACAAGGCCCAGCGGTCGCGTCGCGAACAGGTCGAAGGATCGCTAAAGGAAGTCGAAGCACGGCGCCAGAAGGACAAAAAGGTCTCGCTGGCGACCCGCCTTACCCAAGCCGGCCTGGACTGGTCATCCCAGAAATTCATGATCGTCTCCGCCATCCTCGCGGCCTTTTTCTTTGGGTTGACGATGCTCGGCGGCGGCGGACTGCTTGGCGCGGGCGGCCTGGCGTTTGCCGCGGGCTTCGGCCTGCCACGCTGGAGCCTGAGTTTCCTCAAGAAGCGGCGCGAAAAGAAATTTCTGAAAGCGTTGCCGGACGCCGTTGACGTGATCGTTCGCGGTATCAAGGCCGGCCTGCCGCTGTTTGAATCCATCAAGGTGGTCGCAGCCGACGCACCGGAGCCGCTCAAGGGCGAATTCCTGGCCATCATCGAAACCCAGGCGATCGGCATGCCGCTCGGCGAAGCTTGCGCGCGCCTGTTCGAACGGATGCCGGTTCCGGAGGCGAACTTCTTCGGGATTGTGATCGCGATCCAGCAGAAGTCCGGCGGCAATCTCTCCGAGGCCCTGGGCAACCTGTCCAAGGTGCTGCGCGACCGCAAGAAGATGGCCGAGAAGATTCAGGCGATGTCGATGGAAGCCAAGGCGTCCGCGGGCATCATCGGCTCGCTGCCGCCGATCGTGATGCTGCTCGTCTACCTCTCGACCCCTGATTATATCTCGCTGTTATGGACTCATCCGACCGGTCAGTTGATGCTGGTCGGCTGCGTGATCTGGATGTCAATGGGCATCATGGTCATGAAGAAGATGATCAACTTCGACTTCTAATGGTGCCGCATGATTAGTTTTCTGATTGAAAAGCTGCACGACGCACGGTTCATGACCATGCTGCTCGCGGCCATCGCCGTGAGCGCCACGGCCTACACGCTGATCATGCCGCTGTTTGCCAGCGAGGGGCTGGCAAAGCGCATGAAATCGGTCGCCAACGAACGCGAGCGGATCCGGGCGCGGGAGCGCGACCGTCTCAACAAGACCGAGAAAGTATCGTTGCGCCAGACGCCGAAGCAGCTCGTCTCCAGGGTGGTGGAAGATTTCAACCTCGGAAAATGGCTGGCGCAGGAAGCCGCGCGCGACAAGCTCACCATGGCCGGCTACCGCGGCCAGGCCCCCTATATCACGTTCCTGTTCTTCCGCCTGGTGACGCCGATCGTGCTCTTCATTGCGTCGATCCTGTATGTTTTCGTCATCTCGCACATGGAAAAGACGATGCCGGTCAAGATCGGCATGTGCGTCGGCGCGGCCTATCTCGGCCTGCAGGCGCCGATGCTGTTCCTGAAGAATGCGATCTCGAAGCGCCAGCTCTCGATCAAGCGGGCGTTTCCCGATGCGCTCGATCTGCTGCTGATCTGTATCGAATCCGGCATGTCGATCGAGACCGCGTTCCGCAAGGTCAGCGTCGAGATCGGAACGCAGTCGGTGGCGCTGTCGGAAGAATTCACGCTGACCACGGCCGAGCTTTCCTATCTGCAGGACCGCAAGGTAGCTTACGAAAACCTGGCCAAGCGCACCGGCCTCGAGGGCGTCAAATCGGTCTGCCTGGCATTGCAGCAGTCGGAACGCTACGGAACGCCGCTCGGCCAGAGCTTGCGCGTGATGGCGCAGGAAAATCGCGACATGCGCATGAACGAAGCCGAGAAGAAGGCCGCCGCACTGCCGCCGAAACTGACGGTGCCGATGATTCTGTTCTTCCTGCCAGTGCTGTTTGTCGTCATCCTCGGGCCGACCGGCATCAAGGTCGCCGCGATGCAGTGACGCGGCTGGTGGCTGCACGCGAACGGCCGCCACTCTCAAATAGTTTCACCCGCTTACGCGGGTGAATGATGACGAACTTCGATGAATTAAATTATTCGGGACGGCTGAGCGACGCCACCGGCACTCTTGCGGCGCCGCCGCGCGGATTATCCTTGCGGCTCAGCATCTGCTTCAGATAGGCGACGTTGGCGGCGGCCTGATCGGGCGGCAGATCTGCCTTCACGATGGTTTCGGCCTCGGCGAAGCGGCCTTGCAGGCCGACCACCAGACCCAGATTTTGCCGCACCCGGGCATCGGCTCTGGTGCTGCCATAGGCCTGGCGAAGCACCTCTTCCGCCTTCGGCAGATCGCCGGAGAGAACGTAGGAAAGACCCAGATTGGACAGCACCGACGGCTCGTCGGGCATGATCTTCAACGCACTGGCGTAATAGCGGCGCGCTTCGTCGTGCTTGCCAAGCTGGTCGAGCGCGGTGCCCTGCACCGAAAGGATTCGCCAGTCGGGATTGGCGGGGGTGTGGGCACGGCTGAGAACGTCGAAGGCCTGCTGGAAATTGCCATTGTCGGCGAGCGCCCGGCCGTAACCGGCCATCAGTTCCTTGTTGCCGGGATGAGCGATCGTCGCCTGCTCGAGCACGGCGGCCGCCTGGCTGCGCTGCCCGGTGGCGCGCAGGGCCTGACCATAGGCCAGGGCGGCCGCGGCATCCTTGGGATCGGCGCGGTAGCGCTCGCCGTAGATTTCGACGGCGCGGCGCGGATCGGATTCAGGGGCTTCAGCCTTCGGCGAAGAGGACAGCGATCCCGTGATATCGGACGTGGTCTGGCAGCCGCCGAGCCCAGCGGCCAAAATCGCCGTCACGGCCGCGGACGCAAGAAGGCGGGCAAGGCTGGACTGCAGACGCATGGAACTTTGACTCACGATATCAGGCGATTTGATCGAGCCGAACGCGCCAGCAATAGACTGTTAACCCTAACGGCGGGTTAACGCTTCCCTCTCGAGGGCGGGGCCCCCCGGTTTGAAGGGGGTGATACCGTGTGTGTCATCCCGGCCGCGATATCAGCCGCGATCCGTCAAAGCTCGATCGCCAGCCGTTTCCTGATTTCGTCCACCCGCTTTTCAAGCCCGTCGAATCTGGCATGAAGATTCCTGTCGTGAAGGTAAAATATGTACCCCAGCGCGACAAATCCGAAAATCCAGTGGTGACTTTCCACGTAAAGCAGCACCTGCTCGATGCCATGCGCCACGGCGACAACCGTATCCAGCAAAAAGTCCATCGCGTTACCTGTTCAACAGAAAATAAAACCCCGAGCCCGGAAAGAACCTCCGAAGCTTTGCATCTGAACTTGCAGCTATCATCACATTGACGAGGAGCCGTTCCGCCGCATCCGGCTATTTGTGATGCTTGCGCAGATAGGCATGCAGCGATTCCGTGCCGGTCTCGGCCAGCAAGGTCTTCAGCATCATGTCCTTGCGGCGGCCGTGCGCAAAATGCTCGCCATAGGTTTTACGCAGCGACGCCACGCGCGTGTTGCCATGCTTCTTGTCGATGCGGCCGGTGGTGTCGCGATGCCTACCGTCCAAACCCTTCTTGTTGGCTTTCTTGCCAGCTTTCCTGCCCGCTTTTTTGGCCATGTGACGCTCCCGAAAGATTGGTTCGGCGCAATCGCCGAACCCGGGAATTCTATCACGCTCACCCGCCAACGTGTAGAGGCCGATCGAGTGCAGATCGCGGCCGCTGCGATCGCGTCACTCGCCCGCCTCAAAGCAGCGGCCTCAGCGATAACCACTGAGGCCGGATTATTTTGGGCCGGATTATTTTGGGCCGGATTATTTTGAGACGTATCGCAGCGCGAAATTATTCACAGACTTCGACGCGACGAACACGCCAACCGCGACGCGTCATCACGCGCTGGCGAACCACATAGCAACTGGTCTCGTCTTCGTAATAGGGATAATAGCCATCATAGTAGCCATCATAAAAACCGTAGCCGAAACCGCCGCCGCGGAAACCACGGAAGCCGCCGCCAAAGCCATGACCACCAAAACCGTGACCACCACCGCCGAAACCGTGGCCACCGCCTCCACCGCCGTGACCTCCGCCTCCGCCGCCACCACGCGCAAGCGCCGCCGTACTCGATGCCCCCAGCACGAGCGCCGAGGCCCCGAGCATGCCAAAGGCATAGACACCGAACAACACCATCGCCGCCAAACCGCGGATCAGAATGTGGCGGTGGAGTTTTATGCTCTGCGTCATCGAAGCCTCCGGTTGCATGCCTTGCGCCAGTGACGATAAAAGGCGCAAGAAAAACTACTAATTGAAAGCGTAGATTTGACCACGTAGGCGGTCAAATCACCTCGGCGTCATTGTCGTGATGTTGCGCACGATACGAATGTGATACGCTTGGGGATCGCGCCGACTTTGCTATCATCGATTTTGCGATCGCCCGTTTCAGTTGAAGACCGAGAGAAGCATGCATTCAGTGTTCGAGACCGCACCTGCCCCATCGGCTATTCCCATTACGTTTGCGACCAAGGCGACCTGGGATGCGATCTCCAAAGATTTGCCGGCACCGGCGCGAGCCTTCGCTCTGGCCAACGGCTTTGCGGCCAAACCCGGCGCCTGCCTGACGCTGCCCTCTGCGGACGGGCGCATCGCGCAGGTCCTGTTCGGGCTGGAGAATGAGACCAGCAAATTCCGCGACCTGTTCAGGCCGGGCCTGTTGCCGGGCCTGCTGCCGCCGGGCGTTTATCGTTTTGCCAATGCACCGCACGATATCAGGCTCGCCGCCTTGGCGTTCGCACTCGGCAGCTATCGCTTCGGCCGCTACCGCAAGAACGATGCGCCGGAGGTCAAACTGGTGCCGCCCGATGGCGTCGATGTCGCCGACATCACGCGGATGGCCGAGGCGGCCGCATTGGCCCGCGATCTCATCAATACGCCTTCCAATGACATGGGGCCGGAACAGCTCGCGGAGGCCGCGCAGCACTTGTCACAGCGCTTCGGCGCCAGCTTCAACTGCATCATCGGCGACGATCTGGTGCGGCAGAATTTTCCGCTGATCCATGCGGTCGGCATGGCGTCGCCGCGGGCGCCCCGGCTGATCGATATGGTGTGGGGCGATCCCACCCATCCCAAGGTGACGCTGGTCGGCAAGGGCGTCTGCTTCGATACCGGCGGGCTCGATCTCAAGCCATCCAGCGGCATGCTGATCATGAAGAAAGATATGGGCGGCGCGGCCAATGTGCTGGCTCTGGCGCTGATGGTGATGGACGCCAAACTGAAAGTGCGCCTGCGGGTCCTGATTCCCGCCGTCGAGAACGCCGTCGCGGGCAACGCCTTCCGTCCGCTCGATATCTTTCCGTCGCGCAGGGGCCCGACCGTGGAGATCGGCAATACCGACGCCGAGGGACGGCTGGTGCTGGCCGATGCGCTGGCGCTCGCCGATGAAGAGAAGCCCGATCTTCTGATCGATCTGGGCACCCTGACCGGTGCGGCGCGGGTCGCGCTCGGTCCGGAACTGCCGCCGTTTTATACCGACGATGAAAATCTGGCGCAGGAATTGGCCGCGTCTGCGAAGCGAGAAAACGATCCGCTATGGCGATTGCCGCTCTGGCCGCCTTACGACAGCTGGCTCGATTCCAAAGTCGCCGACATCAACAACGCGCCCTCGGGCGGATTCGCCGGCTCGATCATTTGTGCGCTGTTCCTGCAGCGCTTTGTCGGGGCCGCGAAAAGCTGGCTGCATGTCGATATCTACGGCTGGACGCCATCCGCAAAACCGGCGCGGCCGGAGGGCGGCGAATGCCAGGCCGCCCGCGCGATCTACAAATTGCTCGGGGATCGCTATGCATGATCCGCGCATGACGCCGGCGCGGCCCGACCTCGCCGCGAAATATCTCGAAGGCAAGATCGAAGCGGCGCGCTTCATCACTGGCGAGGAATTCCAGATATCGGATTCCATCGCGCCGCTGCATAACGCGCCGTCGTCGGACGCTGAAATGGTGTCGCAGGCGCTGATGGGCGAGCGCGCGACCATCTATGAGCGCAACGGCGAAGGCTGGGCCTGGGGCCAACTCAACAGCGACGGCTATGTCGGCTGGCTGCCGGATCGCGCGCTGGCAAAACCCTCAGGGCAGCCGACGCACAAGGTCACGGCGCTGCGAACATTTGCGTTTCCCGGCCCTTCGATCAAGCTGCCGCCGGTCACCGCGCTCGTGATGGGAACAACCGTCATCGTGACACGCCAGGACGGCGCCTTCGCCATTACGCGTGAAGGCTGGCACCTGCCGCTGCAACATCTCGGCGGCATCGATCACCGCGCCGAAGACTTCGTCGCGGTCGCCGAACGCTTTGCCGGCACGCCCTATCTGTGGGGCGGCAAGAGCAGTCTCGGCATCGATTGTTCGGGCCTCGTCCAGGTGTCCCTGAACGCCGCGGGCACAGGCTGTCCGCGCGACAGCGACATGCAGCAGGACGGTCTCGGCCGGGCATTGGATGCCACGGAATCGAAAAAACTGCAGCGCGGCGATTTGATTTTCTGGAAAGGCCACGTCGCGATCGTGCGCGACGCGACGTCCATCGTTCACGCCAACGCCCACCACATGGCGACCGCGATCGAACCCACCCACGACGCCATCGCGCGCATCAAAGCCGCGGGCAGCGAAGTGACGTCGATCAAGCGGATGGATTAGAGCGTTTTCAAGCGAAGTGGCTGCCGGTTCGCGTGAAGAAAACGCGTCAAAATAAAAAATCAGAGCCCGCTTCCGATTCAATCGGAACGGGGCTCTAGCTCGCAACGATGCCGCCCGGCGCGGTCTCCAGCCGGAACGCGGCGGCGAACAGCGCGCGGGTGTAATCGGTCTTCGGATATTTGAACAACTCCGACGCCGGCCCCTCCTCCACCACCTTGCCGTGACGCATCACGATCAGATGGCTCGCCAATGAGGCGACCACGCGCAAATCATGCGAAATGAACATGTAGGTCAGGTCGCGCTTGCGTTGCAGTTCGCGCAGCAGATCGACCATCTGCGCCTGGAACAGCATGTCGAGCGCGCTGGTCGGCTCATCCAGCACGACGAAATTCGGCTCCAGCACGACAGCGCGGGCGATGCTGATGCGCTGGCGCTGGCCGCCGGAGAACTCATGCGGATAGCGAAACCGCGTCGCCGGATCGAGGCCGACGTCTTTCAGCGCCTTGATTACACGCGCCTCGCGCTCTTGTTCCGACAGCGCGCGCTGATGCACGCTGAGGCCTTCGGCAACGATATCGCCGACCGACATGCGCGGGCTCAGCGCGCCGAACGGATCCTGAAACACGATCTGCATGTCGCGCCGAAACGGCCGCATCGCCTTGAAGCGCAGGCCCTGGATATTGCTGCCCAGAAATACGATCGGCCCATCGGACGAAATCAGCCGCAGCAGCGCGAGACCGAGCGTGGTCTTGCCGGAACCGGATTCGCCGACAACGCCGAGCGTCTCGCCTTTGCGCACCGTCAGGCTGACGCCATCGACGGCCTTGATATGCCCGACCGTCTTGCGCAGCAGGCCGCGCTTGATCGGAAACCAGACCTTCAATCCATCGGCGGACATCACGACAGGCGATTCCGGCCGCGGCGGCGCCGGATCGGGCTTCGGCTCTGCGGCCAGCAAGGCGCGGGTGTAGGGATGTTGGGGGGCGGTGAAGACCTGCTCGACCGGGCCTTGTTCGACGATCTTGCCGTTGTTCATCACGCAGACCACGTCGGCAATGCGTCGCACGATGCCGAGGTCATGGGTGATGAATAGCAGGCTCATGCCGAGCCGCGCGCGGATTTCCGCCAGCAGCGTCAGGATCTGCGCCTGCACAGTGACGTCAAGCGCGGTGGTCGGCTCATCGGCGATCAGCAGATCCGGCTCGTTGGCGAGCGCCATTGCAATCATCACACGCTGGCGCTGCCCGCCGGACAATTGATGCGGATAGCTCGCGAGCCGGGTCTCCGGATCGGGAATGCCGACTTGCGTCAGCAATTCCAGCGTGCGCGCCCGCGCCATCGCGCCGCGCACGCCGCTGTGAATCTGTATAATTTCGCCGATCTGGGACTCAATCGTATGCAACGGATTGAGCGAAGTCATCGGCTCCTGAAAGATGATCGAGATGTCGTTGCCGCGAATCTTGCGGATTTCACGCTCCGGCAGCGTGAGCAATTCGCGGCCCTGAAAGCGAATACTGCCCGACGGATGCGACGCGGTCGGATAGGGCAACAGTTTTAAGACCGACAGAGCGCTGACGGATTTGCCCGAGCCGGATTCGCCGACCAGCGCCACGCACTCGCCGCGCTTGATCGCAAACGACACATGATCGACCGCGATCGACGTGCCGCTCGGTTGATGAAAAGCTACCGAGAGGTCGCGAACGTCGAGCAAGGGCTGGTTGATGGCGTCCATGCGGCGTCCTATCGAAACGTCTTGCGCGGATCGAACGCATCGCGCACGGCTTCGCCGATGAAAATCAGGAGCGACAGCATGATCGCAACCGCGAAAAATCCCGTGAAGCCCAGCCACGGCGCCTGGACGTTGGCCTTGCCCTGCGACAGCAATTCGCCGAGCGAAGGCGATCCCGGCGGCAATCCGAAGCCGAGGAAATCCAGCGCGGTCAGCGTCATCACCGAGGACGAGACGATAAATGGGAGAAACGTCATGGTGGCGACCATCGCGTTCGGCAAGAGATGCCGGAACATGATCACGGCGTTGGACACGCCGAGCGCGCGCGCCGCCTGAATGTATTCGAAATTGCGCCCGCGCAGGAATTCCGCGCGCACGAGACCAACCAGCGAGACCCATGAAAACAGCAGGAGAATGCCGAGCAGCACAAAGAAGCCGGGCACCAGCACCGACGAGAGGATCAGCAACAGATAGAGCGAGGGTATCGCGGTCCAGACCTCGATGAAGCGCTGAAAGCCGAGATCGATCCAGCCGCCGAAATAGCCCTGCACGCCACCGGCGGCGACGCCGATGATCGACGAGATGATGGTCAGCGCGAGACCGAACAGCACCGAGATGCGAAAGCCGTAGATCAGCCGCGCGACCACGTCACGGCCCTGATCGTCGGTGCCGAGCCAGTTATATTCGAGGTCGCGGCAGCTCCTGAGGCCCTTTTTCTGCACCACTTCCTTGCACTGATCTTCCGTCAGCATCCAGGTCGGCTTCGACGGCGCCGGGGTCGGCAAATCGAGATTATGCGTATCGTAGGAGTAGCGGATCAACGGCCAGATCACCGTGCCGCCCTTGTCGGCGATCAGCTTCTGCAGGAAAGGATCGCGATAATCTGCCGCCGTTTCGAAATCGCCGCCGAAGGTGGTCTCGGAATAGCTGATGAAGGCCGGCCAATACAGATGGCCGTCGAACTTGATGAAGAACGGCCGGTCATTAGCGATCAATTCGGCGAACAGCGAGACCACGAACAGAATCAGGAAAATCCAGAACGACCAGTAGCCGCGGCGGTTCGATTTGAAATTCTGCCAGCGTCGCCGGTTGAGCGGCGACGGGCTGAACTTGTGTCGCGTCATCGGCACGGCTTCGCCGAGCGGCGCTTGCGTGGTGGTCTCGACCGGCGGGGGCGCGATGAGGGTCATCAGACTTCCCGCGCCTCGAAATCGATCCGCGGATCGATCCACATGTAAGCCAGATCAGAGATCAGATTGACCACCAGGCCGACCAGCGAGAAGATGAACAGCGTGCCGAACACGACAGGATAATCGCGATTAAGCACGCTCTCGAAACCAAGCAGACCTAGCCCGTCCAGCGAGAAGATGGTTTCGATCAACAACGAGCCTGAAAAGAACGCGTGGATGAACGCCCCAGGGAATCCGGCGATCACGATCAGCATCGCATTACGAAAAATGTGATTGTAGAGCACCTGCCGTTCGCTGCAGCCCTTGGCGCGCGCGGTCATCACATATTGCTTGCGGATTTCATCAAGGAAGGAATTCTTGGTCAACAGCGTCATGGTCGCGAAGGCGCCGAGCGCCATCGAGATCAGCGGCAGCGTGAGATGCCAGAAATAATCGATGATTTTCCAGTACCAGGGAAATTGCGCCCAGCCGTCGGAGGTGAGGCCGCGCAGCGGAAAAATATTGAAGAAGGAGCCGCCTGCGAACAGGATGATCAGCAGGATTGCAAACAGGAAGCCCGGGATTGCAAAGCCGATAATCACCACCGCCGAGGTCCAGGTATCGAACCTTGAACCATCCGATACTGCCTTGCGGATGCCGAGCGGAATCGAGATCAGATAGGTCAGGAGCGTCATCCAGATGCCAAGCGACATCGAGACCGGCAGTTTCTCCTTGATCAATTGCAGCACGCTGACATCGCGGAAATAGCTTTTGCCGAAATCGAAGCGCGCGAAATTCCACAGCATCAGCGCAAAACGTTCCGGCGCCGGCTTGTCGAAGCCGAACTGCTTTTCGAGACTCTTGACGAAGGCCGGATCCAGGCCCTGCGCGCCACGATATTTCGACCCGACGGCATCGGAAGACGCACCGACCTGACCGCGCGCGCCAAAATCGCCGCCCGACGAACCCGAGATCCGCGAGCTGCCGCCGGTGTCGGCGCCGCTGAGCTGCGCGATCACGCGTTCCACCGGACCGCCCGGCGCAAATTGCACCACCACGAACGACACGAACAGGATCCCGAGCAGCGTCGGGATCATCAGGAGAATGCGTCGGGCGATATAGGCGCTCATGAATTATTTCGCCTGCTCGGCTTTGGCTACTTTGCCAGCATCAGACCACCAGTTTTCCGGCGCGCCGACGCCTTGCGCATAATGCGGCTGCTTGTCCGGGTGTCCGAACAGGTCCCAATAGGCGATCGGATGGCTGGTCCGATACCATTGCGGCACCCAATAACGTCCGGCGCGGAATACCCGGTCGAAGGCGCGGCAGGCGACTGTGAGATCGGTGCGATTATCCGCGCCGATGATCTTCTCAAGCAACGCATCGATCGCCGGATTGGAAATGCCCGCAAGATTGTAAGATCCTTTGGTGGCCGCCGCCTGCGACGAGAAGAACGGACGCATGCCGTCGCCCGGTGTTGCCGACATGCTGAATCGCTCGATGGTCATGTCGAAATCGAAATCTTCCACCCGGGCGCGATACTGCACGGGGTCGACGACCCGCAGGCTGGCCTCGATCCCGAGCGTGCCGAGATTCTTGATGTAGGGTGCGTGATGCGGCTGCAGCGAGGGCTCGTCGGCCAAAAACTCGATCTTGAATACTTCGCCATTGGGCAACAGCCGCTTGCCGTCCTTGATCGCCAATCCGGCGTCCTGCAGCAGTTGCGATGCCTTGCGCAGCAGCGCGCGATCCTGCCCCGAGCCATCCGACACCGGCGGCACGAACGGCGTGCCGAACACTTCGTCGGGCACCTGGCCGCGAAACGGCTCCAGCAGTTTGAGCTCTTCCGGCGACGGCGGCCCGCTCACCATCATGTCCGAATTCTGGAACGGCGAATGGGTGCGCGCATAGGCGCCGTACATGATGGTCTTGTTGGTCCATTCGAAATCGAACGCCTGGATCAACGCTTCCCGCACCCGCGAATCCCGGAATTTCTCGCGGCGGGTATTAATGAACCAGCCCTGCGCGCCGGACGGCGTATCGTCCGGCAAGGTCTCGCGCTTGACGCGGCCATCCTTCACGGCCGGAAAATCATAGCGCGTCGCCCATACCCGCGCGGTGAATTCCTCCCGGTACAGATAGTTTCTGGCGGAAAACCCCTCGAACGCGACTTCGCGGTCACGGTAGAATTCGTAGCGCACCACATCGAAATTATAACTGCCGCGCGCGACCGGAAGATCGGCGCCCCACCAATCCTTCACGCGTTCGTATTCGACGTAGCGGTTGACCTCGAACTTACCGACCTTGTACGGCCCGCATCCCAGCGGGATATCGAGCGTCGATTCATCGAAAGCCCGCGTCGCGTAATAGGCTTTCGAGAAAATCGGCAGGGCCGCCACATAGAGCGGCACATCGCGGGCGCGCGTGGCGGCGAAAGTAACCACCAGCGTCGCGTCGTCGATGGCTTCCGCCTTCATCACATCGCGCATCTGCGCCACGATCAAAGGATGACCCTTTTCCTTCAGCGTGGTCAGCGAGAATGCGGCATCATGCGCCGTCAGCCTCAAACCGTCGTGGAATCTGGCTTCCGGGCGCAACGTAAACCGATAGGTCGTCTTGTCGGGCGAAATCTGCACGGACTTGGCAACCAGACCATACATCGCATCGGGCTCGTCGCTGGCGCGCACCATCAGCGGCGAGAACGTCATGTCCATGCCTTGGGCGCCTTCGCCCTTGAGGATGAAAGCATTGAACGAGTTGAAGGTCTGGTAGGACTGGTTGTAGGACCGCACCGAGGGAATCAGCGAAAAGAATCCACCCTTCGGCGCGGCGATGTTGACGTAGTCGAAATGATGAAAATCGGCCGGATATTTCAGGTCGCCGAACGCCGACATGCCGTGAGCCGGGGCCGCCTCCTCGGCCGACATCGCCGGCCGCTGCCACGACGCGCCCAACGCCCCGACACCAAAAGCGAGCACGTGCCGCCGGGAGAGCTGCGCCTTGCGCGGAAAATTCCTCAAGAGCGCTTGCCGATCTTGGCGGCCTTGTCGGCGTCGAACCACCACAGGGACGGCAGGCCGGAACGCGCGTATTTCGGCAACTCCGCATGGTTGAAGCGGTCCCAGCGCGCGTAGCGCGAAAACCCGTAGGTGAATTGCGGCACGACATAGAAATTCCAGAGCAGCACGCGATCGAGCGCCCGCGTCGCCGCGACCAGTTCCGCGCGGTCCTTGGCGAAAATCACCTTGTCGATCAGGGCATCGACGGCAGGATTCTTGATGCCGATGGTGTTTCTGGCACCAGGCTGATCGGCGGTCTGCGAACCCCAATATTCACGCTGCTCGTTGCCAGGCGACAGGGACTCGCCCCATTGATCGATGATCATGTCGAAATCGAAACTGCGCAGCCGGTTTTGATATTGCGCATCGTCGACAACGCGGATCGAGGCGGTCACACCAATGCGTTCCAGCGACGGCTTGTAGAACAACGCAATCCGTTCGGCGGATGGATCCTGAACCAGAATCTCGACCGTGACCGGCTTGCCCGCGGCATCGACGAGTTTGCGATCTTTCACCTCGAAGCCCGCTTCCTTCAGCAGCCGCGCGCCTTCACGCAAATTGGTGCGCACCGCTTCGGGATTGCCACCGACCGGATTGACATAGGGGGTCGTGAAGACCTCAGCCGGCACCTTGTCGCGTACCGTCTCCAGTATGGCCAGTTCCTGCCCCTGCGGCAGGCCTGATGACGCCAGCTCGGTTCCTTCAAAGTAGCTGTTGATGCGCTTGTACTGCCCAAAGAACAGCTGCTTGTTCATCTCCTCGAAATCATAGGCGTAATTGAAAGCCCGGCGCAGCCGCGCATCCTTGAACTGTTCGCGGCGCAGATTGAGAATGAAAGCCTGCATCCGGCCGGAATCGTTGATCGGAAACTCTTCCTTGACCACGCGCTTTTCAGTCACCGCCGGAAAATCATAGGCCGTGGCCCATTGCTTGGCGGAATTCTCGGCGATCCAGTCCGCTTGGTCGGCCTTGAACGCTTCGAGCGCGACCAGATTGTCGCGGAAAAACTCAAAGCGCATTTCATCGAAATTGTTCTCACCGATCCGCACCGGGTGTTTCGCACCCCAATAGTCCTTTACGCGCTCCAGAACGACCGATCGCCCCGCGACAAATTCCTTGATGCGATAGGGACCGGAGCCCAGCGGCGGTTCCAGCGTCGTGGCCGAGATATCGCGCTTGCGGCCCTGGCTGTCGGTACCTTCCCAATAGTGTTTCGGCAGTACTTCGAGCTCACCGACGATGGTGGGCAGTTCACGATTGCCCGGGGCATTGAATGTGAATTTGACATCACGCTCGCCGATCTTCTCGACCTTCTCGACGTGACTGTAATATGAAGCGTACATCGGGCTGTACTTCTTCAGCATCTCGATCGAGAACATCACGTCTTCCGGGCTCACCGGCTTGCCGTCATGCCAGCGGGCTTCCTTGCGCAGACGATAGATCACCCAGGCAAAATCGTCGGGATGGGATGCGGCCTCCGCCAGCAAGCCATATTCCGTTGCGACTTCGTCTTGCGAGCGCGCCATCAGCGTTTCGTAAATCAGGTTGGCGGCAGGCGCGATCGAGCCTTTGACGCCGGCGACCGCGACATTGAAATTATCGAAGGTGCCGATCGAGATCATGCGCGCGACGCCGCCCTTGGGTGCATCGGGATTGACGTAATCGAAGCGCTTGAAGTCCGCGGGATATTTAATGTCGCCGAACAGCGACAGCGCGTGGCGCCACGCCGGTTCGGCTGTCTGCGCATTCGCCGGGCTCACCGCCGGAAGACCGGTTGCGGTTCCCAAAGCCGGGAGGATGGTGGCGAAGGCGGCGCTCTGCAAAAGATGTCGTCGGGTAATGGTCAAATGAAGAATCCCCGTGGGGTACGGTGAGCTATTGAGGACGCACTATAAGGCAAGGTTTCGACCGATTATGTTGCTTTTTCCTCATGATACTAGCTTGTGAACGGCGACGCTGCGGCGAAACGCCCCGGTAAACCGGTCCGAGCGGCCCAAATTGCCTTCGCGCCCGGAATGCAAAAACGGCCGGGCAAAAGCCCGGCCGTTTGCAGAGAAAATTCGTTGGGAACCAACGGCGTTAATTCGCCGCCGTCGGCAACGGCATCGGGGTATCCGCAAGCGTGTGCAGATAGTCGATCACGTCGGCGCGCTCGCTGTCCTTCTGGATACCGGCAAAGCCCATCGCGGTGCCGGGGACGAAACCCTTGGGACTGTTGATGAACGAATTGAGGTCCTGATAGGTCCACTTGCCGGGCTTGGCCTTCATGCCCGCGGAATAATTGAAGCCGGGCTCGGTACCGCGCTCGCGGCCGAGCACGCCGTACAGGTTCGGGCCGACCTTGTTGGGACCGCCCTTGGTGAAGTCGTGACAGGCGGCGCACTTCTTGGCGGCCGCGGCGCCCTTCTCGACCGAAGCGGTCTGCAGCAGTTTTTCGATCGGCTCGGACGGGGCGGGCGCGGCTTCCTTGCCGCCCGGGGCCTCTTCCTTCACCGCGATTTCGAAACCCGGCTTTGCCGGCAACACGGGCGAAAAAATCGCGCCGGCGGCGAAGCTCGTCGCGAGCAGAACGAGGCAGGTGGCCAGAACGGCACCCATGATTTTATTGAGTTCGAAGGAGTCCATTTTGGATCAGGCTCCAGGCCGGAATGTCGACTTTAGGCCGAGGGAAACGGCCGCGGATGAGCGTCAGGAATCAGGCTTTCGCACCGCACCCGAGCCACGATCAGATATCGGTTTGCCCGTGCTCTGGCAACCCGTATAAATGCATCGGCTTTCGACCAATCCCCATCATTTCCGGCTCGTTATCGACCGGGGGCCCAGACCTCACCCTGATGACCGAACCCCGTATTTTGGTACTGATTCCCGCCCGCATGGCCGCGACCCGGCTGCCGGGCAAGCCGCTATTGGACATCGCCGGCCTGCCGATGATCGTCCATGTGCTGCGCCGCGCGCAGGAAGCTGGAATTGGCCACGTCGCCGTCGCCACCGACACGCCGGAAATCGCTGATGTGGTGACCGCCCACGGTTTCGAGGCTGTGATGACCCGCGCCGACCATCCTTCGGGATCGGACCGCAGCTATGAGGCGCTGGGCAAGCTCGACCCCCGCGGCGAGACCGACATCATCGTCAATCTGCAGGGCGACTTCCCGACCATTTCGCCCGACAATATCCGCGACGTGCTGGCGCCGCTGGCCGACCCTGCGGTGGATATCGCGACGCTCGCCGCAGAAATCCACACCGAGGAAGAGGCGTCGAATCCGAACGTCGTGAAGGTTGTGGGATCGCCCATCGGCCCGAAACGGCTGCGCGGGCTTTATTTCACCCGCGCTAGGTCCCCTTCGGGCGACGGGCCGCGCTACCATCACATCGGCCTTTATGCCTACCGGCGCGCGGCGCTGGAACGGTTTGTGGCGCTGCCGCCCTCCTACCTGGAACAACAGGAAAAACTCGAGCAGCTCCGGGCCATCGAGGCCGGGATGCGGATCGATGTCACCATCGTCGATACCGTTCCGCGCGGGGTCGACACCCCGGCCGACCTTGAAACCGCCCGTCGCATACTGACGCCCCGTTTCCGAAGTTCGTAAGGCCTTGCCGCTCCTCCGGTACGAACTTCGGAAACAAAGGGGGCGTCAGAAAACCTATATTTTCAAGTGCCGCTCTTCGATTTGAAGTTCCTAGAAGGACTTGCAGCAAATTCTGTAGGAACTTCAAATCGGCGGCACTGGCCAAAAGCTGAGCGGCTGGTAAAAGGCCGCCATGACAACGACCAAACCCATCAAAATCGCATTCCAGGGCGAGCCCGGCGCAAACTCTCACATTGCGATCGCCGAAGCCTATCCCGACGCCGAAGCCTTGCCCTGCCCGACCTTCGAGGACGCGTTGGCCGCGATCAGCTCAGGCGAGGCAGATCTCGGCATGATCCCGATCGAGAATTCGGTCGCCGGCCGGGTCGCCGATATCCATCATCTGTTGCCGCAATCCGGCCTGTTCATCGTCGGCGAATGGTTTTTGCCGATCCATCACCAGTTGATGGCGCCGCGCGGCGCCAAGCTGGCCGATATCAAGACCGTGGAAAGCCACGTCCACGCGCTCGGCCAATGCCGCCGCATCATCCGCAAGCTCGGCATCAGGCCGATCGTCGCAGCCGATACCGCCGGCAGCGCGCGTATTGTCGCTGAGCGCGGCGACAAGAGTTGCGCCTCGATCGCTTCGCGCCTCGCGGCCGATATCTATGGTCTCGATATCCTGGCCGAGGATGTCGAGGACGAAACCCACAACACCACACGCTTTGTGGTGCTGGCCCGCGAGGCCAACTGGGCGGCCCAAGGATCGGGGCCGCTGGTCACCACTTTTGTATTCCGGGTGCGCAATTTGCCGGCCGCGCTGTACAAGGCGATGGGCGGCTTTGCGACCAACGGCGTCAACATGACCAAGCTCGAAAGCTACATGGTCGATGGCAATTTCTTCGCCACGCAATTCTATGCGGATGTCGACGGCCATCCCGGAGACAAGAATCTCGCTTTCGCGCTGGAGGAGCTGAAATTCTTCTCGCGCGAATTGCGGATCGTCGGCGTCTATCCCGCCCATCCGTTCCGCGCGACGTTTAGTGAAACGGCGGATTAGAACTCTCAGCGAGTCGTCCCGGCGAACGCCGGGACCCATACCGCGTGATCTCTCGATAAATCACAGCCGCTAGTATTTTCCGCACAATCGCCGCCCGTGGCTATGGGTCCCGGCTCGGAGGCCGGGACGACGGGGTTGCGGATGACAGATCACGCCGCCGCCTTGTTTCCTAGCCCGAACGCATCCGCCATCAGTTGATACGATTTCTTCCGCGCGTCGTGGTCATACACCGCCGTGATGACCATCAGCTCGTCGGCCTGGCTGGCCGCGATCATCGGCTGCAGTTTTGTCATCACGGTCGAAGGACTGCCGACAAACATCCGCGAACGGTTGCGCGCGACTAACGCCCGCTCGGCGTCGGTGTAGGGATAGGCCAGCGCCTCCTCGACGCTCGGCAGCGGCAGATATTGACCGCGATCCCTGCGTAATCGATTGAGATCCATCGATGACGCGAGCTGCTCGGCTTCGGCATCGGTTTCGGCCGCGACCACCGCGACGGCGAGGATGGCATAGGGCGTGGTGCGCCAGCCCGACGGCTTGAAATGCGTGCGATAATTGATCATCGCGGCCAGCGCGTCATGCGAGGCGAAATGATGCGCGAACGCAAACCCCATCCCGACTTGCGCGGCGAGTTCCGAGCTGTAATCGCTGGAGCCGAGCAGCCAGATCGGCGGCAGCGGCGTATCGTCCGGCATCGCCACCACATTGTTGAACGGATGATTGGCCGGAAAATCGCGGGTCTCCCACAGCGTCAGCTCATGCAGCCGCTCCAGAAAATCGTCGCCTTCGCGGCGATCGAGCCGGCTCCTCAGGGCATAAGCGGTGGTGCCGTCGGTACCGGGCGCGCGGCCGAGTCCGAGATCGATCCGACCGGGAAACAGCGCTTCCAGCATCTTGAAGCGCTCGGCGACCATCAGCGGCGCATGGTTCGGCAGCATCACGCCGCCGGAGCCGACCCGGATGTTTTTGGTCACCGCGGCGATCTGCCCGATCATGATTTCCGGCGCCGGGCTCGCGACCGACGACAAATTGTGATGTTCGGCCAGCCAGTAGCGGGTGTAGCCCAGCGTATCGGCGAAGCGCGCCAGATCGATGCTGTTGCGCAGTGCCGCGGCCGGTTTGGTACCGGTGGTGACGACGGAGAGGTCGAGAATGGAAAGCGGGATCATGGCGCTAACCTAGTGTGCGGAGCCCGGCCCACAAAGGGCCCCGCCGCGCAAATCAGACGCGCATTGGCAGGCGGGGCCGCTTTCAGCCGATACTCCAGAAAGTGGGCTATTATTCGAGATATGCATTCACGTGTCATATTGCCCACCTTTGAAATAAGACCAGTTACTTTCATATAGTACGGCGATAATCTCGATATGACGGGCCAAAAACTGACTTTTGGCGCTTTCACGTTTCTGGCCCACCTCCAATTTTTTAGAGCTTAAATTATCAAATAAATACAAATAGTGGGCAATTTCCCATAACCGATGGGCTGTTTGATCGGCCCCGTTTAGCCTATTTTGGTGCTCTGCAACTAAACCTGATGCCGATCCCGATTGAGTGGAGTTTGTGCTGCCATGACCGAGGTTACGCCCCCCGCGCCCGATGGACAGCGCGTGCTGAAGTCGCCGGCGATCTCCTTTGAGTTCTTCCCGCCCAAAACCGAGGAGATGGAGAAGAGCCTGTGGGAGACCATCAAGCGTCTCGCGCCGCTGACGCCCAATTTCGTTTCGGTGACCTATGGCGCCGGGGGATCGACCCGTGAGCGCACCCATTCCACCATCACCCGCATCCTCAACGAAACCGACATGCGGCCGGCCGCGCATTTGACCTGCGTCGGCGCGGCGCGCGGCGAGATCGACGACATCGTCAGCCGCTACCATGACGTCGGCGTCCGCCACATCGTAGCACTTCGCGGCGACCCGCCCGGCGGCATCGGCACCGCCTACACCACGCACCCCGAGGGATACCAGACCTCGGCCGAACTGGTTGAAGGCATCAAGAAGCGTCATTCGGACATTGAAGTCTCGGTGTCCGCCTATCCGGAAAAGCATCCGGAGAGCCCCGACTTCGATGCTGATATCGACGTGCTCAAGGCCAAGGTCGACGCGGGCGCGACCCGCGCCATTACGCAAGTGTTCTTCGATAACGATCTTTATTTGCGCTATCTCGACCGGGTTCGCGCCCGCGGTATCGATATCCCGATCGTGCCCGGCATCATGCCGATGCACAATTTCAAGCAGGCGCGCAATTTCGTCACCCGCGCCGGCACCTCTGTGCCGGACTGGCTCGCGGAAAAATTCGATGGCCTCGACGACGACGCCGAGACCCGCAAGCTGGTCGCCGCCACCGTCGCGGCCGGTCAGGTGCAAAAGCTCGCCAAGCAGGGCGTCGACACCTTTCACTTCTACACCATGAACCGCGCGGATCTCGTGTTCGCCATCAGCCACTTGCTCGGCATTCGCCCGCAAGGCGCACAGAAAGCCGCTTGATCGATGACTACTCTTGTTTCTCCCAAGCGAACCGCGCTGATCGCAGCCGCCCGCGAACGTATCCTGGTGCTCGACGGCGCCATGGGCACCATGATCCAGGGCCTCGAATATGACGAGGCCGCGTTTCGCGGCGAACGCTTCAAGGACTTTCATCGCGACGTCCGCGGCAACAACGATCTTCTGATCCTCACCCAGCCGAAAGCGATCGAGGATATCCACGCCGAATATCTGCGCGCCGGCGCCGACATCGTTGCGACCAACACCTTTTCCTCGACCTCGATCGCGCAGGCCGATTACGACCTCTCGTCTTTTGCCTACGAACTCAACCTCGAAGGCGCCAAGCTCGCGCGTGCGGCTGCTGTGCGCGTCACCGCCGAGGACGGCAAGCAACGTTTTGTCGCCGGCGCCATCGGCCCGACCAACCGCACCGCCTCGATCTCGCCTGATGTCTCGAGCCCCGGCTACCGCGCGGTGACCTTCGACGATCTGCGCACCGCCTATGGCGAACAAATCAACGGCCTGATCGACGGCGGCGCTGATTTGCTGCTGGTCGAGACCATCTTCGACACGCTCAACGCCAAGGCTGCGCTCTACGCCATCGCCGAAATCAGCGAAGCGCGCGGCGTCGACATGCCCGTGATGATCTCCGGCACCATCACCGATAAATCCGGCCGCCTGCTGTCGGGCCAATTGCCCGAAGCGTTCTGGAATTCGGTGCGTCATGCGCGCCCAATCACCATCGGCTTCAACTGCGCACTCGGCGCCGAGGATTTGCGCGCCCATATCGCCGATATCGGCCGCGTCGCCGATACGCTGGTCTGCGCCTATCCGAACGCTGGATTGCCCAACGAATTCGGCCAGTATGATGAGACCCCGGCATTCATGGCCGGGCTGATCGGTGAATTCGCCTCGGCCGGTCTTGTCAACATCGTCGGCGGCTGCTGCGGCACCACGCCCGATCATATCGCCGCGATTGCGGCTGCCGTGGCGCCACACAGACCGCGCGTAATCCCGGAGATCGAACCGCGGCTGCGGCTCTCTGGTTTGGAGCCGTTTGAACTGACGCCCGCGATCCCCTTCGTCAATGTCGGCGAGCGCACCAACGTCACGGGTTCCGCGAAATTCCGCAAGCTGGTCACCGCGGTCGACTACACCGCCGCGCTGCAAGTGGCGCGCGACCAGGTCGAGAACGGCGCGCAGATTATCGACGTCAACATGGACGAGGGGCTGCTGGATTCCGAAGCCGCGATGGTGACGTTCCTCAATCTCGTCGCCGCCGAACCCGACATCGCCCGCGTTCCTGTCATGGTGGACTCCTCGAAATTCGTTGTGATCGAAGCCGGCCTGAAATGCGTTCAGGGCAAGCCGGTGGTGAATTCGATCTCGATGAAGGAGGGCGAGGAAAAATTCATTCACGAAGCCCGGATCGCGCGCCGCCATGGCGCCGCCGTGGTGGTGATGGCGTTCGACGAGGTCGGACAGGCCGATACGTTCGCGCGCAAGACCGAAATCTGCAAGCGCGCCTACGACATTCTGGTCGGGCAACTGGATTTCCCGCCGGAAGACATCATCTTCGATCCCAATATTTTTGCGATCGCGACCGGGCTGGAAGAACACAATAATTACGGCGTCGATTTCATCGAGGCGACACGCTGGATCCGAAAGAACCTGCCGCACGCGCATATTTCCGGCGGCGTTTCCAATCTCTCCTTCTCGTTCCGCGGCAATGAGCCGGTGCGCGAGGCGATGCATTCGGTGTTCCTGTATCACGCCATCAAGGCCGGCATGGACATGGGCATCGTCAATGCCGGACAGATGATCGTCTATGACGACATCGATCCGGAACTGCGCCAGACCTGCGAAGACGTGATCCTCAACCGCGATCCCGGCGCGTCCGAACGCCTGCTGCAGCTTGCGGAAAAATTCCGCGGCAAGGAGAAGCAAACCAAAGAACAGGATCTCGCCTGGCGTGAATGGCCGGTCGAGAAACGCCTCAGCCACGCGCTGGTGCACGGCATCACCGAATATATCGAGGCCGACACCGAAGCCGCGCGCCAGACCGTCGAGCGGCCGCTCAACGTGATCGAGGGCCCGCTGATGGCCGGCATGAACATCGTCGGCGATCTCTTCGGCGACGGTAAAATGTTTTTGCCGCAGGTGGTGAAATCCGCCCGCGTGATGAAGCAGGCGGTGGCCTATCTGATGCCGTTCATGGAAGAGGAAAAGGCGCGCAACAAGGCCAACGGCATTGTCGGCGACGGCCGCAGCTCCGCCGGCAAGATCGTGCTCGCGACCGTGAAGGGCGACGTCCACGACATCGGCAAGAACATCGTCGGCATCGTGCTGCAATGTAACAATTTCGAGGTGATCGACCTCGGCGTCATGGTGCCGGCCGCGAAAATCATCGAGACCGCGAAGGCCGAGGGCGCCGATATCATCGGGCTTTCGGGTTTGATCACGCCCTCGCTCGATGAGATGAGCTTTCTCGCGGGCGAGCTGGAACGCCAGGGTTTGAGCGTGCCGCTGCTGATTGGCGGCGCGACCACCAGCCGCGTCCATACCGCCGTGAAGATCGATCCGAATTACCGCCGCGGGCCGGTGGTGCATGTCAACGACGCCAGCCGCGCGGTCGGCGTCGCCTCCTCGCTGCTGTCGCCGGAACGGCGCGAAGCCTATGCCGCCGAAGTGCGCGCCGATTACGCCAAGATTTCCGCGGCGCATTTCCGCGCCCAGGCCGACAAGAAGCGGCTGAAACTCGCCGACGCCCGCGCCAACGCTGTCACCATCGACTTCACGAAAATCCCGCCGAAGAAGCCGACGTTTCTCGGCATCAAGAGTTTTGAGGCCTACGACCTCGCCGAACTCGCCGACTACATCGATTGGACCCCGTTCTTCCAGACCTGGGAGCTGACCGGGCGCTTTCCGATGATTCTCGACGATGAGAAGGTCGGCGAAGTCGCGCGCTCGCTGTATGATGACGCGCGCAAGATGCTGGATCGCATCATCAGGGAGAAATGGTTCACGGCGCAGGCGACGATCGGCTTCTGGCCGGCCAATGCCGAGGGCGACGACATCACGGTCTATGCCGACGACACGCGCAAGCAATCGATCGCAACCTTTCACACGCTGCGCCAGCAGCTTGAAAAGCGCGAGGGCCGCTTCAATTCGGCGCTGTCGGATTTCATCGCGCCGGTATCGAGCGGCGTGCCGGATTATATCGGCGCCTTCGTGGTCACCGCCGGGATCGGCGAAGACGTGATCGCGGACCGTTTCAAGAACGCCAATGACGATTACTCCTCGATCCTGTGCAAGGCGCTGGCGGACCGTCTCGCCGAGGCCTTTGCCGAGCGCCTGCATGCGCGCGTGCGCCGCGAATTCTGGGGCTATGCGCCGGACGAGACCGCGACGCCCGATCAACTCATCCTCGAACAATATCAGGGCATCCGCCCCGCCCCCGGCTATCCCGCGCAGCCCGATCACACCGAGAAGGCGACATTGTTCGCGCTGCTCGATGCCGAGAACACCGCCGGCGTGAAGCTGACCGAGAGCTACGCGATGTGGCCGGGCTCTTCGGTCTCGGGGCTTTATTTCAGCCATCCCGAAAGCTTCTATTTCGGCGTCGGCAAGATCGAGCGCGACCAGGTCGAGGATTACGCTTCCCGCAAGGGCTGGAGCGTCGCCGAGGCTGAGCGCTGGCTGGCGCCGGTGCTGAATTATATTCCCACCCAAGACCAGTCCGCGCAGGACCGCCGCGTGAAGGAAGCGATGCCGACCCTGGCGCCGGCGTCCGCCGTTCCCGCCAACGACATCGCAGCGAAAGAAGTCGCCTCGCATCCCCCGGGCTGCAGTTGCGCCGTGCATCTGGCGTATCGCAAGAAGGCCGCAAGGGGATAACGGGTCTTCTTCCCCTCTCCCCTTGTGGGAGAGGGTGGCTCGAATGAGCGGAGCGAATTCGAGACGGGTGAGGGGTTCCGGTCTATCGATAGAAAGAAACCCCTCATCCGCCTTCGCTTCGCTACGGCACCTTCTCCCACAAGGGGAGAAGGAAAGAGGCGCTTCCAGTTCGCGATTCAAATTTCAAACAGCCAAAACGTAACACATATGATCGTCATTGCCGGGCTTGACCCGGCAATCCATCCTCTTCGAGAGGGCCTTTTGCGAAGATGGATGGATGCCCGGATCAAGTCCGGGCATGACGAGTGAGCGATCGCGGCGCGATACGCCCGAGTTTTGCTATCAACTTCCCGCCCTCTCCAAACAGAGGGCGCGGGGAATGCTGGGCGCCCGATGCGCCCGCCGTCGCGTGTGCGAAAGTCGTAAGTAAAAAGCACACGCGTTAGTCAGGTCACACCGGAATCACCCAGCATTCCCCACGCAATGGTTTTAACGGCTTCCTCCGCGCTCTCCCTGGTGACCGGGCTTTCTTGCCACCATCGCCCCTGAGAAGCTTGCTTCTCAGGAACTTGACGCCAGCGTCGGGGCGTCAGGACCACACGGCTTCTCCGTCCGCGGCACTGTCATTCGTCATGTGACACCGCCGCGTCCATCGCATCCCGCATCAACGTCCGTGACGACCGCGAAGCGCCCCTCTTGTGAGGCGGGATGGGCATGGATATAGACTGATTTGCGATTTCTGAAAATCAGAATATTTTTGCAGGAGGGGCTGGACAAACGATCTGGCGTCGGGCGCTTTGATTTGCTCGTCGGGTGAGGTCATCCACCTTCTCCTAAACGGGGGAAGGAAGAATGCGCGTAGCACGTCTTCGAGTTAGGTGTCCGACAATCAATCCCAATCCCAAGAAACTCGTGAGGATTGATGGATGCCCAGAATTGGGCGGCAATGTGCCGTCACTAAATAGCTTGGCGAAACTCGCAACCTTACCTTTCGCCGGTATAGCCTCCGACCTTGAACTCGTTACCGATTCGGCCCGCGCCGCATAGATCGTTGGAAAACTCCACCTTGCCTGTGGATAAGTGGGATAACTCTACTTCTACACAGTTGCGTTTGCGAATCTCGACTACCGCGGAGGTCCCGTATCAGCAATAACGAGGAGCCCTCATGGCAGACGTACAAATTACCTGCATCAACAAACAGCCCCGAGAAAATGCGCACGAGGGAATTACACACCTGGGCAATCCGGCTGCGAACTGGAAATGGCCGCGCCAAAAAGTAATCGACTCGATCAACGCAAAAGAGAACACATTCTATACTTCGGTGAATGGAAAGCGCGCTGATGTGGGTGTCGTCAACGGCCCTAAGCAAGCATCCTGAAGTGCTAGAAAAATATAAAGAACTAAAGGGTGCGCGCGGGCCGCTTGGTCCAGAAGTTCTCGACGAGGATTTTGATGAAAGAGTTTTTGCCGGAGCTCTGATCAAAGTTCTGCAGAAAATTCCTTTAGGACCAGCGGCAGCGAGTGAATACCACTCTTTCATGATCGGAGTCCTTTTTTTCCTGTTCTTTCCAGGACTGATCTGTCCCATTAAAGAATTTGAAATTCACTCCGGTCGAAAGCGGATAGACATTAGATTTACTAATTCTGGAGACCGCGGTTTTTTTCAAACTATCCTCCAATCGCCTCAAACGCGAGCAATCAGCGTCCCTGTCGAATGCAAGAACTACTCGAGCGAAATTGCGAATCCCGAACTCGACCAAATAACGGGACGGTTTGGTCATACGCGTGGATTTTTCGGGATGATTTGCTGTCGCTCGATGGACAACAAGCAAAAATTTATCGAGAGATGCCGTGACGCGGCTTTGGATTCTAGAGGTTACGTAATTCCGCTAGACGACGAGGATGTTATTCAGATTTTAACGGCTACCTCAAATGATAATAGAAAAGCTATAGAAGGCTTCTTGAGAACGCGATTTGATAAGTTGATATCTTAGTCCCTACTCCCCTCATCGCTCGCCAGTAATCCCCTCACCGCCCTTGCCCACCCCTTCAGCTTCCGCTCCCGCGTCGCGGCACTCATCGCCGGCTTGAAGCGATGTTCGAGCCGCCAGTTGTCGGCGAATTTTGACGGCTCGGGATAGACGCCCGCGGCCAACCCCGCGAGATAGGCGGCCCCCAAGGCTGTGGTTTCCTGGATCATCGGACGATCGACCGGCGCGTCCAGGAGATCGGCGAGGCGCTGCATGGTCCAATCCGAGGCGGTCATGCCGCCGTCGACGCGCAGCACGGTCTTGACAGCGCTGGCGTCGGGCCAGTCGGCGCGCATCGCGGCCCACAAATCAAAAGTCTGGTAGCAAACGCTCTCCAGCGCGGCATGCGCGAGTTCGGCCGGGCCGGTGTTGCGCGTCAGCCCGAACAGTGCGCCGCGCGCGCGCGGATTCCAGTAGGGCGCCCCCAAGCCGACAAAGGCCGGCACCAGATAGACGTCTTGCGTGGGGTCGGCCTTGTCGGCAAGCGCGCCGGTCTCGGCGGCGCTCTTGATGATCCCTAGCCCGTCGCGCAGCCATTGCACCGCCGAGCCCGCAACAAAGATCGAGCCTTCGAGCGCATAGGTGCGCTGGCCCTTGAGCTGATAGGCGATGGTGGTGAGCAGCTTGTTCTTCGAGGCGACCGGCGTGGTGCCCGTGTTGAGCAGCGCGAAACAACCGGTGCCGTAGGTCGACTTGATCATCCCAGGCGAGAAACAGGCCTGGCCGATGGTCGCGGCCTGCTGGTCGCCGGCGATCCCCGAAATCGCAATGGCGCCGCCGAACAATTCCGACAGGCTGTCGCCGAATTTTGCGGAAGAATCCTTCACCTCAGGGAGCATCGAACGCGGCACGCGCAGGATTTTCAGGAGCTCATCGTCCCAAAGCCCGGTGTGGATATTGAACAGCAGCGTGCGCGAAGCGTTGGTCGCGTCGGTCGCATGCACCTTGCCGCCGGTGAGCCGCCACAGCAAATAGCAATCGACGGTGCCGAACAGCAACTCGCCGCGCTCGGCGCGGGCGCGCGCGCCGGGCACGTGATCGAGGATCCACGCCACTTTTGTGCCGGAGAAATAGGGATCGATGATCAATCCCGTTTTGGCCGAAATGACAGGCTCATGACCTTCGTTCTTTAACCGCGCGCAGATATCCGCTGTGCGGCGATCCTGCCAGACGATGGCGCGATGGATGGCCGTGCCGGTGACGCGGTCCCACACCACGGTGGTTTCGCGCTGGTTGGTGATCCCGATCGCGGCAATGTCTTTTGCCGTGAGGCCGGCCTTCTGCAACGCTTCGCGGCAGGTCGCGATGGTGGAGGTCCAGATGTCCTCCGGTTCGTGCTCGACCCAGCCGGACGCGGGAAAATGCTGCGGGAATTCAGCTTGCGCCGACGCCGCGATCGAGATGTCGCTGCGAAACACGATGGCGCGGGAGGATGTGGTGCCCTGATCGATGGCCAAGACGTGGGACATGAGGGGATTTCCAGGAAAGTTTTTGCGTTGCGCAGAGGCAAGCGGATTGGCGGGGCAAGGTCAATATGAGTCCATCATCGCCACCGCAATCGGTGTCTGAACCTCCCCCGAATTGGTGGACACCTGTAGTAGGCTCTCAGAGCCAGGAGGTGTCGGATGGAAGGACGTCCACGTCGGTCGTTTACGGACGACTATAAGCAGCAAGCTGTTGATCTGGTGGCTTCGAGCGGTCGATCGATCGGTTCGGTAGCCAAGGAGCTTGGGCTGCGTGATTCGGTATTACGGCGCTGGGTCGAGCGCATGGGGCGCGGGCCGACGGCAGCGCCGCGGCTCCCCACACAGCAAGCGGTGCTGCCGTCGGCAGACCAGGCTGCGGAGATCGCCCGTTTGCAGCAGGAGAACGAGCGGCTGCGGATGGAGCGCGACATTTTAAAAAAGTCGATCGCGATCTTTGCTGGAGTTCGGACATGAGGTTCCGCTTCATCGAAGATCACCGCACCGATTACCCGATAAGGATCATGTGCGGTGCGCTCGCCGTCTCGCCGGCCGGCTATTATGCTTGGCGCTCACGTCCGCAGAGCCAGCGGTCCGCCGCCAATCGTGACCTCATCGATGACATCAAGCGGGTTCATCGTGACACCTGCGGGCGCTATGGCAGCCCGCGTATTCATGTTGAGTTGACGGCCCAGGGTCGCGGGGTGAGCCATGGCCGCATCGAGCGGTTGATGCGCCATCATGGTATCAGGGCCATCATGGCGCGGCCACGCAGAGCGCGAACCACCGACAGCCGTCACGATTACCCGATCGCCCCGAACCTGATCGACCGGAACTTCATCGCCGCCGCGCCTAACCGGATCTGGCTCGCCGACATCACCTATATCGAGACCGATCAGGGCTGGCTTTATCTCGCAGCCGTCATGGACCTCTGCAGCCGCAGGATCGTCGGCTGGGCGATGGACGATCATTTGCGCACCGAACTGCCCTTGGCGGCCCTCAATATGGCGACATCAACCCGACCGACTGATGCCAATCTGATCCACCACTCCGACCGGGGCGTTCAATACGCATCGACCGACTACCGCAACGCGCTTCGCTCGGCCGGCTTCCAGGTCTCGATGAGCCGCAAGGCCGACTGCTATGACAACGCGCCGATGGAAAGCTTCTTCCACACCCTCAAAACGGAGCTCGTTCATCACCGGCATTATGCAACACGAGCGCAGGCCAAACGTGATATCTTTGCTTACATCGAAGGCTTCTACAACCGCACGCGCCGCCACTCGGCCATTGGTTATAGAAGCCCGATCGAGATGGAGCTAAAAGCAGCTTAACCCTGTCCACTTTTTTGGGGGAAGATCAGTCGTCTTCCTAGCTTTGACGAGACGGCGTTTGGAGACATGCGCTCGGCGCGCTCCCTCTCCCGCACTTGCGGGGGAGGGTTGGGGTGGGGGCCCTTGAAGCGATGGAGTTTGCAGGGGCACCCCCACCCGCCTTCGCTTCGCGAAGGCACCCTCCCCCGCACGCGGGAGAGGGAAGTTTACACCGACGCCGTGGTCACACCACCATCAACCACAATCGTCTGCCCGGTCATGAAGCTCGACGCATCGGAGCCGAGATAGGCGACGGCACCGGCGATTTCGTCGGGTTCGCCGATCCGGCGCAAAGGCGTGGTGGCGCAGCGGCGCTTCAAGAGTTCTTCGTCTTCCCACAGCGCGCGGGCGAAATCGGTTTTGACGAGGCCCGGCGCCACGCAATTGACGCGCACGCCTTTCGGGCCCCATTCGCCGGCGAGGCTGCGGCACAGCGCGAAATCCGCGGCCTTGGAAATTCCGTAGGCGCCGATCACGGTGGAACCGCGAAGTCCGCCGATCGAGGAGATGATGACCACCGAGCCGTTGCCGCGCTCGGCCATTCCCGGGATCGCCAACTGACAGAGCCAGATGTTGCTCTTGACGTTGGCGTTCATGATCTTGTCGAAGGCGTCGTCCTTGATGTCGAGCAGCGGGCCGTAATAGGGATTCACCGCCGCGTTGCAGACCAGGATGTCGATCTTGCCGTAATGTTTTGTGGTGCCTGCGATCAGCGCCTCGATCTCTTCACGGCGCGAGATGTTGCAGGCGATCACATGGGCGTCGCCGCCGTTGTTGCGAATGCCAGCGGCGACTTCCTCGCAGGCCTCGGCCTTGCGGCTGGAGATCACGACCTTGGCGCCGAGTTTGGCCAGCAATTCCGCCGAGGAGCGGCCAATGCCGCGGCTGGAGCCGGTGACGATGGCGACTTTGCCGGTGAGATCGAACGGGGTTCCTTTCACAGCGCACTCTCCTCTTGTCGTTATTCGCTTATTGTTCTCTTCGTCATGGCCGGGCACAGCCATCCGAAGGACGGCGTCGCTTCCGCTCGCCTATGTCCCGGCCATCCACGTCTTTCTCTGCTGCCAAGACGTGGATGCCCGGCACGAAGGCCGGGCATGACGGGGATAGTGAATCGGGCAACCGAAATATTCATACGCGCGGCAAGACGGCTCTCGTCAAACCAGCCCGCCGCCCTGGGTCACCCGACGCAAATGATAGTCCGTGTCGCCGAACGTGTTCTCGATCATGGTCAGCCGCTTGAAGTAGTGGCCGATCTTGGCTTCCATCGTCATGCCGATGCCGCCGTGGAGCTGGATCGACTGCTGACCGACGAATTTTAGCGACTTGCCGATCTGCACCTTCGCGGCCGCCACCGCCGTGGCACGCTCTTTGGCGTCGTCGAAATCGCCCGCCATGGCCGCGAACATCGCCATGCTGCGGGCCTGTTCGCATGCAACGAACATGTCGGCGGCGCGGTGCTGCAGGACCTGGAAAGAGCCGATCGCGACGCCGAATTGTTTGCGGGTCTTCAGATACTCCACGGTAGATTTCAGCGATTCATCCATCAGACCGACGGCCTCGGCGCATAGCGCGATGCGGGCGTCATCGACCACGCGCTCGATCAGCGCCAGACCATTCTCGGGATCGCCAATCACGGCATCGGCGCCGACTTCAACGCCGGTGAAGCTGATATCGGCCGCATGCAGGCCGTCCTGGGTCGGATAGCCCTTCTTCGCAATGCCCTTGGCATTGCCGGGCACCAGAAACACGCCGACACCGCCGGCATCGCGCTGGCTGCCTTTGGTGCGCGCGGTGACGATCAGCATGTCGGCGCCCTCGCCATTGAGCACGACGAATTTCTCGCCGTCGATCACCCAGCCGTCGCCCTTTTTCTTGGCCGAGGTTGCGACATCGCCGAGATCGTAGCGCGAATTCTTTTCAAGCTGCGCGAACGCAAAGGTCTTGCTGCCGTCGATGATGGCGGGAATGTATTCGGCCTTCTGCTTAGGTGAGCCGCCGCGGCGCAGGAAACCGCCGGCGATCACCACGGTCGGCAGATACGGCTCGAGCACCAGCGCCTTGCCCAGCGCTTCCATCACGATCATGGTTTCGACCGCGCCGGCGCCGAAGCCGCCATCGTCTTCGGAGAACGGCAGCCCGAGCAGCCCCTGCTCGGCGAACTTGCCCCAGACGGTTTTGCTCCAGCCGCCCTTCTCCGCCATGTATTTCTTGCGGTCATCGAACTCGTAGGAACTGCCGAGCAGCCCGTCGACGCTTTCCTTGAGAAGCCGCTGCTCCTCGGACAGATCAAAATCCATTTTGCTTATTTCCTCTAAGAATTCTACCGATCGCCGGCCCCTTCACCTCTCCCCGCTTGCGGGGAGAGGTCGATCACGAAGTGATCGGGTGAGGGGGTACAGCGCTCACCATTGTCTTCTGTATTCGCGGACAGAGCCCCTCACCCCAACCCTCTCCCCGCAAAAGGCGGGGCGAGGGAGAAGAAATCTCACAACCCCAGCACCGCCTTGGTGATGATGTTGCGCTGGATCTCGTTGGAGCCGCCGTAGATCGAGACCTTGCGGTTGTTGAAATAGCTCGGCGCGATCTGGGCGGTCCAGTCCATCGCTTCATTGCTGCCGTCATCGCCGTGCTCGTCAAAGGGTGCGGCGAACGGGCCGATCACTTCCATCAGCAGTTCGGTCGTGGCCTGCTGGATTTCCGAGCCCTTGATCTTGAGCACGGACGACGCCGGATTGGGCTTGCCCTTGCCGTGCTTGCCTTCGTCGGCGACGACGCGAAGCTGCGTCAGCTCCAGCGCTTTCAGCTCGATCTCGACCGCGGCGAGTTTCTCGCGAAACGCCTGGTCTTCCATCACGGGCCGGCCGCCGGATTCCACTTTTGATGCGAGATCGCGGATGCGGCGCAGCCGTTCCTTGGAGACGCCGACGCGGGCAATCCCGGTGCGCTCATTGCCGAGCAGGAACTTGGCGTAGTCCCAGCCCTTGTTTTCCTCGCCGACGAGATTGCTGACCGGCACCACCACGTCGTCGAAGAACACTTCGTTGACTTCGACGCCGCCGTCGATGGTCTGGATCGGGCGCACCGTGATGCCCTTGGTCTTCATGTCGACCAGGATGAAGGAAATGCCGGACTGCTTCTTGGCGGTGGGATCGGTCCGGCAAAGACAGAAGATCCAGTCGGCATATTGCGCCAGCGTGGTCCAGGTCTTCTGGCCGTTGATGACGTAGGTGTCGCCCTTGCGCTCGGCCTTGGTCTTGAGCGAGGCCAAATCAGATCCCGAACCCGGCTCGGAGAAGCCCTGGCACCAGAAGTCTTCGACACTGGCGATGCGCGGCAGATAGTGCTTCTTCTGCGCTTCATTGCCGAAGGTGTAGATCACAGGGCCGACCATGCTGACGCCGAAGGCGAGCGGCGCTGGCGCCGGCACCATCTGCAGCTCTTCGTTGAAGATGTAATGCTGCACCGAGCTCCAGCCGGTGCCGCCATATTCCTTCGGCCAGTGCGAAACGCCCCAGCCCTTCTTGTTCAGAATCCGCCACCACTCGACCATCTCGTCCTTGCCGAGATGACGGCCCTCCTGGAGTTTCTGACGCGTCGCGGGCGGGACGTTTTCCCGCAGGAAGGTCCGCACTTCGTCCCGAAACGCCACTTCTTCCTTGCTGAAGCTGAGATCCATCGGATCCTCCTGTGAGCGAAATGAATTACGCGATATCTTTATTCTCGTCGTCCCGGCGAAAGCCGGGACCCATAGCCACCGGCATTCGCGGTTAGAAAAGGTCTCTAACATTCTACTCGAACGACAGATCACGCGGTATGGGTCCCGGCTTTCGCCGGGACGACGAGGATGTTGCTACTGCACAATCTCGAACAACCCGGCCGCGCCCATGCCGCCGCCGACGCACATGGTGACGACCGCGAGCTTGGCCTTGCGGCGGCGACCCTCGATCAAAGCGTGGCCGGTGAGACGCGCGCCGGACATCCCGTAGGGATGGCCGACCGCGATCGCGCCGCCGTCGACATTGATCTTCTCGGGGTCGATGCCCAGCTTGTCGCGGCAATACAGCACCTGCACCGCGAAGGCTTCGTTCAGTTCCCACAGATCGATGTCGTCGATCTTGAGACCATGACGCTTGAGCAGGCGCGGCACCGCGAACACCGGACCGATGCCCATTTCATCGGGCTCGCAACCCGCGGCAACAAAACCGCGGAAAATGCCGAGCGGCTTTAGGCCGCGCTTCGAGGCTTCCTTGTCGCTCATGATCACGGACGCGCTGGCGCCGTCCGAGAGCTGGCTGGCATTGCCGGCGGTGATGGTAAAACCTTCGCCGCGCACCGGCTTAAGGCCGGCAAGGCCTTCAGCGGTGGTTTCCGGCCGCGGGCCTTCATCCTTGGACAGCGTGATCTCCTTGAAGGAGATTTCGCCGGTGGCCTTGTCGGCGACACCCATCATGGTGGTAATCGGCGCGAGTTCGTCGTTGAATTTGCCGCCTTGTTGCGCGGCGGCGACGCGGCGCTGGCTTTCCAGCGAATACTCGTCCTGCCGCTCGCGCGAAATGCCGTAGCGCTTGGCGACGACTTCCGCGGTGTCGATCATCGGCATGTAGACTTCGCCCTTGATCTTGAGCAGTGCGGGATCCTGGGTGTGAAACTTGTTGGCGTGGTCGTTCTGCACCAGGCTGATGGATTCGCCGCCACCGCCGACCGCAATCTCGACGCCGTCGAAAATCACCGAGCGCGCCGCCAGTGCAATCGCCTGCAAACCCGACGCGCATTGCCGATCAATCGTGGTGCCGCCGACGGTCACGGGCAGGCCGGCGCGCAGCAGCGCCTTACGCGCGATGTTGCCGCCGGTCGAGCCCTGCTGGAGTGCGGCGCCCATCACCACGTCCTCGACCTCGCTGGGATCGACTTTGGCGCGCGCGACGGCTTCGCCGATGGCGTGACCAAGCAAGGTCGCGCCTTCGGTGGCATTGAGGGCGCCGCGATAGGCCTTGCCGATCGGCGTGCGGGCGGTGGAGACGATAACGGCGTCGGTCATGAGCGACCTCCTGTTGCGAGTTGGTGTTGGGGCGGCGCGGCTGGTTGCGGTTGCTGAGTGCGCAATTCGTGGCGCGAAAGCTTGCCGACGGAAGTCCGCGGCAGTTCGTCGACGAAATCGAGTGCGGCGGGAATTTCATGCTTGCCGAGCTTGCCGGCAAGGAACGTTTTGAGCTCGTCCAGCGTGAAGGGATTGGCGCCCGCGCGCAATTTGACAAAGGCTTTTGCGGCTTCGCCGCGATATTGATCGGGGATACCGATCACGATCACTTCCTGCACGGATGAGTGTTCATAGATCGCCTGCTCGATCATCTGCGGATAGACGTTGAAGCCGCCGGAAATGATCATGTCCTTCTTGCGATCGACCAGATAGAAATAGCCGTCGCTATCCATGTAGCCGATATCGCCGGTCAGGAAACGATCGCCGACAAACGCTTCGGCGGTTTCCTTGGGCCGGTTCCAGTAGCCCTTGGTGACGTTCGGCCCCTGGATGCGGATTTCGCCGACTTCGCCGGGCAGCAGAGTTTTTTTCGAATCCTCCAGCGACACCACATCCATTTCGATGCCGGGCAGCATCAGCCCGATCGAGCCCGGCTTGTCCGGCCCATCCATCGGATGGCCGGTGCCGGGTGAGCAGGTCTCGGTCATGCCCCAGCCGCTCTTGAGCTTCAAATTGGTCTTGCGCTCGAAAATCTTGGCGACCTCGGCCGGCAGCGGCGCGCCGCCCGATCCGCAGCTCACCAGCGACGACAGATCGCGGCTTTCGAGATCGGGCAGGCTCGCAATCGCGATCCACATCGTGGGTACGCCGGGGAATACCGTCGCGCGTTTGACCTCGATGTCGCGCATCACGGCTTGAAGGTCAAAGCGCTGGTGCAGCGAAATCAGATCGCCGCGCTCGAGACACCGCAGCAGGATTACGGTCAGTGCAAAGATATGAAACAGCGGCAGCACGCAGATCACGCGCTCGGCCGCATTGCGCTCTGCTGCGGCCTTGCGGCCCCAGACCTCATAGATCGACACCGCCGAGGTCAGATTACCGTGGCTCAGCATCGCGCCCTTGGGCAGGCCGGTGGTGCCGCCGGTATATTGCAGCAGCGCGACATCGTCAGGCGAAATTTGCGGCCATTGCGCGGGCTTTATCGCGCCTTCTGTGAACGTCTTGAATGTCACGATCGCAGGATGATCCGGGATCGGGGTGTGCGGATTGCCGACCGCGCCCCAATGATCGTCTTCGCAGACGATCAGGCGATCGAGCAGGCCCTTTTCGAGAAATTTCAACGCCATCGGCAATAGTGCCGTGAGATCGCTGGTGACGAGAATGCGCGCGCCGCTGTCGCTGAGCTTGTGCGAGAGCGCGCGTTCGCCATCGAGCGGTGACAGATGCACGACGCGCGCGCCGGCTTTCAGCGCGCCGAAGAAATTGACGGGATGATCGGGCGAATTGCCGAGAAACAGCGCAATCGAATTGTTCTTGCCGTAACCGGCGCGCAGGAACGCCGAGGCCGCGACCTCGGTCAGTTGCTCAAGTTCGCGGTAGCTAATCGCGCGATCACGAAACTCAAGCGCCGGCCGCGCCTCGAACTTCGCCGCAGCCTTCGACAGCACATCAGGCAGCGACCCGCGGTGAATCGGGTCGTCCCAGTGAATCCCTTCCGGATAGAATTGCTCGCCGGGATGAATCATGGGTACGCCTGCACTCTCCGCGGGTCGTCCCTGCGAACGCAGGGACCCATAGCCCCTGACCTCGATATTAGAAAAAGGTTTCTCGCCGCCTGCCCAACCGTGAGCTCACGCGGTATGGGCCCCTGCGTTCGCAGGGACGACGCGTTGAGATATGAACCAGAGTATATCCGGCTCATCGGCTCAAGCCGCTTTCGCCGTCTGCGCCAGCGACGCAAAAGTCTTGCCTTCCGCGGCCAGTTGCTTGAGCAATGGCGCCGGCTCGAGCGAGGGATCGTTGGTCTCCTTGGCGTAGAACGACAGCCGATCGGCGATGTGCTTGAGGCCGACCTGGTCGGCATAGAACATCGGGCCGCCGCGATAGATCGGCCAGCCATAGCCATAGAGCCAGATCACATCGATGTCGCTCGGACGCGCCGCGACCTTTTCTTCCAGGATCCGCGCGCCTTCATTGATCATCGGATACATCATGCGCTCGAGAATTTCGTCGTCGGTGACCACACGACGCTTGCGGCCCAATCGCTGCAGCGTCTCGTCGATCAGCTTCTCGACTTCGGGGTCGGGCAGCGGCGCGCGCGAACCGGCCTCGTATTTGTAATAGCCCTTGCCGGTCTTCTGGCCGAAGCGGCCGGCTTCGCACAGCGCGTCGGCGATCTCGGACTTGATGCCGCGGTCCTTGCGCGAGCGCCAGCCGATATCTAGACCGGCCAAATCTCCCATCGCGAACGGTCCCATCGGCATGCCGAATTTGGTCACGACCGCATCGACCTGCTGCGGCAGCGCGCCTTCGAACAGCAATTTCTCGGCCTGCTTGCCGCGCTGCGCCAGCATCCGGTTGCCGACAAAGCCGTCGCAGACGCCGACCACGGCCGGCACCTTGGCGATCTTGCGCGCTATCGCGACCGCGGTGGTCAGCGCATCCGGCGCGGTCTTGTCCGCGCGCACGATCTCGCACAGCTTCATCACATTGGCCGGGCTGAAGAAGTGCATGCCCAGCACGTCCTGCGGGCGGCTGGTGACCTTGGCGATCTCGTCGATGTTAAGATAGGAGGTGTTGGACGCCAGCACCGCGCCGGGCTTGGCGTATTTGTCGAGCGCGGTGAACACTTCCTTCTTGATCGCCATGGTCTCGAACACGGCTTCGATAATCAGGTCAGCGTCTTTGACGTTCTCGAGCCCGACCACGCCGGTGATCAGCCCCATCCGCTTGGCGGGCGCGTCCGCCGGAATGCCGCCGCGTGCCGCGGTGGCCTCGTAATTCTTCTGCATCACGCCCATGCCGCGCTTGAGCTGCTCTTCGCCGGTTTCGATCAGCGTCACGGGAATACCGGCATTGACGAACGACATCGCGATGCCGCCGCCCATGGTGCCGGCGCCGATGATCGCCACGCGCTCGACATTGCGCGCCTTGGTGCCTTCGGGAACGCCGGCGATCTTGGCCGCTTCGCGCTCGGAGAAGAACGCGTAACGCTGGGCTTTCGACTGATCGCCTGTCATCAGCTTGAGGAAGCTTTCGCGTTCCTTCTTCAGCCCCTCGTCGAACGGCAGGTCGATCGCAAAGCCGACCGCGTCGGCCGCGGCGAACGGCGCTTCCAGCCCGCGCGCCTTTTTAGTGAGGGCGGCGACCGCATTGGTGAAGATCGAACGGTCGGCTTTTGCCGCCGCAAGCTTGCTGTCGTCGTCGCGCAGCTTGCGCAGCGGGCGCTTCTCCGCCAGCACCTTGCGCGCGAACGCTTCGCCGCCGGTGGCCGGACCTTCGACGATTTCCTCGATCAGGCCATTCTTCAGGGCTTCCGCAGCGCCGATGGGATCGCCGACGACGATCATCTTCACAGCGAGTTCCGGGCCGACCGCGCGGGGCAGGCGCTGCGTGCCGCCGGCGCCGGGCAGCAGGCCGAGCTTCACCTCGGGCAGGCCGAGTTTTGCGTCCTTGGTTGCAACGCGGAAATGGCAGGCCAGCGTGACCTCAAGGCCGCCGCCCAGTGCGGTGCCGTGGATCGCGGCAATAACCGGCTTCGGCGAATTCTCGATTTCGGTCAGCACTTCGGAAAGGCCCGGAGACTTCGGTGGCTTGCCGAATTCGGTGATGTCGGCGCCTGCAATAAAAGTGCGGCCGGCACAGGTCAGCACGATTGCCTTAATTTCCGGATCGGCAATCGCGCTCTTGATGCACTCCAGGATGCCGCCCCGGACGGCGGCGCTCAGCGCATTGACGGGAGGACTGTTGACCGTGACGATGCCGATGACGTCATGACGCTCGAGCTTGACCACTTCGTTCACGAGATTCTCCCTGGATCGCCTGTTCTTGCCTATTCCGCACTGCGGAATTTAATTCCACATCTTGACAGCGAGGGTTATTTTGAAGCACGTCCGTTGTCAACGAGGTCCGCAGCGCGGCAGCAGGCGATGAAACGTACGGCCAAGAAAGTGGCGACTGATCGCAGTTTTGTCGTCGCGCTTTCCCGCGGCCTGGATGTGTTGCGCGCGTTCCATCCCAATGACGGACTTCTTGGGAACCAGGAGATCGCGGCTCGCACGAAACTGCCCAAGCCGACCATTTCGCGGCTGACCTATACGTTGACCAAACTGGGTTATCTTACGCCGGTTCCCCGGTTCGAGAAATATCAACTTGCGCCGGCGGCGATGGCGCTCGGCTATGCTGCCTTGGCAAATCTCGGCGTCCGGCACCTTTCCGAGAGCTACCGTGAAGAATTGATGCGCGAAACCGGCGGCGCTGTCGCGGTCGGCGGGCGCGACCGTCTCAGCATGATCTATTTCGGCCAGAGCCGCGGCATGACGCTCGGCGTTCAGCTCGACGTGGGTTCGCGAATCCCGATCGCCACCACGGCCATGGGCCGCGCCTATCTCTGGGCATTGCCTGACGAAGAGCGCACCGCATTGCTGCGTGACCTGCGCGAGCATTATGGCAGCCGCTGGCCGCGGATGCGCGACGGCATCGAGCGCGCCGGCGAAACCGTCAGACAACATGGCTTCGTCATCTCGGCGGGCGAGTGGCACGACGACATCCACGCCGTCGGCGTTGCCCTCAAGCTCAACGACGGAACCGGCCCCTATGCGTTTAATTGTGGCGCGCCGGCGTTCCGTTTCACGGAAGAACGGCTGCGCGACGACATTGGACCACGTCTGGTGGCGATGGTAAGAAATATCGAGGCAGCCTTGGGCGGCGCTGTCCCGCAATCAAAAAAAGAAGAAGGCAAAAAGTTGAAAGCAGGAGGGAAAGTTGCACGTGTGGTCGAGGGGATCAGGTAGCGGTCAACACGGTGAGCGGCGAACCAGTCTGCGTGCATGTTCCGGCCGGATCAATCATTTGGGCAGGATGCGATGACGCAGGCACAATCTGCGCAGGGTGAATCTCCCCTGCTTGCGGTTTGCGACGTCAGCGTCGTGTTCGGCGGCATCGTTGCGTTGAATGGCATCTCGTTCGACATGCATCAGAGCCAGATCCTGGGCCTGATCGGACCGAACGGCGCCGGCAAGACCACGCTGTTCAATTGCCTGAGCCGGCTCTATCAGCCGAGCAAGGGCGATATCCTGATGGAAGGCAGGAGCATCCTGAAGCGGCCGCCGCATAAAATTGCCGAAATCGGCATTGGACGCACCTTTCAGAACGTCGCGTTGTTTGCAAATCTTTCTGTGCTCGACAATATCCGGGTCGGCACCCATGCCCGCACCAACAGCGACATCATCAGCGACTCCCTGAAACTGCCCTGGGTTCGCCGCAGCGAGGCCGAACTCAACAAGCGCGTCCGCGAGATCCTCCATTATCTCGATCTCGACGACGTCGCGCATCTCACGGTGTCGGGCCTGCCGTTCGGCACCCAGAAGCGCGTCGAACTGGCGCGCGCGTTGGCGGCCGACCCGAAAATCCTGCTGCTCGACGAGCCCGCCGGCGGCCTCAACCACGAGGAGGTCTATGCGCTGGGCGACCTGATCCGCCGCATTCGCGACGAGCGCAAGATGACGGTGCTATTGGTCGAACATCACATGGGCCTTGTGATGTCGATCGCCGATCATGTTGTTGCGCTGAATTTCGGCAAGAAGCTCGCCGAGGGAACCCCGGCCCAGGTCCAGGCCGACCCGGATGTCATCAAGGCCTATCTCGGGAGCAAGGACCAATGACCCCGCTCTTGAACGTCAGGGATCTCAGGGCCTATTACGGGCAGGTCCAGGCGCTGCATGGCCTTTCGTTCTCGCTCAACGAGGGCAGCCTGACCACGCTGCTTGGCGCCAACGGCGCCGGCAAGACCACCACGCTGCGCGCGATCTGCAACATGGTGCGCTCGACCGGCGGAATCGAGTTCGACGGCAAGCCGCTGGGAAACCGTTCGACCGAGAACGTCGTCCGACTTGGCATCGCCCATGTGCCGCAGGGCCGCGGCACCTTCACCACCATGACGGTGGAAGAAAACTTGCAGCTCGGCGCCATCACGCGCAGCGACAAGGCCGCGATCGTCTCCGATATCGAGCGGATGTACGCCCACTTTCCGGTGCTCAAGCAGCGCTATACGCAGCAAGCCGGCACCTTGTCGGGTGGCGAGCAGCAGATGCTCGCGGTCGCGCGCGCGCTGATGCTGCGCCCACGGCTGATGCTGCTCGACGAGCCTTCGTTCGGTCTCGCACCACTGATCGTGCGCGACCTGTTCAAGATCCTCGGCAAGATCAACCGCGAGGACAAGGTCACCATCCTGGTGGTGGAGCAGAACGCGCAACTGGCGCTGGAACTGGCCGATCAGGCTTACGTCATCGAGACCGGGCGGATCGTGATGTCGGGCAAAGCCGACGAGATCGCCAACAACGAAGACGTGCGTAAATCCTATCTGGGATATTGAGGGAGCGCGGCCATGGAGCTTTTCACCAATCAGGTCCTGGCCGGCATCGCGACCGGCGCGATCTATGCCTGCATGGCGCTCGCCGTCGTGATGATCTACCAGGCGATCGACCACCTCAATTTTGCCCAGGGCGAGATGGCGATGTTCTCGACCTTCGTTTCCTGGCAGTTGATGCAATGGGGCATCCCCTATTGGGTTGCCTTCGTGCTGACGCTGGTGCTTTCGTTCGCCGGCGGCATCCTGATCGAACGCCTGTTGTTCAGACCACTGGCCAAGGCGCCCATTTTGACCAATGTCGCCGGGTTCATTGCGCTGTACGCGATCATCAACAGCGTGGCCGGGCTGATCTGGGATTTCACCATCAAGCAATATCCGACCCCGTTCGGCTCCTCGCCATTCCTCGGCAGTCAACTGATCTCGACCCACCAGGCCGGCATGATCGGCATCACGGTGCTGCTGCTGATCCTGCTTTATCTGTTCTTTCAATTCACCCGGGTCGGCCTGGCGATGCGCGCGGCGGCCTCGGTGCCTGAATTGGCGCGGCTGGTCGGCATCAACACCTCCTGGATGATCGCACTCGGCTGGGGCATGGCGGCCGCGATCGGCTCGATCGCCGGCATGATGATCGCGCCGGTGGTGTTTCTCGAACCGAACATGATGCTGGGCGTGCTGATCTACGGTTTCGCCGCCGCCGTGCTCGGCGGCCTGACCAGCCCGTTTGGCGCCGTGGTCGGCGGCTTCCTGGTCGGGATCTTCGAAAATCTGGTCGGCACTTATATCCCCGGCGTCGGCAATGAACTGAAGCTGCCGATCGCGCTGGCGCTGATCATTACGGTTCTGGTTGTCAAGCCGGCGGGCCTGTTTGGCCGTCCCATCGTGAAGCGAGTTTGATCATGAGCGCCATTCAGGAAGTCGTCACTGAGGCGCCCGCGGTCGAGGCGGTTCCCAAGCGTGCGATGACGCTTGGCTTCGGCACTTCGCTGGTGATTTTGGCCTTGTTGATCATCGTGCCGTTTTGCGTGAAGAACTTCATCATCTTCCAGCTCACCCAGTTGCTTTATCTGGGGCTCGCGATCCTTGCGCTGAACATCCTGACCGGTGGCAGCGGGCAGTTCTCGCTCGGCCAGAGCGCGTTCTATGCGGTCGGCGCCTACACCTCGGCGATCCTGATGGAACACGCCGATATCAATTATGCGCTGACCCTGCCGGTCGCCGGAATCGTCTGCTTCATCTTCGGATTTCTGTTCGGCCAGCCCGCGCTGCGTTTGAGCGGCGTCTACCTGGCGCTGGCGACTTTTGCGCTGGCCACCGCGATGCCGCAACTATTGAAACTCGGGGTATTCGAGAAATGGACCGGCGGCGTGCAGGGCCTGGTGGTGACCAAGCCCGATGCCCCGTTCGGCCTGCCGATGTCGCAGGACATGTGGCTGTATTATTTCACGCTCGCGGTATCGATCGCGATCTATGTCTGTTCGGTCAATCTGCTGAAATCGCGCTCCGGCCGCGCCTTCATGGCGATCCGCGACAACGAGATCGCCGCCTCCGCGATGGGCATCGACGTCGCGCTGTACAAGACGCTGGCGTTCGGCGTCAGCGCCGGCATCACCGGTGTGGCCGGTGGGCTCAGTGCGATTGCCGTGCAGTTCGTAGCCCCCGACAGCTTCACCGTCACATTCGCAATCGCGCTGTTTCTCGGCATGGTCGTCGGCGGCGTGGGCTGGCTGCCGGGATCGATCGTGGGTTCGGCCTTCATCATCTTCGTTCCGAATATTGCCGAGGGAATCTCGAAAGGGCTTTCCGGCGCGGTGTTCGGTGTTCTCCTGTTTCTCGTCATCTTCCTGGTGCCGCATGGCGCGAGGCAAGTCGCCGTAGTCGCTCAACATTGGCTCGGAAAACTCAAGAAAAACTAGGCTCAAGAAAAACTGGTTCAAGAAAAGCTCAAGGAGAAGACATGCTTTCAAGACAGAAAATGCTGGCCGCCGCACTCTCGACCGCGGTCATGGCCTTTGCTGCCACCACGGGCAGCGCACTCGCCCAGAAGAAATACGACACCGGCGCCAGCGACACCGAGATCAAGCTCGGCAACATCATGCCCTATAGCGGCCCGGCCTCGGCCTATGGCGTGATCGGCAAGATCGAAGAAGCCTATTTCAAGATGATCAACGAGCAAGGCGGCATCAACGGCCGCAAGATCACCTTCATCAGCTACGACGACGGCTATAGCCCGCCAAAAGCCGTCGAGCAGGCGCGCAAGCTCGTCGAGAGCGACGAGGTTCTTTTTCTGTTCGGACCACTCGGAACGCCGTCGAACTCGGCGATCCAGAAATATCTGAACAGCAAAAAAGTCCCGCAGATTTTCGTCGCGACGGGCGCGACCAAATTCGGCGACTACAAGGACTTTCCATGGACCATGGGATGGCAACCGGCCTACCAGAGCGAAGGCCGCATCTACGCGAAGTATCTATTGAAGGAGAAGCCGGGCGCCAAGATCGGAATCCTGTTTCAGAACGACGATTTCGGCAAGGATTTGCTGAAAGGTCTCAAGGACGGTCTGGGTGACAAGGCCGCATCCATGATCGTCGCCGAGGAAAGCTATGAGGTGACCGAGCCCAGCATCGACTCGCATATCGTCAAGCTGAAGGCCTCCGGCGCCGACGTGTATTTCAGCATGACGACGCCAAAATTCTCCGCCCAGAGCATCAAGAAACTCGCCGAGCTCGACTGGAAGCCGCTGTATTTCCAGAGCAACGTCGGCGCCTCTGTCGGTTCGGTGCTGCAGCCTGCCGGTTTTGAAAACTCCCAAGGCATTCTCTCTGCGGCTTACGCCAAGGACGGCGCGGATTCGCAGTGGGACAATGACGAGGGCATGAAGAAGTTTTATGCTTTCCTTGCCAAATATGCGCCGGAAGCCAACAAGGCCGACGGCTCCGTCGTGTTCGGCTATGGCCAGGCTCAAACCGTGGTGCAGGTTCTCAAGCAGGCCGGCGACAATCTGACCCGCGACAACATCATGAAGCAGGCCACCAGCCTGAAGGACTTCACGCCCGACACCTTGCTGCCCGGCGTCAAGATCAATACCAGCGCAACCGACTACTATCCGATCGAGCAGCTTCAGATGATGAAGTTCAAGGGCAAGAAGTGGGACCTGTTCGGCGACACCATCAGCGGCGAACTCAGCAACTGATTTATCAGAGCGTTTTCGCGCGAAGTGGATACCGGTTCACGTAAAGAAAACGCGTAAAACAGAAAGCTGACTACTAAAGAAGCAGCCCTTCGCGCCCGGCGCGGAGGGCTTTTTGTTGTGAGCCATCCGGTAAAATGGTACTCAAGGCATTGGGTTCAAAGAGCTTTCGATCAAGAAGGCCGTGACACACACCATCCATACCAATGGAAAAGAGGGAGACGATCATGCCTTTCACCACGACCAGAACAGTCGTTGCTTACGCCGTTACTTGGGCCGCGGCACTCGCGCTGCTGGCCGCATCCGGCAGCGGCGCGCTCGCGCAGAAGAAATACGACACCGGCGCCACTGATACCGAAATCAAGATCGGCAACATCATGCCCTATAGCGGCCCTGCGTCCGCCTATGGCGTGATCGGCAAGACCGAAGCCGCCTATTTCAAGAAGATCAACGATGCCGGCGGCATCAACGGCCGCAAGATCAATTTCATCAGCTATGACGACGGCTATAGCCCGCCGAAGACGGTGGAACAGGCGCGCAAGCTGGTGGAGAGCGACGAAGTCCTGCTGATCTTCAACGCGCTCGGCACGCCGCCGAATTCCGCGATCCACAAATACATGAATTCCAAAAAAGTGCCGCAGCTGTTCGTCGCGACCGGCGCCACCAAGTGGAACGATCCCAAGGAGTTTCCATGGACCATGGGCTGGCAGCCGAGCTACCAGAGCGAGACGCAGATCTATGCCAAATACCTTCTCAAGGAAAAGCCGAACGCCAAGATCGGCGTGCTGTATCAAAATGACGATTACGGCAAGGACTACCTCAAAGGCCTGAAGGACGGCCTCGGCGCCAAGGCCGCCTCGATGATCATCGCCGAGGAAAGTTTCGAAACCTCGGAGCCGACCATCGACAATCACATCGTCAAGCTCAAGGCCAGCGGCGCCGACGTGTTCATCGATATTGCGACCCCGAAATTCGCGGCGCAAGCCATCAAGAAGGTCGCCGAGATCGAGTGGAAGGCGCTGCACTTCCTCAACAACGTTTCCGCATCGGTCGGCAGCGTGATCAAGCCGGCCGGCTATGACAATTCGCAAGGCATCATTTCCGCCGCCTATCTGAAGGATGCGTCGGATCCGCAATGGGACAACGACCCCGGCATGAAGAAATTCTACGACTTCCTCGCCAAGGATTACCCGGAAGGCAACAAGCTCGACGGAAACGTCGTCGTCGCCTATGGCGTTGCCCAGACACTTGTCGAAGTCCTGACCAAATGCGGTGACGATCTCACCCGCGAAAACATCATGAAGCAGGCCGCGAACCTCAAGGATTTCCGCACCGAAGTCCTGCTGCCCGGCATCAAGATCAACACCAGCCCGACCGATTTCGCCCCGATCAGCCAGCTTCAGCTGATGAAGTTCAAGGGCGAGAAATGGGACCTGTTCGGCGACATCATCAGCGCGGATGTCGGCGGCTGAGGATTGAGGACAGGCCATATGCCCCCGCGCCACACCGCGGGGGTTTTCTTTTGCTCCAATCGGATGGATAACCGGCCTCCGATATCCCGATGGCAGATACCGTGAGACAATGACCGACAAACGCCCTCTCCTGCGCACGATTTTCGACGCCGCGGTCGCCGCGGCCCATCCTGACGTCGTGCTCTCGGCGTATCTGCGCCCGATTCCGAAGGGCCGGGTGATTTGTCTGGCCGCCGGCAAGGGCGCGGGCGCGATGGCGGCGGCGGCGGAACGGCATTATCTCGACCAATTGGGGCTGGCGCCGGAACGGCTGATCGGTATCGCGACCACCCGTCACGGGCATGGCGTGCCGACACGCCGGATCAAGATGATCGAGGCCGGCCATCCCGTGCCCGACGAGGCCGGGTTGAAGGGCGCCGAGCAGAGCCTGCAGATGGCCGCCGATGCCGGCGCAGACGATCTCCTGCTGGTGCTGTTGTCGGGCGGCGGCTCGGCGAACTGGATCGCGCCGGTCGAGGGCGTGTCCTTTGCGCAGAAGCAACAGGTGACGCGCGCGCTGTTGCGCTCGGGCGCGCCGATCGGCGAGGTCAACACTGTTCGTAAACATCTGTCGCGGATCAAGGGCGGGCGGCTGGCGCGCGCCGGCCAGCGCGCCGAAATCGTGACGCTGGCAATCTCGGACGTACCGCATGACGATCCCTCGGCGATCGCATCGGGGCCGACCGTGCCGGACCCGACCACGCTCGCCGACGCCCGCGCGCTGGTCGCCCGATACAATTTGAAGGTCGACGACGCGATTGGCCGCGCGCTCGACGATGCGAAAAATGAAAGCTGCAAACCCGGCGATGCGGCCTTTGCGCGCGCGCAGTATGAAATGATCGCGCGGCCGAAGGCCTCGCTCGACGCCGCGATCAAGGTCGCGGCGTCGGCCGGATATGCGATCATCGATCTCGGCGCCGATCTCGAAGGCGAGGCGCGCGAGGTCGCGGCCGATCACGCCAGGCTTGCATTGAAGGCGCAAGCCGAAGGCGAGCGCGTCGCGATCATCTCGGGCGGCGAACTCACCGTGACCGTGCGCGGCAACGGCCGCGGCGGCCCCAACCAGGAATATGCGCTGGCGCTGGCCGATCTGCTTAAAGATACCTCCGGCATTGCGGCGCTGGCCGGCGATACCGACGGCGCGGATGGCGGTGCCGGTAGCGCTTCAGATCCCGCGGGCGCAATGATCGATCAGGCCACGTTCGCGAAGATGAAGGCGCTCGGTCTCGACGCCAAAGCCTATCTCGACAACAACGACGCCACCGCTTTCTTCACCGCGACCGGCGATCTCCTGCAGACCGGCCCGACCCTCACCAATGTCAACGACATCAGGGTGATCCTGGTGGACGCGGTTTAGATTCCAGTCATCGTCGTTGCGAACCGATCTTCATGAGTTGGAAAGGCGACATGCCCCCATGCTGCATCGCAGCGTATTATCGTCGCGAAACTCATCGCCCTGTGCCGACCGCTCGCGCCGGAATTTTTTAACGCTTTGTTTAGCGAACCACAAAGAACCCCGCGGAATCACGGCCTCACAAGGATGTCATTTACCGGCTTGCCCTCCCAATATGCGGCTCCTCATTGCCGGAGTGCTGCGGGCCTGCAGCAGGGGGTCGTCATATGGTGGATTCTAAAATGCGCGCCATCCATCCGGAGCCGGTTCAACCAGCCGGACTGTTTGAGGTCGCCCTTCAAAATCTGTCGCTGGGATTGACCATCTTCGACGACAAGCGCGCGATCCTGTTCTGCAACAGACGATACATCGAGATCTACGGGCTTTCACCCGAACAGGTGACGCCCGGAACACCGCTCAGGAAACTGATCCAGCACCGGTTGAATTTGGGACTCAAGATATCCGTCCCACCCGAAGACTATATCCGGGAGCATGTCGGAAACGCCCTCGAGGCCAGCACAACGGTGCAAGAATTTACCGACGGGCGGATCATCGCCTATACGGTTTATCCGATGCCGAACGGCGGCTGCATGGCCACGCATGAAGACATTACCGCGCGCGAAGAGATGAGCGCCAGCCTGCAACGACAATACGAGCTCGGCAAGGCTCAGGAAGAGGATCTGCGGCTCCGGCACTTTCAATTCGACACTGCCATCAACAACATGTCGCAGGGACTATGCTTCTTCGATGCCGCGCACCGGCTGATCGTGTGCAACGATCGCTACATCGATATGTATGAGCTGTCGCATGACCGCGTTGGTCCAGGCACCGCGCTGACCGAAATCGTCGACATGCGCTTCGAGGCGGGCAGCTTTCCCGCGATGACCCGCGAGGAATATCTGATCTGGCGCGGCAACGTCGCGATATCCGCCGAGCCCACCGACAGCATCGTCGAACTGCGCAACGGGCGCACCTTCAAGATTCGTCACCGCCCGATGCCCGACGGCGGCTGGGTCGCGACCCATGAGGACATCACCGAGCAGCGTCGCTCAGAGGTCAAGATCGAATACATGGCGCATCATGATGCGCTGACGGATCTCGCCAATCGCGTTTTGCTGAACCAGCGGCTCGAGCATGCGCTGGGGGCGCGCATTCACCGCGAGGAAATCGTCGCGGTTCATCACATCGATCTCGACCAGTTCAAGGCGGTCAACGATACGTTCGGCCATCCCGCCGGTGACAAGCTCCTGAAAATGGTCGCGGATCGGCTGCGCGGACTGGTCCGCGCCAGCGACACCATCGCCCGGATGGGCGGCGATGAATTCGTCATCGTGCAGGCGCCGATCAAGGAGCCCGCCGAGGCGACCGCGCTCGCCGAAGCGATCATCCGGTCGATCAGCGAGCCCTTCGAGATTGACGGCCATCAGGCCATGATCGGCGCCAGCGTCGGCATCGCGGTCGGTCCTGGTGACGGCCTGCGGCCCGACAGATTGCTACGCAATGCCGACCTCGCGCTCTACCGCGCCAAGGGCGACGGCCGCGGCGTCTTTCGCTTCTTCCAGCCGGCGATGGACCTGCAGATGCAGACCCGCCGCCTGATGGAGCAGGACCTGCGCAAGGCGCTGCCGGCAGGCGAGTTCGAGCTCTACTACCAGCCGGTGGTCAATCTGGCGAGCAATGAGGTCAGCGGCTTCGAGGCGCTGATCCGCTGGAATCATCCACAGCACGGACTGGTCTCGCCGGGCACCTTCATTCCGCTCGCCGAAGAAATCGGCTTCATCGTCCCGATGGGCGAGTGGGTGATCCGCGAGGCCTGCGCCACCGCGGCGAAGTGGCCGGGCGATGCCCGCGTCGCCGTCAATATTTCAGCCGTGCAATTCCGCAATCCCGGCCTGATGCAGGTTATCGTCGGCGCGCTCGCGGCCTCCGGCCTCAATCCGACACGGTTGGAGATCGAGATTACCGAGACCGTTTTGTTGCAGAACAAGGAAGCCACGCTGGCCGTGCTGCATCAGTTGCGCGCGCTCGGCGTGCGGATCGCGCTTGACGATTTCGGCACCGGCTATTCTTCGTTGACCTATCTGCAGTCGTTCCCGTTCGACAAGATCAAGATCGACCGCTCCTTCGTCAAGGACATCACGGAGAACAGCGGCTCGCTCAACATCGTGCGCGCGGTCGCCGCCCTCGCCAGCGGCATGGGCATGACCGCCACGGCCGAAGGCGTCGAAACCCGCGAACAGCTCGACAGCGTCACGTCCGAGGGCTGCACCGAAATGCAGGGCTTCCTGTTCAGCAAACCGCTGCCGGCCCGCGAGATCGAGCGCCTGTTCATGCCGGAGCGTGAGGCCGAGCAGGCGCCCGACCGTATCGTCGCGGCCTGATCGCGTTCATCGGTCCCCTCATGGTGAGGGGCGCCATTTAGCGCCGTCTCGAACCATGGAAGCCAGTACGACCCCATCCTTCGAGACGCCGCTTTGCGGCTCCTCAGGATGAGGCACCCGTCAAAACTCCTTGGCGATTTTCGCCAGCATGCCGAGCAGCGCCACGCGGTTGGCGGGGCCCAGTAATTCGTTGAGCCGCGCCTCGTGCTTGGCGGCGACGAGCTTCTTCGCACGCGCCAGCACCGCCCTGCCCTTGTCGGTCAGCACCAGGATGTGCGAGCGCCGGTCATTGGTCGAGCGCATCCGCGCGCACAGATCGCGGCTTTCCAGGCCGTCGAGCATCGCGACGAAATTGGGCCTGAGGATTCCGAGCGTATTGGCGATTTCGGTCTGGTTGCGCCCGGGGTTCTTGTCGAGCAGCAGCAGCACCGAGAATTGCGCCGGGGTCAGTTGCAGCGGCGCGACGCAGTGCAAAAAATCCTCAAAGACCTTCAACTGCGCGCGCTTGAGCGAATAGCCGAGCAATTCGGCCAGTTCACCCAGTTGCAGCGCGGTGCCCTCCGCCGCGTCTTCGGCCGGCTCCTTGCGCGGGGACCGCGCCCCCTTGGCGGCATCGATGGCGGCGTTTTTGGAAACAGTCATCGCTCGAGGCTCGCAATCCCGATAGGCTAGAGCCTTATCGGTTCTGATGGAATCAGAACCGGGCTCTGATCTTTAGTTTTGACGCGTTTTCTTCACGCGAACCGGTATCCACTTCGCTCGAAAACGCTCTAATAGAGGCCCGGCCAAAACCTGCCAGGCCTTGAGATTATATTTTATAATTGTTATGAAGTATATCAAATATCGGCAGACCATTTCAACTGCTGTTATCGGACGGCCGGGCGGCAGTTTGAAGCCCCGCACGGCCGACGCCTGAGGGGGAGCGCCCGGTCTTGAACACGACGATCATGCTGTTCCTGCTGCAGGACGGCATCACTAATGGTGCGATCTACGCGCTGCTCGGGCTGGCGCTGGTGCTGGTGTTCGCCGTCACCCGCGTGATCCTGATTCCGCAGGGCGAGTTCGTCACCTATGGCGCGCTGACCTATGCCACGCTGTCGTCGGGCCAAGTGCCGGGAACGGCGCGGCTGGCGCTGGCGATGGGAATGGTCGCCTTCGGCCTGGATTTGTTTGCGGGCCGCCAGTCATTGCATCTGAAGCTGATCGCGCGCGCCTTCGCCATCAACATCGTGCTGCCCGCCACCGTGCTGGCGCTGACGATCTGGCTCGCCGGCGGTCACAGCCCTGTTGGCGTCAACATCGCGCTGTCGCTGGTGATCGTCGCGGCGATCGGACTGTTTCTCTATCGCATTGCGTTTCAGCCGATCGCCCATGCCTCGGTGCTGGTGCTACTGATCGCCTCGGTCGGCTGTCACCTCGCGCTGCAGGGGTTCGGGCTGGTGTTCTTCGGCGCCGAAGGCCAGCGCGGCCCGACAGTTTCCGACAGCGCCTTCACGATTGGGCCGCTGCGTTTCACCGGCCAGAGCATCGCGGTCTATGCGATCACGCTGGCCTTGATCGCGGCGCTTTGGCTGTTCTTCGGATTTACCCGAATGGGCAAGGCGCTGCGCGCCACCGCGGTCAATCGTCTCGGTGCGCGCCTGGTCGGCATCCGGACCGCGCTGTCGGGACAAATCGCCTTCCTGCTGGCCTCGGTGATCGGCGCGGTTTCGGGAATCCTGATCGTGCCGATCACGACGCTGTATTACGACACGGGATTCCTGATTGGCCTCAAGGGTTTTGTCGCCGCCATCATCGGCGGGCTCGTGAGCTATCCGCTGACCGCGGTCGCGGCGCTTTTGGTGGGGGCGGTTGAGGCGTTCTCGTCATTCTATGCCAGCAATTTCAAGGAAGTTATCGTCTTCACCCTGATCCTTCCGGTGCTCGTGCTGCGGTCGCTAGCGGCGCCCGCGGTCGAGGAAGAGAAGGAGTGACCGGGATGACGCAGCGACTGCCCATCATCATCTTTGCCGTCGTGATGGCGGCGATCCCGTTCATTCCGGGCGTGCCGCCGTTCTGGATCGTATTGTTGGACAATATCGGCCTGTCCGCGCTGGTGGCGATGGGGCTGGTGCTGCTGACCGGCGTCGGCGGCCTCACCTCGTTCGGCCAGGCTGCCTTTTGCGGCTTCGGCGCCTACACCACGGCGGTGCTGACGACGGCCTATGGACTGTCGCCATGGCTGACACTGCCGCTGTCTTTGCTGGTGAGCGGCATCGCCGCGGTGTTGCTCGGTCTCGTCACGGTGCGGCTGTCGGGCCATTATCTGCCGCTCGGCACGCTGGCCTGGGGCCTCGGCCTGTTTTATCTGTTCAGCAAACTCGAATTTCTTGGACGCAACGACGGCATTTCCGGCATTCCGCCGCTGTCGATCGGCTCGCTCAAGATGATCGATCCCGGAACGATCTATTTCGCGATCTGGTTCGCGGTGCTGCTCTGTGCGCTGCTCACCATGAACCTGCTGGACTCGCGCACCGGCCGCGCGATCCGCGCGCTGCGGCGCGGGCACATTGCCGCCGAAGCGTTCGGCGTGCAGACGCCCCGTGCAAAACTATTGGTGTTTATCTATGCGGCGGTACTGGCCGGGCTGTCCGGCTGGTTCTATGCGCATTTCCAGCGCGCGACCAACCCCACGCCGTTCGGCGCGCAGGCCGGCATCGAATATCTCTTCATCGCGGTGGTCGGCGGCGCCGGCTATGTCTGGGGCGGCGTGCTCGGCGCCGCGATCGTGGTGATCCTCAAAGAGCTTCTTCAGAGCTATCTGCCGCTTCTGTTTCATGGCGAAGGCCAGCTCGAAACCATCGTGTTCGGCGTCCTGCTGGTGACCCTATTGCAGATCGCACCGACCGGCGTGTGGCCCTGGCTGACGGCGCGATTGCCGTTCAAGCCCAGGCGCCAACGGCCGGATACGTCGCTGGTCCTGCCCGCGCGCACGCGAGCCGCCGTCACACCCGACGTGCTTCTGCAAATCGACCACGCCCGCAAGCAATTCGGCGGTGTGATTGCGGTCAACGACGTCTCTTTCGACGTCCAGGCCCGCGAAATCGTGGCCCTGATCGGCCCCAACGGCGCCGGCAAGAGCACGACCTTCAACCTGATTACCGGCGTGCTCACGCCCTCGGGCGGTACGATCTCCGTGTTCGGCAAGAAGATGGGGAACGCCGCTCCGCAACAGGTGGTAAAACTCGGCATCGCCAGAACGTTTCAGCACGTCAAGCTGGTGCCTGATATGACCGTGCTGGAAAACGTCGCAATCGGCGCGCATCTGCGCGGCCATGCTGGGGCTATTGCAAGCATGTTCCGCCTCGATCGCCCGGACGAGGCAAAATTACTTGCCGAGGCAACACGCCAGATTGAGCGTGTGGGCCTCGGCGATCAGATCGATCAGTTGGCGGGGAGCCTGTCACTGGGCCAGCAGCGCATCGTCGAGATCGCCCGCGCGCTCTGCGTCGATCCGATGCTGCTGCTGCTCGACGAACCCGCGGCGGGACTGCGTCACATGGAAAAGCAGCAGCTCGCAGCGTTGTTGCGCCAGTTGCGCGACGGCGGCATGTCGGTGCTGCTGGTCGAACACGATATGGGATTCGTGATGGATCTGGCCGACCGCATCGTGGTGCTGGATTTCGGCACCAAGATCGCCGAGGGCACGCCGCAGGCGATCAAGACCAATCCCGAGGTGATCAAGGCCTATCTCGGAGCGGTCGCATGAACGCCGGCGGAAACACGCTGCTGTCGGTATCGTCGGCGCACATCGCCTACGGCAAGGTCGAAGCGGTCCGCTCGGTCTCGCTGGATGTCGCCGCGGGCGAGATCGTCACCATCATCGGCGCCAATGGCGCCGGCAAGACCACGCTCTTGAACGCCATCATGGGCATTCTGCCGCTGAAGGGCGGCGTGACCTTTGCCGGGCAGGACATGGCGCGGCTCGACATCGAAGACCGGGTCGCGGCCGGCCTCAGCCTGGTGCCGGAGCATCGCGAATTGTTCGGCACCATGAATGTCGAGGACAATCTGCAACTCGGCGCGTTCCGGATCGCCAGATCAGTCGCAGCGCAGTCATTGGCGCGGGTCTACACGCTGTTTCCGCGGTTGAAGGAGCGGCAAAAGCAACTCGCAGGGACGCTGTCCGGCGGCGAACAACAAATGCTGGCGATGGGCCGCGCCTTGATGGGCGCACCAAAATTGCTGATGCTGGACGAGCCCAGCCTCGGTCTGGCGCCGATCATCGTCGCCGATATTTTCCGCATCATCGGCGCGCTGCGCGCCAGCGGCGTCTCAGTGCTGCTGGTCGAACAGAACGCGCAAGCCGCGCTGCAAATCGCCGACCGCGCCTATGTGATGGAGCTCGGCGAATTCATCCTGAACGGCCCGGCCAAAGACATCGCCGCCAACACCCGCGTCGCCGCCAGCTATCTCGGCTTTACCCATGAAGGCGCGAGCGCGATTTAGCTCCTTGTAGGGTGGGCAAAGGCGCTCTTGCGCCGTGCCCCCCATTCTTTCGTTAAACCGTCATCTGGAATGGTGGGCACGCTTGCGCTTTGCCCACCCTACGACTTCGCAGTCGCAGCATCGAGTCCCGCCCTGGCTAAAGTCGATGCTCGACAACGGCGAGAGCCGCTGCAAGACTACCCGCATAACATAACCCGGGAGGAAACCATGAACATCGCGCGCCGCCACCTCGCATTGCCGCTGCTTGCCGTTGGACTGCTCGGCGTGGCCCCCGCCTTCGCGGGCGCGGATGAAGACGCCGTCGCCAAGAATGTCGAGGCGTTTCGGGTGGCCCAGATGGGCCAGGACGCCAAGACCCTGGAAGGGCTTTGCGCGCCGCAGCTCAGCTACAGCCACTCCGACGGACGGGTCGAGGACAAGGCGACCTTTGTTGCCAATGCCACCGACGGAAAATCGAAGGTGCTGTCGCTGGCTTACCAGGACGTCAGTATTCGCGTGGTCGGCGATGCCGCGATCGTGCGGTTCCACTGGGTCGGCGAAGCCCAGGCCGTCGCCGATGGCAAGAAGAGTTCTACCAATCTGCACATCCTGATGAACTGGCAGAAACAGGGCGCGGACTGGAAGCTGCTGACGCGCGGATCGACGAAGCTTTAATTAGCAAAGAAGTAGGGTGGGCAAAGGCGCCCTTGCGCCGTGCCCACCATTCCTTGTCGATCAAAGGTGGTGGGCACGCTGGAGCCTGTCATCGGGCGCGCATTCGCGCGACCCGTTGGCTTTGCCCAACCTACAATTTCATCTCACATCGCCGGAACGTATTTTCCGTCCTTCACCGTCAGGAGGATGCGTGAGCGCTCGTCCAATCCGTAGCGATCCTTTTCGGTCCAGTTGTAGACGCCCTGAGTCGCGACAATTTCCTTCTCGCTCATGATCGCCTGACGGATCGCTTCGCGAAATTCAGGCGTTCCCGGCTTTGCCGTCTTCAACGCCACCGGAATGATGCGCTTGAGCACCTCAAAAGCATCGTTGGAATATCCGGCGAACTGGTTACGGCTGTTGGCGCCGTATTTGGCCTCGTAGGCGGCATTGAACGCCAGACCAGGCTTCTTGGTCAGTGCGCCATCCGGCTGCGTCTCGGGTGACATCACCGGGCCAGCCGACATAATGACACCTTCCGCCGATGCGCCGGCGATGCGAATGAAATCCATGCCGACAGCGCCATAGGTCTGATAGATCAGCCCCCTGTAACCGCGCTCGCGCAAAGCGATCTGCGGTAAGGCTGCCGCTGCGCCGGACGCCGCGATCAGGATCGCATCGGGATTGGCGGCAACCAGTTTCAGCACCTGACCCGCTACGGACGTATCGGGCCGCGCAAATCGCTCTTCAACAGCTACCGTCAGCCCCATCGGAACAGCCTGGTTCTTGAAGTCGTTGAACCAGAGATCACCGTAAGAATCCGAATAGCCGATGTAACCGACAGTCTTGATATTGTGCGCCTTCATGTGCTCGTACAGCACCTTGCCCATGATCGGAACCGACTGCGGCAGATCGACCGACCATTTTGCCCGCTCCGGCGTGATTGGAAACGGCGAGAGGCCGAAATGGGGAATTCCCGCCTCGTTGGCCACGTTGGACACGGCGATGGACGCGGGCGTAACGCATGACCCCATAATAATGTCGACCCTGGATTCGGTCACGAAGCGGCGGGTATTGGTGGTGGCGGCGGTGGGATCGCCTCCATCGTCGAGAACGATCAGCTTGAGCGGCACCCCGTTTATTTCCCCAGGCGCGAAGTCGAGCCCGTTGCGCTCGGGAATGCCGATCGCCGCCGCGGGGCCCGTGGTGGAGAGCGAAATGCCGATGGTGATTTCACTGGTTTGGGCGGTAGCAGGTAACACCGGCAGCGCGAGCGCGACGGCCGCGATGGCAGCGGATAGGCGAAACTTCCTCATTACTTCCTCGTGATCCAGTGATGAGAGCTCAAGCGCTTTAATAGTCCGCCAAACTGCGCCAGACCAGCTCTCAAATTTGGGCGAGATATTCCCGGGCTTTTCGCACAAGCGATCGCTTTGAGGTCGAGTACGGACCTGGCCCAAGAAAAAGCCAAGAAAAAGCCGGCCTCTGATCGAGGCCGGCTAAAATTACGCGCTACCGGGATTCAACCCGATTCACATTGCGGGAACGTATTTTCCGCCCTTGACCGTGAGCAAGATGCGGGCACGGTCGTCGAGGCCGGCGCGGTCCTTTTCGGTCCAGTTGTAGACACCCTGGCTCGCCGCAATCTCGCGTTCGCTCAGAAATGCCTGGCGGATCGCCTCGCGGAATTCCGGCGTGCCTGGTTTGGCCGTCTTTAGCGCAGTCGGGATAATGCGCTTGAGGACCTCAAAGGCGTCATAGGAATGTCCGGCGAACTGGCTGCGGCTGTTAGGCCCGTATTTGGCTTCATAGGCGGTGTTGAGCGCCAGACCAGGCTTCTTGGTCAGCGCGCTGTCGGGTTGGCCTTCCGGATTCATCACCGGACCCGATGCCATGATCACGCCTTCGGCCGCGGCCCCCCCGATGCGGATAAAGTCCATGCTGGCGGCGCCATGGGTCTGATAGATCAGGCCCTTGTAGCCGCGTTCGCGAAGCGCCGTCTGCGGCAACGCGGCGGCGGTACCGGACGCGCCGACAAGGATGGCGTCGGGATTTGCAGCGACCAGCTTCAGCACCTGACCCGCGACCGACGTATCCGGCCGCGCAAAGCGCTCCTCGTCGACCAGCGTCATCCCCATCGGAACGCCCTGGTTCTTGAAATCGTTGAACCAGAGATCCCCATAGGAATCGGAATAGCCGATATAGCCGACGGTCTTGATGCCGTGTGCCTTCATGTGCTCGTACAGCACCTTGCCCATGATCGAAACCGGCTGCGGCAGATCGACCGACCACTTCGCCCGCTCCGGCGTGATCGGGAACGGCGAGAGACCGAAATGCGGGATGCCCGCCTCGTTGGCGACGTTGGACACCGCGATGGTGGGCGGCGTGGTCGACGACCCCATGATGATGTCGGCCTTGGATTCGGTGACAAAGCGCCGTGCATTGGTGGTGGCATTGGTCGGGTCGCCGCCATCGTCGAGCACGATCAGCTTGAGCGGCACGCCGCCGATTTCCTTGGGCACGAATTCAAGCGCATTGCGCTCGGGAATGCCGAGCGCCGCTGCTGGCCCCGTGGTGCAGAGCGAAATGCCGATGGTGATTTCGCTAGTTTGCGCGGCCGCCGGTCCTGCCGGCAGCGCGAAGGCCGCCGCTATAACGGCAGCAGACAGATAGAAATTCTTCATGGCGTCCTCCCTTGGGTGTCATTTTTATAGGCAAAAATTATCGGCTACTTCAGCCCCTTCTTTAGAGGGGCCCGTTCTTGGATAACGCTTCAACCCTGCATGAATTTCGCAATGATTTCCTCCGGCACCGCGGCGGATTTCAACTTGCCGGGGTCATCCGGATGATGCCCGACCAGTACGCGGGTCTCGAACGCCTCGATCGCCAGCGCGTCGCCCTTGAACACCTTGTGGGTCACCTCGAAGCTCGAGCGTTTGAAACTCTCGACCCGGCTTTCGATCGTGATCCAGTCGCCATAGGTCGAGGCGATATGGAATTTCGCCCGTGTGTCCACCATCGGAATTCCGACCAGGCCGTATTTCTTGACAATGTCCTGCTTGGAGAAACCGGCGGCCTCGAACAGGATCGACGTCGAATTGTCGAACATCTCGAAGTAGCGCGGGTAATAGACGATGTTGGCGGGGTCGCAATCACCCCACTGGATCTGCACGTCTCTGCGGTTGACGAACATTCAGTTTTCCTAGCGCGGCGCCATCCGCAACGAAGCGTCGAGGCGCACGACTTCACCGTTCAGATAGGGATTGTCTATCATGTGCAACGCTAGCGAGGCGAATTCATCGGCATGGCCGAGCCGGTGCGGGAACGGAATCGCCGCGGCCAGGCTGTCCTGCGCCTCCTGCGGCAGGCCGGCCAATAGCGGCGTCAGAAACAGGCCCGGCGCGATGGTCAACACGCGAATACCGAATTGCGCCAGTTCGCGCGCGATCGGCAAGGTCATCCCGACAATGCCGCCCTTCGAGGCCGAATAGGCCGATTGCCCGATCTGGCCGTCATAGGCTGCGACCGAGGCCGTCGAAATCACGACGCCGCGCTCTCCGCCCTCAAGCGGCTCCAGCTTCGACATCTCCGCGGTCGCCAGCCGCAGCATGTTGAACGAACCGATCAAGTTGACCCTGATCACCCGCTCGAAATCCGCCAGCGGCATCGGCCCGTCGCGGCCGATCACCCGCTTGGCGACGCCGATCCCGGCGCAATTCACCAGCACCCGCGCAGTACCATGGGCCTTGGCCGCCGTTGCGATCGCCGCCTCCGCCGAAGCCGCGTCGGCGACGTCGCAGATCACCGCAACGCCGCCGATCTCGGCCGCGACGGATTCCGCCAGCTTGGCGTTGAGATCGCACACCGCGACCTTGGCCCCCTGCGCGGCTAGCTTGCGCGCGGTGGCAGCGCCCAGCCCGGATGCGCCCCCGGTGACAATAGCGGCATGGCCTTTCAACTGCATGATTCTCTCCCTGGCGATTTGTTGTTCGAATTCAGTTCAGCGTGATGATGTCGGCGGCCGGCGCTGGCGCATAAATCTCATCTATCACGCGGCTGCGATGCTCCAGCACCGCACGCTGATTGATCGAGCCCTTGTCGGTGACTTCGCCGCGATCGATCGACATCGGCGTGTTCAAAAGCACCGCGCGGGTGATCCGCGTCGACGATCCCGTCGACATCGCGAGAAACTTTACAAACCGCTCGCGGAACGCGCCACGGATCAATGGATCGGACGCCGCCGCCGCAAGGTCACCTTGCGGCAGCGCCGGATTGACCAGGCGGCAACCGTCGAGATCGAGCACGACCAGCGCCGACAACTCATCGCGGTTGATGCCCGCGATCACAACGTCACGCACCAAAGGCGCACAGGCCGCGATGAAGCGCGCGCGAAGCGGACCGACGCTGACCCAGGTGCCGCTGGCGAGTTTGAAGTCCTCGGCAATGCGGCCGTCGAAATCGAATCCGGCGTTGAGATCATCGGGATTGGCCGGTTTGAGCGCATCGCCGAATTTATAAAAGCCTTCCTCGTCAAACGCCTTTGCGGTCAATTCCGGCTGGCGCCAATAGCCCGGCGTGACGTTCGGCCCCCTGGCGCGGACCTCCAGCTTGCCATTATCAGGCACCAGCTTGGCTTCGTTGCCGGACACGGGAAGGCCGACATGGCCGGAACGGCTGGTCGCGGGAGACACTGCCATGAAATACGGCGCGGTCTCGGTCGCGCCGAGGCCGGTCAGCATCGGGACCCGAAAACCCGTTTCCTGCACCGCGAGTTCGTCGATGCTGTTCCAGATATAGGGCGACATCGCCGCGCCAGAAAAGAACATCGCGTGCAGCCGATGAAAGAATTTGGCGCGCAACGCGCTGTCGTCGCGCAGATAGGGCAGCAGCGATTCATAGCCCTTCGGCACGTTGAAATAGACCGTCGGGGAAATCTCGCGAAGATTGCGTACGGTCTCCTCGATACCGCCCGGCATCGGCTTGCCCGCATCGAGATACATCGAGCCGCCATTGTATAATGTGAGCCCGATATTGTGATTGCCGCCGAACGTATGGTTCCACGGCAGCCAGTCGACGATCACGGGCGGCTCGTCCTTCAGGAACGCCATGGTCTCGCGCAGCATCACCTGATTGGCGCAGATCATCCGCTGGGTATTGATGACCGCCTTGGGATTGCCGGTCGAGCCTGAGGTCAGCAGAAACTTTGCAATTGTATCCGGGCCGATCGCGTCATGTGCGGCATCGAGGCCCGGATGCTCCGGCGAGGCCAGCAAAGCGCTGAGCATCGAGACTTCGCGACCGGGCACCTCGCCGCGCGACACCACGATTTCGGTTTCACCGGAGACATTGGCGCGGATCGCATCGGCGAATTTGCCGGCGTCATCCGCGAACACCAGACCGGGCGTCAACAGCTTCATCAGGAAGGCGAGTTTGCCGTAATCCTTCGAGACCAGCGAATAGGCCGGCGACATCGGGCAAAACGGGATCCCCGCATACAGCGCGCCGAATGCCACCAGGGCATGGTCGACCGAATTGCCGGACAGGATCACGACAGGCCGCTCGGCCGAGAGGCCGCGCGCGAGCAGGCTAGATGCGATATGCCGGGCCGCGGTCAGGAGTTGCGCATAGGTGATCTGCCGCCAGCCGTCACTCGTATCGCGCTCCGCCATGAAGACACGATTCGGTTCTTTGCCGGCCCAGTGATGCAGCCGGTCGGTCAGCCGCGCAGGATAGTCGCCGAGCGCGATTTTCGGGCGCAGATAGATGGTGCCGTCGGCGCGGCGATCAATCGACACGGCGGGATCTCCGAACGAGATCGCGCGCAGCGGATGCGCGCCACTGGCGAACGGGAGGGATATGTCGGGTCTGGCGCTCATGTCAGGTCGGCTTCACCTTGGCCGTCTTGCGATCGAGAAACGCACGGATGCGAAGTTTAGCCTCTTTGTCGCTTTGCGCCACCGTCGCCATCAGGGATTCCATCAGCAATCCGGTCTGCGGATTGGCCTCGGCAATCAGGGGCAGCGCCTGCAACACCGCGAAATTCGTCAGCGGCGCATTCTTCGCGACCTTCTCCGCCAGTTCCATCGCCTTGGACAGCGATTGGCCTTCTTCGGTGAGATATTGCGTAAAACCATAGGACGCGCCTTCAGTTGCCGAGTAAACCCGCCCCGTCAGCATCATGTCGGTCATCCTGGCGACACCGATCAAGCGCGGCAGCCGTACCGATCCGCCGCCACCGACAAAGATGCCGCGCTGGCCTTCGGGCAGTGCAAAATAGGCGCTGGGTTCGGCGACGCGAATATGCGCGGCGCAGGCAAGTTCAAGCCCACCGCCGATCACCGCCCCCCGAAGTGCCGCGATCACCGGCACGCGGCTATATTGAATGCGGTCGAACACCCGGTGCCACATCTGCGAATGGCGCAGGCCGTCGGTGGCGTCCTGCTCGGTCAATTCCGACAGATCGAGACCCGACGAGAAATGATCGCCGATGCCGTGGATCACCACCGCGCCGATGTCCTCCGGCAGATTGGTGAAGCATTCCTGGATCGCCAGAATGATGCCGTCGTTGAGCGCATTGCGCTTGGCCGGACGGTTGAGGCCGACGGTCAGCACCGGCCCGGAGATTTCGAGCTGGAGCAGCGCGGAGGGGTCCGAGGTCCCGGCGGAAGCGGCGTTTCCCATGGCGGTATTGTTTCCTGCCTAGAATAGTTATGTTTTATAACTAATAGGGAAGGAGTCAACCGATACTCGGTGTCGTCCCGGCGAAGGCCGGGATCCATAGCCACCGCTTTCGGTGGTTAGGACAGGTCCGCCTGCGGGCATTATCAAAGCGATAGCATACAACATTTGGGGCGGCCTTCGCCGGAACGACGCGTGGCTACAGACATGATTCCGCGTTCTCGCAGCGCTGACCGCCCGAGGTTTGCAGGAACGTCTGTCCCCTCGATAAGAGGGAGCAGGGAATGCCGGGTGCACGCTGCACCCGCGGTCTCGTGTGCAAAATTGTGCGAAAACCGCACACGAGCATACAGGTTCAGCGGAAGCACTCCGGCATTCCCTGCGCAATGGCTTTACGGCTTATGCCGTGCTGTCCCCGGCGACGAATTCGTCTTGTCACCGTCGCTGCCGGCTTGATGGCTGTTTCGATCCGGTTGGACCGAATTCGCCACCGACAGCTTGGCACCAGCAACGGGTGTCGGGACCACACGGTTTTGCCGTACGCTTTGGCGCCGTTCGTCTGAGCGCTGTTGATCGCTCACGGAAACCCGCCCTGCGACAAACGCTGCGCGCCGACGCTGCCGCGTCCATCGCATCCCTTCCCGCGTTCGTAACGACGCGCGACCGCCCCTCTTGCCGGGAAAGGACGGGCGATCTGGTAGCGCTGATTTGCCCGACGGCAAAAGCGAAATATTTTTTGGAACAGGGCTCGACACGTCTTTGGTGATTTGCCCGTCGGGTCAATTTGTCGCGCCTGCTCGCGCCACATCGTCATTGCCAGCGAAGCGAAGCAATCGATAGGCCGCGTACTCGCCAGCTAACGCTTCCACAACGGCGAGCCGCTTCGCAGCTACCCAACGGTCTATGACCTTGATCGTGCGGCGGCGCGCAAGCGCCGTCTCCGACCAATACGCATCAGAAAGCTGATGATCCAATCCGGTGTTCCCAGGTAGCGCAGTGTTTCAGCGGAGCCCTGATCTTGGCGCTCTCGAAAGCTTGCATCGGACAGACAGTCCTTGTCGCTGGCACACCACTCCAATGTGCGCACAATCTCTTCCTGCAACGGCTCACAGTCTGATAGCTTGGTAAGGAAGTTCAGTTCTCGCCGAAGACAGATCGCTTCGATCCGAGAGCGATCCTTCTCCTCGTAGCGGATGCCCCATCGATCCAGCCTGGCATGGGTTGCTTCGTGTACGATCGTCGATGCGATCTGTTCGCGCGTCACTGTTTCAAGGAAACGCTCATCGATTACGCAAGCGTCCAGTGTTCGGTCGTAATGGGCTCGATAACTTGGCAGCAAACGGACCCATATTCGCGCAAGATTATGGACGACGCGAAAATAGTGAAGTGGATCTTGGTCTTTGATAAGTCGTAGTGCGTCCTCGACGCGACGCAGGCCGGGCCAAGGTTTGCTTTCCATGGTCCCAACCCAAAGCCCGTCAACCTTTCGACTTGTTGATAGCCACAGCTCCAGCCTATCGACGAGGGCGGGCGTCATATCCCGCTTTCCTGCCAAGTCGCCACGGCGCAAATTCCGCGGCGCTTCCGAGTGCTTCACACGTTACCCCTTCGTCGTGGCTCCAGCTTCCATTGACGAGCTATAGATGAGCCTCTCTTTCGGGTTACTTAAAAGCTTAATTCAAATCCTATCGGTTGAGAACCGTCAGCCTGCCGTCAGCCTGCCGTCATCCTATAGTCCCCTCACAGCACCTGATGCACGTCGACCACGACACGGTCAGCGTGGCGGGCGGCGGAGCCGATGAAGATGCTTTCCATCAGCCAGCGGTATTTTTCGCTGCCGGTCTCGAATCTCGGCACGGTGCGAAAATAGATCAGCTTGGGATCGACCGGCTCGCCGCGCTTGAGCTTCTGCAGCAGATCGATCGGCCCGAAGCGGATACCCCGGTTCTCGACATAGACCACTGCGCCGTCGTCGGTCTCGAAGGCATATTTGGCTTCGAGCTCGATCAGCTCGTTGGGCCGGACAATCTGAAAGTCCGCGCCGAATGCACAGACCTTGCCGTTGATGTCGGCGCCGCGCACCTCGCCTCCGACAACCGGAATAATCCGCCGCACGCCATGGCCGATCTCGCCGGCGGACGTCACGCCGCCGATATGGGCGGTGATGGTGAAAACATATTTGGTCGACAGCTGCGGTGTCATCAGTGCGCCATCATCTGTTGCGGCAACCAGGTCGCCAGCACCGGAAATGCGATCAGGATGATCAGCCTGATGATATCGGTCGCGACAAACGGGATCACGCCCTTGAAGATCGTGGTGAACGACACGTCCTTGACCACGCTTTTGATGACAAAGACGTTCATTCCGACCGGCGGATGGATCAGGCCGAGCTCGACCGTCATCACGATGATCACGCCGAACCAGATCGGATCGAAGCCGAGATGGGAGATCACCGGAAAGATGATCGGCACGGTGAGGATGATCATCGCCATCGCGTCCATCAGGCAGCCCAGCACCAGATACATCACCATGATGACCGCGAGCACGCCGTAACTGCCGAGCCCGAGCCCGGTGAGAAATTCCGTGACCTTTTGCGGGGTCTGCGTCACCGTGAGGAAATATCCGAAGATCAGCGCACCGATCAGCACCGTGAACACGGCCGCCGCGGTGCGGGTCGCCTGCAGCAGCGAGGCCAGGATCTTGTCCTTGTCCAGTCGCCCGGTGACAACGCCGATCAGAAACGCGCCGGTGGCGCCGACGCCGCCGGCTTCGGTCGGGGTGAAGCGTGGCAGGAACGGCAGGCCGTAAAGCCCGCCGATCACGAAGACGAACAGCAGCACCGGCGCCCAGATGTCCTTGAGCCCGGCGAAGCGCTCGCGCCATGTGGTTTGCGGACCGGTCGGCAGGAAGCCCGGCCGAAAATAGCCGATCAACGCAATGGTGATCATGTACATGGTCATCGCCAGCAGGCCGGGAATGATGCCGGCCATGAACAATTTGCCGATGTCCTGCTCGGTGATGATGCCGTACACCGCCAGCACGGTCGAGGGCGGCAGCATGGCACCCAGGGTGCCGCCGGCCGCAATCACGCCGGTCGCAAAGGATTGCGGATAACCGAAGCGGCGCATTTCCGGATAGGCCACCGCCGAGAATGTCGCGGCCGTCGCGACTGACGAGCCGCAAATCGCGGCAAAGCCGCCGCATGCCGCGACCGTCGCAATCCCGAGGCCGCCGCGAAAATGGCCGACGAAACCATTTGCTGCCCGGAACAGATCGCGGCTCATCCCGGAATTGCTGACGAACGTCCCCATCAGCAGGAACATCGGAATTACACCGAACGTATAGTCAGTCACCGTGCGCATCGACGTCTGGCCGACCAGCTTGAGCGCCGGCGTGCCGCCGACCAGATAACCGAAGCCGGAGACGCCGACGAGGCCCATCGCCATGCCGACCGGCACGCGCAGCAGCATCAGCGCGAACAGCGCGACGAATCCCAGGACCGCGACGGCGTCGGTGCTCATGCAGCCCTCATTCCGTACCCGCGACTTTCGGGTCGTGCATCTCTTCGGGATGAAAGACCAGGCGCCAGGTGCGGATCGCGATCAGAAGCACCGCGGAGACGTCGCCGGCCCACGCGACCGCGAAGAACGGCCAGGTCGGCATATGCATGTCGAAGGTCGTGACATTGTCGTTGTAAGTGCCGCGCACCTTGTCGAACAGCGTCCAGGTCTGCACGCTCACCACGAACAACAAAACCAAAGTCGCAAACACGTCGATCATGCGCTGGTATTTCGGGCCGACATTGCCCCAGATCAGGTCGACGGTGATGTGGGTGCCGCGATAGCTGGTGGCCGCGATACCCCAGAAAATCAGGATGCCGAGCATCAGACGCCCGATATCGAAGGAATCCGGGATCGAATAATTGAAGAGATTGCGCAGGAGAACCGAAATGAAGATATTGGCCGCGACAAGGCCGACAAATCCGGCCGCAATCCATTCGATCGTGTTGATGAAACGATCCATGGATGTGCGATTCATTTCCGCTCCATACCGGCTTGGGGATTGCGAGGCGAGCGCACGGCGGCGGAGGGCCGCCGTGCAGGGGGATTACTGCGTCAAGGCGTTGTATTTGGCGAGCGATGCGCGCAGCTCAGTCAATGCGGCATCCGGGTCGGCCCCGGTTTTCTTGACGCTATCGCTCCAGGTCTTGATCAGCGGCTCGGACGCCTTCTTCCACAGTGCCGTCTGCTCCGGTGTCAGCGTGTACACTTCCTGACCGGACTCCGCCTTTACCTTGTCGACACCGGCGTCTTCGAATTTGCCCCAGGGTTCGCCGACGCGACCGGCGGCTTCGGTGTTGCAATTGTCGTCGATGGCCTTCTTCTGTCGGTCGGACATCTGGTCATATTTGTCCTTGTTCATGACAAAGGCGAATGTGGTGACATAGAGCGGCGCTTCCATATGATATTTCGTCACCTTGTCGATGCCGAACAGCACCAGCGATCCCCACGGAAAGGTGACCGCGTCGGCGACGCCGCGCTCGATAATGTCGCGCACTTCAGGCGCCGAGGACTGAACATTGGTGCCACCGAGCAGCGTCACGAAATTCGCGATGGTGGCGTCGGCGGGCCGGATCTTCATGCCCTTGACGTCATCCGGGACCAAAATCTTCTTGGTGCGCGAGTGAAACGACGACGGGGAATGAATGAAAGCCAGACAGAACTTGACGTCCTTCATCTCCTTGACGGCGTATTTCCGGTACCAGGCGTCGAGCCCCATCGAGCCGCCCTTGGCGTCCGACATCAGGAAGGGAAGTTCGCCGGCGCCGATGATCGGGAAACGGCCGGGCTGGTAGCCCGGATTGACGTAAGTGACGTCGGCGATGCCGTCGCGCGCCATGTCATAATGGTCGAAGGCCTTGCCGAGTTGCTGCGCGGGATAGACCTTGTATTTGATCGTGCCGCCGGATTCCTTCTCGACCGCGGCGCCCCAATCTTCCAGCGCTTTCTGCAGCGGGTGCGACGCCGGCACCCAATGCGACAGTTTCAGCTCAAAGGTCTTCTCCTGCCCGTAAGCAGGCGACACGCAGGCGGCCACGAGCAGCGCCAGGAGCGTTTTCCTCATCGACATCGTCTCCCCTTCCAGCATCAGGCTTCAATGGCCCTTTTGCAGATATTGTTATATGATATAATCAACAGCGCAAGTCGCGCAGCCAAATCGTACTGCCAGGTCGCGACCCGCCAAGTCACGACGACCCGTTTCAAGCCTATAATAATTCGGAGAGCAAGTGTTGCGGACAAAAGTAGCCATCATTGGCGCGGGACCGGCGGGATTGCTGCTGGGACAATTGCTGCATGCTTACGGCATTGACAACGTCATCCTGGAGCGCCAGACGCCGGACTATGTGCTCGGCCGTATCCGTGCCGGCCTGCTCGAGGAAGGCACCGTCGCGCTGCTCGACAAGATCGGCGCCGGCGCGCGGGTGCACCAGGAAGGCCTGATCCATGACGGCATCGAATTGGCCTTCGGCGGTTCACGCCATCGCATCGACATGAAGGCGGCCACCGGCAAGACCGTAACGATCTATGGCCAGACTGAAGTCACGCTCGACCTGATGAATGCGCGCCGCGCCGCCGGCCTGACCACGGTCTATGAAGCCAGTGACGTCAAACCGCATGATTTCGACACCGATCATCCCAAGGTGTCCTACCTGAAGGACGGCGTCAGCCACGAGATCGAATGCGATTTTATTGCCGGCTGCGACGGCTTCCACGGCGTCAGCCGCGCCAGCGTGAAGCCGTCCGCGATCGAGACTTTTGAGCGGGTCTATCCGTTCGGCTGGCTCGGGATTCTATCCGAAACCCCGCCGGTCAGCCATGAACTGATCTATTCCAACCACGCCAGGGGCTTTGCGCTCTGCACCATGCGCTCGACGCGCCGCAGCCGCTATTATGTCCAATGCAGCCTCGACGATCATGTCGATCAATGGTCGGACGAGCGGTTCTGGGACGAACTGAAACGGCGGCTGGATCAGGAAGCGGCGGACAATCTGATCACCGGGCCTTCGATCGAAAAGAGCATCGCGCCGCTGCGCAGCTTTGTCGCCGAACCGATGCGGTTCGGGCGCCTGTTCCTGGCCGGCGACGCCGCCCACATCGTGCCGCCAACCGGCGCCAAGGGCTTGAACCTCGCCGCCAGCGACGTGCATTACCTCTCGGGGGCTTTGCGCGAATATTACGACGAGAAATCTTCCGCCGGGATTGACGGCTACTCGCAGAAAGCGCTGGCGCGGGTCTGGAAAGCGGTACGCTTCTCGTGGTGGATGACCGCGATGCTGCATCGTTTCCCCGACACTGAAGGGTTTGGCGCGCGCATCCAGATTGCCGAGCTGAATTATCTTGTCGACTCGAAAGCCGCGACGACGTCGTTGTCGGAGAATTATGTCGGTTTGCCGTATTAAAATCGCTGGTGGTCGAACCATCGATCCAGGGGGTCGTCATTGCGAGCCAACGGGTCGCGCGCATGCGCGCCCGATGACGGGCTCCGCGAAGCAATCCATCTCTCCGCACAAAGAAAAAATGGATTGCTTCGTCGCTCCGCTCCTCGCAATGACGGGGAACTCGCGTGAGCCGTCCGAAATTTCGGTCCATCCCATTTCAAACAACCGCTGAAATGATGCTTTAAACTTTGTAGGCGGTGCAATCGGCGCCGTGTTGACGTTTGATGCGGACCATCTTGTCAGCACATGAGCTAACCCCATGTCCGCCATCGCAACAGAAATTCCCGAAGGTTTCGAACGACAGACCCGGCCGAGTCCACTGACCGACCCGTGGGAGCCGATCTATTCAAAGCAGACCCCCGACGCGCTCATTCTGGGCCTTCGTCTCGCCAAGCCGCATACCAATGCGCGTGGCTTTGCGCATGGAGGGTTGATCGCCGCGCTGACCGACAAGGCCATGGGACATAGCTGCGCCCACAAGATGCACGGCGCCTATTCACTGGTGACGGTCGGCATGGCGATCGATTTCATCTCCAGCGCTCAGATCGGGCAATGGCTCACGGTCGAGACCGATGTGATCAAGACCGGAAGCACGCTTTGCTTCGCGCAATGCGTGGTCACCGCAGATGGCGCCATTATCGCGCGCGCCAATGGCACGTTTCGGGTGGTCAAGAAGGCCTAGAGCCTTATCGGTTCTGATTGAATCAGAACCGGGCTCTAATCTCCAGTTTTGACGCGTTTTCTTCACGCGAACCGGTATCCACTTCGCTCGAAAACGCTCTAATGACGGCAACGGCTTTATTGTCCACCGAAATGCCAGTCGCTGATTTCGGTCACCAGATCGATGAAAGTGCGCACCTTCGCCGATAACAGCCGCGATGTCGGATAGACGACGTGAATCGGCAGTGCCGGCTGCTCGAATTTTGCGAGTATGATTTTCAAGCGGCCGGCCTTGATCGCTTCCGCCGCCTGATATGCCAGCAGCCGCGTCAGGCCGCCGTCCTGCGCGGCGAAGTGGACCGCGGCGTCGGAACTGTTGGTCGTCAAGCGCGGCGTAGTCGCGATGTAAATCTCCTCGCCTTCCCTGACAAACAGCCAATCCGGCGCCACCATGGTGGCGCCGAACCGGATCGTCTGATGCGACGCGATGGCTTCCGGCGTATCGGGTTCGCCGTGCGCCTTGAGATAATCAGGCGAAGCGACCACGATCCGCCGCATCTCGCCGACATGGCGCGCCACCAGGCTGGAATCCGGCAAATGGCCGATTCGAACCGCGACATCGATGCCGTCTTCCACCAGATTGACCACGCGATCCGACAGCCGCAGATCGCCGGACACTTCAGGATAGCGTTTCAGATATTCCGACATGATCGGACTGACATGGAGGCGCCCGAATCCGACCGGCGCGGAGACCACAAGCCGGCCGCCCGGCGTCGCCCGCTCGTCCTGCGCCGAATCTTCGGCTTCCTCGACATCACTGAGAATGCGGCGCGCGCGTTCCAGGTAGCGCGAACCGACATCGGTCAGCGCGACCGACCGCGTGGTCCGCTGCAGCAGCCGCGCCCCAAGATGCTCCTCCAGCGCGGCAATCAGCCGCGTCACCCCTGATGGTGACAAGCCAAGTTTGCGGGCCGCCGGCGCAAACCCCCGGAGCTCGGCCACCGCGACAAATGCCTGCATAGCCTCGATACGATCCATCGCATTATTTCATATATCGCAATGATGAAGTGTCAATCCGTGAGATTGTTCAATTTATTAAAGACGCCACATTCGGTCCTTGGAAACGGGTCTCCCCGGCTTTGCGGAGACTTCTGGAGGAGATTTCCATGTCAGATCTTCGCACCTATCCCAGCGACGTCGCATTCACTCCAGCGGTGAAGGAAATCCAGACCCGCAAAGGCTCACGCCCCTCCTATGCGCATGTCGAGGAAAACGGCGGCTGGCGCACCGAGATCAATGAAGACCTCGCCGGCTTCCTGGGACAAACCAACAGTTTCTATTTCGCGACCGCCAACGCAGAGGGGCAGCCCTATATCCAGCATCGCGGCGGCCCGAAGGGCTTTATCAAAATCCTGGACAGCACGACACTCGCCTTCGCCGACTACAGCGGTAACCGGCAATACATCACCCAGGGCAATCTCTCGGAGAACCCGAAGGCGCATATCTTCGTGATGGACTACGCCCATCGCCACCGGGTCAAGATCTGGGGCGAAGCCCGTGTGGTCGATGACGATCCGGCGCTGATGAAATCGCTGATGCCGCAAGGTTACAAAGCGCGGCCCGAGCAGGTGATCCTGTTCAAGGTCGTCGCATGGGACCTCAATTGTCCCCAGCACATCCCGCAGAAGTTCGACAGCGCTGACGTGGCGGCGGCGCTGGCCTCACGCGACGCTCGGATTGTTGAGCTGGAAGCAGAACTCGCCGCATTGAAGGGCGAGAACGCTTCAGCGCATTAGAGCAAGCATCCATCCTTCGAGACGGCGCTGACGCGCCTCCTCAGGATGAGGTCTGAGACCCTCATGGTGAGGAGCGCGACGGAGTTTATCATCGGGCCGCGCTTCGCGCGGACCCGTTGGTGCGTCTCGAACCCATGAGGCCCCGGGAGAAGCGGCGCATGACCCTAGCGAACCGAAAGCACTCTCGTCATCACGCGGCTTCCCGCACTGAAGTCCAGGCGAAGTCCGGATAATATTGCAGCATCATCCGGTCGACATAGGCTGTGAGATTGCGGAATTTCTCGGCTTCGTCGCGCAAGGTCGACACGAAGAACGGCGTCAGGATTCCGGCCAGCAAGCCGAAGGCGGTGGCATCGGTGCCACAGGGCTCGTTGCCCATCAGATAGGGCTTGTCCCCGAGTTGAACCGACAACGCGAACAGCGAACGCAGCGCGAGGTCGATGTCCTCATCGGGCGCGTGACGGCCGAGGCCGCTCAGCAGATAATTCTCCGCGACCCGGAATTGCGCGTCCTCGCGCAGTTTTTCACGCAGATGTTCCGGCGCGCCGTCGAAGAAGTGGGCGGGGCCCCTGGCAAAATTCTCAGGGTCCACCCAGCGCGCGCCGACCATCGCCCAATAGACATGATGTTCGATCATGCGCTCGAACGCCCAGGCCTGCGCCCGCGCCTGCAGGCTGAGCGGCGCATCAAAATCGAAGCCGTATTTGCCTTCAATATGCGCACGGATGAAGGTCGAATCGGCGATGCTCTCTGCCCCGTCGACAATATAAGGCAGTTGCCCCTTGGGAGAGGCCGGCGGCATCGCCTTCTCCTTGCGATAGGAAAGCCCGGCCATTTTCAGCTGGACTTCGGTCTTGGTCACAAAAGGGCTCTTTTCCGGCAGGCCGAAGCCCTGGCCGAAACCATATAGAGTGATCACGTGGATGCTCCAGTTTTCTTGCCCGATTTCCTGAGCAGGCGTTTCAGGCTAGCCATCCCTGCTGCCACCGTGGTGTCAGCAGCGGCGACATCGTGTTCCAGAAGTCGAGGCCGTAGAGAATCATCATGGACAAAGTCCTCTTGGTTGGAGTGTTGTCCCGTTATAATTGCCACCTGCTGCCAACATGCTGTCAGCAGTGACGAGGCTGCCCGTGAAAACAGACGCTTCAAGAGACCGCCCATGAGACGTGCCGACCGGTTGTTTCAGATCATTCAGGTGCTCCGGCGCACCCGGAAGCCGCTGACCGCGGATGCGATCGCCGCCGAGCTGGAAACGTCCAAGCGGACGATCTACCGCGACATCGCCACCCTGATCGGGCAGCGCGTGCCGATCCGCGGCGAGGCCGGCATGGGCTATATTCTGGAGAAAGGCTTCGACCTGCCGCCGCTGATGCTCACCCCCGACGAGATCGAGGCGGCGGTGCTCGGCGCGCAATGGGTGGCGGGACATGCCGACGCGGTGCTGGCAAGAGCCGCGCAAGATTTGATGGCCAAGATCGCGGACACCGTCCCGGACCGATTGAGACCCTTTGTGCTGGAGCCTGCCAGCCGCGCCCGGCCGGACTGGCGCCGCGAGCCCGACCGCATCGACATGGCGCGCACGCGCGCGCAGATTCACGAGGGCAAGAAAATCACGCTGCGCTACCGCGACGAACATGGTCGCGAGAGTGATCGCACGATCTGGCCGATCGCGATCGGCTATCACGAAGCGGTGCGGATTCTCGCGGCCTGGTGCGAGTTGCGCAAGGATTTCCGCAGTTTTCGAACCGACCGCGTGGTCGATGCCCAGCATCTCGACGAAAAATACCCTGAGCGGCGCGACCTGCTTAAAGCCCGCTGGCGCCGGAGCCTGGTCTGGGAACAACCGAGCGACGTCTGACGCGCCTTTTCAGTTTCAGCCTGCGGGATCATGTTCTAAACGGAAGCTATGGAAACCAGCACCCCCTCAGTAAATGCCGACAGCCCGTGCCAGGCCTGTGGCGCCTGCTGTGCCTATTCGGCGAACTGGCCCCGCTTCACCACCGAGGATGATTCGGCGCTCGATCTGATTCCGGAAAAATTCGTCAATGAACGGCTGTCGGGCATGCGTTGTGACGGCGACCGGTGCTCGGCGCTATCCGGCAAGGTCGGCGAGGCCACCGCCTGCACGATCTATGCGGTACGGCCGGAAGTCTGCCGGACCTGCATGCCCGGCGACCCCGAATGCGCGATGGCGCGAAAACGGCACGGGTTGGCGGTGCTGGGGTGATTCGGATTGTAGGGTGGGCAAAGGCGCGCTTGCGCCGTGCCCACCATAGCGATGTTACGGATGTCAGATGGTGGGCACGCTAGCGCTTTGCCCACCCTACGTCATCGCTAAATCGAACTTACGCCGTGACGGCTTCGGCGAGATCTTCGTCGAGTTCGTCGTCAACCGGCGAGAACGTGCTGAGCGGCTTGGTCGACAGCGTGATCGGCTTGCGATTGCCATAGGCCGACGACGTCGAAGAGCGCGTGGCCGGTGTTTCGCGGGACAGCGCATATAATGTGGAACCGACGCGGCCGCCCAACTGGATCAGTTCGCGCTCGCTGCAGCTTGCGGCGATCGAGACCGCCAGCGAATGCAGGTGGCTTCGGCGGTAACAGAACAGCGCCAGCATCGCCCGGACTTCGGAAGAGACGCTCTCCACCAACTGCGGCAAGCCGTTTTCGTTGGCGCGATACATCTCACCGAGTAATTCGTCTCGGACGGGGCAAAAATCGTTCTCGAAGGCGTCCCGGCTTGAAAACATTTGCAATATCTCCCAATGCGCAGGATGCATCGCAATTCTCTAACGAAGGGTTAACCACGGGACCCGGTAGTGCTACGGGGGGAGCCCGCGGTAACTTGAACGGAACCCTCGACCCGGACGGGCGCCGCGGTGATTCGGCGGCGCTGCGGCGCGGTGGCATTGACCCCCCAGCCCCTCGCCGACCCCGGTATTTTCTCCGATGAAACGGGCCCGGGATAGTTCTATGGTCGCCGCGATGCCCCTTCCCTTTGCGATTTCCGACCTGCGGCAGCGACCGGGGTTTTTCGACACCGTCGCCGATCGGATCTGGCAGGCATGGTGGAAGCCGGACCATCCGCTCAACCTCATTACCGGCCGCCTGCGGGAAAACCTGACGGACTCGCCAATTCCGCTGGCGCTGGTGGCCCATGACGGCGATTCGTTTCTCGGCACCGCCTCGGTCATCCCATCGGATCTCGCGGAGCGTCCGCAGCTGACGCCGTGGATCGCCGCGGTATGGGTCGAGCCGCAGGCGCGCCAGCGCGGTATCGGTGGCGCGCTGGTCAACCGCGCCACGCAAGACTGCTTCGCGCTGGGATTTGAACGTGCCTATTTATGCGCGCGGCCACAGCGCGTGGATTTTTACGAAGGGCTGGGTTGGATTCCGATCGAGCACGATGTCGGACCGCATCGGATGATCGTGTTTGTCCGGGATGCGAAAGCGAATCGGATCAGCCGTTCGCCGCCATGAAGATCGACAGACCAAATCCCGTGAGATGATGCAGCGCCTGATCGACACCGATCAGCGTCCAGAACCAGGGATGTCCTGATTCCATCGTCACGCCGAAGCTCGAGGCGCATAATCCCTTGGCGCGGTCGATGATGATGTGAATGACGAAATCGATCACCGCGACAAACCAGAATCGCGGTGCGATCGCCAGGATCAACGCCGTCGCAACGGCCAGATGCACCAGACAATGCGCCAGCAGCGGCAGCGCCCATCCGGTCTTTTGATCCTTGCCGATCGCCATCCAGGAGGTCTGCAGCACAAAATCCGCGATGACGTGCTTGAAGGTCAGCAGCAGCATCCATCCGATCAGAAGGCCTACCGGAACCGACGACGACATGGGGGGAAACGACAAAGCTGACGCCCTCAATGGGACTACGGGAAAGGCACGAGCAGGACAGGAGGCGTTGCGCGCCACTTCTTCTCAACCCGGGCAATTCGACCGGTATTGGTTATTTATGACATCTCCGGAAACAGAATGCACCTGTGCGGAACTCGAAAAACGCCAAGTGTGGCCCAATGGCGCCACGACTCGGCTTCGGCACAAGTTCTGCACGGATTCAAGATGCAAGGGGCAGGCCGCAAGGGATAAGCCGCAAAGGTAAGGTTACCCGAGCGCCTGATTTGCAATCCGCGCGCGGGTGGATATCATCCGCAAATAGGAAAATTACTGTTCTTTTTTAGATATTTACGCTCTCGTTCGGGCGGCCCTCGGCGCCGGCATAACGGCCCGGCGCCCGGAATACGGGTATGAGCATGAGTGCTGAAGTCCCACCGCCGCCTTCGGCCCCGCGCGCACGCGTTGTTGCAAGCAATCGCCGACAGATGCTGCTGTTTGCCGCACTGACTTTGATTCTGACGGTTGCAACGGTGTGGGGCGGCCGCATCTGGCTGCGGAATTCCGAAACGCTGACCTTCGCGGTCGGCAACGCCAACAGCCCTGAGGCCCGTTTCGCCTCGAGGCTTGCCGCCATGCTCAAAAATGCCTCTTCGCGGCTGCACATCAAGATCGTGTCGAACACCGACAACACCAAGGCCTTGGCGCAGTTCGATCGCAAGGACGCCGATCTTGCGGTGCTGCGTACCGACGCCAGGATCCCGCCCCGCGCCCGGGCGCTCGCGATCCTCGAACACGACGTGTTGCTGCTGATGAGTCCGGGCAGCAAGAAGATCGCTTCGCTCGCGGAGCTGAAGAAAAAGAAGATCGCGGTACTGGCCGACGGCGACACCAACGCCGCGTTCGTGCGCCACATCCTCGAGATTCCCGATGGCCCCGACGCCGCCGCAAAAGTCCAGATGGCGCCGCCGAATTCGACGCTCGACAAACTCCTCACCCCGGGCGGCTACGGCGCGGTGATCGCGATCGCGCATGCCTCGTCGATCGTGAAGGACAAGACCTTCGAACAATATGCCAGGCGCGGCGCGTTTACCTTGAACGCGATCGACGAATCCAAGGCGCTGATCCGGAGAAATCCGGGCATCTCGGAGGAAACGCTGGCGACCGGGACGCTGTCCTCCGCGCCGCTGCTGCCGGATGACGATCTCGATACGGTCGGGCTGCAATGGCTTCTGGTCGCGCAATCCACGATGTCACCGAATACGGCCGGAGAGCTCGCGCGCACGATTTACGAAAACAAGGCCGAACTCGCGCTGGACAACGGCTTCGCCTCGAAGATCGAACCGGCCGACGTCGACAAGAACGCGTTCATCGTCGCGCATCAAGGCGTCGCCGAATATATCAACGACACCGGAAAATCATTCCTCGAGCGCTACAGCGACCTGTTGTATCTGGCCGTCGCCACGCTCGGCATCATCGGTTCGATCTTTGCCGGGCTCTATACCAAGGTAACGCGGATCGCACCGGAGAAGGCCAGCGAACTGGCGACCGCCATTCTTGACATCGGCGAGAGAACCGCCCAGGTCACCACGATGGAAGCGCTCGACAAGCTACAGGACGAACTCGAGACCATTTTGCGAAGTGTCGTGATCGGACTGCGTGACGGCACCATCTCCAGCGACGGGCTGGATACGTTCAAGCTCGGCTATGAATTGGTGCGCGACGAGATCGGCATGCGGCGCGAGAGCCTGAAGCGGCACGCCGGCCATGACGACAATGTCGTGATCGTGAAGTCAGCGCAAAGCGCGTAAGGGCATAAGGGATGGCGTTCATGGCGCGTCTTGAAGGCCATTCCCGGTCCGGCGATAACGCTGTTTTCGGGCCAGCGTTGACGGCCTTGCCCGGCCCGGGCACTTTGCAGCGCGGTCATGCCAGGCATGGCCGATCAGAGTTCATTCCATCGACAGGCGCCACCTTCCAATGACCAAGCCGTTTGAGCAATTTGTGGCCGCAACGACCGGCCGCAACCTGACCAAAGCGGCCTATGTCGCGATTTCGACCGGCGTCGCGATGATGGTTCTACTGACGGTCAATCCCGCCTATGAGGCCGCGCACCACTGGGTCGACGCGCTGCTGTGGGCCTGCCTGGCTTTCTTTGTGTTCGAATGGGCCGTGCGGCTTCGTCACGCCTTTCAGACACAACGCGGATGGACCTATGCGACATCGGGCCGCGGCCTGATCGATGCCGCCGCCGCGATCGCGGTACCGCTGGCCATGATCCTTGGCGTAGAGCCCAAGACCGCCTGGCTGCTCTCTATCGCCTGGATGCTCAAGGTGATCCCGGGGATTCGCGGCTTGCGGCAATTGCGCCGGGTGCTGGTGGTGGAATCCGGGCCGCTATTAAGCGTGCTGGTGATTTTCCTGATGGTACTGTTCGTGGCCTCGGTGGCGGAACATTTTCTGGAGCGCGATTATCAGCCGGCCGCCTTCGGCAGCGTGCCTGCGGCACTGTGGTGGGCGGTCGCGACCCTCACCACAACGGGTTATGGCGATGTCGTGCCGGTTACTCCGCTTGGCCGGGTGGTGGCGGCCGCCGTGATGATCTGCGGCCTTGGCGTGTTCGGGCTCTGGACTGGTATCCTCGCGACCGGATTCGCCGCGGAAACCCGCCGCGACAATTTCCTCAGAACCTGGGAATCGGTCAGCAAGGTGCCGTTCTTTGCCGCCCTCGGCCCGGCGGCGATCGCCGATGTCACGCATATGCTGCGCACCATGGACCTGCCGGCACGCACCATGATCATTCGCAAAGGGCAGACCGGCGACTGCATGTATTTCATCGCCTCCGGCGAGGTCGAGGTCGATCTACCAGGAAAGAAAGTCGCGCTCGGCGAGGGCGCCTTTTTCGGCGAGATGGCGCTGCTCGGCAGCAGTCTGCGCTCTGCCAATATCACCACCACGCGGGTGTCGCGGCTGTTGGTGCTCGATCTCGTGGACTTTCGCATGCTGATGGCACGGCATCCCGATCTCGTAGAAACCATCGACGCGGAAGCTCAGCGGCGCGCGCTGGAAAATAAATAGAACATGATTCGGAAAAGCGGGAACCGGTTTTCCGAAAAGATCATGCGCAAATCCAATGGAGAAAACCATGCCGGAAACCGCCGAGACGGCGACGACGCCGCGGCTCGAAATCGATGGCGCCCGCGCCACCATCCGGCTTAACCGGCCGAAGCATCTCAACCGTCTGCAGCCCGACGACCTCAACGCGCTGCTCAGGCTGTTCGACCGGATCGAATCCGCGGCAACCATTCGTGTGCTGGTGCTCACCGGCACCGGCCGCGCCTTCAGCGCCGGTTATGATCTCAATTCGATCACCGAGCGCGCGACGAGTACCGTCGAAGAGACGAGCGCGGGATCAGCATTTGAAGTGGTCGTCAACCGGCTCGAGGATCTCGGCGTTCCCACCATCTGCCGGCTCAATGGCGGGGTCTATGGCGGCGCGACCGATCTGGCGCTGGCCTGCGATTTCCGCATCGGCGTCGATACATCGGAGATGTTCATGCCGGCGGCGCGGCTGGGCCTGCATTATTACACCAGCGGCATCCGGCGTTACGTATCGCGGCTCGGCGCCGACAACGCCCGAAAACTGTTTTTGACCGCGCAAAAGATCAGCGCCGCCGAGATGCTGCGGATCGGCTACCTTACCTCGATGGTGCCGGCCGAGGCGCTGGACGAGGAAGTCGACCGGCTAGCGACGATTCTGGCCGGCAATGCGCCGGTCGCGATGCGCGGCATGAAACGCGCTATCAACGAATTCGCGCGCGGCGAACTCGACATCGCCGCCGCCGATCAGCGCGCCCGCGACAGCATGCGCGGCGCCGAGATCAAGGAAGGCATCAAGGCGTTCGCGGAGAAACGGCCGCCGAGGTTTTGATGGGATGGCGCGAGCGGACTCCATCCCATTGCTCCGGCCTCATCCTGAGGAGCGGCCTCTTGGCCGCGTCTCGAAGGATGGATGCAACACATGGACTCGCTGCCATCCTTCGAGACGCGCGTAAGAACGCGCTCCTCAGGATGAGGACGGAACAAGCCGCTTCGCGCCCTCTACTCATCCACAAACGTCGCGGTCTCCGGAATCCCCGCGCGTGAGGTGCGATAGCTGTTGATCTTGTGCTCCCGGTCCGGAAAGCCGAACGAAATCCCGCACACTACCCGCCGGTCGTCGCCTAATCCAAAATGACGCCGGATCAATCCGGACTGATGCGCCAGCGCCGCCTGCGGGATGGCGCCGAGGCCCAGCGCCTGCGCGGCCAGGAGAAAATTACCGACATAAGCCCCACAGTCGATCGCACCATAAATCCCGAGCGCTTCGTCGCTGTGGATGATCGCGACATGCGGCGCGCCGAAGAAGTTGAAATTCTCAAGCGACTGCCTGGCATAGGCCGCCCGGTCGCCGCGCGCGATGCCGAGCGTGTTGTAAAGCTGGAAACCGCTTTCGCGGCGGCGTTCCTGATAGACGCCGCGATATTCCCGCGGAAACGAAAAGTCGCCATCGTCGGGCGCGCCGGAACTGGCCGCGGCGTAGATCGCTGCACGAAAGCGTTCCTTGGCCGCCCCGCTTGCGATCACGACCTGCCACGGCTGGCTGTTGCACCACGACGCAGTGCGCTGCGCCGCCGTTAACATGCGCTCGATGATCGGGCGCGGCACCGGATCGGGCCGGTAGGCACGGCAGGAATAGCGCTCGCCCAGCAAAGCTTCGAGAACAGCGATTGGCGCTGCGGTATCGACTTTGTCGTCCATCACATTACAGCCTTCTTGAAGTCGTTCCCCGAATGCAGTGCAGCGTGCCATAAGCGCGTTAACGCGCGTCTTCGACACGCTATGGCGTGCGCTGCTGATCCGGGGTCCACGCTACCATCTGCTAGCAGGTCCCGGCTCTGCGGAGCAGCGTTACACGCTGCACCGCGTCCGGGACACGAAAATTCACCGGCCCTTGGTCGGGATCTTGTTGAACGGCACATCCTTGTCGACGCGGATATCGCCGGGCAGCCCGAGTACGCGTTCGGCAATGATGTTACGCAGAATTTCGTCGGTGCCACCCGCGATCCGTATCGATGGCGCGTTCAGCAGCATCTGCTGGAATTGGCCGCGCGCCTCTTCCTCCGCCGCCCCGGTAAAGACGCCGGCGGCGCCTTCGAGATCCATCGCATAGGTCGCGATGTCCTGCAGCATCGCGCCCGTGACCAGCTTGCCGATCGAATTTTCCGGGCCCGGACGCTCGCCCTTGGACAGCGCCGAGACCGCGCGGTAGCTGGTATATTTCAGCCCGCTTGCTTTCACCGCCCAACTGGCGAGCTTCGAGCGCGTGGCGCGATCGTCGATCGCGAGCCCGTTCTCGGTCATGAAGTTGGAGCAGAACTCGAAGATCTCGGGAAAGCCGGTCGCGAGCCGCGCGCCGATCGACATCCGCTCGTTCATCAGCGTGGTCAGCGACACGTTCCAGCCATCGCCGACCGCACCGAGGCGCTGGTGATCGGGAATCACCACATCCGTAAAGAACACCTCGTTGAATTCCTGCATGCCGTTGGCCTGCCTGATCGGCTTCACTTCGACGCCTTTGCTCTTCATGTCGAGGAAGAACATCGTCAATCCCTTGTGCTTGGGCACGTTGGGATCGGTGCGCGTGATCAAAAGACCATAGTCGGAATAATGCGCGCCCTGAGGTCCAGATCTTCTGGCCGTTGACGATCCAGTTGTCGCCCTGCTTTTCGGCGCGGGTGCGCAAGCCGGCGACATCCGATCCGCCGGCGGGCTCCGAAAACAACTGGCACCAGATCTGTTCGCCGGCGGCGAGCTTCGGCAGATAATGGCGCTTATGTTCTTCGCTGCCATAGGTCATCATGGTCGGCCCGCACATGCCCTCGCCGATCTGGAACGCCTGCGTCAGCTTGCCGTAGACGCCTTCTTCCTGCTGCCAGATCACGCGCTCGATCGGCGTCGCGCCGCGGCCGCCATATTCCTTGGGCCATTGCAGGCAGGCCCAGCCGGCTTCGGCTTTCTTCTTCTGCCAGGCCTTGCCGACCTCGACGATGTCAGCCTTCTCGAGCCTGATCCGGCCGAGCGAGGCCTTGGACAGTTCGGCCTCATATTGCCGGGGCGCGTTGGCGTCGATCCAGGCCCTGGCCTGCGCGCGGAACGCGGCTTCCTGCGGGGTGTCATCGAAATTCATGGCGGGCCTCTTAGGTTTCCAGTATCTCCCTCATGGTGAGGAGGCGCTCTCGCGCCGTCTCGAACCATGAGTCTCTCCATCCTTCGAGACGCCACGCTTCGCGCGGCTCCTCAGGATGAGGCCGTAACTAACCCCTACCCTTGGTCGGTATCTTGTTGAACGGCACATCCTTGTCGACCCGGATATCGCCGGGCAATCCGAGCACGCGCTCGGCGATGATGTTGCGCATGATCTCGTCGGTGCCGCCTTCGACGCGGGTTCCCGGCGCGCGCAGCAGCATCGCCTGGAATTTTCCGGCGGCCTCCGCATCTCCGGCTCCGCTCAGCACGCCCGCTGCGCCCTGCAGATCCATCGCATAGGCCGCGATATCCTGGATCATCGAACCCGCGACCAGTTTGCCGATCGAATTCTCCGGGCCCGGGCGCTCGCCTTTCGACAGCGCCGAGATCGCGCGCATGCTGGTGTATTTCAGCCCGCTGGCGCGCACCGCCCACTGCGCGAGTTTCGAGCGCACATTGCGGTCGTCGATCGCCAACCCGTCTTCCAGCATCAGATTGCTGCAGAACTCAAACAGCTCCGGAAAACCGGTCGCAACCCCCGCGCCGATCGACATCCGCTCGTTCATCAGCGTGGTCAGCGACACGTTCCAGCCGTCATTGACGGCGCCAAGCCGCTGCACGTCCGGAATTCTCACATCGGTGAAATACACCTCGTTGAAGTCAGACTGGCCATTGGCCTGCTTGATCGGCTTGATCTCGACGCCTTTGCTCTTCATGTCCAGAAAGAACATGGTGAGCCCCTTGTGCTTGGGCGCCTCGGGATCGGTGCGGGTGAGCAGAATGCCGTAATCCGAGTAATGCGCGCCGGAGGTCCAGATTTTCTGGCCGTTGATGATCCAACCGTCGCCGCTCTTCTCCGCGCGCGTGCGCAGGCCCGCGACATCGGATCCGCCGGCGGGTTCGGAAAACAACTGGCACCAGATCTTTTCGCCCGACGCCAGCGGCGGCAGGTATTTCCGCTTCTGGTCGTCGCCCGCGAACGCCATCATGGTCGGACCGCACATGCCGTGGCCGATGATGAACACATAACTCAGCTTGCCGAACGCGCCCTCTTCCTGCTGCCAGATCACGCGCTCGATCGGCGTCGCACCGCGCCCGCCATATTCTTTCGGCCAGTGCAGGCAGGCCCAGCCGGCATCGGCCTTTTTCTTCTGCCAGGCTTTTGCGACCTCGAGGAGATTGGCGCCCTTGAGCTCGGTGCGGCCGAGCGAGGATTTTTTCAATTCCTCTTCATATTGCTTCGGCGCGTTGGCCGCGATCCACGCTTTTGCTTCGGCGCGGAACGCGGCTTCCTGCGGGGTGTCATCGAAATTCATGACCGTCCTCCTTCGTAGTTTCGTAGGATCGGTGAGCGCAGCGATACCCATCCTGCAGTGTCGTCGTTGTGATGGGTTTCGCGCTCTACCCATCCTACGGTCGTCAAACTCACGCCGCGTTCCGCTTGCGCATCCGGTCGATCAGCGCGTCTTCCCAATAGGAAAGACTGCCGAGCCCCAAGGCGGTCGCGTTGGCGCGGCGGTAATACATGTGGCAATCGAACTCCCAGGTGAAGCCCATGCCGCCATGGACCTGGATGTTGTTCTTGGCGCAATGCTGAAACGCCTGCGTCGCGCTGATGCGGGCCGCGGCGGCGGCTTCCGGCAGTTCCGACGCATTGGTCGAGAGCGCCCAGGCGCCGTAATAGCAATTCGACCGCGCCAGCGTCGCCGAGACATACATGTCGGCGAGCATGTGCTTCACCGCCTGGAACGAGCCGATCGGCCGGCCGAAGGCAATACGATCGAGCGCGTAGTCGCGGCCCATTTCCAGCGCGCGGTCGGCGCCGCCGACCTGCTCGAACGCCATCAGCACCGCGGCACGGTCGAGCACCTGCGAAATAATGCTCCAGCCTTCGCCGGCAGCGACCCAGCGGCTCGGCCTTGCAATTGCGGAAGGTGATTTCGGCCTGGCCGCGCGACGGATCGATGTTGGTCAGCGATTTGGCCTCGACGCCCTCGGCCTTCATGTCGACCAGAAACAGCGAGATATCGGTCTCGCGCCCGCTCGAGCCGGTGCGCGCGGCAACGACGGCGACATCGGCGATGGCGCCGTCCGGCACCGGCTTCTTCACGCCGTTCAAGGTGCCGCCGGACGCCGCGAGCTTGATCGCCTCGGGCGACGGATTGCCCTTGCCTTCGAACAGCGCCAGCGTGCCGATCGCGCCGCCCGATGCCAGCAAGGGAAGCCATTTCTGCTTTTGCGCCTCATCGCCGGCCATCAGGATGGCTTCCGCCGCCAGATAGACCGTCGACGAAAACGGCACCGGCGCCAGCGCGCGGCCCATCTCCTCGGCGATCACGCAGAGTTCGAGATGCCCGGCCCCCGCGCCGCCGAATTCCTCGGGGATCGCGACACCGAGAAAGCCCATGCCGGCGAGGCCCTTCCAGAGCTTGCGATCGTACGGCTCCTTGCCGTCGAGCACTTCGCGCACCGCCTTGGACGAGCAGTGCTCGGCGAGATACTTTCGCGCTTCGTTGCGGAGTTGTTTTTGTTCGTCGGAGAAATCGAAATTCATGACGGGGTGCCTTTGTCTATCTCGCTCCTGCACCAGCGAGTCCGGTGTCAATTGCGTGCCCTCTCCCCTTGTGGGAGAGGGCAGCACCGGCGTTAGCCGCAGATTCGGTTGGGTGAGGGGTCACTTTCCATCGATAGACCGTGACCCCTCACCCGTCTTGAATTCGCGCGCTCATTCAAGCCACCCTCTCCCACAAGGGGAGAGGGGAAGAAAAACTACCTCGGCGCCATGCGGATGGCGCCGTCGAGCCGGATGGTCTCGCCGTTCAGCATCGCGTTCTCCACGATGTGAACCGCAAGATTGCCGTATTCAGAGGCATCGCCGAGCCGCGCCGGATGCGGCACCTGTGCGCCCAAACTCGTGCGTGCTTCTTCGCTGAGCCCCATCAACAGCGGTGTCAGGAACAGGCCGGGCGCAATGGTGTTGACGCGGATCTTGTGCTGGGCGAGATCGCGCGCCGCCGGCAGCGTGAGCCCGACCACGCCGCCCTTCGAGGCCGAATAGGCGATCTGGCCGATCTGGCCTTCATAGGCCGCGACGCTCGCGGTGTTGATGATGACGCCCCGCTCTTCGCCGATGGGGGCTTCGGTCAGCAGGCGCTCCGCAAACAACCGCAGCACGTTGAACGTGCCGATCAGATTGACATTGATGATGCGGGCGAACTTGGCGAGGGGATAGACGCCGTCCTTGCCGACAATGCGCTGCGAGCCGCCGATCCCGGCGCAATTCATCAGCACGCGCGCGATGCCATGCGCGGCTTCGGCCTTCGCGATCGCCGCCTTGACGCCGTCCTCGTCGGTGACGTCAGCCACGACGGCCACCCCCTTCACTTCCGCGGCGACTTTCTCGGCATTCTCCTTGCTCTGATCGAGCACGGCGATTTTCGCGCCCTTGGCAGCCATCGCGCGGGCGGTCGCGGCGCCAAGACCGGAACCGCCGCCGGTGATAAGAACGGCAACATCTTTCAACTGCATGGGGTAAACCTTTCCTTGAAGCTTCCCTTGTGTGTCTTTTATTGTGCAAGTGGCGAATAGCGAGTGGCGAATGGAAAAATCGATAGTCTATCCGCTGCTCGACATTCGCTATTCGCCCCTCGTCAACAAGCCGCCGCAAATCAGCGCTTCGACGTGGCGGATATATTGGCGGCAGACTTCGTCGGTGACCGGCCCGACGCCGGTCGCGCGCGACATCGCGCGCCGCCCGAAAAACAGGTGATCGCAGGCGCCGATCAGGCTGGTGTAGAACAGCACCGGATCGACCTTGCGGAATTCGCCGGCCTTGATGCCTTCCGCCAGCAGCCGGCGATGAAAATCCAGTAGCGGCGCGACAAAGAATTTGGAGACCTCGTCGGCGGCGGGCCCATTGCTCTCGTGCAAGAGATAGTGGATCAGCCGGTTCATATAGGGAAACTGGTGATAGGCCCGGATGATGCCCGCGATGTGCAGTTTCAGTTTCGCGGTCGGCGTAATCGGCTGCGCCCAGAGATAATCGAGTTGCGCCATTTCGGTCGCGGCATCGCGCGCCAATAGCGCCAGCAACAGACCGTCCTTGTTGCCGAAATGATATTTCACCAGTGCGGCGTTGACGCCGGACTTCTGGGCGATGTCGCTCAGCGAAATCTCGATACCGGCACGCTCGATCATCAGCTCGCTCGCCGCGACGAGCAATTTCTCAGCGGTGGTGTTTTTCGTGGGCGCGAGCCTGGCCGTATGCCGGTATTCAATTGTGATCCCATAACTGCCCTGAACGCCTGCCGGAAATGAGACCTGCAGATAAGCCGATGAACCCGCCGCACTCAAGAGTTAATTGATTGATTGACTAAATCCTCGGACGCCACTTAAATCCGGCCTCAAACAAACCGACCAATAACAATCAGGGAGAACGCCCATGGCCGAGGCCTATATCGTCGCTGCCGCCCGCACCGCCGGCGGCCGCAAGGGAGGCCGCCTCGCGGGCTGGCATCCGGCCGATCTGGCCGCCGCCGTGCTGGACGCGCTGGTCGAGCGCACCGGCGCCGATCCCGGCCAGATCGAAGACGTCATCATGGGCTGCGTGATGCAGGCCGGCGAACAGTCCAACAACATCGCGCGCAACGCCGTCCTGGCCTCGAAGCTGCCGGAGAGCGTGCCCGGCACCTCGATCGACCGGCAATGCGGCTCGTCGCAGCAGGCGCTGCACTTCGCCGCGCAGGCGGTGATGTCGGGCACCATGGACGTCGTGATCGCCGCCGGCGTCGAGAGCATGACGCGGGTGCCGATGGGCCTCGCCGTCGTCGCTGCCGGCCAAGAACGGCTTCGGCCATTACAAGAGCCCGAACATCGAGAAGCGCTATCCCGACATCCAGTTCAGCCAGTTCACCGGCGCGGAGATGATGGCCGAGAAATACGGCCTCTCCAAAGACGAACTCGACGACTTACGCCTATGAGAGCCACCAGCGCGCGATCGCGGCGACGCAGGCCGGCGAGTTCAAGGACGAGATCGTTCCGCTGCGAGATCACCCGCGCCGACGGCTCGACCGACACGCACACGATCGACGAAGGCATCCGCTTCGACGCCACGCCTCGAAGGCATCGGGCGTCAAGCTGATCGCCGGAGGGCGGCAAGCTCACCGCCGCCAACGCCAGCCAGATCTGCGACGGCGCCTCCGGCGTGATGGTCGTCAACGAAGCGGGCCTGAAGGCGCTCGGCGTCAAGCCGATGGCGCGCATCCATCACATGACCGTGATCGGCGGCGATCCGGTGATCATGCTGGAGGCGCCGCTGCCCGCCACCGAAGCGCGCGCTGAAGAAGGCCGGCATGTCGATCGACGACATCGACCTGTTCGAGGTCAACGAGGCCTTCGCCTCGGTGCCGACGGCGTGGCTGAAGACCACCGGCGCCGATCCGGCCAAGCTCAACGTCAATGGCGGCGCCATCGCGCTCGGCCATCCGCTCGGCGGCTCCGGCACCAAGCTGATGACCACGCTGGTCCACGCGCTGCAAGCAGCGCGGCAAGCGCTACGGCCTGCAGACCATGTGCGAAGGCGGCGGCATGGCCAATGTGACGATCGTCGAGCGGCTGTAGATCGTCTTTTCCGGACCTCAATCCCGAGGAGCGCGCCCTTGCGCGCGTCTCGAAGGATGAGCGATACCCGTCACATGGTTCGAGACGGCGCTTGCGCGCCTCCTCACCATGAGGAGACCCAGCCTGTGATTGAGAAAATCGATCTTCCCCGACATCCCGCTCCCTCCCGGCATCCGCTCGCGCTTCGTCGACGGCATCAACGGCCTGCGCATGCATGTGCTGGAAGCCGGCTTCGAGACGCCGGGCCGGCCCTGCGTGCTGCTGCTGCACGGCTTTCCCGAACTGGCCTATTCAGCTGGCGCAAGGTGATGCCGGCGCTGGCGGAGGCCGGCTATCACGTGATCGCGCCGGATCAGCGCGGCTATGGCCGCACCACCGGCTGGGACGCCGATTACGACGGCGACCTCAACTCGTTCCGGCTGCTCAATCTGGTGCGCGACGCGCTCGGGCTGGTCTCGGCGCTTCGGCTATCGCAGCGTCGCGGCCGTGGTCGGGCATGATTTCGGCAGCTCGGTCGCCGCATGGTGCGCGCTGGTGCGGCCCGATGTGTTTCGATCGGTCGCGCTGATGAGCGCGCCGTTCGCAGGCCCGCCGCCGATTGCCGTTCAACACGGCCGACAAGCCCGCGAAGCCGAAGCCGGAAGATCCCGTGCATCGCGACCTCGCGGCACTGCCGCGGCCGCGCAAGCATTATCAATGGTACTACTCGACCCGCGAGGCCAATGCCGACATGCAGCGCGCGCCGCAAGGCGTGCATGATTTCCTGCGCGCCTATTACCATCACAAGAGCGCCGACTGGAAAGCCAACAAGCCCTATCCGCTGCAGGGCTGGACCGCGACCGAACTGGCCAAACTGCCGACCTATTATGTGATGGATCTCGCGCACGACATGGCCGAGACCGTCGCCGCGGAAATGCCGTCGGCGGAAGCGATCGCCGCCAACACATGGCTGCCCGACCGCGAACTCGCGTTCTACAGCGCCGAATATGCACGCACCGGATTCCAGGGCGGCCTGCAATGGTATCGCTGCGGCACCTCGGGCGCGTTCACCGCCGAACTCGAAACCTGTTCGGGCCGCAGCATCGACGTGCCCTCCTGCTTCATCTCGGGCAAGCAGGACTGGGGCACCTACCAGCGCCCCGGCGTGTTCGAGACCATGCAGACCACCGCCTGCACCCGCATGCTCGGCTGCTCATCTGGTCGACGGCGCCGGCCATTGGGTGCAGCAGGAGCAGCCTGCCGAGGTAAGCCGGCTGCTGCTGGATTTTCTGCGCGGCGCGGGCCGCTGAATGATTTGACCTCCGCACGACTGCCGCTTATATACAATTTAGAATTATTCTAAATTGAGAAAAAGGCGGCTGGTCGTGAAGAATTTCGCTGATTTGACCGAGCGGGAAGTGCTGGCGGTTGCGATCTCCTCGGAGGAGGAAGACAGCCGCATCTACATGACCTTCGCGGAGGACCTCGCGGAACGTTATCCGGAATCGGCCAAGATATTCGAGGAGATGGCCGAGGAGGAAAGAGGCCATCGCCACCGGCTGCTGGAATTGTACGAGCAGCGTTTCGGCAAGCATCTGCCGCCGATCCGCCGCGACAATGTCCGGGGATTTCTGCGCCGCCGCCCGATCTGGCTGACCAAGAACCTGTCGCTCGACACCATCCGCAAGGAAGTCGGGACGATGGAGTTCGAGGCCGAGCGATTCTACATCAAGGCCGCCGAGCAGGCCGAGGATGTCGGCGTCCGCCGGCTGCTCGGCGATCTCGCCGAAGCCGAAAAGGGCCATGAGACGATCGCGGCCAAACTGACCGACAAGATTCTTAGTCGCCGGACGTGCGCGCGGAAGAAGACAAGACCCGGCGGCGGGTGTTCGTGCTGCAATATGTCCAGCCGGGCCTGGCCGGATTGATGGACGGATCGGTATCGACGCTGGCGCCGCTGTTCGCCGCGGCCTTTGCGACGCATCAGAACTGGCAGACGTTTCTGGTCGGCCTCGCCGCCTCGATCGGCGCCGGCATCAGCATGGGGTTTGCCGAAGCGCTGTCCGACGACGGATCGCTGACCGGACGCGGCTCGCCCTGGCTGCGCGGCGCGGCCAGCGGCGTGATGACGGCGCTTGGCGGCCTCGGCCACACCATGCCCTATCTGGTTCCGGATTCCTGGGCCAACGCGTTCTGGATCGCGACCGCGATCGCCGGCGTCGTGGTGTTCTTCGAGCTGTGGGCCATCGCCTATATTCGCGCGCGCTACATGGACACGCCGTTCCTGCAGGCGGTGTTCCAGATCGTGCTCGGCGGCGTCATCGTGCTCGCCGTCGGCATTCTGATCGGCGCGGCGTAGCTGAGGGCGCGCCGATAATGCCTACGCCGCGACAAGCAACTCACCAATCTCGGCCATGCCGACCGCGCGCTCGCCGAGCAGATGGTCCGTCATCGCGCGCTGCTGCGCATTTTCCGTGAGCCGGAACGGATCGCTCGCCGACACCCGGTGATCGATCACCATGCGCGACAACAACAACCGGCGGGCATCGCCGCGCATCTCGTGGATGCGCCCGCCCTCCCACGCCAGCGCGACCGCGCTCGCGACATGATAGAGCAGGCTGGTGGCGCGCCGCGCTTCGGCTTCGTTGCTCGCTGCGCCCGGCCACCTCGCGGGCAAAGCCGACGGCGCGATCGGTCAATCCGCGCAGGCGATCGCGCCAGGCCTGCGGCACATTGGCGCTGTCGTCGAGCCGGGCATGCAGATCGGCGGCCAGCGCCGCGTCGGCGCCATGACGGCCGACCGCGCGCTTGAGCGCATCGAGTGCGACGATATTGCCGGTGCCTTCCCAGATCGAACCGAGATGGGCGTCGCGCAGCAGCCGCGCGGTGGCGAATTCCTCGATGTAACCGATGCCGCCGCGCATCTCCAGCGCATCGCCGCAGACCTTGCGCGCATCGCGCGTGGCGCGGAATTTCAGCGTCGGCGTCAGAATGCGCAACAGCGCCGCGGCGTCCTGGCTGCCGGCTTCGGCGCGGTCGAGCGCGTCGGCGGTGAGAAAACTCATCGACAGCGCCTGCTCGGTCGCGAGCATGATTTTCATCAACTGCCGCCGCGCCAGCGGCAGATCGATGAATGCGGCTGCCGAACACCACGCGATTTTGCGCCACCGTCATCGCGTCGTGATGCGCGCGCCGCATCAGCGCGGTGGATTTGACGCCGTTGGACAGCCGCGACGAATTGACCATCTCGGCCATCTGCACGAAGCCGCGATCGAGCTTGCCGACCGCATAGGCAATCGCGCCTTCCAGCTTGATCTCGCCCGACGCCATCGAGCGGGTGCCGAGCTTGTCCTTGAGGCGGACGATCCGGTAGTGATTGGGCGAGCCGTCGTCGAGCCTGCGCGGCATCAGAAACAGCCCGACGCCGCGCGTGCCGCCGACCGCGCCTTGCGGCCGCGCCAGCAGCATCACGACTTCGGCGTCCGCGTTCGAGCAGAACCATTTCTCGCCCGACAGCCGCCAGTGATCGCCTTCCTGCACCGCTGTCGTGGTCAGCTTGCCGACGTCGGAGCCGCCTTCCTTCTCGGTCATGAACTGGCCGCCCTGGGTCAGCTTGCTCATGTCGGTCTGGGTGAGGCCGTCGAGATATCTGGCCTTCAGCGCCTCGTCGCCGAAATTCGCCAGCAGCTTGGCGCATCCGTCGGTGACATTGATCGGGCAGCCCAGGCCGAACTCGGCCTGGTTGAACAGAAACGTGAAGGCGTGCTTGGCCACCACGGGATATTTGTCCGGCCAGCCCAGAATGCCCTTGCGCAGCGACATCGCGTGAATGCCGAACTCGCCGAAGGCGGCGCGCTCCAGCTCGCGATAGGCCGGATGATATTCGATCCATTGCGCGTCGCGGCCGAAGCGGTCGCGCTGATGCAGCACCGGCACGTGCCGGTCGGCGAGCCGCGCGCATTCGTCGAGATGACCGCCGGCGAGCGCGCCCAGCCGATCGAGATGCGGCTCGATATGGCGGAACAGCGCGTCCGGCAGATGGATGCGCAGCAGATCCGTCAGCGCGGGATCGGCCCGGTAGAAATTCATTCCCGAGGTGTCGGGCGCGAGCAATCCCGGCTGGTCTGCTGAATTTGCAATGGGATTATGTTTGACCGGCTGCATTGAATTCTCTTGTTCGTTTCCACATCTGTTTTCCGGGAACTATCGCACATCGAATGCCGGACTGTCGCCCCTGCCCGGCCAAGGCCAGATGCAATTTTCATTACAACCGCCGCCTCAAGGATCACCCATGGAAACGCCGAAATACAAGACCGCCCTGATCGTCGGCGCCGGCGAAGGCCTCAGCGCCTCGCTGGCGCGGCTGTTGGCCCGCGAAGGCATCCGCGTCGCGCTGGCGGCGCGCAAGATCGAAAAGCTCGGCGCGCTCTGCAGCGAGACCGGCGCGCGCGCCTTTGCCTGCAATGCGACCGACCCCGACGAGGTCGAGCGCCTGTTCGGCCTGGTCGAGCGCGAAATCGGCGTGCCCGACGTCGTCGTCTACAATGCCAGCGGCCGGGCGCGCGGCGCCTTCGTCGATCTGGTGCCGGCCGAAGTCGCGCAGGCGATCGCGGTCAGCGCGTTCGGCGGCTTTCTGGTGGCGCAGCAGGCGGTGAAGCGGATGCTGCCGAACAAGCACGGCGCGATCCTGTTCACCGGCGCCTCCGCCAGCGTCAAGGGCTATCCGCAATCGGCGCCGTTCGCGATGGGCAAGTTCGCGCTGCGCGGCCTGGCGCAGAGCATGGCGCGCGAATTGTCGCCGCAGGGCATTCACGTCGCGCATTTCGTCATCGACGGCGGCATCCGCAGCGCGGCGCGCGTCGAGCCCGCCGACAAGCCGGATTCGATGCTCGATCCCGACGCCATCGCCTCGAGCTACTGGAACGTGCTGCAACAGCCGCGCAGCGCCTGGACCTGGGAACTGGAATTGCGGCCCTGGGTGGAGAAGTTTTAGAGCATGCGCACGTCATTGCGAGCGTCATCATCCGCGAAGGCGGATGATCCAGTATTCCGAGATGCCGAGATTTCGGAGCGCTGCGATTGCTGGATCGCGCCTTCGCGGAATGACGCGAGAATCGACGAGCAACGCGGGGGACCAACATGACCACCGAAACCACCATCGACACCGGCACCAACGAACTGCTCTGCGTGATCCGCGACCGCGTCGCCATCATCACGCTGAACCGGCCGGAAGCGCGCAATGCGCTGTCCGACCATCTGACGCCGGCGCTGCGCACCATGATCAAGACCTGCGGCGAGAATCCCGACGTCGGCGCGCTGCTGATCACCGGCGCCGGCACCGCGTTCTGCGCCGGCGGCGACGTCAAGGGCATGGGCGCGCATCGCGACCAGAAGAAACTGGAGATGTCCTATGACGAGAAGGTCGCCGACCTGCAGGAGCGGCAGCGCCTGCTGACCGGCGCGCTGATCTCGGTGCGCAAGCCGACCATCGCGGCGTTGCCCGGCCCCGCGGCCGGCGCCGGCCTTGCCATCGCGATGGCCTGCGATATCCGCATCGCCGCGGAATCGGCCTTCGTCTCCACCGGCTATCTGCGGGTCGGCCTCAGCGGCGATTACGGCATCGCCTGGCTGTTGACGCGGCTGGTCGGCACCTCGCGGGCGCGCGAATTGATGTTCACCGCCGACAAGGTCGATGCCGCCGATGCGAGGCGATCGGCCTCGTCAACCGCGTGGTGCCGGACGCCAAACTGCAGGACGAAGCCTTTGCGCTGGCCAAATCGATGGCCGAAGGACCGACGATCGCGCTGCGCTACATGAAGGACAATCTCGACGAAGCCCTGCTGTTCGATTTCGCCACCGCGCGCGACCACGAGGCCGAACGCCTGATCCGCACCACCATGACATCGGATCACCGCGAAGCGGTGCAGGCCTTTATCGAAAAGCGCAAAGCGTGTTCAAGGGCAATTGAAGGCGCTGAGTCAGCTCAGCCCGCCAACGAAACGGCTGCGGTCTCGCGCGAAGCCGCCGCGATCCTCCAGCTGGCGCAGGGAATGTCCTGCGGCGCGACGTCGATGCGTTTTTCGAAACGCACCAGCTTCCAGTCGCCGGGGCTCGGCGTGAAAGCGAAGCCGGATTTGCGCGCAAGCCCGATCATCACGTCGTTGGAGCGCAAGGTATCGCCGAACAGCCGCGTCGGCGCCAAACGCGGCGGCGCGGCATTCCAGATTCCTCAGCAGCGCCGAGCCGATGCCCTGGCCCTGCCAGCGGTCGTCGATCGACACGCCGAACTCGAAGCTCGCGGTATCGGCCTCGAAGCCATAGCGGGCTTCGCCGACGATGGTCTCGACAGCCATCGATCGTCATGACCGCGATCGACGCTGAAGCGATCGTGCTCGCCGACATGGATGAAATGATCGAGCTCGGACTGGCGGCAGTTCGCTGATCGCGCCAAGGAAGCGGTTGTAGCGGGAGCGAACCGAGAGCCAGCGGAAATAATCCTGCAGCGCCTCGGCATCCCGCGGCTCGACAAAGCGCACCGTCAACGGCTTCGCCGGAACGCAAGCTCGCAGAATGTCCGAATGTTGCCGGAGGTCATCGAGACGAAGCGCGGTCATCGCAGGCTTCCTTTGATTTCGAGCTTCCTTTGATCTGCAAAAGACGTTTCGGGCTGGCGTCCCTCTTCTGAGGCGACGCCAGCCTTGGCTGCATTCAAGCCCGCCAAAACGGCTTTTCGGCTTCGCGAGCGACGTCGCTCCACGACAGGCCAACATCGTGCAGATCGCGGTCGGTCCACCGGGCCAGTTCAGACCGCTGACGCCGGCGTTCACGCCAGACATGGAGGGTTTCGCTGAGCTGGGCGAAAAGCCCCAACTCATGATGATTTGTCATCGCTTGAGGTGAACAGGTGGACATTTCGACCTCCTAAAGCTAACTTTCTGCAGCGGAATATCGGCGTTATCGCGGATTTCGACAAACGACACTTTGTTCCGCTTCGGATGATATAAACTCATGTATATGGGGAGAAATCCGGTAAATGACCGCCCGGCTGCCCTCGCTCAATGGATTGCGCGCGTTTGAGGCCGCCGCCCGGCATCTGAGCTTCACCGTGGCGGCGTCCGAGCTGAACGTCACCCAGACCGCGATCAGCCATCAGATCCGGCGGCTGGAGGAGGAACTGGGGATTCGCCTGTTCGTCCGGCAGAACCGCGCGCTTGACGCTGACGCCGGAAGCCAGGGATTATCTTCCCGGCATCCGCGCGGCGTTCAACGATCTGCGGCTCGCCACCGACCGGCTGTTGCGCAAGGACAACGACCGCGTGCTGACGGTCTCCACGCTGGCCTCGCTGGCGGCAAAATGGCTGCTGCCGCGGCTGTCCGCGTTTCAGGAAGCCCATCCCGGCATCGATGTCCGCATCACCACCTCGACCAGCCTGGTCGATTTTCAAGCGCGACGACGTCGATGCCGCGATCCGCTACGGCCGCGGCCAATGGCCGGGCGTGCGCGCCGACTGGCTGATGGCCGACCAGTTGTTTCCGGTCTGCAGTCCGGCGCTGCTGACGGGCCCCAGGCCGCTGCGATGCCCGGAGGATCTCGCCAATCATGTGCTGCTGCACACCAGCGCCGGCGCCATGACGACGATTGGCGGCTGTGGCTGACCGCCGCCGGCCTGCCGACCAACATCTCGAACCAGCCGGGACTGACCTTCGATCTGACCTGATGACCGTGCAGGCCGCGATCGACGGCATCGGCGTCGCGATCGGCCGAACCTCCTATGTCGAAGGCGATATCGCCAAGGGCCGGCTGGTGGTTCCGTTCAAGATCACGCTGCCGGCGGACGCCGGCTTCTATCTGGTCTCGCCGCTGTCCCGAGCCGATTCGCCCAAACTGTCGGCGTTTCGGCAATGGCTGACGACCTCGGTTCAGGGCAACTGAAGACAGTTAAGCGCGGCGCTGCCATTCATGCTGCCGCGCGACGTCCGGATCTGGACGCTCGATATTTTCGGCGTTTTCCGGTTGGTCACGCCGCGCCAACGTGGCAGATTGCGGCGAGAAGACAGAGCAACTGTCTCGCCCGGCGCAGATGTTCGCGCCCGGCGTCGGACAACGGGGAGAAGTCAGTGGTATCGTCATCGGCCAGTTCGCAACCGCCGCAGCTCAAATCGCGCATCGGCGCCATTCTGCGCGCCACCAGCGGCAATTTCCTCGAGCAGTTCGATTTCTTCCTGTTCGGCTTTTATGCGCAGGATATCGCCAAGGCGTTCTTCCCCGCCACGAATGAGACCGCGGCGTTGCTCAATGCGTATGGCGTATTCTGGCTCGGTGCGCTGATGCGCCCGGTCGGCGCGATCGTGCTCGGCGCCTATATCGACCGCATCGGCCGCCGCCAGGGCCTGATCGTGACGCTCGCGCTCATGGCGCTCGGCACCGTGGTGATCGCCTTCTGTCCCGCCTACGCATCCATCGGCATCGCCGCAACGATCATTGTGCTGATTGGCCGGCTGATACAGGGGTTCTCCGCCGGCGTCGAACTGGGCGGCGTCTCGGTCTATCTTTCCGAGATCGCGACGCCCGGCAATCGCGGCTTCTACACCTCGTTCCAGTCTTCCAGCCAGCAGGTCGCGATCTTTGTCGCGGCGACCATCGGCTTTATCCTGAGAGAGAGCATTCCCGGCGACACCTTCCTGGCTTCCATCGGCGGAATCGCCAAATGGCGCATCCCGTTCTTTATCGGCTGCCTCATTATTCCCGTCATTTTCATGTTGCGGCGATCGCTGGAAGAAACGCCGGAATTCCTGGCGATGAAGAAACATCCGACCGCGAACGAGGTGTTTGCTTCGGCGATCGCGAACTGGCGCATTGTCGTTCTCGGCATGATGATCGCGGTGCTGACCACGACGACCTTTTACTTCATCACGGTGTATGCACCCGGCTTCGGCAAACAGCTCAACCTCTCGCCGACCGGGACATTGCTCGTGACCCTTCTCGTTGCGGTCACGAACTTCATCTGGAATCCGGTCGGTGGCGCGCTTTCCGACCGGATCGGCCGCAAGCCGGTGCTGCTGACGATTGCAGCCCTGGCGTTCGTGACTGCCTATCCTGCGCTTTCCTGGCTCGCGGCAGCGCCCACGTTCGGAAAGCTGCTGGCCGTCCAAATGATGTTCTCGTTCTATTTTGGCGTCTACAGCGGCACGATGCTGGGATGCCTGGTCGAGATCGTACCGGCACATGTCCGCACCACCTGTTTCTCGATCGCGTTCGCATTGGCTGCGGGCATATTCGGCACGTCCACTCCCTTTGTCGCGACCAAACTGATCGCCATGACCGGCCAGGACAAGGCCTCGCCTGCGTATTGGCTGATGTTCGGCGCGGCGCTCGGCATCATCGCCGACGCTGACGGTCTATCGCGGCGGCAAGACCATGGCCGCGCAGGAGGCGGTTGCGGCCTCAGGCTAAGTCATGCCGGGCAAGCGGATCGCCTTGCCCGGATGACGGTTTTGATTTCCATGCAAACAAGATAACAACATCGCATGGTCGATTTGACGCGTAAATACGACGTGCTGGTGATCGGTGGCGGCAATGCCGCGCTGTGCGCCGCGATCAGCGCGCGGCGCGGCGGCGCCTCGGTGCTGGTGCTGGAAGCCGCGCCGAAATTCTATCGCGGCGGCAATACCCGCCACACCCGCAACATGCGCTGCGCCCATGACGCCGCGACCGACATCCTCACCGGGCCCTATACCGAAGAGGAATTCTGGGAAGATCTGCAGCGCGTCACCGGCGGCCAGACCGACGAAGAACTCGCGCGCATGATGATCCGCGAGTCCAAGGACATGCTGAACTGGATCGTCGAACAGGGCGTGCGCTGGCAACCCTCGCTGGGCGGCACGCTCAGCCTCGGCCGCACCAATTCGTTCTTCCTCGGCGGCGGCCGCGCGATGCTCAACGCGCTTTATCTGACCGCCGAACAGCTCGGCATCGACGTGCTCTACGACGCCGAAGTGCTCGATCTGGAAATCGCCGACGGCATGTTTCTGTCCGCCGCGCTCAAGCAAGGCGACGGCCGCGTCCAGCGTTCGCGCCTCGGCGATGGTCGCCGCCGCCGGCGGTTTCGAGGCCAACATCGAATGGCTCAAGCAATATTGGGGCGACGCCGCCGACAATTTCCTGATCCGCGGCACGCCCTATAACCGCGGCTCGATCCTGAAAATGCTGCTGGCCAACGGCGTGCAGGAAATCGGCGACCCCACGCAATGCCACGCGGTCGCGATCGACGCACGCGCGCCGAAATTCGACGGCGGCATCATCACGCGACATGATTCCGTGGTGTTCGGCATTGTCGTCAACAAGCACGCCGCGCGCTTCTACGACGAGGGCGAGGACATCTGGCCAAAGCGTTATGCGATCTGGGGCCGGCTGGTCGCAGCCCAACCGGACCAGATCGCCTACATCATTTTCGATTCCAGCGTGGTGACGAGTTTCATGCCGACGCTGTTTCCGCCGATCGCCGGCGGCACGGTGGCCGAGCTGGCTGCAAAGCTCAACCTCGACGCGGCAGCGCTGGAGAAGACCGTCTCCGATTTCAACGCCGCGGTGCAGCCCGGCACCTTCGACCATACCATCCTCGACGATTGCCGCACCGAGGGCGTCACGCCGGCCAAGACGCATTGGGCGCGCAAGATCGAGGCGCCGCCTTATCTCGCCTATCCGGTGCGGCCCGGCATCACCTTCACCTATCTGGGCACCCGCGTGAACCGGCAATCGCGGATGCTGATGAAGGACGGCAAGCCGTCTGCCAACATGTTCGCGGCCGGCGAGATCATGGCCGGCAATGTGCTCGGCAAGGGCTACGCCGCCGGCATCGGCATGACCATCGGCAGCGTGTTCGGACGTATCGCGGGACGGGAAGCGGCACAAAATGCAAAGAACTAAGCTCGCAATCGGTGGAGGGAAGATGTCGCACTTTTCCAGGCTGATCTTCGTGGCCGCGTTGACGTTTGCCACGTCGGTTGCGGCGATCGCCGCCGAGCCGATCGCGTTGCGCGACATGGGCTCCTTTCATGTCGGTGGCCGCCTTGTCGAGATCACCGGCAAGCCCATCAGGGAACTCACCTTCGCGCCCGGCGGCGTGCCGGCCAAGATCGATCCCAACGGGACCTATCAGGTCGAGCAGATGTATGTGCAGTATTTTCTACCGGCCAACGAGAAGGGCGTCTATCCGCTCTTGATGTGGCATGGCGGCGGCCTCACGGGCGTCACCTGGGAAACCACGCCGGACGGACGCGAAGGCTGGCTGAATTATTTCCTGCGCAAGGGCTGGAGCGTCTATAACTCAGACGCCGTCGAGCGCGGCCGCGCCGGCTGGGCGCAATATCCCGATATCTTCAAAAGCGAACCGGTATTTCTCACGACAGCCAATCCGTTCGAACGGTTTCGCATCGGCGACGGTCCGAATTCCTACGATCCCGATCCGACGAAACGCAAGCTGATGCCCGGCAGCCAGTTTCCCAACGAAGGCTACGAGAATTTCACCAAGCAGAACGTGCCACGCTGGACCACCAACGACGACGCGACGATCGCGGCCTACATCGCCGAGATCGATCGCGTGTGTCCGTGCGTCATCATGTTCCACAGCCAGGCCGGCACCTTCGGCTTCAAGGCGGCGCAGGCGCGGCCCGACAAGGTGAAGGCGCTGATCGCGATCGAACCCGCCGGCGTCGGCGATCCCGCGAAGGCCGATGTGCTGAAAGCCATACCGACATTGTTCGTCTACGGCGATTACATCGAGCGGGATTCGCGCTGGCCGAAGATCCGCGCCACCGGCGTTGCCTTCGCCGAAAGTATCCGAGCGGCGGGCGGCAGCGCGGAAGTGGTCGATCTGCCCAAGGCCGGCATATCAGGCAATTCGCACATGATGATGATGGACAAGAACAATGCGGAAGTCGCCGGGCTGATCCAGGCGTGGCTGGAAGGCAAAGGGCTGACGAAAAACCCCTGAGCCATTCTCAACGGAAAGCGGCGCCAGATGCACGGAACCAGAATTCTCGAAGAAGCCGACCGGCTGATGACGGTCTGCAATTCGTGCCGCTATTGCGAGGGCCTGTGCGCGGTATTCCCGGCGATGGAAATGCGCCGCTCGTTTTCCGACGGCGATCTTAATTATCTCGCCAATCTCTGCCACGCCTGCGGCGCCTGCTACACGGATTGTCAGTTCTCGCCGCCACATGAATTCAACGTCAATGTCCCCCAAACGCTGGCAATCGCGCGCGCCGATTCCTACGCAGCCTATGCCTGGCCCGCGGCGTTTTCAGGCCTGTTTGCGCGCAATGGTCTCGCCATCAGCCTGATCGCGGCGCTCAGCGTCGCGGCCTTTATCTTCGGTTTTGCGGCGCTCAACGATCGTCAGGTTCTCTACGGCATCCACACCGGACCCGGCGCGTTCTACGCGCTGATGCCGCACAATGCGATGGCGGTACTGTTCACGGCGGCACTGCTCTATGCGATCATAGCACTGGCGATGGGCGTGCGCGCTTTCTGGCGCGATATCGGCGAGCCGGTCGGCAGGCGGGTCGAGCCGAAGTCGCTCTGGCAGGCGATGAAAGACGCCGGCCAATTGCGCTATCTCGACGGCGGCGGCGTCGGCTGCGTCAACGAGGACGAACGCCCGGGCGATTGGCGCAAGGTCTATCATCACCTGACCTTCTACGGCTTCCTGCTGTGCTTTGCCGCCACATCAGTCGCGACGCTGTATCACTACCTCCTCGCGCGTGAAGCGCCGTATCCGTGGTGGGACCTGCCGGTGGTGCTGGGCACGCTGGGCGGGATCGGATTGTTGATCGGCCCCGTCGGCCTGCTGGCGGAGAAATTCAAGCGCGATCCCGTGCTGGTCGATCAGGCCCGCACCGGCATGGATGTCGCGTTCATCGCGATGCTGTTCCTGACCAGTTTGACCGGCCTCGCGCTATTACTGTGCCGCGACACGGCGGCGATGGGACCGTTGCTGGCGCTACATCTCGGCGTGGTGTTTTCGCTGTTCATCACCATGCCCTACGGTAAATTCGTGCACGGTATCTATCGTTACGTCGCGCTGGTGCGTTATGCGCGGGAGCGGCAGATGATGGGGCATGTTTAAAATCGTGATTGCTGGCGCAAGCAAAGCAATCCAAACAAGAACGCAAGAGGGGAGATTTTCATGCTTCGGACTGGATTAGCCGTTGTCGCAACCACGCTGATGCTGGCAGGCGCCGCCATCGCGCAGCAGCCGCCGGCCGCGCCACCGCCGCCTGATTTCTCCAAGGTCGAAATCAAGACCACCGATCTCGGCGACACCGTCTATATGCTCGAAGGCCAGGGCGGAAACATCACGGTCGCGGTCGGCAAGGACGCGATCATCATGGTGGACGGCGAATACGCTCCGCTGCATGACAAGATCAAGGCGGCGATTTCGACAGTCTCGAACCTGCCGGTCAAATATCTCGTCAACACGCATTTCCACGGCGACCACACCGGCGGCAATGAACCCTTTGCCAGAGATGGCGCGGCTGTCGTCTCCGAGATCAATGTCAAGAACCGGCTCGCGGCCGGAACCACCAACGGCCTCACCGGCGCCAAGGTGCCACCGGTGCCGGACGCCGCACTGCCCACAAAGACCTATACCGGCAATTTTCATATCCGGCTCAGGGGCCGCGTCGCCGACCTCAGGCATATCGAGAATGCCCATACCGACGGCGATACCTACGTCTGGTTCAAGTCTTCCAATGTGCTGTCGACCGGCGACACTTTTACCAACGGCCGCTACCCCAACATCGATTTCGCCAATGGCGGCAATATCAAGGGAATGATCGCGGCCACCGACGCCTATCTCAAGCTGGTGAACGCTAAAAGCCGGATCGTTCCCGGCCATGGCCCGCTCGCCGACAGGGCCGTGCTGGTGGAATACCGGGCCATGCTGGTCGCCGCGCGCGACCGGATGGCCAAGCTGGTCAAGGAAGGCAAAAGCGAGGACGATGTGGTGGCGGCCAAACCCTTCGCCGATCTTGACGCCAAATGGGCACCCACCGAACTCGCCAGCAAGAATTTCATTCGCGTGGTGTACCACTCGCTCGCCGACAAGAAAGGCTAGAAATGAAAGACCTCGTTGCGATTGCCGAGAAGATTGCTGCAAAACTGATCGAACGGCGCCAGACCATTGCGGTTGCGGAATCCTCGACCGGCGGGCTGATTTCGGCAAGCCTGCTCGCGGTGCCCGGCGCGTCGGCCTATTTCCTCGGCGGGGCTGTGGTCTACACGCGCGATGCGCGGCGGCTTCTGGCGGATATTCCCGATGAAGCGATGAAAGGACTTCGTTCGGCGTCGGAGCCCTACGCCAAATTGCTGGCGAGCCAGATCCGCACGCGCTTTGGGACCGACTGGGGCCTGTCCGAAACCGGCGCGACCGGCCCGACCGGCAACCGCTACGGCGACGCCGCCGGCCATAGCTGCTTGGGCATCGCCGGACCGGAATCGGGCGTGATGACATTGGAGACCGGCAGCAACGACCGGCTCGGCAACATGCAGGTGTTCGCGGCGACGGCGTTGAATTTCCTGTTGCAGAATTTGTCGCGGTGATTTCTTACGTCGTCCCGGCGAACGCCGGGACCCATACCGCGTGATCTATCGCTAAAGCAGGACTTGTAGGGTGTGCAAAGGCGCATTGCGCCGTGCCCACCAACGACCTTTGAGGTGGTGGGCTCGCTTCGCTTAGCCCACCCTACGTTTTCTTCGCACAGCAAAAAGTCGGGACGACGACGGGATAAGCCCTATTTCTCCCGGAACGCCCGCATCAACTGATCGCTCAGCGGCTTGATCAAATACGACATCATGGTGCGATCACCGGTCTGCACAAAGGCCTCGACCGGCATGCCCGGGATCAGTTTGGCGTCGCCGAGGCGGGCAATCTCGTCCGCCGGCATCGAAACCCGGATCGTGTAATAAGATTGCCCGGTGCGCTGATCGGTGGTGACGTCCGGCGAGACGCGGGAGACCACACCGTTCAATTCCGGGGTGGTGCGCTGATTGAAGGCCGAGAGCCGCAGCAGCGTCTTCTGGCCGATCTGCAGCTTGTCGATATCCTGCGGGTTGACCTTGGCCTCGACCGACAGCGCGTCGGCCTGCGGCACGATCATCATGATGGCATCGCCGGCGGTAATCACGCCGCCGACGGTATGCACCGTCGACTGCAGCACCATGCCATCCTGCGGGGCGCGAATATCAGTGCGGCGCAACTGGTCTTCCGCGGTCACCTTTCGCTCGACGAACTCGCCGATCTTGTCGTTGGTTTCGCGTAAATCCTTCGAGACGTCGCTGACCAGATCCTTGTCGACCTGAATGATCTGCAACTCGGTTTCGGTGATCTTGCCCTTGGCCTGCGCCCGCTGTGCGATGAACTGCGCCCGTTCGCCGTTGAGGCGGGCCGCGTCGCGCTCAAGGACCGTGAGACGCGAAATCTGGACCAGATGCTGGTCATAGAGCGTGCGAACGCCCGCGAGCTCTTTCTCGACCAGGGCGATTTCCTGGTCTTTCGCCTTCTCCTGCGCCATCAGGCCGCCGATCTCTTCGTTCAGCTGCGTGATGCGCTCGCGCAATTGCGCCTTCTGGCCGGTTCGCCCTGTCGTGCGCACCTCGAATAATTTGGCCTCGCTCGCGATGATATTCTTGGCGTCGGGGTCGCTGGCACGGTCCCGCAATGCTGACGGAAATACGATTTTTTCGAGGCCCTGCTGTTCGGCCTGCAGCCGCGCCGCGCGTGCCAGCAACCCGTCGAGGTTCTTGGTGACGATCGCGAGGCTGGCCTTGGTGACGGTGTCGTCGAGCCGCACCACCACGTCGCCGGCCTTGACAAGGTCGCCGTCGCGCACCAGCAATTCGCCAACCACGCCGCCGGTCGGATGCTGCACTTTCTTGACGTTCGAATCGACCACGATCGAGCCCGGCGCGATCAGCGCGCCCGAAATCTCGGCGGTCGATGCCCAACCGCCAAGGCCGCCGGCGAGCACCAGAACCACCGCGAGCCCGATGATTAGATGCAGCCGTATCGAAGACCGCGCGTCGGGTTTTTCGCTGCCACTCATGATTTGGCTATTCCCCCTTCGGAGACGATCTTGATCGGGGAAGGCGGCGTGACCCGCTGCAACACCTGCCCCAGCACGGCTTCCTTGGGACCGAAAGCCTGCGCCTTGCCGTCCTTCAGAACCAGAAGCTGATCGACCGCTTCAATGCCGATCGGGCGATGCGCGACCACCACCACGATTGCGCCGCGCTCGCGCGCCGCGCGAATGGCCCGGGTCAGCGCCTCATCGCCTTCGGTATCGAGATTGGAATTGGGTTCGTCGAGCACAATCAGGAACGGGTCGCCATACAGCGCCCGCGCCAGGGCCACGCGCTGCGCCTGACCGGCGGACAGCGCAGTGCCCTGCTCGCCGATCTGGGTATCGTAACCGTCGCGCATCTTGATGATCATCTCATGGACGCCGGCCTCCTTGGCCGCCGTGATGATTCCTTGCGAATTGGCTTCCGGATCGAAACGGCAGATATTCTGGGCGACGGAGCCGGCGAACAGCTCGACATCCTGCGGCAGATAGCCGACGTAACGGCCGAGCACGTCGGACGACCATTGATCGAGCGCCGCGCCGTCGATTCGCACTTTTCCGCGCACCGGCTGCCACACCCCGACCAGCGCGCGCACCAGCGACGACTTGCCGGATCCGCTCGGCCCGATAATGCCAAGCCCGTTGCCGGCCTCGAGCGCGAAGGTGACGTCCTGAACGGTAATCTTCTGATCGCCGGGAGGCACGATGCTGACGGCCTCGACCGACAGGCGGCTCGACGGGCTTTGCAGCAAGGTCGGCACACTACGGGCGGGCAAGGAGTCGAGCAGCTTGTTGAGGCGGTGCCAGCTCTGGCGCGCGGCCACAAAACCCTTCCAATGCGCGATGGCCAGATCGACCGGCGCCAGCGCCCGCGCGCTCAGGATCGATCCCGCGATGATGATGCCGCCGGTCGCCTCCTGATGAATCACCAGATAGGCACCGACTGCGAGCACCGCCGATTGCAACACCATGCGCAGGACCTTGGCGATCGCACCGAGACCTCCAGTGACGTCGCTGGCGCGCTGATTGCCCGCAATATACTTCTCGTTGGCTTCGCTCCAGCGTTTGGTCAGGCGCCCGGCCATTCCCATCGCAACCAGCACTTCGGCGTTGCGCCGGCTGGTGGTCGCGATGTCGTTGCGCCGTGCCGCGAGCCCCATGGCCTCGCGCGCCGGCGCGCGCGACAGGAACTCGGTCACGACCGTGAGCGTCACCAGGATGATCGCGCCGACCAAAGCGGTCAGGCCGAGCATCACATGAAAGGCAAAACAGATCGCCAGATAGAACGGCAGCCATGGCAGATCGAAGAACGCACCGGGCCCCATGCTGCCGAGGAACGAGCGGACATTGTCGAGATCGCGCAGCGGCTGCAGACCTTCATTGCGGCCGCCGACGATCAATGGCAGGCGAACAATGGTGTCGAACACGCGCGCATTGAGCGCTTCATCAAGCGACGTGCCGATACGCCCCAGGATTCGCCCGCGAAGCAGATCTAGAATGCCCTGGGCGATGTACAATCCGCTGGCGAGGATGGCGAGGCCGACAAGCGTCGGTACGCTGCGGCTGGGAAGCACCCGGTCGTAGACCTCCAGCATAAACAGCGAGCCGGTCAGATAAAGCAGGTTGATCATGCAACTCATCAGCCCGACGCCGATGAATGCATTGCGGCACGCGCGCAGTGCGTCACCGAGTTCGGAACGCCGGACACCGGGAGCAACTGCCATCAATTCTGATCTCTTTATGGGGGCGCGGCCCCTGATTCCAAAACGGGTGCGCCGCACTGTTATTACCGATTTTTGCCGTCAGCGTCCATTTGAAGTCACGTTAACCTAAACGCCTCGGGCGCATTTGCAGGCAGAAAAGTGGCTGAAATCACCGGAAAATCACGGATACGCCACTGGTTCCGGAACCTAATGGGCTCCGATGAGTTGGGTCACCACCTCAGCCAACAACTCCCGGGAGATACCATGATCCGCCGTTTTATCGGAATTACTGCCCTCGCCGTCACAATGGCCCTGCCCGTTATGGCGCAGGCGCAGCAAGGCGTCCCCAATGGCGTTGAGCGCGGCTCACGAGATGGCGAACGAGCCGCCGGTCCGGTCGGAGCCGTCGTCGGCGGCGTCATCGGCGGTGTGGTCGGCGGCGTCAACGGAATCCTTGGCGTCGATCAGCGCCCGCGCTTCCGCAGCTACGCGGTCGAACAGCATCGCCCTTCTTATCGATATAACGAGGATGTTCGGATCGGCGCCGTCCTGCCCGAGCAAGGCGTCACCTATTACGATGTGCCGCCGGAATATGGCGTCCGCGAATATCGCTATACGGTCGTGAACGACCGTACCGTTCTGGTCGATCCGCGCACCCATCGGATCGTCGAAGTCGTCGAATAAGACGAGGCGGTCTAGAACAAATCAACTAGAACAAATCAAAAGGAGGCCGCCCGTCAGGACGGCCTCCTTTATTTATGAGAGCTACGTTTTTTGCGGCGTCAGACTCTGCCACGAATAAGCCGCACGACCAGCAGCAGCACAATCGCACCGATTGCGGCATAAATGATTTCCGCCACCATGCCACCACCGATGTGGAAGCCAAGCCTCGGAAACAGCCACCCGGCGATAAACGCGCCGAGGATACCGATGATAATATCGCCGATGATCCCGAAACCGGCGCCGCGCACGACCTTCCCGGCCAGCCAGCCCGCAACCAGACCGACAAATAACGTAACCAGAATACCTTCGCCTTGCATTGGAAACTCCCCCCTTGATGCACGCCATCCCTGCGCGCTCGGCACAAACCTATCTATAATTGAGGGATGTGACGACTCCAATTTGCGGGCAAACGGGATTTACCGCTTTGCGGCATCAGGGCCAGATTCGACGGATTAACTGGCGGCAACGGCCTCGGCACGTTCCGCCAGGATGCATCTGGCAATCCTGTCCGGCCCGATCGGCACGTTGGGCGGCAATTGCTCCAGGCAGCGGGCTTCGGCAAAACTGCAGCGTGGCGCGAACGAGCAATTGACCGGCGCCTTGTCGAGCGAGGGCGGCGTGCCCGGAATCGTTTCCAGCCGCTGGCCTCGCTTGGCGCCGTGAACGGTCGAGGCCAATAGGCCCCGCGCATAGGGATGAATTGGCGAGCGCACGATCTGGCTCAGCGTGCCCTGCTCGACGATCTGACCGGCATACATCACCGCCACCCGGTCGCAGATTTCGATCGCGACACCGATATCGTGAGTCACGAAAATGACGGACATGCCGAATTCGCGCTGCAGCTCGCGCAACAGCAGCAGAATCTGGATCTGCACGGTGGCATCGAGCGCGGTGGTCGGCTCGTCCGCGAGCAGGATTTTCGGCTTGCAGGCCAGCGCCAGCGCGATCATCGCACGCTGCCGCATGCCGCCGGACATTTCGTGCGGATAGGCCTCGAGCCGGCGTTTGGCCGAGGGAATGCGCACCACTTCCAGCATTTCCAGTGCGCGCGCCATCGCGTCGCCATGGCTTTTGCCTTCATGACGCATCACGCTTTCGGCGATCTGATGGCCGATGGTGTAGACCGGATCGAGCGCCAGCGCCGGCTCCTGAAAGATCATCGAAACGGTCTGGCCGCGGAATGCCGACAATTCCTCATCATCGAGCGCCAGCACATCGCGCCCCAGCACCTGAACGCTCCCCGAGATTTGCGTCCGCTTCTTCGGCAACAGCCGCATCAGCGCGCGCAACGTCACGCTCTTGCCCGAACCGGATTCGCCGAGCAGGCCCAGTACTTCGCCCTCGCCGAGCGAAAGGCTGAGATCGTTCACGGCATGAACGGTACGCTCGCCGCTGAAGCGAATGTTGAGGTCGCATATTTCGACGAGGTTCGTCATGCGAGTTTCGGCGCCCGGTCGTGAAAATCCGTAACGCGCTGGAACGCGGCGCCGATTCGCAACAGCATGGCCTCATCGAAGGAGCGGCCGATCAACTGCATTCCGACGGGAAGGCCGCCACGGGTGAAGCCGGAGGGGATCGCGAGCGACGGCAGCCCGAGATAATTGATCGGGCGGGTGAATCGCGTCAACCGCTGGATCACCGCTTCGGCGTCGGGACTGTTGCCGACATCGCTCTCGGCGATGGTCGGAGCCGCGACCGGGGCCACCGGCGCAATCACGGCATCGACTCCGGCAACGGCGGCGAGATAGGCCGACAAAGCGGGACCGCGCCAGCGCACCGCTTCGAGATACGATACGCCCGGTATAGCCAGGCCATTCTGCAGCCGCATCAGAACCTGCGGGCCGTAATCCTGCGGCCGCTCGATCATCCAACGCTTGTGAAACGCCGCCGCTTCGACGGCGAGCACCAGTTGGCACGCCGCGGTGAGCTGGCGCTGGTCGGGCAGTTCGACCTGAACGATCGTGGCGCCCTCGCGCTTGAGCACGGCGACCGTTGCCTCGAGGATTCCAGCCACTTCAGAATCGAGATCGTCGACATAGAACGCCGAGGGCACGCCGATGGTGAGACCCTTGATCGATCCCGCCGTCGCCGCGGCGTAGTCCGGCACCGGTCCTGTGATCGCGGTCGGGTCTTCGGGATCGGCTCCCGCCATCAGGCCCAGCAACAACGCGCAGTCTTCAACGCTGCGCGCCAGCGGCCCAACTGTATCGAGCGATTGCGACAGCGGCATCGCCCCGGCGCGGCTGATCCGGCCGACGGTGGTCTTGAGCCCGGTGACGCCGCAAAAATGCGCCGGCATCCGGATCGAGCCGCCGGTGTCCGAGCCCAGCGCCGCAAAGGTCAATCTTGCGGCCACCGCGGAGCCCGATCCCGACGACGAACCGCCGGTGACGCAGGCCACGTCCCAGGGATTGTGCACGGGTCCGTAATGCGCGTTATGGCCGGTCGGCCCGTAGGCAAACTCCGACATCTGCAGCGAACCCAGCCGAACCGTGCCGGCGTCCTTCAGGCGCTGCAGCGCGGTCGCCGTGGTCGTCGCGACGAAATCGCGGCGAATCTGCGAGCCGCAGGTGACCACCTTGCCCGCGTCGTAATACATGTCCTTGTGCGCCAGCGGCACACCATGCAGCACGCCGCGATTGTTGCCCTTGGCCAGATCAGCGTCGGCGGCATCAGCCGCCGCCAATGCGGCATCGGATTCGATTGCCATGAATGCATTAAGGCTTGGCTGCCATTGCGCGATCCGGTCGAGACAGGATTGCGTCACTTCGCGCGACGAGAATTTTTTCTGCGCGATCGCTTGCGCGACCGCAGTGAGCGTCATCAGGGCCGGTTCTGTGCTCATTTCGAAACTTTCCCGGCTTGCACAACGACAAACGTCGCCGGTTCCAGATCGAACGGCAGCGTGCCGGCGACGGCGGCAAAGCCTTCAAACGCCGGCCCGATGGAATTGGCGATACGGGTGGCGACCTCGGCGCTGACGGGAAGGCCCGCGACGGCGGCGATCGCGCTGATTTCTTTCGGTGCTGGTCTTGTCATGCAGCGTCTGCTCCCTTTGCTGGCGCGCGGCTATGGCCTGAGCCCGGTATCGCCATGTAGCACGCGGCTTCATGACCCATTGTATCGACCGCGCTAAGTTTTGGTGTCGCGTTTGCGCAGAGCGGCTCCGCGAAAGGACAACGGGTGTGGAATCTGCACCCCGAGGGCGGATCGATCGGGTTGGGCGGATCGCCCGAAATCGGCGGCGTCTCGGTGCGATGGTCGGGATCGGAAGACGGCATCGCCGCCAGCAGCGCCCGCGTATAGGGATGCGCCGGCGCGTCCCACACCAGATCGACCGGACCGAGCTCGACGACTTCGCCGAGATACATCACCAGCACGCGGTCGGAAATGTATCGCACGACGTTAAGATCGTGGCTGATGAAGAGATAGGTCAGCCCGAATTCACGCTTGAGATCGACCAGGAGATTAAGCACCTGCGCCTCGACCGACTTGTCCAGCGCCGAGACCGCCTCATCCAGGATAACCAGACGCGGCGACAGGGCCAGCGCGCGCGCGATGTTGACGCGTTGGCGTTGCCCGCCGGAAATCTCGTGCGGATAACGATTAGCAAAGTTTTCCGGCCGCAAGCCGACCTTGCCGAGCAGTTCGCGCGCCAGCGTGCGCGCGGCCGCATCGGCCATGCCGTGAACCTTCGGGCCAAAGGCGATCGATTCCTCGATGGTCAGGCGCGGATTGAGCGAGGCATAGCTGTCCTGAAACACCATCTGCATGCCGCGGCGCAGCTCACGCAGCGACAGCGCACGCCCGACCTGCATGCCGTCATAAATGATGTCCCCGGCATCGCGCGTCATCAGATGCATCAGTAGCCGCGCGGTGGTCGACTTGCCGCAGCCGGATTCGCCGACGATCCCGACGGTTTCGCCCTTGGCGATCGAAAACGAGACATCATCGACCGCGCGCACTGTTTTACGCGCACTGAACAGATCGCCCCGTACCGGGAAATGTTTTGTCAGTCCATTAACTTGAAGCAACGGCTGCGCGGCGCCGCCGCGATCCTCGATCGGCGCCAGCATATCGACCAAGGGAGTGGTTTCGCTCATCGCATCAATTCCGGATGTCCATGGCGCTGCGCATGCCGTCGCTGAGCAGGTTGAAACAGATCGATACCGCAAAGATCATCGCGCCCGGCAAGGCCGCCACCCATGGATTGACGTAGATCGCGGTGCGCAGCGTGTTCAGCATCAGGCCCCATTCCGGCTCCGGCGGTTTGGTGCCCAGGCCAAGGAACGAAAGTCCGGCAGCCAGGATCATCGATACCGAGATCAGCCCGGTGGCGTAGACGAAGATCGAGCCCAGCACATTGCCGAGCATATGCACGCGCATGATGGTGAAAGCCCCGGCGCCGGACGCTCGCGCGGCCTCGACGAAATCCATGTTTCGCACGCCGGTGGTGACGCTCTCGGCCACCCGGGTGATTTGCGGCACGAATACGATGGTGAGCGAAACGATGGAGTTGACGATGCCGGCGCCGAGCGCGCCCGAAATCGCAATCGCCAGCAACACCGAGGGAAAGGCGTAAAATACGTCGACTGTGCGCATGATCGCAGTATTGATCTTGCCGCCGACATAGCCGGCAACGAGGCCGAGCGAAGTCCCGATGATGAAAGCCAGGATGACCGGCAGAATGCCGACAATCAGCGACAGGCGGCCACCATAGATCAGCCGCGCCAGCATGTCGCGGCCGAGTTCGTCAGTGCCGAGCGGATAGTTCGGCGTGCCGATGTGGCGCAAGCGGCGGATCATCGAACCCTGATAGGGATCGGCGAGCCCCAGCCAGGGCGCACAGATCGCCGAGAGAAAAATCGCGATCAAGATGAACGCACAGATCATGCTGACCTTATCGCGCATGATACGCCGCCCGACCGTCGCCCAGTAGCCGCGCGCCTTGGTGGCGGGCGCTGCCTGCAGGGCCGTGTCTGTGATCGCGCTCATCGGAAGAATCTCATTGCTTCAGCTCCGCTTGATTCGCGGATCGATCGACGCCTGCGCGATATCGACCATGAGATTGAGAAACACAAAGAACAGCGCCAGCACCAGGATCGTGCCTTGAAGTAACGGCAGATCGCGCTGGAAAATCGCCGAATTGAGCAGCAGCCCGGAGCCGGGCCACGAGAACACCGTCTCGATCAGGATCGAGCCGCCGAGCATGTATCCCAATTGCAGGCCCATCACCGCCATCGCGGTCGGCGCGGCATTCTTGATGACGTGACGGAACACATGGGTTTCGCGCAGGCCCTTGGCGCGCAAGGCCTCGACGAAATCCTGGCTCAGGATATCGCCGGTCAGCGCCCGCACGGTGCGCGTGACGATACCCATCGGAATCACCGACGTGGTGACCGCGGGCAGGATCAGATAGCGGATGTGCTCCCAGTCCCATCCCCAGGCGCCGGAGCCGCCGGGACCGGCGCCCACCGCAGGCAGCCAGTTGAGTTGCACCGAAAAGATGATCACCAGCACCATGCCGAGCCAGTAATGCGGCACCGAAACGCCGGCGATCGCAATCGATGTCGCCACCTTGTCGATCCAGGTATCGCGGAAATAGCCGGCGATCAGGCCAAAGAACAATCCCAGCGTAAATCCGATCAGCGCAGCCGCGATCGCCAGCGTCACGGTGTTGCCAACCGCGCGCATGACTTCCGCCAGCACCGGGCGGCCGGTCGCGATGGAGTTGCCGAGATCGCCATTGACAGCCTTCCATAGCCAGAGCCCGAACTGGACCGGCAGCGGGCGATCGAAACCGTAAGCGACGCGCAATTGATTGGCGAGTTCCTGCGAGGCATCGGCCGGCAGGATCGCAACCAGCGGATCGCCGGGCGTGATGTGCACCAACAGAAAGCACACCAGCGCGACGCTGAGGACGATCGGGATCACATAGACGATACGTCGGAGGACATAGACGAACACGGGTTACCTTCGTTTAACCGGACCGATTTATTCACGGCGTTTGGACGCCTAATTCTCTCGCTTCGTCATGCCCGGGCTTGACCCGGGCATCCACGTCTTTCTTGCTCGCGGCAAGACGTGGATGGCCGGGTCAAGCCCGGCCATGACGCTTGAGTTCGTGGCGACACCATCATCTCAGCGCCCGCAATCACGGCGTCATCGAAACCGGCGAGAAATCCACGAACCAACTCTTGGGTTGCACAAACCCCTTGATCTTCGGGCTCATCGCGCGCGGCCCGACGTCATGCGCAACATACAAGAACGCCGCGTCGTCGACGGAAGCCGCATGCAATTCAGCCAAAGCGGCGTCGCGCGCGGCCGGATCGAAGGTCTGCCGCGCCTTGGTCACCAGCTCATCGAACTTGGGATTATTGATGAAGCCCCAATTGTTCGACACCGGCGGCGCCATTGAGGATTGCAGAAAGCGCACCATCGCAAAGAACGGATCCATCGCCGCGTAGGTGACGTTGGTGGCATTGGCGCCGTTCGCGGTGGGATCCTTGGCGCCGCGGCGCCAATTGGTGAACAGCGTATTCCATTCGATGACATCGAGCTGGACGTCGAAATAGCATTCCGCCAGCGCCTGCTGCAGATATTCGTTCATCGGCAATGGCAGCATCTGGCCGGAACCCGAGGCCGAGGTCTGGATCTTGACCGTCAATTTCTTGTTCGGGCCAAACCCGGCTTCCTGCATCAGCTTCTGCGCCGCGGGTTTGTCGTATTTGATCTGAAAGGTCGGCTTGCCGCGCCAGGGATGACCCGGCTCGAACGTGCCGGTCGCCGGCACCATCAGGCCGGCGAGCAGGCCGTCCTTGAGGCCCTCGCGATCGATGCAGAGATTGGCCGCTTTGCGAACCCGGATGTCGTTCCATGGCGAGCCTTCGACGCGTGAGAACTGCCACGGCCAGACATGCGGTTCTTCGTTGCTCTGGATCACAAAGCCGCGCTGCTTGATTTCCGCGACCGCGTCCGGCGCCGGCGCTTCGACCCAGTCGACCTGGCCGGACAGCAACGCCGCGGTACGCGCATTGGCTTCGGGCATCGGTAGCAACAGCATCTTGTCAACTTTGGGGATGCGCGCCTTGTCCCAGTAATTTTCATTCTTCACGAGCTCAAGCCGCTCGCGCGGCGTAAAGCTCGACATTTTCCACGGACCGGTGCCCGAAGCGTCCTTGGCGAACGCGGTCCAGGCGGCCTGCGATTTCGCCTTGGCGTCCGCGCCGGCGGCGGCATCGAACAGCTTCTGCCATTTCGCCGGGCTCGCCATGAACAGATTGGTGAGGTTGATCGGCAGAAAACTGTCGGGCTCCTTGGTGGTCAATTCCACCGTCATGTCGTCGATCTTGCGGGCCGAGACCAGCGTCGGCATTCGCGACGCCGTGACGCCGACCTGGCTCGGATCGAACTGCACCGCGTCCTGCTTGAGAACCTTGTCGACATTCCAGACCACGGCGTCGGCATTGAATGGCGAGCCGTCGTGGAATGTGACACCCGGACGAAGCTTGAAGGTCCACTTGTTTTTGTCGGTCGCATCGACCGCCCATTCGGTCGCAAGCCCGGGAATCATCACACTGGCCTTGTCGGCGGACGACAGGTCCCACATCGTCAAAGCGTCATACATGGTGAGGCCGGTGAAGCGGTTGCCCTCAAAGCCCTGATCGGGCTGGCCCAGCGTGCGCGGAATATCGGCCGCGGTCATGCCGATGCGCAGCACCGTTTCCGCGCCGGCGACCTGCGGCAAAATGATCATGACGGCCGCGGCCAGCACCGCTGCCGCGGCGCGGCTCTTTCCTGGAAGTGGGGCACGCATTGCAACAAAATCCCTTCTCGGCTTTCGATGACTATTTCTTATGCAAAACCATGCAACGGCTGTGCCAATGGCCACAACCGTTCGCCTGATTGTGATTGCCATTACAACTCTTTGTCAGACCGCCGAACAAAAAGATGCAAATGCCTAATCTGGCATCAACCTTGCAACATCCGTACGGAAAGTCACGTCCCGATTATCCAATGGAGCCTGGTTCATGCACCGCCGAAATCCGATCTTTCTAGCCTTGGCCCTCGCCATCGGCGCCAGTCTGCCCGCCGTTTCCGCGCGGGCCGAGACCGTGGTGCGATACGGAATTTCGATGGCGGATATTCCGCTGACGACCGGCCAGCCGGACCGTGGCGCCGGCGCCTACCAGTTCAGCGCCTATACGATCTACGATCCGCTGGTCGCCTGGGAGATGGACGTGTCGGATCGGCCCGGCAAGCTGGTGCCGGGCCTCGCCACCGAATGGAAGGTCGACGACAAGGACAAGACCAAGTGGCGATTTACGCTGCGCAAGGGCGTCAAGTTTCACGATGGCAGCGAATTCAACGCCGATGCGGTGATCTGGAATCTCGACAAGGTTCTCAACGACAAGGCGCCGCAATTCGACAAGCGCCAGAGCGCACAGGTGAAGACCCGCCTGCCCTCGGTGGCGAGCTATGCCAAGATCGACGACTCCACGGTCGAGATCACCACCAAGAATGTCGACTCGTTCTTCCCTTATCAGATGCTCTGGTTCCTCGTCTCCAGCCCCGCGCAATATGAGAAGCTCGGCAAGGACTGGGACAAATTCGCCAGCCAGCCGTCCGGCACCGGGCCGTTCAAGCTGACCAAGCTGGTGCCGCGCGAACTCGCTGAATTGTCCAGGAACGCAGACTACTGGGACAAGAAGCGGTTGGCGAAGGTCGACAAGCTGATTTTGATACCGATGCCGGAGGCGCTGACCCGCACCAACGCGCTGCTCGCCGGACAGGTCGATCTGATCGAAACGCCGGCGCCTGATGCGGTGCCGCAGCTCAAATCGGCGGGGATGCGGATCGTCGATAACATCACGCCGCATGTCTGGAACTATCATCTCAGCGTGTTGCCCGGTTCACCCTGGACCGATGTGCGGCTGCGCAAGGCGCTCAATCTCGCGATCGATCGCGAAGGCATTGTCGCATTGATGAACGGACTGGCCAAACCTGCCAAGGGCCAGGTCGATCCTTCGAGCCCGTGGTTCGGCAAGCCGACTTTCGACATCAAATACGATCTCGCCGCCGCCAAGAAGCTGGTCCAGGAAGCCGGCTATTCCAAGGACAAGCCGCTGAAGACGACCTTCATCATCGCGCAAGGCGGCACCGGCCAGATGCTGTCGCTGCCGATGAACGAATTCCTGCAGCAAAGCTTCAAGGAAATCGGCATCGATATCGACTTCAAGGTGGTCGAACTGGAGACGCTCTACACGCATTGGCGCAAGGGCGCAGCGGACGAAATGAACGCCGGCATCACCGCCAACAATATTGCGTATGTCACCTCCGATCCGCTTTACGCCATCGTTCGCTTCTTTGCCTCCGACCAGGTTGCGCCGGTCGGCGTGAACTGGGGCGGTTACAAGAACCCGAAGATCGACGCGCTGATCGCCGAGGCCAAGCAGACCTTCGACACGGCCAAGCAGGACGACCTGATCGCGCAGGCGCATGCCCTGATCGTCGACGACGCCGCGCTGGTGTGGGTGGTGCACGACACCAATCCGCACGCGCTCTCGCCCCGGATCAAGAAATTCGTGCAGGCCCAGCACTGGTTTCAGGATCTGACGACGATCGGGGTGGAGTAACCGTCATTGCGAGCGGAGCGAAGCAATCCATATCTCAGCACAAAGAAAGAATGGATTGCTTCGTCGCTTCGCTCCTCGCAATGACGAGTATTAATCGGCCTACGCATTACTTCATCAGGGCGCAGTCCGTAGGGTGGGCAAAGGCGCTCTTGCGCCGTGCCCACCATCTATCGAGAGATCGTAGTTCTAAATGGTGGGCACGCGGAGTTGATCACCGGGCGCGCATTCGCGCGACCCGGTGGCTTTGCCCACCCTACAGACCGCATCGCGCGGACTACTTCGTCAGCAGCGCGAAAGCGCCGTTCCAGTCCGCCGGCGGCGGGTTCTCGCGATACGAATGCAGCCGTTCTTCATACAGATCGTATAACGATTCAAGCGTGTGCGCCTCATCGGTGGTACGGCCGCGCTCGATTGCGGCCAGCGCGCCTTCCCAGTCGCGGGTGCGATAGCAGGCCAGCATCTCGATGGTCAGGTTGCGCAGCCGCTGAAAGCGGCCGGATTGCGCGGTGTCCTCGCGGCCGGCGATGGCGTAGATGACCTCAGGCTCCTTCTTGCCTTTGACCATAATGAAATCGAGTTCGAGGATCGCGAACTTGTCCTTGACCGCGAGCGCGGTCCTGGAGCCGACAATGATCGGAAATCCATACGCCTTGGATTGCCCCTCCAGGCGCGACGCCAGATTGACGCTGTCGCCCAGCACCGAATAGTCGAAGCGCAGGTTCGAACCCATATTGCCGACGACGCAGGTCCCGGTGTTCAAGCCGACCCCGACATTGATCGGAATGTAGACGTGACCGCCATGTTCGGCCTCGGCCTCGCGCTCCTTGTTGAGGACGTCGATCCGCTCCAGCATATCAAGCGCGGCTTCGCAGGCGTTGAGCTGGTGCTCCCTGTCGTCGAGCGGCGCATTCCAGAACGCCATGATGGCGTCGCCCATATATTTATCGATGGTGCCCTTTCGCGCCAGGATCGCATTGGTCAGCGGCGTCAGGAAGCGGTTCATCAACGCGGTCAGGCCTTGCGGGTCGTGCTTGTAGGATTCCGAGATGGTGGTAAAGCCGCGCACGTCCGAGAACATGATGGTCATCTCGCGCTCTTCGCCGCCGAGCACCAGCTTTTCCGGCGATTGCGCAAGCTGCTCGACCAGCGCCGGCGACAAATACTGACCGAATGCCGAGCGAATTTGCCGCCGCTGCGCCTGCTCCCTGACGAAGGCCGCAAAGATCAAAGTGAGGTAGATCGCCGTGGTCGACAGCAAGGGATAGGTAAAATCGACCAGCAACCGATGCTGGGTGTAGAAGTACCAGGACGTTCCAATCAGCAGAGAAGCAAATAGCGCACCGACCGCGACGAGCGTGACCGGCCCGAACCGCGGCGCGAACGCGATCACCAGAATTCCCAGCAACACCGCGGCACCGAATTCAAGCAGCGGGCCATAGGGCGGTTGCGCCAAAAGCGATTTGGTCAATGCAGCTTCCAGCACCTGGGCGTGGATTTCGACGCCCGGCGTGGCCCGCGACACCGGCGTGGTCTTGATGTCGTTAAGCCCCGCCGCCGACGGCCCGATCAGCACCAGCTTGCCGCGAATTTTTTCAGGCGGGACTGTTCCTTCGATCACATCGATCGCCGACACATAGATCGACGGATCGTTACGCGCAAAATGAACCCAAAGCTGGCCGTTGCGGTCGGTGGGAATTTGAAAACCCTTGACGCCGATGCTCTGGATTCCGGCCTGATCGGTCTTGATGAAGATCGTGTCGGTGCCGGTCACGACCCGCAACATCTCGAAACTCAGGGACGGCATGGTCGTCCCCTGGGCCTGCATGATCATCGGCACCCGCCGGACAATGCCATCGCGTTCGGGATTGATCGAGAACAGCCCCCGTCCGCCGGCCGCTTTTTCGAGCACCGGCGTATTGCGCAGCAGGCCCGGAAAATCGAACATGAACCGCTGCGGATCTTCACCCAGCATCGCCAGACCCGTCACCGGAAGCGTCGTGTCGAGCTCCTTGATGCCTGCAGGGAGTCCGGATTCACCGAGCACCACGCGCGAGCTGCGTATCGCATCGGCGAACACCTGATCGTTGCTCGGCAGCGCGTGCAATTTGGCCCGGGTTTCCTCGTCGAGATCGCGAAACGTGTCGGCCGCGACATCGGGATTGAGCCGGTCCGGCTCTGAGAAGACCACGTCGAAGGCAATCACCACCGCGCCGAGCTTCGTCAAATTGGTGATGAGATCGGCCATCCGCGTCCGCGGCCATGGCCACTGGCCAAGTTTCGAAGCCAGGCTCTTTTCGTCGATATCGACAATGACGACCGGCCTTGCGGTCTTCACGCGCGGATCGATACGCTGGAAAGAATCGAACGTTCTGACGCGGAGTTCCTCGATGGGCGCAAAATCGGCGATGCGCAGGGCCGCGATACCGATCAACAGCGCCAGGCAGATCAGCCGCGCATAGCCGAATTTCCGCCCGAACCACCTTCGTAATATCCTGAACCGCTTCATGCCGCGTGCATATCAGGTTGGGGCCATTTTAAAAGGTCTGGTCAGGCTCGTAATAAACCCGCGCGGGGCATTTCAAATCCGGAGAATCCAGTAATGTAACGGCATCAAGGTCAGGCAGGCTGACCATCTTGGCCTTGCCTATGAGGCCGTGCAAACTGTTTTTTGCTGCAAACGCGGAGTTGCTGATGTCAGACGATACCGGCGGTGCAAATCCGCAAACCGCGCCGCAGCATGCGTCGATCCGCGCGTTGCTGCGGGCCGGCCGCAATGACGAAGCGATCGTCCAGCTCTGCTCTGTTCATGTCGCCCAGCCGTACGATCTCGTGGCCAAGGAGCTGTTGTTCGACGCGTTTTTCCAGAAACGCGATTGGGCGCCGGCGCTGGCCTTGGCCGAGCAGCTGGCGCAACAGCAGCCCGGCACTGCCCGGCTGGAGAAGGCGCTGATCGCGACGCTTTCCAACATGAAGCGCTATGGCGAGACCATCGTGCAGGCCGCGCGCTATCTCGACCGGCACGGCGACGACCTGACCATGCTCGACGCGCTCAAGGTCGCCTATTTCTACACTGGAAAGGTCGATGACGCTGTTCGCTACGGGCAACGCGCGCTCGACATCAGAGATGCCGAGGCCTGCGCAAACACGCTGCCGAACCCCCTGAAAGTGCCGAAAGGCCCGCCTTCGGGGCACAACGTCATTTCATTTTCGCTGTGGGGAACGGCACCGTTTTATGGCTACGGCGCGATGATCAATCTGGTGCTGAGCCGCACCATCTATCCCGGCTGGAGCTGCCGCTATTATGTCGATGCGACGGTGCCGAAATCATGCGACGCGTATCTCCGCGACAACGGCGCCGATGTGCGAAACATCGAGGATGAATACCCCGGGGTCGGGCTATTTCAACGCTTCCTGGTCATGAACGACGAGAGCGTCGGCCGCTTCCTGGTGCGCGACTGTGACGCCCGGCTCTCGCTGGCTGAGGCTGAGCTGGTCCGGCAATGGATCGAGAGCGACTATCCCTTTCACGTCGTGCGCGACCATGTGCTGCATAACGAGCTGATGATCGGCTGCACCTGGGCTGGACGGACCGATTGCGGCATCGACATGGTCGAGTTGATGCGGCGCTATTTCAATTTTACCTCAGGGCCCACCGCGCGCTATGGACACGACCAGCGCATGCTCGGCCTGATGCTGTGGCCGCTGATCCGGCAGCACAGCCTCGTTCACGACAAATATTACACGCTGCCTGGTGTCGATACCGTCGTGCTGCGCGATCCCGGCAGCCATTTCGGCGCCGGCCACCAGAACATCAATGCTGTGCTGGCCGAAGTCGAAAGCCTTGGAATTCCACGCGTCTTGTAACGCTTAAGCGAAATGGAAATCGTTGGCGTGCAACTGCGCCTTGACGACGCCGCTCAAAGTGATGCTGTCATGGGCATCGAGCGTGATCACCGTATTGCCGTGACCGTCATCTTGCGTGGCATTCAGGGCCGCCTGCACATTCGCAAACAGTTGGCTGTTGAACTGCAGCGCATCCGTCGCCGTGTGGAAGTTGGTCACGGTAGCCTGGCCAACAGTGGCAAAGTTGAACGCAAAGGTGTCGCTGACGGCATTACCGGTCAGGGTCTGGTTCGGAGCGCTCGGGGTGATCGTGCTGGTAACCACGCTTGTAGGCACGACCGCCATGTGAGGCCCGTTGCTCATTGCGGGCGGATCGTAAATGATCGTGCCTCCGTTATTGTCGCTTTCAGCGATAAAGTTCGCCTGTTGATAGGCACCGTTAAGGTGAAGAGTTGCGGAGTTTGTTCCATCGGTGACAAACAGCGTATCTGTCGTTGCATCATACGAATCGGAGAACGAGCCCGAGTTGTGATCGATGCCCTTCAGATCAATCTGATCCGAGGTAGCCGGAGTTCCGGCTCCGGTGAATCCGGAAATGACGCCGGTGAAACTTGATGGTTGGTCGATAATCAACGTCCCGGTGGAACCCTGGAACGTCACACCTTCGCCGGGTGCACCGGGACTGCTGAGTTCCACAGTCGCCCCGCTTGCGATTGCCAAGGGAGCCGTCGTGTCCACAATCTGGGTGCCGCTATTTGCATCGTACGAGGTCGCCCAGTTGGAACCTGAATAATCTCCGGCCAGGCTCAGCGTTACGGAGGTGTGGATCGTCTCGTCGGTCACGACAAGCGATGTGGTGTTGGTATCGCTATGGTAATTTCCGGTCGTCGAAGCCTCGATCGTATCGTTCGTGGCACCAAAACCACTGAGATGGAGCACATCGCCCGTTCCAGAAATCCCGGCAATCGGGCCGGTGAAACCTGACGGATTGTCGAGCAGAAGTGTGCCGCTGCTCCCCGCGAACGTAACGAGCTGTGAGTCTGCACCCGTGATTTCGAATACCACATTTGGCGCGAAGGCCGGGCTGACGCTTTGGCCATCGCTGACCGTGATCGAGAAATCCGGCACGGTCATGCTGCCGTCCTGCACGAAACGTACATGTCCGGCTTCAATTTGCGCGATGGTAAAGCCGCCGGTCGGCGCGGAAGGCCAAGTTTGGCCGCCGTCCTGCGTAACCTCGAACTCACCACCTTTGACGGAGCCTGCCTGCAGCGAGAAGAAATCTGAGCTCTGCGCGTGGGCGACGTCGAAGTTCGCGTCCGTCAGCACCGCGGTGCCGCCTTCGCTGATGGTCAGCGTAAAGCTGTTGAGGGTCGGGCCGACATTGACCGTCGTGGTAACGGTGGGGCTGGTCGCGCTGGCGCTGTCCTGCGCCGCCCAGGTGATGGTGCGGGCACCGTCGGCGGCGCCCGGAGAGAACTGGATCAGTTGCAGCGCGGCGTCGAAGTCGGCAAGCGTTGGACTGCCCGACGTTTCCGTCAGCGAGATCGCATTGCCATCGAAGTGGTAATGGATCGTGCCGTCCGGATTGGTGAGATCGCCGGTCGTCTGCCCATTGATCGTCAGCGCGTCGCCGGTCTGGGCGCCCGCGGAGATCCAGGCATTGACACCCGTGACCGTGCCCGTGGCATCGGACACCGTGATCGATGGATCGAGGACAACAGGTATGCCCGTATAGGTGACGGTATTGCCGGCATTGCTGACGGCCGGGCCGCCGCTATTATTGCCGCCACCGTTATTGCCATTGCCCCCGCCGATGAAATCGGAATCGACGAGGTTGGCGGGATCGACATGGAGCAATGTCAGGACATCGCCATTGCCGAAATCCGCGACCGCATTGCCATTGACGTAGGTGACGGTCGGATTACCGGAGAAGCCGTTGAGCTGGATATGGTCGCCGATGCTCTGGCTGAAATTGCCGTTGCTGTCCTGATCGAAGTTCGTGATCGTCAGCGCGCCATAGCCTTGCGCGAATACGAATGTGCTGCCCGCGCCGCCGGTCTCCGTATCGTGGCTCCCGCTGGGCGCGCCGCCGCCGTCAAAGAAATCTGCACCGGTGCCGCTGAGCGTATCGGCATGACCCGCCGAGCCGAAGGTATCGGGACCGGAGCCGCCGACGAAATTGTAGGCGAAGGTCGAGGTCAGGTCATCGAGCGCGGTGCGGTTGCCGCTGGCCGCCAATTGAACGTCGGACATCCAAGTAGCGGCATTAACCGACAATCCCGTGAAGTCCGCCAGCGGAACCGGCGTGCTGTCGTTGGTGAATTCGTGGAACGAAGTGATCGTTCCGGCAACGGTGATGCCGCCGTTATCATCGGTACCATAGGTAAGATTACTACCGTCGACGACGAACCTGAGATTATCGCCGTTGGCGGTATCGACGATCGTGAACGACGTCGAGGTGCCGCCCGGCTGGACCGTGCCGGATCCCATCTCCACCAGCGCATTATGATGCTGAAAATCCAGGCCGTCCGGCGTCACGACCGCAATGGTTATCGTCGGAGTTTCGGTGATGATCGTCCCGCCATTATTATCGCTGACGAGGTTGAAATTCGTATCGGCCGCCAATCCTGACAAGGACAGCGAACCCACAACACTCCCGCCCTCCTTGAGCGTCAGCGTCGATCCGCCGAATGAATAGCTGTCGGCAACGCCGACGTCCGTGAGGTCAATCGCATCGCCGACGACCATGCCCGCGATTGAACCGCCGATGTTCGATTCTTGATCCACGACGAGGGTATCGCCGGAACCTGCGAATGTGATCACGGTTCCCGACACGGTGACGCCATCCAGCGTCAGCGTTTGACCGGCCTCGATCGTGACATTGCCGCCGTCGAGGTCGACTCCGTTCTTGAGCGTGCTTGAGCCGACGATGTCGATATTGCCGTAATCGTTGATCGTGCCGCCATCGATTGTGGCGCCGTTCAGGGTCAGCGTACTGCCGCTGGCTACCGTAATGGTACTGGTGAAGTCGGTACTATCGACTTCCACGTTATGAAGTGTCGCGCCGTGACCATTGATCGCGCCGGGTTCGATATCGAGATTGTTGCCGGCACCGATCAACAGCTTGCCGCCGGTGACCGTGGTGCCGTCGTCCAGCGTCAACGTCGGATCGCCTACGAGCGCACTTCCAATCTGGATCGCACCGTGATTGGTGACAGTGACGTCATCGAGCGTAGCGTTGCCATCGTTCTGACCAAGAACGACCTGAAGCGTGCCGGCGCTGCCGATCGTCAGCGAGCCGCCGGTAATCGTGGTGTCGTCGTCCAGCTGCAGCGTCGCCGCGGTGGTGACGCCCACCTCGATCGTGCTGGTGGTGTCAGTGGTCGTTACGATGACGCCGTACAGTGTGGCGTCGGGATTGCCGGCGCCGCTTTGGCCGACCTCGACATCGAGCGTACTTCCGCTACCGATCAACAGCGTTCCGCCGCTTACGGCGGCGCCGTCTTCCAGCAGCAGGGTTGCCGCGCCGGAGATGCCTACGTGAATTGTGCTCGCCGTCGTGCCCGCATCACTGTTGGCATCGGTGCTGGTGACGGTAACGCCATCGAGCGTCGCGCCGGAGCCGATGGTGCCGGTCTCGATATCGAGCGTGGCGCCGCTCCCTAGCGACAACGTTATGCCGCCTGCCGCCGTTTCGAGAACAACCGTTGTGTCCGGACCGATATAGGCGGCGTTGATGATATTGCCCGGTACGCCGAACATCCAGTTGTTGCCGTCGGACCAGTCTCCGTTGTTCTGGCCTGTGTAGATGTCGCTGTCCGAAAGTGTAAACGTCGCAGTTGCGGAACTGGAGAGACCGGTGACGGAATCCGTGAGCGTATATGTAAAGGAGTCGGTTTCGGTTTGTCCCGGGGCCAGGAGCGGGTCCGAATTGGGCACGTAGACCAGGTCGCCGGCAATGAAATCGTGATCTACAAAAGCGCCAACAGTCACATCCGTGACGGCCGCGGGGAAAACGAACAGCTCACCATAGGTCCCGGCCAATTCGAACGCACCGTTGCTGTCAGTGGTCGTCGCCGTCCCTGTTTCGTTCGATATGCCTGTGACCGTGAACGGATCGTTGGCGGAATCGTTGAAAATAATCGTGCTCGCGGTGGATTGCGAGCTTCCCAGAATTGAATAGTCCTCGCTATTGGCGGTTGGCGGCGGCACAACTGTCACCGCGACCGTCTGCGTCGTCGCGCTGCTGTTGCCGAAACTGTCGGTCGCGGTCAGCGTGATCGGATCTGAGCCGAGTGTGCCATTGGTATCGGTCAGCGTGGCAAGATCGGCGTTCACATCGCCCAGCGACCCCGTGATGGTCACGAGCGTCCCGGAGGTAACCGTGACCGTGTCGCCATGGCCGGTGGCCGTCGCCGACAACTGGCCGTGGACGTCGCTGGCCGTCACGGTGAAAGTTTCGCCGGCAACGTTGCCGGTCTCCGCCAAGCTAATACCCGAGATCTTCGTGGTCGCGTTCACGCCGATGGTCTGATCCGACGCTGGCGTAATCACCGGGTCGCCGATCACGTCGATGTCAAGCGTGGCCGTATTCGAACTGAATGCGCCATCCTGGGCGCTCAGAGATATCGTATCGCTGCCGGCATATCCGGTGGTCGGCGTGTAGACCAGCCCGTGGCCCAGCGCGGTGTCGATGTCCGCGAGCGTGCCGGTCAAGGTAAGGGTGCCGCCGGTGCCGCCTTCCGTCAGCGTTCCGGCATCCGTCAGCGACAGCGTGCCGTGGTCGGCATGGAGCGTCACGGTGAAGGAATCGCTGCCGGCATCGGCAAAGGACAAATCGAGCGAATTCAGCGTCAGCGGCGTGTTGAAGTTGGTGGTCGCAGCGTTGGCAACGTTGAAGCTGACCGCCGGCGGCGCGACAACGGTGCCGGCGACGTTCGTGATCTGCTCGCTGCCGAAGCCCACAACAACATCAAGGACTTTGGTTGCGTCATTCGCCCCCGGCGTAAAGACATCACTGGCGCCGCTCTGAACGACCTGACCGTTTTCCAGCCACGTGTAGGTGACGGAACCCGGATTGCCTGCCGAAGAGAAATTCGCTGTGACACTATCGCCGGCGACGGCGTTGCCGGCGCTATCCAGCCCGGCCATCGTCACTTGCGGCTGCGATAACCCGGCATTCGACACCAACTCTGTATGGCCGTTGGCGTCTTGCGTGATCGCAAAATCATTTTGGCTGAAGCTGCCGGCAAACTTGAGAGCCTCGATCTGAGTCCCGTTGTTGATCGTCAGCGTGTTGGTGGCGCTGTTCCAGACATCGGTCTCACTCGACGAATAGGAGATATCCGTCAGATCGATCTTGTCACCCGCGCCGTAGCCGGTGATCGTGCCGCTGTAATGCTGGGAATCTTCCAGTTCGAGCGTGCCGACGCTGGAGAAGGTAACGTTCAGCGCCAGCGGCGCGCCGGTCCCGACGATATCCGCCGTGCCGCCGTGGATCGTGATCGCAGGCGACGTGCCGGTGATGACGGCATCGGCGGCGATCACGAGCGTGCCGCCATTGGTTTCCAGCGTGCCGCTGTTGTCGACGCTGCCGTGGATCGTCAGGGTGGCGCCGCTGTCGACCTTGGTCGTCCCGCTATTGTGGAGCGTGCTGGCCGCGTCGAAGGTTAGCGCGCCGCTGGCGACGTCGACCGTGCCGGTGTTGGTGACATCAGCGCCATTGATGGCGCTGGTACCGGTCGAATCCATCTCGCCTGAGATCGTGACCGTGCCGCCGCCGATCGCGGAATTTTCCAGATCCAGCGTCGCGGCGTGCGTCGAGTCGGCATCGACCTGGACAAGACCATTGGTGGTGTTGGTGATGCTCTCTCCCGACAGCACCAGCGTGCCGTCGCCCTTCACCTCGATCGTGCCGCTGTTGGACACCGGCGTCGGATCGATCGTCAGCGTGCCGCTGACGATATCGATATGGCTGGAATTGATGATCGTCGAACCGGTGATGAAACTGGTACCCGTCGAATCCAGCTCGCCCACTATGTTGACCGTGCCACCATCGATGGTGGCGCCGTTGAGCGTCACCGTATTGTCGATCGTCAGCGTGCTGGCATTGCTGAAGCTGCCGGCCAGCGTCACGCCGTCCAGGGTCACGGTATCCAGCGTCAGCGTGCCGCCGCTGGTGACTGTAATATTGCCGCTGCCGTCGACCGTCGCGTGCTCGATCTTGTTCGCGCCGCTGACCGAGAGCGTGCCGGTATCGTCGATGATGCCGCCGTCGATGGTGGCGCCGTTGAGCGTCACCGTATTGTCGATCGTCAGCGTGCTGGCATTGCTGAAGCTGCCGGCCAGCGTCACGCCGTCCAGGGTCACGGCATCCAGCGTCAGCGTGCCGCCGCTGGTGACTGTAATATTGCCGCTGCCGTCGACCGTCGCGTGCTCGATCTTGTTCGCGCCGCTGACCGAGAGCGTGCCGGTGTCGTCGATGATGCCGCCGTCGATGGTGGCGCCGTTGAGCGTCACCGTATTGTCGATCGTCAGCGTGCTGGCATTGCTGAAGCTGCCGGCCAGCGTCACGCCGTCCAGGGTCACGGCATCCAGCGTCAGCGTGCCGCCGCTGGTGACTGTAATATTGCCGCCGCCATCGACCGTGGCGTGTTCGATCTCGCTCGCGCCGCTGACCGAGAGCGTGCCGGTGTCGTCGATGATGCCGCCGTCGATGGTGGCCCCGTTGAGCGTCACCGTATTGTCGATCGTCAGCGTGCTGGCATTGCTGAAGCTGCCGGCCAGCGTCACGCCGTCCAGGGTCACGGTATCGAGCGTCAGCGTGCCGCCGCTGGTGACTGTAATATTGCCGCTGCCGTCGACCGTCGCGTGCTCGATCTTGTTCGCGCCGCTGACCGAGAGCGTGCCGGTGTCGTCGATGATGCCGCCGTCGATGGTGGCCCCGTTGAGCGTCACCGTGTTGTCGATCGTCAGCGTGCTGGCATTGCTGAAGCTGCCGGCCAGCGTCACGCCGTCCAGGGTCACGGTATCAAGCGTCAGCGTGCCGCCGCTGGTGACTGTAATATTGCCGCTGCCGTCGACCGTCGCGTGCTCGATCTTGTTCGCGCCGCTGACCGAGAGCGTGCCGGTGTCGTCGATGATGCCGCCGTCGATGGTGGCCCCGTTGAGCGTCACCGTGTTGTCGATCGTCAGCGTGCTGGCATTGCTGAAGCTGCCGGCCAGCGTCACGCCGTCCAGGGTCACGGTATCAAGCGTCAGCGTGCCGCCGCTGGTGACTGTAATATTGCCGCTGCCGTCGACCGTCGCGTGCTCGATCTTGTTCGCGCCGCTGACCGAGAGCGTGCCGGTGTCGTCGATGATGCCGCCGTCGATGGTGGCCCCGTTGAGCGTCACCGTGCTGTCGATTGTCAGCGTGCTGGCATTGCTGAAGCTGCCGGCCAGCGTCACGCCGTCCAGGGTCACGGTATCCAGCGTCAGCGTGCCGCCGCTGGTGACTGTAATATTGCCGCTGCCGTCGACCGTCGCGTGCTCGATCTTGTTCGCGCCGCTGACCGAGAGCGTGCCGGTGTCGTCGATGATGCCACCGTCGATGGTGGCGCCGTTGAGCGTCACCGTATTGTCGATCGTCAGCGTGCTGACATTGCTGAAGCCGCCAGCCAGCGTCACGCTGTCCAGGGTCACGGTGTCGAGCGTCAGCGTGGCGCCGCTGGTGACCGTGAGGTGGCCGCCGCCATCGACCGTGGCGTGTTCGATCTCGCTCGCGCCGCTGACCGAGAGCGTGCCGGTGTCGTCGATGATGCCGCCGTCGATGGTGGCCCCGTTGAGCGTCACCGTATTGTCGATCGTCAGCGTGCTGGCATTGCTGAAGCTGCCGGCCAGCGTCACGCCGTCCAGGGTCACGGTATCGAGCGTCAGCGTGCCGCCGCTGGTGACTGTAATATTGCCGCTGCCGTCGACCGTCGCGTGCTCGATCTTGTTCGCGCCGCTGACCGAGAGCGTGCCGGTGTCGTCGATGATGCCGCCGTCGATGGTGGCCCCGTTGAGCGTCACCGTGCTGTCGATTGTCAGCGTGCTGGCATTGCTGAATGCTGCCGGCCAGCGTCACGCCGTCCAGGGTCACGGTATCGAGCGTCAGCGTGCCGCCGCTGGTGACTGTAATATTGCCGCTGCCGTCGACCGTCGCGTGCTCGATCTTGTTCGCGCCGCTGACCGAGAGCGTGCCGGTGTCGTCGATGATGCCGCCGTCGATGGTGGCCCCGTTGAGCGTCACCGTGCTGTCGATTGTCAGCGTGCTGGCATTGCTGAAGCTGCCGGCCAGCGTCACGCCGTCCAGGGTCACGGTATCGAGCGTCAGCGTGCCGCCGCTGGTGACTGTAATATTGCCGCTGCCGTCGACCGTCGCGTGCTCGATCTTGTTCGCGCCGCTGACCGAGAGCGTGCCGGTGTCGTCGATGATGCCGCCGTCGATGGTGGCCCCGTTGAGCGTCACCGTGTTGTCGATCGTCAGCGTGCTGGCATTGCTGAAGCTGCCGGCCAGCGTCACGCCGTCCAGGGTCACGGTATCAAGCGTCAGCGTGCCGCCGCTGGTGACTGTAATATTGCCGCTGCCGTCGACCGTCGCGTGCTCGATCTTGTTCGCGCCGCTGACCGAGAGCGTGCCGGTGTCGTCGATGATGCCACCGTCGATGGTGGCGCCGTTGAGCGTCACCGTATTGTCGATCGTCAGCGTGCTGACATTGCTGAAGCCGCCAGCCAGCGTCACGCTGTCCAGGGTCACGGTGTCGAGCGTCAGCGTGGCGCCGCTGGTGACCGTGAGGTGGCCGCCGCCATCGACCGTGGCGTGTTCGATCTCGCTCGCCGCGCTGACCGAAAGCGTACTAATATCGTCGATCGTGCCGCCGTCGATGGTGGCGCCGTTGAGCGTCACCGTATTGTCGATCGTCAGCGTGCTGGAGTTGCCGAAGCTGCCGGCCAGCGTCACGCCGTCCAGGGTCACGGTATCCAGCGTCAGCGTCGCGCCGCTGGTGACCGTGAGGTGGCCGCCGCCATCGACCGTGGCGTGTTCGATCTCGCTCGCCGCGCTGACCGAAAGCGTACTAATATCGTCGATCGTGCCGCCATCGATGGTGGCGCCGTTGAGCGTCACCGTATTGTCGATCGTCAGCGTGCTGGCATTGCTGAAGCTGCCGGCCAGCGTCACGCCGTCCAGGGTCACGGTATCAAGCGTCAGCGTGCCGCCGCTGGTGACTGTAATATTGCCGCTGCCGTCGACCGTCGCGTGCTCGATCTTGTTCGCGCCGCTGACCGAGAGCGTGCCGGTGTCGTCGATGATGCCGCCGTCGATGGTGGCCCCGTTGAGCGTCACCGTGTTGTCGATCGTCAGCGTGCTGGCATTGCTGAAGCTGCCGGCCAGCGTCACGCCGTCCAGGGTCACGGTATCCAGCGTCAGCGTGCCGCCGCTGGTGACTGTAATATTGCCGCTGCCGTCGACCGTCGCGTGTTCGATCTCGCTCGCGCCGCTGACCGAGAGCGTGCCGGTGTCGTCGATGATGCCGCCGTCGATGGTGGCCCCGTTGAGCGTCACCGTGTTATCGATTGTCAGCGTGCTGGCATTGCTGAAGCTGCCGGCCAGCGTCACGCCGTCCAGGGTCACGGTATCCAGCGTCAGCGTGCCGCCGCTGGTGACTGTAATATTGCCGCTGCCGTCGACCGTCGCGTGCTCGATCTTGTTCGCGCCGCTGACCGAGAGCGTGCCGGTATCGTCGATCGTGCCACCATTGATAGTGGCGCCGTTGAGCGTTAGTTCGCCGGCGACCGTGACGGTAGCGCCGACGTCATTGGTGATGCTCGAAGCTCCCTGAAGCGTGAGTATGCTTCCGGAGACCACCTCGATGGAATCGTGGTTGGTGACGCCGACATTATCCAGCGTCGCGCCCTGAGCCGTCGTGATCTCAAGGGTGCCGACCGACCCAACCGTCAGCGTGACGTCCGTGATCGAGGTGCCGTCGTCCAGGAACAGCGTAGCCGGAGGCGGAGAAGACACCCCGTCAACTTGAATGGCGCCGGATCCGTTGACCGTGACGCCATCGAGTGTCGCGCCGGTGCTGCTCTCGATATCCAGCGTGCTGCCGCCCGCAATCGTCAGTATGCCGTTCTTGATCGAGGTGCCGTCGTCCAGCTTCAGCGTCGCGGCGCCGGCGGCCCCGACTTCAATCGTGCTCGCCGCTACGGTCGGCCCGGTGCTCGCATTAGTGCCTGTAACCGTGACACCATCGAGCGTAGCGCCAACGAGGCTCTCGACATCGAGCGTGCTGCCACTTCCAAGGGTCAGATTACCTTTGGTAATCGCGGTGCTTGCGGCGGTCACGGTGCTTAACTTCAGCGTCGCGCCATCGTTGACCTGAAGCGTACCGCCGGCATTGGCGACATTGACCTGGACATCAAGCGTATCGCTGACAACCTCGATCACTCCCGAATTCGTAATCGAACTCTGATTAAGGAAATCGCCGCCCTGCGCGAGTTTGATCGTGCCGGCATTGTTCAGAACACCGTGATTCAAAATCTCGGCAAGGCCGCCAATGGACAATATCGTCGCCAGGCCGCCCAAATTCTTGAGAATCGCATCGGCGCTCAGGGTGAGCCCGCCGGCGATCGTCAGGGTGTTGTTGTTGTCGAGCTCCGGGGCCAACAGTCCGGTCGGATCATCCATGAGCAGAGATTTGGCGGATGCCGCGGCATCGATCGTGACCGGATAGGTCGGCGCATTGGGTTTCAACTGATCGGTGATGATGATCGCGTCATCATTGATGGTTGGCGCGTTGCCGGTTTCCCAGTTCGATCCGTCGCTCCACAACGCGCCGCCAAGCGGAAGCGGCTTGGTGTCGATCCAGACGACGGCCGGAGTGTCGTTACCGGTAACCGTGACGGTGATGGTCTGGGTAGCGATCGCGCCCTGCGAGTCCATTACCTCCACCGTATAGGTGAGGGTCAGCGTCTCGCCGCTGGGGATGAAGTCGGCAACGTAAGCCGGAAGCTCCGCAAAGGTCCAGTTGATGGTTCCCTTCCCGTTCGCGTTTCCGGTGCTGTCCGTGCCGATGGATGCGGAGAGGGCGTTTTCGAAAATCTGGAACGGGAGCGGAAACTGCTGCTGAAATGTCGCCAGATCGAGCGGCACGCCGGCGAGCGATGCGCCCGTCAGGTCGCCGGTCGGGCCTGGAGCAACAATGCTATGGGTGTCGGTGAGATCGGGATCTGTAAACGCCAGCGTTCCCGTCTCGCTGTACGACAGCGCTGTTGGGTGGTTCACATTGACGCCGGATGTCTCCGACGTCGGAGCCAGATCGCCGCCTACCGTGGCCTTGCCACCGGCGAAATTGATGGTCTGCGCGCCGGTATGAATGACCGGAACGTCGTTGGTGCCGGTAATCGTGATGGTGAACTGGAGGGGCGTCGACTCGTCATGGGGCGCGTAATTGTTATCGACCGTCAACGTGTAGGTCAGTTGCAGCGTCTCGCCCGCGGCAAGGAAGTCGAACGATCCGTCGGGGACCGTGTAGCTCCAGCTCGCCGAACCGTTGTTGTTGTTGCCTGGCGTGGCCGTCACAACCAGATCGACTTCGACCGCCTTGATGTCGTCGAGCTGATGCGAATTCAGCGACAGGGTATGTCCATGAGGATCCGTGTAGGTGGACCCGTCGAACTTCGCCGAGACCGTCGGCTGGTCGCCCGCATTGATATCGACAAAATTGACCGCGCCGATGACCTTGTCGGGCGTGGTGCTCCCGGTCACCCCGGGAATTTCGGTAATCTTGAAATCGGTCGAGGCCTGGCCGTTGGCGTTGACGATAACGCCGCCAGGCGGCCCATCGATGTGCTGGATCTGTGGGCCCGAGCCGGTCGGAGTTGAGGTCGATGTAGTGGGGAGCGTATTCACCGGCACAACGAATTGGGTGATCGTAATTGGACCCACCTTGATCGGCGCCAAACTATCCGGGATCCCAAAATCCGTATGGTGATCGAATGTTTTGGTGTTGGTGTTGTCCGAAAACCGCTGCGCGAATACGTCGGTGATGAGCTTTTGGACCTCGGGCGTCAGGCCCGTCAGCGACTGGCTGAAATTACCGTTGCTGAAGCTGAATTGCGTTCCGGCCTTGTCGACGATCGCGAACGGCGTCAGCGTCACCTTGTCGAACAGGATGTACGAGCCCGTGGTGCCGTCCGGTTCGACCAGCACCTGGAATTTGGTGTCGGGCAATCCGTTCTGGCCGGCCGTGTCGAAGTCGATCTCGACCAGCACCGCGGTGCCGCGAATGCCCATGGTCGCGACCGGCGTATCGATCTTCATGTCGCCGTGTTTGGCGGTCTCGCCGGCAACAAAGGTGATGGTGCCGGCCACCAGGCTGAGCAGCGATGAATTGTTCGACCCGTTGGGGTCGTAGACCATCTCGTTGAGCACCATTCTCGCATTCGACGAGAGGCCGAACACGGTGCCGTCGATAAAGGTAATGCCGAGCGTCGATCCGGAGCCGGACTGGACCACGTCGCCCTTTTCGACGTTGTCGCCCTGATTCAGAATGATCGAGACGCCGTTGCGGATCGCAGTCGCGGTGCCGGCGAGTTTGGTGACATGCCCGATGACCTTGTTGACGCTGGCGCTGCCATCGGCTGCCTGGGCATATTCGACGTGGCCGGCCAGCGCCTTGACGATATCGCCGGTGAGATGGGCGCCGTCAGGCGACGCCAGCGCCGCGCGCTTCTCGCCCTTGAAGTAGTCGTGCAGGACCAGCTTCTGATCGTCAGCCGAAAGGATCAGATCGACGCCGGATCGCTTGAAGTCTCCGTTGAAAAGCAAATGCGCATCCGGGACGATGATGGCATCTGCCGGTGCATGGGTCGTATGCGGAGAAACGCTATCGCCGGGCGCATGACCGTTGGCATGCGTGCCCACGCCATCAATAAATAACTTACCGTCGAATTTACTGGCGTAGTTCAATGAGCCACCGGCTAATGGTTAATACTGATATAATTTCAATGGTCTAAGCGTGCATATCACCGAGAACCGGATCGCGAAACCATCTCTTGCTTGTGGAAGATCGACGCATGTTGTTTTGCCGAGGGCACAAAGCCATATCTATTCTTTGGATTAGTCCCCCGATCGAAGTATTCGTCCCCCAACTCACGAACTTGTGCATGATTTCAGATCGCAAAATCAGGCTTCACACGTATTTCTACGTATAGAGGCAAGCATCGGTACTTTCTTGATCTTCGCCCCGCCCCTCCGGTGAGGATACTGCGCCGATTTTCGCCCTAAGACTGTGATCTGGATAACAAAGCAGGCGATTCCCCGGAATTAGGTATATCCCGCAGAAAATAAGGTTCATTGCAATCAATGCGGGCATTTAGGCAAAACTTCGCAATTCAATACACCTGACCGGTAAAATTGTCAGGAAATCGGCGAGGCGGATTTCAGCCTGTTGAGCGGTTTCCCGCCGGCCGCAGCGGTTGTTAAGCAGAATAAAAGCCGCGCTGACCATCATCCCATCGAAACAATCCGGTCACGAGCGCGCTAACGAGCCTCGGCACAATCCGGATGAATGGGGCGTCAGATGGGAAGTGTCGGTCATTCGCGCGCATGGCGCGTCGTTGTACTGGTGTGCGGCATGGTCTGTTTCGGACCGGCCGCAGATCTCACCGCAGGCACATTGATCTCGCCCGGCGCGATGGATCTGATCCGGCGATCTGCCGAACCCTTCGGCCTGTTCGCTTCGAAACTGTCGGCCGGCATGCTGCGGGAAAAGTGGCTGGGCGTTGAGCGCAAGCTCGACGACGAACGGGTCCAACTGGCGCTTTGCGACGGCGATCGCGAACGCTGCGTATCGCCGGCGGCCCTGCAACTGCTCGCCATCGTGGACAATGCCAGAGCCCGTGACGGACGAGCCCGCCTCGGCGAAATCAACCGCGCGATCAACCTGGCGATCCGCCCCATGAGCGATCTGGCGCAATATGGCCAGCTCGACGTGTGGAGTTCGCCGCTCGTCACCTTCACGACCGGCGCCGGCGATTGCGAAGACTACGCGATCGCGAAATTCGTCGCCCTGCGACTGGCGGGTATTGCGCCCGACGATCTGCGGATCGTGGTCATGCGTGACACCATCCACGGCGAAGACCACGCCGTTGTGGCGGCGCGGCTGGACGATCACTGGCTTACGCTCGACAATCGCCGCATGACGATGGTCGAGGACGCCTATGTCAGGAATTACCGACCGACGTTTGTGATCGATCAATACGGCATCATGCAGTATGTCGACGCGCCCGCAGTCGCCAGCGGCCGGGACTCCGCGCCTGCGATGGCGGTGAATCTCACCGTCCAGCCCGGGCTGATCTCACACGCCAACTAACTGACATCACGCGTCAAAGCGTTGCTGAAAGCACGTCCGGGGCACCCAGGACCGTGCCAAGACTGTGCCAGGACTGCATCAAGACCGCGCTATGCCTGCGATCACTTGTCCATGCATTCGCTGACGAAGGCGGCTCGGTCCCTGCGCAAGACCTTCGCTACGTCAGCCTTTTGCGAACATTGGAATAGCTTGAGTTGCTCGGCGCGCCGTTTTTCGGCGACGTCGCGGTATTCAGGCGCGACGGCGTTGGGATCGACAAGTCTGTCGGCAAAGCTGACGCCGGACCACGCCACGGACATCATGGCCAGGCCGAGGGACAGAACAGACCTGAGAGAGACAGAGCCAGTAGAAACAGACTTGCTGGTAGAAATTCCTTTTAGAAGCATCATTGCTGCACACTTCGCCCGTTAACACGGACACCCAAGGTTCGATTCTCGGCAATATCGCCACTTACTGCGGCCATAGCCGGCTTCAAATCGACCGGCGCCCAGCAGCCCTCCCAAAACAGCGCGACAATAATTCCGTTTCGCCGCGACGTGCGAGAAGCTAGCATGGCCGACGATTATTTTGCTTTTTTCTTTAAGCGGGGCATCTAGGTGGGGCGTGAGATGCGGGGAATTGTGCTGGCTATCATCGCCGTCCAGATCGGGCTGGCGCTCCCCGCGCGGGCGGAAGAGCCGGCGGATACCAACCGGTCGATCAGCGATATCCTGCCACTGTTTGGCAAAAACCATTGCGAAGAAATCAAGAATCCCGCGGATCAATTGTTTTGCGGCGACCCCTCACTCAACAGCGTCGCCACCAGGCTGAACAGCGCGATCCAGCAACGGCTGAACCGGATTCCGAACCGCCGCCTCGCGATTGAGGAAAACGCCGAATGGGTCAGAGACCGCAATTCCAGTTGCGGCATCTTCGGGCGGCAGAACGTTCCGACCCGGGACATCAAGCCGGTCAGGGATTGCCTGCTGAAGGAAACCGAGGAGCGCATCGAAATACTGGACGACCCGAATTTCGATTGCCTTGCCACCAATACCGTCGCGGGCACGCTGATCTGCGCCGACCCCACACTGGCCAGCGCAAAGATGGAGCTCAACGAACATGTGCTGGGGCTGATTGCCAAGCTGAAGGAGAACGAGGCGCGCGACGCCTTCGCCGAGTTCGAGCGATGGAGCAGAGAGCGCGATCGAAAGTGCAATCTGGCGGGCAAGGAGAACGTGCCGCTGCAGGAACTCTCACCCTCAGAGGGCTGCCTGTCGGAATATTTCACCAGGAAGCTGGCCGAGGTCGCAGCCGCCAAGGGCGACCCGAAGCGGGTGTTCGGACGGCATCAGGCTTCACCCTCCCCCGATGCCGACGCCGTCGACCTGTGCGTCGCGCAAATTCATTCGACCAATTCGTGTGACGATTTTCTCCTGGTGAGCCGGGTCTCTCAAATCAACCGTGAAATAGCGGAGCAGAACGCAACCGTCGTCGCCACGGTCGAGATGCTCGTGCTCTCACCCTTTGCGGCCTGCAGCCCGATTGCTTCGAACTGCACCGGCACCTGCTGGGATGTAAAATCCGGCAAGCCGAAATCGGTGCCCGGCAGCCGGGATGGCTTCTCGGTGGCGCACCGGTTGAGAATCGAAAAATCCTTCGCGTTTCAGAAAACCGACAATGGCGGCTGGCGCTGCAATTCGACAGCCCTGCAGCCGGTCGAAGTCGGCGTTGCGATCAGCGGTCCGTAGAATTACCAAGCGCGGAACACTCGACTGCTCAGATATCCGGCACGTGCGCGAGCTCGAATTTCTCAGGCCGGCCGACGATCCGTTCAATGGCCCGCAAATCCGCGCCGCTTGAGTTGTTTTCCGATGTTGCATCGCGTCAGATTCCGCGCCGTATTTCGCTTAGCGGAAAATGACCGCACAAAATTTTTGTACCGTGTCGATCTGGCGATCGGGCCGTTGTGTTGACGCGTGCGCGCACTCTCCTGTTTTCATGTTGACGCTTTCAAATTTCAGGAAGATTGTCGGCGATACGGCAGCGTCAGAAAAAATAGACGCGCATACATCGGGAGGGAACGTATGATACGCATCGCGCTTATCACAGGCTTTGCCATGCTCGCTCCGTTCAGTGCGAGTGCTCAGACAACAGATCAATTGGTTAAGGGTGCGACCGACACATCGGGCGTGCTCAATTACGGCATGGGCTACAATCTGCAGCGGTTCAGTCCGCTCACCCAGATCAGCAAAGACAACGTCAAAAACCTGGTACCGGTTTGGAACTACAGCCTTGCCGACGACCGGAGCGAAGAATCGCAGCCTATCGTCTACAAGGGCGTCATTTATATCACCACGCACGCCGCCACGATGGCGGTCGATGTCAAAACCGGCAAGCAGATATGGAAGACCAAGGTCGAGTATCCGGCTGAAACGCCCCGGATCGTGTGCTGCGGCATCATCAACCGGGGCGCCGCGATTTTCGACGGCAAACTGTTCCGCACCACGCTCGACGCCAATGTGATCGCGCTCGATGCCGCGACCGGCAAGGAACTTTGGCGTCAGAAGACCGCTGACATCAAAGAGGGCTACTCGATGACGGTGGCGCCGCTCGTTGCCGACGGCGTCGTCATCACCGGCATCTCCGGCGCGGAGTTCGGCACCCGTGGCTTCATCGACGGATGGGATCCGGCGACCGGCAAGCATCTTTGGCGAACCAACACAATTCCCAGTCCCGACGAACCCGGTGGCGACACCTGGAAGGGCGATACCTGGAAGTTGGGTGGCGGATCGACCTGGATCACCGGCTCATATGATCCCGAACTGAACACCGTCTATTGGGGCATCGGCAACCCCGGCCCGTTCAACTCGGCGGTACGTCCGGGCGACAACCTCTACACCTGTTCGGTCCTCGCACTCGACCCGAAGACCGGCAAGATGAAGTGGCACTATCAGTTCTCACCGAACAATCCGTTCGATTATGATTCCGTCGCCGAGATGGTGCTCGCCGATATCAATGTCGCCGGCAAGCCCACCAAGGTGCTGATGGACGCCAATCGCAACGGCTTCTTCTATGTCCTCGACCGGACCAACGGCAAACTGATCGCGGCCAATCCCTATGTGAAGGTCAACTGGGCTTCCGGCATCGATATGAAGACCGGCCGTCCGATCGAGACCGACGTCGTGAAGGACGCCCGCGACGGCAAGAAAGTCACCGTCTATCCGTCCATCCTCGGCGGCAAGAACTGGGAGCCGATGTCGTTCAATCCGCAGACCGGGCTTGCCTATGCCAACACGCTGGCCTTCGGCGGCCACTACAAGAGTGAACCGGCAACCTACAAGGCCGGCGAATGGTACGTCGGCATGGATCTGACCGACGTATGGGAATGGGGTGACGGCCCCCGCGGCCATCTCAAGGCGATTGATCCGATGACCGGAAAGGCGAAGTGGGAAGTGCCGAGCGACATCCCGCGCTTCTCCGGCGTACTGTCGACGGCCGGCGGCGTCGTGTTCTCCGGCCAGTTGACCGGCGAGTTCGAAGCGTTCGACGCCAATGACGGCAAGAAGCTGTGGAGCTTCCAGACCGGATCGGGCATCGAAGGGCAGCCGGTGACCTGGCAGCAGGACGGCGTTCAGTATGTCGCCGTAACCAGCGGCTATGGCGGCGTCTACTCGATCTTCTCCGGTGATGAGCGGCTCGCCAAAGTACCGGCCGGCGGTTCACTGTGGTTGTTTGCGGTAAAAAACTGATCGCGGATCGCACGTGACGCAGAGAGCATGCATGTGGACGGCGGCGTTCTACGCCGCCGTCTCGGTTACCTTCATCGGTGGCATGACGGCTGCCGCGCAGCAATCCGCCGGTGGCGGCGATCAGGCGCAACTCGACATCGGCAAAAAAACCTACGCGCAGACCTGCTCGCATTGCCACGGGCCCAACATGGTCAATGCCGGCACCATCACGCCCGACCTGCGCAGGTTTCCCGACGACAAGGAGCGCTTTTTCACCACGGTGAAGCAAGGCAAGAACGGCAAGATGCCGCCCTGGGGCGACCTCTTGAACGATGATCAGATAACTTCGCTTTGGACTTATATCTCGAGCCGGAGAGAACAATGAGGTTCTGGCAAGCAAAGAGCTGGCAAGCAGCATCCGGCGCCACAGCTCTGCTTGTGGCAGTAGCTACAATGACGACTGCACGCGCCGAAAATGTTTTGAAGATCTGCCTCGACGGGGATCTGCCGCCGCTCTCGGTGCACCATCGGGGCGCGCCGGATCGTGGTTTCGACGTTGCACTGGCGCAGGCGATCGCCGAGCGGCTCGGTCGATCGCTCAAGATCCAGTGGTTTGAAAGCAAACTCGACGAGGATTCGAGTCCAGCCCTCGAAGCCAATGCCCTGCTCTCGGATGGCCGCTGCTCGCTGGTTGGCGGTTACGCGCTGACAAAGGATTCTCTCGTCGTTCCCGGCGTCAAGACCGCGAAGCCACCCGATTTCGAGGGCGCGACGCGCGATGACCGCCGGCGTCGCGTGCCGCTCGGGGTGCTCACCCCGAGCCAGGCCTACATCTATTCGCCGTTGACGATCGCGCTGGGTCCCAAGGCGCGCGACCGCCGCATCACCGGCGTCGGGGACCTCGCCGGACTCCGCATCGGTATCGAAAGCGGAACCTTGGCCGACGCGATCCTGATGAGGTTCGAGAACGGGCGGCTGATCGACAACATCACCCATCTGGTTCCCGGACGGGACGATTTGCTCGGCACACTCGAGCGCGGCGATCTCGACGCAACGCTTCTCGACTTGCGCCGGCTCGACGCCTACCGCGCCACCCATCCGGACGCAAAGCTCACAGGCTCCGGATATTTTTACCCGATTGGCGCCAATCGGGGCTATGTCGGCCTTGCCAGCGACCCCGACCTTCTCGTCGCGGTCAACAAGGCGCTGACCGACTTGCAGGCCGCCGGAACCATCGCCCCACTCGGTCAGGCGGCCGGCCTCACTTATTTGCCGCCCCGTGAGCCCGCGATTCTTGGCGACGTGTGGCAACAGGTCCTTCAGAAGTGATGAGTCGGCTCACGCACCCGTGAGGCCGGTCTTGACGGCCTGCGCCGATTTGGCGGGATTTGCCGCCCTCGATTCACCGCGCCGAAATATCTTGGGTCCATGGTTCGAGGCGGTTGCAACCTGGATCGTCCCGACATCATGAATTCAGATGAATCCGCCCTGCAAGTGCGAGGGTTAACAAAGCGTTTTGATCGCCTCGCGGTCGATGCGCTCGATCTCACCATCCGCACCGGTGAATTCTACGCTTTGCTCGGACCAAACGGCGCCGGCAAGACGACGACCTTGCGCATGGTGGCCGGACTGTTGCGGCCCGATGCCGGCTCGGTCTCGGTGCTCGGCATCGATGCGCTCAGGGATCCCGTCGCCGCCAAACAGATCATGGCCTGGGTTTCGGACGAGCCGATGATCTACGACAAACTCAATCCGCTCGAATATCTCGAATTCGTCGCCGGCCTGTGGGGTATCGATCCCGCGGTTTCCGAACCTTCCGCACGCGAGCTGCTGGTGTCGCTGGGCCTGGAACCGCATCTGCACGAGCGCTGCGAAGGCTTTTCCAAGGGCATGCGCCAGAAAGTCGCGCTGGCGGGAGCGCTGGTCCACAACCCCCGCCTGATTATCCTCGATGAGCCCCTCACCGGCCTTGACGCCGTGTCGGCACGTCATGTCAAGGGCTTGCTGGGAGAGCGCGTGCGCGCCGGCTGCACCGTGATCATGACCACGCATATTCTGGAAGTCGCCGAACGCATGGCCGACCGCATCGGCGTCATTGCCTCGGGCCGGCTGGTCGCCGAAGGCACGCTCGCCGAGCTACGCCAGCAGAACGGCAAGAACGACACCAGCCTCGAGGACATGTTTATCGCGCTGGTCGATACGCAGGCCGCGGCGGCATGACGACAAGCGCGCTGACCTGGTTTGCCCGGCACGAAATCCGGCTGGCATGGCGCGAATGGCTCGCGATCATGACCGCCGGCCGGCGCGGAAGAACCCGCGCGGCCGTCATCGGTCTGGTCTTCCTCGCCGCGTTCCTGCATCTGCCCGCCTATGCGGTTATCGGGCGTTTCGCGGGCCTTCAGGCGCCGCTCGACAAATCGAGTCTCATCGTCATCACCGCGACCATTTTCCTGGCATGGGCCTTGATGCTGTCGCAGGCGATCGAATCCGTCACACGGGTATTTTACGCGCGCGCCGATCTCGACCTCATCATGTCGTCGCCGGTTGCGCTGGCCAATGTGTTCTCGGTGCGCATCGCCGCGATCGCCTTGTCGGTCACCGCGATGGCGCTGTTATTGTCGACACCCTTTGTCGACGTCCTCGTGATCAGCGGCGGCGCCAGATGGTTCGCCGCCTATGGCGTCGTGATCGCCATCGGGCTCAGCGCTGCAGCGGTCGCGATCACCGTCACGATCATGCTGTTCCGGTCGATCGGCCCACGCCGGACCCGGCTGGTCGCGCAAATCCTGGCCGCGATCATCGGCGCCGGTTTCGTGATCGCGCTGCAGATCGCCGCGATCCTGTCCTACGGCACGCTGTCGCGGTTCGCGGTCCTGACGTCGGACGCGGCTGCGGCCTTTGCACCTGACGCCGGCAGTATCGTCTGGTGGCCGGCGCATGCCGTGCTCGGCGATGGCGAGGCACTGTTGCTCTTGCTCGCCGGCAGCCTCGTCCTGCTCGGCGTTGTGATGGCGGTGTTCTCGCCCCGGTTTGCCGACACCGCGATCAGCGTTTCCGCGAATGCGGCCCCGGCCCATCAAGGCAAGAGCGCAAAGGCATTCCGGGCCGGCTCGCGTCAACAGGCGTTGCGGCGTAAGGAGTTCGTACTGCTGCGGCGCGACCCCTGGCTGATATCGCAGAGCCTGATGCAACTGCTTTATCTGGTGCCGCCCGCCTTGATGCTGTGGCGAAGCTTCGCCGACAGCTCGGCCGCGATCATGCTGATCACGCCGGTGATCGTGATGGCGGCAGGCCAGCTCGCCGGCGGCCTGGCGTGGCTGACGATCTCGGGCGAAGACGCCAGCGATCTGGTGGCCACCGCACCGCTGCCACCCTCGCGCGTGATCCGCGCCAAGATCGAGGTGGTGCTGATCGCCATCGGAACGCTGTTCGCGCCGCTGATTATCGCGCTGGGTTTCGCCTCAGTGCAGCAGGCGGCCGTCACCGCGGCGGGCGTTATCATCGCGGCGGCATCGGCGACCGCAATCCAGCTCTGGTTTCGCGTCCAGGCCAAGCGCAGCCAGTTTCGCCGCCGCCAGACCTCGTCACGGCTGGCGACCTTCGCGGAAGCCTTTTCCTCAATCGGATGGGCCGCAACCGGAGCACTCATACTTTCGATCCCTGTCGCTGCACTCATCACCGGCCTGTTGACCGCCATCATCGTCGCCCTGACCTGGAAGATCAGCCCCAAGCGGGAGTGACCGGCGAGCCCAAACGCTCAACGCCGATATGCAGCATCGCTACCATGACGCCCGCCACATTCGGCAGTACAGTGTCCAATAGGGGCGTCACCGGAGCGGGCCTGCCATGCTGCGATTCCTAACTGTCGTTGTCGGCCTGCTGGGCCCGTTGATCGCGCCCGCGGCGGCCCAGAATGTCCCGCGCAGCAGCGAATGCCTGGCGATGTCGCAGACGCAGCCACGCGCCACGCCGGTCAGCCTGCGCCTCGCCGCCGCCAAGGCGGACGAGGTCGCGATTACCTATGCCGGGCATTCGACCTATTATATCGACACCCCCGGCGGTGTGCGGATCGCGACCGATTATAACGGCGTCTACAGGACCGGCCGCCTGCCCGATGTCGTCACCATGAACCGCGCCCACAGCACGCACTACACGCTGTTCCCGGATCCAGGCATTAAACATGTATTTCACGGCTGGAACGACGACGGAACGCCAGCGCAAATCTCCGAACGCATCGGCGACGTGCTGATCCGCAACGTGACCACCGATATCCGCAAATATTTCGGCGATGATTCCAATTCGGAGATGATCAAGGATGGCAACTCGATCTTCATTTTCGAGGTCGCCGGTCTCTGCATCGGTCATCTCGGGCACCTGCACCACAAGCTCGATGACAGTCATTTCGCCGCGATCGGCCGGCTCGACATCGTGATGGTGCCGATCGACGGCGCCTATACGATGTCGCTGGACGGCGTCTCCGATATCACGCGGCGGCTGCGCGCTTCCGTTGTGCTGCCGATGCATCGCTTCATGACGCCGCTCGACGAGTTCATGCGCCGGATCGGCCAGCAATTCGCGATCGATGAGCGGACCGAGCGGACCCTGACGATCTCGCGGGAGTCGCTGCCGGGCACACCGACGGTAATTATTCTTCAGGGCGTTTGAAGCCCGCTTCGAACGACCTCTATAAAAAGCAACACGGGGGAGCGACGATCCATGGCCATCAGCGGCATCGGCCCATCGAAGAGCGGACTTTATGCCGATCCGCGCCCGGACTGGCTCGCTTTACGCCAGGAAGAAATCATCGACCCCGGACGTCCGATCGTCGATCCCCATCACCATCTGTGGGACCGCGGCGGGCAGCGCTATTTGATCGAGGACATCGCCGGCGACATCACGTCTGGCCATAACGTCGTCGCGACCGTCTATGTCGAAGCGCGCTCGATGTATCGCGCCGGCGGCCCCGAAGCGTTCCGCCCGGTCGGCGAAGTTGAATTCGCCAATGGCGCCGCGGCGATGAGCGCCAGCGGCGGCTATGGCCCCGCAGCGATCTGCGCCGGGATCGTCGGGCACGTCAATCTGTTACTGGGCGAGGGCGCGCGCGCCGTGCTCAATGCGGAAATTTCCGCCGGACAGGGCCGCTTCCGCGGCATCCGGCATTCGTCCGCCTGGGATGCCGATGTCTACGTCGCGGGCATGTATGCCAACCGCCCGAAGGGATTGCTGCTCGATTCCGATTTTCGCAAGGGTTTTGCGTGTCTCGCACCGCTCGGCCTCAGTTTCGATGCCTGGCTGTTTCATCCGCAGATCGGCGAGTTCATCGATTTGGCCCGCGCCTTTCCGGACACCAGAATTGTGCTCGATCATTGCGGCGGTCCGATCGGCCTCGGCCATTATGCCGGCCGGCGCGAAGAGATATTCCCGGTGTGGCGGGCGTCGATCCGGGAAGCCGCGCAATGCCCCAACGTGGTCGTGAAACTCGGCGGCCTGGCGATGTGCCTGCTCGGCTATGATTTTCACCAGCGTCCACTGCCGCCTTCGTCGGAGGAACTGGCCGCGGCATGGCGTCCCTATATCGAGACTTGCATCGAAGCCTTCGGCACTCAACGTTGCATGTTCGAGAGCAATTTTCCGCCGGACAAAGGCCAGTGCAGCTATCAGGTGATCTTCAACGCCTTCAAGCGTATCGCCGCGAACTACAGCGAGACCGAGAAGACCGCGCTATTCTCGAAGACCGCGGCGGATTTTTACCGGCTCAGGCTTGGCTGATGAGCCGAAGCGCCAAGTTCCTTGCGCAGAAAATCAAACACGATCCGGACCTTGGTCGGCAGATAGGTTCGGCTGGGATAAAGCAGCCAGGCCGCGGTTTCGAAATTGGTCGCCGACACTGCATAGTGCGGGAACGGATCGATCAGCCTGCCGCCAGCCAAGGCCTCGTCAGCTAGCCAGTTGACGAGCAGCGCTGGACCCATTCCGTCGAGCGCGCAGGTCAGAAGCACGAGCGGATTGGAAATCAGGATATCGCCATGAACCGATATCTGGCTGATCATCCCGCCGGCGTCGCGGAACAGCCAACGCGAGCGGTAGTCCGGAAGATTCAATAGCAGGCAATTATGCGCAGCGAGATCTGACGGGGTTTTCAGCGGGCCATTTCGCTCATGGCTCTTTTCCAGATACGCCGGGCTGACGCACACGCGATAGCGCGTATCCATCAATTTGACTCCGATTAAAGCCGAATCCTGGCTCGGCCCCAGACGAATCGCGAGATCAACGCCCTCGGATACCAGATCGATATTGGCGTCACTGAGGCAGAGATCGACACCAAGCTCCGGGAAAGCCGCCTGTAGCTTCGGTAACAGCGGCGCGATGCATTTCTGCCCGAACGCCACCGAGGCCGTCAGCCGGATGGTGCCGATCGGCTCGACGCTGATCGCGAGCGCCTCGTCTCTCGCCTGATCGAGTTCTTCGATCAGCGGCTCAACCCGGGCCAGATACTTTGCGCCCGATTCCGTCAAGGTCATGCGCCGCGTCGAGCGCTGAAACAGCCGCACGCGGAGCTCGTCTTCGAGCGATGCGATCGCCCTGGAGATCGAAGAAGGGTCGGTGCCACGGTCCCTGGCCACCTCGGCAAAGCTGCCTCGCCGTGCCACCTGGATGAAAATCCGTAACGTCTCGATATCCATTCGCTCAAGAAATGCATGAATGCTGCAAATTTCAAGTTCCCGTGACCGCAAACCGGTAAACAAATCACAGGAATAAATCTGTCGCATCTCCATTCGTGTGGCATCTGCACGATCATCGTGAGGTATCCGGGCGTAGCGGAAGCTCGGGCGTCCACTACCTTCGGATCATTGTCGCGGCCAGCGCAAACCTGCCGCAGCCGGACGCATGTTCACCCCGGAGGTCAATTTATGCCGTCGCTTCTTCGCCTTGATGCCAGTTCACGCTTCAACGGTTCGCATTCGCGCGCCCTCGCCGATGCTTTCGAGGCCGCCTGGTCGGCGCGATTTCCCGATGGAAAAATCCTGGGGCGCGATCTGGTGGCCGATCCCATCGGCCACATCCATGAGGCCACCATCGCGGGCTTTTACACACCGCCTGAAGGTCTCGACAGCACCCTGAAGGGCGCACTTGCGCTATCGGATGAACTGATCGCCGAGCTCAACGGCGCCGACACCGTTCTGATCGCCACACCGATGTATAATTTTTCGGTCCCGTCCGCGCTGAAATCCTGGATCGATCAGATCGTGCGGATCAATCACACTTTCTCTTATGACGGGGAAAAGTTCGTGGGACTCGTCGAGGCCAAACGGGTGGTCGTGGTCGCGGCTTTCGGAGCCGGCGGTTATGGCGACACGATGGCAGCCGCGGATTTCGTCACGCCGTATCTGAAGTTCCTGTTCGGCTTCCTCGGGGTTTCCGACGTGACCGTGATCCCGGCGGAAGCAACCACGGCCGACGCGGCCACCGTCGCCTCGAATGTCGATCGGGCCAGGACCGATATCCTCAAACTCGTTCAGACGGCTTAGTCCATGCGTATCGCGATATTGGGTCTCGGCGCGATGGGAAGCCGCATGGCCACGCGCCTGCTGCGTGCCGGCCATGCCGTCACCGTCTACAACCGGTCCTCCGCCCCGATCGACGCTCTGATGGCCGCGGGAGCGATCCGTGGCCCGACGCCGCGTCTCGCGGCAGTCGGTGCCGAGTTCGTCATCAGCATGGTCAGGGATGACAAGGCCTCGCGGGCGATCTGGTGCGACGACAGCGAGGGTGCAGTGATAGGCCTTCGCAGGGACGCCATCGCCATCGAGTCCAGCACCCTGACACCTAATTGGGTGGGCGAACTGGCGCCACTAATCCACGCAACCGGTGCAACCTTCCTCGACGCGCCAGTCGTTGGTTCACGTCCGCAAGCCGAAAATGGCCAACTGATCCATCTCGTCGGCGGCAACAAGTACGTGGTCGAGCGCGCCCGGGATATTTTTGCGATTATCGGCGGTGCCGCCCATCACGTCGGGCCGATCGGTGCCGGCGCGACCTTGAAGCTGGCGGTCAATACGCTGTTTGGAACACAGGTCGCCGTGCTCGCCGAGATGCTGGCGTTGCTGCGTTGTTCCAGTTGCGATCCCGCCGTGATCGCGGAAGTTCTGGCAGCGCTTCCCATCACCAGCCCGGCGGCCAAAGGCGCACTTTCGATGATACAGGCGAAGGCCGACGCGCCACTATTTCCGATCGATCTTGTCGAGAAAGATTTCGCCTATACGCTCAACCACGCACGCGCGGCCTCTCTCACGCTTCCGGTGACCGCGGCGGTGCACGAACGCTTCGCGTCGGCCAAGGCCGGCGGGCTAGCGGAATCGAATATCACCGCGGTCGCGCGTCTGTACTGATGCTTCGAATGAACTTTGCCCCGGATGAACTCCGGGGCAAAGCAAGCGAAATCTAGCCCGAACCCATCAGGCTCGCCGCCTGCTGCTTTGGCAGCAGGATTCGCTTGAGCTTGTTGACTACCCGAAGTACGAAGCCGAAAATCACCGGCTGGGCTGTACGGCAAAACGCCAGCTTCCGGACGCGGCCCTCGACATGCCATCTGGCATGCGCACCGTCCCTGAAGAAGACAACATCGCCCACGCTGTAGCGCGTCGGCTTCATCGCATCGTTTTCAAGCACGATCGAGCCCTCGAGGATCAGGATCGTCTCGTCGAAATCATAATACCAGTTGAACTTCCCCTCGGTGCATTCCCAGACCATGGTGGAAGCCAGCCCGTCCGCGCTTTTCGACAGCACGCAACATTGCGCGACCGGATTGCCTTCGATGATCCAGGACGGCTCGATCGGTCGCGGCGTCAAATTGACGACGAGATTGGTGGTTTCGATCAGGGAGCGGGACATCGCGGACCTCAAAGGAAATATTCAAAACGGCTTAATGCGCGAAAGCTTGTGGCCGCGCGGACCCGGCGCGAGGTTAATAACAATCTTTTAAGCTTTTCTTACGGCGATCGCTTCAAAAAGCGTAAACGAACCCGCGAAAGCCGATCAAACTGCGGCTTTCTGAAGCACGCGCGCCAGAAAATGCGCGCTTCGAGTGAACCCTGGATTGCATCGGAGCGACTTCATGGTCGAGGGATTTGAATCCGAGAGGTATCCCCTGCCCGGGTTTTGATCTTGTGAGAGAATTGATGTCAGGCATTCGCCCGAAATATCGTTGGACCAGCATGGCCGTTCTATACGCGGCGATGGTCTTTCTTCTGGCCGCCCCGCACAGCGCCTCGGCGCAATCGCAGAGTCCGCACTGGAGCACGTTCACCGGATGGAAGTTCGGAACGACAATCGCCTATCCGGCCTCCGGCTTCTCGGCCTTGCCGGAACCCGATGCGCATGACGGCCGGACTTTTGTCAATCCCGATGGCGCGCGGATTTTGGTATTTGCTTCCTACAATGCGCTCGACGAAACGCTCGACAGCGAGTTCACATCATTGCTCAAAAGCAAGGACTATGAGCGGGTGACCTACAAGACGCGCGGCCCCAACTGGTTCGTGCTGTCAGGGCTGCGGTCGGTCGACGGACACGAGCAGGTCTTTTACGAGAAATATCTGTTCAGCCCCGGCAACAAGAAAATCCACACCGTCGTCGTCACCTATCCGGTCGAGCTGAAGGCCGTCTATGACCCGCTGGTCGGCCGGATCGGCAGTTCGCTGCGCGGTAGTTGAAAGCCTGCGCGTGCAAGATCCGCGGCGGCGGGCCTCGGCCGGAGACACCTCTCAACCGTTACGGAACGTATAGGCGTAACCGTTGATGGCGGGGGCGCCGCCGAGATGAGCGTAGAGAACTTTTGAACCGTCCGGGAAGTAACCTTTCTTCACGAGATCGATCATGCCCTGCATGGACTTACCTTCGTAGACCGGATCGGTAATCATGCCTTCGAGGCGCGCGCACAGGCGGATGGCCTCCTTGGTCTCGTCCGAGGGAACGCCATAGGCCGGGTGGGCATAGTCCTCAATCAGGACGACATCCTCTTCGACAATCTCCTGGCCGAGATCGACGAGCGCCGCGGTGTTCTTTGCGATCGCAAGCACCTGCGCCTTGGTCTGGGCCGGCAGGAACGAGGCGTCGATGCCGATCACCTTGCGCTGGCGGCCATCCCGGGCGAAGCCGACCAGCATGCCGGCATGGGTCGAGCCGGTGACGGTGCAAACGACGATGTAGTCAAAGGCAAACCCAAGTTCCCTCTCCTGCGCCCGCACCTCCTCGGCGAAGCCGACATAACCGAGGCCGCCATATTTGTGGACCGAAGCGCCTGCCGGGATCGCGTAGGGCTTGCCGCCCTTGGCCTTGACGTCTTCGATGGCCGCCTCCCAGCTCTGCCGGATGCCGATGTCGAATCCTTCGTCGACCATCTCGATATCGGCGCCCATGATCCGGCTCAGCAGGATGTTGCCGACGCGATCGTAGACGGCGTCCTCATGCGGCACCCAGCTTTCCTGAACCAGCCGGCATTTCATTCCGATTTTCGCAGCAACAGCGGCGATCATGCGGGTATGGTTCGACTGCACACCTCCGATCGAGACCAGCGTATCGGCGTTGGATGCGATGGCGTCGGGAATGATATATTCGAGCTTGCGCAGCTTGTTGCCGCCAAAAGCCAGCCCCGAATTACAATCCTCGCGTTTCGCATAGAGCTCGACCTTGCCGCCCAGATGCGCGCCGAGACGCTCGAGTTTCTCGATATGGGTAGGTCCAAAGGTGAGTGGGTAGCGTTCGAATTTTTCCAACATGCGAGGTGCCCTTCGTCGGTCGCTCGGACGGACGAAAACTAGCATTATAGATGAGAAAGGTGCTCTCGAATGCGATCCAAAATTTGATTGACCTGGATATATCCTGTATCCAGATATCAGTATTATTCCGATTTATCTTAGAATATGAAAGATTCTTTCATGTCTGGCGAAGTCGACCGGATCGATCTGAAAATGCTGCGCCTGCTGCAAGGCAATGGGCGGCTCAGCAATGCCGAGCTGGCGCAACTGGTCGATGTCAGTCCCGCGACGTGTCATCGCCGGACTCAAGCCCTGTTCGAAAAAGGCTATATCAGCCGGGTGCGCGCGATGATCGCGCCACAGAAGGTCGACCGGGGCGCGCTGGTAATGGTCGGTGTTGTTCTCGATCGCTCGACGCGGGAAAGTTTCGCAGCGTTCGAAAAAGCCGTCGCGAAATTGAAATTCATACTCGACTGCCATCTGGTCGCCGGCGACTTCGATTATTTCCTGAAGATCAGGGTCGCGGACATGGCGGATTTCAACCGGCTTCACGGCGAACAGCTGATCGCACTGCCCGGCGTCCGGCAGACCCGAACGTTCTTTGTCATGAAGGAAGTCGTCGATAACGCTCCGCTCGATTTCTAGAGCATGATCCGGAAAAGTTGGAACCGGTTTTCTGAAAAGATCATGCTCAAACAAGAAGACGGACGACGAGCATGACTCAACTCAGTTGAATCATGCTCCAAGGAAGCGCGAGAAAGCCCTCAGGCCCACTCGCCCTTGCGGAACACCGGCACGCGCCGGCCATCGGCGTAAAGGCCGTCAATGTCGGTCTGGTCTGAGCCGATCATCCAGTCGATATGGATCAGGCTCTTGTTGCCGCCTTGGGCTGCGATCTGCTCCGGCGAGAGGCTGGTGCCATTGACGAAGCATTTCGAATAGCATTGACCGAGCGCGATGTGGCAGGCGGCGTTTTCGTCGAACAGCGTATTGAAGAACAACAACCCGCTTTTCGAGATCGGCGAGGAATGCGGCACCAGCGCCACTTCACCGAGACGCCGCGCGCCCTCGTCGGTATCGAGCACCTTATTGAGAACTTCCTCACCGCGAGAAGCCCTGGCCTCGACGATGCGCCCTTCTTCGAAGCGCACCGCAATATTGTCGATCAGCGAGCCCTGATAGGACAGCGGCTTCGAGCTGATGACATGCCCGCTGACCCGCCGCGCATGCGGTGTGGTGAAAACCTCCTCGGTCGGAATATTCGCGTTGCAGGTGATGCCGTTCTTGGCCGTGGAGCCGCCGCCCTGCCATTCATGGCCGTGGGCCAACCCGATCGTGAGGTCGGTGCCGGGGCCGGTATAATGCAGCGCGTCAAACCGCTGTCCATTCAGCCATTCGGTGCGTTCGCGCAGCACGGCGTTGTGCTTGTTCCAGGCGGCGACCGAATCATCATTGTCCACCCGTGACGCTGCGAAGATTGCCTCCGCCAGCTTTGCGACGGCGACATCCTCTTCATCGTCCGGAAACACCAGTTTGGCCCAGGACGAAGAGGGATAGGCGATGATGTTCCAGTTGATGTCGAAATTGACGATGCGCTCCAGCGCCGGCTTGTAGGCAATCGAATTGGCCTTGCTGGCACGCGCAACCCGGGCCGGATCCTCGCCGGACAGCAGCATCGGATTATCGGCGACGATCGCAAGCCGCGCGCAATTGCCGGCGAAGGCATTCGCCATTCCCTCATAGAGCCAGCTCGCCGCACGGTCGAAGCCTTCGTCCCGGCCGAACCGATAGCGCGCCAGCGTGACCGCTTCATCGGACATGATGGGCGTAACGAGGCCCGCACCGGCCCGATAGGCGTGTTCGGCAACCCTGCGCACCAAGGGCAACGCGACGGTCGGCGCGGTCACCAGCAAATCCTGCCCGGGCTCCAGCCGCAGCCCCACTTTGATCGCGACTTCGGCGAGACGGTCGAGTTTGACGGGATCGATCGGTGAGGTGCGTTCGGATGCGCTCATGGAGGTCGGGCCTGGCTATTGCGTGGGCTTCGATTGTACCGGCCTTTTTAGCGCACGTCGTTTGGAATAAGTGTCGCAGACGCCACAGAATCTGTGGAACACGTGAAATTTATCGGCCTCGCCTTGGCAAAACGCGCCGGCGAAACCCGCAGACGCGTCAGTGGTCCTGTTTCTCGGCGTTTCGAAGCGAGTTTATTTCGCGGGTTCCCGCGTCGACCACAGCACCGATTTGCTGTCCTTCTCATAGGCCATGCCCTGCGGATAGCTGATCAACTCCATCTGCAGGCCCCACGGGGTCAGGAAATACAGGATCGACTGCCCGGCGGCGGGCCCCTCCTTGATCGGAATCGGCCCTTGCATCGTCTTGACGTTCTTGGCCCTCAGGTATTCCGCCGCCTTGTCGATGTCGTCTACATAGAGCGCAATGTGATGTCCGCCGAAGTCGCTGTTCTTCGGCGTTGTCTTGGCCTGGTCGGGTGACTGATATTGAAACAGTTCGATATTGGAACCATAGCCGCAGCGAACCATGCTGATCTGGTCGATGACGGCGCGTGGATTGACGTTGACGGCGTCCTGCATGAACGTGCCCTTGTCATCCGAGAACGGCCCGAACGACATCGCATGGGAACAACCGATCACATCGGTGAAGAAGGCCGTCGCCGCCTTGATGTCCGGCACGGTGATACCGGTGTGGTCGTGGCCGCGCAGACCCGGGATCGAGTCCGCTGACGCCAGCTGCGGCGATGCACCGATGACGAGGGTAGCCAATGCGGCAGCCAGAAATCCGGATGTCTTCATGATGTCCTCCTTTGCGTTATCTTTGATGGATCGCGAAACCTGTGTGCGGCGACCGGCTTAACCCGGCGACGCCAGTTGACGTTCGACGGCTTTTGCATCGTGCGCGAGGCCCTGGGCGATGCCGCGCGCCATTTCGCCGACATAGATGTCTTCCTCGCCCGACTCGAAGCCATCGAGGATCTCGGTCGCGGCTTCGGCGGTCGTCATTTTAGGAATCGGCAATCCCGCGGTCATCCTTGTATCGACCGCACCGGGCAGCGCCCCGACGACATGGACTCCCTGCGGCGCCAGTTCGCCACGCAATCCCTGCGTCAGGCTGAGCGCCGCCGCCTTGGAGGCGCAGTACGATCCCATGAACGGCAGGTTCACCCGCGACAATATCGTCAACATGTTGAGTACCGAACCCTTGTTGGCGATCAGCGCCGGCGCAAAAGCGCGCGTCACCCGAAGCGGCGCCAGATAATTGGCCTCCATCTCCTTGCTGGCGATCGTCAGGTCCGGCGCGGTCATGAAGCTGGTGTTGTGATTGATGCCGGCATTGTTGATCAGCAGCGTGACATCGGGAGCCGCCGCGGCGGCCTTCTTGACGTCATCGTCGCTGCTGACATCCATCTTGAGCGGCACCAGATGCTCGGACGCGGCAAGCCCGGAAATATCCCGCGCGCCGGCATAGATCTTGGCGGCGCCGCGCGCTTTAAGTTCGGCGATCAGCGCCTGCGCAATCGCGCCGCTGGCCCCGGTGATGAGAACGACAGAACCCTTGATAGATTTGGTCATGCGGCTGATCCTTGCTGGTGGGCAGTTACAATCGGGCTGGTATCGTCAAGCCAGCCCGGCTCGACGTCGGGTAACGGGATAGCTGAGAGCAGTTGGCGCGTGTAGGGATGCTGCGGCGAATTGAAAATGCGCGCGACCGGTCCGTATTCGACCACCTCGCCATGCTGCAGGATCGCGACATCGTCGCACAGCACACGCACGACGGACAGATCATGGCTGATGAACACCATGGTGAGACCGAGCCTGGCGCGCAATTCCCGCAGCAGCAGCAGGATATGCGCCTGCGTCGAAACATCCAGACCGGAAACGATTTCGTCCGCGACGATGAAATCCGGCTCCAGCGCCAGGGCGCGCGCGATCCCGGCGCGCTGGCGCTGGCCGCCCGATAGCTCGTGCGGATAGCGATCGACGAATCCCTTCGGCAGGCCGACCAGGTCGAGCAGCGCTGCCGCGCGGTCGCGCTGATCCTGCCGTCCCTTCAAACGCCCATAGACCTGCAGCGGACGCGTCAAGGTGACGCCTAACCGCAATCGCGGATTGAGCGATGATTGTGGGTCCTGGAAGATCATCTGGATGCGTGCGCGCAACGGCCGCAGCTTTTCTTCGCTGAGATTACCGATCTCAACGCCGTCGAACTGGATTCCGCCGGAAGTCGGCTGCAGCAGCCGTACCAGCAGCCGGCCGAGCGTGGTTTTGCCCGAACCGGATTCTCCGACGAGGCCCAACACCGATCCGCGCGGGACCGCAAGATCGACCCGCTTCACCACCTCCCGCATCGCCGGCCGCCCGAACAACGACGATGCACGCTCCGGATAGGCAAAGGTCAACTGACCGGTGCGCAGCAGGATCTCGCTCATGTTGGCCCCGCGACAGCGTCAAGCCGGTGCGCTTCCGACCACAGGCTTTCGATCAGGGCCGGCGGCACCGGGCGAAGCGCTTCGGCCGGCCGGTCGGCGCGCGGCGTCGCCGCCAGCAGTGCGCGCGTATAGGGATGGCGCGGCTTGGCGAGCACGTCGGCGGTCTCACCGTCTTCCAGCACGCGTCCGGCGTGTAATACGGTCATGGTCCGGCAGATCTTGGCGACCACGCCGAGATCGTGCGTCACGAACAGGATCGCCGCGCCATGGCGTTGTCTCAGACGCTCGACCAGTTGCAGCACCTGGCGCTGCACGGTCACATCCAATGCGGTGGTCGGCTCGTCCGCGATCACCAGACTGGGATCGCAGGCGAATGCCATCGCGATCAAGACGCGCTGGCGCATCCCGCCGGAGATTTCATGCGGATAGAGATCGAGAACGCGCTTCGGCTCGCGGATCGCAACTTCGGTGAGCAGTTCCGTCGCACGCTCCATCGCGTCGCGTTTCGAGAGCGACAGATGATGCCGCAACATGATCGCGACCTGCGCGCCGACGCGCTTGACCGGGTTGAGCGAGGTCATCGGATCCTGCGGGATCAGCGCGATACGACGACCGAGCAGGCTTCTTCGTTCCGCCTCCGGCATCGCCAGGAGATCGCGGCCCTCGAACTGAATGGCACCGCCGCCAATGACGGCATTCGCGGGCAACAGGCCCAGCACGGCACGCCCGAGCATCGACTTGCCGGCCCCGGATTCGCCAACCAGTCCCCTGACCTCACCGGCCTGAACTTCGAGACTTGCGCCACGTAATATATTGGCTGCCTTGCCGCGCGGTCCGATCGCAACATGCAAATCCCTGACGGCGAGAACGGCGGTCATCGGCGCTGCACCGGGTCGAGCGCGGCGCGCAGGCCGTCGCCGAGAAGATTGAAACCGATCACGCTGAGAATAACGCAGCCAATCGGAAACGCCATGATCCACGGCGCCTGATAGACGACCTGGCGGCCCTCGACGATCATGCCGCCCCAGGTCGCGACATCGCCAGCGACAGAGATGCCGACAAAGGACAGGATCACCTCGACCAGGATCGCAATTCCCATCTCGACCGCGAACAACGTGACGATCAAGGGAACGAGATTGGGCAGGATTTCAAGCCGCAATATCTGGCCGCGGCGGAGGCCGAGCGCACGTGCCGCCGACGCATAGTCCCGCTGCAACTGCACCATGGTCTCGGCGCGCACCACGCGCGCGAACCGCGTCCAGTCGACCACCACAATGGCGGCGATGACGGAGGTCAGCCCGGCGCCGATTACCGCCGCCAGCACGATCGACAGCAGCACCGGCGGAAACGCCATCCAGACATCGATCAGGCGCGAGACCAACTGGTCGATCCAGCCGCCGAACATACCGGCGATGAGGCCGAATGCGATTCCGATGATCGCCGCGAGCGAGGCTGCGATCAGCGCCACTTCAATCGCGGTCCGCGCCGCATACATCAGGCGTGACAACACACAGCGGCCGAGACTGTCGGTGCCGAGCGGGAACGTGGCCTCGCCGCCCTGCATCCAGGCCGGCGGCATTTGCGTCGACAACAGATCCTGTTCGATCGGATCATGCGGGGCCAGCAACGGTGCGAACAGCGCGATCAACACAAAGAAGCCCACCAGGCCGATGCCGACCCAGAGCCGCGGGCCGCCGCGCGCAATACCGGCCTGCCAGCGCGAGGGCCGCGCAATCGGAGCGCTGACCGCGAGATCAACCATGACGCAACCTCGGGTCCAGCAACGTCACCAGTAAATCAATAACGAGATTGAGCGCGATGAAGAGGATGGCAAAAGTCAGGATCAGGCCCTGGATCAGCGGGAAATCGCGATTGATCACCGCATCGATCGCCATGTTGCCGATCCCCTCATAGGAAAAGATGCGTTCCACCAACACGGTACCGCCGAGCAGCAAGGTGATCTGGACGCCGCCGAGCGCGACTGTCGGAATCAGCGCGTTGGGAAACACCTCGCGCAGCAGGATGGCCGGCCGCGAAAAGCCGCGCGCGCGCGCGATCTGCGCATAGTCCTGATCCTCGGCTTCCGCCAGCGAGGTTTTGAGGATACGCGCCACCAGCGCCGCGAACGGCAGCGCCAGCGCCACCGCGGGCAAGATCATGTGCTCCAACAGGGCCGCAGCGATATCGAGCCGTCCGGTCAAAAGACTTTCGATCAGATAGAAATTGGTATGGAAGGTCACGTCGAGTTGCGGATCGATCCGGCCGGTGATCGGCAATAGCGGAATCAGCACGCCGAACAGTAACAGCAGGATCAGCGCCCAGAGAAAATCGGGAATCGCGAGAAAGACACCGATGCCGCCATCGATGGCCCATTCGGCGCGACGGCCCCGCACATAGACCCCGGTCAGCGCCACCATCGTGCCCAATGCGATGGCGATCAGCGTCGCGATCGCCGACAATTCAAGCGTTGCCGGCAACCGCGCCAGCACCAGTTCTGACACGCTCTGGCGCAGGCTGATCGAGCGGCCAAAATCGCCTGACAACACCTGGCCAAGCCAGGTGATGAACTGCTGCGGGACGGATAGATCGAGCCCGTAAAACGCCCGCAACCGCTCGATATCGGCGGGTGAGGCTCCCGGCGGAATCATCATCGCGATGGGATCGCCGGGAACCACGCGCAGCAACACGAACACGATGACGCCCACGCCAAACAGCGTGGGCGGAATGAGGACGAGTCGTCTGATGATCTCGCCCCATCTCATAAGCGTCTCGCCTTGCCTTGCGCCTTAAGCCGGCGTGATCAACTGCGGAAGGATCATGCCGTTGGCTTGCGCCACGACCTTCAGACCCTTCTTGTGGATGATCGGCTGCACATACTGGAACAGCGGAATCACCTCGCCTTCCTCGGCGATGTATTTGTCGACCGCCTTCCAGCCGGCGATCCGCTTGGCTTCGTCCTTTTCGCCCCACAACGGACCGATCCGCTCGACCGTATCCTTGCCCTTCCAGGCGCAATGCGGCGACGGGCCGAACATCGCAAACCCGGTCGAGGTGGAGGGATCGCCGATCGCATTGCCCCAATTGTAGAACGCGGCCGGCGCCAGCGCGTGGCGTGCGCGCAGTTCGAAATGCTTGGCGATCTCGTAGACTTCGATATTGGCCTCGATGCCGACCTTGCGCCACATCCCGACGATCGCCTGGATCATCTCGTAATCTTTCGGCTTGAAGCCGCGCGTGGTCTGGATGGTGAACTTGACCGGCTTGTCGGGCGAGAAACCGCTCTTGGCCAGCAGGCTCTTGGCCAGATCGGGATCGTAGGACACCTTGATCGAGGGATCGAAGGCGGCATAGCCGGGCGCTTCCAGCGTCGAGATCGGAACGCCGTAGCCCTTCAGAAGCCGATCGACGATCGCCTTCTTGTCGATCGCATGATTGGCTGCCAAGCGCACATTGCGGTCGAGCATCGGATCGATGTCGGTGAGGAAGATCATCGCGATGTCGGACACCGGCTTGGTCTGACCGGCGAGGCCCGCTTTCGACTTCAGGCGGTCGAATTCCTCATAGGGAATTTCGAACGTGACGTCCGACCCACCGGACTCGATTTCGGCGACGCGGGCGGTGGGGTCGGTGACGAATTTAAAGACCACGGTGTCGAAGGCGGGCTTCGGACCCCAGTATCCGGGGTGTGCCTTGAGCCGCAGGAACGCGTTTCGCTCGAACGCGTCGACCTTGTAGGGGCCGGAGCCGATCGGCGCCTTCTCGAAACCTTCCGCGCCGACTTTCTCGAAGTAAGCTTTCGGCAGGATGTAGCCGGTCAGGAAGGCCATCCATTTGAACAAAGTCGGCTCGAACTCCACCACGTCGCCGGTGATGGTTTTGCCGTCGATCTTGTAATTGTTGACCTTGGACCAGACGAACTGGATCGGGTTGCCGCTCTTGGCATCGGCGGCGCGCGTCAGCGACCAGACCACGTCTTCGGGCGTCACCGGCGAGCCGTCATGCCAGGTCGCGCCTTTGCGCACTTCCATCGTGACCTTGGTGCGATCGGCGTTCCAGCCCCATTTCGTCAGCAGGCCGGGCTTGAACGACAGGTCCGGCGCCTGACCGATATAGGGATCGAAGATCGCCTGATAGATCGACTGGATCGTCGGATTGACCGCGGACAACCCAATGGTCGGATCGAACGACGGCAGATTGACGTTGTAGGCGATGGTCAGCGTGCCCGGCGCGGCGGCTTGCGCCGACCCCGCCAGAACACCGGAGAGAGGTAGCGCGGCGGCGCCGGCCAGTTGCAGAACCGTACGGCGAGAAATCGTGGAAGAGTTCATAACAATTTACTCCACAGAACGAAACGGCGCCCGGGACGGGCGCCGTTGATTGAACGCAAATTATTTAGCGCTCTCGGCCCATCGGGCCATCAGCGTGTTCGAGGGCAGCGTCTCGTCGACGAGTTTCTTCGCCTGCGCCGCGCCGGTCACGGGAAGCAGTGCCGGATCGAGAAGCCCGATCTGCACCAGCACCGAGGCCTGATCCCAGTAGATATGTTCGTTGTAGAGCTTGTCGCCGCGGAAGCGGACAATGGCGATCAGCGGCACCTCGACATATTTCCCCGTCGGCGCCACGCCGGGCAGCATCCAGTCGATCTCGATATCGTGGGTGAAGCTGAACAGCATCTCGTCGACGATACGGTCCGCGCCGATAGTGCGCGAGATCGGGATCAGCTTGGTATCCTGCGGGGTCTTCGGAATGAAATGGTTGGCGTAGAAACGCAGCAGATCGCGGTAACCGACGCCGCCGGTCATGGTCGGAATGTGATTGACGTAGGGCTCGGCGACCATTGTTGTCATGGTCTTTTCCGCATTGCGCTCGCCGAACTCGAGTTCAGTATGGCGATCCCACAGCGCGGAGAGATCGTAATGCGGGCCCATCACCTTGCGGAACAGCGCAATCGAGCGCGAATGCGCCATCAGGCTCGCCGGCTTGTTAAAACTTGTGCGCTCGGGCGCCGCGAAGGCATGGTCGCAGCCGGGATAAAGATAGATTTCGACATCCGGACGCTTGGCAAATGCCGCCTTGACCTGCTCGCGGGCTTCCGCCGGTGCATATTTGTCGAGCTCGGCGAAGTGAAACACCATCGGGCATTTGACCTTGGCGGCCTCGCCGATGTCAGCCTCGATACCGACGCCATAATAACTGACGGCGCAGTCAACATCGGTGCGCGCCGCGACGAAATAGGCCAGCTTGCCGCCCAGGCAGAAGCCGAGCGCACCGACCTTGCCGACGCATTCCGGACGCGCGCGCAGCACTTTCAATGCATCGGCGGAATCCTTGATCGACTGGTTGGCGTCGAAGCGCTGAAAATAGCCGAACGCCTTGTTGAAATCAGCTTCGGTGTAGCCGAGGTCAACGCCGGGCTCCATGCGCCAGAACAAATCCGGCGCCAGCACGACGTAACCTTCTTCGGCGTAATGATCGGCGGTTTCCCGCATCGAGGAATTAACGCCGAAAATCTCCTGTAGCAGCAGGATGCCGGGGCCCGACCCCGATGCCGGAACGGCGAGATATCCCTTGAACTTGCCGCCATCGGCAGCCGCGATATCAATCCATTGTCCTGCCACTGTACTACCCCTCCAAAATGCTCGCCTTCTGCGCGGAGCCGCTACGATTTAGTGCTGCCACTTCATCGTGCTTTCTTAATTGAATTTTTAATGTAAGATTCCCAATTGTAAATAGCATAGATTGAGCATGGGTTGCCTACGCCTTGAGCGCACGCAACATCGGGAGACTGTTTTGAAGAGGACCACCAACACCGCGCTGAAGAAAATCGGCAGAACCGCGAACAAGACCGCGAAGCCGAAAGCCCCACCCGCCGTCGTCGAACGGCCCGGGTCGTGGCATCTCGCGCGCACCGAGACGGAACGGCGTTTATCCGATTTCGAATTCGGACTGGAGCGGCTGGCGCAAGCCTATTATCGCTGGAAAGCGGCGTGTCTCGCGGCGGTCTGCGACGTACCGCTCACCGGCGACGACGTTGCCGTACTCAACGTGGTTCGGATGGGCGATGAGCCGAAGCGGCTGTCGGAAATCGGGCAATTGCTCAACCGGGTCGATGTCCCCAATCTTCAATACGCTACGCGCAAGCTGGTTCGCGTCGGCCTGATCGAAACCGAAGGCAGTTCGTCGCGCAAGGAAACGCGTTATCGCGCCACCGCGACCGGCTATTCCGTCACCGAGGCCTATGCCGCGTTGCGCGCGGCGACGCTGCCGCCGATGCTGGAGGCGCTGGACGGCTGGGCCGCGAAGTCCGAGACCACCAGCATCCAGCTCGATTTGATCTCAAGCCTGTATGCGCAGGCGGCCCAGGTCGCGATCACCCGGCGGCATCAGCCCTGACGGCGGGGCTGATTGCGGCTTTCGCCTCAGCGCGCGATATCTTCAAGCCGGAGATTGCGCGTCTCGATCATTTGAGTTGCGGCCACCAACCCCAGCACGGCCACGCCGGCGAACATCAGAAACACAGAATCCACGCCGCCCTTGGCGAGCATGAAGCCGACCAGCGTGGGGCCGATCGCGGAGGCGACCCGCAGCCATGAGGTTGCAACTCCGGTTCCGATCGCGCGCATCCGGGTCGGATAGATCTCCGGCGTATAGAGATAGACCACGGCCGCGATCGAGCCGACCAGTCCGTAACTGAGCGTACTGAAGACGACGACCCAAGACACATCCTGCGTCCCGCCGAACGCCAGCACGCTCAACAACACGGCGCCAAGCCCGAATGCCCCCATCATCCAGTATTTGCGGCCGGTGCGATCGATCACGACAGCGCATATCAGCACCAGCACGACCTGAGCGACGTTTGTCATGGAAGCCGCGCGCAGGGCCGGTTTCAGATCGAGGTGGTAGACGGTGGTATAAAGTGTCGGCAGCCAGTTGTTGAGGCTGTTGGCGACCAGATACGCCGTAGCCCACAACACCCAGACGATCAGCGTTCGGCTGCGATAGGCTGGCGACAGCAACTCGCTCCAACTGCCGCGCGAGCGCGGCGGAACGGGAACCTGCGCCGGCATTGTCACAACAGGCGGTGTAGTGGACGGCGTTACACCGCTGGCGGCGGCCTCCAACCGCATCACGACCTTTTCGGCTTCCGCCAGCCGGCCCTTGCCGATCAGCCAGCGCGGCGATTCCGGCAATCGCAACAGCATGACGGCGATAATCAGTCCGGGAATACCGCCGATCAGGAACATGATCTGCCATCCCCACAGCGGCACCAGGATCGCGCCGACCTGACCCGTCACCATCAGGCCGATCGGGAAGATCATCTCGTACAGCATGAAGAATCGCCCGCGGCCGCGGGCCTTGGACAATTCGCTGATGTAGACAGCGGCAACCGGCATTTCGCCGCCAACGCCGATGCCCTGAATGAACCGGAAAGCCAGCAGGACGCCAAAACTCCAGGCGCCGGCGCAGGCGAGACTCATGATCGCGTAAATGGCGGTAGCCGCCGCGGCGCAGGGCACCCGGCCGTAGCGCTCGGCCGCCCAACTGAAAGCGAGGGCGCCGATCACCTGACCGACATAGCTGGCGCCGATCAGGAAGCCGACTTCGAGAGCCGTGATGTGCCACAGCGGCACCAGGATCGGCAGCACGAAGGCGATCGACAGCGCATTGAACGCGTCGAAGAATGTCGCACTGCCCATCACGACGCGGGCGCGGACGTACCAGCGCGACGTCGGCACCTGTTCCATACGAACGATCAGGGAAGTGGCGGCATCCTCGGACGCGGATGGGGAGACGGCGGGAGCCTCGGACCGCGGCTCCGCGTTGGCGACTGACAAAGGTTCTCTCCCGTTTGTTCTATTTTTTCGGTCCGACCCTATCGGTCAATACGCGTCACATGCAAGCTAACCTGTTTGCCTTTGTTGAAGTCATCGCCCCGCTCACGCCGCCGCCGGTTTCTGATTGGCACCCGGCGTCGGAGCAGGCTCATCCAGCGAGATATTCCAGGCATCGTAGCCATAGAGCCAGCTCGGGTCGTCATTGCCGCCGCTCATCCAGGTGTTCGCGCTGGAAATCTGCTGGATCTTGGAGGTGCGCGGCTTGCGATGCGCCTCGAAGCGTTTGAATGCCTTCTCGATCCCCTCGACCGACACATCCTTAAGGCAGCGCGCCAGCACCGCGGCATCCTCGATCGACGTCGCCGCACCCTGCGCCATATAAGGTGTCATCGGATGGCAGGCGTCGCCGATCAGTACGACCCTGCCCTGACTCCAGGTCGGCAGCGGCTCGCGCTCCAGGATCGCCCATTTGTGACAATCCGGGCAGGCATCGAGCACCATCCGAACCTCGGGATGGAAACCGGCATAGGCCGCGCGCAATTCCTTGACGTCGCCCTTGGCCGACCACGACTCTTTGGTGACCCAATCCGCCGGTTCCGGCACGCTGGTGACGAAGTAGAGATCGCTGCGGTCCTTGGTCGTGTAGTAGATCACGATGTGACGGTCCTCGCCCCACCATTTGGTGCGGGAGATCGAAATCTCCTTTGGCATCAGATTGGACTTGAACACGGAACGGTACGCGATGCGGCCGCGATGGATCGGCTTGTCGGGTCCGATGATGATATCGCGCACGATCGAGTGAACGCCATCGGCGCCGATCACGGCATCCGCCTTGGCCGTCGTTCCATCCGCAAACGAGAGCGTCACCGGTCCGCCGTTTTGTTCGAGCCCGACCAGCTTCTTGTTCAGGTGAATGATGTCGCTCGGCACGATCGAGGTCAGCGCCTCATGCAGATCGGCGCGATGCATGCAGAGGAACGGCGCGCCATACAAATCTTCCGGCATCGGCAGCTCGCGCTTGACCTCCCCGGTGTCGCCGACGCGATTGAGATGGGAGTACGGCGCAAAGGCATGCGCACGCAGCGTATCCTCGACGCCGATACCGCGCAGTACCTTCATCGAGTTCGGCAGCATCTGGATGCCCGCGCCGATCCGGCCGAACGCATGCGCCTGTTCGTAAACCTGGACGTCGATGCCGGCCTGCCGGAGCGTGCCGGCCGCGGCCATGCCGCCCATGCCGGCGCCGACGATTGCAACTTTTGGGGTGGCCATGTTCCTTAAGCTCCTCATCGCGGGAGACTGTTGTGCGTCTCCATTCGTCCCAACATCGGCTCTGCCACTAAGTATGTAAAATATATCTTTGCTACCAAGTTGATATTTTATAAGTATATATCTTGCGGGGGAGAAACGCCGTGGAGCTGAGACATTTGCGCTATTTCGTGGCGGTCGCCGAGGAAGGCTCGGTGACGCGGGCCGCCCAGCGACTCAACATGGAACAACCGCCGCTGAGCCAGCAAATCCGCAGCCTGGAGGACGAACTTGGCGTGCGGCTGTTCGATCGGGTCGCCAAGCGCGTCGTTCTCAATGCGGCCGGCAAGCAATTCCTCGAGGATGCCCGCCACACCCTCGACAGCGCCGCCGCGGCGATCGTGCGGGTGCGGCGCTTTGATCGTGGCGAACAAGGCCATGTCGCCTGCGGCTTCACCAGTTCCGCATCGCTGCATCGTCTGACGCCCAAGCTGATCCGCGCCTTTCGCCAGGCCTATCCGCTGGCGACCTTCGACGTCGAGGAGCGCGAGACCTTTGAATTGCTTTCCGGAGTCGATGAGAAGCGTCTCGACATGGCATTTGTCCGCATCGTCAGTTCGGGCCTGCCCGCGCTCGAGAGCCATGTCCTTCATGAAGAAGCCTTCGTCGCGGCGCTGCCAAAGGATCATCGGCTCGCCCGCTCGGCCGCACCCGTCGCGCTTTCGGCGCTGATGCAGGAACGCCTCGTGCTCTACCGGCGCCCCGATGGTTTTGGAATCTTCGAGGTGTTGATGAACGCGCTGCGCCAATCTGGTTTTGAGCCGCAAGTGGCAGAACAAGTCCCCCGCATCATCACCGCGATCAATCTGGTCGCGGCCGGACAAGGCATTTCTCTGGTGCCGGAGTCGATGCGCGCGCTGCACCATGAAAGCGTGGTCTACCGCAAACTGGTTCGCGGCGCACTGCCGCCGATGCCGCTCACGCTGGTATACCGGCGCGACAATCCTTCCGCGCTGGTGCGCAACTTTATCGAAGTCGCGCGCGCCATACGAACCTGATGACGGCGCGGCTCGCGCCGTCATCAAATTAATCCTCCAGCGGAACCCCGCGTGTTTCCGGTCCAAACCAGATCACCACCGCGCCGACCACATAGGCGAACGAAACAGCCGCAGCGGCTGCAGGAAATGAGCCGAACTCTGCGACGAGCCATCCCGCAATCAGCGGTCCGATGGCGGTGGCGCAGCGCGCGGCGTTCCAGCAAAACCCCTGCCCCGTGGCCCTGATGCGGGTCGGAAAAAGTTCGGGCAGATACACCGCAAAGGTCCCGAAACCGCCGATCACGAAATATCCATAGATCAGCATGAACCAGAGCAGCGTCGGCAGGTCCTTGACGAACCAGAACAGATAAAGCGATGAGACGAGCGAGCAGATATTGAAGACAAAATACGCGCCCCGCCGGCCGAGCCAGTCGGTTATCCAGATCAGACTGGCGTAACCCACGGCGGCTCCGACCATCATCAGCATGAAGGCATAGCTGATCGTCGATACGCCATTGGTGGCGCCGCTGGCGCGCACGAGTTGCTGTATCCAGCTCGGCAGCAAAGTGAGGCCGCCCCAACAGCCGATCATGACCGAAGACGCGACAATCGCGCCGACAATGGTTCGGCGGCGCATATTCGGCTTGAAGATCGCGGCAAACGTCTGTGCGGCGGTGGTCTGGCCTCCATCGCGTTTGCGAACCGCGACCCAGCGCTCCGGTTCGGGAACGAAAAATCTAATCATAAGGCTCAATACCGCGGGCAGCGCACCCGCCGCCAATACCCAGCGCCAGCTGATCGGGCCAAGAAGAAGATTGTCGAGCGCCGCGGCGAAAAAGCCGACCGCAAACGCCATCTGCATGATCTGCATGGCGCGCGCCCGGTGTTTCTCCGGCCAGCTCTCCGCGACCAAGGACGCGCCGGCGGCCCACTCTCCCCCGATGCCGAAACCGGCGATCGCCTGCAGCGCCGCCAGTTGCATCCAGTCCTGCGCCAGCCCGCTCAACCCGGTAAAGACCGCATAGATGATGATGGTGATTACCATCGTGCGGGAGCGGCCGATGCGATCGGCAACGACTCCGAACATGATTCCACCCAGGCCCCAGCACAACAGCTTGATGGCCATGATGTACCCGCCATAGCGGGCGATTTCGGCGGGATTGGTGAGTTTCGTCAGACTGGCTACGCTCGGAAACAGCACGAGCGTAAACAAATTCAGGTCCATCGAATCGAACATCCAGCCGGCGAAGGCCGAAAACAAACACAGCCACTGATAGGACGTGATTTTCGGTTCGTCGGCGACGTTCGCAGCCGTTACGTATGCCATGTTGCGTTTCCCTGACGCGATTTGCGCCTGTCGTTAGCGCGGCTCTTTGGCCGCTTTTGTTCGTAACAAATCGTTTTTCGTTCTCACCTCTCGGATGAGTTTCAGGCCGCCTGCTTGTCTGTGATGCGGCCGCCTATTTCCTCGGTGATGGATAGGGCGCAGGCCCGTAAAAGATCCAGGATGTGATCTTCCGCCAGTGCATCGAAGCGTTGCTCCGGAATGGTGAGACAGACGTCGCCGACCACTTTGCCGCTCGGTCCAAAAATGGGGGCGGCCAGGCCAACGGCGCCTTGTACGCGATGGCCGCGCGACACGGCTGCGCCACGCGCCCTGATCTTCTGTAATTCCATCTGAAGCCGGTAGGGCTCCGTGATCGACAAGTCGGTCACGGGCACGAGCCGGGTACGGGCAATGATCGATTCAATCTCGCTGTCGGAAAGGAAGGCCATGATGGCCAGTCCGCTGGCGCCAGCATAAACCGGTATCCATTGATTGAGATCAACCGCATAGCGCAGGGCATGCTTGGACTCGACCCGCGCGACAAAGATCATTTCCTGTTTGAGGTCGTCGTAGATGCCGAGCAGCGCGGTCTCGTTGCAGGCCTCGACCAGACGCTGCATGTGCTTGAGCGACGCCTGACGAATCGGCGCCTTTGCTGCGGCGATATTCGCAAGGCGATAGAATTCCACGCCCAGGAGATATCTCGAAGAGACAGCATCCTGGCGAACGAACCCTTCGTCGGCGAGCGCGGTCAACAGACGATGGGCGCTGCTCGGCGACAAACCCATAGCCGCCGCCATCTCTCGCACGCCGGTCGATCCGGATGGCTCCTGGATCAACCAGCTCAGCGCGCGCAGCACCTTGGTTATCGGATTCCGGTCCATGCGTTCTCTACAATGAAACAATCGTTCTTTAGTGGAACATGAGAGTGGTCTTCCGTCAACCGAAACCAATAGAGGCTGTAACGGTTGACATAGCCAACGGAGTGGATAGGCTTTAGACGGAACATGTGTTCTTTACAAGAGAACACTCAAAGCACGACCCGGATATCAACTCGGGCACGACCGGCTGAAGCCAGCCGTCTTCGAAAATGAGATTGGGAGGTCTCGATGCCCGCATTCGCGGACCGAATGGCAGGCCGGCAATGAAGCCCGCGCCGTTTGAATACCATGCACCGACGAGCCTCGATGAAGCCGTCGCGATGATCTCGACGCTCGATAACGCCAAGATTATCGCGGGCGGCCAGTCCCTCGTGGCGATGATGAATTTTCGCTACGCGATGCCGGATCATCTGATCGATCTTGGAAATATCGCCGGCCTGTCGGGCTTGCATTTCGGGGCTCAAGCGCTGCGGATCGGCGCGATGACGCGCCAACGCGAACTGGAATTTTCGGATCCCCTCGCAATTAAAGTCCCGCTGATCAAGGCCGCCCTCGCCCATGTCGGACATCGGCAGACCCGTAACCGGGGAACCCTTGGCGGCAGCCTGGCGCATGCCGATCCGGCCGCCGAGCTGCCGACCGCTTGCCTTGCGCTTGATGCCGAGATCGAAGTCGCCGGCCCCCAGGGAATGCGCATCGTTCCCATGCGCGAATTCGCCGTCGGATTCATGACGACCGCGCTGGGATATGACGAGATCCTGCTCACGGTTCACATCCGGCCCTGGCGTGAGGGACACGGCTATTCATTCCAGGAATACGCCCGGCGGCACGGAGATTTTGCCGTGGTCGGCGTTGCCGTCCTGCTCGACGCGAACCCCGATGGCATCATCGAACGCGCGGCCATCGCACTTTGCGGCGCCATCGACCGTCCCATTCGGCGCGACGAAGCGGAAGCCGCGCTGGTCGGACAACGTCTGGACGATAACGTCATCGCGCGCGCGGCCAATCTGGCCGCAGATATCGAAGCCACCGCGGATATCCATGCCGACGCGACCTACCGGCGGCATCTGGCCCGGGTTCTGACGACCCGCGCGCTTCATGAGGCGTCATCGCGAATGAAGACAACAACGAGAGAGCTGGCGTGACGAAGACCCATTCGATTTCCGTCAATATCAACGGCAAGAGCTACACCCGTGACGTCGAAGCCCGGATGACGCTGGCTGATTTTCTGCGACATGAAATCGGCCTCACCGGGACGCATTTGGGTTGCGAACACGGCGTCTGCGGTGCCTGCACTGTGCTGATCGACGGCCGTACCGGCCGATCCTGCCTGACATTCGCGGTGCAGATGAACGGCCGGACGCTGACGACGGTCGAGGGATTGAGCGTTGCCGGAGGTCTCAACCCCCTCCAGCAGGCCTTTCAGGATCACCACGGCCTGCAATGTGGATTCTGTACCTCGGGCATTCTCATGAGCCTGACCGAACTGCTGTCGGACAATCCCGATCCCACCGAGCAGGAAGTGCGCGAAACCCTCACCGGGCATCTCTGTAGATGTACCGGCTACGCCGGCCCGGTGCGCGCGGCGCTGGCCACCGCAGAGCAGCTCAAGAACATCAAGGGAGCTGCGTGATGGGATCGAAGAATTTCGGAGCCCGCGTTACCCGCTTCGAGGACGTCGCGCTCGTATCTGGCAAAGGCCGCTACGTTGACGACATTCACCTTCCTGAAACGCTGCATGCAGCCTTCCTGCGCAGCCCGCACGGGCACGCGCGGATCAAATCAATCGACCCTTCCGCGGCGCTGCAATGCGAGGGCGTTCATGCGGTTATGACCGCAGACGACCTGCCCGAGCAGATGCGCAAGCAGCGCATGCCGCTGCTGCTTCCCAATTCGACGATGTCGACGCTGCGCACCCAACACAGCCTGGCCGTGGAAGAAGTCTGCTATGTCGGGCAGGCGCTGGCGATCGTCGTGGCCGACAGCCGCTATCTGGCTGAAGACGCGCTGGCCGCGATCGAAGTCGATTATGAAGTGCTCGGCGCAGTGAGCGACGTCCGTTCGGCTCTCGCCAAGGGCGCGCCATGCGCGCACGCCGATCTCGACAGCAATATCGTCTCTGAATTTGTCATGAAATACGGTGACGTCGAAGCCGCCTTCGCATCGGCGCCGCATGTGTTCCGCGAGGAGCTCTGGCAGCACCGCGGCGGTGGCATGGCGATGGAAACGCGCGGCGTGCTCGCGCAGCCCGATGTCATGAACGACACAATCACACTCTGGTCTTCCACCCAGACACCGCACATCGCGCGGCGGATGCTTGCCGAAATCCTTGAAGTTGACCTCGAAAGCATTCGCATCATCGCCCCCGATGTCGGCGGCGGTTTTGGGCCCAAGGCGATCTTCTATCCGGAAGACGCGGTCGTCGCACACGCTTGCCGTGCGCTCGGCCGGCCCGTCAAATTCATCGAGGATCGGCGCGAACACTTCCTCTGCGCCACTCAGGAACGCGACCAGTACTGGAATGTCGAGATCGCAGTCGACAATGACGGCACCATCCTCGGCGTTCGCGGGGACATGCTGCACGACACCGGCGCGTTCGTGCCCTGGGGCATCATCATGCCCTATATCGCGGGCGCAACGATGCCGGGCCCCTATGTCGTTCCGGCCTATCATCTCGCATGCACCGTCGCGTTCACCAATAAAGTGGCGACCACACCGGTGCGCGGCGCCGGCCGGCCGCAAGCCGTTTTCGCGATGGAAAGGCTGATGGACAGGGTCGCGCGTGAGCTGAAGCTCGATCCGGCAGATCTGCGCCGCCGCAACTATATCCGTCCCGAACAGATGCCCTACTCCGTGGGCCTGATTTTCCGCGACGGCAAGCCGCTGATTTATGACAGCGGCGATTATCCCCGCGGGCATGATGCCGCGCTGGAACTCGCCCGCTATGCGGACTTTCCCAGGCGGCAGGCCGAAGCAAAAGCCAACGGCCGCTTCATCGGCATCGGCGTTGCTTCCTATGTCGAAGGTACCGGGCTTGGTCCGTTCGAAGGCGTCACGGTGCGCGTTTTACCGAGCGGCAAAGTCCGCGTCACCTCAGGCGCGACCAGCCAGGGACAGGGCACGCGAACGACCCTGGCCCAAATCGTCTCCGATCAGGTCGGCTGCCGGATCGAAGATGTGACCGTCACGATCGGCGACACCGCCGGCATTGCCAATGGCGTCGGCGCTTTCGCGAGCCGGCTCGCGGTCAACGCCGGCTCCTCGGCGTCCATCGCGGGTACTCACGTGCGTGCTTCGATCATGAAGCAGGCGGCGCGAATGCTCGGTCTGCCCGAAAGCGAGATTGATCTCGAGGATGGAAAGGCGATCGGGCGCGGCGGCAATCGTCCGACCGTCTCGTTCGGCGAACTGGCGCGTGCAGCGCAAGGCATGCCGGGATTTTCCATGGAGGCCGACCAGCCCGTTGGCCTCGAACATACCGCCTACTTCACGCCGCCGCAGGCCGCCTATTGCAGCGGAACGCATGTGGTCGAGGTTGAGGTGGATATCGGCACGGGAGCCGTCAAAATCCTCAACTATTCGGTGGGGCACGATTGCGGCAATGTCATCAATCCGTTGATCGTCGATGGGCAGGTGCAGGGCGGCGTCGCCCACGGCATCGGCAACGCGCTGCTCGAATGGATGCAATATGACGAGAATGCGCAGCCGCTGACCACCACCTTCGCGGACTATCTGCTCCCGATGGCGACCGACGTCCCGATCTGCGCCATCACGCATGTCGAGACACCCTCGCCGCTGAATCCGATTGGCGTCAAGGGCGCCGGCGAGGGTGGAACGATTCCCGCCGCCGCCGCCATTATCGCGGCGGTCGAGAATGCGTTGTCACCCTTCGCAGTCCGCTTCGCCGAAACGCCGCTGATGCCCGATCGCATCGTGCGGGCCCTTGAACAGGCCGGCGCATATCGCGAGCACGCCGCGTAATTACGCAACGCCGCGCGAAGGATCACCCATGAAGATTCATAACGAGTTCACCGTCCCCGTTCAGCCCGCAGAGGCATGGGCGAAGCTGAACGATGTGCCGCGCATGGCGCGCTGCGCGCCTGGTGCGCAGTTGATGGAGCAAGGCGAGGATGGTGCCTATGTCGGCACGATCTCGGTTCGGCTTGGCCCCGTGCTCCTCAACTTCAAAGGCAAGCTGATTTACAAGGACGTCGACGAGGCGAACCACCGCGTGATGGCGGAAGCGAGTGGTTCCGAAACCAAGGCGCGAGGAACCGCGCAGGCGAACGTGGTGTTCTCGCTTGCGAGTGCCCCTGAAGGCACCCGCGTGCTGGTGGATACCGATGTTCAATTGGCCGGTTCGATCGCCCAATATGGGCGCGGGGCCGCCTTGATCCAGAATACCGCTCAAGTGATCATGAACGAATTCGCCCGCAACTTCGCCACTCAACTCGGATCTCCCGACGACGAAGCGCAGGATTCGGCGAAACCGATCTCGGGACTAAAGGTCCTGTTTGATGGCGTCCGCAATACGATTAAAGGTTGATTCTGCAAGGGCTGATTATTCGATCGCGCGATCGCCGCCTGATCGCAAGCAACCCGTTCAAAGCCATATCCTCTGAAAGAACGACGATGGAAAACGCCCCGTTTTTCGTAACACGCGACGAAGCCGGCTTCACCGCCACGATAACGCTAAGCCGCCCGGATCAGGGCAACCGCCTGATGACCGAGGATGTCTCCGCGCTGGGACAAGCCATCCGCGAGTGCGGAGCTGATCCCGCCGTCAAGGCCGTCCTTATTCGTGCGCAAGGCGAGCACTTCTGCCTCGGCAGAGACCCGGGTCCGCCTGCGGCGAAACCGAAGAGCGCATTGGCGATGCGGACCGGCGTCACGCAACCCATTCTGGATCTCTACGCGGATATCCGCGCAACTCCGGTTCCTGTGGTGGCCGTTGTGCAGGGCGAGGCGCGAGGATTCGGCTGTGCGATGGTCGGCCAATGCGACCTGTCGATCGCTGCCGAAGGCACGCAGTTTTCCCTGCCCGAAATGGACACGAACCTGCCGCCGACGCTCGCGATCTCGGCCGTTCTCGGCAAGGTGCCACCGAAGCGCCTGATGCACCTCGTCTATACCAGGACAAAAATCGGCGCTGCCGAAGCGCTCGAATTGGGCTTTCTCAGCGAAGTGGTCCCGGCGGAAAAGCTCGATGCCGCCGTCGCTGCCACGCTGGCCAAGCTGACGGATCGCAGCCGTCCGGCCCTTGCAGCAGTAAAGGAATATCTCGCGGTAGCACCGCATATGGACCCGGACGCCGCCGCCCGCTATGCCTCAACCTTGCTTTCGGTCGTGCTGTCCTCGAAAGAGTAACAGCACTGGGCTTTCGCAAGGTTCGATCCTCATGACTTTCCCGCTCGACCATATCGTGATCAACACGCTGTTCGATATGGACCGCGCCGCCGCGCTGATGGAGCGGCTCGGCTTCACGGTGACGCCGCGGGGCTATCATTCCCTCGGCTCGATCAACCATCTGATGGTTTTCGAGGGCGGCTATCTGGAACTGGTCGGTCTGCCCTTGGGGACCGAGATCCTGCGTCGCGACGTCCTCGAAAGCCCGCTTGGCCTCAATGGGCTCGTGTTTAAGGCCAGGGAAGTCGACGCCATCATTGGCCCGTTACGCGACAGCGGACTTGCGATGCTCCCGCCGCAGGATTTTTCCCGCCCGGCCATCATCGACGGTGTCGAACAGCTCGTACGATTCCGGACCATCAGAACCGCACCGGAGCTCTTTGCGGCGGGCCGGGTCTATTACTGCCAGCACTACACGCCGGAACTGGTGTGGCGCCGAGAATGGATGACGCACGCCAATGGCTGCAGCGGCCTCCGCGAACTGGTGGTGGTGACCAGCATGATCGAGGCCGATGCACCACTATATGCCAGGTCGGCACAGGCCGCGGCGAAGCAACGAGAGACCGACGTTTGGACCATCGATCTGGTCGATGCGTTTCGCATCACGCTATTGTCGCCCGCACGCTATCGCGAGCGCTACGACGAGCTCTGCGTCGAGGCCAACGATCGTAGCAGTTTCTTCGGCGCGATCGTTCTCAAGGCGGATGGCCTCGGCCGCATTCGCGATGTCGCCGCGCCGCTTCCCGCGTTACGTTCGAAAGCAAGCGACCATTCTCTCGCTTTGCTGGCGCCGTTTCTCAACACGCTGTTTGAGTTTCGAAGCGACCGGTAACTCAGTCGCCGTCGCCGAGCGCCTCCCAGATCGCGCGCGTATACGCGGTGAAATCCGGGCTTCCACGCAGCGCGCGCAGGTTTCGCGGCCGCGGCAGGTCAATCCGATGCTCCGCCACGATGCGTGCCGGCCGCGGCGAGAACACCAGCACCCGGTCGGCCAGCGCAACCGCCTCTTCGATATCGTGGGTGACGAACAGGATACTGCGCCGCTCCGCCTCCCAGATGCGCAGGAGTTCGCGTCCCATCACCGCCTTGGTCTGGAAATCGAGCGCGCCAAACGGTTCATCCATCAGCATCACGGCAGGCTGATAGGCCAGCATGCGGCCGAGCGACACGCGGTGACGCATGCCGCCCGAGAGTTGCGCCGGATAGGCGTCGCGAAATTCGGAGAGGCGCAGCAGCGCCAATAGATCGGCAATACGCTGCTTCCATTGCGCAGCCGGCACACCCGCCAGGGCAAGACCGACCTCGATATTTTCCCGCACCGTCTGCCAAGGCAGCAGCGTGTCTTTTTGAAACATGAAGCCGATATGCTCGGGCGGCCCATCGACCGTTTTGCCGTCTACGGTAATGGTCCCACTCTCGGCCGCATTCAGCCCCGCGATCGCGCGCAGGATCGTCGACTTGCCGGAGCCACTAGGGCCGACCAGTACCACGAATTCTGCCTTGTCCACCGCGAGGCTGACGCGATCGACGACCTGCAGCCGGCCGCGGGGCGTCTCGTAGGAGACCGAGACGTTGTCGAGCAGAATACGGGGAGCTTCGGCCGCTTCCATCATCTTGATCCGTGACGCCAGTGCAGCGCCCGTTGTTCGATCATGAAAATGATCTGGTTGGCGATCATGGCGATCAGCATCAGCAGAAACAGGCCAGCGAATACGCCGGTCGTATCAAGCTGGCCGCCGGCCCGCACCACGTACCAGCCGAGGCCGCGGTTGGCGCCGATGAGTTCGCCAACCACGGCGCCCACCAGCGACAGGCCGATTCCGATGCGAAAGGACGCGATCAGCCAGGGCACGATGGAGGGGATTGTCACCTTGCGCAGGATATAGGAGCGCGGCGCGCGCATGGTGCGCATCAGGTCAATCATGTCGGGATCGATGGTCCTGATACCTTCGGTGACGTTGAGGATGAAAACGAACACCACCATGGAGAACGATATCATGACCTTGGAAAACAGGCTGATGCCGAACCACAGAATGAACATCGGCGCCAGCGCCACGCGTGGCAGGCCATAAAGGCCCATCACGAAGGGATCGACGATCTTGGCGGCACGCCGGTAATGCGCCAATGCGATACCAATCGGCGTGCCGACGATCGCACCCAGGAAAAGCCCGAGCACGGCTTCCGAGACCGTGGTGCTGACGTGCCGCCATATCTCGCCGCTTTTGAACAGCGCGAACAGCCGCTCACCAATCAGGCTTGGTCGGCTGCTCCAGAATTCGTTGAATAAATTCCCGGCGGCGAATTCCCAGACCAGCAGCAATCCGATGACGAGGACGAGGCGCCATGCGAGGGCCGAAACGTCAATGCCGTCGCGCGCCGATGTGTTCGGAGCGAGAACTTCATCGGCAATGACGGGATCGGTCATGAGGTCATTCGGTTCAGGGCAGATAGCGCAGTGCGACGACGTCCTGGTAGGTGACTTGCTTCACGGTGGGGTCGGCGACCCGCAACATCTCAAGCGCGGTCTTGAATCCGGCCTCTTGCGCATGCCCATCATGCGACAGGCTGCGCGCGGCTGCATCCTTGGCGACCGTCACGACGAGATCGGGCGACAGCGTCGGAAATCGCTCGTGAACGGCGGCCTGCACAACGGCCTGATCGGTCTGGATCAGTTTCTCGGCCTTGACGACGGCGCGCGCCACGGCATGCGCGGTGGCGTCATTGGCTTTGAGCCAACTGCCGACGACGACCAGATCAAGCGCCATGTAGTCGAGGTCGCGAAAATCCGCCACGAATTTGTATTTGCCGGTAGCCATGTAGGCCTGGACATCCGGCGTCGTGAACATGCCGGCCGCGACCGAGCCGGTGTCGAGCGCGGCACGCATCGAGCCGCCGGTTCCCGCCGCGATGATTTCATAGTCGCTGTCCGGATTGAACCCGGCTTTCCGGATCATGAAGCGAAGCGTGTTGTCGGTAAGGCTGCCGGGCGAGGTGATCCCAACCGGTTTGCCGCGTAAACTTTTCAGGTCGGTCGCGGGTGAAGCGATCGGCGCCAGCAGCGAATAGGGATGTTTGTCGAGCAGGGCCACCAGAACCGCGCCGCCCAGACCGCGGCTGGCCAGCCTCAGCGCGTGATCGCCGGCGCAGATACACAGATCGACGCCGCCACCGGCCAACGCCTGCACCGCGGGCCCGCCGCCGTCGAAATCGACGATCTCGGCGCTGATCCCTTCAGCCTGAAACAGCTTTTGCCGGATCGCGACCACGACGGGGATCGACGCAATCGATACCTGGGACGAGGCAATGCGAAGCGCGGTCTCGGCACGCGCCGTTGACGCCGCCATCATACTCCCAATGCAAAACGCAACGGCAACCAGACGGAAATTCAAACGTGCCTTTAATCCGCCCATTGCCCGCATCGACATCAGTTCGGTAACTTGGCGGCGAAGGCCGAATTGCGAAGGCAGAGACGGCCCTTGGGATCCTGCCATAATTTTTCCTTTTCATGCAAAAGGCCGATCGCCCGCGCCACGGCGTTGAACTCATAGCTCGAGAAACGCTCGGCAACATCGGTGAAATACAGCGGCGTTTTCTCGAGGACAGCGGCGATCTCTTCGGCGAGCTTGCCGATGACATCAGAAGAGGCCTTCGTGGCTTCACGGTCGGCCTTGCCACCGACGTAGTCTGATATCTTGGCGGTGTCGGCGTAGGCGTAGGTGATGCGCTCAAAGCGCTCCTTGGGAATTCCTTCGGCGATGGTCGCGTCGATGCCGACCTTGGCGGTGGTCGGCACCATGCCATGCGGCGTCGGCGCGAGACTGGGATCCAGCGGTTTTCCGCGGGCGTTGCTGACAATCATAATGTCCTTGTCGCCCTGGACCCGGGTTGCGATCGCCCATTCGACCTCGACGGGATTAAACACATCGATATCATCATCGACGACAACGACATGCTTGATATCCATCACCGACAAAGCGGCCAGCAGCGCGTTCTTGCCGTCGCCGGCCTGCTTCTTGATCGAGATCACCGCGTGCCAGAACGTAACGCCACCCATCGTCATATTGACGTCCTTGACGACGACACTCGCGTTGCGCAACGCCTGCCGGATCGCGGCATAGCGGGTCGGCGCCATGATCCAGGTGTTTTCCCAGGGCATGTGCAGCGAATAATAGACCGCGTCGCGGCGCATCGAGACGGCCTTCACGCGCACGATCGGATTCCAGTGCAGGCCGCCCATCAACCAGGTGAATTCGCCGAAGCGGCCTTCCGGCTGAGTCCAGCCTGTCGGCAGGATTTCAGCTTCCAGTACGATTTCAGCGTCCGCCAGATAGGGCACATCGACGGTCTCGCAGTCTGCCAGTTGAACCGGCCGTCCGCGAATACCGCCGGCGATCGCCATTTCGTCGGTGCCGAGCGGCGCCTTGAAACCGGCGCCGAGCATTTCGATCGGATGCGTGCCGATACTGATCGAAATCGGCAAAGGACGTTTCGCTTCCAGGGCACGCTGCACGAACAGCCGCATATTGTTGGGCGTCACGATATCGATGCCGGTCAGGTTCTTTTCCTTGACCATGAAGCGGTAGATGCCGGTGTTCATCCCGTATTCGGGATCCCGGGCAATCACGACACCGGCGGTAATCATCGGGCCGCCGTCATAAATCGACGACATCGGAATCGGCAGTTTGTAGAGATCGACGTCATCGCCCTTCATGACGATCTCGCGCGTCGGCGAATTCGCCACGCGCTCGGGCGGAATCGGGTTGGTGAGCCCCTTCCTCAGCCGCTCCTCGATCTCTGGGAATTCGGTAGCGCCCATCGCCATCATGGTGCGCTCGCGGGTGCGGATAATGCCCGATACCACAGGCATGTCGTAGCCGATGACCTTGTGGAAGAATAACGCCTTGTCGGATTGATCGACCAGCGTCGCGATATGACGGATGTCGATCGGTTGATGAAAATCCACCAACTCGCCGGCCTGGCGTAATTGTTCGAGGAACCCGCGGAACGTCTCGTCCATCCGATACTATCTCCGTGCCGTCGTGCGACCATTCAAGGATTGTGCCGATGAAGCATTGCCGCTTATCAACTTTTCGGCAGCAAGTTCGCGTAACGCGTTGCGATCGACCTTGTTGGTCGACGCCAGCGGAAGGCTGTCGACAAACCAGATCGAGCGCGGGTGCTGGTAGGCGGGGGCATTCTTGAGGGCAAATTCCTTCAAGGCACTTTCCGTAAGATCGCTGCCTTTGCGCGCGACCACGAATGCGACGGGCTTGGTGCCCTTGATGTCATCGGGAACTGGCACGACGCAGGCCTGAACCACGTCGGGATGCGTTTCCAGCATTTTCTCGACTTCGCCCGGGAAGATATTTTCGCCGCCGCTGACGAACATATCGTCGGTGCGGCCGACGAAGAAATAGAAACCGTTCTCGTCGCGGCGGAACACGTCGCCGGTGATATAGAATCCGTCTGATGTAATGGGAGGCTTTATGTCCGGGCGATTATGATAGCCGGTCATGATCGCCGGGCATTTCATCTCGAGCACGCCGGTGTCGGCGGGTTTTCCATCCTCACCGATCAGGCGCAACAGCACTTTGGGGTGGGGATAGCCGACCGACATTTCCGGCTGCGGCAATCCCCGGGGATGCGGTCCGAACACGACAGGGCCGGCTTCGGTCGTGCCATAAGCGTTGGTCACAGCTGCTGATGGCAGCGTGCGATGGATCGCCTCCAGCAGACTGTGACTGACCGGCGCCGATCCCATGCGCAGGAATTTGACGCTGGAGAGATCCGTCGCGGCCAGTCGTTCCTTGTCGTTCAGCATCATCGCGATCATCGGCGGGACCGCCGTGAGCCATGTGCAACGATAGGTCTCGATGGCGTGCAAATAGAGCTTTGTCGTGAACTGCGGCAGCAGGATCACCGTCGCGTCGGCCGCATGCGCCAACTGGCTCATGGCCAGCGCATTCATGTGATAGAGCGGTGCGGCGACCAGAAAACGGTGACGCGACATGTCCTGCGCGGCCATGCGCTGCTCGACCACCCAGATATGGCTTTGGTGCGAGAGCACGACGCCCTTGGGGCGGCCGGTCGAACCCGACGTATAGAGAAACATCGCGGCCTCGCCGGGCTCCGCTACTACAGAGGTGAACGGACCCGGGTTGATGAAGCCGGCGAAATCGGCGTTGTCGCCGTCGAATCGAATACGCGGCAAATCCTTCGGCGCGTTGTCGAACCGCTGGGCGTCGCAGAACACCAACTTCGCGCCGGAATCATGAATAATGTAGTCGATCGTGGCGGCCGGGAATTTGAAATTGACCGGGACCGCCACAAAGCCGGCGCGCATGATGCCATGCACGGTCGTGAGATATTCAAAGCGATTGGCTGAGAGAATAGCGACCCGGTCGCCGCGCACCAGACCGCGCGCCGTGAGCGCCCGGGCCACGGCATTGGCCTGGGCTTCGAAATCCCGGTAGCTGAAACGGCGCTCCTCGCCGGTGCCCAGATCGATGATGGCGATCTTGTCGAGATCGCGGTCCATCGAGGTCAGCGATCCCAGATTTGTGAACGCGGAAGCTTGGGACACCACAGAAATCTCGATCAGGCCGGCGGAGCCGTCAGATAGGTCCCGCGCCCGCTGGCCAAGAGACGCCCCTCATGATCGAAAACCTTGGCTTCCGCGACCGAGAACTGCCGGCCGAAATTCACGATCTCGCCGCGCACCGTCAACAGCCCGGGCATCGCGGCGCGATGATAATCGACCCGCAGATCGATGGTCGGGACGCCGCGCCCGGTCTTGGAGACCATGGCCCAGTCTGCGGTGAGATCGACCAACGTCGCCAGAATGCCGCCATGGGTGTAGCCGCGATCGGGGTTCACCACCCATTCCTCGCGCCAGGTCGCGGTCAATTCGATGGTGCCACTGCCGACCGCGATGACTTTTAATCCGAGCCATTGATGAAACGGACCGCGCGAGATCAGCTTCTGGACGTCTTCGACGCTGGGGACTTCACTCATCAAACCAAACCTCTTCTTGGTCCGCGCCTCCTGTATCGAGATAACAGGTTCGCAGGACGGGAGCATAAACGCACTTCACTAATCCCCCCGCGCCAACCCGCGTCGGAGAGATCGGCTTAATCAGGGCACCACAAGGACCTTGCCGATGACTTCACGATCCCTAATCAGACGCAGACCTTCCGCGGCCTGATCGAGCGTCAGGACTTCGTCGATCACAGGCTTGATCTTCTTCTCGACGATCATCTTCATCAGATCGGTCAGATTTTCTTCATAAAAGCTGTTCGAGCCGATCACCTTCAGCTCGAAGCTCCAGACATAGCGCAGATCCTCCTTCGGATCATGCCCTGCGGTAGCGCCGCACACCAGCAGGCTGCCGCCGCGCTTGAGGCAGCGCAGCGACGGCACCCAGGTGTCGCCGCCGGTGAAATTGATCACGACATCGACGCCGCCTTCATAGGTGCGCCGCTGCGGCTTGCCATATTTTTCAATGGCCCATTTCGAGAAATCGACTTCCTTGTAATTGATCGCCTCGTCGGCGCCCATCGCCTTGAGCTTTTCCATCTTCTCGGCACTGCCGACGCACGCAATGACCTCGGCGCCGAGCAGCTTGCTCAGGATCACGCAGCCGGTGCCGACGCCGCCGCTGGCGCCGAGGATGAGGACGCGATCGCCCTTGCGGATGGTGTTGTGGGTGATCAGCATGCGGTGCGCGGTGCCGTAGGCCACCGGCAAGGACGCCGCCTCCTCGAAGCTGACGCCGTCGGGCATCGCGATCAGCTGGTCGGCCTCAACCAGGCAATATTCCGCCATGCCGCCGTCGAGCATTTCGCCCATCAGGCCTTTTTTCTTGTTCAGGGGATTGACCAGAACGCGGCTGCCGACCTTCCAGCCGGAAACCCCCTCGCCGATTTCGACGATCTCGCCCGCCATATCCAGGCCGATGATGACCGGCAGCGGCACCTTGATGCCCGGCATGCCCTGCACGGTAAACACGTCGTGATAATTGAACGACGAGGCGCCCACGCGGATCACAACCGCCCCGGCTTTCGCTTTCGGCTTGGGGTGATCCTTGACCACCTGAAGATTTTCCAACCCGCCATGCTGGCGCAGAACCAGCGCTCTCATCGTTTCTGACATGTCATGTTCCTGTTAGTCGCACCTGCGCCCTGAACGATCCGGCGCAAGTGCAGGCGATTCCTCAAACTCGACGTTAGACGGCAGTTAGCAGCGTCACCGGACGTCGTCGAGACGGCTTATGCTCTTCCCTTTTGCCGGATGACTTCAAGACCGGGTTTTCTGCCCGTCGCGAAACCAACCGGCCTGCAGCCCCCTGGACTTTACGAACCTCGGGTTGAATGCATTTTGCCAAGACTCCACGTCATATCAAGGCTTATTTCCAGAATAAGTAAAATTAGGGCATAGAATCTCAAAATACCCATTATATTAGCAATTTTTATCCCAGCGGCGGCCTGCCTGATATGTCAAAACGAGCATTTGTGTTACCAAATCTCTGACATCAGGTTTTGGCGGACGGGGGTGCGCATGGACGATCTCGACTTCACGCTTCTGCAAATCCTGCAGGAGGATGCGACACTCAAGGTAGCTGAAATAGCCGAAAAGGTAGGACTATCTCCGACCCCCTGCTGGCGCCGCATCCAGAAACTCGAGGAAGAGGGCGTCATTCGCAAGCGCGTCGCCTTGCTGGATCCGGAAAAATTGCATGTCGGCGTCACCGTCTTCATTGCCGTCAGGACCAATCAGCACAACGCGGCCTGGGTCAAGAAGTTCTCCGCGATCGTGATGTCGATTCCCGAAATTGTCGAGTTCTACCGCATGAGCGGCGATGTCGATTATCTCCTCCGCGCCGTGGTGCCCGATATCGCCGGGTACGACGCGGTGTACAAGCGGCTGATCGAGAAAATCGAGCTGGGCGATGTCAGTTCGAGCTTTGCGATGGAGCAGATCAAATTCACCACCGCCTTGCCGCTGCAATTTGCGATGAACAGCGAGGCCGCGGCACGGAATGCCAAGGAAGGCAAATCGTAGTCACGCGCCGAACATCCGCTTTTTAGTGCGTGTCCTGCATCGCCGCACCGACGATCAACTCGATCGCAGGCAGCAGATCTGAAAGCGGTTTGCCCGGGCGCTTTTCAAGCGCAAGCGTCACCACGCTGCGGAGAACGGAGCGCAGATCATCCGGCGCGACGATATCCCGCTCCGGCGCTCTCAGCGGCAAGCGTTCCGCCAGCAGTTGGTTTTGCAGCCGCTCGGCGGCGAGTTCGGCGGCTTTGATCGTCGATCTGAACGGTTCAGTTGCGCTGCCCGGCGCGGGCGCCGGCCCGCTTTTCAACCGGGTGCGGATCGCGCGCAACGGATGAACGATCTGTTCGCGCCAGGGCCGGCAGGCCTCATCCAATTCTTTGAGCTCGGCAGGCGTCAGCAACACGCGATGCCGGACCGCCGCGAACACTGTCATGAGAGCCATCATGACATCGACACCGGCCTCTTCCTGCAGCCTGAGACAAGCATCGGCGACTCCGGGCAGGGCATAGAGGTGCAGGGCGAATGCCCAGCCGTCAGCCTCAAGGTCGGAGCGGGACTGAGTCATGAATCGCCATTTTTGATCGAATTCAATCCACCCCACCGGCTGACCGCTGCCGTCTCGATCTCAAACAGGTCGAGCACCCGGCCCAGCGTGTGATCGACCATCTGCTCCAGGCTTTCCGGGCGCGCATAGAAGGCCGGCACCGGCGGATAGACGATCGCGCCCATTTCAGTGACCGCCGTCATCGAACGCAAATGACCGAGATGCAGTGGGGCTTCACGCACCATCAGCACCAGCCGCCGCCGTTCCTTGAGGACGACATCGGCCGCGCGCGTCAGCAGCGAGGACGTCACGCCGGTCGCGATCTCGGACAGGCTTCGCATCGAACAGGGCGCAACCACCATGCCGAGCGTCCGGAACGACCCGCTGGAAATGGAGGCGCCGATATTGTCGATCTGGTGCACCACGTCGGCCAAGGCCGTCACCTCGGCAATATTGATATCCAGCTCCTGCGTCAGCGCGATCCGTGCCGAGCGGCTGATGACGAGATGCGTCTCGATGTCGGTCGGCTGCAGCAAGCGCAACAACCGCACACCATAGACGGCTCCGGAAGCGCCAGTGATTCCGACGATCAATCGCCGCGGAGATGAAGTCATCGGAAGGGATCCAGTCCTCTTAAATCGTTGCGTGCCGCTACGCTGGAGTACCACAAAATCGACGCTGATCTCGTCGGGTTCCGGGGAAAACGCGCGTTGCCTTCCCCCGAAGCTAGACACACGCTGCCTAAAAATCCACCAGAATCGGGTTTTTGATGCTGTAAACGTATTATATGACGCAAAATATAACTCACAAACTCGAATATTGCGCAATTTTTTATGGCTTTGCGGCCGAAATCTGATACATTCCTCTCACACTGTAGGCACCAAGGACGAATGACATGCGGACGATCGGGCTGTTGGGCGGTATGAGTTGGGAAAGCACCGCGGTCTATTACCGACGGCTGAACGAGAACGTCCGCGATCGGCTCGGCGGTTTGCGTTCTGCCAAGGTGATCCTCCATTCCGTCGACTTCGAAAGCATCGTCGAATTGCAGAAGGCCGATGCCTGGGATCAGGCGGGGACTGTTCTTGCGACGCTGGCGCGCAATCTCGAGACCGCGGGTGCCGATTGCGTGTTGATCTGCACCAACACCATGCACAAGCTGGCCGATACCGTGCAACGCGCGATATCGATCCCGCTGCTGCACATCACGGATGTCACCGGACAGGCCGTCGCGGCCGCCGGCTGCCGCCGGCCCTTGCTGCTCGCGACGCGCTACACGATGGAACAGGATTTCTACCTTTCGCGATTGCGCGACAAGCACGGGCTCGCTCCCCTCGTGCCGAACGCCGAGGATCGCACCGCCGTACATGACATCATCTTCAACGAACTGTGCTGCGGCATAGTACGAGAATCCTCCCGGCAGCGTTATCTGGAGATCATTGCAACTGCGCAAGCGGCCGGCGCCGACAGTGTCATTCTCGGATGCACGGAAATCGGCCTGCTGATAGGTCCGCAGCATTTTGCATTGCCGGCGTTCGATTCGACATTGCTGCACGCTGACGCCGCGGTCGCATTCGCAATGGAGCGGCACGACGAGCCCACGAGGAGTGCGGCATAGCGGCGCTCACCCGCTTTGGAAGCACAGACTTTGGCATAGTTTGTGCTTCCTGAAGGGACATGAAGAAGATTCCACGCCGTCAATTTCTGCACCATACGGCAGGTGCTGCCGTCCTTCCATTTCTGCCGACGATTGCGCGGGCGCAATCCTATCCGGCACGACCGGTGCGGATGATCGTTCCGTATTCGCCGGGCGGCCCCACCGACGTTTGTACGCGCTTCATCGCGCAAAAACTGTCGGAGCGGCTGGGCCAGCAATTCTATGTCGAGAACATCGCGGGCGCGGGCGGCAATATCGGCACCGGCCAAGCCGCGAGGACGGCCGCGGATGGCTACACGGTTCTCGTCACGGTCAACAGCTACGTCATCAATCCGAACCTGTATCCCAAGGTGCCCTACCGCGTACTGCAGGACTTCGATTCCGTCACGCTCGCGGTTGGCTTTCCCTCCGCGATGGTGGTCAATCCGTCGGTGCCGGCCACGACCGTCAAGGAGCTTGTCGCGCTGATCAAGCAGACGCCCGGCAAATTCAGCTTCGCCTCGCCGGGATTCGGCACGCCGTCGCATCTGCTCGGCGAACAATTCCGCGTAGTGCTGGGCCTCGACCTCGTGCATGTGCCCTATGGCGGCAGCGGCCCGAGCATGATGTCGGCGGCCGCGGGCGATACGCCGATCGCTTTCGCCGCGCTGTCGGCGTCGGTGCCGCTGATCAAGGACGGCAAGCTGCGGGCGCTCGCGGTGATGAGCAAGAACCGCTCGCCCGCATTGCCTGATTTGCCGACCATCGGTGAGGCCGGCTATCCCGGCCTCGACGGCGATGCCTGGATCGGCGCGCTCGTTCCCGCGGGCACACCAAAGGACATCGTCACGCTGCTTCAGCGCGAAATCGCCGATGCCTTGGCGATGCCGGACATGAAGGAGAAACTCTCCGCATTGGGTCTTGAGCCCATCGGCAGCACGCCGGAGGAATTCACTACGCAGATGAAGTTCGAGATGGAGAAATGGGCCAAGGTGATCCAGGCCGCCAAGATCAAAGCGGAATAGAACACGCGCCATCGGCGTCACCAAAGCGTCAGGCATTGCTGTGCCAGGCCGGAAAGGCCGTTTGAATCCGCAGCATCATCGCATCGAGCAGCAGACCGACCACCAGCATGGTCAGGATATAGGCGAATACCGTCGGGCTTTCGAAGAAGCGTTGCGAATACATCAGCGCCGCGCCCATCCCGCCGCCGCCGCCGACCATTTCAGCCGTAAAGGTCGTGATCAGCGAGACCGGCAGCGCAACCCGCAGGGCCGCGAAGATCCGCGGCCACGCCGCCGGCAGCACGATGCGAAACAATAGGGTGAGGTTCGACGTGCCCAGCGAATATGCCGACCAGATCCAGACTCGGTTGACGGCGGAAGCCGCGGCATAGGTGCCGATCACGATCGGAAACACGCAGGCAAAGGCGACCAGCAGGATCTTCGAGGTACTGTAGATGCCGAACCATAGAATGAAGATCGGCAGGAACGCGATCTTCGGTGACGGAAACGCCAGCGCGATCACGGGATCGAACATCCAGTGCACCAGCCGGCTGCGCGCCATCGCAATGCCAAGCCCGACGCCGACGAGCGTCGCGGCGAACAATCCGGCAAACGCACGGAACAGACTCGTGAAGAGATCCGCAGGTAGCGAGCCGTCGGCGCACACCGTCCACCATTCCGCCATGACCGCCGTGAAGGCCGGCAGAAACAGCGGCGATGCCAGCCCGGCCCGCGCCGCGGCTTCCCAGAGCACGACGATCACCAGAACGGAGATCACCGAGCGGATCTGCAGCGCACGCTTGCTGGGGGCTTTCTCCATTATCGGACCCTGCTCATGCCGCGCCTCGTCCGGTCGCGGATTCGTGCCAGCGCAGGCATTTTTGAGTCAGTAATAGCAACAGGCGATCAACCACGAAGGCCACGACGACGACGCAGGCGATGGCGGCGAACATGTAGTCGTAGGCGCCGTTCTCGCCGTACATGAAGATCAGTTTTCCGATGCCGTTGGTCGAGGCGATCATTTCCGACGAGATCGCCAGCACGAACGAAAATCCGAGTGCGACCCGCAGGCCGGTGAAAATATCGGGCAGCGCGTGCGGCAGGAATACCTGCCACAGCATCTCGCGCGGGCGGGTACCGAGCGCCTCCGCACCCCAGACCAGCACGCGCGGGGTCGAGGCCACGCCCTGGAACGTATTCACCACCATCGGCAGCAGGCAGGAAAGAAACACCGCGCACACCGTGGTTGCGGTACCGATTCCGAACCACAGAATAAACAGCGGGATCAGCGCCGATTTCGGCAGCGAATAGGTGCCGCCGACGATCGGCGCCGCATAGGCGCGAAATTTCGGTGAGCGCACCATCATCAGGCCGAGCCACACGCCGGCCACGGAACCGAGCACAAGGCCGATCGCGGCACGCACGAGCGTAACGAAAAGATTATCCCGGATTTCGCGGCCGGTCAGCAGATCGACCATTGCGTGGCCGATCCGCAGCGGCGACGGCAGGAAGGCCGGATCGACCAGTTTTGTTGCGCTGATCGCCTGCCAGATCAGGCCCATCACGACGAGCGGGATGATCCGCCCGACCGGCGAGCGGAACGCCGCATAGCGATCAGACCGGTGCATTCAATTTTTCCGCGGCCAGCGCCTGACGCCGGACCGAAATCCAGACTTCGTTGCGCGTCTTGTTGAAGGCATCTGAGGTGAACAGTTTTTCGCGCGGAATCGTGCGATCGAGGTCGATCCTGAACTCCTCGACGATCTGTCCCGGCCGGGCCGACATCACGCAGATGCGGTTGGAGAGATAGACGGCTTCGTTGACGTCATGGGTGATCATCAGAACGGTCTTGCGGGTCTCGAGCCAGATCCGCAGCAGTTCGTCCTGCATCACTTCGCGGGTTTGCGCATCGAGCGCCCCGAACGGCTCATCCAGCAGCAGGATCGCGGGGTCGCAGGCCAGCGTTCGCGCAATCGCGACGCGCTGTTTCATGCCGCCGGACAGTTCGCGGGGGTATCGATCCTCGAATCCCTTTAATCCGATGACGCCGATCAGCCGGTCCGCGATGCGCGCGCGTTCCTCCGGCGGCAGCGCGCCGCGCTCCAGGCCGTAAAGGATGTTGTTGCGCACCGAGAGCCAGGGAAACAGCGCATATTCCTGAAACACGACGCCGCGGTCGGTGCCGGGGCCTTCGATCGCCTTGCCATCGACCAGAACTTTTCCGTCGGCCTCCAGAAAACCGCCGAGCACATAGAGCAAGGTGCTCTTGCCGCAGCCGGAGGGGCCGACGATCGACACGAACTCGCCTTCGTCGATGGAGATGTCGACCGCCCGCAGCGCCAGCACCGGATTCTTGTCGCCGGGATAGGATTTGGAGACGTCCTTGAATCTGAATTTTCGGAACGCCGGTCGTCTCACCGGTCACAGCGCGCATGGTTTCGGCAGGAAACTGAGATTGAGATATTTTGAAACGTCGACGTGGCGGCCGATCAGTTTTTCTTCGACATCGCATCGAGCGGCTTCTGGATGGTCTGCGCCGAAACGCACGCACCGGAATCGCGATAATAGTCGCGGTCGGTCGCGAAGTAGGAACTCAGCACTTCCTTCGGCGATTTCGTGAAGTCCGACACAATTTGAATTGCCTGCTCGCGGTTGGCGCGATCGTAGAACCAGGAGAGGCCATCGACGTAATCGGCGAGGAAGCCGCGCACCGCATCGGGATGCTCCTTCAGGAAAGTGTTGGTTGTGACCTGAAAGATCACCGAGGACGGACCGCCGAACGCATCGCCACCCGTGAATACCGGCCGCAAATCGCCCTTGGGGCTCTCCACCGCGAGGAAGGGAATGACGAGCACGCCACAATCGACGCGCTTTTCACGAATGGCCGAGGCGATGTTCGGGAACGCGATTTCGACGATCTCGACATCGCGCCGCGGATCGATGCCGTTCTTCTTGAGCATCACCCGCAATGCGAGATCGACCGCCGAGGCAAAGGCGTTGATGCCGATCTTCTTGCCTTTGAGGTCGGTCACGGTCTTGATCGGCGAGTCCTTCAGCACCATGAAGCTGTTGGTCGCGTTACCTTGATGCCCGTCCTGGTAATTGTCCGAGATGATGGTCAGCCCGGCCGGCACCGCATCCTTGACGATAACAGTGGCGAAAGCCGGCCCGGAGAGCGTCGCGACATCGGCCTGTCCGGCGGCGAGCAAGGATGCCGCTTCCGGCGTGCCGCGCGTAAAAGTCATGTCGAGGGTGTAGGCCTTGCCGTAATTCTTCAGCACGTTCTGCTTGAGATGATCCAGAAAGATGATGGTTTCCATCTCGTTCGGACCAATACCGCCGCCGGTCGCATAACGGATGTTAGGCACCACGGCGGCGGACGCCGGCGAGCGCGAAATAAAGGGAGACGCGATCGCGGCGCCCGCGGCGCCCAGCACCCAGGCGCGGCGTGAAATTTTGTTCGAGAACGACGTCATCGGTTTTCCCTCAATCGGCCAAGGCGATCAGCGCAGTGGAACTATCGGACATGTCATCGCGCTTGAGAAGAGCCATTCACGTTTTCAGAACCGCCATGCCTTCGATTTCAACCACGAGGTCGGGATGCGACAACCGGCGCACCTCAACGGTTGTGCTCGCCGGTAAACCAACGCCGAGATAGTCGTGCCTGACGTCGACATGCTTGAAGAACTCGTCGATGTCGGTCACATAGGTCGTGGTCTTGACCAGATCGTTCAGCGTCGCGCCGGCGGCTTCGAGCGCGTTTTGAGGTTTTCACCGACCTGCCTGATCTGGGCGCGCATATCGCGGGGACCGACGATTTCGCCCTTGTTGTTGCGCGCCAACTGCCCGGAGACGAAAATCATTTTTTCGCCGGAGGCGACAACGACGTGGGAATACAGCACGTGCCCACCGACATTGCGCTTGAACAGGGCGTCCGGCTGAATTTTCTCGATTGTCATAATCAACACTTTCTTCTTCGGTCGCAGGTGCGGGCAACTTACTCTGCCGATCGCAATTGGTCACTAGACCGGCATAATTTCTACTTCAACGCCCGCATCCATCCTTCGAGACGGCGCTTCGCGCCTCCTCAGGATGAGGTCCGAGCCAGGATGAGGTCCGAGAACCCTCATGGTGAGGAGCGCATCTTCGCGCGTCTCGAATCATGAAGGCCCCGATAGGAGCAGCGGCGATCATGCACCCGCTCGACATCAAATCACAAAGAACCCGTGGCTGGCGTCGCGACGGAGTTGTTCGACGAGGCCATATTCCCAATCGAGATAGGCCTGCATCGCGCCGGTATCCACGTCCGTGCCCTCATAGGGGCGGCGATAGCGATGGGCCGGATCGGGTTTCGGCAGCACTTTCGGCGGCCTCACTTCCAGCGCGCGGTCATAGCCGCCGTCGAGCACGTATACTTCCCAACCCATCTGCGCGAGCCAGGACGCCGTCATATCGGCGCGGACACCCATATTGTCGGTGAGGAGAATGCGTGCACCGCGCACCGGCGCGGCCATGTCGACTTCCTGAACCAGTTGCCCGCCCGGATAGTGACGGAAACCGGCAATATGGCCGGCCGCATACTCCTCGGCATCGCGCACGTCGAAGCGATAGAGCGTGCGGTGGGCCTGCGCCTCAAGCGCGATGGCTTCATCCGCATCGACGTGCTTGACCCCGGCGCGATAGGCCACTTCGCGGGCATTGGTTTTCGCGCCCTCGAACAGGCCGATCTCGCCGCGCCGACCGGCGCCATGCTCTAGATTTTGCCTGGCGAGAGTCCAGCCGATCGTGCCGTTGCGCAGCGCCACCACCTTGTTGGTGACGCCGGCATTGATCAGCGACTGGGTGCCGATGATCGAGCGGGTGCGGCCCGCGCAATTCACGATGATGGTCGTCTCGGGATCCGGCGCGACGCGGCCGGCGCGCAGCACCAGTTCCGCGCCGGGCACGCTGACCGAGCCCGGAATGTTCATGGTCGCATATTCGTCGAACCGGCGAACATCAAGCACCGCGATATTGGCCTTGCTCGCAATCAGGTTGGAGACTTCTTCCGCCGCCAGCGACGGCGTATGCCGCCGCGACTCCACCAGCTCGCCAAACGCCTTGGCATAGGAATTCACATCCTGGAATAGTTCATAGCCCGCGCTCTTCCAGGCATCGAGCCCGCCATCGAGCTGACGGATGTTGGTATATCCCAATCCGGCAAGGCGATCGGCCGCCGGCACGATGAGACCCTCGCCTGCATCATAGAGAATAATCGGCACATCCTTGCGCGGCAGCCGTGTCTCGGCTTCCAGCTCAATCCGGCCCGCCGCCATGTTGGCGGCGAACAGCGGATGGCCTGTGGCGAAGTCGGCCTCATGGCGCAGATCGAGCAGCGCGATTTCATCGCGCAACAGGTGTGCGCGGCAGATGTCAGAGGGTGTGACGGAGGGGATGGTCATGGGTGATGGGTCTGGAAGAGGACGATGGTTGACCTTGCACGGTTGCGCTGATGGATTCAACTTTCCCTCCCCCCGCGAAGCGGTGGGGAGGGATCAAGGGTGGGGGGGTGTGCCGCGAATGCCGCTGTCAGCGAATTTGCCGATAGACCCCCCACCCCCGACCCCTCCCCGCCACGCGCTGACGCGCGCGGAGGGAGGGGAGAAGAAGGACCGTCATTGCGAGCGAAGCGACGCAATCCATTTCGCCAAGCAAAGAAAGCGTGGATTGCTTCGTCGCTTTCGCTCCTCGCAATGACGGCATTCCCTCTCAACGTCGTCCCGGCGATAGAGTGATGCACGATGCCGCTCCAGAACAGGTCGTCATACCCGCCACCGGGTCTCGCCTCCGGCGAGCCCGATGACAGGCTCCAGCGGGTATCCAGTACGCCGCGGCCCCTCGGTTCATCATTGGCTTCTCTGGAATACTGGATCACCCGCTTTCGCGGGTGATGACGGCCAGTGAGTGCTGCGCGCACCTTCGCATTCTCGCGGCGTAACCCGCCCGAGTTTTGCCAGAATCTTCCCGCCCTCCCAATAGAGGGCGCAGGGAATGCCGGGCGCCTGGTGCGCCCGCCGCCGCGTGTGCGAGGGTCGTAAGTAAAAAGCACACGCGTTAGTCAGGTCACACCGGAAACACCCGGCATTCCCCGCGCAATGGTTTACGACTTATTTCGTGCTCTCCCCGGCGATCGGGCTCTTTTGCCACCGTCATCCCTGAGAAGCTTGCTTCTCAAGAACTTGACGCCAGCGTCGAGGCGTCAGGACCACACGACTTCGCCGTCCGCCTTCGTGCCGCTCGTCAAAGGCACTAACAGCGTCCACCGCATCCCGCACCAACGTCCGTGACGACCGCGAAGCGCCCCTCTTGCGGGACGGGATGGCCAAAGATATAGACTGATTTGCCGTTTCTGAAAATCAGAATATTTTCTGAGAGGGGCTGGACAGGTAAATCAGTCACGTGCAAAGCACGTTACTGATTTGCCCGTCGGGTCATCAGTCTTGCCTTTGCAGCAAAGACAGCTTTGCCGCCGCCATCCGCAGGCGGCGGAAGCGGCGGTCACCAACCTCAATGTCCGCTTCATCCTTGAGAGCGGACTTCGGCGGCCCAGCCACCCAAGGTCCGGAATGTACCAATAAGCGGCATCGGCTGAGGCCTCCGTATTGGTCGGCTTGGGCTATGACCGGACTCGCTCAGCTATCGTCCGTGACGGTGCCGCCCAGCTGACATTGCAATTTGTGTAACACACTTAATACTCGATCATCCTCATCGAAGTGACGGCCGCTAACATCTGCTTGAATGCAGGAGATACCGTCCTCATTCTTATCGACGTTAAAATATGCAATCGGATCGCCAGCTTCTGAGTTCAGAAGCCACGGATCTACCTGGCCCGGAAGCACTTTCGATAGCGCGCGTCGAGCTGACGGCTCGTCGATCAGACCTTCAAGGAAATAGCTCTTCAAAGTAGCTTCTCACGCTGTTCCTCGCGTAGGATAGAACGTTCAGCAAGTTACACGCAATGACGGGGTCACGTCCACTTTGGGTCTTGGTTGTGTAATTTGCCGAAGTCGAATGGGGCTGTGGCCTCCTCCGCTCTTCCCTCCAAAGCGGAAGTGGCCGTCACGATCCTAATCTCAACGGCCCGGACACCCATGTCCGCCTTGCTGTAAATCTCTCTACTCACTAAACCGGCGGTGGATTTCGATCGCTGAAGGCGCTGCGCTGATGCCAGTAGGGATAAGGCAACGTGACCTTGCTTGCGGCGTCCAGCCGATCGATCTGCTCCTTGGTCAAAGACCAACCGATGGCGCCGAGATTTTCCCGCAACTGCGTTTCATTGCGCGCGCCAATAACCAGCGTTGAAACCGTGGGCCGATGCAACAGCCAGTTCAATGCGATTTGCGACACGGTTTTACCGTTTTCCTTGGCGACTTCATCGATGGCGTCGACCACGCGATAGACCTGCTCGTCCGGCACCGGCGGCCCAAAGCTGGCCGTCTGATGCAGCCGGCTGACTTCAGGCGTCGGTTGACCCCGGCGAATTTTTCCGGTGAGGCGTCCCCAGCCAAGCGGCGACCACACCACCGCGCCGACGCCTTGATCGAGACCGAGCGGCATCAGCTCCCATTCGTAATCGCGGCCGATCAGCGAATAATAGGTTTGATTGGCGACGTAGCGCGGAAAGCCGTGCTTGTCTGCGACGTCAAGCGACTTCATCAAGTGCCAGCCGGAAAAATTGGAAACGCCGACGTAGCGAATCTTGCCGGCACGCACCAGCGTATCGAGAGTCGCAAGCACCTCTTCCGGTGGCGTGAACGCGTCGAACCCATGAAGCTGGAACAAGTCGATGTAGTCGGTGCCAAGCCGGCCGAGTGCCGCATCGACGGCGGCGAGCAAATGTTGCCGTGACGAGCCGATGTCGTTCGGCCCATCGCCGAAACGGAACGTCGCCTTGGTCGAGATCAAAAGCTTGTCGCGGCGGCCCTTGATGGCCTGGCCGAGAACACGTTCCGATTCACCTAGCGAATAGACGTCGGCGGTATCGAACATCGAGACGCCGGCATCGAGACAGATATCCAGAAGGCGCCGTGCTTCAGTCGCATCGGTAGAGCCCCATGCCGCCAGCTTGCCAACGCCGCCAAAGGTACCCGTTCCCAGGCTCAAAGCCGGCACCATCAGTCCCGACCGGCCCAAACGTCGATATTCCATTGATAACCTCCCTGACCGCGCCTCGGCGCTTGCCGGGCAATTTTGTAAGCGATCGACCCGTTACGCAAGACCGGCACAATGGCCAATGGCAACAATTGCTGTTTACCGACCTCGCGTCATCCACTCATACGTTGAGTGATAATCACTCATACGTTGATATGAGCGACTTTTTCCCGACTGGCCGATATTGAATCCACCGGTGCGAGGCTCTGCGAATGCGCGAGCCGAAGTCTCTGGGTTGAGGAGCCGGCCATGAAGACAGTCGCAAATCCCTCGTCCGGTCTCCGTTTGATGTCACGGCCTCGTTTGCTGGCGCGGCTTCCCGACTTCATCACGTTGATGAAGCCGCGCGTGATGATGCTTGCAGTGTTCACCGCGCTGGTGGGCTTGGCCAGCGCACCCCGCTCGCTCGACCCATTCCATACCGTTCTCGCCGTTCTCGCGATTGCCGCCGGCGCCGGCGCAGCCGGCGTCCTCAACATGTGGTATGACGCCGATATCGATGGGATTATGACGCGCACGGCGATGCGGCCGATCCCTCGCGGCAAGGTTTCGCGGGCCGAGGCGCTTGTGCTCGGGCTTGCCCTCGCCGCCGGCGCGATCTTGCTGCTCGCGCTGGCGACCAACCTCGTGGCAGCGACGCTGCTCGGCGGCACGATTTTTTTCTACATCGGTATTTACACGGCGTGGCTGAAGCGCTCGACGCCTCAGAACATCGTTATCGGCGGTGCGGCCGGTGCCCTGCCTCCGGTGATCGGATGGGCGGCCGCGACCGGAAATGTCGGCCTGGAACCGCTCATTCTGTTTCTCGTTATCTTTCTGTGGACACCACCGCATTTCTGGGCGCTCGCGCTCAACCGCGCGGATGACTATGCGAGGGCCAGCGTGCCGATGCTCCCGGTGGTCTCGGGACGCGCGGCGACCAAACGCGAGATATTGATCTACAGCGTACTTCTGGTCCCGGCTTCAGTGTTGCCGTGGACGCTTGGCTTTGCGGGGGCGCTCTATGGCGTCACCGCGGCGATCTGCGGAACAATTCTGGTTGCGCTTGCGTTGCAGCTCAGCAGAAGCCGTGACGCTGAACGTGGCGCGGCTCATCGCCTGTTCGTCTTCTCCATCGCCTATTTGTTCGTCCTGTTTGCGGCGCTCCTCGTCAATCCCGGCAGCCCAACGTCGTCGAAATCAGCACCATCAGATCGTCATCCCATCCACGCCACAGCGAGCGAGATCTGACATGCAATACATCCTGCTCGTTCTAGCCGGAGGCGTGCTCGACCCGAAGGGGCCCGTCACCCTCGCCGAGCGGCAAATCATGCTCAATGCGACCGGCATCATGCTGGCGATCGTGATCCCGGTGGTAATCGCCACATTCGGTGTTGCGTTCTGGTTTCGCGAGTCCAACGAGCGCGCGCGCTACCGGCCCAATTTCAGATATTCCGGCCGGATCGAAATGCTGGTCTGGTCGATCCCGTTGATGACCGTGCTTCTGGTTGGCACCGTCGCCTGGATCAGCGCAACCGATCTCGACCCGCCGAAGCCGCTTACGTCCTCGGTGAAACCGCTCAAGATTCAGGTGGTCTCGCTCGACTGGAAATGGCTATTCATCTATCCGGACGAAGGCGTCGCCAGTGTCAATCAACTGACGATCCCTGCCGGTACGCCTGTGAGTTTCGAACTGACATCCTCGGGTGTCATGAACAGCTTCTTCGTGCCGCAGCTCGCCGGTCAGATCTACACCATGGCCGGCATGGTGACCTATCTGAACCTGCAGGCCGATGCGCCCGGAACCTACCGCGGCATATCCGCGAATTTCAGCGGCGACGGCTTTGCCGACATGCACTTCAACGTCGAAGCCGTGATGCCCGAAAACTTTGCAGGCTGGGTGGCCGCAGTACGGAGCAACGGTCCGGCGCTCGACAAGCAGAGTTACGCGGATCTCGTCAAACCCAGCTCAGCCGTTGCGCCATTCACCTATCGCTCGGTCGCCCCAGGGCTGTTCGCAGGACTCCTGGGCGCCGAATTGCAACCGGCCGAAGGGCTCTGTGTCCCCTATCCGAAATCCATGAGGGCAGAACAATGACCCTACTCGGCAAGCTCGACTGGAGCGCCGTTCCCTTTGACAAGCCGATCGTGATCGGCACGGTGGCTGTCGTCGGAATCGTGATCTTCGCGGTTCTGGCATGGGTCACCGCAAAGCAATACTGGCCGTATCTCTGGCGCGAATGGATCACATCGGTCGATCACAAGCGTATCGGCGTGATGTATCTTGTGCTCGCATTGGTGATGCTGATACGCGGCTTCTCCGACGCCATCATGATGCGCACACAGCAGGCGATCGCGGCCGGCGAGGCGCAGGGGTATCTTCCGCCTGAACATTACGACCAGATCTTCTCGGCGCATGGCACGATGATGATCTTCTTTGTCGCGATGCCGCTGGTGATCGGGCTGATGAATTTTGCAGTGCCGCTGCAGCTCGGCATCCGCGATGTCGCGTTCCCGACGATGAATTCGGTGAGTTTCTGGCTGACGGCGTCGGGCGTTCTCCTGACGAACCTGTCACTCGCGGTTGGCGAATTCGCCAGGACCGGCTGGGTCGCCTACCCGCCGCTCAGCGAGCTGCAATTCTCGCCCGGCGTCGGGGTCGATTATTATCTGTGGTCGCTGCAAATCTCGGGCATCGGGACCTTGCTGACCGGCGTCAATTTCGTCACCACTATTCTCAAGATGCGCGCCCCCGGCATGAGTTACATGCGCATGCCGGTGTTCTGCTGGACCGCGCTCGCGTCGAACCTGCTGATCGTGGCGGCCTTTCCGGTGCTCACCGCAGTGTTCGCGATGCTGCTGCTCGATCGTTACCTCGGCTTCCACTTCTTCACCGTGGACGGCGGTGGCAACGCGATGATGTATGTCAACCTGTTCTGGGTCTGGGGTCACCCCGAAGTGTATATCCTGGTGCTGCCCGCGTTCGGCATCTACTCGGAGGTGAGCGCGACCTTCTCGGGCAAGCCGCTGTTCGGCTATCGCTCCATGGTTCTGGCGACAATGGCGATCTGCGTGCTGTCCTACACGGTCTGGCTGCATCACTTTTTCACCATGGGCGCCAGTGCGAGCGTCAACGCCTTCTTCGGCATCACCAGCATGATCATCGCGGTGCCGACCGGCGTCAAAGTCTTCAACTGGCTGTTCACGATGTATGGCGGCCGGGTCCGGTTCACGGTGCCGGTGCTGTGGACGATCGGCTTCATGATCTCATTCGTGTTCGGCGGCCTGACCGGCGTGCTGCTGGCGCTGCCGCCGGTCGATTGGCAGGTCCATAACAGCCTGTTCCTGGTCGCGCATTTCCATCACGTCATCATTCCGGGCGTGTTGTTCGGGGCCATGGCCGGTTACAATTACTGGTTTCCCAAAGCGTTCGGCTTCAAGCTCGATGGGCGCTGGGGCGCGGCGGCTTTCTGGTGCTGGTTCATCGGCTTCCATCTGGCGTTTATGCCGCTCTATGTGGTCGGCTTGATGGGCATGACCCGCCGGCTGCAGCATTACGATGTGATGGCCTGGCAGCCATGGCTGTTGGTCGCCGAGGCCGGCGCGGTAATTATTCTGATCGGCATCCTCTGTCAGGTCGTCCAGCTGGTGGTGTCGATCCGCAACCGCGAGGCACTTCGCGACACGACAGGCGATCCCTGGAATGGCCGCACTTTGGAATGGGCGACCTCGTCGCCGCCGCCCGCCTGGAATTTTGCCGTCCAGCCGCGTGTCGCCGAGATCGACGCCTTCTGGGAAAAGAAGCAACGCGTGCTCGCCAGGCAAGAGCCGTTGATGCCGCGGCGCGAATACGCGCCGATCGAAGCGCCGAAGAATAACCCGACCGGTGTCGTGACCGCGTTCTTTGCTGTCGTGACCGGCTTTGCACTGATCTGGCACATCTGGTGGATGGCCGGCGTCGGACTGCTCGGCGCCGTGGTGACGCTGCTGGTCTACCTGTTCCACCCGGACGAGGAAGCCGAGATTTCTGCGGATGAGGTCGCGCTGTTCGACCGGGCCCACCCTGTTGAGGTATCGCTATGAGCGTCGCGATTGGCATTGATGAAGTCTATGAAGGCGAAGTGGCTGACGTCAGCGAGGCGGGTCCCGCACCCAAACGCATCGTCGTCGGCTTCGGGTTCTGGATCTTCCTGCTGAGCGATATCGTGATGTTCTCGGCGCTGTTTGCCGGCTACGCCGTGCTCGCAAAAGCGACGGCGGGCGGCCCGACCGGGGCGATGTTGTTCAATCAACGCACCGTCGCGATCGAGACTGCGGTCTTGCTCCTCTCCAGCTACAGCTGCGGGCTGATGTCGCTGGCCGGCAATTCGCGGCGCTACCTCGGCACCTTCGTCGCCGCCGCGGTCACATTCCTGCTGGGCGCGGCATTCCTCGGTCTTGAGATCAGCGAATTCCGGAACATGATTGCGATGGGCGCGCCGCCACAGCGCAGCGCGTTTCTTTCGGCGTTCTTTACGCTGGTCGGTTGTCACGGACTGCATGTGACGATCGGGCTGATCTGGCTGGTTCTGATGATGGTTCAGCTTGCGATGTGGGGTTTCCGCCCTGTCGTCGAGCGCCGCATGCTGTGCTTCGCGCTGTTCTGGCACGCGCTCGATATCATCTGGGTCGCGATATTCACCGTTGTCTATCTGATGGGAGTGCTTCGATGACCGAAACCAGTCTGGATGTTGCACCGGGAGAACAACCGGCAAGCCCCGCCTCCGAGCAAGTGCCGTCGTCCGACCTGCTGGTCTATACGGTCGGTTTGCTGGTGGCGCTGATTCTGACGGCCACGTCGTTCTGGGCGGCCAATACTTCGTCGCTCTGGGCCGCCGGTGTGCCGGCAGGTCTCGTGGTACTCGCTATCGCCCAGATGGGCGTGCACCTGGTGTTCTTCCTTCACATCACCACCGGACCCGATAACACCAACAATATCCTGGCACTCGCCTTTGGCGTGCTGATCGTATTCCTGGTGCTCGCGGGATCGCTCGTGATCATGGCCAATTTGAACGAGAACATGGCGGCGCACAGCAGCGATCTGATGAATTTGCATATGCAGCGCTAATCCGCCGCTCGGCAGCCTTTCAGGAACAATGAAGCGCAGAGTTTGACGCGCTTTTCGATCTGCGAACGCGACGGCAGCGGCACACCGCCATAGATCGCGGCGCGCTGCGGCGCCGAGGCCACCATGCCGACGAGAATACCAGCCGCCTCATTCGGATCGTCGAGTTTGAGCCGGCCGCGCTTGATCTGGATTCGCAGCCAGTCCGCCAGCGCGGCGATCAGGCGCGTGACGCCATTCTTATAGAACGTCGTGGCGAGATCCGAGAACTGGCTGGACTCCTGCAACACGGAGCGCTGCAGCGCGACGACATCAGGGTCGAGCGACACTTCCGCACAGAACATCAGGACGGTGGTGAGCGTTGTTTCGATATCGGCATCGTCGCCGGCGCTCAAGGTAACGTCGAGCGCCTGTGCCAGCCGGTCGAGCCGGTCGGAGACCATGGATTCGAACAGCGCCGCCTTGTTCGGGATCAGCCGATACAATGTCTTGGTGGAAATGCCGGCACGACGAGCCACCATTTCGGTGCTGGTCGCGGCATAGCCATTGGCGGCGAATTCGTGCCGCGCGGCGTCGTAGATGATTCCGCGCGTCTCCTCGTCGGACCGCAGTTGAGGCCGGCCGCGGCCCGGGCGTTCGGTGGAAGTTTCTGCTTTAGCCATGCTTTTAGATGATGCCTGTCATTCTATTGACAGTTTCAATATCGGGTCTATTTTGGAAATTGTCAAGTTTCCTAATTCCAAGTTTTCTAATTCTGAGAGTTTCCTGATTTCTCCGACCAGGAGAACCCCACTGGGAGAGCGCGCCATGACCGTCCATTCCACATCCTTCCGGGCCGAGCAGCCGGTCCCGACCGCCAACTTCATCGAGGCTGTAGCGCCTTTGAGCCGGGCCGATGCGGCGACCGCGCCGCCGCCTGCCGCGACCAAAAAGTTCAATTTCCGCAAGCTGTTACTGACGGGGGCGGCGGTAGCCGTGCTGGCCGGCGCGGGCTGGTATGGCTGGGATTACTGGACCGTCGGCCAATATCTGGTCTCCACCGATGACGCCTATGTGAAGGCCGACAGCACCACCATCGCGCCGAAGGTCTCCGGCTATCTCCAGGAGGTGCTGGCCAAGGACAATGAGCGCGTCAAGGCAGGCCAGGTGCTGGCACGGATCGACAACCGCGACTACCGGGTCGCGCTCGATCAGGCCAGAGCCGATGTCGGCGCCGCCAAGGCACAGATCGCGAGCAAGCAAGCCCAGCTTGAAGTCCAGCAAGCCGTGATCGACGCCGCCAAGGCGACGATTGTGGTCGACCAGGCGAATCTCACTTTCGCGGCACAGGACAGCAAGCGCTATACGGATCTCGCCGCGACCGGATCGGGCAGCGTGCAGAATGCGCAACAGGCGCAGGCGCGCATCGCCGCGGCCAACGCAACGCTGGCGCGCGACACCGCTAACCTCGCCTCAGCGTTAAAGCAGGTCGATCTGCTCAACGCCGAGATCGTCCAGACCAAGGCGGCCGCGGCCCACGCCGAAGCCGTCGAAGATCAGGCCGGACTCAATCTTGGCTACGCCACCATCACAGCTCCGATCGACGGCGTGGTCGGCAACCGGACGCTGCGCCTTGGCCAGTTCGTGCAGGCCGGGACGCAATTGATGTCGGTGGTGCCGGTCGAAGGCGCCTATGTGGTGGCCAATTACAAGGAAACGCAGCTCACCGATGTGCGCGAGGGCCAGGCCGTCGACATTACCGTCGACACGTTCCCCGGACAGGTCGTGCACGGTCACGTCGACAGCATCGCGCCGGCCAGCGGCCAGGAATTCGCTTTGCTGCCGCCGGACAACGCGACCGGCAATTTCACCAAGGTGGTGCAGCGCATTCCCGTGAGGATCGCGCTCGACGGCAACCAACAGTCACCGCTCGAATTGCGGCCGGGGATGTCGGTCATTCCGAGCATCGAGACGCGCTCAACCAATCCCAGCCGCATCGCGGCGGTCACAGTTAAAACGCCCACGACGATTTCAGGAGTGTGCCATGTCCCATCAGAGCCCGTCCGCCTCGATACCAGCGCAGCCGATCTCGCTCACCACATCTAAGCCAACCGCGGCCGATCCGGGCCGCGCCAGCGTCACGACCTGGATCGCCGTGCTTGCCGCCATGATCGGTTCGTTCATGGCGATCCTGAACATCCAGATCACCAACGCCTCCCTGCTCAATATCGAAGGCGGCATCGGAACCGGCGTCGATAACGGCTCCTGGATCTCGACGTCGTATCTGATCGGCGAGATCATCGTGATCCCGCTCACCGATTATCTGAGCCGGGTGTTTTCCTTCCGTATCTATATGCTGGTGAGCGCGACGCTGTTCGCGGTGTTTTCGGTGGCCTGTTCGTTCACCCATGATCTGCCGTCGATGATCGCCATGCGCGGCCTGCAGGGGTTTGCCGGCGGCGTGCTGATCCCGATGGCGTTTACGCTGGTGCTGACGAAACTGCCAAAGACCCAGCAGCCGGTGGGGCTGGCGATCTTCGCACTGTCCGTCACCTTTGCGCCCGCGATCGGCCCAACCATCGGCGGCTATCTGACCGAGAATTACGGCTGGCGCACGATCTTCTTCGTCAACGTGATCCCGACCGCCGTGATGGTGGCCGCGCTTTATGCGACGCTGGAGCGGCAGCCGATGCAGCTCAAGCTCTTGAAGGAGGGCGACTGGGCCGGCATCGCCACGATGGCGATCGGCCTGTCCTCACTGCAGACCGTGCTCGAAGAAGGCAACAAGGACGACTGGTTCGCCTCGCCCTTCATCCTGCGGCTTGCCGCCGTTGCCGTGGTCAGCCTGACCTTGTTCGTCTGGATCGAGCTTACCACCGAAAAGCCGCTGATCCGGCTGCGGCTGTTGAAAGGACGCAATTTTGGCTTCGGCACGATCTCGGTCACGCTGCTCGGCTTCGCGCTGTTCGGATCGGTCTATATGCTGCCGGCCTATCTCGGTCAGGCCCAGGGGTACAATGCCGAACAGATCGGCTCGGTGCTGGCCTGGACCGGGCTGCCGCAACTCGTCCTGATTCCGCTGGTGCCGCGGATGATGAAGCGCTTCGATACGCGTTACATCGCCTTTGTCGGCCTGATGATCTTCGCCGCCAGCTCCTTCATGAACACGATGATGTCGCCGGATTATGCCGGCGACCAGCTCTGGATCCCCAACATCGTGCGCGCGATCGGCCAGGCCATGGTGCTGACGCCGCTGACCTCCGTGACCACAGGCGATATCGCTCCTCAAGACGCCGCGGCCGCTTCAGGAATCAGCAATATGCTGCGCAATCTCGGCGGTGCGATCGGCACCGCCGTACTGGCGACCGTGATCACCAAGCGCGAACAGTTCCATTCCAACATCATCGGCCAATCCGTGACGCTGGGCCGCGAGGAAGTGCGCAACCGGATCGCCGCGACAACGGACTATTTCCTCGCCCATGGCATCTCCGATCCCGCGGCCGCCCATCAGCGAGCGATCGTGGCGCTCGGTAATACCGTCAAGCATCAGGCGCTGGTGATGGGCTTCAGCGACACCTTCGTCGTGCTCGGCGTGGTGCTGGTGGTCTCCGCCTTTGTCGTGTTGCTCACCAGGAAAGTGAAAGCCGCCGGCGGCGCCGCCGCACATTGAGGGCGAGGCAGATTGTCATGGCCGTGCAACCTGTGGCGCGATAAGGTCGCGAAAAAGGGAGAACATCCATGGAAGAGATCGCGGCCCGGCGTGCAGCCGACTTGTTGCTCGCGCAACATAAGGCGAACCAGCGGTTCACGGCGTTCGGTCCGCCGGACGCGCCCGCCACGATCACGGACGCTTACGATATCCAGGACCGCTACGTCGCCTTTCTCCAAGGCGAGCATGGCGGCCCCGTCGGCTACAAGGTCGGGCTGACATCGGCGGCGATGCAGGCGTTTTGCGGCATCACCCATCCCATCGCCGGTGTCGTGCTCAAAAGCCGCCTGCATCGATCGGGCGCGACCATCAAGCGTTCGGATTTCGGGCGGCTCGGCCTCGAATTTGAAATCGCGGTCCGCCTCAAATCGGATGTGCCGGCCACCGCCGTACCATTGACCGCCGGGGCGATCCGGCCCCACATCGACGGCGTGTGCGCCGCCATCGAACTCGTTGACGATCGCAGTGCGGATTATACCGGCCTCGATGTACTCTCGCTGGTCGCGGATAATTCCTGGAACGCCGGCACCGTGCTGTCGGAATTTTCGACCGACTGGCCCGATCTCGAAAGCGTGCTGGGACGCGCGGCCAAAGGCAGTGAGGCGATCGGCGAAGGATATGGCCGTGACATCCTCGGCCATCCCTTCAACTCCGTCGCATGGCTGGCGACGCAGCTCGCGGCGCGGGGCGTCGGGCTGAAAGCCGGCCAGATCGTGATGACCGGCAGCGTGATGAAAACTATCTTTCCGACGGAAGACGCGACGTACCGTTTCGAGCTGGCGTCGCTCGGCGCGGTCGAGGTGCGGCTGGCGGGAAAATAAAGCACGGTGCGGTTCTTTCGCGCCGACGCCTTTGAACGCAATTAAATTTCCGTTTGATTCTGCTAGAATGCATTCACGGCGATACAGCTACGATTCGGCTGACAATTCCGTGGCACGTTGGCCGATCGCCGCATTGCGAGGAGGTCGAGATGAATGATCACGCGCACGCCATGACACTATCAGAGCGCGCCGATGCGCTCGAAGAGCACATGACGCATGAGCTCGAGCGCATCGTCATCAAGTCGGCGCTGTTCAACCTCGCTGACGGCAAGACGGTCGACGACACCGGTGAAGTGCTGGCGCGCAATCCCGGCAAACTCCTGATCATGAAGGAAGACCCGCGGCTGCCAAAAATGCCGGCCAAGCCGACGCTGATCGACTATTTCAAATCCCGGTTCACCTCGACCGCGCATTTGCTGCAGAGCGCCGCACTCGCCAAGAAGGCCGGTCACGGCGAGAAGGTCATCCTCGCCTGCCTGCTGCACGACGTCGCGGTATCCGGCTTCATCCGCTGCGACCACGGCTACTGGGGCGCCCAGATGATCGAGCCCTATGTCGACGAGGAAATAAGCTGGGCGGTACGCGCCCATCAGGCGCTGCGTTTCTTTCCGGACGAATCTGTCGGCTATGAATATCCGGAAGCCTATACCAAATGGTTCGGCCCCGATTTTCAGCCCGAGCCTTATATTGTCGATGAGTACAAACGCGCCCGCGCGCATAAATATTATATGACGGGCCGCCTGATTACGCTGAACGACCTCTATTCATTCGACCCCGATGCCAAGGTCGACCTCGAAGATTTCACGGACATCATCGGCCGTCATTTCAAACAGCCAAAGGAAGGCCTCGGCCTCGACAACAGCCCGTCCGCGCATATGTGGCGCACCATGCTGTGGCCGACACGGTTTTTGTAGGTTTTTGGCGGGACCTGAAGCGGGATGAGGTTAGGTTGATCTGCAATTGCGGAAAAGCTACGCCCCCTCTCCCGCCCTTGCGGGGAGGGTTGGGGTGGGGGCGTCTCCGCAAGCGTGCTGGATGATAGATTTCCCCCACCCACCGCGCTTCGCGCGTCGACCTCTCCCGCAAGCGGGAGGGGTGAAGTAAATCCGTCGAGAGACTCATTCAGCATAGAGCCATCATGCTCTAGAGAGCGGATATGCCGACCGCCCGGTGAACGACATCAGGCTTTTCATCGGCTTCGTTCACGCCCGCGGTGATGCGGCAGATCATCATCGCCTCGCTCAGGCTCCCCGCCACGGTGTCGGCCTTGGCGGTGTCGCGCAATTCCTCCAGCGCGTCCTTGTCGATATTTTCCGCCCAGCAGCCGAGCATAATGGCGGCCGTTGGGAACTTGCGCCGAAGCCGCCGGACTGAATAGCGCATATGGGCGGGACTGCTCGCGTCCAGATAAGACAGGCAGATGATCGCCACACCCGATGTATCCAACCGCACAATATTGGTGGTCGACAACGCGTCCGCGGGTTCGACCCGGGCCGACAGACCGTGCGCATTCGAAAGCTGCGAAAACAGCACCGCCGCGGCTTCGTCGAGCGGGGTGCGCCCCGCCACGCAAAGCACAGGGAAGCTTCCCTGCCAGTTGAGCGGAAGACGCGCTTTCTGAATCACAGGGAGATTGCTGGAAATCGCCGCATCGGGAACCGTTTCAACCGCGGCCGCGGCTTCCGCATCCGTCGTTGGGGACGCGACGTCCGGGATCGCATCATCCTGGGTGGAAAGATCGCTGACGAATTCGGTAATCGTATCGCGAATCCCGGTCATGCGGGCCTGATCGAGCGTACCGCGCTTGGCATCGATCTGGGCCAGCTGCAGACCCTTGAGCGCCACCTCGTCAAAATAGGACGACAGCGATTTTTCCTTGAGGAATTCTTCGGCCTTTCCCGCCGCCTCGGTCGGATCGCCGGCCAGCATGCGCTGATAGAACATTTCCGACGGCGAGAGCGCCGGCCTGTCGCCGAAAATCACGTCCAGAAATTCCAGCCGCTCGACATGACGTCCCAGCACGACAAGGCAGACTGTCAACGGTGTGGCGAGAACCAGTCCGATAGGTCCCCATAGCGCGGTCCAGAAGGTCGCGGAGACGACGATCGCGACCGGCGAAAGCCCCGTGCTTTGTCCGTAGGCCAGGGGTTCGATGACCTGGCTGACGATGGGCCCGACGCCCAGGAAAAGCGCGATGGTCCATACCAGCATCGACCAGCTGGGATCGACCGCCGCGGCCAGCGCCAACGGAAAAGCCGCCGAGATCGCCGACCCGATATACGGCACGAAGCGCAGCACCGCGGCCAGAATGCCCCACAGGATGGCGCTGGGAACACCGATGAAGGAAAGTCCGACCCCAATGGTCACGCCGAACGTTGCATTGATCATCAGTTGCGCCAGGAACAGCCGGCTGAGCCGCGTCGCCGCGTCATCCAGCGCTGCCGTGGTTCGCTGCAGATCGTGCGATCCGGCCAGCCGGATCAGGCGGTTTCGAAGGTCCTCCCGTTGAATCAGAATAAAAATCACAAAGATGATGATGATGCCCGTCGTCGCCAGCGGGCTCAGCAGCGGGGCAATCAGCGACCGCAGATTTTCCAGCGCGCCCGGATCTGGCTGACGCACTTCAACCGGGACCGGCGTTATGGTTCCGGCCGGATTTGAACCGCCCAGACGCGGGATGGAATCGCGGGCGGATTTGTCGTCCTTGGGCTTGTCCAGCTCCCGGCTTAACTCCTGAAGCATATCCGCGGCACGTTCCAGCGTACCGCTGCTCGCCGTGGCGCCCCGAACCGACTTGATCTTTTCCCGCATCGTCGACTGATAGACCGGAAGATCACCCGCCAGCTGGCTCAACTGATTGGCGATCAGGGTGCCCAATCCGAAGATGATCATAAAGGCCAGAACGACGATGCTGACGACCGCGAAGGCCCGGGGAATGCGGGCACGCTGCAACAGTCCAACCACTGGCGCCAGCACAAAACTGAGAAGAATGGCCAACGCGATCGGCACGAATATTTCCCGGCCGAAATAGAGCGCGGCAATAAACAGCGCCACCAGAATCGCGGATGCGACCGCACTGAGCAACGCAATCAGCTCTTCCGGGGTGCGTCCGTTGTAAATCTTTCGGGTGACCAAACTCATTGTGGAGCTTCGACATCACGACAATGACGTCCGCTCGAAACGTCAGGCGTTTGTGTCATTTGCCGAATCAACGCCGCTGCCAGGAAAGACGCTGCGGCTTCGGCGTCCGCGCGTTCAACTCAAACACATGCGTGCGAATGGCTTGCCTGACAAGGAGACTCCAGCGTTTCACCATCTGCCATACGCCTGAGGATTCGACCCATTCGCGGGCCTGGCTCAGCCGGTCGTAACACCACGCGAAAGCGGCGATCGACATCAATTTGTCGCGGCTGATGCAGAACAGACGCTCGATCAAAACGAGTTTGAGAAGTTCGCCAACAAGCAGGATCGTCACGCCGCCGGCGATATGACCCGTTGCTGTCAGGTAAGCGGCGACGGGCTTGACCGGCTCAAGAATAAGAACCGGCACCATGAACAGCGCCAGCGTCGGATAGGGGCGGAGCGAAATAATCCATGTCCGCAGGCGATCGAACACCCAATGACCGGCAAGCCAGCGCGCGATCGGCCTGGCGAGGGTCAAAACCACAGCGTCCACCAGGAAGTAGATGGCAGCGACGACGAATACGAGGGGTTTGAGGATCCGCTTCAAGGTTTGGTTCTCCGGCAAACCAAATACTTAGGGAATGATAGGTTGCAAGGGATCGAGTGGAGAAATTTAATTCAGCCAAGGGAACTTTTCGGAAACGCCGGAATGAGGCGAGAAACGCCTCAGCCGCGGTGTTTCTTCTTCGCTTTCTTTCCGAATCCGGGCTTTGCGCCAGACGCGTTGACATACTGCGAAAGTCCGTCATAGGCGGGCTTGTGCGGCGGCCGCTTTTTCTTGTGATCCGCGTCCTTGTCAAATCTCGCACGGCTGTCGCCGTGCGGCTTGTTGTCGCGCGGCCGATCATCCCTGGGTTTGCCTTCGTAAGGCTTGCTGTCGCGAGGCCTGTCATCGCGCGGCTTGCCTGCGTAGGGCTTGCCTTCGTAGGGCTTGTCGCTATGCGGCTTGCCATGGTGCTTCGGCTTGCGCTCGTCACGCGATGGATCATTCTGACGCGCGTCGCGGCCGGTGTCTTCGTTTTCGCGCCGTGGCGTGTGCGGCCGCTTTTCCGGAGGCGATTGACTCTGGGGTGATTCCCCCTGCGGCGCATCGCCGAGAAACTCGATACGGATATTGTCTTCCTTGTCGGGACGACGGATCATCGCCGTAAAGGAGTCCACGACCCGCTGCGAGATTTCGAACTCGGTAGTGGTGTCCATGATCCTGATAGCGCCGATGTCCTGCTTGTCGATGCCGCCACGGCGGCAAATCATCGGCAGCAGCCAGCGCGCTTCGGCGTTCTTGCGCCGTCCGATCGCGGCGCGAAACCACACGCTGCCCTCGGCCATGACGTGACGCGGTGACGATTTGCCCGTCTTCGCGCGCGGCCCGGCATCGCGATCACCGCCGCGCGGCGGTCTGCCGTCTTTTTCCCGGCCGCGGTCGTCGCGCGATCGGCTGGAACCCTTTTCGGATCTTTGGCCGGGATCGAGAATATCCTCCGGCGATGGCAACCGCGCGCGGTACAGTCGCGCCAGCGCGGCGGCGATGTCCTCGGGCGAGCGCTCGGCGAGCAGAGCGCGCGCCAGGGTCAGATCTTCGGCGGTGGTTTCCTGCGCGAATAAATCGGCGTGCAGCATACGCTCCTGATCGAGCTTGCGGATTTCCTCCGCGGTCGGCGCGGTGCCCCAGACCGCATCGATCCCGGCGAGATTGAGCAGCAATTCCGCGCGCCGCTTGCGCGCCGGCACCACCAAAAGAACACTAACGCCCTTGCGGCCGGCACGGCCGGTACGGCCGGAGCGATGCTGCAGCACCTCGGCGTCATTGGGCAGATCGGCGTGAATGACGAGGCCCAAATTTGGCAGATCGATGCCGCGCGCGGCAACGTCGGTCGCCACACAGACCCGCGCGCGTCCATCGCGCAGCGCCTGCAGTGCTGTGGTCCGTTCGTTCTGGGTCAATTCGCCTGACAGCGCCACGACAGAGAAGCCGCGCTCTAAAAGCGTCGCCTGCAGATGCCGCACGGCCTCGCGCGTATTGCAAAATACGATCGTGCTCGGCGATTCGAAAAACCTGAGCACATTGACCACCGCGTGCTCGACATCGCCGGCCGCAATTCTGATGGCGCGGTATTCGATATCGGCGTGACCGCCTTCATCGCCTGCGACTTCGACGCGAAACGCCTGCTGCTGATATTGCTTCGCGAGGGCAACGATGCCGCGCGGCAAGGTGGCCGAGAACAACAACGTCCGGCGGGTATCGGGCGTGGTCTTGAGGATGAATTCCATATCCTCGCGAAAGCCGAGATCGAGCATCTCGTCGGCTTCGTCGAGTACCACGGCTTTCAGTTCCGATACATCGAGACGGCCGCGCCGCAAATGATCGCACAGCCGTCCGGGCGTGCCGACCACGATGTGCGCGCCCGCCGCCAGTTCGCGCTGCTCGCGCCGCGGATCCATCCCGCCCACACAGGAAACCACGCGCGCGCCGGCATATTGATAAAGCCATTCGAGTTCACGATGGACTTGCAATGCGAGTTCGCGCGTCGGCGCGACGATCAGGGCCAGCGGTGCGGCCCCCCGCTCGAACCGCTCGGCGTCGCCGAGAAGATCCTTGGCGATGGCGAGCCCGTACGCGACGGTTTTGCCGGAGCCGGTTTGCGCCGAAACCAAGAGATCGCGGCCGACCGCATTGTCCGCGAGCACGGCGGTCTGCACCTGGGTCGGCTTGTCATAGTTGCGCTCCGCCAAGGCTCGGGCGAGCGGCGGACTTGTGGTCAAGAATGTCACGAGATGGCCGACCTTGTTATTTGGTGTTTACCGGGAATACCGAACTGCGCCTCGAACCCCAGGGGGATCGAAGCTGACGCGCCCGGCAGATGCACTGCGCGTGGCCCGGGATGTGATTGAGATGGGCGTGCTTTAGGCCATGGCAAGCCAAAACACCATGGCCGTGATTGCATGCGAGACCGGCTGGGCCCGGCGCAGCGCGCTGTTGCACCTGACGAATTCAAATGGCGGCTGTTCCGAGCGCGTATACGATTGAAATCATGATGTAATTCAGGCTGCCTGTTTTAACGCCGCACATCACCTGCGGCGACCGGTCAAGGCGACCGGTAAAGAAGGGTTAACGTTGCCGCTCTACCTTCGCCGCCCATGAGCGACGAGGTGATCCGCAGCACGGCTAGACCGTTCCCGGCGCAGGCGGCATTGCCCTGGCTGGCCGGCGCGGGCGTTTATCTCCTGCTGCTGACGCAGGGGTCGAAGCTGCTCAACGATCCCGATACCTATTCCCATATCGCGGTTGGACGCTGGATCATCGCGCACGGCGCGGTGCCGACGACCGACCCGTTTTCCTTCTCCATGCAGGGCGCGCCCTGGATCGCGTTCGAATGGCTGTCGGAAGTCATCTACGCTTCTGTGTTTGCGCTGGCCGGCTGGGCCGGCGTGGTGGCGCTGGCGGCAGCCGCGGCCGCACTTGCGGTCGGCCTGTTGACGCGCTTTTTGCTGCGCGAACTGGCGCCGACCCCGGCGCTGCTGATGGTCGTCGCGGCGATCGTATTGCTGGCGCCGCATATGCTGGCGCGGCCGCACATGCTGACGCTGCCGGTCATGATGGCCTGGGCCGCAGCACTCGTGCACGGCATGGACCGCCGCGCGCCCCCGCCCTATTGGGCGCTGCCCCTGCTGGTGCTGTGGGCCAATTTACATGGCAGCGTCGTGCTGGCGCTCGGGTTGATCGGCCCCGCCGCGCTCGAAGCGCTGCTGAACGAGAAGCGCAGTGAATGGCCGCGCATGATATGGCGCTGGCTGCCGTTCTCGGCGCTGGCCGCGGTGGCGTGCTGCCTGACGCCCTACGGGCCGGAGCCGCTGCTGATGCCGCTGACCACGCTCGGCCTCGGCGAAGCGTTGCGCTGGATCGGCGAATGGCGGCCGCAGGATTTCGGCCATCCCGGCGCATTCGAACTACTGCTGCTGGCGGGCATCTTCGCGCTCTCGCGCGGGATCACGCTGCCGGTGGTGCGGGCGCTGGTGGTGATCGGGCTGATTCATTTCGCGCTGGCGCAGGTGCGCAATGCGGACCTGCTGGCGATGCTGGCGCCGCTTTATCTCGCCGCGCCGCTGGCGCGGCAGCTTGGCGCGCGCGCCGAAGAAGACGCGGCCGGCTCAGTCCGCGGCATCAACCTCGCGGTTCTCGCCGCGATGATCGTCGCGACCGGATTAGCGCTGATGCGCGAGCTACGTCCATCTGCGCAAACCACCCCGGCCGCCGCGGTGGCCAGCGCCGGGCTTGCCAAATCAGGCCCCGTGCTCAACGACTATTCGTTCGGCGGCTATTTGATCTTTGCGGGTATTCCCACCTTCATCGACGGCCGCGGCGAATTGTTCGGCGGCCCCTTCATCGCGCGCTACAATCGCGATCTGTCGCTGGCCGATCTCAACGATTTCCTTAAATTACTCGACCAGTACAAATTCCGCGCGACATTGCTGGAACCGGATACACCGGCGGTCGCGATGCTCGACCGGCTGCCGGACTGGCAGCGCGTCTACAGCGACGACGTCGCCGTGGTGCACAAGCGGCGCGACGCGACTCAGAAATAACTTGGACGAAGATAATTCAGCAAAAGATTATTTAGACCGTGCCGAACGCGGCGTATTGCGCGCCGAGCGGCACGCTGCCTAGCGCGCTTTCAAGACGTCGCGCGGGCTTCGCCTCCCAGGGCAACAGCACGAAATAGCGCGAATCGATCTCGCGCAAGCCACCGGCCGCCATCAATTTCCGCGTCGTGCCCGCGCCAAGCAAAACTGCGTCCTGATCGAATTCACAGCGCGACACGGCCAGACGCGTCAGCGGATTGAGCGGATTGTGCTCGATCACGCAGACCAGCCCGTCGGGCCGCACCACGCGCCGCATCTCGCCCATGAAACGCGCCCACTCCGTGGGTACAACATGATGCATCACGCAGATTGCGGTCACCAGATCGAAGCTGGCGTTCTCAAAGGGAAAGCTCAAGCCGTCGAAGTCGCGGTAGTCGACATCGGGATTGTCGGCGCGCGCCTGCGCAATGCTCGCTGAAGATACATCGATGCCGCTCAAGCGGCCGACCATGCCGCGCAGCATCGGATGAAAACTGCCGACGCCGCAGCCGACATCGAGCATGGCAGGCTTTTCCGATCCGAGCCGCTGCGCGATCAGGTCGCGCAACAGATCGGCCTTGGCGCGCATGAAGAAACTATGCGGCAAGCCGGAAAAGTCGATCGAGGACTGAACGACGTCGCGGTAGTTGCTGCGATAGCTGTCAAAAAGTTCTGTCATGGGCTTATTCGTTGACGGCGCGGATCGCGGGGCGCGCCGCCGCGACCTCGTCGCGCTCAAAGCCCATTCGCTTCTGCACCACATAAAGCGGCCGCTGCTTCACCTCGGCATGGATGCGGCCGACATACAGTCCGACGATGCCGGTCATCAGCATGTTCATGCCACAGAGAAGCGACACGATCACGATGGTGGAGGACCAGCCCGCGATCAGATGGCTGTCATTGCTCAGCCATAACAGCATCACCCAGCCGCCATAGAGCAGCGCCAGGCCCGAGACCGTCAGGCCGCACCAGATCGCCAAACGTAACGGCGCGTCGGAAAAGCCGAGCGCGGCGTTCAACGCGAGCCGGACCATCTTGAACAGCGGATATTTGGTTTCGCCGGCGGCGCGCTCGAGGCGATGGAACAATACTTCGGTCTGGCGGAATCCCAGCCAGGCCACCATGCCCCGCACAAAACGGTCCTGCTCCGGCATCTGGCGCAACGCGTCGAGCACCTTGCGGTCGATCAGCCGGAAGTCGCCGACATCGGCGCGGATGCCGACCGAGGACATGCTGCCGAGCAGCCGGTAGAACACATGGGCGGTGGCGCGCTTGAAGGGGCTTTCGCCCGCGCGCGACAGCCGCCGGGCATGGACGACGTCGTAACCTTCCTTCCATTTGGCGATCAACTGCTCGACGATTTCAGGCGGATCCTGCAGATCGGCATCCATCACGATGATGGCGTTGCCCTGCGCCGCGTCCATGCCGGCGGTGATGGCGACCTGATGACCGAAATTGCGCGACAGACCGATATAACGAAAACGCGGGTCGCGTTTGGCGAGGTCCTGCAGCACCAGCGGACTGGAATCCTTGCTGCCGTCATCGACGAAGATCGCCTCCGCCGGCTCATCGAGCCGGGCGAGCAGCAGATCCAGCCGGCGCAGCAGCACCGGCAGCACGGCTTCCTCGTTGAACACGGGAATCACGATGCTGTAGCTGATCGGCTGGGAATCGGTCGCCATGTAAGAAGTTCCACCCGGGTTGAACGGGCGGGAGTCTAGCCACCGATAGTTAAGGCAGCCTTGCCGCAAACGTTAAGGAAGGCTTGGTTTTGCGCGGTTTTCGGCGGTTTCGGTGCGGCTAAGGCGCGCGGCGGATCTTATAGAGGACAAAGCGCGCGGACCGATCCAGCTCCTCCAGCCGGTCCGGCAGCGGGTTCGGCCCCGGCGGCCCGATCACATAGAGGTAGTCGTAATCCCGGGTCCAGCTGCGGACGAACGGCGGAACATCCGGCGACGTGCGGCCGGCCGCGAGCGCGGTCAGAACGTTCATCGGCATCGGCCCGCCATAGGAGATGGCAAGACGCTCGACCGCGGCGCGCGCCTGCACCGGTTGCTTCCCGACCGCGGTGAATAGATTGGGCACAAAGGCGTTGGCGTAATGCACCGCCAGCGTCGGGGCATAAAACATCGGATATTGCGTGAGGTCGTTGAACGGCGGGTCTTCGCCCTCGCCGCCGCCCCCGACCAGAATCTTTGAGCCGCGGTCGATCTTTTGAAAGGACGCAATGATCGAAGCATAGTCCGCGCGATAGGGCAGCCAGACCGCGTAGACGACGGCGAGATTGGCTGATGTGACCGCGCTGACGACAGCGAGCGCCGCGACAGTCCATCGCCGGCCGGGCAGCGACAGCGAACCGAACGCCGGAAGGATCAGGGCCGCCGCGGGGATCACGCGCAGATCGGCAAACGAAGTCCCGAGCAGGCTTGAGGGGATCGCGAGATAAAGCAGCGCAAAGCCGATTCCGAGCCAGATCCCGGCTGGCGCCAGCTTGAGGAAACCGCGCCGCGCCGCGATGAACAGGAAAGCCATCAGCGCCAGCGCGCTCATTGCCGACACCGACAAATTATAGCCGTTCATGATGCGAAACAGCCAGATCGGCTTGAATTCAAAGGACCAGGCCGTGCCCTCGCTACCGATCGAACCCGCGGTCATCCGCATGATCGCCAACAGCACCACCGCCGGGATCGCGAGCAGCAGCAGCCGCCACACCACTTCGCCGTAGAGCGCTTTGCGGTCGCTTGCGCGCCACAGCTCATAAAACCCCAGTGTCGCGCCGTAGATGCCGAGCGCAAAGAAATGCGCGGTAAAGAGCGCCGCGACGAAGACCGTGTGGACGATAAAACGCAGCGGCCATGCGCGCTCCGCCAGCGCCAAATAGGCGGCAAGGCCGCAGAGCGCGACGCCGAGGCCGAATTCGAAATTCACAAATCCCCAGGTGAACGGCAGGCAATAGAGCACCATCAGCGCTGCGAAGCCGGCGAGATGAACCCGCCCCTTCACCACCCGCTCAAGCGCCAGCGCGCCGCCGACGATCAAGACCTGGCTGAGCAGCAGAAACAGCCGCGTGGCGTTTTCGACGCTGATCAGACGCGCGATCTGCGGGATCAGCAGATCCATCGCGAGGTTAGGATAGAGCGCCCAGGCCACCTCGTAATACGGGTTGGCATCCGGCGTGCCGTTGCGGCTCAGAATATACATGCGAGCGAGGTGATTGGGATAATCGACCATCGCCGGAATGGGCGTCAGCAGCACCGGCAGAAGCGACGCGGCGGCCAGCAGCGCAAATACCATCATGGCGACGGAACGATCCGAGCCAACCCGCATACTGGCCGTCATGACCTGCCCATCCGAGGTAACCATGTCATCGCACTGCTGCGCCCGAATTCAGGCGCGGCCACATCGAATCGGGCCACGCCGCGCTACAGTGCTATCACTAGCTCCAAACCGTTACCGGCAGTTTTCCGCCATGCGCTGGTGAATAAATTTCTTGTTGGGTCTGTATTGAGTGAGGCGGACACAAGCATGTCGTCATGGCCGGGCTTGTCCCGGCCATCCACGCCTTTCTTGACTTAACTGCAATAAGACGTGGATGCCCGGGACAAGGCGAGCGGAAGCGACGCCGTCCTTTAGACGGCTATGCCCGGGCATGACGAGTTTAGCCGGAAGGCTGCATTTTGAGTCACACGCGAAGTCAACGCTTCGGCCAGAGCGGCTCGGCCATCGCGAGTTTCTGCGGGAAAATCGTCACCGGGATTCCGTTCTGCCACTGCACCACGGTCATTTCGGCGTCGATGCGACGGCCCTTGTCGTCGAATTTGAGGATGCCGCCGGGATAATACTTGGATGGCCCGCCATCCATGGTGTGCAGCGCCTCCGCCACCGCGGCCTTGTCGGCCTTCCCGGCTTTTTCCAGTGCGTCCTTGATCAGCCACATGTCGCCATAGGTGGAGATCGCGTTCTGGGTCATCCAGGGTTCGTTGTAGCGGGTCTTCAATTCAGCGATCAGCGCTTCATGGCCCTTGGTCGCCCAACTGCCGACGCAGGTGATGACGCCCTGCAACAGCGCCGGATCGATGGTCTTCAGAATATCCGGCTCGGCAATCGCGATGCCGAATGAGATGGTGGGAATGCGGCCCTGGCTGAGGCCGAACTCGTTCATCTTCTCCAGCACCAGCTTGCCGTCAGAGATCACCGTGGGCAGGAAGAACAACAAATCGGGCTTGGCGGCACGCACCTTCTGAACCAGCGGCGTTGCATCCGACAATGGCGGCGTGAAGGTCTCGTCCATCACAAGGTCGAGGCCGTTCTCCTTGAGCAGGCCTTCGCGCATCGCCTTGGCCGAAGCGATGGAGGCACCGGTATTGTCGGTAATGATCGCGACTGTTTTCGGCAGCTTGCCGGACGCGCTCTGCGCCAGTTTCATCAAGAGCGGCAGCGACTGGCGGGCTTGCGAGGCGGCGGTCGCCGAAGTCTGGAACACATATTTGAAGCCGCGGTCGGTGATCAAATCGGAATAGGACAGCGTCAGCACCGGCAATTGCGCGCGCTCGGTGACCTCCGTCACCGCCAGCGTAAAGGAAGAGAGATAGGCGCCGCTGGCGACCACCAGATCGGTTTCCTGCGCCACCATGCGCTGCGCGGCGTTCTTCGCCTTCTCCACGGTGTCGCCGCAGTCCAGCACCACCAGCTTGAGTTTGGCGCCGCCAAGCGCCTTGACGCCGCCGGCCTTGTTGATGTGATCAACCGCCATCTCGCCGCCCATCTTCATGACCGCGCCCGGCCGCGCATAAAGCCCTGACAACGGCACCAGCAATCCCACCTTCACCTCCGCAGGCGATTGCGCGTAAGCGCGCGGCACAGTGAGCGTGGCCGCGGTGGCCGCCAGCATCGTGCGTCGCGTCAGGGTCGGTCTGCTACTATCGTTCATGATGGTCTCCCTCCAGGTGGTTTTGGTTTTGTTGTACGTTTACATTCCAAGATAGGCCTGCCTGATCCGGTCGTCGGCGCGCAGCGTAGCGTTGTTGCCTTCGAGCACGACGCGCCCGGCCTCCAGCACATAGCCGCGGTCGGCAGATTCCAGCGCTTCGGCGACGCGCTGCTCGACCAGCAGGATCGTGAGTTTGGTCTCGGTGCGGATCTCGATCAGCTTCTCGAAAATAAAGTCCGCGATCGCCGGTGCGAGCCCCATCGAGGGTTCGTCCAGCATCAGCAGCTTCGGCGCCGACGCCAGACCCCGACCAATCGCCACCATCTGCTGCTCGCCGCCGGACAGCGTGCCCGCGAACTGATCGCGGCGCTCGGCCAGCACCGGCAGCAGCGCAAAGATACGTTCGAGATTCTGTTTCCAGGCACGGCGGCCGGCCTCGGTGAAGGCGCCCATTTCGAGATTCTCCATCACCGAAAGCGACGGAAACACCTGACGGCCCTCCGGCACGTGGGCGATCCCGAGATGCGGCCGCTTTGCGGCGGGAATATTGACGAGGTCGACGCCTTCGAAGGTGATCGTCCCCGCGCTCGGCTGCACGATACCCGAGATGGTCTTGAACAGAGTGGTCTTGCCGGCGCCGTTCGGCCCGACGATCGCGACGAACTGTCCGGCCTCGACCGTGAGCGAGACCTCCTTGAGCACGGGGACCACCGAGTAGCCCGCGCAGATGCCATCAAGCCTGAGCACGGTTCACCCATTTCTTGCCGAGATAAGCCTCGATCACCCGGGGGTTGCGGGTCACGCTGGCCGGATCGCCGTCGGCCAATACCGCGCCGTGATCGAGCACCAGAAAGCGATCCACCAGCCGGACCATCGACTGCATCGTATGCTCGATGATCGCGATGGTGACGCCCTCGCGCGCCAGCCGTTGCACCACCGCGACCACCTCATCCGCTTCGCCATGGCCGAGGCCCGCCAGCGTCTCGTCGAGCAGCAACAGCCGCGGCTTGCTGGCCAGCGCGCGTGCCAGCTCCATCAGCCGCAATTCCTTGGTCGTGAGTTCGGCCGCAACCTTGTCGGCCACCGCGGTCAATCCGACCCGCGCGACCGCATCGTCGGCGAAATCGCGCGCCTCGTCCTCGCTGGCGGCGCGCACATAGGCGCCGACGCGGACATTGTCGCGCACGGACATCCGCGCGAACGGGCGCATCACTTGAAAAGTACGGCCGACGCCGGCCCGGCACAGTTCATGAGGCTTGCGTCCGATCATGTTGACGCCATCAAGTAAAATCTCGCCGGCATTCGGTAGCGAAAACCCATTCAGCAAATTGAACAGCGTGGTCTTGCCGGCACCGTTGGGCCCGATGATGCCGAGGATCATGCCCTCGCGAATCTCGAAGCCGACGTCCTGCACGGCCTTCAACCCGCCAAAGGATTTTGAAAGGCCCTTGACCGAGAGCAGCACTTTACCGTCGCGCCAATCGAGCCGCGGGATGGTTTTGATCGTTGAAGCGACAAAGGGAATGACATCAGCGCTCGCCGTTTCAACCGCCGGCGGCGGAACCGCGGCGGCGCGGCGCTTGATCCAGCGATCCCTGACCTTCCAGAACACGCCTTCCGGCGCGACCAGGATCACGATGATGATCGCGATGCCGAAAATGACGCCCTGGATTCCCGGCAGCCGCGCACTCAATTCGGCGTTGAGGATTTCGGCGACCGGGATCAAGACGGCAGCCCCGATCAATGGCCCCCACACCGACCCGACACCGCCGAACATCGAGACTGTGAGTGCCTGCGCCGACACCAGCATGCCGAACACCGATTGCGGCGTGACCACCAGCAGCACCACCGCGTAGAACGCGCCGACCGCGCCGGCGATCGCGCCGGATAGCACGATCGAGCGCAGTTTCCACTTTAGCGTATCGATGCCGGCGGCTTCCGCGGCCGCTTCGTTCTGCTTGATCGCCAGCAACGCCATGCCGAAGCGCGAGCGCTCCACCGCGCGGGTGATCGCGACGATCACCAGCAGCATCACCAGCGCCACCAGCGTGTAGATCCGCGGATCGGAGAACTGCATATAGGCGAACGGATTGTCGCGCTTGATCGGTAGTGTCAGTTCCTGATAGCCGAGCCATTCGAACACGTAGAGCAGCGCCAGCGGATAGGCCAGCATCGCCAGCGCAAAGTAATGCCCGCGCAGCCGGAAGGTAGGAAAGCCCACCAGCAGGCCGGCGACTCCGCCAATGACAGCGGCGGCCGGAATCAAAAGCCACGGCGTGATGTCGAAATAGATCTGCCCGAGCGCAGTCGTATAGGCGCCGAGCCCGAAGAACGCGGCATGGCCGAACGAAATCAAACCTGTGTAGCCGGACAGCAAATTCCACGACAGGCCGAAGCTGGCCCAGACCAACACTAACGTCAGCGTCAGCTGGTAATAGGAATTGGTGACGAACAGCGCGAGGCAAGCATAGATCAACGCGGCGATCAGGGTGGGCGCGAGCGAGCGCAGCAGTATCGGCATCAGGTTCGCTCCACCACGTGGCCGAAGAACCCTTGCGGGCGCAGAAAGATAATCAAGAGAAACACGACGAAGATCGCGGCGTTCTGCAATTGCGTCGGCAGTACCAAGGTCGAAAGCTGCTGCACGAGGCCAATGGTCATGCCGCCCCAGAACGCGCCGGTGATGCTGCCCATGCCGCCCAGCACGACGCCGGCATACATCACGATGACGTAGTCGATGCCGATATAGGGATGGAACGGATAATTGGTCGCGAGCAAGCCGCCGGCCACCGCCGTCACCGCGGCGCCCAGCCCAAACGCCAGACGATGCGATTTGTCGATGTCGATGCCCATATAGGTCGCCGCGACCGGATTGTCGGCGGCCGCACGTAGCGCCTTGCCCATTCGGGTCCGCGTGATCAGCGCGGTGAGCCCGATCATCGCCGCGATCGAAATCAGCGCGGCAATGCCGCGGGCCTTGTTGATGAAGACGCTGACGAGGTCGTCATTCCACAGCGGGCCGATCTCCCAGGCGCTGGACGACAGCGGCGTGCGGATCGAGGCCAGCACCGAGCCGAACACGATCAAGCCGCCGTTCTGCAGCACAAGCGCCACGCCGAGCGTGAGGATCAGTTGCGCAAAATGGCCGTCACCCTCGAGCTGCGCGGTGCGCCGCCCGGTGACGCGGGAAATCAAGAGCTTGTGGATCCAGTAGCCGAACAGAAACAGCAGCGGGGCCGAAAGAAGAATCGCCACATAGGGGCCGATCACACTGCCGAAGGCAGTCTGGATACCCGCCGACAGGAACAAATAATAGGCGGCATACATGCCGAGCATCATGAAATCGCCCTGGGCGAAGTTGATGACCCGCATCACACCGAAGATCAGGCCGAGACCGACGCACATCAGGCCATAGATCGCGCCGGCCAGAAGCCCCGCCATCAGCGCCTGCAAGACGTTCTCGACAATCTGCGATGTCATCGACGCGGCCTCGCGGCGGCGCCGGGACCACTGCCCCTGTCGCTCATTTCATTCCCTCCCGTAGTCGCGACCGTCAGGCTTTCCGCCCATTCCGGCCTTTGAGGCCTGTAGCCTCGTCTATCGCGTCGGCCTATCCCCTGATCTGCACGCCAGCCCACTCTTCGGAGAGTTTGGCGATCGAGGTGAAATCGGAATCCGGACCGTATTTGGCCTGCGTCAACGCCAGGATCTGCCGCACCACCGCGCCCATGATCATCGGAACGCCCATCGCCTCGCCCTCCTCGAGACACAGTCTCACATCTTTAAGAGACAGTGCCGTGGCAAAGCCGAAATCGAAGGTGCCGGGCAGCACCGCGCGCGGGAATTTATCCTGCGTGGCACTGTTGCGGCCGGAGGAGACATTGATGATGTCGAGCAGGATTTTCGGATCGAGCCCCGCCTTGACGCCCATCGCCATGCCTTCGGACGAAATCACCAGCGCCGCGGCGGCCAGGAGATTGTTGACGAGCTTGGCGGTCTGCGCGAGGCCCGGTTTCTCGCCGGTGTAAAACAGCTTGCCGAAATGTTTCAGGATCGGCTCGACCTTGGGCGCGTACACGTCCTTGGGGCAGGACACCATCACGGCCAGCGTTCCCGCTTTGGCGCCGGTAATGCCGCCGCTAACAGGCGCATCGACCAAGGTGATGTTGTGATCGCTCAAGCCGCGCGCGACTATGGTCGCGACCCCCGGGCCGGTGGTCGACAGATCGATCAGCGTGCGGACGCGGTTGCCATGGGCGATGCCGTTCTCGCCGAGCGCGACGGTTTTGACGATATCGGGGGTCGGCAGGCTGATCAGCACGATCTCGGCGGCGGAGGCGACCTCACCCGGGGAGTTGGCGATCCGCGCGCCACGGGCCGCCAGCGGCGCGGTCGCATTCGGATCCCGGTCATAGACGCACAGCGTGTAGCCGGCATCCAGCAGGCGTCCGCACATCGGACCGCCCATGCGGCCAATACCGATGAATCCGAGAAGCTCTCCAGCCATCAACGATCTCCCTTATGCAGCGGATTGCAGTTCCGCAGTTCTATTTGTCATATTGCACGAACCTGGCAGCGTCGTGACGTAAAGCCGGGTTCAGGCCCGCGTGTGTGCCTCGACACCCGCGACCACTGGCCCGCCGGCGGTATCGTTTCCCGTCGCAAGCTCTTCCAGTGAGCGCTGCTTGGTCTCGATCCCAGCCACCAGCAGCACGATGACCTGCAGCAACAGTGCCACCGCGATCAATCCCAGCACACCGTAAAGCCCAAAACTGTCAAAGCTTGCCGCAACCCCGTAAGGCACGAGAATATTGACCGCGCGTCCGGCCGCATTGGCGATGCCGCTGCCGCGCAGCCGCACCTCGGTAGGGAACAGTTCCGGCACGTAACAGGCAATGCTGAGCGAAGAGAGGATGTAGATCAAGCAGGTCACGAAGAATCCGAGGCCGGCAATCCACGCTGAATCCGTCACACTGACATAGGCGGTGCATACGACAATGCTGATCAGCGAAAACCAGATAATGCCCCAGCGGCGACCAATGCGTTCGGTCAGCAATAATCCGATCAGCGAGCCCAGCGGGCCGCCGGCAAAGATCAAGGCCGAAAGCCCGAGCGAATTGGCGACGCCATGGCCTTGCTTGACCAGGAATGTGGGCACCCAGCTCACGAAGGCGAAGTTGAACGTCAGGAGACAGACGGTGACGACCGTCGCCACGATGGTACGGCGCAGCAGCGCCGGCCCGAACAAGTCGCGCAGCGTATAGTGCGTCGCGGCGCTGGCGGGCGGGGGCGCAGCCTTTTCGTCGAACACTTCCGACTCGGCCTCCGCCTGACGCACGATCGCGTCGGCTTCCTCGTTGCGCCCCTGGCTCGCCAGCCAGCGCGGCGATTCCGGCATCGCGCGGCGCAGGAACCAGACTATGAACGCGCCGATCGCGACGATCACGAACATCCACCGCCAGCCGAATTTTGGAATCACGACCCAGCCGATCAAGGTAGAGATCAGGAGACTGGCGTTGATGATGAGATTCAACAGCGTGGCGAAACGGCCGCGATGGCGCGCCGGAATGAATTCACTCAGCGTCCCGTAACCGACCACGATCTCCGCCCCGAGCCCGAGCCCCATCACGAAGCGGGCTGCGATCAACCATGACATCGACGGCGCCGCCGCACCGGCGAGCGATGCCAGACCGAAGATCATCAGGTTGAACTGATAGGTGAACTTGCGCCCGAGCCGGTCGCCCAGAGTGCCGGCGAACCAGGCGCCGATCATCATGCCGAAGAAGGTCGCCGAAATGAACGATGCGTTGAGCGACAGATTGGATTCGCCCGATTGCACCAGCGCGCCGAGGACGCCGCCGGCGAGGTAGAGATCAAAGGAATCGAAGAACATGCCGGCCGCGATCAGGCCCAGCACGCGCCAGTGAAAGCGTGAAATTGCCAGACGGTCCAGCCGCCAGCCCACATCCGTGACGCTCATTGTCGTCTCTCCCGCTTATTTTTTTATGTTTTTGGGGGCGTCACACTCTGGCGGTGCTTATGCCCTGTCGGTGTTACTTTCGGCTTCGGATTTCGACTCCCGACCAGGTTTCAAGCAATCGCGCCACCGACGTGAAGTCGCTCGTTGGCCCAAACGTCGCATTGGTGACGGCCATCAATTGCCGCACCGCCGCCCCGACCACCATCGGCACCCCGATCGCCTCGGCTTCGTCGACACACAGCCGCACATCCTTGTAGGAAAGTCCGGTGGCGAAACCGTAATCGAACGTGCCGGTCAGCACCGACTTCGGGAACTTGTCCCGCAGCGCGACATTACCGCCGCTGGAGACCATGATGACGTCGATCATGGTTTGCGGATCGAGTCCCGCCTTGACACCCATCGCCATCGCTTCCGACGAGATCGCCAACGCCGCAACCGCGATCATGTTGTTGGCCAATTTCAGCGTCTGCCCCATGCCGGGCTTCTCGCCGCAGAAGAACACCTTGCCGAAAACTTTCAGGATCGGCTGAACGCTCTCGAAGGTATCTTTATCGCACGCCGCCATGACCGCGAGCGTGCCCTTCTCCGCGCCGCCGGTGCCGCCGCTGACGGGAGCGTCGACCAGCGTGAGCCGCTTGCCCTTCGACAACTCCTCGGCGATCGCGCCGGACATCCGGGGACCGGTGGTGGAAAGATCGATCAGCGTGGTGGCCCGGTTTCCCTCGACGAGACCGCCGGGCCCGAACACCACATGGTGCACGATATCCGGCGTCGGAAGGCTGACCAGCACGGTATCGGAGGCGGACGCGACCTCGGCCGCACTCGCCGCACGGCGGGCGCCGCGCGCCACCAGCGGCTTCATCGCGGCCTCGTCCCGGTCGAAAACCGTGAGGCTGTAACCGGCGTCGAGCAGCCGCATCGACATGCGGCTGCCCATCTGGCCCAACCCGACGAATCCGATATCACCTGGCATTGTTTGCTCTCTCTTTCTTTCTTGTTCTTGCTTGTCGCGCTTTGTTCTTGATTGTTCTCTTGCTGCGAGCCCGCGCCGACTTTATCGCGGCTGCGGCATTCGGCAAGCCAAATTTGGTAGCGCTACCACAAAAAGCGCGATAGCGTCGGCAACAAGGGTTTCCATGTTTGGTTGCCAATATCGTCATTGAGGGAACGGCTTCATGCGTCAGGGGCGCGGGCGCAAGCGCAACAACGATGCCTTGCGGATGGAGGACGTCGCAGCGCAGGCGGGTGTTTCGCCAATGACGGTGTCGCGCGCGTTGCGCGACCCTGCCGCCGTCTCGCAGGCGATGCGGGACCGGGTGCAGGCCGCGGTGCAACATACCGGTTACGTGCCGAACGGTCTCGCCGGCAGCCTGTCGTCGCAGCGCTCGCGCGTCGTCGGATTGATCGTGCCGGGTATCAGCAATTCGCTGTATGCCCAGATGGCGCAAGCCATCGCCGACGTGCTCAGCCAGCACGGCCTGCATCTCCTGATCGCCAGCAGCGGGCATGATTATGCCGCTGAAGAGGCGGCCATTGCCGCCTTCCTGGGCCAGCGCGTCTGCGCGCTGATCCTGCACAGCACACGGCACACCGCCCGGGCGACGGCGCTGGTAAAGGCCGCCGGCATTCCCACCGTCGAGATCGGCCAGTTGACGCGCACGCCGCTTGATTTATGCGTCAGCTACTCTGGTTTCAAGGCGACCAAGGCGATGGTGATGCATCTGGGCAGCCTCGGCTATCGCCGGATCGGGTTTGTGACGTTGCCGGTGCATGACAATGAGCGCTCCGTGGAACGGCGGCGCGGCTATCGTGCGGCGCTCAAGGAGTTAGGACTGCCTGAAGACCCGGCCATCATCACCGACGCAGAGCCGGGCTTTGCCGGCGGCGTCAGCGCCGTGGTCCAATTGATCGAACGCGCGCCCGAACTCGACGCGATTTTCTTTGCCGCGGATGTCATGGCGGTCGGCGCCCTGTTCGAATGCCAGCGCCGTGGCTGGGCGGTGCCGGACCGGCTCGCAATCGCGAGCTTCGACGACGTCGACCTGCTAAGCCATGTCGCGCCCACCATCACCACGCTGCGTATTCCGCGCGAGGAGATCGGCCGGCGAAGCGCCTCAATGCTCGTGGCGCGGTTGAATGGAACACTCGAAGGTCCTGCGGTGGTGGATTTAAAATTTGACATCGCGCAGCGCGAGAGCACAACACGCACAAGGAATACGTCAGGGAGAAAATCGTGACCAGGCATTGGGGAGCGGCCGCATTTCTTTTGATGGCGGGCATCATCGTCGGTGCGTCGGCGCGGGCGCAGGATTTTCCGACCCGGCCGATCACGATGATCGTTCCCTTTGCCGTAGGCGGGCCGGCGGATATCACCGGCCGGATTGTCGCCGACATTTTCACGCGCCATCTTGGCCAGCGGGTGATTGTCGAAAATATCAACGGCGCCGGCGGCACCATTGGCGCGGTTCGTGCCGCACGCGCGCCCGCCGACGGCTACACCATCTTTTTCGGCCACACCGGCACCAATGCGCTGGCGCCGGCGTTCTATCCTGACATCGCCTACGACCCGCAAAAGGACTTTGAGCCGATTGGGCTAACGGCCGAATATCCTGAAGTGCTCGTGGTGCGCAAAGAATTCCCGGCCAAAACTCTCGGCGAATTCGTCGCCTATGCCAAGGCCAACCCGACCAAGCTCAATGTCGGCCATGCTGGAGTCGGTTCGGTTTCCTATATCGGATGTCTGCTGCTCAATTCGGCGATGGGGATCAAGCCGGCGTTGATCCCGTTCACCGGCACGGCGCCGGTCCTGAACGCAATGCTGGTCGGGGAAATCGATTATGAGTGCGACCCGGTGCTCGGCAATCTGGCGCAGGTCCGCGCCGGCACGGTAAGAGCGCTGGCGATCGCTTCGAAAAAACGCAGCCCGATGATGCCGGATGTGCCGACCTCCCATGAACAGGGCTTGCCCGAATTCGACTTCGCGGTGAATTATGCCGCGTTCGCGCCGATCGGAACGCCCAAGCCGATCATCGAAAAATACGTCGCAGCCTTGAACAAGGGGTTGAGCGAAGAGGCCGTGCAGAAACGATTTGCCGAGCTCGGCGCCGAAATCGCGGAACCTGCGCGACGCGGACCGAAGCCACTGGCCGATCTGATGCGAAGCGAAGCCGCGCGGCTGCTTCCGATCCTGAACGCGGCGGCTGCGAAGTAAATCCGCGCGTATAATCGCCGCACCTCGTCTTGCCGTAAGCCAACGGAAAGCCATTGCCTTCCTGATCGCTTTTCTGGCTTATAGTTTCATATTGTCATGCTGCAGCCGTTTATGCTGCAGCGCGTAAAACTTGTTCCATCGGATTCATGCGAAACCATCTGCCTTCCATGATGAGCCTGCGCGCCTTCGAGGCCGCAGCGCGTCATTTGAGTTTCACGCGCGCCGCGATTGAACTCAATTTGACCCAGACGGCGATCAGCCACCAGATCAAGAACCTGGAGGACCTGCTTCGGGTCAAACTTTTCGTGCGCAATGCCAACATGATCGCGCTGACCGAAGCCGGCGAAGTCTATTTGCGATCGGTCCGATCGGCGATCATGGAAATCTCCGCCGCCACCGACCGCGCGACCGACCAGAGCGACGAAAACATGTTGACGGTGCAGTGCCTCGGCCTGTTCGCAATCAAGCGACTATTGCCACATCTGCATGATTTTCGCGCGCAACATCCGGCGATTTCGCTGAAACTGCGGACCATTCAGTCCTTCGAGAACAATTTCCATCACGACTTCGATGTCGCGATCTGGCACGGCTCGGGTGACTGGGCCGGCATGACGACGGAGAAACTGGCCGACGAAGAAGTTTTTCCGGTCTGCAGCGCCGGGCTGCTGGCCGACGGCCCGCCCCTGAAAGCGCCGCAGGATCTCGAACAACATACCATCATCCGGACCTCATCGACTATTTTGCGCGACGAATGGCCGTTCTGGCTCGAGACCGCAAAGATGGGCGAGATCAAATTTAAGTCGGAAATCACCTGCGACTACATGATCACGTCGCTGCAGGCCGCGATCGACGGCCTTGGTATCACGCTTGGCCGCTCCGGCGTCGTGGGTCCCGATCTGGCCGCGGGACGCCTGATCGAGCCGTTTTCAATCCGGGCGCGGTCGATGTTCGCCTATCATGTGGTCTGGCCGGCGCGCTCGTCGGACCAGCGCAAAGTTCAGGTCTTCAAGAACTGGCTGGTCAAGCGCGTCAGCGAGGCCCTGCAGAGTGACCTGCGTTAGAGTACGATGAGATTAAGTCGATCTGCAACGGCAGCGAAGGTGAGCTCCCTCTCCCCTTGTGGGAGAGGGTTGGGGAGAGGGGTGCAGACTATCGATAGTCCGTAACCCCTCCCCCGGATCGCATCTCCGATGCGACATAGCCGAAGCTTTGCTTCGGCGTTGTTTTCAAGAACGGCCGCCAATGGCGGTCTATGCTCTCCCACAAGGGGAGAGGTGAAGTGAACCGCCGATGGACCTGGCGCATCAGGCCGGGGTCACCTGCTGCCTGAAGGTATCGACCATGCCATCGGCCGTCCCCTTTGCGTCCGGAAAGCGATCCGAAACATCGATGTTGAATATCCGCTTGGCGTTGAGGCCCAGAATGTTTCGCTTGGATTTTTCACTGAGGAACGGCAGGTCCCAGATCGTGCTCGGCAGGTCCATGTCCCAGTGCGGATAGTCCGACGAATACAGCAATTGCGTATCGGCGTTGATCATCTTGAAGGTCAGTTCAAGCGCCTCGTGGTTGTTCACCATCTCCATCGGCTGGGTGGTGTAGAACATATCCCGCATATAATCGCTGGGCAGCTTCTTCAGCGCCGGCGCTTCGGAGGTTCGCATCCGGTAATCATTGTCGAGCCGCTGCATCAGCCAGGGAATCCAGGCCAGCCCTGACTCGATCCAGATCACTTTCAGTTTGGGAAACCGCTCCGGCAGCCCGTTGACGATCCAGTTCGCGCAATGCACGGCGTTGAAGAAGGTGAATCCGACCGCATGGGCCGTGATGAAGCGGTTGGTCATCGAGACCAGCTGATCGTTCCAGTTATACGAAGCATGAAATGACAGCGGCAGCCCGAGTTCCTCCAGCAACGCATAGGTCTTCATGAAGGCATTGTCGTAGACCGGCTTGTAGCGCGTCGACACCACCATGAAGCCGATCACGCCCGGCTTGTGGCCATATTCCTTGACCATCTGATAGGTCGCTTCGGGATCGTTGAACGGCAGATACAACATCGAACGCAGCCGGGGATTCGACGGCAGCACGTTGTCCGTAAGCCACCTGTTATAGGCCCGCGCCATCGCCACCTCGACCTCGGCCTGGGGATGCAGCCCCATGAACAGCATCGGGGTCGGGAACAGGCAGGCATAGTCGACGCTGAGCGCATTCATCCAGCGCAGGGTCTGTTCGACTTCGCGCGGATGAGCGCCCTTGGGTATCACCTCGTGCTTGCGCTCGAGGTAACGCGAGACACGGCCGCCGATGTCCTGATAACCGGGCTGATCCATCAACACCGCCGCCGATCCCTTGTAGGCGAAGGTATTGATCGCGCCCTGCTTGATGACGGGGTCTTCGATATATTCGAGAATCTCCGCGAAATTGTCGGTCTCGTAATGATGACAGTCGACATCGATGATCAGGACATCGTCGAGCTTCCGCGCATCGGCCTGGCGTCTTGCGTTTACAAGATGTTCGCCGGTGTTGAAACCTTCGATGGTGCGGTCGAACTCCGGCGTGCTTGAACGGTATTGCATCTAAATTTCCTCTGACTATCGCGTCGCCGACCAGGATTGCCACATCCCGAGTTCGAAGATTTCGAGATTTGAGGCTTTCATCAAAGCTGACGCGGTGACCAGAACCGCGGTGGCGCTGACATCGCCGCCGGCATCGAGCAGCGCCGGGCGCTGGCCTTCATCGAATTTTGCCGCGTAGAGCTTGATCATCGCCGCCATCAACTGACGCATCGTCCGGTCCGGAAACGCGCCGGCCTGCCCGATTGCGGTCAGGCCATTCAGCGAGTTTGCGAGCCGTTCCGCCGCATCGGCCAGACCTTGGGCGTCTTGCGGAGGTGCGTCGATGGGACCGCACGCGCGCGGCAGGCTCTGTTCAGACAACGACATAAACATCTCCATCCCGCTCCACGGTCTTGAAGCGCTTGAGACCGTGCTTGCCGTCACCCGCGCATTTGCCGGTTTCGATGTTGAATTCCCAGCCATGCCACGGACAGACAATATGAAGATCGGTTTCGCTGAACCGCATGCCTTGATAGGTCTTGTCGGGCGCGATGATTTCCTCAACGCGGTGGATCAGCAATCCATCGCATACCGGGCCGCCCTGATGCGGGCAGATGTTCAGGAAGGCATGAAGCTTGCCTTTCGCACGAATGACGCCGATCTGCCGGCCTTCGCACTCCACCGTGTTGCGTGCACCCTCCGGCAGATCCGCCGAACGCGCCACGAAAATTTCAGCCATCGTCAATCCTCGAAGATATTTCGCCGCCAACCTCTAAGGTTTGGCGAAATGGCGCAATTGATGAATCCGGTGAGCCGCATGAACAGAATTGAGGGAGTCTTCCGGCGCAACCAGATCGCGTTTATTCCGGCTCTATCCCCGCCGCCTTGATGACAGTGGTCCACTTCACGAGCTCGGTCCCGACAAAGTCCTTGAACTCGCTGGTGCCACCCCAGTAAGGCTCGATTCCGGATTTCCTGAATTTTTCCAGAATTTCCGGCTTCGCCATCACTGTCTTGAGTTCCCGTTCCAGGATCGCCACGACTTCAGGAGGCATTTTCGCGGGACCGAACATGCCGGTCCACGCCAACAGGTCAAAGCCCGGCATCACGGTTTCATCCAGCGTCGGGACATCCGGCAATTCAGGGCTGCGCTTTTTGGTAAACACCGCGAGCGGCCGCATACTCTTGTCCATGATCTGCGGCATCGCGCTGCTGAGATCCAGGATCAGGATCGGAATATGGCCCGAGATCAAATCCGTCACCCCGGCCGGAACGCTGCGATAAGCAACGCGCACGATATCGAGGTTGGCTTCGTGCTTGAAAGCTTCGCCGACAACATAGCCCGTGCTGTTGCCATGACCGTAGGACAGCTTGCCGGGATTGGCCTTCGCATAGGCCACCAGTTCCTGGATCGTGTTCACTTTCACCGACGGGTTGACCACGATCAGCGACGGAAAACTGCCGACCCGCGCGATCGGCGTGAAGTCCTTGATCGGATCGTAGGGCACCGTTTTGTACAGCGCGTTGATCGCCGAATGCGTCGAGTTGGTGGTCAGAAGCAGCGTGTAACCATCGGGATCCGCATGCGCGACGTACTGCGCGGCAATCATGCCGCCCGCGCCGGGCTTGTTCTCGATAATAAACGTGCGGCCGAGCGCTTCCTGCAACGCCGCCCCGATGATCCGCGCGGTCAAATCGGTTACGCTGCCCGCGGCGAACGACGTGACGATCGTGACGTTCCGGACAGGCCATGCTTGCGCCATGGCTGATGTCGCCAGCCCGCCAAGCGACCATGCCAGCGCCACCAACATGGCAAGTGATTTACAAAATTTCACCGACGTTTCTTCCTGTTTTTCGGCCAATTTGCCGGCTTCACCCCGGCACGCACAATGGCGCCGTGGAACGAGCTGATAGACTTTGTGACAGCGTGCCGGTGAAGGCCTCTCCCGATCAAACGAAATTCATGAAACGCCCATGAACAAAATTCAGGGTGTCACAGATTTCCGGCAATCCCAGCCGCAGTTTTCGCCAGGCATGCGCTAAGGCAAACCTGCGACAGCTCATCAATTATTGGCTGGCCTTTGCTGGCCGCTGCAAATCGCCCTTCTTCTCCAGGTTAAAGCCCGATTTGCAGAACGGGCACTTCAACATCAGAGCCGGATCGGCCTCCAGGGCCTTGGACAGCATTTTCTCGATATAATAGTCCCTGTGGCATGACGGACATTCGACGTAATTTACCTTTGCCATCTCAGCAACCGCCCCTTGATCAAAGTTGTTTCAGCACGTCCGGCGACAGATAATCTTCCAGCTTGATGCGGGACATCACGGATTCCGGAATGCTGATTCGTCTTGCAAAGCTTTGACGATCGACCGGTTGGGTCGCGTCTATGCCGCCCTTGGTCGTCACGATATCGTTCGCCGAAGGGTCGAGCCGCGTGCCCATCATGCCGGGAATGACGACCAGATCCTTGTCCCACTGAGACCTTGTTGCCACCGCCCAGAGCACCTGCTCTTCGTCGTGAACGTCGACGTCCTCATCGACCACGATCACGTGCTTCAACCGAAAATCGGAGCTGAGAGCCGCCGCGATGATCGTTTTCGGTTCCGCATCGTTCGATTTCTTCACCTGGATATAGGCGTGCAGCCTCGCCGACCCCGACACCGGCATATGAACCGCCATCACTCCGGGCACGACCGCCTTGAGCCGATTGAAAAGGTAGGCCTCGATGACGGGCGCATCGAGCAGAAGATGATCCGCGCGCCCCGGCATGATGTCCAGGTAGTAGGCATTTTTCCGCCGGGTGATCGCCGTAATCCTGCACGTCGGACCCAGCCGCTGGCCGCCATAATATTGGGTGTATTCCCCAAACGGCGCCTCGATTTCAAGTTCAGAGGTAGACATTTCGGCTTCGATGATGATCTCGGCGTGAGCCGGAACCATGAATTTGTCGCTCCACGTTTCCGAGGGCGTGACTTCAAGCGGCTCCCCCATGAAGCCGCCGATGATGTCGGGCTCGTCGGTCAGAAGCTTGGTCTGCGCGCCCATGAAAAATGCGGGATGATGTCCCATCACCAGGATCATCGGGACGTTGCGCTTTTGCGCCTTGTATTTCTGGAAATAATAATTGGTATGGCGCGCCGCATTGAAATTGACGACGAGATGCCTGGGCCCGGCGACATAGACGCGAAGAATCGCGCAGTTGGTCCATCCGGTCTCCGGATCCTTGACCCAAACGCTCGGACTGGCCAGATACGGGCCGAGATCCATTTCGTGATGGGTCACGATCGGCAGCTGGTAGATATCCGCAGCTTCGCCGATATCGATGACCTGTTTCACGGTGGCTTCTGCCCGATCGACAACGACCGGCGTTACGCGCTTTTCCCGCGCCAGAAATTCAGCCGGAAGTTTTGCAACCGTGGTGCCAAGCGCATCGGCCAGCCGCTCGCGCGAACCGAACAGGTTGATCACGACAGGCAATTCGGAAAGCTGGCCGTTCAGATTTCGTACCTTTTCAAAGATCAGAACAGGCTGCTTCTTGCGTGCCTCGATCAATTCCAGGATGGCCGGGATTTCAAATTCGGGCGAAACTTCTTTCCTGATCCGGATGACGTGCGATGGCATGTCGCGCTCGAGGTGCTCGATATAGGAGTGCATGCACGGATTCATCTTGGTTTCCTTGACTGGTGAATTGTTGGCCGATGCCGGTCGCGTCGCATGTCGCACGCGCCGCCGCCGCGTTTGGTTTACTTTCGCTACATCGGCTGCAGGCCGGCCTTTTCGATGGTCTTCTGCCATTTGGCGGTTTCCGAAACGATCAATTTGGCCAGATCTTCGGGTCCCGGCTCGACCGGCTCGGCCCCCAGTTCGGCATAGAGCGCTTTCAACGTCGGCTTTTTCATTGCGTCCGAAAGCGCCTTGTAAATTCTGTCGATCACAGGCCCGGGCGTGCCGGCCGGCGCCAGCAACGCAAGCCAGCCGGCGGTCTCATAGTTTTTCACGCCCGCTTCCGCCGCGGTCGGCACGTCTGGTAACGCGGACAAGCGGGTGCTGGAGGTCACAGCGAGCGCCCGCGCGTCTCCGCTCTTCAGCAGACCGAGCACGTTGGGCAGAAGCTGAAAGCCGAGCGGAACCTGGCCGGCAATGAAATCGGGCGTGAACTGGGAAAATTGCCGATATGGCACATGCGTCAGTTCGACCCCCACGACCTGTTCGAAATAAAGCGCGGCCAGATGTTGCGAGCTGCCGAATCCGACCGTGCCGTAATTGAGCACTTTCGGATGGGCCTTCGCATACTCGACAAATTCGACGAGGTTCTTCGGAGGCAGTTTGGCGTTGATGACGATGACATTCGGCAGCACGACAAATTGCGAGATCGGCGCGAAATCCCTTTCCGCGTCGTAGCCGATTTTGCGAAACAGACTCCTGTTGGCCGCCAATGGACCGACGCCCGTTACCAGCAGCGTGTAGCCGTCCGGAGCCGCGCGGGTGGCGGCCGCCGTTCCGATGTCGCCGCCCGCACCTGGCTGATTGTCACTGATCAGGGGCTGGCCGAGTAATTCCGACATCTCGCTCAGCATGACCCGCGCGACCACGTCGCTCGCGCTTCCTGCGGCATACGGCACGATGACGCGGATAGGCCTGGTCGGATAGTCCGCGGCCTCCGCACGCAGGTTGCTCATCACGACAATGGATGCCGCGACAACGGCCCAAACGAGCGTAAATGCCACTTTCCTGATCATGGAGTTTCCTCGATCCCGCCGTTTCTTTTTGCGGCAAAGGACGAAACTTGCTGATCAATGGCAAACGAAAATCCTGCCGTGCCGCATCAATTTTCCTCATGCGTGCGGGATCGACAGGTGGGGAAACTATTCCGTGATCTGCAGGCGCAAAAGCGTCGGCGTATCACACCGACAAAGTCACACGCTGGCGGAATACGCCTCGGTATTCCGCCCTGTGCGCTGCAAGGCCATGCCTGCCCAGTGGCTGATTTATTCTAGCGCGGCGGCCCAATGGCGACCCCAAAAGGATTGGGCTGGGCCTTTATTGTAACGGCCACGCTGTTGCTGGCCGTGTCGATCACCCGGACAACGCCGGCACTGTGGGAGGAATCCTGGTCCGCCACATAAACGCTCTTGCCATCCCCCGTCACGGCAAGCCCCGCCGGGCCAAACAGGCCGGTGATCGTCGACACCACCGCGTTTGTCGCCGTGTCGATCACAGAAACCGCTTTCGAGATTCGGTCCGATACATAGACGCGCTTCCCATCCGGCGTAATGGCCGCCCCAAAGGAGGCCGACACCCCGCTCACGGTCGCCACCACCGTGTTGCTCGCCGTGTCGATCACCGCTACGGCGCCGCCGTGTCCCGCGTAAGCACGTTTCCCGTCCGGGCTCACCACGATCGGCGCGTTATCCGATCCTCCCCCGCCTGCGATCGTTGTGACGATCGTATTGTTATCGGTATTGATGACGGAGACATCTCCGGAGTCGGTATGTCCCACATAAAGGCGCTTTCCATCGGGCGAAATGGCCAGCCCTGAGGCCCCTCTGGGATTGGTCCCAAGCGCAATCGTGCCGATCAATTTTTGGGGCATTCTCGTCTCGATCACCGAAACCGTGTTCGAGTCGGCGTTGGAGACATAGGCCCGTCTTCCATCTGGCGTTAAGACCACCCCCGCCGGAGAGCGATCCACTGGAACATTGCCTGTCGCCACGTTGCTGGCCGTCGAGATCACGGAAACAGAGTCGGCGGTCGAATTCGTCACCCAGACCTGTTTTCCGTCCGGCGAGACAGCGACCCCGCGCGCCGCATCCGCCACGGTGGTGGTGGCCACCACTTTGTTGGTCTCCGTATCAATTATCGAGACATCATCACCCGCACCCACGACATAGACAAAAAACAGCATGGAATCCTCCTTAATCAACATTGCAAGATGAAAGAGAGCTGCATCGCTCGCGCCGCCCAGGCGGCCGGCTTAAGCGACGATTTCGGTAGCGAGATAAATCAAGCCCGCGCGTGCAAAGTAGATCGCCACGAGAACGCAGATGCTCCAGCCAAGCGCTGACAACATCGCAATCTCGACGAGTTCCCGCGGAACGGATATTTTTGAAAACGGCGTATGGCTGGCGGAGCCGGACGGGGTCTGAAGGATCTTCATGAGTTCCTCGCATTCGGGGGCATCCCGAAGCGAGTTTGCCTGAGATTTTTCTCTTGTCCTCATGCAAATGGATGATGCTCTCGCCGCTGGTGCGCACGACAGACCCTTCCGTTATTCAGTATAAAATCGTCCTGCTACGGCAGCTTTGGAAGTCACATCTTGACGTAGTGTGGATATGACAATGCTCGTGCAGAGTATTGCCGCGGTCAAGCGTCGCGTCGTGTTCCATGCAGTGGCAAAATGGCGCGCCCGCATGGATCGAACTGGATCACATTATCCAAGACTAAGGATCCGCCAGCTTTGCATTCAAGCGGTCCGTTTTGCCACCGGTTTCGAATTACCGCGCGACGAAGCGATCAAGCACGACAACAGCGATCGTCCGGCGATCGCGCCGGTGTGGCGGCAAATGCTACCGTGGAACTTCGTCCCGGACGTCGCGTCTCAGGCCGCGCGGACCGAACCGAGGAACTTGCCGACCTCGCGCTTGAGCCGGCTGCTTTCGCCGGACAGCGACTTTGCGGCTGTAAGCACCTGAGAAGAGGCCGATCCGGTCTCGCTGGCGCCACGCTGCACGTCGGCAATGTTGGCGGAGACCTGCTGCGTGCCGTGCGCGGCCTGTTGCACGCTGCGTGAAATTTCCTGCGTCGCCGCGCCCTGCTCTTCCACCGCCGAGGCAATGGTGGACGCAATCTCGGACATCCGCCCGATGGTATCGCCAATTTCCTTGATGGCGCTGACCGATTCCTGCGTCGCGGCCTGAATGCCTGATATCTGCTGGCTGATCTCGCCGGTCGCCTTGGCGGTCTGTTCGGCCAGCGCCTTCACCTCGGACGCCACCACCGCAAAGCCGCGTCCCGCCTCACCGGCCCGCGCCGCCTCGATGGTGGCGTTCAGCGCCAAAAGGTTGGTCTGCCCGGCGATGGTGTTGATGAGTTCGACGACATCACCGATCCGGGCCGCGGCCTTCGCCAGCTCGCCGACCCGCGCATTGGTCTTCTGCGCCTGCTCCACGGCCGCGCCGGCTATCCGCGCGGAGTCCTGGACCTGGCGGCTGATCTCGTTGACCGACGATGCCATCTCTTCGGTCGCGGAGGCGACCGATTGCACATTGGTGGAGGCTTGTTCAGAGGCCGCCGCAACCGAGGTAGTCAGTTGCTCCGAGCGTTCCGCGGTCGCCGTTAGCGTACCGGCGGAGACTTCCAGTTCGCTCGACGCCGACGACACCACGTCGACGATCTCGCCAATCATCGCTTCGAAGTCACGGGTAATCGTATCCACGCGATGCCCACGCTCGATCTTGACATCCGCCTCTACGGCAGCCGCCGCATCCGCGGCCTTTTTGGCGATGAGGGCCTCCTTGAAGACCTGCAGCGAACCCGCCATCGCTCCGATTTCATCGGCGCGGTCGCTGGAGGGGATGGTCACATCGTGCCGGCCGGCGGCCATGTCGCCAACCACGTCCGTCAGGGTCGCGAGCGGCGTGATGACACGGCGACGCAACATCACGGTGACGCCGGCGAGCACGCCGAGCAGCGCGACAACGGCAAGCCCCGCCAGTACCAGCATTGTCATCGCCGCGTCGCGCGCCGCGCCAGCGCGTTCGCCCGCCTCGGCCAATGCCGCATCGCGCACGGCAAAGAAGCTCTGCACCGCCGGCACCACCTTGGCGGCCAGTTCATTCTCGGATTTGATTCCGTAGTTGCCGTCGCCGCGCCCAACCAGCATCTCTTTTTCCAGCCACGGCGCGACCTGTCCAAAGTAAACGTCGATCGCATCCTTGAGCGGTTTCACAAGCCGTGCCGGGCTGCCGATCTGATCCACGCCGGCTTCGATCCGTTCGCGATCGAGATCAACGCGGCCCTGGCCACGGTCGATCGTGGATATTTCAGCCACCGTCAGCGGGCGGCGCGCACTGACCGCGGCAGACATCGCAGCGGCGCGACCGCCGGCGGAGATCCGCAAATCCTGAGCGGTGCGGGCGACACTCAACAGCGCCGTCAGTGATGCGTCGGCGGCGGTCACCCGATTTTCGAGGCTATTCAAGAGCGGTTCGACCACCGCTGCGACCTGGAACACGCCCGGCAGGAAGCCTTTGACGACAGCCGCATCACGCGCGTTCATGGGCACAGCCAGCACCCGGTCCGTCGCAGCGCGGATATCGCCAAGCTTGGTCGCTGCCCGATTGAGACCTTCGACGATCGCGGCGCTATCGCTGAGGGCACTGACGGCCGTCCGGGCGTTGGCGAAAGCGACATCCCCCTGACGCACCGCCTTCGCGATCGCCTCGAGCTGATTGGGTGTCGCGGCACCCTCCTGGAACAGAGGACTGAGGTACGGCGCGCGATGGCTGGCGATCTGTTGGCCAACCGCCAGAACCGCGCCGTAGGCCTCCACCGCCTTGATCGCTTCGCTCTTGCTGGCAAAAGTGCGATACTGGGGCACAAGAACCCCGGCGGCGAGGACAACCGCCAAAGCCGTTACCGAGAACATGGATACCGCAAAGAGCCGGCCGATTCGCATGGTGTGTTCCGTTGCCAGGTGCTTGGTTAAATTATTCAAATGAAGCTAAGACCGCCTTAACGGCGGAAAGCGGCAGAACAAACGTTGCGCGGATGGCGCAAGGCCCAGTTGCAGCGGAAATATAGAATTCGTTAACGCGGCAGCCCTAATTCTTGCAGGCATGGGCGAAATCCCGGAATGCTGCGGGAACATTGATGAGAGATGCAGACCATGCTGCCGCGGTTCCGTCTGATGACGTTCGCGTACGCCTCTACGATCAAGCCTTAAATCTCGCTCGCATCGGCGCCTGGGAATGTGAACTCGAGACCGAGCGCCTGACCTGGACTCCGGGCGTCCACGACATCTTCGGCTATCCGATCGGCAACCCGTTGCGGCGCGCGAACATCGTCGCTCTCTATACCGACGAGTCCAGGCGCAGCATGGAACTCGCCCGTGCCGAAGTGATCCGGAGCGGCCGCGCGGTAACGCTCGATACCGAGATCAGGACCTGGCGCGGCGAAAGCCGCTGGATGCGCCTCTCGATCAATTCGGTGGTTGAAGGCGGACGGACGGCGAGAATCTTTGGCGCCAAGCAGGACATCACGTCCGACCGGCAAGCCCTGGAGAGCCTGCGGCGGCAAGCCGAAACCGATCCGCTTACCGGGCTCGCCAACCGTTTCGTTTTCCAGGCCTGTTATCGCGAGATCGTCGGCGACAGCCTGAATCATGGCTTCGCGTCGGCGCTCGTCCTGATCGACCTCGACCGCTTCAAGGAACTCAACGACAGGCTCGGCCATCCGGCCGGAGATGCGTGCCTGTGCGAGGTCGCGCAGCGTGGGGCGGGCGTTCCACAAGGCCGGTCTGGTCGCCCGGCTCGGCGGCGACGAATTTGCAATCATCCTGCACGCGCCGACAAACGCCGCCCGGATCGCGCATGTACTGCAGCAGACCGTCGTGATGTTGAGCCGGCCGTTTTTCTGGAATGGTCTTCGCCTCGAGGTCGGCGCCTCGATCGGCGTTGCGCTCATCGGCCGCCCGCATCGCCGGCGGATCACCGAATTGTTCGCCGAAGCCGACATCGCGCTCTATGATGCAAAGGCCGCCGGCCGCAACAAGGTCCATCTGTTCGGCGACGAGGGGCACAGCCGGGCGGCCTAGGATCGTTCGGGGTCGCGATCCATCAATGAGACAGTATCTTGTCGAGGAATAGTCGCGCTCGATCGGAGCGGGACTGCGGATGGCTAAAAAACGCGTCGGTTGAGCAATCCTCCACCACTTCGCCCATATCCATGAAAACCACACGGCTGGCGACGCGGCGCGCAAATCCCATTTCGTGCGTGACCACCATCATGGTCATACCGTCGGCCGCGAGCGCCGTCATGACGTCGAGAACTTCATTGATCATTTCGGGATCGAGCGCCGACGTCGGTTCGTCGAACAGCATGATCTCGGGATCGAGCGCGAGCGCACGCGCGATCGCAATGCGTTGCTGCTGACCTCCCGACAGATTCGATGGATATGCTGCTTCCTTGTCCTTCAGGCCGACCCGATCGAGCAGACGCCGAGCCCGCTCTCTCGCTTCCTCGGCTTGGCGCTTGAGGACAACACGCTGCGCGAGGCAGATATTGTCGATCACGCTGAGATGCGGATAGAGCTCGAAATTCTGGAACACCATGCCGACCCGCCGCCGCAATTGTGTTGCCGATCGCGTTTTGCTTCCGACATCGATGCCGTCCACGAGAATATGGCCGTCCTGGTAGGGCTCGAGTGCGTTGACGCACTTGATCAGCGTCGACTTGCCTGATCCGGAAGGTCCGCAGACCACGACGACCTCTCCGCGCGAGACCGTCATCGTGACATCGCGAAGCACATGGTGTGCGCCATAATATTTGTTGACGCGTTTGAATTCGATCATCGGGCGAATGTCCCTTTCAGCTTTTCCACGCCGGCTGTCGCAGCAAGGCAGATCAGGTAATAGACGAGACAGGCAAACGTATAGGCCTCGATCAGCCGCCCGTCCCGGTTGGCAATGATGGACGTCGCGGTTAGGAAGTCGTGCAGCGAGACAACAAGGACCAGCGAGGTATCCTGAAACAGGATGATCGCCTGGGTCAGGAAGATCGGGATCATGGCGGTAAATGCCTGCGGAAAGATCACGTAGCGCAGCGCCTGCGCCCGGCTCATGCCGCTGGCAAGCGCCGCGTTCAATTGCCCCGCGCGAACGCTTTTCAGACCGGCCCGCAGGATTTCGCTGTAGTAGGCACCTTCGAATAGCGTGAAGGCTGTTATCGCCGAGGTCCAGGCGCCGACAGGTCTCCCCAGGATCAGAGGCACCATAAAATAGAACCAGAAGATCACGAGGATCAGCGGGATCGCGCGAAACACGAAGACGTAAGCGTCGACCACACAATTGCCGATGACGCCAGTGAACAGCCGGACCAGCGCCAGGGCGGTACCGACGGCAAGTCCGCCGATGACGCCAAGCAGTGTCAGGGTCAGACTGAGCAGCAAACCGTCAAAGAGAAAACTGGCATTTCGTACGATGAGCGAATAATCCGGCATCGGAGTTACACCGCAACGGACAGGGCCAAGGTCCGCTGCAGGCAAACCATGACCAGATTGAGAACGAGCGCGACCAGTACGTAGAAGGCCGTCGCGGCACCAAATGCTTCAAAGCCGTGAAAGGTGAAATTTTCGATTTGCCGGCTCTGCGCCGTCAGTTCGAGCACGCCGATGGTCAAGGCCAGCGACGAGTTCTTGACGATGGACAGGAATTCCGAGGTGAGCGGTGGCAGGATGATCCTCAGCGCCTGAGGCATGACGATGTAACGCAAGGCCTGCGCACGATTCATGCCTGTTGCATCGGCGGCCATCCTCTGCCCGCGAGGAACGGCCTGCAGCCCGGCCCGAAATAACTCCGCCAAACGGCCGGAGGTATAGAACGCAAGCGCCAGCACGGCGGTCGAGAACTCGGGACTAGGAAGATCCCGCTTGAACCACAGACCAAGCCTGGCGGGCAGCAGTTCCGGCACCACAAAGAACCACACGAACATCTGCAGCAGCAATGGGATGTTGCGAAACACGGAAACATAAAAGCCGGAAAGTCGCAGTATCCAGCGCGACGATGACGTGCGGGCAATGCCGATCGTGGTTCCGAGTGGCAGCGCGATGAGCCAGCCCACGATCGACAGCGCGACGGTCCAGCCAAGCCCTGTCAGCAGCCAGCCGGCGTAAGGCTCCTTGAGCAGAAGGCCCCAATTCCACTGATAGTTCATGACGCAGCGCCTCGCCCTTCGATCACCGACAACAGCATCAAGCCCGCCGGCCTGCTTTTATTCGGCAATGGCTTCGATCTTGAACAAAGTGTCGACCTCACCTTCGATCGGCACGCCATAGGGCGTGATCCATTGGTCATAGAGTTGATGAAGTTCACCGCTGGCGAGCAGCCGGGCAATCGTCCCGTTGATGATGGTCAAGAGGCCGGAATTGTTTTTTCCGACCATGAAGGCGACCTGCTCGAACGACAGTGGCTTGCCGACAATGGCCAGATCATTTTTGTTCTGCGCCGAGCGGAGCACACCGCCGAGCAGAACCGCATCATTCACGAATGCGTCGACCCGCTGCGAGTTGACTGCGAGCAGCCCTTCCGCGTTATCCCGGACTTGTAGCACCCGGACGTTGATCTTGTTCCGATCCAGTGCAGCACGCACGTAGCGCTCGGCCGTGGTGCCCGCTGCAAGTGCGACAATCTTGCCATTGAGGTCTGACAGATCCTGGATGCCCGACGTCTTTTTCACCAACAGCCGGCCCTCGGCGAGCGCGACGGCATAGCTGAAATCGACCTGCTCCTGACGGCCCAATGAATTGACGGTGGTTCCGCACTCTATATCAATCGTTCCGTTGGCGATCAGCGGAATCCGCGTTTGCGGCGTCACCGGCACGTACCTGGTCTCGATGTGAGGGATGTTGAGTTTGCGACCGATCTCCTGGGCGATCCTGTTGCAGATGTCGATAGAATAACCGCTCGCCTGCTTGCGCTCGTCGAGATAGGCGAATGGCGCCGCGCTTTCGCGAAATCCGATGGTGACGGCTTTGTTCTGCTGAATACGCGTCAAGGCGGTATCGGTTTCCTGCCCCCTGGCCAACGCCGGCAGGAGAACCGCGACGATAACGGTCAGCAGACCAATTTTTCTCACGAACATCTCACGCTCCTCGTTGCATGGCTCTTAAATGTGGACGACGCGGCTCAGCGACTGAATATCCGACAAAATGAAGTCCGGGCGCGGGACGGAAGCGTCGAGCGCTATTTGGCGGCGATTGATCCAGGCGATGGTCAATCCAAGCGGCTTGCCCCCGACGAGATCGGTGAATTGCGATTGCCCGGAGTGTAGGATCTCGTCCTTGGCGACACCCGCATGCTCGATCAGGTAGCGAAAAAGCGTGCCCTCAGGCTTGTAGCCCTTGGCCCGCTGCGCGGTGCATACCAGGTCGAAGTTTCGCTTCAGTGGCGTCAACGCCAAAAGATCATCATCGATGTTGGACACCACTGCGAGTCGGTAACGACGCGACAGTTGATCCAGGGTACGGACGACATCATCGTAAAGAAAGAAGCGCGGGAAGGCCTCGAAGTAACGATCGATCAGGCGGCTGTCGCCCGCCACCTTGAAATGCGCAAACGTCTCGGCGAGCGAGAGTTCGCAGATCTCCCGATACGAGCGATACGGGTCCCAATAATGCGCGATATTTCGATGTTCCCAATGTTCCCAGAATGCCTTGACGTCGAGGTGATGCGCGCCGACATCGGCCAGGATGCGCTCGAAGGCGCCGTAGGAGCTGTCGCGAACGCTGATCAGCGTGCCGAAGACATCGAATGACATCAGCTTCGGCCGCAGGCGTGTCGCGTGTATTTCGCTATTCATTGGTCGAATTCCGGATGATGCTTCGGTTCTGAACGAGTATGCGCTGTCGCACGCGGCCCTGCTTCATCGGACGGCGATAGCTTCGAGTTCGATCAGGTAGCCGTGATGTAGCGCCGGAACCGGCACCACCGCGCGCGCCGGACGGTGATTGCCCAAGACCTCGGCATAGATCGCGTTGAACGCCGGCCAGTATTCGACGCCGACGAGATAGGCGGTCACTTTGGCGATGCGATCGCGGCCGAGACCTGCTCCCTCAACGATCGCGATGATGTTGGCAAGTGCCTGACGCGCCTGAACCTCGAAAGGTTGGTCCGCGAGTGACGCCCCATCGGCGCGCGCTGGAAGTTGGCCGGAGACGTACACAACGCCCGCAGCCTCCGTCGCCTGCGCGTAGTGCCCGGATGGTTGCGGAGCTGCTTCCGTTGCAACGGCCTTGATTGAATTCGACATCAGATCACCATCCATAAATACGAGGCCAGATCGCGGACACGGTCCGCCCCTGGTCGACGACGTAGTAGCGGTCATGTTGGGCGCTGGTGGCGCAAGCGTGGTTGGGAAAGATCCGCACCATTGCGCCAACCGGAAGTTTCGGCGCAGACGATTGAGCGTTGGGGCGCCCGGCCAGAATGCCATGCTCCTGATTGGCGTCGATCATGATCAGATCGGGGATCGGATTGCCCGAAAGATCGCAAACCACGCCATAGCCCTGATCGATCGCGAGGCGCGCAGTGCCGCGATCACGCGACATCGCCATCCAGCCCGCATCGACGATGATCCAGCCCTTGTCATGCTGATGACCGATCACCGTTGCGAGCACCGAGAGAGCTATGTCCCCGATATCGCACATGCCGATCCCGGCCATTACCAGATCGAAGAACATGAAAACCCCGGCACGCACCTCGGTGATGCCGGTAAGATCGCGGGCAAAATGCGCAGTCGGCGTGGATCCCACACTCACCTCCGGGCATGGCAATCCTGCAGCTCTGAGCGCTGCGGCAGCCGCCACGATGCCAGACCGTTCCTGTTCAGCCATCGCCTCGAATGACGCCTGACCATGCAGGCTGTAGGAACTGCCGGCGTGCGTCATCACACCGCGAAGCGCGGCGCCCCCCGCGTGAAGCGCGCGCCCGACCGAGGTGAGCGCATCGTCCGGCGGCTTGATCCCCGACCGGTGACCGTCGGTATCGACCTCGATCAGGACCGGGAGCGGATCGCGCCGCTCGACGCTTTTTGCCGCGACTAGTTGCGCAGCCTCCAGATTATCGAGAATGATCGCCAGATTGGCGCCGCGTCGTCGCAGGTCGAACACGTGATCGAGCTTGTTCGGGGCGATGCCGACCGCATAGAGCAGATCCGTGACGCCGTGACTGAAGAAGTATTCAGCCTCCCTCAACGTCGAGACTGTTACCGGCCCCTGTGCGCCATCCATCACCAGCCGGGCGACGTCGATGCTCTTCGCGGTCTTGAGATGCGGACGAAGCCTGACCCCAAACGGTTGCAGATGCCGCTTCAAGCGCGCGACGTTCGCAATGAGACGCGATTTTTCCAGCACCAGACACGGCGTCTCCAAAACGTCGAGCGCTTGACCAATCTCCTGGCGTGAGTAAGCGCCGGCGGATGACATGGCCGATCAATCCGAGCGGCCGAAGATGTACGATGCGATGCCTGCCGGAACACGCGGCGCGCCGGCGCAGATCAAGCTATATTGCATATTATATATAATAATTGGCGACATAGGATTACTCCCTCCATTGCAATGGCATGTAACCGATTATATATAATATGTCAAATTAGATTCGAGGAGATGTCGTGCTAAGCACAGCGAGACCCAAACCAGTCGGCAGCACAGAGATGATCGCCGACGCCCTGCGCGGGGCGATCTGCAGCGGCGAGATTGCCCCCGGCGCACCGCTGAAACAGGATGAGATCGCGGCAGAATTCAGCGTGAGCCATACGCCGGTGCGCGAGGCGCTCAAGGCTCTGGTCTCGGAGGGGCTTGCCACCCTGCATCACAACCGTGGTTGTTTCGTATCGGATCTGTCGAGCACGGTCGCGCGTGAACTAATGGAATTCCGCGCCATCCTCGAACCCCTGCTGGCCGGCTGGGCGATCGATCATCTGACCGAGCGCGATATCGAGCACGCCCGCTCCATCATGGCGAAGATCGACAACACCGGTAATCCGGCGCAGCGCCTGCAGCTCGCCACCGAATTCCACACCGTCATATATACGCGCGCCAACCGGCCGTTCTTTCTCGATCAGGTCAGCCGCGCCCGCAACAACCTCAATCGCTATTGGCGGCTCGCATGGGGTGACCAGACGTTCCCGGTCAGCACCCAGAACGAACATCAAAAAATATTGGACCTTTGCGTTGCCAGGGACCGAGCCGGCGTGATGGCATTTATCGAGCAACACATCATGACTTCGGGCGAAGTCGTCCTGCGCTACCTGCAAAGAATGGAAGCCGATCAGGCAACACATCTGTGAGACTGGCGAAATAAAGTTCGCAGTTTTATTCCGGATGGTGGCAGTTTGGCGCGCCCGAAGAGATTCGAACTCCTGCCCCCCGGCGCAGGACCGGGATTACCGGCTCCGATGCCCCACGTCGCAAGCCCGGTAGTGTGGGACACGACCAGCGCATCCATCGCCGCCTTGGCCAGGCCAGATGTAACAACCCTCCCCTCAAATGCGAACTACGAGTGGGCTTGCCGACACGTACACGTGGTTTTGCACGTGGTTTTGTACGTGGTTTTGCAGTTGAACCGGGATGAAAGCGTAAACGCTTTCCACATGGGAGGAATTTTAATGTTTCGCCTGCTGATGATCGTTTTTTTGGCTTTTAGCAGTTCGTTGCTCGGCCGCTCCGCGTCAGCGGAATCTCCGTCGGCGAGAAAGCAATTGTCGCTGTCGATCGCCATGGATGCCGCCATGGAAGCCGTAGCCGTCTGCGAAAAATCGGGTTATCGCGTCACCGCGACCGTGGTCGATGCATCCGGTCTTATCAAGGCCGTTGCCAAGGGCGACCTGGCGCCGCCGCATACCCTCGATAGCAGTCGCGGCAAATCTTATGCAGCGGTCTCGCTCGGTCCCAATTTTAGCGAAAGCACCACCAGCGCCATCGTCGCAAGGGTCAGTAATGGAGCAGCCTTCGGTCCGCTGCAGCATCTCCCCGGCGTTTTTCAGGTGCCGGGCGGCGTCGCCATCAAGTCGGGTGATGAAGTTATCGGAGCAATCGGCGTTGGCGGAGCTCCGGGCGGCGACAAGGACGAGGTCTGTGCCCAGGCAGCGGTTGCCAAAATTGCCGACAGGCTCAAATAGCCGCCCGTAACAGCGCCTGTCGCGTGCGGTTAAGTCATTGATGAAATGGCGCGCCCGAAGAGATTCGAACTCCTGACCCCCAGATTCGTAGTCTGGGTCCGGCCATTGAAATCATTGACGTCTGTTACCGTAAGAACGCCGCGGCTCGTCAAAATCCGCGTATTTCGGTAGCTCTAGGTTCCCGCGGAGGGAGAGTAATTCGATGGCAGCCTTTAACGGCTCCGCATCACGAGGATGGGCGTCGCAAAATGACTTCAAGTATCGGAATTCGCCTACATTTGGTTGGGAGTGCTCGCAAGAATACCAACGCCGCTACCAACAAAAAGGGAATGTGCGGTTTGAACTAGACTCCCACGCTGGCGACGCAGTGCTGATCGAACCAGTCTCCACACGAATTCCCTGTTATCAGGGAATTTAACAGGGAATTTCGTGATTTCGGGGCTTTTGGAATCCATCCGGCGGCGAAAAGGCCTGCACTGCAGCCGTTTCTTCTACTATTCCCTACTCAGATTAACAGGGAAAATAGTTAGAAGAACAGGGAATTAGAATTCAATATCAGGGAATTTGAGTCTTCTTAACAAAAATATCCTCATTGGCGCGATTCCCCCTCATGGCCGCGGGTCTTTTCGTTAATTCCGGCGTTACAGCAAGAATGATAGAGCTTCCTCGCAGCGATCTTCTACCTTAAGCGCCAACAAATCATCTGCCCGTGTCCTGCCTAGATTGACGGCCGCTATCGGTATGCCGCGGCGTGCGGCAGCCTGGGCGAAACGAAAGCCGGAATAAACCATCAGGGACGACCCTACGACGAGCATCGCGTCGGCATTCTCGAGGTGCTCATGCGCCAAGGCGACCTGATCGCGCGGAACGCTTTCGCCAAAGAACACAACGTCCGGCTTGAGGACGCCGCCGCAGGATCCGCACGGCGGAACGGCAAAGTTTGAAAAATCGAGATGGTCGAGATCGGCGTCGCCGTCAGGCAAAGCGATCGCGTCTAGGTCCGTCCAGGACGCGTTGAGGTGGGTCAGCTGATCCTGGAAGTTGGCCCGTCGGTCGGTAGCCGAACACGTCATGCAACGGACAAGGTCGAGGCGTCCGTGAAGGTCAATCACCGCCCTGCTTCCGGCCGCCTGATGTAGCCGGTCCACGTTTTGGGTGAGCAGCATCTCGCATTGACCCCTGGCCTCCAGTCCGGCCAAGGCGCGGTGGGCGTCGTTGGGGCGGGCCCCGCCGAACCTCCGCCAGCCGATCATGCTGCGCGCCCAATAGCGGCGCCGGGTGGCTGCCTCGGCGACGAAAGCCTGGAAACGGACAGGCTCGGTGCGTTTCCAGTTGCCGTTCGCATCGCGATAGTCCGGTATTCCGGAATTCACGCTGCAGCCGGCGCCGGTCAGGACGAAAAGCCGCCGATGGCTTTCGATAAATGTATTAAGTTCTTTGCTCATACAGACCGGCATTTAGTCTGCGCCTGCCGAAATTGCCAGCGTTGACCGGGAGATCTGAGCGATTTGGGTGTCCAAATTTCCGGAACGAATCCGTGTACGAGAGCTTTGAACCTCGACTTCGCAAGCGCGAGACCCATCTCCAGCTTCGACAACAAAAAGGAGCCGATACATGGCTGATGCAGCCCCCGCCCCGGCCGTCAAGACAGTTCCGAAACCCCGCGATCAGCATCTACGGGACTTGGCCGACTGCATCCGATTCCTGTCGATGGACGCCGTGCAGCGGGCCAAGAGCGGCCATCCGGGCGCTCCAATGGGCATGGCGGACATTGCGACCGTCCTGTTCAGGGATTTCATGCAATTCGACGCGGCCGATCCGCACTGGTTCGACCGCGACCGGTTCGTTCTGTCGAACGGCCACGCCTCGATGCTGCTCTACAGTTTGCTCTATTTGACCGGCTACGAGGACATGACCTTGGACGAGCTGAAGCGGTTCCGCCAGATCGACAGCAAGACGGCTGGCCACCCGGAATACAAACACGCAGACGGCATTGAGACGACGACTGGTCCCCTCGGCCAAGGAGTCGCCAACGCCGTTGGTTTCGCGATCGCCGAGCGTATCCTAAACGCCAAATTCGGCGACGACCTTTGCAAACACTTCACCTACGTTTTCATGGGTGATGGTTGCCTCATGGAGGGAATCAGCGAGGAAGCGATCTCGATGGCGGGCCACTACAAGCTCGGCCACCTGATAGCGTTCTGGGACAACAATTCAGTTACGATCGACGGCCCAACCCGGCTGGCGGTCTCCGACATCGAGATCGAGCGCTTCCGCGCCTCTGGCTGGCACGTCCAGGAGATCGACGGACATGACACGGATGCGATCCGCGGTGCCATCGCCGCCGCTCGCGCCGTGACCGATAAGCCGTCCATGATTGCCTGCAAAACGATCATCGGCTTCGGCTTCCCAACCAAAGCGGGAACCTCGAAGGCACACAGCGACGCCCCGGGCGAGGACGAGATCGCGGGCGCCCGCAAAACATTAGGCTGGGATTCTCCTCCGTTCGTGATCCCCGAGCCGCTGCTGCGCGAGTGGCGCGAGATTGGCGCCAAAGGCCGCAAGGCCCGGATGGCTTGGGCGGACAGTGTCAGGAAGGCCCCCGCCGAACTGCGCGCCGAGTTTGAGCGCCGCAATGATGGCGAATTGCCCGCCGACTGGCGGAAGGCCATCGCGGCAGCCCGCGCCGAATTCATCGCGAGCGGCAAGGAAATGGCGACCCGGTCAGCGAGTGGCGCGGTACTTGACCATCTCGCTGCGGCCATTCCGGAATTGCTGGGAGGCTCAGCTGACCTGACGCCCTCGAACAATACCAAGGCGAGGAGCATGATCGAGATCAAGCCTGGCGAATACAACGGTACCTACATGCACTATGGCGTGCGAGAGCACGGCATGGCTGCCGCCATGAACGGCATCGCGCTGCACGGCGGCTTGATCCCCTATGGCGGCACGTTCCTGTGCTTCTCCGATTACTGCCGTCCGTCTATCCGCCTGGCAGCATTAATGCAGATCCGGACGATCTTCGTTATGACGCACGATTCCATCGGCCTCGGCGAAGACGGCCCCACGCATCAGCCGGTAGAACAACTGGCCGCGCTGCGCGCGATCCCGCATCTTGCCGTCTATCGGCCGGGCGATGCCGTAGAGACCGCCGAGTGCTGGGAGGTAATCCTGAACGCACCCCGCCAAACCGCCCTTCTTGCCCTCTCACGGCAGCCGATGCCGTTACTCCGGCACGAGCCCGGCACGGAGAACAAATCAGCCAAGGGCGGCTACGTGCTGCAGGAAGCCGAGGGCGGCGAGCGCAGACTGACGATCCTAAGCACTGGTTCGGAACTTCACCTCGCCGTTCAGGCGCGTGAGATGATGCAGAAGCAAGGGATACCGACGGCCGTCATCTCAATGCCTTGTCGTTTGCTCTTTGAGCAACAGGATGCCGCCTACAAGAAGGCAGTCCTCGGCAAGACACGGGCGCGCGTCGCCGTGGAAGCCGCGGTCGAACTCGGATGGGAGCGCTACATCGGCCTCGAAGGTCGTTTCGTCGGGATGCACTCATTCGGTGCCTCCGGAAAGATCGACGACGTCTATAGGAAGTTCGACATCAACGCAGAAGCTGTCGTGCGTGCTGCACATGAAACATTGTCGGAGATCGCGACTTCATGAGCGATTGGGTCGCTTCGATCCCCGGTAGCAGTATTGATCCAGCCGTTTAAGCGTTGCCGTGCAGCGAAAGATACAAGAGCGTGCCGGCGATGACTGAAAACACGAATCCCCATTGGGCCAGGGATGCGTTGAATCGAGATGCCGAAGGGTTACGTTTTCGCCAGTGTGCCATCTGGTTATTCCTCTGTCTTATCGCAAAACAAGACCGGAAGGCGGCACCTGGTTCCTGTCTGTTGCTGCAAAGAAACGGCCCAGCGAACGCCCCAAACCGCCCCCTCCGTGTGATGCGCTTCACACTCCTTTAAGCCTGAGAGGCGAATACTGGGAACGAAGGCATTTACTTCAACTTGTGCCGATGAGGTGCAACGATGAACCAGTATCTTGAACAAGCCGCTCGCGCAGAACGTCTCGCCCGAAGCGTTCTCGATAAATCCGCGTTTGAAGCGCTGATGAGCTACGCGAGCGAATGTCGGGAAAAAGCCGCCCGCTCCGCGGAACTTCCAACGACCCCAATGGTAAGCTCAACGATGGCAGGCCCGCTCCCGGTTGCATGAAAGTTGGTTGAGTGACTGAAGACGAAAAGCCCGACGACGGCCTACTGGCTATGATCAAAAGGGCGATCAATCCAAAACAGGAAGCGGAGCCCGCAGGAGAAAGCACCCCGCCAGAAACGGACGAGGAAGAGCGCATATTAACTTCAGAGCCTGTTCTTGAACCGACCGCTTTGGAGGCAGCTGAACCCATCGACCGACCGGAGCTCCCGGCTGAACCTGCGTCGGAGCCCGCGGTAACGAGGCGTGAACAATCTCGCATCCGCACCGCTGACGACGTCCAGAGGATGATCCTGGACGCGCTCGCCACAATCCCTGACGCGCCAAAGCGCGGTATGACGATCACCGTCTACGGCTACCGTCCGTGGAATGCGATGGTGACCTTTGCGCCGGGATCGGCGAACATGCCGACCGCCACAATGATCCGGTCGGCTCTCACCAGGCTGGTCGAAGAGATGCGAGGTCACGTCGATATCGAAATACCGCCGAGCTGATGTGGCTTCGGATAGCGGTGAATGGCGGTAGTCGCGAGCTTTTGGACCTACTGCGAATCTCATAACGTTCCTGCGTACCAATGGTGCGCAGCAACATGCCAAGCTTGACGAAGCCTGATCCTCGAGGAACCGTCCAGATTCGTCGCTATGACGGGGTCGTGGAATGTGATGTGGTAGTTACGCTGCGGGACCGGGAAATGGTTGTTTCGGTGCCCGACTACGAGAGGGCCGTACGGTGGGCTCGAATGGAAGCCAAAGCCTACAATATTGCGGGCTATTCGTTGGGAACGTAGTCGCGTCCAAGGAACGTTTCGCGACGGTGCCGGAAGAAATCCAAACAAAATGGATTACATCTACAGGACCGCTGTTTTTGTCGGGACCGTTGCGATTACATTTGTATCGCTCGTAGCCTTGGGCAAGGTACTGGGGTGAGCGTGGGAGCCTAGCTTCTTATTTGAGTGATGAAGGGCGCGCAGCTTCGCTTGAAGTGCCTCGCCCGGTGCCAATCGTGTCCCCCGTTGTGCCGTAACTGCTCGTACCGCTGTTGATTCCATTCCCGGGGGTTGCAGAACTTTCGCTGTGCGCGGTGTCTCCGACGGGGTTGGCGGCCGCCGGTGAAACCGCGGAGTCACCGGTCGTTACAGTTAATCCCGTACTGGCGTTCTGCGCCAACACCGTCGTTGTCGATAAAATTAAACCTATCGCGGCAACTACGGTTGATCTCATTTGCTCATTCCTATCGGTATGATCGCGACTTCGCGTCCCGCCTCGTCGCGGACCGCGACGCTTCTTGGCCCCGATTTAGGAACCTCGGCCGCGATTGCGTTCGCAATGGCGATACCCTGCTTCTTCGCAGCTGCGTCGCCCTCGCAATCAACGCCGGCGGGATCCACCAATCGGTGGCCGTTTTTAATATCAAAAAAGAAACGAGGCATGCCGCAATCTCTTGGAAGTTTGTTCCTGAGAAGAACTTCAGTTTGACTTGGCAGGCTGCGTAATGCTTACCGGATCAGACGCAGGGAACGTGTCCTCCAGACCCTCTTCAAGTCTATTGTGCATTTCCTTGTCAGCCGCCTGAGCGGCCTTTGGATTTGCCGAGTGCTTATCGACCGGCGCCGGATTGAATTTTTCAGCCATGATGTCCTCCATTGTTAGGGCAACGGGCGCCCGCCGCGTAAGTTCCTCGGCCCCGAGGAGGCCGGAGGCCGCTGGCAGCCCAGCCTGTCGAGGGCAATTCATGGTCGGTGAAGCGCTTCACTATTCGATCTGACAAAACAAAACGGCCTCAGTGGGGGAACTGAGGCCGTAAGGGTTTGGGGTATGCTGTGGGGGACAGCATGATCTTGCAACGGTACGGTAACCGTTCGGTTCCAGCTTTTCTTTAGGAAAGGCGGATGAAGTAGCTTGTGCCGTTCTCAGCGGCACACCCCAGAGACCTGCTTAGAGAAGCCTCGTCCATGCCAGTGGGCGAGGTTTTCCGTTCTGGAGTTCAGAAAAGTCCGGGGCTCAAATCCAACCCGTAAGTCATCAAAACCAGCGACACAGGAGACCTGCCCCGGACAGCAAGGCGATTTGCTTGAAAACGTCAAGTTCCAAGTCTGTTGTGGGAAATTTACGCGCAAGTACTCTCAAAACAGCCGCCATTTGCACGCTCCAAAATTTCTGGGCCTTACGTTACGTCCCGTGGCAGATACAAAGGTTCAATATTGCAACGAACTCTTCAGGCGGCAGTCGCATCACGGCCGCGCCGATATGTTCACTTTGTAACTTAGCAGACGGTGCAGATCATCACGCGCGACGATTTCGGTCATTGTGCACCAGCGCTAAAGCTGCACTATGACTTATGCGAGCTATTCGCCATTTCTCTTTCTACTGTTTCGTTGCCGTCCTTCTTTTTGTCGCCTCTGCCGGTGCCGCCTTCGCACAGGAAGACAAGAAGACCGACGATCTTAAACCCGCGGACCCCGACACCGGGGAAAGCACGGTCGAAGAATCGACGCTCGGTCTGCTGCCCAATCCCTTCGAAAAGCGCGGCATCAAATTCGCGATCACCTATATCGGCGAGGTGCTGGGCAATCCGTCCGGCGGCCAGAAGCAGAGCGCCGTCTACGAAGACCGCATCAACTTTGCCGTCGATGTCGATTTCGAAAAACTGGCTGGGTTCAAGCAACTCGCATTTCATGCCAACGTTTTTCAGATTGATGGCGGCGGCCTGTCGCGCGGCGATTTGCAGAATTACCTCGTCGCCAGCGGCATCGAAGCGCTGCCTTCGACCCGGCTCTACGAAATGTGGTTCGAGCAGAAATGGGGCACGACGCTGGCACTTCGGGCCGGACAGCTCGCAGCAGACACCGAATTCATGAATGCGAAATATACCGACGTCTTCACCAACGCCTCACTGGGCTGGCCCGCGATGTTGTCGCTGACCTTGCCGAGTGGCGGTCCCTCCCCGCCATTGGCCGCGCTGGGCACACGTCTGCGCGCGGACGTGAACGAACATTTGACGTTGATTGGCGCTGTCTTTGACGGTGACGCCGCCGGCCCCGGGCTGAACGATCCGCAACTGCGCGATCGCTACGGTTTGAACTTCCGGGTCAATGATCCGCCCTTGGCGCTCGGCGAGGTGCAATTTCTTTGGAATGCCAAAAAGGGCGATCCGGGCCTGGACGGAAAGTTCAAGGTCGGAGGCTGGCGCCATTTCGGTTCGTTCATCGACCAGCGTTACGCGCCGACGGGCGTCTCCCTCGCAAATACAGCCCCCGGAACAACCGCCGCCACGATTGCCGGCGACTTCGGCATTTATTCGGTTTTCGAACAAAAACTCTACCGCGTGGGAAAGGATGACGATCGCGGCATCGGCATTTTTGCCCGCGCCTCCTATAGCCCTCCGAACCAGAACCTGATCGATCTCTACGCCGACGGCGGTATCGAGTTTGTCGGTCTCGACGATAATAGGCCGAAGGACAAATTCGGCATTGCCGCCGGATATGCCCGGGTATCTTCACGCGCCCGCGCGCTGGACGGCGATTTTCAAGCCTTGATGGGGTCGACATGGCCGGTGCGAAGCTTCGAGACCCTGGCCACGGCCGTCTACCAATATGAGGTTCGCAGCGGTTGGACGCTGCAGCCGAATTTTCAATACATCACCCATCCGGGCGGCGGAGCCACCAACCCGCTCGGGCCGGCTCCGGGAAAAATCCTCAAGGACTCAGCCGTCTTTGGTTTGCGGAGCGTCCTCAAGCTCTGAAGCCGGGATAACCGCCGATGGAACCCGGGAACCAGTTGCGGGTTGAAAATAAATATCTTTTCTCGGCCCTGCGACTCAGGCGTCCCAACCCAAGGTTATGATTGCGATGCCTGCAAAGAAGGACGGCAAACAAGACTTTGGAAAAGTCTTTGGCGACATTGCCAATTACACAGCCCGCGCCGCCGGCCGCGCGCTGACCTTCGTGATTGCGGCCCTTGTCGTGGTCTTCTGGGCTATCACTGGGCCGATCTTTCAATACTCCGATACGTGGCAGCTCGTCATCAACACCGGGACGACGATCGTGACGTTCTTGATGGTGTTCCTGATTCAGAATTCGCAAAACCGGGACGGCGCTGCAATCCAGGTCAAGCTCGACGAGCTGATCCGTGTCAGTACGGCGCATAATTCGTTTGTGGGCATCGAGCATCTTTCGGACGATGAACTCGAGGAAATCCGCACCAAATGTGAGCGGCGCGCTGAAGCCGAGAAGGTTGCCGAGGCCACGGTCAAGCGAACGGGGAAGAAGGCCCGGCAGGCGGCGGAAAGCGCGGTCTGATGGGATTGCAACCTGCGGCATCCCGGTCCGGGAGTACGAAGCCACAGACGCAGAAGAACATCGATTCCATCCTCAAGCTTGAAAAAGAGGATGAGCGCAAGCTATTGCAGTTTCATCGCGTGTCGCACACCGTCGGTGGCTTTGTCGGGACGGTGCATTTTGTGATCGCGCAGTGTGTTTTCGTGGCGGTATGGCTTTTGATGAACGTTCATCTATTCAACATCACGCCGTTCGATCCCTACCCGTTTTCTCTGCTGTCGCTGGTGCTCACGCTGGAAGCGGTGTTTTTAACGTCATTCGTCCTGATAAGTCAGAACACGATGGATCGCCGCTCTGAGCGGCGCAACCATCTAGACCTCCAGATCAACCTGCTCGCTGAGGAAGAAGCCGCCACCACGTTGAGCATCCTGCGCGCCGTCGCGAACCATCTTCATGTCGATATTCCCAAAGAGCCGGAACACGAAAAGCTCGCCAAGGACACACCGGTCGAAAGCATCGCGCAAGACCTTCGCAAGCGCGAGGCGAGGGCCGACTGAACATGGATGCAGAACTTTCCAACCCGACCTGGTGGCGCAACGGCGTCTTTTATCAGGTCTACTCGCGATCCTTCCAAGATTCAGACGCGAACGGAGTCGGTGACCTCAAGGGCATTATCGAGCGGCTGCCGTACCTCTTAGCTCTGGGTGTGGATGCCATCTGGCTATCGCCGATCTTTCCGTCCCCCATGGCCGACTTCGGTTACGACATCGCCGATTATGTCGGCATCGATCCCCTCTTTGGCACGATGCAGGATTTTGATGCGCTGGAAAAAGCTGTCCATGCGGGTGGCCTCAAACTTATCCTCGATCTCGTACCGAACCATACGTCCGACCGGCACCCGTGGTTCATCGAGAGCCGCTCTTCCCGCGACAATCCGAAGCGCGATTGGTACATTTGGCGTGAGCCGGGCGTAGACGGCGGTCCGCCGAACAACTGGCTATCGGAATTCGGCGGCAGCGCCTGGCAATACGATACGGCGACCGGCCAATATTATTATCATGCCTTCCTCGCTGAGCAGCCCGATCTGAATTGGCGCAATCCGGCCGTGCGCGAGGCCATGTATGACGTGATGCGGTTCTGGCTGCGCAAAGGCGTCGACGGCTTCCGCGTCGATGTCATCTGGCACTTGATCAAGGATGCAGCATTTCGTGACAATCCGCCTAATCCTGATTATCGCGAGGGTCGGCCGCCGCACGAACGCGTTTTGCCGTTGTACACTACCGATCAGGCGGAAGCTCACGACGTGATCGCGGAAATGCGGCAGGTGATGGACGAATTCGATAGCCGCGTGTTGATCGGGGAAATCTACCTTCCGCTAGATCGCCTCGTCACCTATTACGGCAAGGACCGTCCCGAAGCCCATTTGCCATTCAATTTCGCGCTGCTCTCGGCACCATGGAATGCCCGCGCGATCGATAAGATCATCCACGACTATGAAGGCTCACTTCCCACAGAGGCTTGGCCGAACTGGGTGCTCGGCAACCATGACCGCCCAAGGGTCGCGAGCCGGGTTGGGCGTGAACAGGCACGCGTCGCCGCAATGCTGCTGTTGACGCTACGCGGAACGCCGACGCTGTACTACGGCGATGAGATCGGCATGCGTCAGGTGGCGATCGCACCGGACCAGGTGCGCGATCCCTTTGAGAAGAATGTGCCCGGCATTGGCGTCGGTAGGGATGGCTGCCGCACCCCAATGCAGTGGGACGCCACAACCAATGCAGGTTTCTCGACCACGACACCCTGGTTGCCTTTAGCCGATGATTTCAACCATGAAAACGTAAAAAATCTCGAAGCTGACGCAGGCTCAATCCTCAATCTCTATAAGGCTCTCATTGAGCTGAGAAAGAAACTGCCGCAATTGAGGTCGGGCGACTACGTGCCAATCGCAGCAGACGGGGATCTTTTACTGTATCGCAGGCAAAGCGAAGGGCGTTCGATTGCAGTCGCGTTGAACCTCGGAGCCGAACCGGTATCGATGGCGTCGGCCGGGTTAACCGGCGAAATCCTGCTGTCGACTTCACTCGACCGGCACGGAGAGAAAGTCGATGGCACCCTCGACCTACGCGGCAATGAAAGTGTTATCATCGATCCAGCCATCTAAGCCGGATGGCCCGCCTTACCTGAGGCATCCACGTCGATATCGCTGCGCTTCAGCAGATAGTCCAACCCGCCCGCGCGATACCAGCGATAACCGTAACCTTCGATGACAAGGGTGTGCTGTCCCCGTTTGTTGGCCTGGCTGTGGTCCTCCGACAGCAGGTTCACCAGCGCGTTTCCGGCATCCCCGGGAAGCCCGGTCGCGAAAGATATCTCACGAGGCTTCTCGTCGAGATTATGAACGAACACCACGGAATTGTTTCGCCAGTCGTACCGGACAATCAGCACTGCAGGGTCGCGCGTCGCGATGACACTGAAATTTCCCCAGCCGACTTCCGGTACTTCCTTGCGCATCCGGATGATGCGCTCCATCCAATTCAACATCGAGCCGGGATCGCGCCGCTGTTTGGCGACATTGACATGCTCGAATCCGTACGGGCCATCATTAATCAGCGGCGAACAGGGCTTGCTGCTTTCCGTAAATCCGGCCTGCGGCTCGGTCGACCATTGCATTGGTGTGCGCGCACAATTGCGTTCCGGCAGAGCAAGGTTGTCACCCATACCGATTTCGTCGCCGTACCGGATCACGGGCGTTCCCGGCAACGTGCACATCAGGCTATAGGCAAGTTCAAGACGGCGCCGATCGCCACCCAGCATCGGCGCCAGACGACGGCGGATCCCCCGATCATAGAGCTGCATGTTCTTGTCCGGACCGAACGCCTTGAACACGGCGTCGCGCTGCGCCTTGCTCAACCGCCCCAGATCGAGTTCGTCATGATTGCGCAGGAACAACCCCCATTGCGCGGAAGCCGGCCGCGGTTTGGTCGCCTTGAGCGCTTTGGCCAAGGAGCGGGAATCTGCGGACGCCAACGCATAAAACAGATGTTGGTTGACGTAGAAATTGAACATCATGTGCATGCGTTCGCCGTCGTCACCGAAATATTCCATATCGGTTTCGGGCAAGACATTTGCCTCGGCGAGAATGATCGCATCTCCCTGCCGCCATTGCAGAAACTCGCGGAAAGCGCGGAGCATGTCGTATTGTTCGACGGGCGTGCGGACTTTCGCGCCCTTGGTGGCGATCACAAACGGAACAGCGTCCATGCGGAAACCGGAGACGCCAAGCTGGATCCAGAAGCCCATGATTTTCAGGATTTCAGCCTGAACGCGTGGGTTGGACGTATTGAGATCAGGCTGAAAGTCGTAGAACCGGTGGAAGTACCAGGCTTTGGCTTCCTTATCGCGGGTCCATGTGGATTTCTGGACACCGGGAAACACCATGCCCTTGTTGGCATTGGCAGGCTTCTTGTCCGCCCAAACGTACCAGTCACGGTACTCGGAGTCGGGAGAGCTACGCGCCTCGCGAAACCAGGAGTGGGTGTCGGAGGTGTGGTTGACGACCAGGTCGATAATCACGCGAATGCCGCGCTGGTGGCAGCCGTGGGTAAACTCGACGAAGTCGCCAAGTGTGCCGTATCGCGGATCGACACCGTAGTAGTCGGAGATATCATAACCATCGTCTTTGCCGGGCGACGGCTGGAACGGCATCAGCCAGATGGCAGTGATCCCCAGTCCCTGCAGATAATCCAGCCGCCGCAACAACCCTTTGAAGTCGCCGACGCCGTCGCCATTGGCATCCATGTAGGTGCCGACGGACAGGCAGTAAAAGATGGCGTTCTTGTACCAGAGGTCGTCGATCATGATCCGGCCGGTTTTTGATCAGCCCCTCTGGCTGCCGTTATCAAGTTGCAAGTTCCTCCCGGGTTCCCATCTGCGACACTCGGGTCAGCGAAATTGGAACGTTACAGCACCGCTTCGGTCGTTCTCTTGCAACTCACGGATCTGACTGGAGTACGACTCATGCCGGAACGAGATATCGATCAAATCACGCCCGAAACCGGCGAGCAGATTCCGGCACGCCGACACGATGCCGGCAGCGGCGCCAATGAAACTTCCGATGGCCTTGATGCCACGACGGAAGAATTACGGCACGCCACGGAAGACACGCCTTCAGGCGCGAAGGGCAGCAAAATTGAAAAGACGCCGGTTTTTGACCGCGCCGATCTGCCACCAAAGGTTTGAACGAGGTTATCTATGCCAGTCGAAAAACAGGGCGTAATTATTGAGACGCCAACCGAAGCGCGCCAAGCCGAACTTGGCCCTTCGATCCTTAAGGTGCTGGCTATCAGCACTATTCTCGCGGTGGCGGCCTTCACCATCGTTTGGCTGATATTTTTGCGGACCTAAAACGGAGGAACTAGTCCAAGGCAGCCTCGTTAACGACACGAGGCGCAGGCGTGCGCCGCGTTACTCAAGCGGCGGAGGCCGTCATGACTACCAAGACCCAACCCCGGGCGGCGTCCGGATTCAATCGACGGAAATTTATTGCCGCCGCGGCCGGAAGCGTCGCGGTCCCATTAACAGCAAGAAATGCCGCAACAGCTGGCGATTCGCCCTCACCCGCGCAAAATGCGTCATTACCAGTCAACGTGACCCTACGGGTCAACGGCGACAATCGACCGCTTACCATAGATGCGCGCATGACCGTGCTAGATACCTTGCGCGAACACATCGGTCTTACCGGCAGCAAGAAGGGTTGCGATCACGGCCAGTGCGGCGCATGCACTGTGCTGATCGATGGCCGTCGCGTGCTGTCGTGCCTCACGCTGGCGCTCGCCGCACAGGACCAAGAGATCGTTACCATCGAGGGATTGGCAACGAACGGTCAGTTGCATCCGATGCAGCAGGCGTTCATCGATCAAGACGCTTTTCAGTGCGGCTACTGTACGCCGGGACAGATCTTGTCGGCGGTGGCTTGCGTGAAAGAAGGCCACGCCTCGAGCCGAGCAGTACGGAACTGCTTTCGGAGACGAGGATCGTGGCTGAACTCGCGAAGGCAACGCTGGCTCCCAATCCCAAATTGAACTGGACCGATTGGACTGCCAATTACGCGAAAGTTCGCGACGCGATTGCCGAGACCTACCCCACAATGGTTCAGCAACTTCAATTCTAAGCTCAGCAGACCCGGCGGGTTCTATCGCGCCAACAAGGCGCGCAAGCGAGATTTTTCGGACACCAAAACCGGCCGCGCGATGTTCTTCCCGCCGAAGCATTTATCCGCGACCGGCTTTGCCGACGAGCCGGGCCTGCTTCGCCTGATGACACTGCGGTCCAACGACCAGTTCAATACCACCATCTACGGCTATGACGACCGCTTGCGCGACGTCCACGGAACACGCGAAGTGGTACTGATGAATCCGCAGGACATAAAGCAATTCGGATTGGCAGAGGGCGACGTGATCGGTCTCTCGACCCAGGCAGCCGACGCCATCGCGCGAGAGAAGCACGGATTGACGGTGCTTGCCTACAATGTGCCACGCGGCTGTATCGGCGCCTACTATCCAGAGTGCAATGTGCTGGTGCCGCTCGGACATCATGCGGAAGAAAGCAAGGTCCCGGCCGGCAAGTCGGTGCCTGTCAGGATCATACGCTGACACCGGCTTACCCGGACGATCGATAATTGCGAGAATGAGGTTGAAATGGACACGCGTACCCACGACCGAGGAGAACCGAAGCCTCTCGGTCTTGATGGATTTGTCCGCGTCCGCGGCGCGCGGGAGCATAACCTCAAGGATGTCTCACTCGACATCCCGCGCAATGCCCTGGTCGTTTTCACCGGCGTGTCCGGATCCGGAAAATCGTCACTGGCGTTTGGGACGCTTTATGCCGAGGCGCAGCGCCGCTATCTGGAATCCGTCTCTCCCTACGCCCGCAGGCTGTTTCACCAGATGGCGGTACCCGAAGTCGACGAGATTGAAGGCTTGCCTCCCGCCGTGGCGCTGCAGCAGCAGCGCGGATCACCGACCACGCGTTCGTCGGTGGGCAGCGTGGCGACACTGTCGAACTTGCTGCGCATGCTCTATTCCCGCGCCGGCGATTATCCCCGCGGGCAGGAACTGCTCTATGCGGAGTCGTTCTCGCCGAATACGCCCGAGGGCGCTTGTCCGAATTGCCACGGCATCGGCCGCGTCCACGAAGTGACGGAACGATCGCTCGTCCCGGACGCCAGCCTGACCATACGCGAGCGGGCGATTGCGGCGTGGCCGACCGCCTGGCAGGGTCAGAACCTGCGTGATATCCTAGTGACGCTGGGCTACGACGTCGATACCCCCTGGCGCAAGCTGCCCAAGAAGGATCGTGACTGGATCCTGTTCACGGAAGAGCAGCCGACGGTCCCTGTCTACGCCGGCTATGAGGCGGCGGAGGTCAAGCGCGCGTTGAGACGCAAGGAGGAGCCGAGCTACCAAGGAACCTTTACGGGCGCCCGAAAATACGTGCTGCAGACCTTCGCCACCACCCAGAGCGCGATGATGAAGCGTCGGGTGGCGCAGTTCCTCACCAGTAGCGACTGCCCGGCCTGTCACGGCAAGCGCCTTCGACCCGAGCCGTTGTCCGTGAAGTTCGCCGGATTCGATATCGCAGAAATTTCGCGGCTGCCCCTGAAGCGGATGGACGCGGTGTTGCAGCCATTTCTCGGCGGGAAGAACAAAACCTCGGCAACACACCCCGAGAAGGCGATCGTGATCCATCGCATCGTCGGGGATCTGCTGGCCCGGCTGGCGGTGTTGCTGGATTTGGGACTTGGGTACCTGACCCTCGAACGCAGCACACCGACGCTTTCGCCGGGTGAACTGCAACGCCTGCGCCTGGCAACGCAGGTGCGATCCAACTTGTTCGGGGTGGTTTATGTGCTGGACGAGCCGTCCGCCGGACTGCACCCGGCCGATACGGAAGCGTTATTGCGGGCCCTGGATCGGCTGAAGGCCGCCGGCAACTCGCTGTTCGTGGTCGAACATGAACTCGATGTCGTCAGGCATGCCGACTGGATCGTCGATGTAGGTCCCGGTGCCGGGGAGCACGGAGGCGAAGTGCTTTATAGCGGCCCGCTGGCGGGTCTCGCCGATATTTCGGCCTCGCTGACGCGGCGATATCTGTTCGACCGCCGAGACGGGATCGCGAGAGAGCGCCGTCCGGCGCAAGGTTGGCTCAAACTGCGCGGGGTGACACGCAACAACCTGGACCGGCTTGACGTCGATATTCCCCTCGGTGTGCTGACCAGCGTCACCGGCGTGTCCGGATCCGGTAAGTCCAGCCTGATCAGCCAGTTTCTGGTCGAAGCTGTCGCCGAAAAGCTCGGTCAGCACAGCGAAGTTGTCGAGGATGATACTGACGCACTGGACGCCGCCATTGAGACCGTGGCCGGCGAAGTCACGGGTTATGAAAAAATCAAACGGCTCGTGGTGGTCGACCAAAAGCCGATCGGACGGACTCCGCGCTCGAACCTAGCAACCTATACCGGGCTGTTCGATCACGTGCGCAAGCTGTTTGCAGCCACGAAACAGGCGGGGGCGCGGCGCTACGACGCCGGCAGGTTCTCCTTTAACGTTGCAAAGGGCCGCTGCGAGACCTGCCAGGGCGAAGGCTTCGTCTGCGTCGAACTCCTGTTTCTTCCCAGCGTCTATGCGCCCTGCCCTGCCTGCAAGGGTGCGCGCTATAATGCCAAGACGTTGGAAATCAAGATCCGTGACAAATCTATCGCAGACGTTTTGGCTATGACAGTTGATGCCGCGTTCGAGTTTTTCGCGGACGATGCGCCGCTTCAACGCTCGCTTGGCGTGATACGCGACGTCGGCCTCGGCTACATCCGCCTTGGTCAATCCGCGACCGAATTGTCAGGTGGCGAAGCTCAACGCGTCAAATTGGCGACAGAACTACAGCGGGCGCAACGTGGCGCGACCCTGTACGTCCTCGATGAGCCGACGACAGGCCTGCATCCATCCGACGTTGACAAGCTGATGAAGCAACTCGACGGCCTCGTCCGATCCGGCAATACCGTGGTTGTCGTCGAGCACGACATGGACGTGGCCGCGGGCAGCGACTGGATCATCGATATCGGTCCGGGCGCCGGGGACGAAGGTGGCAAGGTCGTTGCTTCCGGAACTCCCGACCAAATTGCCGCCATCCCGACCAGCAAAACCGCGACCTACCTCTCACGAGTGCGAGCATTTCATCGGTCCTGAGCAAAATCCGGCAGCCTCCGTTAGCCGGCCGGTAGAGCACTGGCCACTGCACGCAGGGCCAAAGACCAAATTAAGCCAGGAACAAAACGTCCCGAACCTGCTTGGCACGGGGGAGGATTTATAATGACGCGTTTGGGCCCGGTAATCCTGATCGTAGAAGACGAATACTTGCTGCGTCTGGACTCCGCCGACACGATCGAAAGCGCAGGCTTCGAAGTCATCCAGGCAGGCAATGCCGACGAGGCCATTGCTATCCTGAAAGCGCGCCCAGAGATCCACGTCGTATTCACCGATATTCAAATGCCGGGTTCGATGGACGGGCTGAAACTGGCCCGGTTCGTTCGGGACCGGTGGCCACCGATCAAGATAGTGGCGACCTCCGGCCGGGTCATGGTCGGCGAGGACGATTTGCCCGATGGCAGCGTGTTCCTACCGAAGCCATACCGCGGCGCTCAGGTCGTCGCGACGCTGCGCCAAATAACCAGCGCTGCTTGATCACCGTGGTTTCGACCACTCGCCTTCTTGAAATTTTTTCGCGACCCTTTTGAAACCAAATCCGGTTTTGCTAATTCGTTTGGCGACACCTTGGAGGTGGCCTGGGCGCCCTCTGGGGCCTCGTGGATCGAGGCGGGCACCGATTGTGTCCGGTGCCTCATGCCCCTCTTGCATTTTGGAGGATTTGGCTGTGCGCTACGACTTCGCGAACTCGACGACGGTCCGCGCCATCCGCTGGGCGGCAAGCCAAACCGTCTGTGTTCGACGTCCAGGGCCGGCCATGGCAGCCGTAGGGAGGAGCGCCGCAGCACTTGTTGACTGGAACACTACATGTGGAGATATTGAGATTAATCAGCGAGGTTTATGCTCTGCAGGCAGATATTGACATTTCCGCTTCGTCCAACATGTCCGCACTCATCCGTGCCAAGGACTGGTCGAAGACGACGCTCGGTGATCCAGCTCGTTGGCCATCAAGTCTTACGCTGGTCGTGAATTTGCTGCTCGCCTCTGGATTTCCAATGGCTGTCCGTTGGGGACCGGATTTCATCTTGATCTACAACGACGGCTATCGGCCGATCCTCGGAGACAAGCATCCCCGCGCACTTGGCCTACCGTTTCGCGAGGTGTGGCCGGAAGTTCAGACACAACTTCTTTCGTTGCATGAAAGCATCCTGAGCGGCGAACGTAGCGCCTTCTTCCAGGAAGACCTGCTTCTGAGAATTCAGCGCCATGGCTCTCAGTGGGAGGATGCGCGTTTCACCATTAGCTATAGCCCGATCCCGGATGATGCAGCTGCTACTGGCGTTGGCGGAGTGCTTATTACCGTCGTAGAGACCACGAACAGAGTTCTGTTGGAAGATACTCTGCGAAAGAGTGAGGAAAGATATCAATCCGCAATGCATCTCGGCCGGATTGGAAGCTGGGAGGTCGATTTCGTCAAACGGACCCGTAGCTGGACCCGCGAAGGAATGATGCTCTTCGGGATTGATCTACCGGATGGTTTGGGCCAGGTCGGTGGGCCATCGGATGAATTTTATCATGCGATGCTCCCGGATGATCGGCACTTGCTGGGCGAATACCATGCCGTGACGAACAAGCAAGATTCTTTTCCCGCCGAGTACCGCATCCTGAAACCAGACGGCCAAACTCGCTGGCTCGCAGGCTATGGGCACGTGATCGATCGGCAACCGAACGGCAAGGCGCATCGCATAATCAACGTTGCCACTGACATAACGGAACGCAAGGCTGCCGAGGCTCATCAACGCTTTCTTCTCCAGGAGCTGTCGCATCGATCAAAGAACCTGTTGACGATTGTACAATCGATAGCAGACCAATCATTGCGCAACAGCAAGGATCAGAAAGATTTTCAGAATAGTTTCAATGGCCGCCTCAGCGGTCTCGCCGCTTCGAATGACCTGCTTGCGCGCGGAGACTGGCGTGGAAGCTCCTTGCGTGAGCTTATCGAATTTCAGCTTACTCCATTCATCGACCTGTCCAGCCCGCAGCTAGAGATACACGGACCGGAAATCGTTTTGGCGGCCGATGCCAGCCAAGCCATCGGATTGGCACTGCATGAACTCGCGACCAACGCGGTGAAGTACGGAGCGCTGTCGTCGTCGCAGGGGCAGCTTTCTGTTTCGTGGGCCGTCGATCAACCGCCCGGCGCTGGTGGTTTGAAGTTGGATTGGCGCGAGCGCGGCGGACCATTGGTGGTACCTCCGAAACACAAAGGTTTTGGACACGTCGTGATCAAGCGTATGATCGAACAGGCCGTTCGTGGAAGTGTCGAACTCGACTTTGCTAAGGAAGGGCTGCACTGGTTGCTCTGTGCCCCTGGGAGTATATTTCTCTCTTGATATTAACCAACCTTCCTGCGGATGGACTGTACAAGTGCTTCGACGGTCCAGACAGCAGAAAGGCCCCCGGCGAGCCGAGGGCCTTTTCACTAGGGGTACATCCGCCCTAGTGGTGCATAAAGACTGCAAGCAGCAGAATGATCGGCAGCGGGATGCCGATAAGCCACAGTAACGCGCCTCGACCAAAGCCCATGATATCCTCCTCTAGCTTGTGGAGAGATAACGCAAAGCGCTTTGGGCAGTTCCTGACTCGGAACCCGATTTTTGTCGGGTTCAAAAGCCCATTTTTCTCGATTTTTCGCGGAACGATTCAGCGTTGTTTAGCTTTTCCATCGCCATTCAATTCTGGAGATTATTGTGAAAATTCGGGCAGGCTACGACATCGCTTTTCAATGTCCTCAAGCGGTCCCCATGGTGCTGATGCTCACCACGCATCCCGAGCGAGATGGCGATATTCTGAGTGAACAGTCCATGCGCTTCTCACCCGGCGTGACGGCTCGCGACTACTTCGATCCCTTCGGCACATTTGTACGCGGTTCGTCGCCCCGCCGGGCCTGCTTGAAGTTCGGAGCGAGTTTGTGGTGCAGGATACCGGCCTCCCGGATGAGGTTTGCCCGTCAGCCCAACAGTGGGATGTAGGCGCCTTGCCCGCTGAAGCGCTGCCATTCCTGTTGGCCAGTCGCTATTGCGATACGGAAAAGCTCTCGAACCTCGCATGGTCGCTCTTCGGGGGCGTCCAGGGCGGTTGGCAGCGTGCGCAGGCCATCTGCGACATGCCCACGACCGCATTGAGTTCGGATATCATCATGCCCGGGATGACCGCACCGCGTCCGAAGGCCACCAGGAGCGCCGCGGCGTCTGCCGCGACTTCGCTCACCTCGCGGTCACGCTTTCCCGCTGCATGAACATCCCGGCGCGGTACTGCACGGGTTACCTTGGTGACATCGACGTCCCGGTCGATCCGGCCCCGATGGATTTCAGCGCATGGTATGAAGTATTTCTCGATGGCCGCTGGTTCACTCTTGATGCCAGACACAACCATCCCCGCATTGGGCGCATCGTAATCGCCAAGGGACGAGATGCAGCCGATGTGGCCATCTCAACGGCATTTGGTCCCGCCCAACTACTGCGTTTCAATGTGATTACCGATGAACTCAAGCACGTGGATTCAAATAAGCGGCTCATGGAAGCAGCGTGATCCGGATCGCGTTTTGGAAAGTGGAGGGCATTGTGCATACCGAATTGAACGTTTTTGAGCAGCCAATCGAACGGATCAAAAAGACTTGTGACCTGATGGGAGTCGATTTCGACGGGAAGCTGTCCGATTTGGAAGCCTACCTTGAAGGGCTTGTCGCGAATGGAGAAACAAGCGTTGACCGTTTGACGGTAAGCGGTCTGACGTTCTTGAAGGGCAATGCCAAATAGGCTTGGGAAGCCTGATGGCGTAGTTTCCAATTACGCTAGATAAAGCTATTTACGGGACAGCCCTTTAAACGAACTCTGCCGGAGCAACCCCTCAATCGCGCTACGCATCGATATTTGCTAAGCAGACTGAGGGCCGGTGGACGTGGCGATGAGAACACTTTGAATTTCAGAAACGAGGACCATGCGAACGCCGCTGCGCTTTTTGCCGGACCCGGCGAGGTCCGTGCGCATGCGCGAGAGCTCGACTGGTCAAAAAGCGCCCTGGGACCGACCACAGGATGGTCTCCGGCGCTTCGAACGGTGGCGCGGACGATGTTCGACTCTCCGTTTCCGATCTGTCTTTGGTCGGGCCCGCATTATGCTCTCGTCTACAACGACCCTTACCGCAGGATCCTAGCGGCCAAGCACCCTGCGGCACTTGGGCAACCCGGCTCCAGCGTCTGGGCTGAGATCTGGGAAGAGCTTCAACCCCAATTCGACGGTGTGCGGGCGGCGACCCGGTCTACTTCGAGGATGCCCCCTTCGTCATGGCCCGCCTCGAAGGCGGCGGCACCGACACCGCCTGGTTCAACTACTCGCTTTCCGCACTCCGCGACGAAGACGGGAGTGTGGCCGCCGTCCTCAACATCACGCCAGAAACAACGGCCCGCGTTCTTGTCGAGCGCCGTCTCGCCGAGGAACAGGCTGCGCTCGCCAAGAGCGAGGCGAGCGCGCGCACGAACGCAGAGCGCGTGCAGCTTGCCCTGGCGGCCGGCGCGATCATCGGAACGTGGCACTGGGATCTGCTGACCGACCGCTTTACCGTCGATGACGCGTTCGCGCGCGCCTTCGGTCTCGATCCGGCTCTTGGCCGTGAAGGGATCCCGCTCGCTCAGATCATCTCCACCGTCCACTCCGACGACCGGGCGGCACTGACCGACGCCATTGACGAGGCCATCGCGCGCGGCGGCCCCTACGCCCATCAGTACCGCACCCGCCGTGCGGACGGGCGCTATTACTGGCTGGAGGCCAACGGACGCGTTGATAAGGCTCGGGACGGTACGGCACTCACGTTTCCAGGCGTGCTGATCGACGTCGAGAAGCGACGCGCCGACGAGGCGGATCGCGCCCGCGTCAAGGAAGAACTGCGTAGCCTCAACGAAACGCTGGAACAGCGCGTCGCCGACAGGACTGCCGAACTGATGCGGGCGGAGGATGCGCTGCGTCAGTCGCAGAAAATGGAGGCCGTCGGTCAATTGACGGGCGGTCTCGCGCATGACTTCAACAACTTGCTGGCCGGCATCTCCGGCTCGCTGGAATTGATGCAGGCCCGCATGCAGCAGGGCCGGTTCAATGATGTCGAACGGTACATGGCGGTGGCCCAAGGAGCCGCGAAACGCGCAGCCGCGCTGACGCACCGCCTGCTCGCGTTCTCTCGCCGCCAGACGCTCGACCCCAAGCCGACCAATGTGAACCGTCTGATCGATGGCATGCAGGATATGATTCAACGCACAGTTGGTCCTGGCATCACCGTCGAGGCCGTCGGCGCGAGCGGTCTCTGGCCAGTTCTGGTTGACCCGTCCCAACTCGAAAATTCGCTACTGAACCTCTGCCTCAATTCTCGAGATGCGATGCCGGACGGGGGGCGCATCACCATCGAGACCGCCAACAGGTGGCTCGATGAGACAGCCGCCAAGAAGCAGGACATTCCTGAAGGGCAGTACCTCTCGCTGAGCGTGACAGATACCGGCACCGGCATGCCGCCGGAGGTGATCGCTCGGGTGTTCGAGCCGTTCTACACGACGAAGCCTATCGGTGAGGGCACTGGCCTTGGCTTGTCGATGATCTATGGGTTCGCGAAGCAGTCAGGCGGACAAGTGCGCATCTATTCAGAGGTCGGCAAGGGCACGACAGTCTGCATATACTTGCCACGCTACTACGGAGAGATCCAGGACGAAGGGGCTTCGACCGAGAGTCGAGTGCTGCCGCGTTCGGCTCAAGGTGAAACGGTGTTGGTCGTGGACGACGAGCCGACCGTGCGCATGCTCATTACTGACATTCTCGAAGAACTCGGCTTTACCGCAATTGAAGCGGGTGACAGCGCGGCCGGGCTAAAGGTGTTACAATCGGACGTGCGCATTGACTTACTAGTGACCGATGTAGGCCTGCCTGGCGGCATGAATGGCCGACAGATGGCCGACGCGGGACGAGTAAGCCGGCCTGACCTCAAAGTATTATTTATCACTGGCTACGCGGAAAACGCCGCGGTGGGCAACGGCCAGCTTGCTCCCGGCATGGCGGTACTGACCAAGCCGTTTCCCGTGGAAGCGATGGCTGCCCGCATCCGTTCGATGATTGAGGCCGGCAAAAAACAGTAAGGCCCGGCTTGCGTGGCTCGAATTTGGCGGGTGCCTTATAGTTCTCCTTTGATTCTTAGATTGAGTGTTACCGGCACCATCCCCCGGGGCCAATCAATCGTGGTCCGATGCGACACGCCGTGCATAAATCGGCGCGGCGTCCACGTCGTCGCCACAGCCTGGCGCCCGACGCTCGTCTTTGAAGTTTAAAGCAATCTCGGGCGGACATGATGATACTAGCTCAGGAATCATTTGGCCCTCCACCTCAGTAGCACAACCTTGTTGCTAAATTCCCGGTATTTAATAATCGCGATGTTGGCCACAAACATTCGGTTTTTATGGCCCTTGCGGATCAGACGTTCGATTTCATCGGTCAGGAACCGTGCGGCATCGTCTTGCAGAGCGTTCGTCCTCTGAAGATAATTCCAGGCGATATTGAAAGACGCTTCGAGCAACACGGGAACACCAGGATAAAAGACCCGTCGCACGGGAGAAGAAGTGCGACGGGCCAAGGGTCGAAACCTCGCGGGAGAGCTTCACTCAATGAAGTCGCCATACCATAATACGTTCCTGAGTCCGGTATCCGACAAATTGTAACTTTAATGATCGCGGCAACTTCCTTTTCGGATTTCCTGACCTACATTTTGCGGAAATGGGAGGCTCGTCATGGATAACCGCTGCCCGAAGTGCAACAAGCTTTTAATGGCAATGACCGACCGGACAGGCCACACCGAACTGCGCTGTCTGAAGTGCGACAAAGTCGATCCGATGAAAACCGACGCGGTGAAATGGGCCGGCAGTCCGCTGGCTAGTCCCGCTTCAGGCCCTTAGCGTCCCCTCGCTACTAAGCCGCCGCTACTTACTGGAAAGCGGGTCGGCGATGCTTTCAAGTGATTTTCCCTCCGCGTCGATGCCCAGCATCATTTCCGTCCCGGCGGCGATCAGCAGCAGCACGGCAGCCAATGCGTATCCGCCACTCACCCGCCAAGCGGACCCAGATTCTATAAGCCAGCCAAACAGAAGCGGCGACGTGCTCCCACCAATCGCGGTGCCGAGCGCATAGAAGCACGCTATGGCCAGCGCTCGGGTCTCGAGCGGAAAGATCTCGCTTGCGGTTAGATAGGCAGAACTCGCCGCCGCCGATGCAAAGAAGAAGATCGAAAACCAGGCGATAGTCTGCGTCACCGGAGTGAGGTATCCGGCTGCGAAGAGATAGGCGGTTAGCAGCAGTAGCAGGCCGCTCATGGCGAAAGTTCCTGCGATCATGACCTTGCGGCCGACGGTGTCGAAAAGTGATCCGAGAAATAATGGTCCGCAGAAATTTCCAATAGTAAGCGGAAGCAGATATAACCCGATCCGTTCACTCGGCACCTTGTAGAAATGCGACAGTACGAGGCCAAACGTGAAGAATACGGAGTTATAGAGGAAGGACTGGGCTACCATCAGCACAAGAGCGAGAATGCTGCGCTTTCGATATTTGCCGACCATCGATGTCAAAATCAGTCCGATTCCAAAGACCTTCTTGGGATGGACCTCAATGCTCTCGCTCGGCATCGCCGGATGCCGGCCCGTGGCTTCTGCGACGTCCTTCTCAATGTCGCCCACCGTCTTTTCGGCCAGGTCGATCTGTCCGTGTGTCACCAGCCACCGTGGACTCTCAGGTACGAAGCGGCGAAGTAGCAGGATGCCGAGCCCTAGGACGGCTCCTATGCCGAAACCCAGGCGCCAACCGACATCCGGAGCAAACAGGCGATGATCGAGCAAGAACGGAACCGCGAGGGCACCTCCTGCGGCGCCTAACCAAAAGCTCCCGTTAACGACGAGGTCGATACGGCCACGATATTTCGCCGGAATAAGCTCATCTATCGCGGAATTCACCGCGGCATACTCGCCGCCAATTCCTAGCCCGGTGATCATCCGGAAAATAGCAAAGCTCCAGAAATTCCAAGCGAACGCACTCAGCAGCACGCCTGACAGATAAACGATCAGCGTGACGTAGAAAACCAGACGTCGGCCGTGCCGATCCGTGATCCAGCCAAAGACGAGCGCCCCAATTACCGCACCCACAACATAAAAGGACGCGACGGCTCCGAGGTTGGCGCTCGAAAGATGCAGCGTGTCTACGCTCTGCAGGGCCGGCCCCAGTGAGCCAACGATCGTGACCTCAAGCCCGTCAAGTATCCACGTGATGCCAAGGCCGATCACCACCAGCAGGTGGAATCGGCTCCAGGGAAGCCGATCCAGACGGAAAGGAATGTTGGTCCGAATAATGGTTTGGGATTGCGGCGTCATCTGCATCGTCCGGTTCCACTTCAGTCATAAACTCGGGCCCACAGCCGAATGGGGACGGCAATCAGGTTGACAACGCATCAGCGGAGGCCGAGTTCAACTTCGAACGGACGTACATCCGGGCAGTTGCCACGGCGGATTCGTGCAGCCACCTATGGAAACCACCATTTCGATGACCGCGTTTGGACCATCAGTATTCGTGCTCTGCAAGCAGGAACAGCCGAGCCGTCTGTCCGTTGCTCCTCCCAGCATAGGAGAACGAAATGGCAGATCAAATTCGGCGTCGAATCCTCGCAGGAGCGGTCGCGGTGGGCGCAGCAGCAACTATGGGATCCGCTTCGGCGCAAAGCCGGACCGACGACGGTCCCGGGAAATTCGACATCAATGCCGATGCGGTGGTGCGCGCCGCGAAGGAGACGCTGGCAGAAGTCGATGCTTTATAGGTCTCCGTCGTGCCGTTGCCGTACATCATCATTTCAAAATAACGTCAGACGGTGACGCGATCCAGATCGGCGGCGACGCGGGAATTTGGAAAAACCTTCGCCGCCTCCGCCAGAATTTCTTCGTCGGAATAGCGCCGGAGATGTGCGTGAGCATGAGCTGCTTGACGCCGCTTCCGGCAGCCAGTTCGGCGGCCTTCGCCGCCGTGTGGCCGTAGTCCAGCGCCAAGGCGGCGTCGCGCTCGAGGAAGGTCGCCTCAACGACCAACAGATCGGCGCCTTGAACGTGCTCCTGCAGGCCATCGACAGTTTTCAGTGTCTCCGACGATGACCAGCTTCTTGCCACCGGATGGCGGACCCAGAACTAGCTCCGGATCCACCGTCCTGCCACCGTCAAGCGAGATCGGATTTCCTTCCGCCAGTTCCTTGCGCAGGAGATAGGCAGCAAAGGTCAAACCCAATCGTTCGGCGCGCAAGGCGGCCTCATCGATTGTTCGAACAAGACGGTCGATTTCTTCTTCCTGTGTCACGCGCTTTTCGCCGACCTGCTGGTGTTTCGACCTCTACGGCCTAGGTGGCAGAAGTTCCGCTCGCGTCGCGGCCGGCGCGGTCAAGCGCCAGAAAATCATCACTCGAAAGCGTTATATTTCGCGCCAAGACATTCTCTTCCAAATGCGCAACGCTCGACGTTCCTGGAATTGGCAGCATCACCGGAGAGCGCTTGAGCATCCAGGCCAAATGCGATTTGTCCCGGAGTCGCATGATATTTTTCCGCGACATGGTCCAAAACGGAGCCCGGGCGCGCCAGATTGCCGGCGCTGAGCGGAAACCACGGAATGAATCCGATGCCCATCTTTTCGCAGTAGTCGAGCACGGTTTCGCTCTTTCGATCGACCAGATTGTACTGATTTTGAACCGTCGCCACCGGAAAGACCTTTGAGGCTGCTTCGATCTGCGCGACGGACATCTCGCTCAGTCCCGCGTGACGAATGATCCCGTCGTCCAGGAGCATCTTCACCGCTCCGAATTGTTCGCCCGCTGGCACCTTGGGATCAACGCGATGCAATTGCCACAGACCGATCTGATCCACGCCTAGCTTTTTAAGGCTCGCACGTGCCTGGCTGACGAGATAGTCGGGATTTCCCTTCTGTGTCCATTGACCGGGAGCGGGGCGCGTGAGACCGGCTTTGGTTGCGATCAGCATTCCCGGATATCGCACAATTCAGAAAAGGAAATCCGCAACCTTCAAAACGCAGTCGGCGTCAGAGCCAGGAAAACCCTCCGATCCGCTCAGCGCGGAAAATGCGCGAACGGACGCTGCAATGAAAAATATTTTCCGCGGCTGCTAAGCGTGATCGTTCGAGGAAGATCTCTTCGCCATGGCTGATCAAGATCCTCGCGCGGAGGAATTGAATAAAATGAAGTTAGCGCTGGCGATATTTTCGATGCATCTTGATGCGTTTGAAGCACGCGTCAAAGGCGACCTTATTGCAAGGAAAGGGCTTGAAGTCCCGATCAAGCCTGACATCAGTCTCGCAATCAGAGCCGTCTCAGCGATGGGCCTCGCGAAACGAGGAGATCACTCTACTTAGCGCTCTCACAACGGCGACACTCACACCAGATCAACGCTGACAGCTTTGATCTTTCCCGATTTCGGGTCAACGCCGGTCTCGTATGTGACGGTCTTGCCAACCGTGACATCGTCGCCTTCGCGCAACGACGAAACGTGAAAGAAAACGTCGTTGCTGCCGTCGTCCGGACGGATAAATCCAAAGCCTTTCTCATCGTTGAACATTTTGATTTTGCCGATCGGCATGCGGTCCTCAGCGCTTTGCTATGCTTGCGATTAGACCCTACCCTCGCGTCGCACGCAAGGTTCGCTCGATGGCAGATTGCGAGACTACGTAAAAGCGCGCCCCTCATACACCGCGCTGACATGATCTGGAGGCGTGCTCGAGAAGCTCAGCGGCGCCAAGGCGACGAAATTGACCGGCGTCTGGTCCAAAACCGCCGCCTCGACGTCCATTGGCTCCGGCTCGGTAGACGTCCACGCTAAATCAATTGGATGCCTAGCGTTTCCGCCGCCGCCAGACGACTTGGCAGATGCGACGCTTCCGCCTACATTCTATCAGGCTTGTTCTGCTTATCCAGCGGTCTGACGCCTTGGCTACTGTCAGGCATCTTATCTCTTCCCTGATCGCCATTGGCATCGCTACCGCCTGAAGTGGAAGTACCGCTTCCACTTGGACTGGCCTTCTTGGACTTTCCAACGATTGGCGCGGTGCCAGGGGTGGCAGAACTGGCCGCGGGATCTCCTGTCATTGAACCCCGGCCGCTCGGCGCGCCATTTTGCGCGTAGGCAGTCGAGCCGGATAACAATAGCGTGGCAACTATGACGGTTGAGAGTTTCATGCCCGCTTCTTCCTTCGTTAAATGACCGGCGTCACGCTAAAACAGCTTGAGAGCGCGCCGAGATTCTGCAACGACGCTCTTAAAGAAAACGGCTCCAGCGCAGAGCGCCAGAGCTGCTGACGTTATGGTAAAAAACACTACTTCGTCATGCCACCCTTGTTCATCGAATTGTTCTTCATGCCGTCTTTTGCTATGGAGCCGTTCGACATGCCGTCCTTCTTTTTCATATTCATGCCGGTAGTGGTTCCACTTCGTGGAGTTGCCGATCGATCGGTCCGAAAATCCATATCCTCACCGGTCGTTTGAACAGGGCCACGATTTAACACAGCCCCATTCCCAAAGTCCGCGCTGCTGCCTATCGGAGCGTTCTGCGCGATTGCCAGCGTGCTCGAAAGTGCAAGCGCGCCAGCCAATGCAATAGTTTTGAGTTTCATGGTGGTTTCCTCATGTAAGCCCCATCTGCAAATAGCTGTCTCGCTTCTATGTTCCGGTGCGGGCTTGAATTTTTCAGCCATATCATTCTCCATTGTGAGCTGCTCAACGTGTCGGTCACTGCAGAGTATCGATGCCGCTGGAACCCGTGCTAAACAGGTCACCTAGATTTCGGGCTGGCGAACGATCTTGGCCCGGCCGAACGGTCCCACTCCTGGGGGCAGGTTGAAGTTGTGGGACCGCCGGCCAGCGTGGTGCGGCGGCGCACCTTCGCCAACAATGATAATACGCAGTCAGTCAGAAAAAATTTCAGCTAAGAAAATTAACTTACTGTCATGCTGGCCAGGCTCCATTATCGCCTTCCATTAGTGAACAGCTTTCATTTTGATCACTGAGGGATGCTGTTATCGAGGCGAACCCTCCCGAGCGTTAGCTGGTCGATTTGCTCGACGATCGAGATTTTGCGCAAGCTCCATGCGAATCAAACAGAACCTCTCCATTTAGAAGAGCTGGTGTGGCCTTGTTAGCTGAGCCTGTGCTGAAAAAGGTTCAGATGCACTTGTATAGCGCCACCATATCAGGCCGAAATACGCAATGCGCGTAGCCGGGCTTCGTTAGCCTGTATTGCGGCACGAAAATTATTTCGGATCATTGTATTCGATGCGCCTGCTGCGATGCCAAAACCGGCTCGCGTAAAAGCGTCGATTTTTTCGGACACCATCAACTCAGATTCACGCAAAGCCTGCGCATCGCCTTTGCAAAACATCTGTAGGCGCATCGCGATGACGTTGCTCGCTTCAAGGGCCATCAAGCTATTTTCGATACTTGAAACAAGCAGGCTCAAAAAACACTGTCGCGCTCCTCTGTGTGTGGCGGACTAATACCGCACCGCACATTAGGTTGCGTCCTCAGTTGATTTAGATCGCCTACCGGGTGGTTTCACCTCTAGCCTAACAACCGTGTGGCCTCGAAACCGAACTAAACAGCCTGTCTGTTGTTGGCCTTACATGGCCAAGTTATTCCTAGCTCTTATTGCGTTTGCCCTCGCCGTTTTGATCGGCGCTTTCGTCTTTGGGGTTTTTACCTTGTGACCGCCCGATGGGGCGAAAAAACAGCCCTGCTGACCTGCGGGGCTTCTCTTTTACTATCTACTTCGTGGTCGATTCACCGACGCCAGTCGTGGCCGGGCTAGTTGAGCTTTTATCGGTTATCCCTTTCGACGTGCCGGTCGTTCCCCGTTCCATTGAACCGGACGCCTGCATGCTCGAGGCGCCTGTTCCAGCCGGGTTGTCACCTGGGCTTGGCGTTGTCGGTGGCACCAGTGGTTCGCCGCCGGACTGAAAACCGGCCACGCCGAATTGCCGCGCTCGGCAACAGGGGGCATGCTCATCCGGCCCAGCTCAATGGTGCACAGAAGGAACGCCAACCTAAAGATCGATAGGTCCGATTATCTGCGGCGTGTGCTGGTTCCGAGTCCACTGCCGTGTAAGGTTCGTGTCAGATATTGATTGTAGGTGAATTAGACCACATCACTGTTAGGGCTATGGGTGGCACACTTCTCATCAGCCAAGCAACCGCGTCCTTGCCCGGTTTACCTGCATTTGAGGTTCCTCAGACACCGGCCGCAAGAAACCACCGTCGATCTAACTACCAGTTTTCTGCGATATTAAAACAACAACCTGTGTAATTCGTTGGGTTCCACTCGATCAGTGCTGTGGGAAGATCACCAATTCACTTACGGTCCAAAGGGACGGAATTGTCTGTCACTATAGGTATTGGTTCCAAACATGCATTCTTCCAAGTTGGCTGCTTATGCAATTGCGGCTCTTGCAGCTCTTGGCGTCAGCGCCGCTGCGGCGGCCGATCTGGGAGCTGTGCCTTATGCCAAGACGCCGGCATACATTGTGCCCGTGTACGATTGGTCGGGCGGCTACATCGGCGCCAACGTTGGATATGGTTTCGGACGCTCCTCAGACACGTCTGTATTAGGTGCGCCGATTTTATTTTCTGACACGATCAGGTCGAACATGAATGGCGTCCTCGGTGGCGCTCAGATCGGCTACAATTCGCAAATGCAAAACTGGGTCGTTGGTCTGGAAGCAGACTTTCAGGGGACTGGCCAGAGCAGCAATCATCCGTTGACCTGTCCCGCCGGCATATGCACGGGGGCGGTGCTTCCCGTTACAATGCGACAGCAGCTTGATTTTTTCGGAACAGTGCGCGTGCGGGCCGGTTTCGCCATAGTCCCTACGGTTCTGCTATACGGAACTGCCGGCCTCGCTTATGGACAGGTCGATTCCAATTCTACGCTCGTTGGCTCGACCAGAGCGCAAAACTACAATCCTGGCTGGACGGCGGGGGGCGGCATCGAAGCTGCAATGGGTGGCGGATGGAGTGCCCGGGTGGAATACCTTTATCTCGACCTTGGCAAAGTCTCGAACACCTTCAATTCAACCATCGTTACGCCCGGTGCCGGCGTTCTTGTTGGCGGGTTCAATTCTCGCATTACAGACAGCATCGTTCGGGTTGGCTTAAATTATAAATTCAGCGGCCCCGTCATCTCCAAGTACTGATTGCCCCGCAGAAGCGTGGCCAAAAAGCATACTGGAGTCCTTATTGCCGCAGACGACGGCTGCTGACTGCCTTTTGTGTTGGCAAGGAACATACTTGGCCTGTGTTGGTTTGCTTCCCATCATTAACAAGGGAAATAACCATGAAATTCACAACGATTGCATTGACGGGAGCGCTGGCGCTCTCAAGCACCTTCGCGCTGGCTCAGAGCAGTGGTGGCGCGGCGGGCGGTGGTATGTCCGGAGGGACCTCTGCTGGTTCTTCGGCAACTGGCGGCACATCCGGCACGGGCTCATCGGTAGGCGGATCACCAGTGGGCAGTGCGCCGGCCCCGTCGGTCGGAAGTACGACCGGCTCTAACAACACCATGAACCCCTCGGGCAATACCCTCGCTCCAGGCGGTTCGCCTAGCGGATCAACGATGACGCCGACCGGCCCCGGCTCCGGAATGAGCAAGTAAGTAACGCTTCGACGTTGCACGAAAAGCCCCGCCTTCGCGCGGGGCTTTTTTTCTTGCGACGGCTATCTTTAGCTTCCATATCTATTTTCGAGAGCGCCGGAGGGCCTCCCTTAGTCGCTTTTCTTTCTTATCCCAATCGTCGTCCTCGGATCGTATCTTCTTCTCGATCGCTTGGATCTCGCAGCGTAGCGCGGCCACGCGTTGCGCGTGTTCGTGCTCCGCCTTGACCAGAGCCTTCTGCGCTTTGTCGATGGCGTGCTGCCGATGCTCATGCTGCTTCTGCTGAGCCGCCTCCTCCCTGGCTTCCTCGCGCTCGCGACGCTGCCGCTCTTGTTCATACGCTTGCGCGGCCTTCTGATCCGCCGCCTTATCGGGCCGAATAGATGATAATGTTTTCGCTTTTCCGCCCGTCGGTTTCGCCGCGGCCTTCTTCCGGCCGCCCTCCCCGAGGTTCTTCGGAAGTTCGGCGTGCTCGCCGAAAGGGCCGTCGGATCCCACAGGGCGTTTGAGAACGACGCCCGGTTTCGCCATGGTCGCCGCGATGACGTCCTGATCCGTGCTTTCCAGGGCAGCGCCCTGGTGGAAGAGATTGCTGTCGGCGCCCCACGCCTGCAAGGCAGCCTTCATTGACGGCGCGGCGATTGCCTGCTCGAAGAAACCCAACGAAGTTTGATAGCTCTTCAGCTTTCTTGCCATCCGTGCTCCCCGCATAGACCCAAAACTCAGTCTAGCCGGCAAGCAGGGACTTTTCGAACCTGGCGAAAAGCGCGGCCGGCCCGGGATAGACCTCCGCGCATCCGGCCTGCCGCAGCGAGCCCTCCGTGAATCCGCCGCAGAGCACGCCGATGGTTGCGATGCCTACCTTTCCCGCGGCGGAGGCGTCGTACGGCGTGTCACCGATGGCGACGGCATTGCAACCTTCGATATTCAACTTTTCCAGGACGACCTCGAAAATATCGGGGGCCGGCTTGGATTGCTCTGGATCCTCGGAAGATGCAGCTACATCAACGAGGTCGGCGATGCGCGCAATGTCGAGATACTTTTCAAGTTCATCCTTCTTGGCCGACAAAGCAATGGCGACCCGGACGCCGGCATCCCGCACGCGCCGAAGAAGATCAGGAACCGCGGAGAACGGACGCACAAGCGACAGATAGCTGGCCTTGAAGCGGTCGCCGCGCCATTCCTCCAGTTCCTTGCCGTGGTCCTGTTGCTCGCTGGCCGAGAGGAATACGGGAATGAGCTTGTCGCCGCCCTTCCCGATCTGGCTCCTGGCCTGTTCGAAACTGACGTCGTGGCCAAACTCCGCCATCGCCTCGTGCCAAGCGAGCGCGTGCACATCCACTGAGTCCAGAAGCGTGCCGTCCAGGTCGAAAATCGCAGCTTTCGGCAATCTGATATCCTCCGGGCCAAGACACCCAATTCTCGCGTTTTACCCATGTGCGTTGCGCGGCTACGTTTGCCTCGCCTATTGGGCCGGGCTTTCTCTTCCCGGGACTCCTCGCGGTCTTAGCTTCTTACGCTGCAGATCATCCTCTGAAAACGCTGGCTCGCGGCCATTGATTGGTTCTAGCATATCACTTTCCTGAAACCGCGCGGGCCCTGCTCCGTGGATCGCAGGCATACCGCGCGCGACGGCGGGAGGAGACCGTCCTATGTCAAGCTCAAAGCGACTATGACGTTCCTTTTTAGCGCCCAAAATTATTCGGTGATTTGCCACCGAGGCTCCCTGCCTTCGGGTTCAATCCGTCGCGGTTGCGGTCGGTGTCGTCAGCCTCAGCCCGGCGTGTGCCGAGGTCCGTAAACATGACCGGACGCACATTGCCGGCATCAACCTAAAGACCGGGCGCGATTCCAGATTAGGTTTGGTATCTGAAATTTATGGCGTCTGTCCGGTGAGCGACAGATCAACGTATTAGTTTTTGACCATCGGAACATGACGACCATAGGCGTGTTTCTGTGCAATGAAATGCTTCACCTACAATTTCACCGATCTCACGTCATTCGAATCTCCTCCCACTGAGATTTGGACCGACTGGGCCGATCTGCCGGCGTTCGCGAGCCGCGTCGCCCGCGAGATGCTCGACGCCGTTCCAGACCTTGCCAACAAAGGAATGTGCGTAGGGCTCTATGACCAGGACGGGGATGCCATTTCCTACGTGCCGCTGGACACGCTTCAATAATGACGTCCTGTCGCCGCTCTCGTCCCGTTATTTGAATTTAGCCCCGACAAACCCAAAGGATGGATTGATGAAGGCTCTCTGCTGGAACGGCAAGAACGACATTCGCTGCGAGACCGTGCCGGATCCGAAGATCGAGGACCAACGCGACGTGATCATAAGGTCTCCTGCTGTGCTATCTGTGGTTCCGATCTCCATCTTATGGACGGCCTGATGCCGACGATGAAGAGCGGTGACATTCTCGGCCACGAATTCATGGGTGAAGTTGTCGATACAGGATCGGCCGCCCACAAGCTCAAGAAGGGAGATCGGATCGTCGTCCCGTTCAACATCAACTGCGGTGAATGCCGCCAATGCAAGCTGGGCAACTACTCTGTCTGCCAGCGGTCGAACCGCAACGCGCCAAGATGGCGGCGGAGCAGTTCGGGTATGCCTGCTCCATACGCCTGCCTACATCGGCGAATCGACCGGTTAGCGATAATGTGCCTCCCAAGACCACACTATTACTTTGTGACTTTGACGAACCCATACCAAATCTTTCTCTGTTGTGTGCTCATGACTCTCAGCTTCGACGAAATCTGGATTTCGTCGTGATGTGTGGCTGATGGTTAGGTCGGGTAGCTGGCTTGAACTCTCGAAGAGGAGATGCACCACTGTCACCCTGGAAGCGAAATTGGTAAGAAACAGTGCCTCTTCTACTGCGGTGTTTCCACCGCCAACAACGATAACATCCTTGTCGCGATAGAAAAATCCGTCACAGGTAGCACAAGCGGAGACGCCATAACCCCTGAATTTCTGCTCTGACGGTAGATCCAGCCACCGCGCTTGTGCTCCTGTCGCGACGATCAAGGCGTCTGCCAGATAAGTGTCGCCGGAGTCGCAGATTAATTTGAATGGTCGCTGATCCAGCTCGACCTTCAATACATAATCATAAACGACATCAGCGCCTACGTGTTCAGCTTGTGCCTGCATCTGGCCCATCAACCACGGACCCTGAATGGCAATGGCGAAACCAGGATAGTTTTCGACGTCCGTTGTGATGCTGAGCTGACCGCCAGGCTGGCCGCCCTGAATTAGGATTGGTTTCAGCATCGCGCGAGCAGCATAGATCGCAGCAGTGTACAGCTGGCCTTTCCGGATCAAACGGAATTCCGTTCTTATTGCAAGTGAGGCCGACGTGTTCGAGAGCGGCTTCTGCCGCCTTGCCTGTCAATCCGAGCGGGCGCAAATTTACAAGCACGACGTGGCTATCCGTCCCACCGGAAACAATTGCCAGCCCGCCTTCCGCAAGCGTGCGGGCGAGAATGCGAGCGTTCACGACCGTTTGCCGCGCGTATACTTTGAAAGAGGGATCGAGCGCTTCGCCGAAAGCGACTGCCTTGGCAGCAATAACATGCATTAAGGGACCACCTTGTGCTCCCGGAAAAACAGCCGAATTCAACTTCTTTGCGAGATCAGCATCATTGGTCAACAGCAGTCCACCCCGCGGTCCGCGAAGCGTTTTATGCGTGGTAGACGTAACAACGTGCGCGTATGGAATCGGCGAGGGATCCCCAACAACCCCCGTTGGCCCCTGGTGCTCTACCGAGGAGCAATTTTTCTCCCAGGGAAGCTCGACCCCGCGGCGGTCATGGAAGAGCTCTTCGACCGGAATGGCTGGGGCGGTTGCTGGCGCAACGGGATCTACGACTACGTTCACTATCATTCGCGTAGCCACGAGGTCCTCGGGATTGCAAAGGGGAGCGCCAAGGTCCGCTTTGGCGGTAACAAGGGCAAGACCGTGCAGCTCAAGGCTGGTGACGTCGCCATTCTGCCTGCCGGCACGGGCCATCAGTGTCTCGACGCGACGTCGGATTTCCTCGTCGTCGGCGCCTACCCGCCGTCGGGCCTTGGAAATAGTTTTGAGCGCCCGGGCATGTTCTTCGCTTTTCGTGCACTCGTCGTAAGTGCCCGCACGCCACCTTAACCGGGACACCAATTAACGAGTGGCCTGTTTTGCTCAGTCGAGTGGCCTATTTCGGCCAGTACCGAACTTCGTCCCAAGGCTGAGCGTTGACTTGAGTGATGCTCGACACTGAAAAGCGCGCCGGTCGCCTTGGTCCTGAACAGCCTCGAAAGAATGGTAATGATGGCGAACCATTCTCCCGAGTGACGGGTACTGGCCTGTTTTAACCCCTAGTGGCCTAGTTTGAATTTGGCAGTGGCCTATTTTGAGTTGTGTGCACTTGTGCGCTTTCTGTCTGGCCTTTCGTATGCCAGTTTATCCCGATCCGTCAGGAGACTTTCGGGGTGGCAGAATACCGAGCTTACACGGTCGGGTCTGACGGTCATTTCGTCGGATTCGAACCAATCGTCTGCGATACCGACGATCAGGCAATCGGGCGGGCAAAATTGCTGCCCGGTGACCGCGACATAGAGGTTTGGTGCGCTGACCGCATGGTGGTCAAACTTACCGGCAATCACTCCGGCGCGATTACCCACGAGATCAAAGACGGCTGTTTGAAGCCTAAGAAGTGAAGGCCAATCACATAAAATAAACTATGTCGTGAACCGGACATAGACATTATAGTCGGCAACATCATCGACCCGCCCTCGGCAATAATCGGTGACTGAGAGTGCTCCACGCTCCCGCCTGACCTTGCGGTGAAGCCTATGCGGTCCAAAAACGAACGCGTCGAACTCGAAATGAAGATCATGAAGTACCGGCAGCTTGCCCGAAGCGCCGTGTCCGATCCGGTGACGACAGAGCGCATTGCGGGCTTGGTCGCCGATCTGGAACAGAAACTCAAAGAGATAGACGAGTAAGGGCGCCTCAGTTAGCGGCCTCGTTCATTTTGGCGGCCCCAATAACAACGCTGCCTCAGTTGGCGATTCGTCCCTTACCAAGGCATTCCTTGCACCGCGCCGGGTAAATGCGAATGCCAGGCCGGTTGGGCTGAACTAGTCGCTGAAAACCAGTGCCATCACATCCCTGACATGCTTGCTCGACCGGCCTTGTGATCAATTTTTTCATTGCCGACTCCCAGATGTGCCGCGATTGGCGCGGCTTCCATCATGGCATGGCGCCCGAAAGACACGCCAGAGAGATCACACGAAACGTAGCCATCTGCGACGTTTAGATTGGCTGGTGGCGGAACCGAAAGCTCGGCGACCTGTTGCCCCGGCATCATCGGTCATCCTTTCCGGCCATATCGGTGACTGAGAGCCGTTCGCTCCCGCCCAATCCAGCGGTGAGCCCATGTGCGACGAATGCATCGAGATCGATAAAGCTATTTTCAAATTTCGCGAAATCACTAGACAAGGCTTTGATCCGCTAACCACGAACAGGATCAAGGAGGCCATTGCGGAAATGGAGCAGCGCAAAATCTTCCTACATTCGGTAGTCTAAACTGATGGCCACTTGCTAAAGCCGTACCGAAGTGAGGACGCAAAATTGTTAAATCGCCGCTGGGTCTTCTCGATAGTGTTAATCTTGCTTATTTTTTCGATCGCCGCCGGGACTTGGTACTACCGGAGCCAATGCCGTGGCATTGACGCATGCGCCGCTGTGGACGCCGAAAGCCATGAACGAGACAAGCCCAGCGAAGCTCAATGATCGGGCGCCGAGGTCTTATTGGCCCATTTCAGTGCGTGTCGGATTCTTGCCATTTTTCGAGATCTGGCGCGGTTTTGTTACGCTGTTCTTTTTCAGTCGGTCCCTTCCAAGGTTTTTCGGTCTGTTTGGTATTCTTCCAATCCGTTTTCTGGCGTGGGTCGTCCTTTGGTGTTTCTTTGCTCATGTTAACTCCCTGATATTACGCCAACCCGGCGATGCCTTTTGGGTTCCAGCATTCCGCGGCATGCCGGGAACGAATCATTCGACATCGGTTTGAGTCCGGGTTCAGTTCCGTAGCGTTTGGAGTTTTGGGTGATGCGTAAGTCTGGCTGGACGCCCTCGATCGTGCCGAATGGCGACGACCAGAACGTCTACATCGTCCTCGACGACTTCGGGAGCAATGGCCGCGCCTATCGCGAAACCGACGCCGATCGTGCTGACCTCGAAGCCACCATCGTGGATATGCTCGATGGGCAATATCATAACCCGGTCCGCGCGTCGTCGCCTTTAACACCACCGAAAAATGGTCACAGGACGTCTCAGGCGACGGTGCGCATGAGCTGCGCCGGCGCTGCGATCTGCAATTGCGCGACGTGCCATTCCACCTCGAGGAGTTCGTTGAGCGGCACGAAGGCCGGTACCACGATATCCAGCTTCCGCTCTCAATGCGCATGTTCTGATAATGGCCTTCCAGCGCAAGAAGCGCGCGGCCATTGACGCCAAGGCGCCCTACCCAGGCTTCATCGAACCCGCACTGGCGACCTCGATCGAGAAAGCGCCGAACGGCGAACGCTGGATCCACGAAATCAAGTTCGACGGCTACCGTGTCCAGGTCCATCTCGCCAACACCAAGGTCTTCACTCGACGCGGATACGATTGGACCCATCGCTTCAAGAAGATCGCGTCGGACGCCTGGCACATCGGCGCTGGCTCGGCGATTATCGATGGCGAGGTCGTGGCACCGGCGGCCGACGGCACTACAGATTTTTCAGTTTTGCAAAACGAGCTAAAGGGGCGATCGAGCAAGATCGTCATGGTCGCCTTCGACCTGCTTTACCTCAACGGCTACGATCTGCGGAAGCTGCCGCTAGTCGAGCGCAAGGCACTGCTCAAGAAGACCATCGACAAAACCGATATTCAATTCAGTGAGAGCTTCGAGGTCGACGGCGGCGAAATGCTCAAGCACGCCTGCAAGACCGGGCTTGAGGGTGTCGTCTCGAAAGTCCGTGATAGCCACTATTCGAACGGTCGCTCTAACGACTGGGTGAAGGTCACGTGTGCGCAGCGCGAGACGCTGGTGATCGCCGGCTTCGCGTTGAAGGAGAACCGCTTCGACGGCCTCTACATCGGCCGGCAGAAGGGCAACGAGCTGATCTACGCCGGCAAGGTGGACCACGGCTTTGATAACGCTTCAGCCAAGGATTTGCAGGCGCGGTTGAAGCCGCTGATCCGCAAAACACAGCCTTACGCGAAGAAGATCGCGCACTGGGGCGTCTGGGTCGAGCCGTCGCTGCTCGCCGAGATCGAATACCGGGCGAAGTCTGCCGTCGGTAAAGTCCGCCATCCCTTTTTCAAGGGGATCCGGGACGGCCTTTCTTAGTTCTCCTACTAGAGATCGCTTCTTGCAAGAAAGGTTTGCCCATGAAAGCCGCCACGATGCTCGCCGCGCTGATCACACTTTCCGTCCCCAGCAGTCGCCCAAGACAGCAAATATGCCGGAACTGGCATGTCGGTGACGGGGCCGGCTTCGGAAAGGAAAGCACCCACCCCGCCCATTGCTCCCAGCAAAGCAACGACCGCGCAGACGGAAACATCACAGCCCGGCGGGATGAACGGTACGTCGGCAGAAGAAACCAACGGCGTCAACAGCGCGACCAGCAACTCCCACTGATCGATCACTTGGTTCGTTCGCGGGCAAGCGCGCCAACTGGCAATTAGCTTAACGGCGTCGGCCGATGGCTACGCCCGCCAGAAACGCGACCAGCAGCGAGCCAAGCGGCGCTTCACGGACAACGCTGCTCAAGATGCTCAACGGCATGCCAGGCTTTCGACCCTTGTCGATCGCGTCGCCGACGCGATGGATCGCAGAGGTCCCCGTTTCCACGGCCTCTGATAATAATTCTGACGCCTGTGCGATCGCGGACTTCGGTTCGGCAACTGGATCCAAGCCTTCATATACGAAAGGGGGCACTGTTCTATCGTCGGTCATGCTGCAAATTCCTCCAAACAATGGCAGCACAATCGGCCAAACGTAGAATCGTTCCTAGCCCGCCGTTCAGGAAAAGCCAGAACCCAGATCGAGAACCGCAACTCATGAACAACAGCGACCCCCGCATGCCGGAACTTGAGAACAATGCGACCTGCCTGAGAAGTTCAATTTCCAAATCGATCAAACTGAAATCCTTGCACGCGCCTGCGACAGTCGTCATCACCTTCTCGCCCGAATCCAAGCATGTGTTTAATCGCCAGCTGACACCAACCTTACACGGTCGCGAAGAGGCCGAATTGTTCAAAACGTAACACAGGAACTGATCGCAGTGGTTCTGCGTCAACCATTGTTAGTTGCCAAGATCGAATGCTCGACGAAAGCGGCAGATGGCATCGGCCATCCGGTTCTCCAAGGATCCGGGGGGTTCTATAAATGGCTTCAAAATGGCGATTGGAAATCCACGACGAAACCAAGGGCACTGGTTCGATACTTTTCTTCGAGTTCGACGACTTCTCGTCACTCCGATCGAAGATCGTGGAGAACCGAGGTCGGGCTTTCCTGGTGCGGCCACCTGGCCAAGCAAGCCAATCCGAACTTGTTGGCCTGCTCGACCTTCGCAGCCAAGGTTTCAATGTCGAAAGAAACTAAACCACCATGGACGATTTCGAAGCTGAAATATTAGAGAATGAGGTCGTCGTTGCCCACGTCGGCGAGGGGCATGTTTATCATTTTCCGATTTTGATCAATGGCACGGTTAGCCTGCACGGATCCCGGATGGAGCCAAATCCTATGGCAAAGCGGGAAGCGCGACGCTTCCTGTTCGATGCGCACAACGCCGCGCGCATAGCACTCGGACGATCGCAGGTCAGAGGGTAAAGCGAGCGCTTTTGGCCTGCCACAGTACCTCCAACACCGCTGGAACCCATCCCGATTAAAAGGGTTGGTCCGTATGCATCAAGCCGCACGATTTCAATTTGAGCGCATCGCGCGCGAGTTCTCGGATTGGCGCGCCGTTCCGGAGAGCGAGCGATCGCCTGCCCCGGCGTGGTGGTGGCAGCCCGCCTTTGAAGTGCGCGAATCGCAAGAAGTGATGATACCCCTCTGGTGTTATCGCCTTGAGCTTCCGGTTGGCTCGACCTACGCCGCCGGCGCTGCTGTGCTGATGGCTTCGCTCGCTGATCAGACATCCCTCCCCTGGCCGGACGAATTTCCTCGCAAAACCAAACTAGAAAAATCAATTGTCTGAACCCGAAAAATTAAAATTGTGCATGCTCGGGTCTTTTGCAGTTGCCCTTCTGATCATCGAAATCGTTTACCTTCCCTTTTGGTATCAGTGATCGGTGCCCCTCAATTAGATTATCTCGAGGGATCAAGGCCTCAGCACCATGGCGGACTACTCGTCGGAGCCGCGACGTCACCGTGTGCTTTTCACTCACTTAGCTGCCTGCAACAAAATAAAATCGCCGACCATCATAAAGCTTTTGAGATTTCGAATCGTCTCCCTGAGCACCTGACATTGCTTGTACGATGTCATGCACCGCGCGCCCCTCGCTTTCAACTGAGACCTTCCGCCAGCAAATCGGCCGCTTCGGCATCGCGTGCGTCTCGACCGTTTATTAGTTAGGCCCGCGGAACTTGCACAGTTTCGGGTGCTTCTATTGATGAGGTTTCATCTATCAAGGGTCGCTTTATGACAAAAATTATTGCCTTCGCCGTCATCGTTCTTGCCCTCTCGCTCGGTGGGTGTGGCCGCAGTCCCGGACCGAAGGGCGAGCCTGGCGTTCAAGGACCCGCGGGCCCCCAGGGTGCTCAGGGCATTCAGGGTGTGCCGGGCACCCAAGGTCAGACAGGTGCGCAAGGCCCCCAGGGAGCGCAAGGCGCGCCCGGGGAAAAAGGCGATAAGGGAGACAAAGGGGATGCAGGGTCCACCGGGCTTCGATCCGTCCAAGCCGATGGCGCAGTGAGCTGTGACGCCGGTGAAACGCTAGTTTCCGCGTTTTGTCCGAGCGGCGGCTCGCCTGACGGCGCTAAATGCGCGAATGGTCCAACCGTTGGCCTATGTTTGAAGAAAGTTTTGACGAATTGACGAATAGACCTGCTTTGAACTTGGGCTCTCGCGATCCGTGACGATCGTACTTTAGGAGTGGTCTATGAGCACCGAAAGCGAACTAGCCGCTGCCGCACTCGATACGCTGCATGGCGCACGTGGACTTTCTCCGAAGGAAGCCGCCGCCAAGCTCCAAGATTTCCTAAATTCAATCAATTCTCCCATTCCGGACAGCGATCGCGTGGTCGAGGCCTCGGACGCCTTGAAAAATCTGATCAGTAACCTTGAGACCAAAGGCTCAGCGTCCGACGACGATTGGCAGTTAGCCATCGAGACGATGCACAGCCTAGCCAATGAGGCGACTTGATCAGAGCTCACTGCGAGAATTGGCATGAATAAGCAAGTGAAGACGGCAGCCGAGCTTGAGGAAATCGTAACGCAACGGATCGGCGCCGGCGATTTCCGGATGACCGTTCATGGCAATCCCGAGACAGGTTGGCACGCTACGGTCTATGGGCGCCAACCTACCGAAGTCCACCGCTGCCAGGTCATGGCCGACACGATCGTCGCCGAACTGTGCCAGCATTACGATCTGGCTGAACAGTGATGGATGTAAAAATGGTCAACCAGGGATAAAGTCGGGCGAGCAACGGAACCCGGGGTGCTGGCCCTTTTCATCCCGTCTGATAGCTAGTGGTCCCATATAATAATCACCGCCGAAGATCTCGCGATTCCGCTTCGCTCCGTGGGCTCGCTCGAGACTGCGCTACACGTGTTGCATTGTCTCTCATAGCGTTTTCGGATCGCTTGAATGCTTTAGCGTGATCGGCACGGAAAAGGCCGGCGTCGTGCCGGCCCTTTTTAGATTTTCGCATCCGAGAGTGGGTGTCGTTCAATCAGTACTTCGCGACGACCGGGCCACCCATGTTGAATCGGTAATTCAGACCTGCCTTGATGGTGTGCTCATCGTTTCGGAAGCCCACGGCGGTGACGACACCAGCACCGCTGGTGAAGAGAGCGTTGCGGGTACCGAAGTCGTAGTACTGGTATTCGATTTTGCCCGACCAATTTCGAGTGAACAAGTATTCCAGACCGCCGCCGACGGTATAGCCGTCGCGACCACCGCTGTTGTTGGAGAAAGTGCCGCCGCCGAAACCGTTGGTGAATCGGGAGTCAGCCCAAGCATAACCGCCCTTTGCGTATACCATCGCCGGGCCCCAGGTGTAGCCGAGGCGGCCAGTGACCGAACCGAGCCCACGGTTCACGAACGGATTGTTGTTGGTGTCGAGGAAGCTGTAGTTGGCTTCAAGACCCAGCACCCAGTTTTGCGAGAACTGGTAGTCGTAACCAGCCTGCACGCCGCCCATGAACACGCCGTCGTTGCTGTTCGTACCAGTGAAGCCGGGAGCAAGAATGTTGTTATTGCCACCGAAAGCGCCGCCGATGTGACCGCCGATGTAAAAGCCAGTCCAGTTGTAAATCGGCGAAGCGTCCATCATGGGGGCTTTAGTATAAGGACGAGCAGCCAAGTCAGCTGCCGATGCCGTACCGGCAAGGGCGGCAAAAGCGACAGTAGCGAGCAGGAACTTTTTCATTTCGATCTCCTTAGCGTAGGTCAAATTCACGCATCGAAGCTATCGAGATTCCGCTGGATTTACTGTAGCGCTGAAGACACATGGCGTCCCGATTCCGATGTTCGAGAAACGGTTCCAGTGTTTCCCGCCGGACATTGGAACAACGGCGGCGCCACAGCGCGGCCTCAGCCCACGATCCGCAGGGCGATAAGCGGTGGGTTCGAAGGCTGGAAGCGAAGTGGAACCAACCGCTGCGTAACGTCAACAAACGACGTAACACCTCGCCTATCCTACTCGGCGCTCTTCAATTGCTACATGTCGCGTTAGAAAGTTCGGAACTCTGCGTCCGGCATAGGCCGGGCATACAAATAACCTTGGACTTCTTCGCAATCCTTACCACGAAGGAAGGCTGCTTGAGCCCGCGTCTCCATGCCTTCTGCTATCACAGCCAGTCCAAGGTTGTGAGCCATCACGATAATGGAGCTGGCGACCGCGGTTTCCCCCGGCGACGAGCCGGCGAAGATATTTTTGACAAAGCTCCGGTCAATCTTAATGCGGGTCAGCGGGTATTTTGTAATGCAGCTTAGCGACGCATAGCCCGTTCCGAAATCGTCGAATGCCACACCTACGCCCTTTTCCCTGAGTGCTCGCAACGTGGGAGTGATCTTATCCGGACTTCCCCACGCCACGTTTTCGGTTATCTCGATCTCAAGCTGATCTGAAGCGCGGAAGGCAGCCCTTTTGCCTTCCATGCCGCGGTAGCCTTGCATGCCTCGCAGCACAAACCTGCCGACACGCGACGCCTCCGGGCTATGACCCATCGCGTCGATGAATGCTCCCGGAGCAAGCAGCCCCGCTTGGATGCTGCCACCGCAAAAGGGCCGCGGCGCCAACCACCGCACCGTTGCTCAATCTGAGTTGCGGCTAGTAGTACCGTACGAACTCGTTTTCATTTGCCGCTCGGTGCTGGGGGAAGTGGGACCGCCGGCCAGCGCGGTGCGGCGGCGCAACTTGCCAACTGAAACTTATCGTCCCCGCTCTAACGTACGCCTTCAGCGACATTTCGATGCCGATGTTTCATCATATGGGCATGCCGATGTTGCCATTGCCGCGGCGCGGCATCATACCGGCTTGCCGATCGTCCCATTGCCGAGGCGCGGTGCGCCGACCGGTCGGTTCGAAAATCCATATCCTCGCCGACCGTTCTCACTGGGCCGCGGTTGAGAACTGCACCATTTCCAAAGTCCGCGCTACTACCGATCGGAGCGTTTTGCGCCAATGCTAACGTGCTCGAAAGAGCGAGTGTGCCAGCTAATGCGATCGTTTTTAAACTCATGTCGTTTCCTCACAAGTAAGCCCCATAAGAGAATGGCCGACTGGCTCGTATGTTCCGAATAATCAGCCACTGTTTCCTTTGCGCTCCGTCCGATGGCGTTCGAACTTCCAATTTTTTGCGGCATCGCTGCATTGGCCGCGCCGTAAGCACCGCCCGCTTAGGCAAATGCGAAAGAGGACGAGAGTCGAATGCACCGGCCAACGCGATTATTATTTTGAGTTGAGTCTTTCCGCGTTCGAATACCCATGATCAAAATCGCCAAAATGTTCCTTTCCAGCGGCTTGGGCGCTCGCAGTCGGAACCCGCACCGCACACCTTTGTTCACCTAACTCCTCAAGTGGCGCCGAAGACGCCACCTCGAAGGATGATGTAAACCAGGGAGATGCAAAATGATCGAGAGACAGCTTATCCTCGCAGGCTGCGCCGTAGTGTTTTTGAGCATTGGCAACGCGCACGCAGGCCCCTGCAATACTGGCGGCAAGGATGCCGGATCTGGCCCAACGCCTGGCGCTGTCGGCCAGACAATTACCACCGGATCAGCGAGCACCAAGGCGCACCCTCCGACTGAAACAATGAACAATATGGCGGGCGACAAAGCCATGTCATCGCAGGATGCTCAAAGGCAACAGCAGGGTCAGCCCACCGCCGCACAGCAGGCGCAAGGCGCCAAGCCATCAGAAAAAATGGCCGATCAAGGTTGTTGAACCGCAACGAGATAGCCCGCCGGGCGAACCGAGCCGGCGGGCTTACAACTCTTGTACGAAATTACGGGTGAAGCCTGAAGACCGACGCCACGGAGCGTTCGCCCCTACCCAGGGTTGGCTCATGCGGTGAAAACGGCATTCTATCCTGCGTTCGCGGCTCCGGTGGCAGTCGAACTCTCCGGAACCGATATCCGGACCGCCTGTCCTTGCCGTAAAGCCAACGATGCCGCAGCAACGGCGGCTTCAAAAGCCGACTCTTTTGTCTCGAAGACGTTCTCGGCTTTGCCGTCGTGGCTGACCCGCCATTCGCCGGCGCTCCCTACGATTTCATAAGCTGCTAGTCCCATCGCGTTCCCTTCCAATCAATGATTCAGATTTCGATTGAAGACCTCAGCAGCCTTTGCAGATACTTTTGACCTTTTTATCAACCATCGAATCGGCCGAACTTTCGGATTTGATCGTATCGTCACCTTGCATCCGGGGCCCCTGCGTGACTGTGCCATCAATGCGCCCTCCAACTGCTCCGCCCGCCGGCTGGATTTCCCGCGGTCCCGACCGTCGATGAACCTAATGGCGCGCCACCACTGGTTCCGGACGTCGATCCCGACGAATTTGCTGTGCCTGCTGCGTTGGTGCCAGGGCCTCTGAAGGCGGCAGGAGCGTTACCTAACCCACTCGGATCGTTCCCGGAGTTATTGAGACCTCCAACATTTGCGGCTCCCGTTACGCCATTCACTGCTGGTGCCCCTCCGCTCGCCGGACCCAGGGCTCGGAGCGCCGCCCGTTGCCGACCCTGACACGCCACCCGTCGAGCCACTGCCCGCTGATCCCCCACCGCCCCCTCGCGCGAAAACGATTGGGGGCGAAAGTAAAGACGCGATGAGAAACAATTTACACGGCAATGAAATGGACATTCGAAAAACTCCTTTTCAGCCCAACGCCGTAGAAAACACCGCGTTCCAAAGAGCCGGAACAAATCTCCGCGGTTGGCTTGCACTATCCACGCCTGCCAACTCCCTTGTTCGCCATAGCTATGTTACGGCTTAGCCCGTGCTGTCGTGATCCCGCGCGAGATCGAAACGATCGCCAAGGTCAGCCTCGGCAATTAAAATGGCCCGACGCACATCGCTATTTTTTGCGTGATCCGGCTTGATCGCACCGATGATCCATCCTTTCTGCGGATCGGCCATTACAGTCAAAGCCTCAACATGCCCGCAGCCCTGCACCCGGCGGACGATTTCAAGTGCCATATGCTCGAGATCCGTTGCGGTTTTCCGCTCCTTCTGCATCATCGGTCAGAACTCCTTCTTTTCATCATCTAGTGACCTTAGGTTTCTTTTGCATTGGCGAGCAGCGGCGCAGGCATGGTCAGCGAACTTCCTACGATGTTTGATTAGATCTGCAGTCTCGCAAAGGCCGTGAGCAATAGAGCATTAGCGACCGAAAAAATGCGCGACGATCACCGCCTCGGAAACAGAGGGACTCCCGCCGCGGCCGACACAATCATGGAACGACGCTACTCTCCGGATTTCTCTTGCAACTTTTTCGATCCCATTTATGTCACTTCTCGCGCCGCACGCCCTTGAATTTCTTGGCAACCGTTTTTCCCTTCGCAGGCTTTTTGATTGCCATGAACTCGCCGCCGTTTTTATCGCGCTTGTTCATGCCTTACCGCGACATTTCCGCTGTTCTGGATGCCTCTCAAGAAGCAATTCCGACCACACCATCATGGTTCCTTTGGGCTCGGAACGAACCTCCCCTACCCCGATTGAATCCTGGTTCTGCAGCATTGGAGTGCAGTGATCGTAGCTCTATTTGGACGCCCTTGATCGTACTGGTCCGATCCCTGGACGGGCCGGCACTGCGAGAAAATTAGAACAAGATGATTAGGCGGCTATTCCGCGAGAATGCTTTCCGCGAACCGGGCGACCAGTGCAGCCGGCCCAGGGTACACATCGACGCAACCGGCCTCTCGGAGCGAAGCCTCAATGAACCCGCCGCAGAGCGCACCGATGGTTGAGATGCCTGCCTTTCCCGCAGCGGAGGCGTCGTAGGGTGTGTCGCCGATCGCGACGGCATTGGCGCCTTCGAGCTTCAGTTTCTTGAGAACTACCTCAAAGATGTCAGGCGAAGGCTTGGATTCTTCGGCATCCTCGGAAGATGCAGTCTCGTCGATGAGATTCGCGATGCCCGCTATGTCCAGATATTTGCCAAGTTCATCCTTCTTGGCGGAGGACGCGACTGCGATCTGCAGGCCGGCATCGCGGGCGCGCCGCAGCAGTTTCGGAACCGCAGTGAAAGGACGAACAAGCGGCAGATATTCGGTTTTGAAACGTTTGCCGCGCCACTGTTCCAGCTCCTGACCATGGTCTCGCTGTTCGTCGGCCGACAGAAAAACGGGAATGAGTTTGTCGCCGCCCTTCCCGATCTGGCCCCTCGCCTGTTCGAAGCTGACCTCGTGGCCGAACTTCAGCATTGCTTCATGCCAAGCGAGCGCGTGAAGATCCACCGAGTCTAGAAGCGTCCCGTCGAGATCGAAAATGGCGGCTTTCGGCAATGAAAGGTTCTCCTGGGCAACAACTCCCGAAAGCGCGCGGGCCCTGCTCCCTATATCGCAGGCATACCGCGCGCCGTTGACGGCGGGAGGATGCCGTCCTCCAATAAAGCATCAGACGAAAGAACCGTTCCCAACTTTGCGCGTTGGCTTTCCTGGAACAAAGGTTCCGATTAGCGCATTCTTAAACAGGAGACCGCCATGGCTGTAAACAAACCCGTCGGAGACAACGCTCGCAAAGGCGCGGTGAAGAAGCGGACCCAGCTGAAGAACCCGCTCACCAAGACCTCGACCAAGCGTAACAAGGCAGGCGGTCAATTTATGGCCGTTAAAAAGAGCGCAAAAAAATTCAAGGGCGTTCGGAAAGAGAAGTAGTGGGCAAATTCTTCATCGGGATCGTCGTACTGAGCTGCAGCATTATTTTTGCGCTGTATCTTTACGCGCTGTAGCTTTCCTTGAAGCTTTCGGATTTGCGGCAGTCAATCTCTAATTGGCACGACCTTGTTGCTGGATTCCTGGTATTTAATAATCGCGATGTTTGTCACAAACATCCGGTTTTTATGGCCCTTGCGGATCAAACGTTCGATTTCATCCGCCAAGAACCGTGCTGCATCGTCTTGCAGAGCATTCGTCCTCTGAAGATAGTTCCCAGGCGATATTGAAAGACGCTTCGAGCAACACGGGCACACCAGGCAGGATAAAAGACACTTCGCACTTCGTCTCCCATGCGACGGGCCAAGGGTCGAAAGCCTCGGGGGAGAAGCTTCACTGAATGAAGTCGTCATACCGTGAACCGTTCCTGAGTGGCCGGTTATGTTCTGCCGGATCCGAAGCCGGGGCGGTTTTGCCTCGCCGCCCCCGCGAGGAGCCTCACGGACCCTTCCGGCCCGTGTCGGATGTCTCGGGTGACGCGCTGAGATTGGGATTGTTCTGCGGTGCGCCGCTGCCGGTAGTAACCGCGTCGCCAGAGCTTCGTGCCGAACCCGTCGAACTTCCGGTAGGCCCAACAGGAGGCTTGGTTCGGCTACTTTCAGTGGCGTGATCTTTCTGATGAATTTGAGTTCCGGAATCCGCGCCGTTGGTTTGAGCAAGTGCTGCAGTGGAACTAATGGCGAGAATTGACGCGAAGGCGATCGTTGCAAGCTTCATGCGTATTTTACTTTCATTCGGGATGATCAACGAGACTCTTGCCTCTGCTCCCTTACTAAAATTTAGCCCCGGACGCCTTTTATGCGACCGGGGCGTTTTGTTTCCTATTCCTAATGGAGTCAATTTCCGCTTTTAGCTCCGGTCGCTCTATCGCTTGGGGACATGCCGGCTCCCGTGGTCCGAGTGCCAGGTGTTCCTGCACCCCCCATATCGCCTTTGCTTGGGGTTTGTTGCGCGGCATTTCGATCGCTTATGCCGGGGTCTGAGCGGCCAGACGTTCCAGTGGTGCTACCGGTTCCCGTGGCGCTGGTACTTCCGGTCTGCGCCAATGCGAAAGAGGACGTTGTAAGAACAGCCGCCAGCGCAATTACTGTCAATTTTTTCATGCAGTATCTCCTCAATGAGTGGACCTGACCACTAACTGAAGCTGCGGCCGAGAGTTCCTACCTCGCTCTGCCATTTTGCACACGATGCGTATCCGCTCCGTGATGTGTTCACTTTGTAACACTTGCTTTTCTTCACTGGTCAAGCTGGCCGGACCTGTGGACTGAGCCCCGCCACAAGAAGCAGCGACTACAAACACCGCGAAGGCGTGCTGCAGATTGCGAGAGAGTTACAGAAGCAAATTCAGCTGGTGGGGTGAATGCGGCATCTCACCTTTCCTCCCGACCGTTTGGCATACTGAAATCAGTTGTTTTCCGTATGCCCCATGCCCCGCTGGTACGCTTGCGTCGATTCATCAGTCGAAGGGGTTCGAGCATGAAGCGAGTCGCCATTTACCTGCGGGTCAGTACATCGAAGCAGGATACGAACAACCAGCGCCGCGAGCTGAAGGCCGTTGCCGCGCGATCTGACTGGCAGATCGTGAAGGTTTACGAAGACGCCGGCATCAGTGGTGCCAAAGGTCGCGACAAGCGGCCTGGGCTCGACGCCATGATGAAAGGCGTCAACGCGAGAGGGTTCGACATGGTCGCGGCTTGGTCCGTTGACCGCCTTGGACGCTCGCTCACGGATCTTTTAGCGATCTTGCAAGCCCTCCGCGACAAGGGCGTAGACTTGTTCTTGCATCAGCAGGGCCTGGACACCTCGACCACGGCGGGCCGCGCCATGTTTCAGATGTTGGGCGTCTTCGCCGAGTTCGAGCGAGGCATTATCCGCGAGCGGGTCAACGCCGGCCTGGCGCGGGCCATGGAGAAGGGCACGGTGCTAGGCCGTCCCCGTACGGCACCGGCGACCGAGAAACGCATACGCGGCTCGCGTGCGAAAGGCATGGGCGTTCTCAAGATCGGTCGCACGTTGGGCGTAGGCACCAGCGTTGTGCAGCGCGTAGTTTCGGAGATGTAGCGCCAGTACAGCACCAACGTGCCTCCATGCCGTTGAATTGGTTGAGAAGATGGAGCCTACTCCAGGCCAAAGAGGCGGCGCGCGATCCGTTGGCTGGCAGAAGGCTCGCATCGAACAAGAGCGTCGCACGCCACCCTACCCCGGCAACCCCGCCCCACCCCCTCCTCGGCCGAGCCACGCAGGCCGGATTATGGCTCCGCTAAATTTTTGAAAATCCAAATTTCAGGGTCAATGTGTCGCGCACGCAACAACAAGAACTTCGGCAAGTGTGATATACTGAATCATCGCAACGAATTTCGAAGGCACGTTTCGCAATGGCAGACGAACTATTTAAATATAACCTACCTGACTACGGCGAAGCCGACGACAAGGTGCAGCAAACGGGCGGACACGTGCATGCCTGCGTACAGCGTGTTGGGAGGTAGTTCATTCCAAAGTTTGGCAATTTTCACCCTGTGGAACAAACCTTTTATTGCCTTCCGGGTTCCCGTATGCCGCTGCGTGGCGGCGGTGCAGCAGGCCGTCGCCGTCAGAAGTCCCATGGGTTAGCCGATCACGCCGCCGGCTACGTCTGAAGCCCGCAACCTGCGCACCGTCCGCATCTTGCGGGGGACGCACCAACCCGCGATCGACACGACCGTCCCGGGCGAGCGATGCCGCGATGAACGCTGTCGGAATGCTGTATTGCACCGTCAGCGAAAACGTGAGCGCGAATGCCAGCATACCGATAGCGCCGAGCACGGTGCCGGCCGATTCCAGCGCTGCCATCCAGCCGGCCTCGCGCTTGCGCGACGATGCGCCGTCCTGGATCGAATTGAAGTCAGCTCGGCGGGCGGTCCGAAACGGAAGCGGCGGTCATGATCGTGAATTTCATCGAAACGGCCTGAAGGAACTCAAGTCTTCTACTGAGGACATTCAGACAAATGCCACATATTTTTCCGATATGCGCAGCTATGTAGGTCTTGAGCAAAAAGGCGGCGATGACCCGACAGTCACTCGATTTACTGCGCCGGCGCTACGTCGTCGAAAAAAAGCCTTTAGGGGCAAGCGTCGAGCGGATCCTGCGCGCCGACACGCGCGCGGGAGCGCGCGCCATCCTGGCCTCGATCGACAAGCGACGCTCCGAAAATCGGTCGGAAGGACAGCGCCTCCGCAAGATGCTTCGCTTCGAGACGTCTCTATGGGAAAGCGGCTGCCATGCCGTGGCCGGCGTGGACGAGGCCGGTATGAGCCCGCTCGCCGGGCCGGTTTCCGCCGCCGCCGTGATCCTGAAGCCTGGCACGCGGATCATAGGCGTCGACGACTCGAAAAAGCTAGACCGCGCGGCGCGCGAGGAATTGGCCACGGAAATCAAGGAAAAGGCCGCGAGTTGGTGCGTCACGTTCGTCGAGGTCGAGGAGATCGACGCGATCAACATCTATTGGGCAGGCATCCGGGCGATGCAGCGTGCGGTCCAGGGGTTGGCGTCGACGCCACAACATTTGCTGATCGACGCGAAGCGGCTGAAGGAGATTCACATCCCGCAGCAGGCGATCGTAAAAGGCGACGCTAAGTCCGCCAGCATCGCTGCAGCGTCCATCCTAGCGAAGGTCGAGCGCGACGCCGTGATGCGCACGCTCGACGCGCTTCACCCGGGGTATGGCTTCGCCGACCACAAGGGCTATCCGGTGAAGGAGCACTATGCGGCGCTCGACCGGCTCGGCGCATGCGCGGCCCATCGACGGTCGTTCGGGCCTGTACGCAAGGCTCTTGGCTTGCCGCCCTTGCCGCCGTGGCCCTCGGCGTCCGAACGCGCCGCCGGCTGATTCTTGTCGGACAGGCCGTCCGACAAGCGTCACTTTCGCGACCGTGACCTCTCGCGCACGACCTCTTCGGGCTTCTTGTCGGAACGAAGCCCGAGATAGACCGGCTGCCGCAATTCCCCCTTGCTGGTCCACTCTGCGAACTTCACTTCGGCGACCAGGGAGGGCCGAACCCAAGTCGTGACAGCTTCGTCCTTCACCTTGGCGAGAAAGGGCGACTTCGCCGTCTCTAGCTTCGCGAGCTTCCCGTGAAGCTCTTCAAGGACTGCGTGACTGAAACCTGTGCCGACGTGCCCGATGTATCGCCAGGCGTCGTCCTCGCGCACCGCCAAAGTTAGTGCGCCGAAGAATGGCCGGCTCCGGCGCGGGGCGGTGAAGCCGGCGATCACGACCTCCTGCCGCTGCGCGGTCTTCACCTTCAGCCAGTCGGCGGTCCGGGCGCCCGAGGCGTACGTGCTGTCCGCGCGCTTGGCCATAATGCCTTCTAGATGCCTCCGTTCCGCTTCGGCGAAGAACTTCTTCCCGTTGCTCTTGCGGTGGGCGCTGAACGCGATCAGCTTGTGGTGCGGCAGGAGCGACTTAAGCCGTCTCTTCCGCTCGAGTAAAGGCAGCTTCCGCAGATCCTCGCCGTCAGCGGACATGAGGTCGAACGCGCAGTACAGAAGCTTGGCTTCATGGCGTAGCGCGTTCTGTAGCAGTTGGAATTGCGAGACACCGTCCTTGCCGATGGCGACGAGCTCGCCGTCGATCACCGCGTCGGTCTTCACGCCCTCAAGCGCTCTCGCGACCTCGACGTAGGAATGACTGATGATCTTTCCGTTGCGGCTATAGAGCGCGACTTTGCCGCCGCGGATCTCCGAGACCATCCGGAAGCCGTCATACTTGTCCTCGAATATCCACTCTGGATCGTCAAAGGGGGCATCCGTGAGCGTGGCCAGCATAGGCTGCAGGCGCTTCGGCAGCTTCGATTCCCGGCTCATGGGCACCGCCAGTGCGAGGGCGAGGCGTCCGCCGCAGGCGTCGGTGTTGCCGTCAGATGCAACGACAGCCGCGCGGGCGATTCGATCGACCGTCTCAAGGGCATGCAGAAAGTCTCCTCACGGATTAACGACAGCGATCGACGGGCGTTCCGAAGGCGGAACATAGCGCCGCTTGGACGGTTTTATGTGCACGGCCGAGGAAAAAGGAAACGAAGTGCGCGCTGTCGATGACCAAACTCGGGTAGCTGGCGCATCGTCCCGCCTGGAGGCCGAGGCGGCCGCTTGGCGAAGCAGACGCTCCAGAAGGCCGGATACCGTCGCCGGCAAAGTCCCCGTTGTCCGCATTCCCCGGCGCGGGTTGAAGGCTGCTTGGCCCGTGTCGGTCGCCCGTCCGCCCGCAACTGCCCCGAGATAACGGTCTTCGCACGGCGCCGCCATGGGCAACGATTGGGTCAAGAAAACCTGTGCGCAGCGCGAGAGGCTGACAATTGCCGGCTTTGCCATGGACGGCGGCCAATGGGATGGCGTCTATCTGGCACGGCGCAAGGGGGAAGAACTGATTACCCCGGCAAGGTCGACCATGGCTACGACAAGGACACCGTCAAGTAGTTACAGGGCAAGCTCGAGCCGCGGATAAGGAAAAACCCAGCCTACAGCAAGCGCATCCATCGAGGTATTTGGGTCAGCCTTCCTTGATGGCAGGGTACCGGGCCGAGGGCAAAGTCCGGCATCCACTTTATGAGGGCCTGCGTGACGATTTGTGATCGCCGCAAGTTTCGTTGGGTGGATGTCCGCCGTGCATCAGGCCACGCTTCAAAGCAGACACCTTGGGGTACTGGGAACGTGCGCCGAGGCCGGGAGGCGACACGAACACAAGATGCCGCCAATCAAAGCGGCTTTTTACGGGCTGCGAGTGAACGTCGCTATCTTCCGATCAAGCTGCCATAGCTCTACGTCGTGTCCGTCCACTAACTGCTTGGCGCGCTCTCTAGCGTGATCTTCGCTCTCGATGGCAAGATCAACGCGGCGAAGGACGTGACCATTTGCATCTACAATGTATGCATAGAAGCCATCCATCGTCGCCACCACCATTACTCAGGCGGCTGCAAGCCGGGCGACCGCAGCCAATCGCTCATATGGGATGCTGTCTCCGCTTGGCGCGCCCGGCGCAACAGTAACTCGCGGGCCGTGCTTCCGGCGGGCTGGTCTTCCGCCGCTTTCCTAAAGCGTTCCGCCTCTTCCGCCAACCGTTCTTCAAAGGAAACTTTGTGCTTAATGCGGCGTCGTTCCATGACGCAATACTCCTGACTTTTTTACACCCACAAATCTAAAAGCTCGGTCAAATTTTCGTCTGTCCCGTTCCCGACATTAGAATGAGGTTTTAAAGCCTTGATCCCAAGAATAGCGGTCAAGTTCCGAAAATAGCTGAAAAGAGGGCTCGCTATCCCTCATTAAAAGCCTACGGTCATCGCATTATCGGCAGTCTTTCTAGGTAGCCGCTGACTGAGAGTTCGCTGCGCTCCCGCCTGTAACGGGAGCATGACATGCGCAATTCCGGCAATTTACTGTTGTCGTCTCTTTCAGAGGGCGATGCTGCTGCTCTTCGGCCCCACTTGAAGTCGGTGCATCTGGAACATGAAATGGTTTTGTTCGAGGCCGGAGGTAAGGTCACGGACATCTATTTTCCGACAGGGGCGATTGTCTCGCTTGTGGTGGGCCTTTCCTCGGGTGAGATAATTGAAGCCGCCATGGTCGGTAAAGATGGCGTAGTCGGCGCATTCGCCACTCTTGGCGGAAGGATTCCGGTCAATCGAGCCATAGTGCAACTCGCCGGGCCGGCGCTGACCTGCAAAGTAAGCGAGCTCAAAAGCGCCGTGCTTCAAAGTCAATCCTTGCTATCCACGCTGTTTCGTCATGAGCAGGCGGTCTATGCACAGGCCAGCCAATCGGCTGCCTGCATGGCGGCCCATCAGATGGAGGCGCGACTGTGCCGATGGCTTCTTCGTTCGCGAGACTTAGCCGGCACGGACAGTCTGCAGTTCACCCAGGAATTTCTTGCTGAGATGTTGGGCGTCAAGCGAACCAGCGTGACGCTGCATGCGCGCACGCTTCAACAAGCCGGAATGATTAAATATTCGAGGGGCCATATTCAGATCACGGATGTTGAAGCCCTGCAGGAGACCGTCTGCGAATGCTACGCGACCGTGAAATCGTACTACCAGGCATTGCTCGCGCCGGAAGCGGAGTGATCCCCACGCGTTTCGCCAATATACCATCTTGTGTCGTCGTCTATCACTAACCGTATCACCTGGGCCCCCTGCGGCAAGCGACAGAAGAACGACTTTAATGAAGCCGAAGCAACTTGCGAAAGCCGTGCCGCGACCGATCATGAAGTTCGGGGGCGACCAACCCGGCCAAGCAAGGATCTCTGCGCTGCATCTACCAGCAGGTCACTAACAGGACCTAAGATTGGCGTTTTTGCATGCCCTGCTGGTTGCAGGCGCTGTGGAGCAGAGGCGACCATAAAACGAGAGCCGCCAGCGCCTGAATCGAAAGTTCTTAGCGCGTTCGAGCAAGGAAAACCCCTGACGCAGACAGCGCAAATGCTCAGCGCCGCCCCGCGAACTGATCCCGCCTTTTAGAACGAACATGTCTATTTACGCAGACCGTCGTCTTTCTGTTCCTTTGAAGGACGCTCCTGAGTCGTCGGCTTTCCCGGCTTGGCCGGCTCCTGCTTGATCGGGTTCTTCGGATCATTGGGCATGTTAGCTCCTGTATGACTAGAACTACTTTTGCTGCACTTGTTGGCCGACCAACGGCGGATTCTGCGCCTGCTCGCTTGCGGGCTTGCTCTTGAAACCGACCGTAAGCAGCGCCATCGCGATAAACGCGAAAACGGTGACCCCGAGAAGATCAGGCAGCGCTCCGTCAGATCCTTTGTTGACCCTCGGATGATCGCCACCAGCAAGCGCATCAGCCGCAATATCCCTGTTACGTCGCGATCTCAGGAAATAGATGAAAGCGCCCGCGATGATGAAGATCGTCGCTGCGAACGTGAAGAACATTAGCCAAGAAACTGGTTGATCGCCTGCCATGAATATCTCCGTGTCGGGCACTAAATCGGTTTCGGCGGGATTCGTTCCAACGCCAAGTGTGGATCGGCTTATGATCGACGGCCGACTTATGAAGGCGTTGAATAAAGCGCCCATCCGACGGCGAATGGAACGGGCGCTTGCCTGGTCAGTTCTCGCAGCGCAAATAAGCGAGGCCATTTAGCCATGTTAAAGTACGCGTCTCCAAAATCTTTTGGCGCCAGTATCGTCGGCAGCGACGTCTATTTTCGGCTGTGGGCCCCCAACCAGGTATCAGTATCGCTTGTTCTGGAAGGGCACGATCCCGTTCCGATGCAAAACAAGGACGACGGCTGGCACGAACTTATCAGCCCGACCGCAGGGTCGGGAACAAAGTACAGGTTTTTACTGGACGGTGGGCGGGAAGTGCCGGACCCAGCATCGCGATTTCAGCCGGAGGACGTGCACGGGCCCAGCGAGGTGGTCGATCCGCATAGTTACCGTTGGAAGGATGCGACTTGGACGGGAAGACCCTGGGAAGAGAGCGTGATCTATGAGATCCACCTTGGAACATTCACGGAAGGAGGCACGTTCCGGAGCGCCATCGGTCGACTTGATTACTTGGTTGAGCTTGGCGTCACGGCAATCGAGATCATGCCGATCGCCGACTTCCCGGGAAATCGCAACTGGGGGTATGACGGCGTCCTGCTGTTTGCGCCGGATTCGAGTTACGGGCGGCCGGAGGATCTGAAGGCGCTAATCGATGCGGCCCACGCCAGAAACATCATGGTCTTTCTGGATGTCGTCTACAACCATTTCGGACCCGACGGCAATTATTTGCCTGCTTACTCGCCTGTGTTGACGGAACGCCACAAGACGCCCTGGGGAGCTGCGGTAAATTATGACGCGGACGGATCGCACCTGGTGCGGGAATTCGTGATTCAAAATGCGATCTATTGGATCACAGAATTTCATTTTGACGGGCTGCGCCTTGATGCGGTGCATGCCATCAAGGACGACAGCGACACGCACATCGTGGACGAACTGGCATCACTGGTCCGCAATGCAGCGCGAGGCAGACACGTCCATCTCCTCATGGAGAACGAAGAGAACGAGGTCGGCCCCCTGGAACGAACTGAGGGCCGCCCGCAATTTTATACTGCGCAGTGGAATGATGACATCCACCACGTGCTGCATGCCGCGGCCACGGGCGAAACTTCGGGATATTACACCGACTATGCCGGCGACACGGAAAAATTCGGCCGCGCACTCGCCGAAGGATTTGCCTTTCAAGGTGAACGGATGACCTTTCGCGGCAGCCCGAGAGGCCAGCCTAGCGGCCATCTGCCGCCGACCGCCTTCGTGTCGTTCATCCAGAACCACGACCAGGTCGGAAACCGGGCGTTCGGCGACCGGCTGACGACCTTCGCGCCGCACGAAGCCGTTCGGGCGATCGTCGCGATTTATCTTCTGCTCCCGCAGATTCCAATGCTCTTCATGGGAGAGGAGTTTGCCGCCTCGCAGCCGTTCCCGTTTTTTGCGCATTTTGAGCCGGAACTTGCCGAGGCCGTTCGCAAAGGCCGCAGGGCAGAATTTGCACAATTCCCCGAGTTCCAGGATCCGCAAAAGCGGGAGACGATCCCTGACCCCACCGCGGAGAGCACCTTTTTATCGGCCAAGCTGAACTGGCAGGAGGTGAACGAGGTATCGCACGCCGATTGGCTTGCTCTTTACCGCGATCTGCTGGCACTCCGTCGTCGTGAAATCGTTCCCCGGCTGAAGAATATCGGCGGGAACGCAGGAAGCTTCCGCATTTTGCAAAAAAGCTCGATTTGTGCCCGTTGGAAATTGGGCGACGGCTCGCAATTGAGGCTTGCGACCAACTTGACCGACCGACCTATAGGCCGAGTGCCACTGCCTGGCCGTCGTCTCTGGTCCGCTGGCGCCGACGATAACAACACCTTGGGTCCTTGGGGCGTGGTCTGGAGCATCGAAGTCTGAGCGTGTTTCTAGGCCAATGCCGCCCCGCGCGGGCAGATAGTTTGCTCGGCACACGCACCAGAACACCAAGGCAGTGCGACCCGGTTCTTTCCTGATCACACGCTGCCCGAAGCCTCAGTCCGAAAGCGAACATAGTGGGGGATTGGAACACTTCCTTAGCGGGCAAGTTGATGCGGCGCTCTTACAGGACCGAGAATCAATGCGCTTCATTCCGACGATCGCCCATGGGCTTGCCGATTACCTCGTCGGCCTAATCGTCATTACGATGTCGATCTATTTCGCATGGACCGGTAGCGCCCGTATCTTCTTCCTGACGCTCGGCGCCGTCGTCATCTGCTATAGTATGCTGACGGATTATGAGCTTGGCCTGGTTAAGATCCTTAGGATCCGCTTTCATCTGCTGCTGGACGCCTTGTTCGGCATTGCCATGCTTGCAGCTCCAACCCTTCTGAACCTCCCGATCGACAGCCGCGCGATCGTCTACGTGATCGGAGCGCTGTCGATTCTCCTCTCATTCACCACGAAGATCCGGGCGCACGGCACGGGATCGCAAGCAGCAGTTTAGGAAAAAAATGAAGGCACTTTGTTGGCACGGCAAGGGCGACATCCGCTGCGACACCGTTCCGGATCCGAAGATCGAGCACGGACGGGACGCCATCATCAAGATGACGGCCTGTGCGATCTGCGGCTCGGATCTTCACTTGATGGACGGCTACATTCCTTTCATGGAAAAAGGGGACGTGCTTGGCCACGAATTCATGGGCGAAGTCGTGGAAGTTGGAGCTGACAACAGGAAGCTGAAGGTCGGGGACCGCGTGGTCGTCCCGTTCACGATCTGCTGCGGCGAATGCGAGCAGTGCCGCAAAGGCAACTGGTCCGTCTGCGAGCGCTCCAACCGAACCGCCGAAAATGCCACCAAGGCCTTCGGCTATCCCACGGCGGGACTGTTCGGATATTCGCATCTGACCGGCGCATACGCGGGCGGCCAGGCCGAGTATGTGCGCGTGCCGTACGCGGACGTGTCGCCCATCGTGATCCCGAACGGAATGAGCGACGAGCAGGCGCTGTTTCTCGGGGACATCTTTCCCACGGGCTGGATGGCCGCGGACAATTGCGAGATCGAGCCGGCGGATATCGTCGCGATCTGGGGCTGCGGACCGGTCGGACAATTCTGCATCAGGAGCGCGCTGATGTTGGGCGCTGCACGCGTCATCGCCATCGACAACGTTCCGGAACGCCTGGCGCTCGCCCGGCTTTCCGGAGCCGAGACCATCGACTTCGACGGCGCCGATGAGACCATCCTCGAGAAGCTGAAGGAGATGACCGGCGGCCACGGTCCTGACAAGTGCATCGACGCCGTCGGGGCGGAGTCGCATGCGACAGCTTCATTTGACGCCGTGCTGGACAAGGCAAAGGCGGCGGTGCTGCTCGGGACGGACCGTCCGCACGTGCTGCGGGCCGCCATCATGGCTTGCCGTCCGGGCGGCATCGTCTCCGTGCCCGGCGTCTACGGCGGTTTCCTGGATAAGATTCCATTCGGTGCGGCCATGAACAAAGGCCTGACGATCCGGACCGGGCAGACGCACGTGAACCGCTACGCGCTGGACTTGCTGCGGCGGATCGAGGAGGGCCAGATCGACCCGAGCTACATCATCACGCACCGCGCCAGACTGGAAGATGGTCCCGGGCTCTACGAAACCTTCCGGGATAAGAAGGATGGCTGCATCAAGGTCGTCCTGACGCCTTGAGCCCCGCGGCTTAGCAGAGGCCACAAGACAGCATCGCAGCGAGGAGACACTTATGCCGGACGAACCGATCAACGGCCGCGAACCGGAAAAATCCGAAGATGATATTCAACGCGAGAAGCTAGGACCCCGCGGTGTCCCCGGCAAGGAAAGCCCGGCCAAGATGACACCGCAGCGCGAGAAGAAGACGCCCAAAGATGTCGATCCCGGTCATTCCGCGTAGCTTCGACCGACCAATGAAAAGGCACCTTATCGAAAGGAACCATCTTCACGGATTTGTGTTGAAGCGGACAATTTTCTGAACCGGGAGGGTCTCATGGCTGAGAAGGATTTGAACGCTCTATTCCTCGATACACTGAAGGACATCTACTACGCCGAAAAGCAGATCTACAAGTCGCTGCCCAAGATGGCCAAGGCAGCCAATTCCGATCAGCTTCGTGCGGCATTCGAAAAACATCATGACGAGACCGAGGGCCAAATCGGGCGCCTGGAGCAGATTTTCGAACTGCTTGGCAAGCCCGCGCGCGGCAAGAAGTGCGACGCCATCGAAGGCATTCTCGATGAGGGCAAGGAGATCATGGAGGAGTACGAAGGCGAGCCCGCGCTCGATGCCGGTCTTCTCGCCGCCGCGCAGGCCGTCGAGCACTACGAGATTTCGCGGTACGGCACGCTCAAGACGTGGGCTGCCAAGCTCAACTTGAAGGACGCCGTCAAGCTCCTGGATCAGACGCTCGCCGAAGAGAAGAAGACCGACGACGCCCTGACCGTACTGGCCGATGAGGCCATCAACGCCGAAGCAGCATAAGGATACGACCATGATACGTTCGCTTGCCATTATCGCCCTAGGAGCCATCTTCCTCTCGTCGACGGCATTTGCGCAGTCCGCGGCTGAAAAGACCGGCGTGAACTCCACCCTCGGGATCGCGCCGAAGACCGAGGATTTCATCAAGGAAGCCGCGATGAGCGACATGCTAGAAATCGAGGCCGCCAAGATCGCGCAGCAGAAGGGTAACGCGACGGAAAAGGCCTTCGCCGGCCAAATGATCGCCGACCACACTAAGACCAGCACGGAGCTTAAGGGGATGGTCTCCGGCGACATGAAGGCCGCGCTTCCAACCGCGCTCGACGATTCCTCGCAGAAGAAGCTCGGCAAGCTGAAGGATTCCAAGCCGGAAGACTTCGCGTCCGAGTACGATTCAATGCAGGTCAGTGCTCACAAGGATGCAACGTCCCTCTTCGAGCGTTACGCCAAGGGGGGAGACGATCCGAAGTTGAAAGACTGGGCGGGCAAGACGCTTCCGGCTTTGCAGCACCATCTTCAGATGGCGCAAGACATGGACAAGAACCGCAAATAAGACAGACAGCCGCCTTCGGGCGGCTGTTTTTATATCGGCGGTGAAGCCGTATCCGGGTAGCGTAACGGCGAACGAAGCGTCGCTGAACCCAGACAAAGCTCCGTGGGGTCTTGCAAGATATGGCCGGTCCAACGACTCCCCGCGAGTCAGTCCTTGGAAAGACGGTTGAGTCAGCCCGAGGCGTCTCTCTCCGAGCCGGCCGGACCCAACGGAAGCAAGTTTCTGACGCCCCGCAATCTGCGCACCGTGCGCATCTTGCGGCGGACGAACCAACCCGCAATCGAGACGACGGCCCAAGCGAGCGATGCCGAGATGAACGCGCCCGGAACGCTTTCTTCGACCGTCAGCGAAAACGCGACCGCGAAGGCCAGCATGCCTAAGGCGCCGAGCACGGCGCCCGCCGATTCCAGCGCCGCCGCCTCTTCGCCCCGGCGCCGACCATCCAGCCCTGCCTCGCGCTTGCGCCTGATTTCGTGCTTCTCGATCAGGGTGGCGCTCGCGCAGAAAATCGCCGGGAGAGCCAGAAACAGGCCTCCGATCGCCGCGCCGCAGCGGCTGCTGACGAACCCCGTAAAGACCGTGGCGGCGCCTCCGAGGAGGAAACGGACCAGGTATTCGTACGGGCGGCCTTCCTTGAGTGCCGAAGGCGACAAGCTGATCGGGCTCATGCGAGGCCTCCGGCAACGGCCAGCAGGCCGAATGCGACGACCAGCCAGACCACGACCGCTACCAGCGTCGCGGATATTACGCGAAACCGTGCGCGCATTAGAAGGTGGCACACGGCCCCGCCGTAGACGGCGAGTGCGACCGCCCCTGCGGTCATGGCCCAGGTCTGCCGGGCCGCGTAGCCCGCGCCGTGCACGTAGACGGCGATGCCAAGCGTCGCCAAAGCAACGGATGGTGCTGCCGCGAAGAGTCCAGCGAAGCTTTTCGGGCGCAGCATGTCTCCCAGCATCGCGAACGCCGACACCACGATGCCGCCCACGAGAAATCTAAATACGTACTCCGTCATCCGGCGCTTCCCCTGTCTCACAATCGGCCGTCGGTCGCGGTATGGCCTTTCGGGTCCGGAGCGGAATGAACCTCCTTCTGCGGGAAACCGGTCCAACTTCGGAGAAGCCGCTCCAAGGCCATGCCGACGGCGAATCCGGTGACCACGTCGCTCGCCCAGTGCGCCAGGACCGCGACGCGTGTCAGCGAGAGGCCGATGGCAAGCGTTCGCACTGCGCGACGAGGCCCCGCCGGCAGAGCGCCGGCGGCGGACGCCAGCGCACCCATGTGCAGCGCGTGGCCCGAAGGAAACGCGTCCTCGCGCCTACCGGAAAACGAAACCCCGTGCAGATGACCGACCACCGTAGTCCGGTCGGGACGGGTCTGGTCGACGAGCCGCTTCATGCCGTGAGGCAGCAACGACGCCGCGGCCGCCACAAGCACGGCGTGATTGGCGGCGCGCCGCAGCGGCTCCCGAGCGCCTCGCGATGCGAGCCAGCCGATAGCCGTCAGAACCAGCAGGACCTTTTCGTCGGCGCCCCAAGTGAGGGCGCGGGCGAGTCTCTGCGGCTCTGCACCGGTGTTACGCGCAACGGTGCGAGCAATGGCGAGGTCTGCGTCGGTCGGTCGGACGGTCACCGGCAGGCGCCGCGCGACAAGCGCTTGCCGGAGCGATCGAAGTCGGGTTGCCATCGGCTACGTCCAAGGATTGAGAAATGGGGTCTTCCAACGCTCGATGAGCTTGGAGGTTCATCCAACTGTCACAATGGAACGCCGGCGGCCGCCTGTACGGGTCGGGGCCTCGAGCGCCCCACTTACGGGAACTCACCGGGCAGATGGAACATCGGCGGCTCCGGCCCCTTATTTCAAAGGCGGGCACCGCTGGATCGAGAGGGGCTATGTTCGAAGGATTCATATTCGATGTCGAAGGCACGCTCCTCGATAGCGTCGCGCAGAACCAGCACAGCTTGCAGGACGCCCTGGAAAAATCCGGATACCGTGTTCCCATTCACACGCTGCGGCTCTACTCGGGCCTCGACGGTGATCAGACGCTGCAACTCGTCGTCCCGGATGCATCCGACCGCGAGCGAATTGCCATCCTTGAGGATCGCCGCCAAATCTACGAACGCGACTACCTTCCGAGCGTCGAGCCGCTGGAAGGGGCGCGCGACGTCATCAGGATCCTGGCGGAGCAAGGCGGCCGCATCGCGCTCGCCACCGATTGCAAAGGGCTTTCCTTCACGCGCCACATGTTGCTTCTGGACTCCCGCGACCACATCACCGCGACGGCCTGCGGCGACGACCTCGAGCATGGCAAGCCGGACCCTCGCCTGGTCGGCATCGCGTTACGCAAGCTAGGTCTCGCCGCTTCGCAGACGGTCATGGTCGGCGATACGCCATACGACGCCGAAGCAGGCATCGAGGCAGGCACGAAGGCTGCCGGTGTTCTGACAGGCGGGTTTTCCGAAGAAGTGCTCGCCGACGCCGGCTGCTTCGCCGTGGCACGGGATCTGCGCGTACTTCTACCTAATCTGATTTCCGGCATAAGCGGCAGGGACCCCAGTCGATCGGACTGGCTGCGCAGCGCGTAGTTCGAAGATCGTGGCCCGCCAATAAATGGGCGCAGGACCGCCGTGCGGATCGCTACCTTCAACATCAATAATGTCAATCGCCGCCTTCCCAACCTGCTGCGATGGCTTGCCGCAACCGCGCCAAACGTCGTGTGCCTCCAGGAACTGAAATGCACGGACGGCGACTTTCCCGTCGATGCAATCCGGAAGGCTGGGTACCACGCAGTCTGGAAGGGCGAGCGGTCGTGGAACGGCGTCGCCATTCTCGCCCAAAGACGCGAGCCGATACTGATCCGCGATGTGCTGCCCGGGAATACGGATGACAGGCAGAGCCGATACATCGAGGCCGCCGTCGAGGGCATCGCGGTCGCCTCGATCTACCTGCCGAACGGCAACCCGCAGCCGGGCCCCAAATTCAAGTACAAGCTCGAATGGTTCGACCGCCTAGTCGACCACGCAGCCGGATTGTTGGCGCAGGACGCCCCGGCCGTCCTCGCAGGCGACTACAACGTGGTGCCGACGGACTTCGACATCTACGCGACGCGGTCTTTCAAAGACAACGCGCTGCTGCAACCGGCGCCCCGTGCGGCTTACGCGAAGCTGCTGGCGGCCGGCTGGACGGACGCATTGAGAACGCTCCATCCGGACGATCCGATGTTCACCTTCTGGAGTTATCTGAGGAACAGGTGGCCACGCGATGCCGGCTTGAGGCTGGACCACCTCCTCCTGAGCCCCTCGGTCGCGCCGCGATTGAAGGCGGCCGGCGTCGACCGGGACATCCGCGGCGAGGCCGAAGCGAGCGACCATGCCCCGTCCTGGATCGAACTCGCGGCCGCGGCAAGGCCGGCGCGAAGGCGACGGGGGGCGGTAACTCCGTCCTGGCGGATAGGCGGTCCCGGTTGCGCTGCGACCGGGCAACTAGGCGGGAGGAACTGGCCTTGGTGAATTGAGTTCTTTGGCCATGGTGAAGACTGCAACCAGTATCGAGATCGTGCAGCAAGGCGATGAACGCTTTCTCCTGATGACGTTCGCGGATGGCAGCGAGGAGCGAAAGCCTATCGTCAAGCTGCCGAGGAAGCCGCCGCGGTTTGCATACCGAAAGGTGACATTGGACAAGAGCAGGAAAAAGGGATTTTGACGATAAGCCCGTTGGCATGAGCGCTTGTGAGTAGAGTTCAACGCGAGTCCGGATCCGTGCGTTTTGACCGACGACATCAAAAAATGCCGGGAGTAGCCCAACGATAATAGCGCCAGCGCTTGTCCCAGCATTGGGTCGGGATTTGTACGATGTCTCGTAAACGGAAAGGAACAGCTCGGAATCATGACGGCGAGAAATTCGGAACGATCCGGGGTGGCGCTTGTTCATTCCGCGCCGCAACATTTCTCTGGATCGTCCGGATTTTCGTGTGGCACCCCCGTGGTGATCCATGAACGCATCCCGTTCCATCAAGCGAATTCGCCGATCGGTTCCTTCCCGGCGCCGCGACTCCAGAGCGTCTTCCATCGTGGCGGCCTCAGCGGTCGCAGTCGGGGCTTTGGTCGCGACCGCCCTGCTTAACTGGCACCTCGCCAAAAAGGCCGAACGGGACAATCCTCCGGCAGGCCGGTTCCTCGAAGTGAACGGCGTACGGCTTCACTACGTCGAGCGCGGTTCAGGCGACCCGGTCGTCCTGCTGCACGGAAACGGCAGTATGATCCAAGACTTCGAGTGCAGCGGCCTCGTCGATCTCGTCGCCAAGGATCATCGCGTCATTGTTTTTGACCGCCCCGGGTTCGGCCACAGCGAGCGGCCGCGCAGCGTCGTTTGGACGCCGGATGCCCAGGCCGACCTCATCGAAGGCGCGCTGGCGCAGATCGGCGTCTCCAGCGCCATCGTTCTGGGGCACTCTTGGGGCGCTTCGGTCGCGGTATCCATAGGATTGAAATATCCCGCCCTGGTTCGGGGTCTCGTTCTTGCATCGGGATACTACTATCCGACGATCAAGCCCGCAGTCGTTGCGATGGCCGCGCCGGCGCTTCCGTTGGTCGGGGACATCCTCCGCTACACCGTTTCACCGCTGCTGAGCTGGGCTACTTGGCCGTTCATGATGTCGAAAATCTTCGGACCGCGATCCGTACCGGAGAAGTTCGAGTCCTTCCCCAAGGAGATGGCGCTCCGCCCGTCCCAGATCAGGGCATCGGCTGAGGAGGCGGGGCTCATGATTCCGGACGCCTTCATGTTGCGAGATCAGTACGCCGATCTGAGGATGCCCGTCGTGATCCTCGCCGGCGAGCAGGACAGACTGATCGACATCGATACCCAGTCGGCCCGTCTACATTCGGACGTCTCCCAAAGTAGCTATCATCGGATCGCCAGGAACGGCCACATGATCCAGCAGACCGCGACGGATAATGTCATGTCGGCGATAAGCGAAGTGGAAAGAGCTTCGAACGCACTTGCAGCGGCTGAGTAGCTAATTGCGTGAGCCTGCGGTCTCCGCAAGCTTGCGGCCCAGGGCAAAGCACATCCCCTACGGCTCCCGCAACTCGTCAAAAAGGCTATCCAGGAAATTCGCAAACCGCGCCCGAACCACGCTATGCCGGGTAAAGCATGTTTCTGGTAGCTAACGCTGGCATTGACACGCCTGCCAACGTTCGGGGTGTTTCCTCTTCAGGGGAGACGCACCACAAGGGCGCTCGCGCTGCGAAGGCCCTCTTCTCGCCGCCGCCTCTTCGCGACTCGCTCGTCGGCTTCATGAGGCACGCCGTAGAAAGTGCGACCGAGGAACGATCTGCTCCAGGATGTCTTCTGGTGTGCGTCGCGCCCCTCGTCGACGACGCTGAGGTCCGGCAGTTCCTCAAGGACGCCGTCGCTGGCGGCATGGCGCTGGTGAAGCGCCGATTCTGCGACGCGATCAGCGCGGGAGAAGTACCGTCCGACTTTCCCGCAGCCGCGCGCGCGAGCCAGGTCCTCGACCTCGCCCGCGGCCTGACGATGCGCGCGCAGATCGGTACGCCGCGCAAGGCCCTCCTCAAAGACGCCGAGGAAGCGGCCGACTTGGTGCTCCTGCCGCGGGGGAAAAATTCAGAACGTTGATGCCGGGCGCGGGTGATGATTTCGAAGTCGTTGAACTTCACCTTCAGCGACAACGGTCCGGCCCCGCGAGTCCTTGGCTTCGCATGGCTGCCAGACCTCGTCGATCTGCGGCTGCAGCGCCTTCTTTGGTCCTCGGCGCCTATCAGAGAATTTCCAGGAACCAACATGCCGGTCGGCGGATTCATTGTCCGAGCGAGGTGCATGATGCTGACAAGAGAGCGACGGCCGAATTTCAAGGTGGTGGACCGATGGGCGACCAGCGTTTTGCTTGAGGCTGGCGCCATCCATGAATGCGACGCGCATGGCTGGGCAAAAGACCGGGCAGATCCCCATGCTCGAGAAATGGCCGAGAGTATCGCTCGTGAACACCCTCTCAGCGGCTTGTCGCCGGAAGAATGCGTGGCGGCCGTGCAGGGGGTGCTGGAAACCGTGGGAGACACCTGCCCGGAGTGCTGAATCCGTGGCCCAAAGGGAACCCTGGACCGGTTAGCCGATTGAGTCGCCGGCTGGTGTAAGGGAGTTGACGAGATGGCGCCGCGGGCAAATTGGAAGGGCTTCCTGAAGCTGTCGCTTGTGACTTGCCCAGTGGCGCTCTTTCCGGCGACTTCCGAGACGGAAAAGGTTACTTTCAACCAGATAAACAAGCAGACCGGCCACCGCATCAAGTACACCAAGGTCGATGCCGAGACCGGCGACGAAGTTGCCTCTGACGACATCATCAAGGGCTACAAGGTCGATACCGACACCTATGTCACCGTCGACAAGGATGAGCTCGAGAACATCGCGCTCGAAAGCACCCGTACCATCGACATCGACGAATTCGTCCCGCGGTCCGAGATCGACGAGCTCTATTTGGTACGGCCATATTACATCGTGCCGGATGGCAAGGTCGGCCACGACGCCTATGCGGTGATCCGCGAGACCATTCGTACGATGGACAAGGTCGCGATTGCGCGCGTCGTCCTGACTAACCGCGAGCACATCATCGCGCTGGAGGCCCGGGGGAAGGGCCTCGTCGGCATGCTCCTACGGTACCCCTACGAGATCCGGGACGAGAACGAGTATTTCGATGATATCCAGGACGTGAAGGTCACCAAGGAAATGCTCGACCTGGCCAAGCACATCGTCGAGACCAAGTCCGCCGATTTTGAACCCGACAAGTTCGAGGACCGCTACGAGAATGCGCTCGTCGAACTGCTCAACCAAAAGCGCAAGGGCGAGCCTGTCCGCACGGCCGTCAAGTCCCGCGACACTGGTAACGTGATCAATCTGATGGACGCGCTTCGCAAGAGCCTCACGTCTGAGGGCAAGGCACCTACGCCCTCGGCAGCAGCTAAGAAACCAACCAAGAAGGCTCCCTCCGGCCAACGCGAGATGCTGATGGCGATACCCGGCAAGGGCGAAGGCAAGAAGGTCGCCGCCAAGGAGTCAAAGAAATCGCGCCCGGCACGCGCCCGCAAGGCCGGATAAAAGAACAGGAAGCCGTTTCATGAGCATCGACGACCGCCATCGCGATAAGAACGGCGAGATCAGCCGGAAGCACGGCAACACGCTAGTCGGAACACTGCGCAAGATCTACGGGCCGAGTTTCGCCGCGGGCGAGCCGGATACCGCAAAGCTCGACGACGTGCTTTCGAAACTGCACGAGACGTCCCTGACTCAGCTTGTCGAGGATCACACTAGCGGCGATCTTGAAGGCAAGGTCCGGCAGGCCGCACTGGACTGATCGATGTTGCCTACAGTCATCGATTCCGAACAAGGTGTGTCACTGCGAGAGCCCACCGACATTTCCTTTGAAGACCTCGAAGCCTTGCGGAAGGCGGTCAGGTCGCTCGAGCTGCCCGGGCTTGCCGCGCGGCTTACCAACATTATCGGCAAGCCCGTCGAACTGATCGGGTTGGCGCTGCCTTCCTTCGCATCCAAAGCCATCACTTCGGCGACCGCGAAGGGACTTGAGGCGGCGCTCAAGGTCGCGCTGCGCACACTGCCGCAGTCATCGTGGCCCGGTTCACAGTTGTTGCATCGCGCCCTTGCAACGGCGTCGGGCGCCGCAGGCGGGACGTTCGGGCTGGCGGCGCTTCCCGTCGAATTGCCGGTGTCCACCGTCATCATGCTGCGCTCGATCGCGGACATCGCACAGAGCGAGGGCGAGGACCTCTCCAATCCGGAGTCGGCACTGTCCTGCGTGGAAGTCTTTGCACTCGGCGGGCGCGCAGGCTCGGCCGACGCATCGGAGAGCGGATACTTTGCCATCAGAGGCATGCTCGCCAAGACGGTCACGGAAGCCGCTCGTTTCGTCGCTGAGCGCGGCGTCATCAAGGAAGGCGCGCCCATTCTCCTGAAGTTCGTCACCCAGGTCGCAGCGCGTTTCGGACTGGTCGTCACCCAGAAGGTGGCCGTGCAGGCCCTCCCGGTCTTGGGCGCCCTCGGCGGTGCCGCGGTTAACTACGCCTTCATCGAACATTTCCAGGACGTGGCCCGAGGGCACTTCACGATCCGACGTCTTGAACGGGCCTACGGAAAGAAGAGGATCAGGTCGGAATACGACCTGATCGCCAGCGAGCTTTGAAGACACAATCGGCCGGCCTCCGCTGGGGTCAATGTTAATGTGGGACTCCGAAAGGGTCACTATTCGGAGCCGCGTCACACGCAGCGGAGATCGAGCCGTGCAGAGAGCCATGACGAAAATGCGAATCTGCCGAGCAAAACCCGTGCCGGCGTCTTAGTAGCGTACCGGCGCGAGTCGTCAGTGCTGCAAGCTGTTCAACGGCACGCTCAGCACCACGGATAGGCCGTCGGCCTGCCAGTCCGATGCAATGGTGCCTCCGCTACGGACAATCGTCGTCTCGACCAATGTCGAACCGAAGCCCTTGGTTTCCGGCGTCGAAATCTTCGGACCCCGGATTTCTTTCCAATTTACCGACAAATTGTCGCCGTCCACTTTCCATCCTACCGAGACGGACCCGGTCGGGACGCTCAGGGATCCGTATTTGGCGGCGTTGGTCGCAAGCTCATGGAACACCAAAGCGAGATTGTTCGTCGCCTGATCGCCCAAGGTCACATCTGGTCCGCACATTTCGCAATGCGCATGATCGTGAGGCAGCAGGACTTTTCCGATAAGTTCCGATAGACCGACGCCCGCGGCTCCGGCGTCGCCGAACGAACGCCGCACCAGGGCATTCGCGTTCGCCAGCGCATGAACGCGACCCGACAAGCGCTCGGTCATCTCCTCCTTGGTGGATGACGTACGCGAAGTCATTCGGATCATGGCGTCCGTGATCGCGAACAGGTTCTTGACGCGGTGGCTCATTTCTTTGGTCAGCGTCTCCTGCTTCTCAAGCGCTGCCTTCAATTGCTCTTCGGTCTGGATCATTCTTAGCGCGACGCCCACGAAGGCCGACAACTCCGTCATCATCCGCGCGTGTTCGCCGTTGAAATGGTGCGTGTCGCTCGCGACGATCCAAAGCGTTCCGATGGAATCCCGTCCTTTCATGACCAGCGGGACCAACAACACTTCCGGGACGCAAATATTAGCATCCCGGATCCAGTCGTAGACCCTCTCCGGATTCTCCATCAGGACGGGGCCGTTTTCGTCGAGGCAAACGCCGCAGGGGCTGAAGTTGCGCGGCGTTGTCGCGCCTTCGAAAACGGACAAAACGCCCCTGAGGGCGAACCAGCGGAATTGCGCAGTTTCGGGCTCCAGAACGCTGATGCCGGCGGACTCGGCGCCGCAGAGCTCCATCGCCAATTGGACCAACCTGGGCAGGATCTCGCCCGGGTGGTCGGTCATGTGATCGGCGAGGTCCTGGATCGCCAGCTTCTCCCGGAGATAGTCGGGCGCCGGCGCGAGCCGGCGCTGAAGCTGTTCCGTAATGTAAACTTCGGCGATAGCTTGTGGAAGCTGAACTCTAGGTCCCACGGCGTCCTCACTAACACAGGGGCGGAAGCGGTTCCCTCACTGATGGGCCGAAAGCCGGTCGGAAGCCAGATGAATCGTTCGGCGGCCAGACGCGCCCCGGCCGCAAAGGACCAGCCGGAATCGGTGTATTGTCCGGAAAGATTGAGCTAAACCCCGCCAAAGCGCTCGAATTCATTCGAAGCGCCCTCTCAGAGCTTCGATCGGGAACCGGCCAATTGATCGTCTCCAACCACGAGAGTGAGCTTGCGGCCCTGATCCGCAAATTCGACTGGAAAAAGACCGCCCTAGGCCCGCTCGATGCTTGGCCTGCCCATGTCAAGACTTTGACATCCGTCGCTCTTGGCTCGGATCTCGCAATGGTCATGTTGTGGGGACCCAGCGGCGTCATGATCTACAACGACGCCTATGCGGAGTTCGCGGGTGGTCGACATCCGCGACTGCTCGGTAGCGACGTCCTGCTCGGCTGGCCGGAAGTGGCCGATTTCAACGGGCACGTCATGGACGCCGTATTCAAGGAAGGCCGGACGCTTGCCTACCGGGATCAGCACCTTGTTTTGGCGCGTAACGGTGTGCCTGCGGATGCCTTCCTCAACCTCGACTACAGCCCGATCCTTGACGACCGAGGAAACCGGGCTGGCGTACTCGCAATCGTGCGCGAAACGACAGAACGGATACACACCGAGCAACGTCTCCGGATAGCGCAGCAGGCCGGCCACGTAGGCACCTTCGAGTGGTATCCGGAGTCGGGCAAGCTCGATGTTTCAGACGAGTACCGTCGGATCTGGGGACTAACTTCGGACGTCACCGTCACGGACGATCTGCTGGTAAGCCTCATTCATCCGGAAGATCGAGCGATCGCGGGTCCGTCCAAGCTAGACCTAGCAAATCCGCTTGAATACGCCGAATACCGACGCGTCGATCCGCTAACGAAAAAGATCTATTGGATCGCGCGGCGAGGCGAAGTCGTCTCCACCCCCGGGATCGAAGCGCGGAGGTTCGTTGGCATTGCCTACGACATCACTGAGATCAAGGAAGCAAGGCGGCAAACCGAGATCAGCGAAGCGCGGTGGCGCGGACTCTTCGAAGAAATGCATGAAGGCTTCTTCGTGGGAGAAGCCATCCGCGACGCTGCCGGCCGCATGGTCGACTTCAGGTTCGCCGAGCTTAATCCTGCCTTCGAGAAACAGACGGGAATTGCGGCCGCCGCCGCGGCAGGCCGCTCCGTCCGTGAAGCGATACCCGGCATTCAGGACGAATTGATCGCGACGTACGCGAGGGTCGTCGACACCGGGGAGCCCGTACAATTCGAGGTTCACATTCCGGCTCTCGCCGACCGGTGGTACGAAGCCCGCGCCCGCCGGACGGGACCGGAGCGCTTTGCCGTACTCTTTCTGGACATAACAGCGCGCAAGATTGCCGAGCAGACGGTGCAGGCGAGCGAAACGCGGTTTCGCCTGCTGGCCCAGTCGATGCCCAACCATGTCTGGACCGCCAAGGTCGACGGCCAGCTCGATTGGTTCAATGACCGCACCTACGCCTACGGCAACTCTCCGCCCGGGTCCCTGGACGGCGACGGGTGGGCGGTCCTGGTCCACCCTGACGATATCGGTGCTGCCGCGGCAGCTTGGGCCAGCGCCCGCGAGCGCGGTGAACCCTATGAGACCGAGTTTCGGCTTCGACGCGCGGATGGCCTCTATCGCTGGCACATTGCGCGCGCCGTGCCGATCCGAGATGCCTCTGGAAAAATCGACCAGTGGATCGGGACCAACACCGATATCGAAGATCAGAAAGCTGCAGAATCCAGGCTCGCGGCGCTCGCCGAAACTCTCGAACAACGGGTCGAGGAGCGAACGAAGGAACTTAACAGGACGCAGGATGCGCTACGCCAAAGCCAGAAGATGGAAGCGATCGGCAACCTGACTGGCGGCGTCGCGCACGACTTCAATAACCTGCTGCAAGTCATTTCCGGCAATTTGCAATTGCTTGCCAAGGATATCGCCGGCAATGACCGCGCCGAGCGGCGCGTCTCGAATGCGCTGGCCGGAGTCAGCCGAGGCGGCAAACTGGCCAGCCAATTGCTGGCGTTCGGACGGCGTGCCGCATTGGAGCCGAAGGTTGTCAACATCGGCCGCTTCGTGTCCGGCGTGGACGAGATGCTACGCCGTGCGATCGGCGAACGCGTCGAGATCGAAACCATCATCGCGGGCGGACTTTGGAATACCTTTATCGATCCAGCCCAGATCGAGAATGCGCTTCTGAACCTGGCCATCAATGCCCGAGATGCCATGGACGGAAACGGTAAACTGACAATTGAAGCGGGAAATGCATCGCTCGACGACGAATATGCACGCGCACATGACATTACGGCCGGCCAGTACGTGATGCTGGCCGTCACGGATACCGGTGCCGGCATGCCCCCCGAAGTCATAGCGCAGGCATTCGAACCGTTCTTCTCGACCAAGCCGGAAGGAAAGGGAACCGGCCTTGGACTGTCGATGGTCTACGGGTTCGTCAAGCAATCCGGCGGCCATGTCAGGATTTACAGCGAGGTAGGCACCGGAACGACGATCAAACTCTATTTGCCGAGGGCCGATCAGCGTGAGGACGCGCTGGTGTCATCCAATTCGACGCCGATTGCCGGAGGAGCAGAAACCATTCTTGTGGCGGAAGACGATGCGGAGGTTCGGTCCACGGTCGTCGAAACGCTTCGGGATCTCGGTTACCGAGTCCTGACCGCCAACGATGCCGCCAGCGCGCTGACGGTTATCGAGAGCGGGGTCGCAATCGATCTGCTGTTCACCGACGTGGTGATGCCGGGGACACTGAAGAGCCCCGAACTCGCGAGGAAGGCGAAGGAGCGTCTTCCCGACGTCGCGGTACTTTTCACTTCCGGATATACGGAAAACGCAATCGTTCACGGTGGTCGTCTGGATATAGGAGTGGAACTTCTCTCCAAGCCCTACTCGCGGGAAATGCTCGCTCGCAAGGTTCGCCAGGTCATGGCGAAGAGATAATTGAGGCAGCAGGCCGCAGCCACGGAACGGTAAGGGGTGACCGGGGTCAATTGGCCGTCAGTTCGCGTAGCGTCCCGATGACCTGAGCCGGGCTATAAGGCTTGGGAATGAACCGTCCGCCGTCCGGCCGATCCTCTCCGGCTATCCTGACCCGGCCCGACGTCGTCACGATCTTGATAGGAGGCCAGCGGTCCTTGACGAACTTGGCGAGCTTGAGTCCATCCATGGATCCCGGCATCTGGATATCTGTAAAGACCACGTGGATCGTCGGTCGGGCCTCCAGGATCGCTATCGCCTCGTCAGCATTTCCCGCTTCGACGGCATCAAATCCGCCGCTTCTGACGATATCTACGGCGTCTATCCGAAGCAGGAAATCATCTTCCACCACAAGCACGACGGGTCTTTGCGCAACGGCATCACTCATTCCACCCGTCCTTAAACACGGGACAAGGTGCCCAAAGATTTATCGTTCCTTGAATGCGAAAATATAAGTCGGGTACCGCACAATAGCGGGTTCTCGGCGCGGATCGGGTGGGCGAGCACCGAAAGGGGTGCTCCGGCTAGATTCTCGATTTCAGAGGCCGCTCCTCGAGGTGATCGGCGTGCCGACGACAGCGCACGGGACAGGTGCCGAGCGAAATGGTTCGCTCGGGTCGCGCTGCATCGCCCTATGGCAAAGGCGGACTGTCGAGCCGATAGAGACTTTGCCCGATCGCGAAAACTGCGACCCGACCGTCCGGGCGCTTCACGAATCGGATTTTGTTGGTCGCCAGGCCCATGTTGACTTGCTGCCAAGATTCGCCTCCATCGCGGGTTTCGAATCCGCCCGTCGATCCCCCTACCCATCCGTGCATTTCGTCAAGGAAGTTGATGCCGTAAGGCACCCATTGGGCATCGTCGGTGACGTTCATCCTACGCCAGTGCTCGCCGCCATCGACGGTCTTGACCACGTAGCCGCGCGCTTCGCCGTCCGGCGCCTGGTAGCTTATGATGGTGCCGTATCCGACCATGGCGCTCGGAAACGCGAGCTTCCAGTTGTTGTCGCCAGGGCGGCCGCTGTCGAACACGGCCCGCCATGTCTTACCTCCGTCGGTCGTCTTCAGGATGCGCGCATGAGCCTTGTCCTCTTCCGCTTCGCTCGCGCCGGCGATGAAGCCGACGTTGGCGTCGACGAAATGGATGTCGAGGATCATGCCCGTGACGTTGCGCATGTCGCGGGCCTGGAACGTGCGGCCCTCGTCGAAGGATTCGAGCATGCCCGCCGGCCCTCCGACCCTTCCGCCGGCACGGACCGCCAAGACCTTGCCGTCGACCTTGAGCACGTCGATCGCGCATATCCCGACGATCCGCGGTCCCGCCGTCGGCGCGATCGGCGACCAGTGCTCGCCGCCGTCCCTGGTCACGTAGAGGGGACGCTTGTCGGTCACGTCCGGAAAATAGCCCGGCCCGACGTTGCCGAGAAATCCGATCTTCTCATCGATGAATTCGAGCGCGCGCACGTAGGTGCCACGGCCCTTCCAGACGGCCTTCCAGTGCTCTCCGAGGTCGGTCGTACGATAAACCTGCCCGGTCCCATTGCCGTACCACCCGATCCCGGAACCGGCAAATGCAAGAGCGTCCTGCTTGTTGTTCAGGACGTAGGGAGCGGTCGGAAGCTTAGACCATTGTGGTTCGCCCGCATCGGCGGCCGCGCACAAAAGGCTGATCAGGACGCCGAGCGCGATCCTCGATGCGCCGAACCATGCGGGCTTCACTTCGAAGGAGTCCTTGCCGCCACCGGCTTACGACGAGCTTTGATTTTCGAAGCGGAAGCTCTGCGCAGGCCCCAAACGGCCATCCAATGGGCGACAGGCGAAGACGCGAACGGATAGCCGGGCAGCCATCTCGGCGGAAACAGCTTCCGACTTCGCTTCTTGAATCCGCTTTTCATCTGCTGATCGTCCAGAGAGGGCCGGCCTAGGCTCGCTCCGGAAAGCGCCCGGACGGCTGTTTGTTCCGAGCCCAATCGGAACCTTTCACGGAATGCGACGTATTCATGTCGTTGTTTCTCATTTGGAGGCTTAAATGCGTAAAGTTATTCTGGCGGCTGTGTGCGTGGCATTCGTTGGCGGGCTATCGGCCGCGTCCGCGCAGACCACGACGTCGGCCAACCCGGGCATGATGAAGACCACTAATCCGATGGATGCCCAGGACAAGATGATGAAGAAGAAGATGAAGAAGGGCATGATGAAGTCCGGCGGCATGGGCATGAAGAAGGACGACGGCATGATGAAGGACGGAATGAAGAAGGATGGAATGTCCAAGTAATTCCGCAAGCCGACGATAGCCGCGCTGTCCGGCCGGGCGGCGCGGTTTTTCTTCAATGTCTCCGCGCAAGAAGCGTTGTTTCCGCCGAACCCGGATCTTCGGGGTCGATTGCAAACCGAGGCCACGTCATGAGCCAAGCGACCGTCGATAGGATCATGAGGGCGGTATTGCGCAAGCGGCCGATGGCCGGGGCCCAGGTGGAGTTCGCGCGACGCGAGATCGAGCTTTTGGTCGCTGAATTTCTGGAACAGCCCAAGCCAAACGCGTCGGCCGCGAGATGAGGTGGATCATCGCGATCCTACTCGCTACATCACCTGCCTGCGCTCAGAGCGTCAGCGAGAAGACCGGCATCAATCAGATGCTGGACCGGGCGCCGACAGGGTCCGACGTACTCCTTGAGTTGCATCAATTCGACCTTTTCCAACAGGCAACCACCGACAGCTCCGACAAACGCGGGGACGACGCGGTCAAGAAATTTGCGGTGTCTCAATCGGACGCCGCCGAAAAGCGCGACAAGCAACTAGCAGTGCTTCAAAAGAAGACGCGTCTCGACATAACTTTTCCCGACGAACCGAATGCCGACCGAAGCAATCGCCTTGCCGGTCTTGATGGTGCAGTCGGCGAAAAATATCTCGCGAATTTCTACGCAGCCGAATCGACCGAGTTCGAGGCCGCCATTTTTCTGCTGACGCGGTACAGCACTAAGCCAGATAACGACGATATCCGGCAATTGGCGGAGAAGCAGTTGCCGGTACTGCGAGACGGCCTGAAGCAATTACGGCTTTCGGCACCCAAATAGCGACCATCTGGAGGGTCTGATCGCGACATCGCTCAGGCCCGGATGCGCGGTAACCAAGCCGGATGATTCATCAAAGAATGGTCGTGAGTTCGTAAGCCAACACGGCAGTCCCGAGACACCGCCGCCAAGGGTTCACGCCGCGAACGATCTCGTCGACCGCCCATACGATAACACCGCCCGTCACTACGACAGTGCAGGCTAAACTGAAAGTGCCTGCCGAAGGCCAGATCCACCTCGCGACCGCGGCGATGATCACAATCCACAGGACCAGGTTGGGCGCCTGGGCGACCGTGATGGCGCCGGTTTGGCGATTGCGGAAAAACCATTGCAGAACCTGGCGCGCCATCACGTTCCTCTTCCTCGCACGTCTACGCCCGTGCTGAGATCACAATGGCCAGCGCCAATATGATGATCGGCATCTGGAGGCGCCTAAGGGTGCGAAAATACAACGGCCCCTCTCCGGCGTCCGCCGCGATCGGATCGAGCAAGAAGATCGCGCAATGGCCGACGATCAGGGGGACGAGAGCCCAAGCCACAAAGTTGAGCCATATCGCCGCGAGCGAGCATGAACCGAGGCAGAAGAGCGTCAGCATCGTCGCCATCTGTCGCCATGTCGGCCCGTCTTTCGTACGAAAGCTCAGACCGCACGGGACGCCCGACAGAAACAGCCGGATAGCGATGCCCCACAAGGCGACAAGCTGCGGAGTCAGCCGTTCGCCTTGTCGGGTGTCGCGACTGCGCGGAGAGCCGTGGACCTGTTGGCTTTTGGGTCGGGTGCGTCAACGACCAGGCTGTCGAATTCCATTCCGGGACCGACCTTGATGACCGGATCTTTCGGAACCCCGTCGGCGGGCTCGTACCACGGCGACTTTTCGATCGCCCCGCCCTCGAGTGCCTGTGCCATCAATTGCCCGATTTCGGGGCCGCTCAACGGGACGAGACTACCGTCTTCGTTCTTGTAGAGCTGAGGGCAAAAATAGAGCGCGTGTATTCGCGGATCGTATTCATCCAGAACAAGGAAGTGTTCCGGCTTGCGGAAGAGCCGACGCTTTGTCACGAGCTTTCTGTCCTGCGTCGTGAGAGCGACCCGTAGCTTGTCGCGTTCTTGGCCGACGATTGTGGCAGCCTCTAAAAGAACCAACCAGTCCTTCGTATGCGCGTTGTCTTCGTGGATGGGGACGAGAGTTCCGTGCTGTTTGCTGAATATGCCCATGAGCCGCAGACTACCAAGTTACATATGGGGGTCAACTCGACTGATCTGCATAGATGGACGACCAACCCAACCCATCATGCCGGCCGAGATCGCAAAATGTGTGGCTTTGGGCATCACACGGATCCTTACCCGTTTAGACGATGGCCTATCTGAAATCCCGCGTCTTCACCTTAATGCTGTCAATGTGCAGGTCGGGCACGTAGATGTCCCGCGGTTTCGGACCTTTCGGAGGCAGACTGCGTGGATCGACACCTGGACTGCCGTGATGGAATTCGTCGCCGCGCCCGTGCGGCAGCGGAAAGCCGACGTCGCGTTCACCCACGGCTGCGAGTTCCGCCGACAGATCGGTCAGTTGGTTCGCAACGAGATGGACAACCTCGCCCTCGCGCTGGACGCGGCCCTGCACACCGATCATGCCAGCGGCCAGGATGATGCGGCGCTGGCGCTCGTAGAGCGATGGCCAGATCACCAGGTTGGCCACGCCGGTCTCGTCCTCGATGGTGATGAACATGACACCCTTGGCAGATCCTGGTTTCTGACGCACCAGCACTAGGCCCGCGGTGGTCAGCCATTTGCCGTCGCGGGCGTTCATCGCCTCGTTGCAGGTGACGATCCGGCGGTTCGCGAGATCGGCCCGCAAAAAGCTCGCAGGATGCTGCCGCAGCGTGAGCCCGACATGGCGATAGTCCTCGACGACCTCGCCTCCGGTCGTCATCGGCCGCAGCGCGACGTGCGGCTCACGAATCTCCTCGACGGTCCGCGCTTCCCGTCTGGTCGCGGCGGCGAACAACTCGAGTGGCTCGTCGCGCAGCGCCTTGAGAGCCCACAGCGCCTCCCGGCGGGCGAGACCGAGGAACTCGTTCATAGCGTCGGCTTCCGCCAACTCCACCAGCGAGGCTACCGGAACGTCGGACCGACGCCAGAGATCGTCGATGGATTCAAACGGCCGTTCCGCGCGGGCCGCGACGATCTCCGCGCCGTCCTTGTTGGCGAGACCGCGCACCTGCCGGAATCCCAGCCTGACTGCGAACCTATCGTCGCCGACCGGCTCCAACGTGCAGTCCCAGCGCGATGCATTGATGCAGACTGGCCGGACCTCCACGCCGTGGTCGCGGGCGTCGCGCACGATCTGCGCCGGCGCGTAGAAACCCATCGGCTGCGCGTTGAGCAGCGATGCGCAGAACACATCCGGATGCCAGCACTTCATCCAGGAAGACGCATAGGCGATCAGCGCGAACGATGCCGCATGGCTTTCCGGGAAACCGTAACTGCCAAAGCCTTCCAGCTGGCTGAAGGTCTTCTCGGCGAAGTCTCTCGCGTAACCGCGCTCGACCATGCCTTCGACAAGCTTGTCTTTGAACTTGGAAACGCCGCCCGTGAACTTGAACGTCGCCATCGCGCGGCGAAGCTGGTCGGCCTCCCCTGGCGTGAAGCCCGCGCATTCGATGGCGACGCGCATGGCCTGTTCCTGGAACAGCGGCACGCCCAGCGTCTTGCCGAGCACCTTCTCAAGCTCGGGCTTCGGAAACACAACCGGCTCCTTGCCCTCGCGCCGGCGCAGATACGGATGCACCATGTCACCCTGGATGGGACCAGGACGAACGATGGCGACCTCGATGACGAGATCGTAGAACGTCCGAGGCTTCATCCGCGGCAGCATCGCCATCTGGGCGCGGCTTTCGATCTGGAAGGTCCCGAGCGTGTCGGCCTTGCGGATCATCGCGTAGGTGCGTGGGTCTTCCGATGGGATGGTCGCGAGATCCAATTCGATGCCCTTCGTTTCGGCCAGGAAATTGAACGCGCGTTTCATGCAGGTCAGCATACCCAGCGCGAGACAGTCGACCTTCATGAACTTCAAGGCGTCGATGTCGTCCTTGTCCCATTCGATGACCTGGCGGTCCGGCATTGCCGCTGGCTCGATCGGCACCAGTTCATCCAGCCGGTCATGGGTGAGCACGAAGCCGCCTGGGTGCTGCGACAGATGCCGTGGCGTCCCGATCAGCTCGCGGGCCAAGACGATTGCCAACTTCAGCCTCCGGTCATCCAGGTTAAGATTGAGTTCTTCGGCATGCTTCGGCTCAACGCCTTCCTCCGACCATCCCCAGATCTGGGACGACAGCATCTTGATGAGATCCTCTGTCAGACCGAGGGCCTTGCCGACATCGCGCAGCGCGCCCTTGGCGCGATAGCGGATCACGGTCGAGCAGAGTGCTGCGTGATTGCGGCCGTAGGTATCAAATACCCACTGCATCACGATCTCGCGTCGCTCGTGTTCGAAGTCGACGTCGATGTCCGGGGGTTCGCGGCGTTCCTCGGAAACGAAGCGCTCGAACAGCAAATCGTTGCGTTCCGGATCGATCGAAGTGATGCCGAGCACGTAGCAGACGGCGGAGTTTGCGGCCGACCCCCTGCCTTGGCACAGGATGTCCTTAAACCGCGCGAAGCGGACGATCGAATTCACCGTCAGGAAGTAAGGCGCGTACTGCAGCCGCTCGATCAGCCGGAGCTCGTGCTCGAGCTTCGGCCTGACGTCGTCGGGCAGGCCTTCCGGATACCGGCCCGCAGCGCCTTCCCAGGTGAGCTTTTCCAGCGCCTGCTGCGGCGTCAGCCCCGGCATCGTCCGTTCTTCCGGATACTGGTAGGCGAGTTCGTCCATGCTGAAGGTGCAGCGGGCGGCGATCTCCATCGTGCGCGCTACCGCTTCCGGATAGCGCGAGAACAGCCGCGCCATTTCTTCCGGCGGCTTGAGATAGCGGTCCGCATGCCGCTCGCGGCGGAAGCCGGCTTCATCGATGGTGACGTTGTGACGTATGCAAGTCACCACGTCCTGCAGGATGCGCCGCGCCGGCTCGTGAAACAGCACGTCATTGGTGACGACCGTCGCGACCCGGTAGCGCTGCGCCAGGTTGTTCAGTTCGTGGATGCGCAACTGGTCGTTGGGACGCCGGCGCAGCGTCAGCGCCATGTAGGACCAGTCGCCGAACGTAGCCCTCAGTTTGCGAAGCCGCAGCGCGCAGGTGTCGTCGGCACTGTCCGGAACGAGCACGGCGATGAGGCCTTCCGACCAGTCGACCAAGTCGTCCCAGTTGAGGATGCATTTCGCCTTGCCGCCCCGCTTCTTGCCGACCGACAGCAGCCGGCACAGCCGCGAATACGCCGGCCGGTCGGTCGGGTAGACCAGGATGGAAGTCCCGTCAGCGAGATCGAGCCGGCAGCCGACGATCAGGCGGACCCCGGTGACCTTGGCGGCTTCATGCGCGCGGACGATGCCGGCGAGGCTGTTGCGGTCGGCGACGGCCAGCGCTTCGATCCCCAGGTTGGCAGCATGCGCGAAAAGTTCTTCGCACGATGACGCGCCCCGCAGGAATGAGAAGTGCGACGTGACCTGGAGTTCGACATATCGGGTCATCCGAAGATCCCGTGCAAAAACCACTTGTGGGATCCGGTCGCGGCATCCTCGCCGTCACCGGCCCGGAAGATCCAATATCGCTCGCCGGCATCGTCCTCGACCTGGAAGTAGTCCCGGACGGCGATCAGTTCCGCGTCCCGCTTCCACCATTCGCCGAACACACGCTCGGGACCGTCGGCCCGCCGGACACGCCGCCGCGAGCCCCGCCATGTGAAACTTACCGGCGGATGGTCCGGAAGTAGCGCAACCGTCTCAATGGCCTCAGGCGGGGCTAATAACCGGGCTGGACGGGGCCAATTAGCCGGCCAGCCATCTCCGGAGGCAGGAGCCGCTGCGGCGACCCGCTGGACCGACCTTTCCGGGACGTCGCTTGCCACCGGCGCAAACCGATAGAGCCTGTTCTCCCCGACCCGGTTGGACAGGATGTCGATCAGTCCGGAAACGTCCGGCTCCGGCTCCTCGACCAGCGACGAGATCGTCTGTCGCGTGGCGAACGGCTCGGCCGCGGTCGCCGCCAGCCGCATGATGTCGATGCCGAAGCCCGGATCGACGGTCTCGATCTTGTCGCACAGCAATCGCGTCAGGCGCTTGACGTCCCGGACCGGCTGCGCGGTCCCTACCCTGATCGCTTGCACCCGGTTATCGACCAGGCCGAATAGGAGATCGAGGCGCCGGGCACCCAGGCCGCGCAGTTCTAGCTCCCGACAGAGGATGACGGTGAGCTTGGCAACGTAGCGCGCGATGGTCTCGGCCGCGCCGATCGGTTCGGCGAAAAGCTGCTGGGCCTCCACGATGTCCGGGGTCCGGATAGGCTCTATCGGCTCGCCCGTGCGGCCGGTCACCTGATCCATTCGGCGCCCGAGCTCGGGCCCGAAGCGCAGCGTCAGCGGCGCGCGCGGCGTCGCCAGCAGTTCGGCGATCGTTTCGAAGCCCAGCTTGCGGAGGTTGCCGACCAGGTCGGGGTCCAGCCGCAGCGCGGCGATCGGCAGCGGCTTGATCCGCTCCGCGCTCTCCTGCTCCGGAACGACCAGGGCCGGCCGGGCAGAGAAACGCGCCAAGGCATGCGCGGCGCCTCTGGTGTCCGCAATCGCCGCGCGGGCGGTCATGCCAACCACTTCCAGGCGCGCGACCATGTCAGCGAGCAGGGCGTCCTCGCCGCCATGCAGATGGCTGGCACCGGTGGCGTCGATGATAAGACCATCGGCATCGTCGGCTGCAACGACCGGCGAATATCGCAGCGCCCAGACGGCGAGACGCTCGAGCGCTTCCGCGTCGGCGACCGGATCCGCGTGATGGATCACAAGCTCCTTCACCAGCGCCTGGGCTTTGGTGGCGGGCATGCCGATGCGCAGGCCGACCGTCAACGCAGCGGCGTTGGCCGCGACGACATCGCGGCGGCGTCCGGTCTGGCTGACCAGCACCAGCGGTAACGCCGCGTCAGGCGCGGCGGCGCCCATCTTGCGCCGCAGCCGGTCGGTCGGCCAATTCGGCAGGTAGAGCGAGACGACCCTGGACATCACACGCATCCACTACAAAATCCGCGCTTTCGCCGGCGCGGCATCGGATCAACTCGAGCAGCCATCGGGCGCGGCCGACGCCAGGCACCGGTAAAGGCGCCGACGGCAGTGTCGACACCCGCCATCTCGTCGCGGAAGCCGTCGGTTGGCCGAAGTCCGCAGCTTCCATCTGACGTCGCCATCGGCGCACCGCGATCGCGACCGACCCCGAAGCTTCGGCCGCGAGCGACAGCCGGCGCGACGACGTCATCGAGAGTTTGGCCACCTCGGCGACGACGGCGCCGAGGCCACCATGACGAACTCCCTCCTCGAAGCACGCCAGTACCGACTTCTCGTCGCAGGCATCGACGTAGATGACCCGGTTCGGACCGAGACCAACCTGCGCCAGCGCAGGCGCGAATAGGTCCTGCCGGGTGATGCACCAGAGCACCTTGCCCTTGGTCCGAGCGGCGATGCCGGCCGCGAACAGAGCGGCAGCGGCGCCATCGATGGCGGCATTGCCGCCTCCCGCCACTTCGTGCAGCGCCCCAAGCGGCAGCCCGCCGCCGGGGAGTCGGTCGTCTATGGCCCCGATCCCAAACGGCAGGACCGCACGGGCGCGCTGCGGCGTTCCCTCAAGCGACTGAATTTGCTCGCGAAGGCGACGGATTGCTGGCGGCTGGACGGAGACACCCATGGCCTCTTGAACGCTTTGACGATTGTTTGTTCTTGTTATGTCCGCTCACAATCCAGTAGGAGTCAATCGGCGGATGTCGTTCCTGCACGGCGATTTGGCACCAAAAATTGGCGAAGTCATTGTTACTGTGAAGGGAATCACGGAATCGATTATTTTGACGCCAAGATGCCCTCGTACCGTTGTGCATCGACCCGTCGCCGGCCATTGGGACCCAAGCCAGATTATGTGCAACCTCTACTCCATCACTACCAACCAAGCCGCCATCAACGCGCTCTTCCGGGTCGTCAATCGTTATGTCGGTAACTTGGCGCCGCTGCCCGGCGTCTTTCCGGACTACAAGGCGCCGATCGTGCGCAATGGGACCGATGGCCGCGAACTCGCCACCGCGCGCTGGGGAATGCCGTCATCGCCCAAGGCGCTGATGGATGCCACCAAGAAGCGGGCGGAGAAGCTGCAGGCGAAGGGCAAGCCGGTCGACTTCAAGGATTTGCTCCGGATGGAGCCTGATAGCGGGACGACGAATATCCGCAACGTCAAAAGCAGGCATTGGACGCGATGGCTAGGCGTCGAAAACCGCTGCGTGGTGCCGTTCAACTCGTTCAGCGAGTTCAACAAGGCTGAGGGCGGCGACATCTGGTTCGCGCTCGACGAAAGCCGCCCCCTCGCCTGCTTCGCCGGCATCTGGGCCAACTGGACCTCGGTCCGAAAGGTCAAGGAAGGCGAGACCACGAATGACCTCTACGCATTCCTCACAGCAGAGCCGAATGCCGAGGTTGGCGCCATCCACCCGAAGGCAATGCCGGTGATCCTGACGACGCCGGAGGAAGTGGAGACGTGGATGACGGCGCCTCCCGAGGAAGCGCTGAAGCTCCAGCGGCCATTACAGGACGGAATGCTCAGGATCGTCGCGAGTGGCATTAAGGAAGATCCGGCAGGGTCGGCGATTTAATTAACAAGAGCGGCGATCAAGCGGCCTCGCTAACTTTATCCATGGGCAGCGCTAAAAATTCCGCCTAGGATCGGTCCAACAACGCGTAGCTACCGAGGGCAATCAGGATCAAACATGGATGTATTGGCCAGAAACAACGTCCACGTGAGTGGACGCGGTAGCCGGGCTATCGTGTTCGCCCATGGCTTTGGCTGCGACCAGAATATGTGGCGGTTCGTGGCGCCGCAGTTCGAGGGCGACTTCAAGGTCGTGCTCTTCGACCACGTCGGCGCAGGCGGGTCGGATCTGACGGCCTACGACAAGTCCAAGTATTCGACGCTTCACGGTTATGCCGAAGACGTGGTTGAGATCGGCCGCGCATTGGGGTTGAAGGACGCGGTGTTTGTCGGCCATTCGGTCAGTGCGATGATCGGGGTGCTCGCGTCACTGACGGCTCCAGACCTGTTCGGACGGATGGTGCTGGTGGGACCGTCGGCAAGGTACATCGACGATGGCGAGTATGTAGGCGGCTTCAGCGAAAAGCAGATCGCCGAGTTGCTCGAATTCCTCGAAGACAACCACATGGGTTGGTCCGCCGCCATGGCGCCTTCGATCATGGGCAATCCGGACCGGCCCGAACTGGGTGAGGAACTGACCAACAGCTTCTGCCGGACCGACCCGGAGATTGCCAAGGCATTCGCGCGCGTCACCTTCACATCCGACAATAGGGCCGATCTCGCCAAGGTGACTGTTCCGACCCTGATCCTTCAATGCAGCGAGGACATCATCGCCTCCGAGGAAGTCGGAAAGTTCGTGAGAAGCCGGATCCCGGGCAGCGAGATCGTATTCCTCAAGGCTACCGGGCACTGTCCCAACCTGAGCGCTCCGGCAGAGGTCGTCTCGGCCATCCGGGCATATGTCTGAGTTCGGACCCTTCAACGAGTACAAGGATTTATTCGAGAACGCTCCGTGCGGTTATCTGACGATCGGGTCCGACGGCCGCATCACGAAGGTAAACGCTACGCTCACGGCCTGGACCGGCATCGCGGCGGACAACTTCATCGGCCGCCGCCTCCATCAGTTCCTAAACATGGCCGGCCGTATCTACTACGAAACCCACATCGCGCCGCTGCTGCGGATGCAGGGGTTCTTCAATGAGTTCGCGCTCGACTTTGAGACCGCGGCCGGCGAGCGGCTGCCGGTGATTGCCAACGCCGCCGAACGCCGCGATGTCGACGGCGGCCTCCTGTTTACGGCGGTAGTGGTCATCAAGGCGGCCGACCGGCGGCGCTATGAGCGCCAATTGGTGGAGGCACGGTCGGAACTTCAGAAAGGTCTTGCTACCGAGCGGGAGACTGCGGAACTGCGCGAGCAGTTTATCGCCGTGCTCGGTCACGACCTCCGCAACCCGCTCGCAGCGATCAGTGCCGGCGCGCGGATCCTGCAGCGCTCCGGCGCTCTGCAGGAGCACAAGCATCTCCGCGTCCTCGACATGATCAATACCACCGTCACCCGCATGTCGGACCTCATCGACCACATCCTGGATTTCGCGCGCGGACGGCTCGGGGGCGGCATCGCCTTGAGCCGTGACTCCAGGCCGCTGGAGCCGGTCCTCGAGCAGGTCGTCGACGAATTGCGGACGGCCGCGCCCCAGCGCGTGATCGAGACCAGCTTCGAATTGACGGAACGCGTCAACTGCGACCGCACGCGGATCGGGCAACTTCTGTCTAATCTGATCGGCAATGCCCTCACCCATGGGGCTGCGGACCAGCCGGTGCGTGTAGGCGCAAAGACAGAGGGCGGCGAGTTCAAACTTTGGGTCGGGAATGCCGGAGATCCAATTCCAGAATCAGCCATGGAAAGGCTATTCGAGCCCTTCTTTCGAGGCGACGTTCGCGACAGCCGCCAGGGCCTCGGGCTCGGCTTGCATATCGCCTCGCAGATCGCGCAGGCGCACGGCGGCCGGCTCGACGTCACTTCGACGCCTGATGAAACCCGGTTCGTTTTCACAATGCCGCTCGGTCAGCCGATGAACGCGACGCTGACCCGATCCTGAGCCCCTGCACACGTGCTTGGCCCCGCCTTAAGCTGGATATATTCTTCGCTCCTGTAATTGCGTGGAACCCCACCGATCACCTGACGTTTCTTTGCGATTGCCTAGAAGCGGCCGATCTCGGCGCCCCGCATGATTTATAATGAGCCCAGCCTGATGACATCCAACAGCCCCCTCGAGCGAAAGCGGATCGTACTGATCGACGCCCCGCCTGGTCGCAGGGAGCAGATTGTCTCTACCTGTTTGGTGATATCAAGCGTTGCTGCATTCGCGTTTATGGCTCCGGCCGCGCGGGTACCTCTGCCGCAGATCACGGCTTTCGTTCCCGCTTATGAAGCCGCGCTTTCCATCAGCGATCTTCTTACCTCGGTGCTGCTCTTCGGGCAGTTCGCGCGATCAGGATTGAAATCGCTGCTCGTCCTGGCTTGCGCTTACCTCTTGAATGTCTTCCTCATTGTACCGCATGCACTGAGCTTTCCAGGCGTCTTTGCTCCCAACGGCGTAATTGGCGGTGGCGTCCAGACGACCGCGTGGCTCTATTGCTTTTGGCACGGAGGTTTCGCCCTGCTCGTCCTTGTATATGCCATATTGGCCAACCTTGACGGAAGGACCAGCCGGGTCCGCCACATCCCGGTTGGGATCTTGGTCGCTGTGTTGCTCACGGGCACGGTCGCAGGCGTGCTGACCCTGCTGGCAACGGCCGGCCATGATCTCCTCACGCCGCCGACTACTCGATGCTGGTAAAGAAGGGCGTCAGTCCCGCAATCTGTCTGGTCAGTTTGGCCGCGCTGGTTCTGCTGTGGCGCAGACGCACTACCTCGGCCCTCGACCTTTGGCTGTTCGTCGTGATGGCAGCGTGGCTGTGCGATGTTGCGCTGAGCGCTGTTGTTGGATCAAGCCGCTACGATCTCGGCTGGTATGGCGGACGCAGTTTCGGTTTGGTGGCGGCGAGCTTCCTGCTGGTTATCCTGCTGCTTGAATTGAACAGGCTATATGGAGGTCTCGCGGAAGCGCTTGAGGTCGCGGAGGAGCGTAACCTGCAGCTTGCGTCGTCGAGGGAGCAACTCGCTCACGCGCAGCGGCTCGACGCCATGGGCCAGCTCACTGGCGGGGTCGCCCACGACTTCAACAACCTGCTGATGATCGTCACAAGCGCCATGGACATCATTCTTCGATCAACAAATAATCCGGAGAAGGTCGAGAAATTCGCCCGAGCTGCGCTGGAGGCGTGTTCCCGCGGACGAAATTTGATCCAGCAACTCCTCACCTTCGCACGGCGTCAGACCACCAAACCCGTAACGGTAGACCCAAACGGTGTCCTCTCGGAATTGGAAAATCTGCTTCAGCGCGCGATCGGGGCGCGTGTGCGGATCGTGAGCGAGCTTTCGCCCGGCGCGGATCCGATTCTGACCGACAAGGTCCAGTTTGAAGCAGCCATCCTCAATCTCGTTGTCAATGCGCGTGACGCCATGTCCGACGGCGGCCGCATCACCATCCGGACGGAGAACGTCGGTATCGAAGCCGAGCGGCCGGGAGGCGCGAAACTTGGCCGGTATGTCAAAGTCATCGTGAAGGACGATGGAGCCGGCATGCCCGAGGAAGTGATGGCAAAGGCGTTCGATCCGTTCTTCACAACGAAAGAGGTCGGTGGCGGCTCTGGACTTGGCCTCAGCCAGGTGTACGGCTTTGCCAAAAGCCTGGGCGGCCACGTCGAGATCGAAAGTAAGATCGGATTGGGGACGACAGTCTCGCTTCTGCTGCCTAAATCTGCCGAACCGTTGCCTCCGCAGATCTCAGAGAACGTTCTGCCGCTACGCAGAGCCCGCGGTACCGAGACGGTGCTCGCCGTCGAGGACAACGAAGAGGTGCTGGAACTTACCGTCGTCGCATTGAAGGATCTCGGCTACACCGTGCTCACGGCCGCAAATGCCGGCGACGCGCTGGGAATCTTGAGGAGCGCGGCGGAAATCGATGTGCTATTCAGCGACGTCATCATGCCGGGGGGCATGAACGGCGCGCAACTCGCCATCGAAGCTCGTCGGATTAGACCCGGCCTCAAGGTGCTTCTGACGTCAGGATATACTGCTGAAGCACTGACGAAGGAACACGGTATGCCGGACGACCTGGTAGTGCTGCCTAAGCCCTATCGCCACGAAGACCTGGCCAACAAGCTCAGACTGGTCATCAAGGGATGAGGCGCGCAACACGCGGGGCCAGCCGATATGGACAGTGGCCGAAACGCCGATCGCTGCAACAGATTTCTTCGGTGGAAATGCCATACTCGATCTCTGCTCGAAAACGGGCTAGGCGAGTGCGGCCTTCCTGACCTTTTCTTCCAGTCCGCCGCCTTCATGATCCTTGATAAGCTGGCTTAGCGACGTCTCGTGAAGTTTAGCAAGCACGTCGCTAAGCTTGGCAGATTCGGATTCGCCGGCCGCGAAGGATGGGCCGTAGATACGACGCAGCGTGCCGACGAGAGTGTTGCCGTGCTTCCGGCTGATCTCGCCGTTCTTGTCGCGGTGGCGGTCGTCGATGCTCATTTAACCTTTCTCCCTCCGTAAAACGTAGAAAATAAGGGTCGGACAGCGAATTCGTTCCTCCGGCGGGCCATTTCCCTGGGGTACACCTACTTCAGCGGATGGGCGGTTTTGGGATGCTTCCATGGAGGAAGGCCGCGAGCGCGCCCCGGAGGCTGTCGTCGCCCGCCGTAGCTTCATCGAACAACAGTTGCTGCGTCTCCCGCGAGAGGTCGGCCCATCGGCGTACCACCGCAAACCCAAGCGCATATTCAAAATGATTTTCATCGCCAGTAGCCATCTCACCCCTCGTTGAATTCGAGTTTTTCTCGTCGTTGCGCCATAACGTCACGCACCTTGCAACCGGCACCACGCCGACCAGCGCGCACCCGACGCCGTTAGCAACGACTATCACGGCGTCCCCGACCATCAGACCGTATAGGATCCAGAGCGCAAGGCCGGCGAACAGCGCAACCAGCATTTTCAGTGAAAGGTCTCCTGTCCAGTCCTTTGGAAGCGCTTTTTGAACCTGGGGTATGTTGGAAAGGGACGTCAGCGCGGCGGCGACAAAGCCCAAACCGGAGATGATTTTCACGGTCGTGTTTCCAAGTCAGGCCGCGACTATTCAGCCTTGCGCTGTTGGGATGACCATTTCTTTCCTAGGCAGGACTTTGGCTTGCCCTCGCCTTTTACAACGGATCCAGCCAACAGAAATTCGTCGCGACGTAACTTGGTCGACCTATCCTTACGTCTGAATGCGCTCCATCTCAGCGATTTTGGCAAGCAGAGTGTTTTTCTGGCGGATCAAAGTAGCGACGAGATCCCGATCCGATGAGCATTCTTCGATCGCTTTATCGTACTCGTCGACGACCTGTTTTTCGCCCATCACGAACGAAGAAAGGGAATTCGTCCCAAGCCCAGTAGTGGCCGCGCGCACGCCAATGACGGTTTTGTGGACCGTAGCCATGAAAGATCCGGACTCGTCCGGCTTCTCGCCCAACTTCGTCAAACCCGCGTGCAGTTCGGCGTGATCCTTCTCCTTCAACGCCGCCATTTCGCCGAACAAGGACTTCACGTTAGGCTCAGCGTCCTCGACCGCCTTCTCGTAGCCTTTATGATTGTCGACGAGCGACGTGTGCAGTTTCTTCAAGCTGTCCGCGGCCATTACATCCTCCCATCTTTAGGAGGCGGTAATGTTGCAGGCCGGTGTTTGTTCCAAGTTGCTGATTCCGTCTGCCGTAGTCACGCTAGGAACCCCAAGAAGCCTGTAGCGTCCCGGAACAGTTGTCGGCAGAAGCGAAGCACCTGACATTAGACGCCCCCCAAGCTACGCGGCCAGGTCATCGGAAATGAGTGCGAAACCAGGAAGGAGCCAATGGCAGGTTTATCGGGCATCGGATCGGAACCGAGAAACCGCAGATGATACGCGACGGATCTGCGTGAGAGACAAAGGCGGTTACGAAATCTATATGTCTGGAGCGATCAGCGCGCACGGGTGGTCGCCGTCGAACATTACCGGTAAGACAATGCTATCTACGTATTGTTCAAACGCTTCACATCATTGGCGTCGTAGTTCTGCTTGGCAACGTCACAATCACGGCTTACTGGAAAGTGCTCGCCGACCGGTCGAGCGACTCCCGGCTAATCTCACATGCACCGCACGGCATGACCGTTGCGGACTAGATATTTACTCTAGCGGGAATCGTTCTTATTTTAGTTGGCGGTTACGGCGCTGCGGCGGTCGCTTGTTATCCCTCACAACCTCGACATGGCTCATTCTAGGCCAGCTTCTTTTTGCAGTCTCTGGTTTGGTCTGGATCAGCATTTTAATCCCAATTCAATCAGGCAAGCGCGGGTTGCTCGTTCACTCTTACCCGACGACGCGCTTCCTTTGCAGTATCGCTACGACAGTCGGCGCTGGCTGATCTGGGGTATTATCGCAACTGTGCCGCTCGTTGCAGCTATCTATGTGATGGTGGCGAAGCAGCCTTAGCAACGCGGCGAGCCCGAGGTACAACATATTAGCAGGAGCTTTTGAAGGCGTCTGCGAAGCCGTCGGCAAGTCGCTCTTCGCGTCCTGGAGTCGGCCGTCCAATCGATCTGAGTAACCGTTCACGAAGGATGGCGCAAAAGGCCCCGAACAACTTTCGGGCCTTCCTTGCATCGATACATCAGGCCTTTCGCGGTAAACCCGTCCTGTTCACACCTTGCGGAGAGCGTCGAAGTTCAGGAGGAACCTGTCGTTTTCAACATTTAACCGGCGCTTTGTAAACCTCGGTGCCGCCTTCATCGACTACGACAACATTGCGGGCCGTCGTACTGCCAACGTCGATTGCGATCTGGCGGGCAATATCTTCCGCGACTTTTTTTGCCTGCTCCTCATTCTTGCAATCCAAGCCAACAGGATCTTCGATCTTATAACCGTCCACAATCTCGAAATGGACCTTGGGCATCGACATCCTCCTCCAAGGAAATTCGAAAGAGAGGGGACAGTTCCCGCCAGGATATCTGATCACGGTCCGACCAACGCCCTGGTGCGGTGCGAAAAGAAGCGTTTTTGCCAGTTGACCAATGGGCGCTAAAGCTATGGTGGCTGAGGGATTTGGAGACGCCAGCGACGGCCAGAAATCGAAGGATTTCTCCGTACTTCCGGACCACCCGAATGAGTAGGCTCCCGGCGGGACCGGAAGGGCGAGCCAATTGATCGCGCGCAACCGCCCCACAAACAAGTATTTCTGCTTTAGGCAGCGTCGACGTCCAACGGCACATCAAGCTGGACGACTACGCCCTGCGGGCTGTTAACGGCCAGTGAAATGCGGCCGTTGAGTTGCGCGAGCAAACTCTTTATCACCTTGAAGCCGAGGCTCGCCCGCGGTTGGTCGATAGCGAAGTCCAACGGAAGGCCGATACCCCGGTCCGAAACTTCCACATGCAACTCGGCGCCTCGCTGTTCGCCTGATACCCGGATTTCGCCCGACCCTTGCGGATAGGCATGCTTGGCGGCGTTCGTCACGATCTCGTTGATCAGAAGGCCCAGCGGAATCGCCTTGTCGGCGGAAATCATCAGATGACCGAAAGTGCAGCTTACCGTGTGGGGTACCGTCTCCTGCAGTTTCCTGCAGAGCTCGCCCGCAAAGTCCGCGATGTCGACGAACCCGACCTTGGCGCTGCGCCATAGGTGGTCGTGGACCTGCGCGATCGTGGTGATGCGCGAGGCCGCGTCCTTTAGAGCATTACGGACATCCTCCGACTGCGCGTTGCGGCCCTGCACACGGAGCAGTCCCACCACTGATGCGAGGCTGTTCTTGACGCGATGGCTCATCTCCCGCGTCAGCATCGCCTGGTGCTCGAGGGCCTCGCGGAGATCGGCGTCGGAATGTTGGCGCTCGATGGCGATGCCAAGCAACCCAGCGAAGCCTGCAAGAAAGTCCGCATCGGCAACGTCGAAGTCGCCGGGATCGGCACTGTCGACCTCAAGGACACCGAACGGCAGGTGGCCCTCGCCTCCCCGCGCAATCAGAACGTTGATTGCGCGCCTGATCCCGTGATCGGACAGGAGCTTCGGCGTTCGAAACCGAGTCTCTTCCTGGAGATGGTTCGAGATCACACTCTTTCCGGTCTGGAAAGCGTAGCCGGCCGGCGACTCCAGGTCGACGCCGAGAGTTACCTCGCCGATCGTCCCCGGCGCCCAGCCGACGCCGGCCTGAACAAGCAACCTTTTGTCGTCGGGCATGTACTCCAGGACCTTGGCGAACCGGGTCTCGAGGCCTTCGGCACAAAGTTCAGTGGCGCGCTGCAGTATCTGCGCGATATCGCGGCTTTGCAGCGCCGAGCGGCCGAACTCGCCTAGCAGCGACTGTTGCCGCAGGCGGTACGGGAGTTCCTGCCTGGTGACATCCGTCGCCATTGTCGGGGTCGATACCGACTCCGTCCCGGATGGAGCAGGCATGGGATTGTTCCAGAATTTGAGGATGCGGCCTGGCCGCGCTGCAGCGTAGCACGGGCGACCGCCGGAAAATGCAGCGTTTCGTTAGAACGGCGACTTTTCGCGCAATAACAACCATGTTTTCCGGTTTGGCGGTCATTCTTAAGACAATCCGGATCATATGGCACTTGAGATGCTTGTCCCGGTGTCGGCTGTCGATCGAACGTCCCGGCACCGTCCGCCCATTTCCCGAAAGCACCCGCATGATGGCCCTCAATCAACCGACCCCTCCCGCAGTCGTCCTCGTCGTCGAGGATGAGATGCTGCTCCGGATGAGCGCCGTGGAGATGGTGGAAAACGCCGGCTATTCCCCAGTCGAGGCGATCGATGCCGACGAGGCCGTAAAAATACTGGAGTCACGTACTGACATTGCGCTGGTGCTCACCGACATCCAGATGCCGGGCAGCATGGACGGCCTTCGGCTCGCTCATTCGGTCCGTGAACGCTGGCCGCCGATCAAGATCATCGTTGTTTCCGGAGCCCTGAAGCTGCCGGACATCGGCATTCCGGCTGGCAGCCTGTTCTTCGGCAAGCCGCTCGTGCCGAAGGAGATGATCGCCGAAATGCAGAACATGATCGGCCACGCCTGATTCAGTGACCGTTTCGCGACATGGCTGCCCCCAAATAGCGCCATTTCGGCGGAAACTATGAGCCAAATCAAATGAACGGCACATGACTTATAGTGCTACGCTCGGCGATGCTAGAATCCGGTCGCCTTTCAGAACAGCACATCCCTTACACCGTGACTCCGCCGCCCCAGGACTTCCTGGCCGCCGAGAACGCCAGCCTGCGGCTGCTGCTGGCGGAAGCTGAGATCAACTCGCGCTCAATGCTCGCCCAGGCCGGTATCGAGGCCCGCGAGCGTGAGGCCTCTGACAAGCTGCAGAAACTGATCCTGGAAGAGCTCCACCACCGCATCAAGAACACGCTCGCGACCGTCAGCGCCATCGCCTCCCAAAGCCTGCGCAACGTCCCGGAGGCGGCATCCGCGCAGCACGCCATCGAAGGCCGCCTGCTGGCGCTTGGGCGGGCCCACGACCTGCTGCTGCAGGCCCGCTGGAGCAGCGCCGATCTCGGCAAGGTCATCCGTGGCGCCACCGAAGCGTTCGAAAACCCGGATGCGCCGAAGTTCACGATCCATGGTCCCGAAATCCGGATTGCATCGGCTGCCGTGATCGCCATCGCGATGACGCTCAACGAGCTCTGCACCAACACGACCAAGTTCGGCGCACTCTCGGTGCCCGCGGGACGCGTCGAGATCGCCTGGGCGCTGGATCCCGACACGCAGCGGTTACGATTGACTTGGATCGAAACTAACGGTCCGCCCGTGAACGTTCCGGAAAGGCGCAGCTTCGGCACCCGGCTGATCGAGACGCTTGGCCAGCAGCTTAAAGGCGCCGTCGAACTCGCGTACGCTCCGACCGGTTTCGTGTACCTGCTGGATATCCCGCTGGCTTCGCTGACGACGGCTACCTAGCCGACACTCCGATGGAACCGACGGCGCCGACGGTTCGTTGTCAAGCATCATCTCGCGGCAACCCTGAAAGAGGTCTCAAATGTCCAACCACAGCCATATGCCGCCGGTGCCGCCCGCCAACCGAAGCCAAAAAGGCCCGGGTGACAAATCCGAAGTCTCAAAGGACAAGGCAACTCCGCACTCTGAGGTCAACACCGCCGAGCAAGGCGATACCGCCAACATCAAGCAGAACACAACCAATGCCGGCTTCTTCAAGGGACGGCGCGTCAAGTAAGCGGCCGAACCTGCTGTCGAGGTGGCCGGCTGCCTCAACGCGCGAAATCCCGCGCACGGATGTGATCCGGCCAATCACTTCTGATTATTGCCTGCGGCTCAGAAAAACCCCGGACTAAGGTCGACGCCGTAGGTCATTATCAGCACGGATACCAGCAGGCCGGCACAACAGAACAGCGCAAGCTGCTTGAGAATGTCGGCTTCGATTTGATTAGCGGGAACCCTCCGCGCGAGTAACGTAGCGATAGCAGCCATTTGCGACTCCAAGTCCTGCTCCATGGATACGTCTCCCGCAAACGTCTCCAGGTTCAAGTGGACCGGTCGGATGATCGCCAGCCCAAGCAAAGGCCGAGATTTTAGCAAATTGTTCGAGGTAAGCCCGTATCCTGCTTACCTTGGCGTTACACGACCCTTGCCGAGACACTGCTTGCAGGTCGGCGGGAAGATCTTGCGGCCGGCCTTATGGCCGGCTGCGCTACCGCCGGGAATCCCGTGCCGTCGCAGCCGGGACATCTGATCTCGGTCGACGCGGGCTACGCTACGCTGCAATCATTGCAAATTAGCGGTGGAACCCAATCGACTGTTCGCGTTTATATTGGGCGTTACGCAAAGGGAACCGGTGAAAGCCAAATATCCACCGATCCTGGCCTGGGGCAGGCAGCAATCCTTGTCGTTGTCGACGAGGGCATGAAGGCATTGGGGGCAGTGCAGTTGTCAGGGGTTGAGCCTGAAGGGCTGAGCGTGACGTCTGGTTTCCTTGCCGGCGGCGGGGAGATGGGCGCGCTCATGCGTGCGCTCGACTGGAATAAGACGCCGCTCGGTTCGCCCGAACAATGGCCGCAAAGCCTGAAGACCGCCGTCCGGATCATGTTGACGTCGCGGCAACCGATCTGGATCGGCTGGGGGCCGGAGCTCATCTACCTCTACAATGATCCCTACAAGTCCATCATCGGCGGTAAGCATCCCTGGGCACTCGGCAAGCCCACGTCGATCGTCTGGCAGGAAATCTGGGGCGACATCGGCCCGATGCTCGCCACCGCAATGACGGGTATCGAAGGTACTTACGTCGAAGAGCAGCTCCTCGTCATGGAGCGCTACGGCTATCCGGAAGAGACCTATTACACGTTCTCATATAGCCCGATACCCGATGATGACGGCAGCGCCGGCGGCATCATCTGCGCCAACACCGACGACACCCAGCGCGTGATCGGAGAGCGGCAACTCTCCCTGTTGCGGCAACTCGCCGCCGACGCTTCCGAGGCCCGCACCTGGCAGGAAGCCTGCGACCGCAGCCTCAGGGCGATTTCCACCGATAAGCGTGACGTCCCCTTCGCCTTGCTCTTCGAGGTGAGCAGGGATGGTGACAGTTTCGTTCTCGCGGGCTCCTGCGGCATCGAGGGCGCCTGTCCCAACGCTTCCAAAATATTGGATTTCGGGGGCGTGCATTGGCCTCTCCGGGACGTGCTCCGGACCCAACAACCCGTTATTGTCGAGGACCTTGCCGCCAAGTTTCCCGACGGTTTGCCAACAGGCGCCTGGAGCCAACCACCCCACCGGGCGGTGTTGCTGCCGAGCCTGCCGAACGGCGAAACCAGCCGAGCGGCGGTCCTTGTCGTGGGGCTGAATCCCTTCAGGCTGTTCGACGAGGGCTATCGGGGATTTCTCGAACTCGCCGCTGGTCAGATCGCAGCGACGATCGCCAATGCCCAAGCATATGAAGAGGAAAGGCGCCGCGCGCAGGCGCTTGAGGAGATCAACCGCCAAAAGACGGCGTTCTTCTCCAACGTCTCGCACGAATTCCGCACCCCGCTAACGCTCATGTTGGGACCGCTGGAAGACCTGCTTGCGGATCCGGCCCTGGCCTCGGGCGCAGAAGGCCGCGCGCTCGTCGAAGTGGCTCACCGAAATGCGCTGCGGCTCTTGAAGCTCGTCAATTCGCTGCTGGATTTTTCCCGGCTTGAAGCCGGCCGGGCGCGAGCAGATTTCGTGCCGGTCGATCTCGCCGCATTGACCGTCGAGCTCGCCTCCAATTTCAGGTCGGTCGCGGAGAAGGCCGGACTGAAGTTCGAAGTCGCCGGCGACAAGCTCATCGAACCGGTCTATGTCGACCGCGATATGTGGGAGAAGGTTGTCCTCAACCTCTTGTCAAACGCGTTCAAGTTCACCCTGGACGGCGGGATTCGCGTCGTACTTCGGGCGACGGCCGACGGCAAATGCGCCGAGCTTACGGTCTCTGACACGGGATCCGGCATCGCGGCCGACCAACTGCCGAAGCTTTTCGAGCGGTTCTACCAGGTCGGCGGCCAGAAGGGGCGTTCCTTCGAGGGCTCCGGCATCGGCCTCGCGCTGGTGAAGGAAATCGCGAACCTCCACGGCGGCAGGGTTGATGTCGAAAGCGAGCCCGGACGGGGCAGCAGTTTCAAGGTCCGGGTCCCGTTCGGCATCACCCATCTCCCGCCCGATCAGGTCGTGATGGACGCCTCGTCGATTGGCTCGGCTTCAAAGAGGGACAACGCCTACGTCGAAGAAGCTTTGCGGTGGGTCGACACCCCCGCCCCCGTTGCGGTCGAAACCGGCGACTCGAAGAAGCCGCGCATCCTGATTGCCGACGACAACGCCGACATGCGGGACTACATGGCCCGGCTGCTCGGCGACCGCTGGACCATCGAGTTGGTCGAAGACGGCATCGCTGCCTTCGATGCCATCAAGACGAAGCGTCCGGAACTCGTCCTCACCGACGTCATGATGCCGAAGCTCGACGGCTTCGGACTGCTCAAGGCGATCCGAAGCGACGACGAATTGCAGGATCTTCCCGTCATCATGCTGTCGGCGCGCGCCGGCGAGGAAGCGCGCGTGGAGGGACTTGAAGCTGGAGCCGACGACTATCTCACCAAGCCATTTTCCGCCCGAGAACTGATCGCCCAGGTCGGCGCCAACCTGAAGCTTGCGGAAGTCCGGCGACAGGCAAGAGACTCGCTCAAGCTCGCCAACGACCAGCTTGCCGCGGACAAGGAAACCGTTGACCGTCTCAACAGGCAGCTTGCATCCGAAAGTGATCGTCTACGCGGCCTGTTCGAGCAGGCTCCCGGATTCATGTGCGTGCTGCGGGGTCCGCACCACGTATTTGAACTAACTAACGGAGCATACCTGAAACTGGTCGGCCAGCGGGACCTCATCGGCAGGCCGGTCCGGGAAGCGTTTCCTGAGGTGGAAGGACAAGATTTCTTCGAAATGCTCGATGGCGTGTTCGCAACGGGAGATCCCGTAGAGGGCAGAAGCCGCCCGATCGAGCTGCAACGCAACGGGCATCGGGAATTGCGTTATCTCGATTTCATCTACCAGCCCATTGTCGACCAGCAAGGCAGCGTCACCGGCATATTCGTCGAAGGCTACGATGTCACCGACCGCGTGACCGGGCAGAACGAACTCGCGGAACGCGAAGCTGAGTTCCACGCGCTTGCGGATAACATGAGCCAGCTTGCCTGGATGACCGATGAGAAAGGTCTTGCCTACTGGTTCAACAGGCGCTGGCTCGATTACACCGGTACAAGTCTGGACGACATGACAGGATGGGGCTGGCGGGTCGCGATCCATCCCAACCACGCGGACCAGGTGCTGGCCAAGATCAAGATGAGCTTCATCAGCGGCGAGCCCTGGGAAGACACCTTTCCAGTGCGAGGCAAGGACGGTAAGTATCGCTGGTTCTTGTCGCGTGCGCTTCCGATACGCGATGCGGACGGCCAGATTATCCGCTGGTTCGGCACCAATACCGACATCACCGAGCGGCTCAAGGCCGACGAACAGCGCGTGCTGCTAATCAACGAACTCAATCACCGGGTCAAGAATACGCTGGCCACCGTGCAGTCGCTCGCGATGCAGACCTTGCGAAACACGGAGCGCAGCGCCGACGCACGCGACCTCTTCGAATCCCGCCTCACCGCGCTTTCACGCGCCCATGACGTTCTCACGCGGGAAAGCTGGGAAGGCGCCGAACTCCGTCAGGTGGCAAGCCGCGCCCTGGAGCCTTTCACTGCGAAGGATGGCAGGGTGTCGATCGAGGGTCCGAATGTCTGGCTGATGCCGAAACAGGCCTTGGCCCTTTCCATGACCCTTCACGAACTGGCCACCAACGCGACCAAATACGGCGCGCTGTCGAACGACGCAGGGACCGTCCGGGTAAACTGGACGGTAGCACCGTTCGACGGCTCCGGCGAACTGGAACTGACGTGGACCGAACAGGGTGGACCTCCGGTGTCCCCGCCAACCCGCAAGGGGTTCGGCACCCGCCTGATCCAGCGCAATCTCGCGCATGATCTGGGAGGTGACGCCACCATCGATTACCGGCCGCAGGGCGTCGTTTCCGTGATCCGTTCCCCGATCGAAAATCCTCACCAGGGCAGCCACTGATGACTAACGAAAAGACCGCAGACTCCGGCTTGCAGATTCTTATTGTCGAAGACGAATCCATGGTCGCCATGATGATCGAGGATATGCTCGAAGACCTCGGCCATAAGGTGATCGCGACCTCCGGCAGAATGCCCGATGCCAGCAAGTTGGTGTCCGATGCGAACGCGGACCTCGCGATACTCGACGTTAACTTGAACGGAGAAGAGACCTACCCGCTCGCCGATTCCCTTGCCGCGAGGGCAATCCCGTTTATCTTCGCGACCGGTTACGGCTCTTCCGGGATCAAGGCGGAATGGTCCGGCGTCCCGGTGCTGCAGAAGCCGTTCCAGTCCCGCGAGCTCGCCGAGGCGATCAATCGCGTGTTACGAAGATGACGCGTATCAAGCCATGACCCTCCCGACTGTCATTGCGGCTTTGACCGTCGCGTTCATGCTGGGCGTCGGCGGATGGATGACGACCATCGGGCCTTGGTATCGGGATCTGCGCAAGCCCGCCTGGAATCCGCCCAACTGGGTGTTCGGACCAGCATGGACCTTGATCCTTGGACTGGCTGCCTGGGCGGGCGTGTCGGCCTGGTCGAACGCCTCCTCGTCAGCCGAGCAGGCACGAATCCTTGCCCTTTTCGGTATCAACATTATCCTGCACATGCTCTGGAGCCCGCTGTTCTTCAACCTGCGGCGACCCGACTGGGCCTTGATCGAAATTCCATTTCTTTGGCTTTCGATCGTCGCGCTGATGTTCGGACTGGCACCACTTTCTCCGGCGGCCGATTGGCTTCTCGCGCCCTACCTGCTTTGGGTGACATTCGCCGCGTTTCTCAATCTGACGATCGTCCGGATGAACGACCCGTTTGCATCCGGTGGGACCTGACCAGGTTCGCTAGATCGCGGTCGTCGGCTCGAAAGTCCCGCGGACCTTTCTTCGAAACAAAACCGTCGACATCGTCAGATGCAGCCAGCCCGGAATGCCGCGGAATTCTTTGGAACGCCGTGGGGTTCTGAGAACGACGCCCCGGCTTCGCGATGGTCGCGGCGATGACGTCCGGCTCGTCGGTTCCTTCGCCGCCCCTGGTGGAAGATTGCTGTCGGCTCGCCACGTATCCAGAGCGGCCTTCATCGACGGCGCGGCGATTGCCTGCTCGAAGAAGTTTAGCGACGTCATATAGCGCCTCCCACCGTAATTTCGCGCTTAGCTCCCCTGTAACTTTTACGACCACGCCATGGGTCAGTCAGGCCTGGAGGCCCCCTCTCTGCACTATGATGGCAAAGAACGCCTTCCTGACGGGAACGCCCGTGCGCGCCGTCCGTTGCTCACTCCATGACAATTGGAGGGTAAGATGACGGATCAGGTTCGGCGAAGGGTGCTGCAGGGAGCTATCGTGGCAGGCGCGGCCGCAGCGATGCAATCAGCGGCGGCGCAAGTGAGCTCGGACCAGGCTCCTAAAGTCCTCGACGGCAAGCCCATGCCGGAGCCGCCTCCGGAGCGCAGCGCCGGGCCCATCCGCCCGGCACGGGGGTCGATGCTTCAGGATAAGGTTGCCGTCGTCACCGGTGCGGCGCGCGGTATCGGACGAGCCATCGCGGTCGAGATGGCTGCAAATGGCGCCGACGTGGTCGTTATCGATATCGCGGGCAAGGTCTCTCCCGCCTCGAACGCCGTGCCCGCCACTTCAGAAGAACTCGACGAGACGGTGCGACTTATCAAGTCCTTCGGACGGCGCAGCGAGGCCGTCAAGGCGGACATTCGCGACATCGGCGTCTTGCGCCAGATCGCCGACAAGGTCGAGCGAGATTACGGAAAGATCGACATCGTGGTGGCAAACGCCGCGATCCAGCGCTGGGTGCCTCTTCTGGAGATGGAGGACACAGACTGGCGCGACGTAATCGACAACAATCTCAATGGCACCGCCAACACGGTCCGCGCTTTCGCGCCTAAAATGGTCGCGAGGAAGAAGGGCCGTTTCATCCTGCTGTCCTCGATGCAGGGCAAGCACGGCACCAAGGATGCCGCCAGCTACTCTGCCTCGAAGTGGGGTATCCTCGGCCTCATGAAATCGGCGGCCATGGAGTTCGGCGAGCACAACATCACTGTGAACGCCCTGATTCCCGGTCTCGTCGACACAGCGCTCACCCGCTACGAAAAGCGCCTCAGCGAGTCTATGGGCGAGCAGGGTCAGAAGGTGGAGCGTCCGACACCGCAGGAGGCCTGGGACAACCGCGCGCCGACCGTGCCCCTCAAGGTGGGCTGGCTGCAGCCGGACGATATATCTCCAGTCGCGGTCTTTTTAGCCTCTGATGCCGCCAACCTGGTGACGGGCGCCGAATACGAAGTGACCGGCGGTGACAGCGCCAAAGACATTTAAACGAGTTGTGGAATTCAAAATCGGCTTTTGGCGTTCAGGATCCTCCTCTGCGCACACAAATGACTTGGCGTACCAGTCGGCGCAGAGCGTGTTCTTTCCGTGTGCCAGTCGAGACCCGGCGCGCCGTCTTTCCGCCACACCGGACCCCGCCGCCGGGGTGAGGGGTGACCCGCCGGGTTCTCGGGCTTATTGGGCGTTGCACTAAGACATTGGGTAACCATCGCGAGACTTTTTGCGCGTGTTTCCTACTTAGTCTGACCAAAACTAGCGATTCAAAGGCAAATCCATGGATGCACAAGGCATCAGACTGCGCAGAAGACAGGCGGCGCGGAATCGTCCCCATCGCGGCAGGAGACCTCCGAAGAACGCAAAACCGGGGCAACACGTCCGGGCAGACGACAAAAAGCGGCTGATTTTGAAGTTCGAAGCGAGGGGGCAAAGCAACGCTGACATCAATGAGCGAGCCAAACCTGACGAGGAGCATCGACGACGCTTGGGAGTGATCACATCGAAAAATTTTTGGGATGGCAGGCCGCAGTCGCTTTTGTGCGCCCTTTGGGTTGACCCACCTAACGATTTAACCCATCCCGCGCGGACGCTGCCGCAGGCTATCCCTAGCTGCAGTGCCAATCTTAATGCCGTTCTCTACCAAGCGAGTGGGCCTGGACCACATCCGACCGCATTGCTGCTTCACGGTCTTCCCGGAAACGAGCAAAACCTCGATTGCGCACAAACCCTGCGACGATCGGGCTTCAACGTGCTGACCATCCACTATCGCGGCTCTTGGGGAAACCCCGGCGTCTTCACCATCGCCAATTGCCTAAGCGATGCCGCGGCCGCCCTGGAAGGGCTGCGAGATAGTGCAAATTGCAGCGAGCTTCGCATCGACCGGCAAGGCTTGGTCGTCGTGGGGCACAGCATGGGTGGTTTCGTGGCGGCGCACTTGGCCTCTGAGAACGTCGACGTTCTTGGCACGGCGGTGATCTCGGGCGTCGACTTCGAGACCGTATTCGGTGCTGGCGACGCCGAACGTGCTTCCGAAATCGTCGATGACAATGTCGGGTTCAGCGCCGGTCTCCACATCCTCGCCGGCACATCACGCGAGAAGTTAGCGGCGGAAGCCCGACGCAACGCGCTTCGGCGGAGCCTGCCGAACTACGCCTCCCGCCTCGCGGGACGCCCGCTGTTCATCGCGACTGCCGACGACGGTTTCGGTCCAGGAGCCGACCTATTCGCAGATGCTGTCTTGACCTTCAACGGCGGAAACCTCACACGCGTACACTTCGCCACGGATCACAGCTACTCTACATGCAGGATCGAGCTTCAGTCCCGGTTGCTGCTGTGGCTTGACACGGCCCTCGGCCGCCCGAGTGCGTGTCCGAATGGCTCCCAGACCTCATCGAATCAGGAATGATGCAGATGCCAGACCCGCGGACCGATCCAGACGGGCATGAGGGAAAACCGTCGACCGATATGTCTGACGACGACAAAAAGTCGGTCGACGCGAGAAGCTCCGGATCCGCGAAGGTCGTCCATGAGGTGGTACGCCTGCAGGGACACGAAGAGCTCAGCCGCCCAATTCAGTCGCTGATGTTTTCCGGCTTCGCGGCTGGCGTGGCCATCACCACATCGCTTTTGGTTGAGGCATCGCTGCATATGCATTTGCCGGACGCCAGATGGGCCGACCTCGTGGCCTTCCTCGGCTACCCGGTTGGCTTCATCATCGTAATCCTGGGCAAGCTTCAGCTTTTCACGGAAAGCACAGTAACGGCGGTACTTCCGTTCGCAACCCATCCGACGTTTCGCAATCTGGGACGCTTGCTCCGGCTGTGGGCCGTGGTTTTCATCGCAAACATGGCGGGTACGTTGTTCGTCGCATTTCTGATCGCGCGATGCGTCATCGTGGGACCCGAACAGCTTGCCGCCGCCATCGAAGTATCGAGGCCGATCATGGCGCATGATTGGCTCACGACCCTGCTGGTCGCTACTCCGGCGGGCTTCCTCATCGCGTCGATCGCTTGGACATTACCGAACGCACGCGGCAGCGAGTTTTGGGTCATCCTCATAGTCACTTACGCGATCGCCCTCGGCGGGTTTAGCCACGTGGTCGCAGGTTCGGCGGAAGCCTGGTTGCTGATGCTGACCGGGCAAGCCACAGCCGTCGCCGCGGCCGGCGGCTTCATCCTCCCGGCTCTTCTCGGCAATCTCATCGGCGGAACCGGCTTGTTTGCCGTTGTCGCGCATGGACAGGTCCGCGAGGAGATCGAGACGGGAGCCTAATCAACTGCTGATGCGAGATGTGCGCGTTCGCGTAGGATCCATCACCAGGGCTCGCGCTCCAAGGCGCTCTCCTACTGAAGCCATCGATATCGGAAAGTGCGTCGACAAAGGGGTCAGCGCCGATATCGGCCGTCCCTCAGCAGCGCCCGAGGCTATTCGCTCAAGATCCAGCAACGATCCAAGGTATCGCCTGTTTGCTCGGCTACGCCCTCGTGTAGGCCGCAACGATCGCCATGGCCTTCTGTATCGTAGGCATGATCGCCAGCCTATTTTTGTCCTAAGACCAAGCCGCGAAGGGGACGATCAACCCAGCAGCCGCTGGAGTTTCAGGGCATCGGCTGGCGCCGCGCTCTTCTGATCGTTGTCGAAGTATACGTAGACATCCTTGCCCTGCTTCTTCCAAGAGCGGATGCGCGTGGCCCAATCGAGCAGAGCGCGCTCGCTATAGTGGCCTTTGTAGCGGCCGCCTGGGCCGTGGCCTCGGACGTAAACGAAGTCTGCTGTTCGCTTCCAAGGCGCGGGCGCATCGTGATGGTCCGACAGGCAAAGTGAAATATTATGTGCAGACAGCATTCTGAGAATGCGCGGGGCGTACCAGCTCGGATCGCGAAACTCGAAACTGTACCGCCGCTTGCTCGAGAGCATCTTCAGGAAACCGCCGAGTCGTTCCTCGTTCATTCGGAGGTTCGGTGGAAGCTGAAAAAGGACAGGTCCGACTTTGTTTCCGAGCAGAGAAAGCCGGTCTTCAAGGAGTTCGAGGCTGTTGGCAGAGCTTTCCGACAGTCGTTTCCAATGCGTGATAAACTTCGACGCCTTCCACGCGAACACGAAGTCTTTCCCGGTCTGCGCTCGCCAGCTTTCGACCGCTTCCCGTGTGGGGGTCCGGTAGAAGACGCCGTTCAATTCCGCCGAGGAAAATTGACTGGCATAGAACTGAAGCTGCGCTTTGAGCGGCAGGCCATTCGGGAAAAACGGTCCTCGCCAAGAATTGTAATGCCAGCCTGAGGTGCCGATCAGCACGCGCGCCATCTCATCTCACCCGGTAAAATACGGAGCGGCAGGCCTCACGACTAGCTTTTTGTGGTCCGCTTCTTCGGGACTTTCTTGCCCTTCTTGCGGGCCTTCGACAGGCCGATCGCTATCGCTTGCTTTCGGCTCTTGACCTTACCGCCCTTGCCGCCAGGACCGCTTTTCGCCGTGCCTTTCTTATAGCGGCGTGCTTCGCTCTTTACGTCGCTGCCGGCGCTCCGTGAATATTTACGTTTCTTCGCTGCTTTCTTCGCCACGGTCTTCTCCCTTTCGCTCGAGACCCTCGTTCGGCCTACGGTTTGAGTTTCGCCTTCCTTGTTTTTGACGCGGGCTGCAGCCCGCGGGCGGCGTGGCCGCGTCGCCTTCGCCGGCCTCCACTGATTGTCACGTCTGGCGATGGCGATCATGCTGCGTCCGGACGCCGCGCTCGTGTCGTATCGCTCAAGCGCGCTATCGCCGTTCTTCTCGTCGGCATATGCGTCGTGCGATTTGATCAGGAGCCAGTTGTCGCGTTTTGCGGTCCGGCCGCCCATGCGCACAAGGTGCCACTCGCCATTCAGTCGCTTGCCATGCAGAACGAAAGTAAGACGTCCATTCTTGTAGGACGAATCGGGATCGCCGATCGGTTCCCATGTGCCCTCGTCCCACAGCATAACGGTGCCGCCGCCATATTGGCCTTCGGGGATCGTGCCCTCGAACGATCCGTATTCGATCGGATGATCTTCGACGTGGACGGCAAGCCGCTTGTCGGCCGGATCGAGGCTGGGACCCTTCGTCACGGCCCAACTCTTGAGAGTGCCGCCAAGCTCCAGCCGGAAATCGTAGTGTAGGCGGCTCGCGTCGTGCTTCTGGACCAGATAGCGCAGTGCCGTGGGTTCTGTCCCGCGGACCGCACCGCCGCTCGGCTCCCCTGTCTGCGAAAAATCGCGTTTGGCGCGGTAGCGCTCAAGCGAGTCTCGCGCTGCGGCCTTGACCGGCATGGAATTACGGCTGCCCGGTGCCGCCGGCGGCACCATAGATCGCGCCGGTTGTATAGCTCGCATCGCTCGAAGCCAACTGTACATAAATTGAAGCAAGCTCGGCCGGCTGTCCGGGACGACCCATGCTGCTCATGCTGCCGAACTTTTCCAGCTTTTCCATGCTGGCGCCCCCGGAAACCTGCAGCGGCGTCCAGATCGGACCCGGCGCCACGCCGCACACTCGGATCCCTTTCGGCGCAAGTTGCTTTGCCAGCGACTTGATGTAGTTCATCGTTGCCGCCTTGGTCTGTGCGTAGTCGTACAGGTCCGGCGTGGGATCGTAGGCCTGCTCGGACGTGGTCCCGATGATGACGGAGGCGGGCTTCAGGTGCGGAAGAGCCGCCTTAATGATCCAGAACGGTGCGTAGATATTGGTTTTCATCGTCCAGTCAAACTGCTCCGTCGAGATGTCGAGAATCGAATCGTGAGCCTGCTGGCGGCCCGCATTACTGACGAGGATGTCGAGACCGCCGAGTTTCTGTACGGCGTCCGCGACAAGCTTGGTGCAGAACGCCTCCTCGCGTAGATCGCCCGGCAACGCCACGCCATTGCGCCCAGCGTCCTTAATGAGCTTGATCACTTCTTGCGCGTCGGGCTCCTCGTCCGGATGATAGTTAATGGCAACATCGGCACCTTCCCGCGCGTACGCGATGGCGGCGGCACGGCCCATGCCGCTGTCCCCGCCCGTGATCAGCGCCCTGCGCCCGGCAAGGCGACCGCTGCCCTTATAGCTGGTCTCGCCGTGGTCCGGCTTCGGCTCCATCTTGGAGGCAAGGCCCGGCCAGGGTTGCGATTGGCGCTTGAAGGGCGGCTTAGGATATTTGCTGACAGGGTCTTGCATGATTTGCACCGGTTGTGGCGTGGAAGAAATTGCTTGCGGTAACGCAGGCCTCTGAATGACGACGGCCAAACCGCCGGCGCCAAGAACTCCCACCACCTGACGACGCGAAAAAGGACCGATATCTCTGGACATCGGCGGTCAGCGTCCTGAAGCGGATTTGAGGTCGATCAGCGCAATGCCGACATCGGCGTTCTTCTTGCGCCTCAGATGCGCCGGCGTATCGGTCAGCACGACTTCGAGCGTAGGACGGACCGTGCCTGCCATGAGGTGCCCACCGCGCGTCGTGCCATCCGAGAGGCCGAGGACGACGTGGACGTGCAGGCTGGCTTTTCCGTCATCGCCGACGGCGACGTCGCCGATCGCGCTCAGCACTTCGCACTGCTCCGATACATCGATCTTCTTGTAGGTCTTCTTGTCGTAATCGAACCAGCCGATGGCGGCCTTTTCGAAGGCGCCAATGGCCGTCAGCGAGGCACCCGTGATTCCGGCCTCGTTGGCGAATTTCGTCAGCGCGGCAAACGCCTCCTCCCCGGAGTCGAGCACGACGACGCGGGTCTCAGAGCTCGCGCCGCTTGCCATCTTGATGCTTTTCATGACTGTCAGGCCGCGCTGCGCTGGGTGTGACGGCCTTCTTTGATCTCTTCGATGATCTTGGCGCTAAAGGCTTCGAGGTCGCCCGGATTGCGGGACGTGATGACGCCTTGGTCGACGACTACCTCCGAATCCTCCCACTGCGCGCCGGCGTTGGCGACATCAGTCTTGATGGATTTAAACGACGTCATCTTGCGGCCCTTGGCGATGCCGGTCTCTATAAGAAGCCAAGGGGCATGGCAGACCGCGGCGACGACCTTCTTGGCGTCGAAGATGTCCTTGATGAACTTGAGTGCCTTCGGCTCGACCCGCAGCAAGTCTGGATTGATCTGGCCGCCCGGCAGAACGACGGCGTCGTAGTCGCCGGCGGACACCTCGTCGAGTGTCTTGTTGACCTTGACCGACCGGCCCCAATCCTTCTTGTCCCAACCCTTGATTTTGCCTGCGGCCAGCGAGACGACATGTACGGTCGCACCGGCCTTCTGGAGACGGTCTTGCGGCACCTCGAGTTCCGCTTGTTCGAAGCCGTTGGTCGCAAGGATTGCGATCTTTTTGCCCTTCAAATCCATGGTCAATCCTTCCTGTTTTTCCGGCCAGATAACGGGCACGAGCGGTCATCGTTCCGGCTCCGACGGCGTGGCACCATCTTCCTCAAACCCAAACCTCTGAGATTTCTGGCTTCCGGAACATCAGGGAGCCGACGGACGTTGGATCGGCAGTCAATTGGGGAAGAGCGAATGTCGGCGACAGAACCTGTCCGGGACGGCCAAGGCGCCGACATCGTCGGACCACGGAACCCCGACAGAGGACGACAGAATCCCTTTACCGTCTGTCCCCCCGCCTCCGACCACGGCACCGTGCCAAACTTGAAGTGGTCGTTCGCGGACAGTTATATCCGGATCGAGGAAGGCGGCTGGGCCCGCGAGACGACGGCCCGCGAGTTGCGATCTCCACGGCCATGGCCGGGGTGAATATGCGCCTCAAGGCCGGGCCGTCCGCGAACTGCATTGGCACAGGAAGCGGAATGGTCCTACATGTTGAAGGGCAAGGCCCGCATCACCGCGGTCGACGAAATGGGCCGGACCTTCGCGGACGACGTCGGCGAAGGAGACCTTTGGTACTTTTCGCCCGGGACCCGCATTCGATCCAACGTTTGGACAGCGACATCGACGGCTGCGAATTCCTGCTGGTGTCCGACGACGGCAATTTCTCCGAGGATTCGACATTCCTGCTGACCAACTGGCTTGCGCACACGCCGCGCGACGTACCAGCGAAGAACTTCAGGACGTCGGACAACAAACTGCTAAAGCTCCCGCCGAAGGAGCTCTACATCTTTCCCGCTCTGAAGCCGGGCGCTCTGAGGATCGGAATAAGGGCTCCGGACCCGCCCCCATACTTTCAGCCATCGCCTGCTACAGCAGGGGGCGAAGCGGATGGCCGGCGGCTCCGTCCGTATTGTGGACTCCATGAACTTCCCCGCCTCGAAGACGATCGCTGCCGCGTTGGTCGAACTGGACCCTGGCGCCCTGCGCGAACTGCACTGGCATCCTAATGCGGACGAGTGGCAATACTACATCGAGGGCGAAGGCCGCATGACGGTCTTCGGATCCGAAAGCATGGCGCGGACCTTCGATTACTGGGCCGGCGACGTCGGCTGCCATGGGTCAGTACAAAGAATACGGCATCGGACCGCTGCGATTTTTAGAGATGTGCCGCAGCGAGCGCTATGCTGATCTGTCGCTCAACCAATGGCTTGCGCTGACGCCGCGGGTTTTGGCCGATGCCCATCTGAAGATCGACGCTGACATTTTAGCGGGTCTGTCGACGGCAAAGATTCGTGTGTTACCGAAATGACCGATGCCTTAATGGACAGTTGCGACGTCGCCTTCGTCGGCGCCTGAACGGCCGGCCTCGCCGCGGAGCGAGCCGCCCGGAAAGCCGGAGCCAACACTATGCCGATATTCGAGCCGCAGCTATTTTTCTAGGGCTTTCGGGCATCCTGCTCTCTGGCAATCATGTTTTCGAAACCCCAATCGACTTTGAGCGAGCGCAGGCTGCAATCTACAGTCCTGCGGAACCGACCTTATCAGAACGCCGCGCTCTAATCCGAAGAACGTCGGTGGATCCAGACGATTAGATGGTTTCGGAAGCCTGCCCGCACACCTATGTATCGTGGACTTGCTACTCTCGAGGATCGACAGGCGTGTCCGAGCAACTTGCACTTTTTCAAACAACCACTTCGTTGCCGGACGGGCTGCGCTACGCCGCCGACTTTGTTTCTCCAGAGATCGAACGACAACTCGTTTCCCGTATCCGCGACCTTCCCCTCGAGCCGTTTCAGTTCGGGCAGTTCGAGGGTAAGCGGCGGGTCGCTTCGTTCGGTTTCCGATACGACTACGCGCTGCGGCAATTGCAGCGCTCCGAGCCGATCCCGGCCTGGCTCGACGAGATCGTCCCGAAGATAGAAGCGTTCGGCGGGAACGATACCCTGATTCGGCAAATTCTGTGCACGGAGTATGACGTCGGCGTGGGCATCGGCTGGCACCGCGACAAGCCCCAATTTGACAAGATATTCGGCCTCTCGCTCGGCTCCGCCTGCAAGTTTCGGTTCCGCAGATCCGCTGGCAAGTCATGGGATCGTCTCACGCTCGATGCCGAGCCGCGCTCGCTCTACATGATGTCCGGCGCCTCGCGACATATATGGGAGCACAGCATTCCCGCCGTCGATTCGCCGCGTTACTCAATCACGTTTCGAACCATGCACGCCCCTGACCCCGGCGTGCCAGCCTGATATCCTGGGGGTCCAAACTGGACTTTCGATTCGATGGCAAAACGTTCCGGCAGCGCAATCCTTCCTTTGCACGGCGGACGTGTGCCGCCTTGGCTGGCGACGCGGATGTCCTCCCTCGGCGCTGTCATCACCCAGGCTATCGTCCACCATTACGGTCGCGACGAGTTCCTGCAGCGGCTGTCCCATCCGTTCTGGTTCCAGTCATTCGGTGCGGTCATGGGTATGGACTGGCACTCGTCCGGCATCACCACCAGCGTGATCGGCGCACTCAAGCGCGGGCTGGGTCCGCTGTCCCACGAACTCGGCATCCACGTCTGCGGCGGGCGGGGCCAGCACTCGCGGAAGACTCCGGATGAATTGCAGGCGCTCGGCGAGCGTATCGGATTTGATGGCGCCGCGTTGACACGGGCAAGCCGTCTGGTCGCCAAGGTCGACAGTGCGGCCGTGCAGGACGGCTTCGATCTCTACCTGCACGGCTTCTTCGTGACCGACGACGGCAAGTGGACGGTGGTGCAGCAGGGCATGAACGGCGACAAGAAACAGGCGCACCGCTACCACTGGCATTCGGAGGACCTGAAGAGCTTCGTGGACGAGCCGCACAGCGCGATCGACGGCCCCGCGCAGGGCGAGATCGTGAACCTCACGGACAAGCGAGCCGAGATATCGCGCACCGCTCAACTGGAGCTGCTGACGGACCTCGGTCCCGACCGCATCGTCTCGGAGCTTGCCGCTCTTTCGGGAGAAGCGCCCGAGCAAGCGATGCTCCCCCATCTCATCATGCCGGCACACCACGATGTCCGATCCGGCGACGTCTTCACACGGCGGCTGCATGGCACGCTCGCCGCGGCGGCCGAACGCGGTCCCCTCGACTTTCCGGAACTGCTGCTGACGCCGGGTGTCGGCGCGCGCACGGTCAGGTCGCTCGCCATGGTCGCCGAGGTCGTTCACGGGGCGCCGTATCGCTTCCGTGATCCGGCCCGTTTCTCGCTGGCCCATGGCGGCAAAGACCGCCATCCCTACCCGGTACCCCTCAAGGTCTACGACGAGACCAACCGAGTCATGAAATCAGCAGTGCTCAAGGCGAAGCTCGGACGGGAAGAGGAAATGCAGGCCTTGAAGCGCCTCGACAGACAGGCAAGACAACTTGAGGCCAAGGCGGAAGGTCCATCGTTGTCGTCCTTCATCGCAGTCGAGCGCGCGGCCTCACCCGACCTGGAGGGTAAATCGGTGTTCGGCTGGGAAAGCGATCTGGCCGGCAAAAAAGCTGCCGGCTCCTAGCGTGGTCGCCCGGCGAGGTCGGGACGCACGCTCCGACGCCGCCAGAGGCCGCGACAGACGCCTCGCACGGCGGCACGGCCTCCCAGAACCTCCCAGCCAGTCACCCATATGGAGGCCTCTGGCGGCGGGACGACTGATTTCTTTGACGCGCCGAGCTGAGGCTCGTCCAATGGAACTGTTCCGGCAAGGGATCGTTGACGTTCTGCGGAGCCATGCTGCTCACGCACGTCGATTGAAACTTCACAGATAAGCGCACTTTGGTGAAGAGCCGGACGCATGCAGATCTTTCGTCCAGGCGCCAACACGGTTGCGACGCTGTTGCTGGCCTCCCTTGGTGTAATCCCGGTCCTTGCCGTCGGCCTTACCTACCAAATCTCCGGTTCGCCCTACATTACAAAGCAGAACATTACCGTCGACCAGCCAGTACCGTTCAGTCACGAACATCATGTCAGCGGCCTGGGACTGGATTGCCGTTACTGTCACTCGTCGGTCGAAAAGGCGCGCTTTGCGGGGCTGCCGCCCACCGAAACCTGCATGACCTGCCATTCCCAGATCTGGACAAATTCCGAGATGCTGGCGCCGGTGCGGGCGAGCTTGGCCGAAGACCGGCCTATTCGATGGCAGCGCGTCAACCAACTTCCGGGCTATGTCTACTTCGACCATTCCGTCCATATCGCCAAGGGCGTTGGCTGTACGACCTGCCATGGACCGATCCAGCAGATGAAGCTGACCCGCCAGGCGGAGCCTTTGACCATGCAGTGGTGCCTGAATTGCCACCGCGACCCCGCCAAATTCATTCGACCGCGAGAAGCGGTATTCGACACCGCATGGATTGCTCCTGCAGACGCTAAAGAATCCGGACGCAAGCTGATGGCTGCCTACCATATTGAGACTAACCACCTCACGGATTGCTCCATATGTCACCGGTGAACGAACTGCCCACCAAGGCGGAGCAATTATTCGCACGGGGGCCCGGCGCGCTCAACCGGCGGCAAGCCCTCAGTCTGCTGGCCAGCGGCATTGCGACGAGCCTTGCCGCCTGCAGCAAGCCGGTTGAGCCGATCATTCCTTATGTAAGGATGCCCGAGCGGGTGGTACCGGGCGACAAGCTGAAATTCGCGACCACGCTGCCGCTCTCCGGATACGGCCGTGGCGTCATCGTGACGTCGATCGATGGGCGCCCGATCAAGGTCGAAGGCAATCCGCGACATCCGGCAAGTCTTGGCGCTACCGACGTGTTCGCCGAAGCGGCGGTGTTATCGCTCTACGACCCGGACCGTTCGCGCACGATCCTAAACAACGGCGCGATTGCCTCGCCGGTCTCATTCCGGCTGGCGCTCCAATCTCAGCTTCAGAAGGTGCGGATATCGGGAGGCGAAGGTTTGCGGCTGCTGACCGGGCGCGTGACGTCGCCCACGCTATTGCGGCAGATCGACAATCTGCTCCAATTGTTTCCGAAAGCAGCTTGGCATTCCTATGAGCCAGTCGACGACGACAACGAAAGCGCCGGCGCAGCTCTCGCTTACGGCCGGCCGTTGCGCGCCGTGCCGCGTCTGGAGAAGGTCCAGGTCCTATTGACGCTCGACGCCGATCCGCTGGGTTCGGGGCCCGACCAGTTGCGCAACGCTCGCGGTTTCGCGGCGCGCCGCTCACCGCAAGCTGGCGGATTTTCCCGGATCTACAGCGTTGAGGCGTCGCCGACGCTGACGGGCGCCAAAGCCGATCATCTGATCTCATTGCATCCGCGCTTCATGGGCGAAGTGGCGATCGCGGTCGCCAATGCGATGGGTGCCGAATTGCGGGAAGCTGAGCTGCCGGATACCATCATGCGTTTCGCCAAACAAGCTGCCGCGAACCTAACCGCGAGCCCGGGTAACGCCATGGTTCTTGCCGGACGCGCGCTTCCGCCTGATGCGCACGCGCTGGTCCACTGGATCAATGGGAAACTGCAGGCTCCGGTCGACCTGATCGAACCGTCTGATCAAACCGCCGGCGGCCGGCAGCCCGGCAAGCTTCCTGATCTGGCGCGGGACCTTGCGGCCGGTGTCGTGGACACGCTCGTGGTGATTGGTGCAAACCCCGTCTACGACGCGCCGGCCGATCTGGAGTTCGCCAAGCACGCTGCCAAAGCGACCTTCCGCCTTCACGCGGGATGCTACGCCGACGAGACGGCGGCGCTTTCGACCTGGCACATTCCCACTCACCACGACCTTGAGGCGTGGTCGGATCTGCGCTCCAGCGACGGGACCGCAAGCATCGTCCAACCGCTCATTCGACCCCTCTACCGGACTTGGACGACACATCAGATCTTTGCCCTGCTGGCAGGGCAAGACAATGCATCGGCATATGATCTGGTTCGAGAGACCTGGCGACCTGCGGCGGGCGCCGATTTCGAGCAATGGTGGACCAACACGCTCCATGACGGCGTTATCGCCGGTCACGGGGCTGTAGCCGTTCCTTTGCGGCAACCTTCGCTTCCGAGCGTCACGGCCAACAAGCCGGCGAGCGATACCATGACTCTGGTATTGAGACCGGACCCCAGCATGTGGGACGGCTCGTTTGCCAACAATGCGTGGCTGCAGGAGTGCCCGAAGCCATTGACGAAGCAGGTCTGGGGCAACGCTTTGGCGCTCAACCCGCGGGAAGCGGCGCGGCTTATGCTAACGGAGGGCGATGTTGTCACGGTTAGGGCTGACGGCCGTCAGCTTGAAGCGCCTGTCTTGATCGAACCGGGCGTCGCCGACGGCGTCGCAAGCCTGACGCTCGGCCTCGGCCGCCGTAACGCTGGCGCCATCGGAAACGGCATCGGCGCCAACGCTTTTAGCATTCGCACCTCGTCAAACCCCTGGGTCGTCCCGGAACTCTCGATTTTGAAGACCGGCCGGCGGGAGGAAATTCTGACCACCCAGAATGTGGTGCGAACAGCCGTCGACGTGCGTGAACTCTATCCGCTCTCGCACTTGTCTGATCTAGGCAAACCAATTCCGATTGCGAACGAAGCAGCGGCGAGCCTCCTGCCACCGCCGCGGCGCGCCGACGAGGGGCACGCCTGGGCCATGGTTATCGACGCATCTGTGTGCATTGGATGCAACGCATGCGTCGTCGCTTGTCAGTCCGAAAATAACGTCCCCGTTGTCGGACCCGAAGAAATCGCCCGCGGCCGCGACATGCATTGGCTGCGCGTCGATGTTTACGATCACGGCTCGGCGGCACACCCGAAGCCGGGATTTCAGCCGGTCCCCTGCATGCATTGCGAACACGCGCCGTGCGAACCGGTGTGCCCCGTGGCGGCTTCCGTTCATGACAGCGAAGGCCTCAACGTGCAAGTTTACAATCGCTGCGTCGGCACGCGGTTTTGCGAGGCAAACTGTCCCTACAAGGTGCGGCGCTTCAATTTCTTCGGCTATGCGGACGGCGAGGAATACGCAAATCTCGGCCTGGAATCCTATCGCGCCCAGAAAAATCCCGACGTCACAGTGCGGGCTCGCGGCGTCATGGAAAAGTGCACGTACTGCGTACAGCGCATCAGCGGCGCCCGGCGGGCCGCCGAACGGGAAGACAGACCGATCGGGCTGGACGAGGTTAAGACCGCCTGCCAGAGCGCTTGCCCAACCAGCGCCATCACGTTTGGCGATCTCCACCAGGAGGATTCGGCGGTCAATCATCAAAAATCCAACGAGCGCCACTACGCGCTGCTCGGGCATTTGGGGACGCGGCCGCGCACCACCTATCTCGCGGATATCAAGAACGCCGCTCCGGGTTTCGACGAGGGCGGAACATGAAGCCCGTGCTGGATCCGGTATGGCCTGCTCCGCATCGCTGGATTGCATCACAACACGCGAGCGATGTTGCTATCACGCAGGCCATCGCCGATCCCGTTTTCGCGCCAGTCGGCCGGACGTGGTGGATCGCCGTTCTGGTCAGTCTACCGTTTGCGCTCTGGTTCATCGGATCGATTGGGTGGTTGTTCTACGAGGGAATAGGCATATGGGGCATCAATTCGACGGTGGTCTGGGGCGTAGCGATCGCCAATTACGTCTGGTGGATCGGAATTGGTAACGCCGGCACGCTGATCTCGTCGATGCTACTGCTGACGCGGCAGCAATGGCGCGGATCGATCAATCGCTTTGCGGAAACCATGACCCTGATCGCGGTGGCGATCGCGGGCATCATGCCGATCATTCATCTTGGCCGGCCGCTCTACGCCTATTGGCTCGCACCCTACCCCAACACAATGGCGCTTTGGCCGCAGTGGCGCAGCGCACTGGTCTGGGACTTCTGGGCGATCGTCAGCTACCTGATGTTTTCGATCCTGTTCTGGTATGTCAGTCTAATTCCGGATCTGGCGACTATGCGCGATCGCGCCAGATCACACTCAAGTCAAGTCGTCTACGGTATATTCGCGCTCGGCTGGCGCGGCTCGGCCCGGCACTGGGATAGGCTCAAGGTCCTGCATACAACAATGGCCGCGCTCGGCGTTCCGTTGGTGTGTTCGGTGCACTCGATCGTCGGGCTGGATTTTGCCGCGAGCCTGATGCCGGGATGGCAGGAAAGCATTTTTCCACCCTACTTCGTCGTCGGCGCGATGTATTCTGGTTTTGCGATGGTGATCATTCTGGCGCTCGCGATCCGCTGGGGTCTGAACCTTCAGGCGATCATTACCATGAACCATTTCGAGGTCATGAGCCGGATCGTGCTGATGGCATCGATCGTGATGGGCTACTCCTACGCGACCGAGTGGTTCATGGCCTGGTATGGCGGCGAGCACAGCGAACGCAGCGTGGTCGCGTTCGAATTTGCAGGAACTTACGCGCCGCTATTCTGGGCGTTACTGTTCTGCAACGTGCTCCTGCCGCAAGCCCTGTGGTTCCCGCACGTGCGTCGTTCGCTGCCGGCGCTGTTCGTGATCGCGATTGCGATCAACATCGGGATGTGGCTGGAGCGTATCCTGATCATCTTCAACACGCTGTCGCACGACTACATGCCGAGCGTTTGGCGCACATTTCATTTCGGGTTCTGGGACTGGTCCTTCCTGATCGCACCGCCCGGCCTGTTTGCGCTGCTTTTCCTGCTGTTCGTCAGGTTGGTACCGGCGGTATCGATGTTCGAGATGCGCCAGCTCTCCCATGAAGAGGGCGCGGCATGAACGGGTCGTTGATCGCTGAATTCGATGACCCTGATGCGCTTAGCGCCGCACTTCGCCTGATAAAGGGCAGCGATCATCGCGCGATCGATGCTTTCACGCCTTATCCGGTGGAAGGCGTCGCGGCAGCGCTGGAGATTCCTGCGTCGCGGATCAGATACGCGATGCTGGCCGGCGGCTTGATCGTCGCCGCCTGCGCCTTCGCGTTGCAATGGTACAGCGCCGTGATCGACTATCCGCTGAACAGCGGCGGACGGCCTTTGAATTCCTGGCAGGTCTTTTTGCTGGTCCCCTTCGAAGTCGGCGTGTTTGCGGCGGCGCTTTGCGGTGTCATAGCCTTCTTGCGTTCATGCGGTCTGCCGCGACTGCACCATCCTCTCTTCGAAATTCCCGGTTTCGAACGCGCCACCCAGGACCATTTTTTTCTGCTCGCGACCGCGAGTGATGACGGCGAAGCTATCCGCGATCTGCGCGGCATTCTGCAGGCGGCGGGTGCCAGGGTCGTGACCGAGGTCCGGCAGCCATGATGTACCGCATCCTGCTTTGCCTCGCCATGCTGCCGCTTTGCGGATGCAACGACCATTCGATGACGCAGCAGAGCCGCTATGTGACCTACGGTCCCGCCGGGTTGTTCGCCGACAACGCGGAAGCGCAGGCTTTGCCGGCCGGCGTGGTGGCGCAAGGCGACCTCGAACGGGCGAACGCGATCGCAACGCCTCCCGCTGTCGACGCGGCATTGCTGCAACGGGGCCGTGAACGCTATGATATCTTCTGCTCGCCCTGCCACGGCCTATCGGGAAGCGGTGACGGGATGATCGTCCGCCGTGGTTTTCCCGCGCCGCCGTCGTATCATATCGCTCGGCTGCGCGGCGCGCCGCCACAACATTTTTTCGACGTCATTAGCGACGGCTACGGCGTGATGTATTCCTACGCCGCGCGGATCGAGCCGCGCGATAGATGGGCGATCGTGGCATATGTTCGGGCCCTTCAGCAATCCCAGAATGCGCGGCTGGCGGACGTTCCTGACCTTCGGAGCAAACTGCCATGAGCTCCGTCATCGGGAAGCTGACAGGTCAGCCAACGGCGAGCCGGCAAATCGCCATCGGGATGGGCTTGTTGATCGCAGTCGAAGTGCTGTTGGCTTTGCTCGGTCTGTTCGTGCCGATCAAGCCCTTGCTCCGGGGTTGGCTGGTGGCCTTCACGATCTGGAGCATGGTCCCGGTCGGCAGCATGACGCTGTTGATGATCCATCGGCTGACTGGCGGTGAATGGGGACGAGCGGCTGCCCCCGTGCTGAAGCCCGCCGCCGCCATGTTGCCGCTCGTCGCATTGGTCTTTGTGCCCGTCCTTATGGGATTGACGGACATCTATCCTTGGGCCGCCGACCCGTCGAAGATTTCTCCGGACGTCGCCCAATGGTATCTCAGCGGGTGGTCATTCGCAGTCCGGGCAGTGATCGCGCTCGCCGGCTGGTCCGTGCTTGGCGTCATATTCGCCGTCGGCCTCGGGAGCCGTCTTCTCGCCGGACTTGGGTTGGCGTTTTTTGGGCTGACCATCAGCCTGGTCGCGGTTGACTGGTTCCTGTCACTTGAGCCGCATTACGTTTCTTCAGCCTTTGCGGCCATGATGGCGATTCAGCAATTGCTGGCGGCGGTCGCCCTCACCGCTCTGATCGGGACGCCGCTGATCGAAGGAAAGATCGCAGGAGATCTCGGCGCGCTTCTGATTGCGACCCTGCTCGGAGTCGTCTATCTCGAACTGATGGCCTTCGTGGTTGCCTGGTATGGCGACCTGCCGGCAAAGGCGGCCTGGTTCGTCGCACGCTCCGGCTCCGGGTGGATTGCCATTCTGTCAACGGCTCTCGCGTTTGGAGCCGTGCTGCCGTTCGGAATGCTGCTGGTGATGGCGATCCGATGCAGCCGCCGGGGCCTGCGTATCGCGGGTGGCTTGATCCTGTTCGGCTCGATCCTGCATATCGTCTGGCTGCTGGTGCCGGCGTTCGACCTTCAGATCAGCACCGTCGTTGCGGCCTGCGTGGCGTTGCTCGCTCTTACTTTGGTTTCGCTGGCGACCGGCCCAGCGGTTGAACGCATGCTGGAGAGTGGCCATGCCGAGTGAGGAAATGGGCCACATGCGCAGGCCGCAGCCGCCGGATGTCGCGAACCGCATCGTGATCGCGGCTGCAGCCGGATTTCTCGGCTTAGTACTGCTTTCGATGACCGGGTTATTTTTCTATTTGCGAACGGCCGTGCCCGGCGCATTCAAGGCAACAGTCGAACATCCGTTTCCGGAACCTGAACTGCAGAAAAATCCTCAAGTCGATCTTCAGAACTTCGAGCGCGATCAGCGCGCGACGCTCTCAGGTTATGGCTGGGTCGATCAACCGAAAGGAATCGTACGGATTCCAGTCGAGCAAGCCATGCGTATGATCGCAGCCCGCGGACCGCACGCCTATGACGCGCCCGACCAGCCTGAGATAACACCGCTACCCGCCGGCGCTGGCGGAGTTCGACCATGAGGGGCATTCACCTGTTGATCGCGCTGATGCTCTGGCCGGCGGCAGCTTGGGCAGGACTGACCGAACAGCAAATCGGCGATGTGGCTCTGGCACCTCCGCCCGGCGCCCAGGTGCCGGCGGACCTTGTCTTCAGCGACCTTGAAGGCCACAGCCTTACCCTCGGCAGTGCCATCGCCAACCGCCCAACGTTGTTGATACCGGCGGATTACACCTGCTCAGGGATTTGCGGGCCGGCGCTGTTGATCGCGGCAAACGCGCTGAGCCAAACCGGACTTAACGTTGGTCAAGACTACAGCCTAGTAGTGGTCGCCATCGACGCCAACGACGGAACGGACGCGGCTCGGCAATTCGTTTCCGGACAAGTCGGCGGCCCTGGGGTTTCCGTCCTCACCGGAAGTAGCAAGGCGATTGACACGCTGCTGCAATCTATCGGCTATCGCTTCCGGCGCGACGCCGCAAACAATGCCATCGCTCATCCGGCGGCGCTTGTCACCTTGACGGCGGATGGCCGGGTCTCGCGCGCGCTGTCGAGCCTAGCGCTGCAACCGGCCGATCTACGGCTGGCATTGCTCGAAGCCGGCGAAGGCAGGATTGGCGGGTTGGCTGGCCGGTTCGCGCTGTTGTGTTACGGCTTCGATGCGGTGCACGGCATCTATACGGCGCAAATCGTGAAGTTGCTCCGGATCGGCGGCGGAGTGACAGTAGCGGTTCTTGCAGCGTCCCTCGGTTTGCTGTTCTGGCGCGCCAGCAAGCGAGGGGCTTCGGCGTGAACCAGATTTTCTCGCTTCCAGAAGCATCCACCCATGCGGCACGCGTCGATCAAATCTTCTATGGATTACTCGTTCTCTCCGGACTCACCCTGTTGCTGGTGTTCTCCCTGGTCTTGATCCTGGCGATCCGCTATCGCCGGGGGTCGGCGGCCAAACGCGGTCCGCTGCCCGAGATCGTCAGCCGCGAGTTCGAGATTGGTTGGACCGCAGCCACCCTCTTCCTGTTCGCATTCCTGTTCTGGTGGGCTGCGTCAGCCGATCTCGGCAGCCTGGCGGCGCCGGCCGGTGCGCTGGAAATTCATGTGGTCGCCAAGCAGTGGATGTGGAAGACGCAACATCCGAACGGCGCGCGCGAAATCGACGCGCTGCATGTTCCCGTCGACAAGCCGGTTCGCCTGGTGATGACCTCCCAGGACGTCATTCACTCGTTTTTTGTACCGGCTTTCCGCGTCAAGCAGGATGTGGTGCCCGGACGCGAAACCGAGATCTGGTTTCAGGCCACCAAGACGGGCGTCTTCCCATTGCTGTGCGCAGAATATTGCGGCACGGATCATTCCCTGATGCTGGGCCGCATCACCGTCGTACGGCAGGAGGATTACGCCGATTGGTTGACCAAACAGCCGGAGGCCGATGATCTGGCCCATGCCGGGGCAAAGTTGTTTGTCTCCCAGGGCTGCTCCGGGTGTCACGCCGAGGCCTCCAAGGTCCATGCGCCAAAACTGGCCGGCCTCTACGGCGGAATCGTTCATCTTTCCGACGGCCGTCAGATCAAGGCAGACGAGGGCTACATCCGGGATTCGATCCTGCAGCCCAATCGCGACATCGTGGCGGGGTTTGAAGCCGTCATGCCCAGTTATGCCGGTCTGCTCGACGATGGCGAGATCCAGAGCCTGACGGCCTATATTCAATCGATGGCATCAGACGGAGCACCCAGATGACCGATGCCCTGATTGCCGGCGACCTTCCGTTTCCATCACGCCCGGATTATCTCCACGACGGCACCACGATCGCCTCGTGGCTTACGACGACCGATCACAAGCGCATCGCCATCCTTTATGCCATCACCATCACGGTGTTTTTCTTCATGGGCGGCGCCGCGATTACTGCGGTTCGTCTCGAACTGTTCACCCCGAACGGCGGGCTGCTCACTTCAGACACCTACAACAAGCTGTTCTCGTTCCACGGCATCATCATGGTGTGGTTTTTCCTGGTGCCATCCATTCCCAATACGATGGGCAACTTCATGCTGCCTCTGATGATCGGTGCTCCCGACGTGGCGTTCCCGCGACTCAATCTCTTTAGCTGGTACCTGACCATCGCCGCGGGTGCGTTCACCGTATATGCGTTGGTCGCCGGCGGCGTCGATACTGGTTGGACCTTCTACACGCCATACTCGACCATGTTCTCCAACAGCCACGTCCTGGCGGCCGCCGCCGGCGTGTTCGTGGTCGGCTTCGCCAGCATCGCTACCGGCGTCAACTTCATCGTCACCACTCACATGCTGCGCGCCCCCGGCATGACCTGGTTCCGGCTGCCGCTGTTCGTCTGGGCAATCTACGCCACTTCGATCATCATGGTGTTGGCCACGCCGGTTCTGGCGATCTCACTGCTTCTTGTGATTGCGGAGCGCTGGCTCGGCCTGCCGATCTTCGATCCCGCACGCGGCGGCGATCCAATCCTGTTCCAGCATCTGTTCTGGTTCTACTCGCACCCGGCGGTCTACATCATGATCCTGCCGGCGATGGGCGTGGTCTCCGAGATCATTCCGTGCTTCGCGCGACGTCGCATCTTCGGCTACGACTTCATGGTATATGCCATGATCGCGATTGCCGGAATTGGCTTCTTTGTCTGGGGACACCACATGTTCGTGTCCGGCCAGTCGGCTTATGCGAACCTAATTTTTTCGTTCCTGTCCTTCATCATCGCGGTGCCGTCGGCCATCAAGGTATTCAACTGGACGGCGTCGCTGTATCGCGGGCAGATCAGCTTCAACTCGCCGATGCTTTACGCGCTTGGCTTTGTCGGCTTGTTCACCACCGGCGGCTTGTCCGGATTGTTTCTCGCCTCGATCCCGGTCGACGTACACGTTACCGATACCTACTTCGTGGTCGCGCATTTTCACTACATCATGGTGGGCGGGTCGGTATCGGCCTTCTTCGGCGGCCTGCATTTCTGGTGGCCGAAGATCACCGGAAAGATGTATCCGGAATCCTGGGCGAAGTTCGCCGCGATCCTGATGTATTTCGGATTCAATATGACGTTCCTTCCGCAATTCTTTGCGGGCTATCTTGGCATGCCGAGGCGCTATCACACCTATCCGCCCGAATTCCAGATCTACAACGTAATGTCCTCGTCAGGCGCCGCGGTGCTGGCGGCAGCCTATTTGCTGCCGCTCGGCTACTTCGCCTGGTCGCTGTTCTACGGCCAGCGCGCGGGTAACAATCCATGGGACGCAACGGGCCTGGAGTGGACCACGACGTCGCCGCCGCCGCCGAAAAATTTCGATCGTCAGCCTCGAGTTGACCGCGGTCCATACGAGTACCATGCCGAAGGACAATCGGCCGGCGTCGATGCGCCGGAGCCTCAAAATGCGCGAGAAGTCCGATGAGCGAAACAACCCAGCTCAAGGAGCCATGGCAGTATTTCGATCGCCAGCGCGAAGCCGGCACGTTCGGCATATGGGTTTTTCTGGCCAGCGAAATGTTGTTTTTTGGCGCGCTCATTTTAACTTATACAGTATGCCGGATCGACCACCCCGCCGCCTTCGCCGCCGCTGCGCGCGAAACCAACATCTGGTACGGCACGATCAACACCGCCATCCTTCTCACCAGCAGTCTCACAATGGCAATGGCCTCGCAGGCGGCCGCCTCAGAGGAGCGCCTGCGCAACCTTATTCTGTGCTGCCTGGTAACGACATCCGCTTTGGGCCTCGCCTTTCTGGTGGTGAAGGGCTTCGAGTACAAAGAGGATATCGAGAAACATCTGGTACCCGGTCCGCAGTTCGCTTTGAAGCAGACCGGCGCCCAGTTGTTCTACGGATTATACTGGCTCATCACGGGAGTCCACGCCGTCCATCTCACGATCGGCATCGTTTTGGTCGCACGGTTGGCATTGCTCGGATTCCGAAACAAGATCAAGTTGGAACGCAATCCTGAAATCGAGGTCACCGGATTGTACTGGCACCTTGTCGATATCATCTGGATCTTTCTTTATCCCCTAATTTACCTACCGGGGCGGGCATCATGAGTACGGAGAGTGATGGTTCGTACTCCCAGGCCGGAAAGCTCTGGCGTCGCAACGGCCTGATTTGGGCCATCTTGATGCTCCTCCTCCTGTTGACGCTCGCGCTGGCGTACGTTCCTATGGGTACGCTTTCTCCGGCGACCGGGGTCGGGATCGCCGCCATCAAAGCCGTATTGGTGGTTCTGCTTTTCATGGAGTTGAATAACGCAATGCCGCTGATTCGACTTGCGGCATTGTCTGGACTTATCTTCCTTGCGGCGCTTTTCCTGCTCACGCTTGCAGATGTCTTATCTCGTTTAGCCTGAGCGAGGCTTGTGCCGTCGAGGCTTTTGAGGCGGTGATGCATTCGCGCGGCGTCTCGCCGGACCAAATCCACCCTAATCCTTTTTGTGCCCAAAAACCCCTTCGACAACTTGTTTTGCCGTTTCACCGATGATGCTGGCGGCTCTGTCGCCCTTGGCCATCGCAGACATGAAGCCTCTGGCCTCCTTTAATGTGAGGTGCGGAGGCAACGGCGCCACATCGGGATCGGTCTTGACCTCCAGCACCACTGGTCGATCGCTGGAAAGGGCTTCCTGCCAGGCGGAGGCCAGACGATCCGGCGAGTCGACGAAAATCCCCTTGAGGCCGAGCATCTCTCCGAACTTGGCGTAAGCGAAGTCAGGAATGTCCTGTGACGCGTCGAATCTCGGATTACCCTCCATCACACGCTGTTCCCAGGTGACTTCATTTAGATCCTGATTATTGAATACGCACACAATCCAACGCGGATCGGCCCAGCGCTTCCAATACTTCTGGACGGTGATCAGTTCAGCCATGTTGTTCATCTGCATGGCGCCGTCGCCGACGAGCGCGATCACCGGGCGATCCGGATGCGCGAACTTGGCACCGATGGCGTAAGGCACCGCCGCGCCCATGGAGGCCAGACCGCCAGACAACGACGCCGACTGGCCCTGCTGCACCCGGTAGTCGCGGGCAAACCAGTTGGCGCAGGATCCGCTGTCGCTCGTGATGATGGCGTTCGCCGGCAAAAGTGGCGACATTTCCCAGACCACGCGCTGCGGATTAACGGGTTTGGCATCCGCCTTCGCCCTGCCCTCCAGCTTTTTCCACCATGCGGCCACGTTGGCTGCGATGGTTTTCGACCAATCCCGGTTCTCCTTGCGCCGAAGCAACGGCAGGAGCGCCTTCAGCGTGTCGGCGGCATCGCCGTGAAGGTTGACTTCCGCCGGATATCGCAGCGAAAGCATCGAAGCTTCGATATCGATCTGGACAGCGCGGACGGCACCGTCCTTGGGCAGAAATTCGGACCACGGAAAGCCGGTCCCGACCATTAGCAACGTATCGCAACCTTGCATGAGGTCCCAGCTCGGCTCGGTGCCGAGCAGTCCAATGGCGCCGGTGACGAAAGGAAGGTCGTCCGGAAGCACGTCCTTCCCCAGAAGCGCCTTCGCGACGCCGGCACCGAGCAGCGTGGCCGTTTCGATCAGCAGCGGCGCCGTTCCCCGGGCTCCGGCGCCGATCAAGATCGCCACCTTGCTGCCGGTGTTCAGGATATCCGCCGCTTTTGCCAGGTCGGCGTCCTCGGGCACGATCTTCGGCTTGCTGTAGCCGACGCCCGATCGCGTAAAGCCGTGCGCGACCGCCGGCTCCTTGTAGTCCTCATCCTGAATGTCCTTTGGAAGAATGATGACGGATGGCCCGTTGTTTGCCTTCGCCACCCTGATGCTCCGATCGATCAGATGGCGCACCTGGGCCGGTGCCGAGGCCTCCTGCGCGAAACAGGCGACGTCCGCGAACATGCGGTCGAGGTTGAGTTCCTGCTGGTAGCTCGCGCCCCGCACGGTTGCTTCGGCTTGGCCGCATATCGCCAGCACAGGCGCGTGATCCAGCTTGGCGTCATACAGGCCTGTGATCAGGTGGGTAGCGCCCGGCCCGCCGGTCGACAGACAGACGCCAAGTTCGCCGGTGAACTTGGCGTGGGCAACGGCCATGAAGGCCGCCATCTCCTCATGCCGAACCTGCACGAATTCGATCTTGTCGGCCCGCTGCAGGGCTCCAATCACGCCGTTGATGCCGTCGCCCGGATATCCGTAAATCCTGCGAACACCCCACTGGTGCAGGCGTTCAACGACGAAATCACTGACTTTCATGGGGAGCTCCGGTGTCCGAGAGGCGCGTTCGATTGAACAATCACCGGCCGGCGGTCGTGTTCCAGACTACGTAAGCGAAGAGATCTCAATCGCGATTTGGCAGCTATCAAGATTGAATGTCGGGTCCGCGACACTGGATGGGTGCTGCTCGGAACCCCGGGGGCCGAACTTAGTGCGCTGCCATGCGTTTAAACCGCGGAAAGCCTGCCCGTCACGGCAACGGCTTGCAAACCCGGGATACGCCCATGGCTCTGGTAAACGATCAGGACGCTTCCGTCGCTCCGAGCGAGGAGGTTCACCACTACGATGGTGCGGTCGGCGGCTGGGGATCGCTAAAGGGCCTCAGCGCCGTCGTTTTGAGAGAAAAGCCCGGTGCCGTCGAACTCGGCGAAGAGCTGCTCCGGCAGAACAAGCATGACGGCTTCATGTGCGTCAGTTGCGCGTGGGCGAAGCCCGAGAAACCCAATCCCGCCGAATTCTGCGAAAACGGCGCCAAGGCCACCGCCTGGGATCTGACCCGCCACCGCTGTACGCCGGAATTCTTTGCCAAACATACCCTGACCGAACTGCGCGGCTGGCCCGACTTCGACCTGGAGCACCAGGGGCGCCTCACCTCACCAATGCGATATAATCCCTCCGTAGACAAGTACGTGCCGTGCCGCTGGGAGGACGCCTTCGCCGAAATCGGTCGCGAACTGAAGAACCTCGATGCCAAATCGGTCATCTTCTACGCTTCCGGGCGGGCTTCGCTGGAAACGTCCTACATGTACAGCCTGCTTGCCCGCATGTACGGCTGCAACAATCTTCCTGACAGTTCGAACATGTGCCACGAATCGACGTCGGTCGGGCTGAAGCAGGCGCTCGGCGCCCCTGTCGGCACGGTCAAGCTGGAGGACTTTCAGGACACCGATTGCATCCTGTTCTTTGGACAGAATGTGGGCTCCAACAGTCCAAGGATGCTGCATGAATTGCAGCCCTGCGCCAAACGCGGCGTTCCCATCATTACGTTCAATCCACTGCGCGAGCGCGGCCTTGAAGAGTTCACCAACCCTCAGTCGCCGCTGCAGATGGTGACGGGATCATCCACCAGCATCAGCACGCAATATTATCGGCTTCGCGCCGGCAGCGACACCGCAGCCATGACCGGAATGTGCAAGTACCTGATCGAGCGCGACGATGCCGCCATCGCCAGCGGCGGCCCGCGCATCCTCGATCATGCGTTCATTGATCACTTTACGTCCGGGTTTGACGAGTTTGCGGCTTTCTGTCGTGCCGCGGATTGGACCGAGATTGAAGCCGAAACATCGCTCTCTCGGACAGACATCGAAACCGCCGCCGAAACCTACGCTAAGGCCAAGGCCGTAATTCTGGTCTATGGCATGGGACTGACGCAACATCGCTTCGGCGTGCAGAACGTCCACATGGCCTGCAACCTGCTGCTGCTGCGCGGCAACATCGGCAAGCCCGGGGCCGGCCCCTGCCCAGTGCGCGGCCATTCCAATGTCCAGGGCCAGCGAACCGTTGGGATCACCGAGAAGCCGGAACTGGCGCCGCTGGACAAGCTGGCCGAGCAATTCGGCTTCGAGCCGCCGCGCGATAAGGGACGCAACACTGTAGAGGCCTGCGAGGGTATCCTGAGCGGCGAGGTCCGCGGGTTCGTCAGCCTCGGGGGGAATTTCGTCCGCGCCATTCCCGATACCAATCGCATGGAAGAAGCGTGGCGCCGCCTGCGCCTTTCGGTTCAGATCGCAACAAAGCTCAACCGCAGCCACTTGGTGCCCGGGGAAGTCACGTTCCTGCTGCCATGCCTCAGCCGCATCGAGCGCGACGTCCAGGCCAGTGGTCCACAAACCGTGACGATGGAAGATTCAACGAGCGTCATTCATCCTTCTTTCGGCGACGTCGAGCCGAGCAGCAAGGATCTGCTTTCGGAAACGAAGATCGTGGCAGAGCTGGCGAAAGCGACACTGGCTCCCAATCCCAAATTAGACTGGACCGAATGGACCGCCGACTACGCGAAAGTCCGCGACGCTATTGCTGAAAGCTACCCGCAATGGTTCAGGGACTTCAATTCCAAGCTAAGCAAGCCCGGCGGCTTCTATCGTGCCAACAAGGCGCGTAAGAGGGACTTCTCCGACACCAAGACCGGGCGTGCGATGTTCTTCCCGCCCAAACACCTATCTGCGACAGGTTTCGCCGACGAGCCGGGCCTCTTACGGCT
>CAWBPE010000002.1:0-225661 GCA_963790595.1 uncultured Alphaproteobacteria bacterium | reverse complement strand
CTCGTCCGCGACCAGAATTGCCGGATCGGGCGCCAGCGCGCGGGCCAAGGCGACGCGCTGTTGCTCGCCTCCCAACAATTGCGTGGGATAATGGTGCAGGCGGCCGCCGAGACCGACCGAAGTCAGTTCCTCCGCCGCGCGCTTGGCGGCATCGGGATTGCCGGCCAGCTCCAGCGGCACCGCGACATTTTCCAGCGCCGTCATGGTCGGGATCAAATGAAACGACTGGAATACGATGCCGACCTGGCGGCCGCGAAAGCGCGCCAGCGCGTCCTCGTCGAGGGCATTGAACGGGGTGCCGTTGACCACCACCTCTCCGCTGTCAGGACGTTCCAATCCCGCCATCACCATCAGCAGCGTAGATTTTCCCGAACCTGACGGCCCGATCAGTCCGATCGCTTCGCCTGAAGCGACGCGCAGGCTGATATCCTTGAGAATGTGAACGCGCGCCGCGCCCGCGCCGAGCGAAAGATTGACGTTCGAGATGGAAATGGTGTCCGGCTCAATGCCGGCCAATGATGAGGGTTCGATGAGACTGTCCATGCATCGGTCATATGGCACTTCCGGCGGCGCGGTCGAGAGGCGGTTGCGAATGTTCGCGCACATGCTCGTGTTGGGTCTGGCGATGATGGCGATGGAACCGGTCTTTTTCTTCCAATCAGTTTTCGCCCAGACCCCGGCCGCGAGCGAGACAAAACCGATCAAGATGGTGGTGCTGGGGGATTCGCTGAGCGCGGGCTATGGTCTGCCGGCGCCGGCAGCGTTTCCGGCGCGCTTGCAAAAAGCTTTGAAAGCCAAAGGGATAGAGGTCGAGATGATCAACGCCGGGGTATCCGGCGATACCACCTCGGGCGGCCGCGACCGGCTTGACTGGTCGATCCCGGAGGGTACCCAGGCCGTGATCGTCGAACTCGGCGCCAACGACGCCATGCGCGGCACCAATCCGGATGTCACCCGCGCGGCATTGACCGACATTGTGACCCGGCTGCAGGCACGCAAAATATCGGTTTTCGTGTGCGGGATGCTTGCCCCGCCGAATTACGGCAGGGATTTTTCCGCCCGTTTCGACGCGATCTATCCGGACCTCTCCAAATCGCTCGGCGTGCCGCTGTATCCGTTTTTCCTCGAAGGCGTGGCCACCAATCCCAAGCTCAATCAGGCGGATGGTTTGCACCCGACAGCCGAGGGCGTTGACGTGATCGTCAAAAACATCTTGCCTAGCGTCGAGGCATTTCTCGGTACGATATCCGGGCAACACAGTTGAAAAACGGGCAACGATAACCTTAACTTCAGATGTTGCCGGGCCGTTAACGCGGGATGCTTCGCAGAGTCACATAAGTCATGTAGAAATTAGTGATCGGTGATTCGTACCGGGTTTCAGCATCGGGAGTCCTGCGATGCCGCGTTTGTTTACTGGACTGGAAATTCCGGCCGAGATCGGCCAGACGCTTTCCAATTTGCGTGGCGGCCTTCCGGGCGCACGCTGGATCGACCCCGAAAATTATCACGTCACCTTGCGCTTCATCGGCGATATCGATGGCATCGCGGCCAACGAAATCGCCTCGCTGCTGATCCGGGTCAACCGCAAGCCGTTCGAGGTCGCGCTGCAGGGCCTCTCGAGCTTCGGCGGCAAAAAACCGCGCGCGGTGGTGGCCTCGGTGGTGCCGAGCCGGCCGCTGATCGAGTTGCAGGCCGAGCTGGAACGCCTGATGCAGCGCATCGGGCTTGATCCCGAGGGCCGCAAATTCACCCCCCATGTCACGCTGGCGCGGTTGCGCGATGCGTCCAATCAGGATGTCGCGGATTATCTGTCGGTGCGCGGCTATTTCCCGACCCGGGTATTCACCGCGTCGCGGTTCGTCCTGTTCTCGTCGCGGGCCTCCACCGGCGGCGGGCCCTATGTGGTCGAGGATTCCTACGCGCTGAGCGCCTGAGGGGGCGGCCGGCGCATAGCCGCTGCACCAATTCGCAGCTTGCAATTTTCGCGCGGCTGGGGCCGTAAGGTGGGCCATGCTGTCCACCTCGCCCGCTTCGTTCCGCGCCCATTACCAGGCTCTCGTCTCCTCGGGCGCGATCGAGCCTGATGTGGCGCAGGCGGCGGCTGCCGATGCCTTCGCGGATCTCGAACAGCGGCTGGCGCATTACAAGCCGGTCCGCAAGCAAGGCCTGCTCGGCCGGCTGTTTGCCGACAAGGACGAGGCGCCGCCGCGCGGTCTTTATGTCCATGGCGAAGTCGGCCGCGGCAAGACCATGCTGATGGATATGTTTTTCCAGCAGAGCCCGGTCGAGCACAAGCGCCGGGCGCATTTCCACGAGTTCATGGCCGAGGTGCATGAGCGGATTTTTGCCTTGCGCCAGAGCATCGCGCGCGGCGAAACGCCTGATGGCGATGTGATCGGGCTGACCGCCGCGGGAATCTTCGACCAGGCCTGGCTGCTTGTGCTTCGACGAATTCCACGTCACTGATATTGCGGACGCGATGATCCTGGGGCGGCTGTTCGCAAAACTGTTCGAACTCGGCACCGTGGTGGTCGCGACCTCGAACGTCGCGCCCGACGATCTCTACAAAGGCGGGCTGAACCGGGCGCTGTTCCTGCCGTTCATCGCGCAGATATCCGATCATATGGACGTGCTGCGGCTCGATGCGCGCACGGATTTCCGGCTGGAAAAACTCGCCGGCGTGAAAATGTGGCTGGTGCCGGCGGATGCCGCCGCCGATGCCGCGCTCAATCAGGCCTGGGTGCGGATGACCGGCAATGCGCCGTGCAAGCCGCGCGATATCGCCATCAAGGGCCGCGTCTTGCATGTGCCGTGTTCGGCGCATGGCGTCGCGCGGTTTTCATTCGCTGATATCTGCGAACAGCCGCTCGCCGCGTCCGACTATCTGCGGCTGGCGCGCGACTATCACACCCTCCTGGTCGACCATATTCCTGTGATGGATTATGCCGAGCGTAACGCCGCCAAGCGGTTCATCGCCCTGATCGACACGCTCTATGACAACGCCGTGAAGCTGTTGGCCTCCGCGGCGGCCGATCCGGTATCGCTCTATGTCGCGAGCGAGGGCAATGAAGCCAACGAATTCAAGCGGACATCGTCGCGGCTGATCGAGATGAGTTCGGAATCCTATCTGGCGCTGCCCCACGGCCACAAGGATTCCGCGGCGAGCGGGTCGAGTACCGGGCTGGTGGAGACGTAAAATCCGTCATTGCGAGCCAACGGGTCGCGCGAAATGCGCGCCCGATGACAGGCTCCGCGAAGCAATCCATGACCAGACGAGCCTCTGGATTGCTTCGTCGCTCCGCTCCTCGCAATGACGATGAGGCCCGAAATCAAGGCAAGGCTGCCAGTCCTGATCGACAATTGAGCATGCCCCCGCTTGAACGTATCAGGCGAAAGGGATAACCAGCGAGTAGCTTCTTTCCATCCCCTCCTTCGTGTTCAAAAGGACAGATTTCCCATGGCGCGCGACAAGATTGCTTTGATTGGCTCCGGCCAGATCGGCGGAACGCTGGCTCACCTCATCGGCCTCAAGGAACTCGGCGACGTCGTGATGTTCGACATCGCCGAAGGCGTCCCGCAGGGCAAATCGCTCGATATCGCGCAGTCCTCGCCGGTCGACGGTTTCGACGCGCATTTCACCGGCGCCAATTCCTATGAAGCGCTCGACAACGCCAAGGTCTGCATCGTCACCGCCGGCGTGCCGCGCAAGCCCGGCATGAGCCGCGACGATCTCCTGAGCATCAATCTCAAGGTGATGGAGCAGGTCGGCGCCGGCATCAAGAAATACGCCCCCGATGCGTTCGTCATCTGCATCACCAACCCGCTCGACGCGATGGTTTGGGCGTTGCAGAAGGCCTCCAACATGCCGCACAAGAAGGTGGTGGGCATGGCGGGCGTGCTGGATTCCTCGCGCTTCCGCTATTTCCTGGCCGACGAATTCAATGTCTCGGTCGAAGACGTCACCGCCTTCGTGCTCGGCGGCCACGGCGACACCATGGTGCCGCTGGTGAAATATTCCACGGTGGCCGGCATTCCGCTGCCTGATCTCGTGAAGATGGGCTGGACCTCGCAGGCCCGGATTGACGAGATCGTCGATCGCACCCGCAATGGCGGCGCCGAAATCGTCAACCTCCTGAAGACCGGTTCGGCGTTCTATGCGCCGGCCGCGTCCGCGATTGCGATGGCCGAGAGCTATCTGCGCGACAAGAAGCGCGTGATGCCCTGCGCCGCCTATCTCAACGGCGAATACGGTGTGAAGGACATGTATGTCGGCGTCCCCGTCGTGATCGGCTCAAAGGGTGTCGAGCGGATCGTCGAGATCGAACTGGCCGGCAAGGACCGCGAAGCCTTCGACAAGTCAGTCGGCGCGGTGCAGGGTCTGGTCGACGCCTGCAAGAAGATCGCGCCGGATCTGCTCGGCCGCTAAGCGTATTCAGTTACCGCTGAAAATCGCGCCGATCGATTTCCAGCGTCACTTTTCGAGGTTCGCGGGCTTTTTGGCGCGGATCTCGGCCATCTGAGACAGCGCAACGCGGTGAAATTCTGAATTTGCAGTTCCTTTGGTATATGGTATGCCAGATGAAAGCTGATTGGAATTCTCAGCGCACCAAGGTTCGGGAAACGCCCAAATGAACATTCATGAATATCAGGCCAAGGCGCTGCTGCATCAGTTCGGGGTGCCGATCTCGAAGGGCGTTCCGGTCTTGCGGGCCTCGGATGCCGATGTGGCAGCGAAGACCCTGCCGGGTCCGATCTGGGTGGTGAAGAGCCAGATCCATGCCGGCGGCCGCGGCAAGGGCAAGTTCAAGGAAGCTTCCGCCGGCGACAAGGGCGGCGTGCGGATCGCCAAATCGGTCGCCGAAGTCAATGAATTCGCCAAGCAGATGCTCGGCGCCACACTGGTCACGGTGCAGACCGGGCCGCACGGCAAGCAGGTCAACCGGCTCTACGTCGAAGAAGGTTCCGACATCGACAAGGAGTTCTATCTCTCGATCCTGGTCAACCGCGAAACCTCCGAAGTGTCGTTCGTGGTGTCCACCGAAGGCGGCGTGAACATCGAGGATGTCGCGCACAACACGCCCGAGAAGATCGTGACCTTCTCGGTCGATCCCGCCACCGGCATCATGGGCCATCACGGCCGCACTGTTGCGAAAGCGTTGGGCCTGACCGGCGATCTCGCCAAGCAGGCCGAGAAACTGGTGACGCAGCTCTATACGGCGTTCACCGCCAAGGACATGGCGATGCTGGAAATCAACCCGCTGGTCGTGACCAAGCAGGGCGATTTGCGCGTGCTCGATGCCAAAGTCTCGTTCGACGGCAATTCGCTGTATCGCCATCCCGACGTGGTGGCGCTGCGCGACGAGACCGAGGAAGACGCCAAGGAGATCGAGGCTTCCAAATACGATCTCAACTACATCACGCTCGATGGCACCATCGGCTGCATGGTCAACGGCGCCGGTCTAGCGATGGCGACCATGGACATCATCAAGCTCTACGGCATGGCGCCGGCGAACTTCCTCGATGTCGGCGGCGGCGCCGACAAGACCAAGGTCACCGCGGCATTCAAGATCATCACCGCCGATCCCAACGTGAAGGGCATCCTGATCAACATCTTCGGCGGCATCATGAAATGCGATATCATTGCCGAAGGTGTGGTCGCGGCCGTGAAGGAAGTCGGCCTCAAGGTGCCGCTGGTGGTGCGGCTTGAGGGCACCAATGTCGACGCCGGCAAGAAGATCATTCGGGAAAGCGGCCTCAATGTGCTGCCGGCCGACGATCTCGACGACGCCGCGCAGAAAATCGTCAAGGCCGTGAAGGGATAGATCGATGGCTGCCGACCATCTCGCCGCACCGACGCCGCTCGATGAGCACCGCAAGCTTGCGGTGTTTGCCGGCGAGTGGACCGGCGAAGAGAGGGTCTATCCGTCGCGCTGGACCGCGGGCGGGCCTGCCACAGCGAAGGTCACGGCGCGCATCGATCTCAACGGCTTTTATCTCATTCAGGACACGGTTCAGCTGCGCGACGGCAAGGAGACCTTTGCCACGCACGGCGTGTTCACCTACGACCGCGACGACCGGCTTTACAAATTATTCTGGCACGATTCGCTCGGCTATTATCCGCCGTCGCCGGCCTCCGGCGGCTGGAGCGGCAACAGCCTGATCCTGGTGCGCGGCTCGCTGCGCGGCAATGCGCGCCATGTCTACGAAGTCATCGACGACAACAACTACACGATGAAAATCCAGTTCTCGCCGGACGCGGAAGGATGGGCCGACGTGCTCACCGGCGTCTACAAGCGCATTCACTGATCCCGTATCGATCGTTTCGCGAAAGCAGTCCCAACCATGTCCATCCTGATCGGCAAAAACACAAAAGTCATCTGCCAGGGTTTTACCGGCAAGAACGGCACGTTTCATTCCGAGGCGGCGATCGCTTACGGCACCAAGATGGTCGGCGGCACCTCGCCGGGCAAAGGCGGCGCGACCCATCTCGGCCTGCCGGTGTTCGACACCGTGGCCGAGGCGCGTGACAAGACCGGCGCCGATGCATCGGTGATCTATGTGCCGCCGCCGGGCGCCGCGGACGCGATCTGCGAAGCCATCGATGCGGAAATTCCGCTGATCGTCTGCATCACCGAGGGCATCCCGGTGCTCGACATGGTACGCGTCAAAAGATCGTTGAGCGGATCGAAGTCGCGGCTGATCGGGCCGAATTGCCCGGGCGTGATGACCGCGGGCGAGTGCAAGATCGGCATCATGCCGGCCAACATCTTCAAGCCCGGCAATGTCGGCATCGTCTCGCGGTCGGGCACGCTGACCTATGAAGCCGTGTTCCAGACATCTCAAGAAGGCCTCGGCCAGACCACCGCGGTCGGCATCGGCGGCGACCCGGTCAAGGGCACCGAATTCATCGACATGCTGGAGATGTTCCTGGCCGACCCCAAGACCACCTCGATCGTCATGATCGGCGAAATCGGCGGGTCGGCCGAGGAAGACGCCGCGCAGTTCATCAAGGACGAAGCCAAGCGCGGCCGCAAGAAGCCGATGGTCGGTTTCATCGCCGGCGTCACGGCGCCTCCCGGCCGCCGCATGGGTCATGCCGGCGCGATCATCTCTGGCGGCAAGGGCGACGCCGGTTCCAAGACCGCGGCGATGGAAGCGGCGGGAATCACGGTCTCTCCGTCCCCGGCCCGGCTTGGAAAGACCCTTGTCGAAAAATTGAAAGGCTAATTCAGTTCTTGGTTCTTTTCGGGGCGCACATTCACCCTAAATAGGGTAAAAGGCCTCTTATCCCGCTGGTCCGGTACCCGGATCGGCTGATGCGCCGTTTTCCATGCGCGAACCGAAATCACCAGGACGCAATCATGTCTCGCCAAGACGCGAATGCCGCATTTGCTCTCTCTTCCTTTCTGCAGGGCACAAACGCCCCCTACATCGACGATATCTACGCCCGTTATGAGAAAGACCCCTCCTCGGTCGATGCCGAGTGGCAGGAGTTCTTCAAAAGCCTGAAAGACCAGCCCGCGGACGTGATCAAAAACGCCGAAGGGCCGTCCTGGGGGCGGGACAATTGGCCGCTGACGCCGCGCGACGATTTGACCTCCGCGCTCGACGGCAATTGGGCGCAAGTCGAAAAGGCTGTCGGGGCCAAGCTGGCGGCCAAGGCGCAGGCCAAGGGTGCTGAATCGACATCGGCCGATGTCCATCAGGCGACCCGCAATTCGGTCCGCGCCTTGATGCTGATCCGGGCCTACCGCATGCGCGGTCATTTTCACGCCAAGCTCGATCCGCTAGGCATCGAAGCGCCGCGCGATCGTGAAGAACTCGATCCGCGTTCCTATGGTTTTGCGGAGGGCGATTTCGACCGCAAGATCTTCCTCGATCATGTGCTCGGCATGGAATACGCGACCTTGCGGGAAATCGTTGCGATCTGCGAGCGCACCTACTGCCAGACGCTCGGCGTCGAGTTCATGCACATCTCCAACGCAGCGCAAAAGAGCTGGATCCAGGAGCGCATCGAGGGTCCGGACAAGGAAATCAGTTTCACCCGCGAAGGCCGTCGCGCCATCCTGATGAAGCTGGTCGAGTCCGAAGGCTTCGAGAAATTCTGCGATCTCAAATTCACCGGCACCAAGCGCTTCGGCCTCGACGGCGCGGAATCGCTGATCCCCGCGCTGGAGCAGATCATCAAGCGCGGCGGCAATCTCGGCGTGAAGGAGATCGTGGTCGGCATGCCGCATCGCGGCCGCCTCAATGTCTTGACCCAGGTGATGGGTAAGCCGCACCGCGCGCTGTTTCACGAGTTCAAGGGCGGCTCGGCCAATCCAGACGCGGTCGAAGGCTCCGGCGACGTCAAATACCATCTCGGGGCCTCGTCCGACCGCGAGTTCGACAACAACCGGATTCATCTTTCGCTCACCGCCAACCCGTCGCATCTGGAAATCGTCGATCCCGTGGTGCTCGGCAAGGTGCGCGCCAAGCAGGACCAGCATGGCGATCCGCCGGACCAGCGCATTTCCGTGCTGCCGCTGCTGATGCATGGCGACGCGGCGTTTGCCGGACAGGGCGTGGTCGCGGAATGTTTCGGTCTCTCCGACCTGAAGGGCTATCGCACCGGCGGTTCGCTGCATTTCATCGTCAACAACCAGATCGGCTTCACCACCTATCCGCGCTATTCGCGCTCCTCGCCCTATCCGTCGGATGTGGCGAAGATGATCGACGCGCCGATCTTCCATGTGAATGGCGACGATCCGGAAGCTGTGGTGTTCGCGGCCAAGGTCGCGATCGAGTTCCGGCAGAAATTCCACAAGCCTGTCGTCATCGACATGTTCTGCTATCGCCGGCACGGCCACAACGAAGGCGACGAGCCGGCGTTCACCCAGCCGGTGATGTACAAGAAGATCGCCTCGCATCCGACCACGCTTGAGATTTATGCCAAGCGGCTGGTCAGCGAAGGCGTGATGACCGAAGGCGAAGTCGACAAGGCCAAGGCCGACTGGCGCGCCCGGCTCGATGCCGAACTCGATGCCGGCTCCGGCTACAAGCCCAACAAGGCCGACTGGCTCGATGGCAAATGGGCCGGCTTCAAATCGGCGGACGCCGAAGAAGATGCGCGTCGCGGCGTCACCGGCGTCGACATCTCCGTGCTGAAGGATATCGGCCGCAAGATCACCAAGGTGCCGGATGGTTTCCGGGTTCACCGCACCGTGCAGCGGTTCCTCGAAAACCGCGCCAAGGCGATCGATAGCGGCGTCGGGATCGACTGGGCAACCGGCGAGGGTCTGGCGTTCTGCACGCTGTTGCAGGAAGGCCATCACGTCCGCCTGTCGGGACAGGATTCCGAGCGCGGCACCTTCTCGCAGCGCCATTCGGTCCTGATCGATCAGGAAAACGAAAGCCGCTACACGCCGTTCAACCATCTCGGCGGCGACCAGGGCCATTACGAAGTCATCAATTCGCTGCTGTCGGAAGAAGCGGTGCTCGGCTTCGAGTACGGCTATTCGCTGGCGGAGCCGAAGGCGCTGACGGTCTGGGAAGCGCAGTTCGGCGATTTCGCCAACGGCGCCCAGGTGCTGTTCGACCAGTTCATCTCGTCGGGCGAACGCAAATGGCTGCGCATGTCGGGCCTCGTTTGCATGCTGCCGCATGGCTATGAAGGGCAGGGACCGGAGCATTCCTCCGCCCGGCTCGAGCGCTTCCTGCAGATGTGCGCCGAAGACAACATGCAGGTGGTTCACGCCACCACGCCGGCCAATTTCTTCCACGTGCTGCGGCGTCAGCTGCATCGCGAAATCCGCAAGCCGCTGATCCTGATGACGCCGAAGTCGCTGCTGCGGCACAAGCGCGCGGTCTCGCGGCTCGACGAGCTCGGCGCCAACACCACGTTCCATCGGCTATTGTACGATGATGCGGCGATGCTGCCGGACGAGAAGATCAAGCTGGTGCCGGACGACAAGATCCGCCGCGTCGTACTGTGCTCGGGCAAGGTCTATTACGACATCTACGACGAGCGCGAAAAGCGCGGCATCGACGATGTCTACATCATGCGCGTCGAGCAGCTTTATCCGGTGCCGCTGAAGGCGCTGGTGCAGGAGCTTGGACGCTTCAAGGGCGCCGAACTGGTCTGGTGCCAGGAAGAGCCGCGCAACATGGGCGCGTGGCACTTCATCGAGCCCTATCTCGAATGGGTGCTGAACCAGATCAACGCGCCGAACAAGCGCCCGCGTTACGCCGGACGCGCCGCGGCTGCTGCGACCGCGACCGGTCTGATGTCGAAGCATCTCGCGCAGCTCAAGGCGTTGCTGGACGAGGCGCTGAACTGAATTCCCAAATGGGTGCCCGCGTTTGTCGCGGGCGCCCACGTCTCATTCTTGAAATCCGATTTAGGGCGCGAATGCCGAGGGCGCAGACAAGTTTACGCAGTCTACGAAAAGGCAGACTACTACGCCCGGCATGACGCAAGAGGAAACACACCATGACTGAAATTCGCGTTCCGACGCTCGGCGAGTCCGTGACCGAGGCCACCATCGGCCGCTGGTTCAAGAAGGCCGGCGACGCCGTTGCCGTTGACGAGCCCTTGGTCGAACTCGAGACCGACAAGGTCACCATCGAAGTCCCCGCGCCTTCCGCAGGCGTGCTCGGCGAGATTTCGGCCAAGGACGGCGAGACCGTCGCGGTCGGCGCCTTGCTCGGACAGATCACCGAAGGCGCCGCGGGCGCTGCGCCCAAGCCGGCTGCGGCCGCGCCGGCCAAGGCGGCTGCACCTCCGCCGCCCCCGCCCGCCGCCGCTGCACCGGCACCAGCGCCTGCGGCGAAGGCTGCCCCCGCCGACGCGCCGCTGGCGCCTTCGGTGCGCAAGATCTCGGCTGAAAGCGGCATCGATGCCGCGACCGTTCCCGGCTCCGGCAAGGATGGCCGCGTCACCAAGGGCGACATGCTGGCCGCCATCGAAAAGGCCGCCTCGGCGCCGACGCCGGTCAATCAGCCCGCCGCCGCGGTGCAGGTCCGCGCCCCGTCGCCGGCCGACGATGCCGCGCGCGAAGAACGCGTCAAGATGACCCGGCTGCGCCAGACCATCGCGCGCCGCCTCAAGGACGTGCAGAACACCGCTGCGATGCTCACGACCTTCAACGAGGTCGACATGAGCCACATCATGGCGATGCGTACCCAGTACAAGGACGTGTTTGAGAAGAAGCACGGCAGCAAACTGGGCTTTATGGGCTTCTTCACCAAGGCCTGCGTGCAGGCGCTGAAGGACATTCCGGCTGCCAATGCCGAGATCGACGGCACGGACCTGATCTACAAGAATTATTATCACGTCGGCGTCGCCGTCGGCACCGACAAGGGCCTCGTGGTGCCGGTGGTGCGCGATTGCGATCTCAAGTCGATTGCCGACATCGAAAAAAGCATCGCCGATTTCGGCCGCCGCGCCCGCGACGGCCAGCTCAAGATCGACGAGATGCAGGGCGGCACCTTCACCATCACCAATGGCGGCATTTACGGTTCGCTGATGTCGACGCCGATCCTCAACGCGCCGCAGTCCGCGATCCTCGGCATGCACAAGATTCAGGATCGCCCGGTCGCGATCGGCGGCAAGGTCGAGATTCGTCCGATGATGTATCTGGCGCTGTCCTACGATCACCGTGTCATCGACGGCAAGGAAGCCGTGACGTTCCTGGTGCGGGTCAAGGAGAGCCTGGAAGATCCGGCGCGGCTGGTGCTGGACCTGTGATGGTGTGGGAATTGTGATGCCGGTCGCATGGCCGGCGTCACATCTTCTGTTCCAGTAAGCGTCGTTGGTTTGTGGGGGTTGTGTTGACAGACAGGGTTGCCATCATCACCGGCGGAAGCCGCGGCATTGGCCGCGCCACCGCGATCACGGCCGCCGCGCGCGGCTTTCGGATTTGCGTCGGCTATGCCAGCAACGAAGCCGCCGCCCGCCAGGTGGTTGCCGCGATCGAGGCGAAGAACGGCAAGGCCATCGCGGTGAAGTGCGATGTCAGTCGTGAAAATGATATCCTGGCAATGTTCAGGGCGGCCGACGAATTCGGAACGCTGGGCGCGCTGATCAACAATGCCGGCATTGTCGGGCGAACGTCGCGCGTTGACGAAATGTCAGCCGAACGCATCTCGCAGATGATGGCCGTCAACGTCACCGGCAGCATATTGTGCGCCCGCGAAGCCGTGAAGCGGATGTCGACGCGTCATGGCGGCAAGGGCGGCGTCATCGTCAATCTGTCGTCGGTGGCGGCGAAACTCGGTTCGCCCAATACTTATGTGGATTATGCGGCATCGAAGGGCGCCATCGATTCCTTCACCATCGGGCTCGGACACGAAGTCGCAAGCGAGGGCATTCGCGTCGCGGCGATCCGGCCCGGATTGATCGATACGGACATTCACGCCAGTGGCGGCGAGCCCGATCGCGCCCACAAGCTCAGTCACATGGTGCCGATGAAGCGCGTCGGGACCGCGGATGAAATCGCCAACGCCATCGTCTGGCTGATGTCGGACGAGGCATCCTATGTGACCAGCGCCATCCTTGATGTGTCGGGCGGGCGCTAATACCTGTCACTTTATTCAGCTACAGGATTTCAATCATGGCCACTTACGATCTCGTTGTTATCGGCACCGGCCCGGGCGGATATGTCTGCGCGATCCGCGCCGCACAGCTCGGCATGAAAGTCGCCGTGGTTGAGAAGAACGCCACGCTCGGCGGCACCTGCCTCAATATCGGATGCATGCCGTCGAAAGCGTTGCTGTATGCCTCCGAGATGTTCGAAGAGGCCGGGCACTCCTTTGCGAAGATGGGCGTCAGCGTCTCCGCGCCGAAGCTCGATCTGCCTTCGATGATGAACTTCAAGCAGCAGGGCATCGACGGCAACGTCAAGGGTGTCGAGTTCCTGATGAAGAAGAACAAGATCGACGTCATCCAGGGCAAGGGAAAGATTCTCGGCACCGGCAAGGTCGAGGTGACCGGCAGCGACGGCAAGACGCAGACGGTCGAGACCAAGAACATCGTCATCGCCACCGGTTCGGATGTCGCGCGGCTGAAGGGTATCGAGATCGACGAGAAGCGCATCGTATCGTCGACCGGCGCGTTGTCGCTCGACAAGGTGCCCGGGAAACTGTTGATCGTCGGCGCCGGCGTGATCGGGCTTGAACTCGGCTCGGTGTGGCACCGGCTCGGCGCGCAGGTCACCGTGGTGGAATTTCTCGACCGCGTTTTGCCGGGCATGGACGGCGAGGTCGCCAAGCAATTCCAGCGCATCCTTGAGAAGCAGGGCTTTGCATTCAAGCTCGGCGCCAAGGTTACCGGCATCGACACCTCGGGCAAGACCTTGTCCGCGCAGATCGAACCGGCGGCAGGCGGAGCAGTGGAAACGCTGGAAGCGGATGTCGTGCTGGTCTGTATTGGCCGCGTTGCCTACACCGAGGGCCTCGGCCTGAAGGAAGCCGGCGTCGCGCTCGACAATCGCGGCCGGGTGCAGATTGATGCGCATTTTGCGACCAATGTGAAAGGCGTCTACGCGATCGGCGACGTCGTCGCGGGTCCGATGCTCGCCCACAAGGCCGAGGACGAAGGTGTCGCGGTTTCCGAAATCCTGGCCGGTCAGGCCGGGCACGTGAACTACGACGTTATCCCTGGTGTTGTGTATACAACGCCGGAAGTGTCGGCGGTCGGCAAGACCGAAGAAGAGTTGAAGCAGGCCGGCGTGGCCTACACTGTCGGCAAATTCCCCTTTACCGCCAATGGCCGTTCCAAGGTCAACCAGACCACGGACGGCTTCGTGAAGATTCTCGCAGATGCGAAGACCGACCGGGTGCTGGGTGTGCACATTGTCGGCCGCGAAGCCGGGGAAATGATCCACGAAGCGGCCGTATTGATGGAATTTGGCGGTTCTGCGGAGGATCTGGCGCGGACCTGCCATGCCCACCCGACCCGCTCGGAGGCCGTCAAGGAAGCCGCGCTTGCGGTCGGCAAGCGCGCGATCCATATGTGATCGGAGCCCGGCGCGAGTCGGGCTAGGATGACATTCATGCTGCGCCGCCTACTTCAGCCGATCTGGGTTTTGCTTGCGGTCATCTTCCTGATCGAAGCATGGTTGTGGGATCACCTCGAGCCGATCGTGGCCTGGGTGGTGTCGAAATTTCCGCTGCACACGTTCAAGCAATGGCTCGCGGACCGCGTCGATACGCTGTCGCCGGCGATGACGCTGGTCGTGTTCATCGTCCCGGTGATTCCATTGTTCCCGCTGAAGCTGGTCGGGCTCTGGCTGCTCACCCACGAATACTGGATCAGCGCGATCCTCACCATCATCGTCGCAAAACTGCTCGGCGTCGGCGTCACCGCGTTCGTGTTCGACGTCACGCGGCCGAAATTGCTCGAGATGGGATGGTTCGAAAAGCTCTATGAATTCGTGTTGGCGCTGCGGGCCAAGGCCACCGCGCTGGTTGAGCCGGTCAAGATACGGATCATGGAAATCGTGCGCGGCGATGGCGACGGCTGGTCATCGCGAATGCTGCGGGTGATCCAGCGCTTCCGCAAAAGCGTACGCGCCGCACGGTAGCGCTTTCTTTCATTTGTGCTTGATGGTTCGAGACGCGCGGCGTTGCCGCGCTCCTCACCATGAGGGTTTAGCGGGGCCTCATCCTGAAGAGGCGCGAAAGCGCCGTCTCGAAGGATGAAGCGCTGCATGGCCTTTACGGCAGATGCAACAGATGCGGCATGAAGATGCCGAGGGCGGTGAAGGCGATGCCTGCGACCGCGAGCAAGCCCGAAACCCAGGACAGCGCGATGATGCCGGTGATGATGGTCGCCGAAGCCAGCACGATCCCGATCTGAAATGCCGCGGAGGCCAGCTCGAAGTGATGATACTTCGCTTCGGCAAGATCGCGCTCTTCCTCGGCATGCTTGGCGCGTTCGGACAATTGGTCCTGCCCTTCGCCGGTCTCAGGCTCGGAGCGATAGCGCGCGGCGGTCTTCTGCCAGTTGTCGATCTGCTTTTGCAACGTTGCTTTGGTGGCATCATCGGCAGCGACCGTCTCGCTTAATTTTGCCTGCTCTGCCGCGGTCTGGACCACGGTGCGCCGGATGCTCTTGGCCTGGAAGAACGCCCACAGGTTGGAAGCCTCGACATTCTTGCTGATCGATTCGGTCTGGGCGCCCTTGCCCAGCGTTTCCGACAGCGCCAGACACAGCGCGATCACCGCGATCAGCAATGCGATGTTGCGATTTTCGTGCGAGGCTTCCTTGGCCTGGTCCGCCTGCTCCATGCTTTCGTGCGCGCTCATGATTCTCTCCCCGCCTGAGAAGGCCACGATTGCCGAACAAATTCGGCGGCGCAAGGGCCTAACCCATGTTCTCCGGAGTGAAAGCCGGGCGCCTTCAGGCGCGCGGATGCGCGGTCTGGTAGACTTCCAGCAGCCGTTCGCTGTCGATGCCGGTATAAATCTGCGTGGTCGACAGCGAAGCGTGGCCGAGCAGTTCCTGGATCGCGCGCAGATCGCCGCCGCGCGTCAAAAGATGGGTTGCGAAAGAATGCCGCAGCGCATGCGGCGTGGCGCTGTCGGGCAGGCCCAGCGCGCCGCGCAGCCGTTCCATGGTGAGCTGAATGATTCGCGCCCTCAAGGGTCCGCCGCGGGCGCCGACAAAGACCGGCCCTTCCGCCGGTAGCGGATGCGGGCACATCGCGACATATTCCTGAACCAGCGCCAGCACGTTTTGCAGCACCGGCACCATCCGGGTCTTGTTGCCCTTTCCAGTGACGACCAGCACGTCGCCTGCGCCGGGCAGCGGCACGTCGCGGCGCTTTAACCCCAGCGCTTCGGAGATACGCAGGCCCGAGCCGTACAACAGCGCCATCACGGCCGCGTCGCGGGCCCAGATCCAGGGATCGCGGGTTTCGCCGGCGCGCTCATCGGCATCGGCAAAGCGCTTGGCAGCCGCCATATGAATTGGTTTCGGCAAGCTCTTGCCGACCTTGGGCGCACGAATGGCTGACAATGCGCCGACCTTGCCGTTGCCTTCGCGCTCCAGAAAGCGCCCGAACGAGCGCAAGCCGGCCAGCGCACGCATCAGGGAGCGGCTGCCGATCTCGTCGGCGCGCCGCATCGCCATGAACGCCCTGACATCGCTGGCCTCAAGCGTGGCAAAACGCTTAAGCGTCACCTGTGCACCCCAATGCTGGCCGAGAAACTGCAGAAACTGCCTGAGGTCGCGGGCATAGGCCTCCAGCGTCTTCGGCGACAGCCGGCGTTCGGCGCGCAGATGCGCCAGCCAGCGCGTCATCTGCAACGTGATATCAGCGTCGGCGCAGGCGAGCTCGATGGGCGCAGTAGCGGGAACTGGCTTGGATTCGAACTTGGACATGAAGTTGTCCCTGGGATTGTCGGGCGCGCGATGATTCCTAAGGGATTATATCGCACCTCTTTCGTTTACCGTTCGCTAACTTGGCCGGGCTGGCCGCGAGACACTGGCCCCAAGCGGCCCGTGACCTTAAGTTAGCTCGCCTCTTCAATTTTGAGCCTGATTCTCCGATGGACGACTCCACGCGTGCCAGCACCTCATCCGCAGCGTCGGCGCGCGTCGTCGATGTGTTGGTGCCGGTTGCGCTCAATCAGGCCTATTCCTATCGCGTGCCGCGCGGCATGGAATTGAAGCCGGGCGATGTCGTGTGCGTGCCGTTGGGGCCGCGCGAGGTGATCGCGGTGGTCTGGGCCGAGAACGCCAATCCCGATCCGCGCCTGCACAACCGTCTCAAGGAGGTCGGCGAAAAACTCGACGTGCCGCCGCTGAAGCCGGAATTGCGTGCGCTTGTCGACTGGGTCGCCAATTACACGCTGTCGGCGCGCGGCATGGTGATGCGCATGACCTTGCGGATGGGCGAACATCTCGGCCCGGAGCGGGTGCGGATGGGCGTGCGGCTGGTCGGTGAAGTGCCCAAGCGCCTCACGCCGGCGCGGCGCCGACTGATTGAAATTCTCAGGGATGGTCTGTTGCACGGCAAATCGGACGCCGCGAAAGAAGCCGGCGTCAGCGTCGGCGTCGTCGATGGCCTCGTTGATGAAGGTACGCTGGCAACCGAACCGATGCCACGGGCTTTGGCGCCGCCCGCGCCGGATCCGTCCTTTTCCGAACCGGATTTCTCCCGCCAGCAACGCACGGCCGTGGATGCAATGCGTGCGCTCGCGGCCAATGGCAGTTTCCATGTCGCGCTGCTCGATGGCGTCACCGGTTCGGGCAAGACCGAAGTCTATTTCGAAGCCGTCGCCGAGACGATCCGCCACGGCAAGCAGTCGCTGATCCTGATGCCGGAGATCGCGCTGACAGGACAATTCCTCGATCGCTTCGCTTTGCGTTTCGGCGTGCGGCCGCTGGAATGGCATTCCGAACTGACCCCGCGCACGCGGCAACGCAACTGGGCCGCGATCGCGGCGGGCGAAGCGCCGGTCGTGGTCGGCGCGCGCTCGGCATTATTTTTGCCCTACGCGAATTTGGGATTGATCGTGGTCGATGAAGAGCACGACCAGGCCTACAAGCAGGACGAAGGCGCGCATTACCACGCCCGCGACATGGCGGTGGTGCGCGCGCATATCGCCAAGATTCCGATCGTGCTGGCGTCGGCGACGCCGTCGGTCGAAAGCGAAGTCAATGCACGCAAGGGCCGCTATCAGCGCGTGGTGCTGCCGTCGCGATTCGGCGGTCAGCACATGCCGCATATCGAGGCGATTGATCTGCGCCGCGAAGCGCCGCCGCGCGGACGTTTTATTTCGCCGCGCTTGGCCGAGCATATCGGGATCGCGATTGAGCGCCGCGAGCAGGCGTTGCTGTTTCTCAATCGCCGCGGTTACGCGCCACTGACTTTATGCCGTGCCTGCGGGCATCGCTTCGCCTGCACCATTTGCGATGCCTGGCTGGTCGATCATCGCTTTCGCCAGCGGCTGGTCTGTCATCACTGCGGTTTCTCGATGCCGCGGCCGCAGGTCTGTCCGCATTGCGCGGCGGAGGAATCGCTGGTCGCGGTCGGCCCCGGAGTCGAACGCCTGCAAGAGGAAGCCGCCAGTCTGTTTCCGAATGCGCGCACCATGGTGTTGTCGAGTGATCTCATCACTTCGATCGAGACCATGCGCACCGAATTGAACGAGATCGCGGAGGGCCGCGTCGATATCATCATCGGCACGCAACTGGTCGCGAAGGGCCATAATTTTCCGCGGCTCAATCTGGTCGGCGTGGTCGATGCGGATTTGGGCTTGAGCAATGGCGATCCACGCGCCGCCGAGCGGACATTCCAACTGCTCAATCAGGTGATCGGGCGCGCCGGGCGCGATCAGGGCCGCGGCGTCGGTTATCTGCAAACCCATCAGCCCGAACATCCCGTGATGAAGGCGCTGGTGGCGTGCGACCGCGAGGCGTTTTACGCCAGCGAGATCGAGGCGCGCGAACGCACCGGCTATCCGCCGTTCGGACGGCTCGCGAGCCTGATCATCTCGGCAGGCGACCGCCCCACCGCGGAAGGGTTCGCGCGCAAGCTTGCGTCGATCGCGCCGATCGACGAGCGAATCCAGGTGCTGGGTCCGGCCGAAGCGCCGCTGGCGGTGATCAAGGGCCGCTATCGTTTCCGGCTGTTGGTGAAGTCGCTGCGCAATGTGGATCTCTCGGAGTACTTGCGCGAATGGCTCGCCGCCGGCCCCAAGACCAAGGGCAATCTCAAGCTCGAAGTCGACGTCGATCCGCAGAGTTTTTTATAGCCCGATGCAGAAACCCTCACCGCGTCATTGCGAGGAGCGAAGCGACGAAGCAATCCATTCTTTCTTTGTGCCAGGCCATGGATTGCTTCGCGGAGCCTGTCATCGGGCGCGCATTCGCGCGACCCGTTGGCTCGCAATGACGGGCGATGAAGTTTCAACAAAAAAGCCTGCCGTCATTTGCGACGGCAGGCCTGTTTCGGCATGCAGCAGGCTCTGCGGCCGTTACGCCACGCAACGCTTACTGGAGTTGATGCAAGAGAAGGGCGTTTGGAAGCCCGAAGAGGTTACTTACAGGACCTCAGCGACAACGCGGCCGACGCCAGCGCTGGTCAGGCCGACGGCGCGCGCCGCAGCGGTCGACAGATCGAGAACCCGGCCACGGATGAACGGTCCGCGATCGTTGACGGTGACGACCACGCTGCGATCGCCATGGGTCACCTTGAGACGGGTGCCGAACGGCAGCGAACGGTGGGCGCAGGTCATGGCATTCTGGTTGAAGCGCTGACCCGAGGCGGTCTTGCTGCCGGATTCATTGCCATAGAAAGAGGCCATGCCCGAGAAGGTCCGGCCGCCCGACGAGGCGATCGAGGCATTGGCATCGCGCCAGGAGCTATCGCCTTGGGGGGCGGTGCCGGCGTGGTGATGGAAGTGGTGGCGGTGGCCGTAATGGTGGTGGGATCGCGCCGAAGCTTCGGTGACGCTGCCGCCCATCAGAAGAGTTGCCGCGAAAAAGGCGAGCGCGGTGCGGGACTGGGTTACATTTCCCAGTGCCTGAATTTTAGTTGTCAGCATATATATGTCCCTCAATGATAGTATTGCCACATATGTGGCAAGTGGAACCCCCGCTCCAAAGTTGAGGTGTGCCGTTTGGTGGGCTAATGAGGCATAAAAGGGGCAGTAGATTGCATTATCTCTCCCTGAAACATCTTGTTATCGAGTACAGACGATCCTGCAGTTTGTGACAGAGATCGCGATTAACACTTTATTAACTATTTAATACTTACGAATACTTCGGGTCGAAGTCATCGCCGACGACGCCTAGTTTTCGGCAAGTAATGCGCCAGTGGAATGGCTCACAGCGGTTCGCCGTTCCGCTGGAGAAGTCATGGCGGCCATGCAAGAGGGGGTGGAACGAAGGTGCGTGCTGATGACCGCGCCGCGCGCCCCAAGGTGACCGCATCGGTGAATTCGCGACGCCCGGCCTTTAGCAAAACCGGCGCTCTATCGGTGCCACGACAGCCCATGCGACAAGGCATCGCCAGCCGCTTTCGTCATGTTGCACCTGCGCTCTTGCTATGTTAGCAAAGCCGCGATTTTAACGATCCCGGTGCGGTCCGTACCGGTCGAAAATCGAAGTCCCACTTGAATTCCAAGGGCTTGGATCGCTAGGCGCCGCATCGTGGCGACGGTTTTTTCCCTTGCGAGTTTGACAGCTAAAAGAGCGTGCTTGTGGCTGCAGAATATCCGTCCGTTTCCGGAGTATCCGGCCGTTATGCAACGGCCTTGTTCGAACTGGCGCGCGATGAAAAATCCATCGATGCGGTAAAAGCCGATCTCGATCGGTTCGACGCCATGCTGGCGGACAGCGCGGATCTCAAGCGTCTGGTTCGCAGCCCGGTGTTTTCGGCGGACGCTCAGTCAAAAGCGTTGGCCGCGGTACTCGACAAGGCCCAGATCTCGGGCATTTCCGCCAAATTCCTCAAAGTTCTCACCGCCAATCGCCGGCTGTTCGCTGTGAGCGATGTGATCCGCGCCTTCCGCGCGCTGGTGGCGAAGTTCAAAGGCGAAGCGACGGCCGACGTGACCGTCGCCGAAACGCTCAGCGACAAGAATCTCGACGCTCTCAAGACCGCACTGAAATCAGTGACGGGCAAGGACGTCGCGCTCAACGTGAAAGTCGATCCTTCGATCATCGGTGGCCTCGTCGTCAAACTTGGCAGCCGCATGGTGGATAGTTCGCTTCGCACCAAACTCAATACGATCAAGCACGCGATGAAAGAGGCAGGCTGATGGACATCCGCGCCGCGGAAATTTCCGCGATCCTCAAGGACCAGATCAAGAATTTCGGCCAGGAGGCTGAAGTTTCCGAAGTCGGACAGGTGTTGTCCGTCGGCGACGGCATTGCCCGCGTCTACGGCCTCGACAACGTCCAGGCCGGTGAAATGGTCGAGTTCGAAAACGGCACCCGCGGCATGGCGCTGAATCTCGAAACCGACAACGTCGGCATCGTGATCTTCGGCGCCGACCGCGAGATCAAGGAAGGCCAGACCGTCAAGCGCACCCGCGCGATCGTCGATACGCCGGTCGGCAAGGGCCTGCTCGGCCGCGTGGTCGATGCGCTCGGCAATCCGATCGACGGCAAGGGTCCGATCCAGGCCGATAAGCGCATGCGCGTCGACGTCAAGGCGCCGGGCATCATTCCGCGCAAATCGGTCAACGAGCCGATGGCGACCGGCCTCAAGGCGATCGACGCTTTGATCCCGGTCGGCCGTGGCCAGCGCGAGCTGATCATCGGTGACCGTCAGACCGGCAAGACCGCGATCGCGCTCGACACCATTCTGAACCAGAAGCCGCTCAACGCGCAGAGCGACGAGAAGATCAAGCTGTATTGCGTCTATGTCGCGATCGGCCAGAAGCGTTCGACCGTCGCCCAGTTCGTCAAGGTGCTCGAAGAGCAGGGCGCGCTGGAATATTCGATCGTGGTTGCGGCCACCGCGTCCGATCCGGCGCCGATGCAGTACATCGCGCCGTTCACCGGCTGCACTATGGGCGAATATTTCCGCGACAACGGCATGCACGCCGTCATCATCTATGACGATTTGTCGAAGCAGGCGGTCGCCTATCGCCAGATGTCGCTGCTGCTGCGCCGCCCGCCGGGCCGCGAAGCCTATCCCGGCGACGTGTTCTATCTGCATTCGCGCCTGCTGGAGCGCGCCGCCAAGCTGAATGACAGTCAGGGCTCGGGCTCGCTGACGGCGTTGCCGATCATCGAAACCCAGGCCAACGACGTGTCGGCCTACATTCCGACCAACGTGATCTCGATTACCGACGGTCAGATCTTCCTCGAGACCGATCTGTTCTTCCAGGGCATCCGTCCTGCGGTGAACGTCGGTCTTTCGGTGTCGCGCGTCGGATCGTCGGCGCAAACCAAGGCCATGAAAAAGGTCGCCGGCAAGATCAAGGGCGAGCTGGCGCAATACCGCGAAATGGCGGCGTTCGCGCAGTTCGGTTCCGATCTCGATGCCTCGACGCAGCGCCTGCTCAATCGTGGGTCGCGCCTGACCGAACTCCTGAAGCAGCCGCAATTCTCGCCGTTGAAGATGGAAGAGCAAGTCATCGTGATTTATGCCGGCGTCAACGGCTACCTCGATGCGCTTCCGATCGCCAAGGTGCGCAGCTTCGAAGACGGTCTGCTGTCGCTGCTGCGCGGCAAGAACGTCGACATCCTCAACACCATCCGCGACAGCCGTGATCTCAGCGACGATACCGCCGCCAAGCTCAAGGCCGTGGTCGAGGGTTACGCCAAGACGTTTGCTTAAAGATACGTTTGCTTGATTTGCCATCATGACCCGGCATGCGGCCGGGACATGATGAAAGAGGGGCTTGCGGTTCGACCTTAAGGATCGGATCGCCGGGGTGATCTAAGAATGGCTTCACTTAAAGACATGCGGGTCCGCATCGCCTCCACCAAGGCGACGCAGAAGATCACCAAGGCCATGCAGATGGTCGCAGCGTCAAAGCTGCGCCGCGCGCAGACCGCCGCTGAAGCGGCGCGGCCTTACGCGGAAAAAATGGACGCGGTGATTTCCAATATCGCGACATCTGCCGCGGGTTCGCCCGGCGCGCCGGTGTTGCTGGCCGGTACCGGCAAGGATCAGGTGCATCTGCTGCTGGTTTGCACCGGCGAGCGTGGCCTGTCCGGCGCCTTCAATTCGTCGATCGTGCGTCTCGCCCGCGAGCGCGCGCTGTCGCTGATCAGCCAGGGCAAAGAGGTCAAGTTCTTCTGCGTCGGCCGTAAGGGCTTTGAGCAACTGCGCCGCACCTTTGAAAAGCAGATTGTCGAAAACCTCGATTTGCGCGCGGTACGCCAACTCGGTTTCGTCAATGCCGAAGACATCGCCAAGAAAGTCATCGCGCGCTTCGATGCCGGCGAATTCGACGTCTGCACTCTGTTCTATTCGCGCTTCAAATCGGTGATCTCGCAGGTCCCGACCGCACAGCAGATCATTCCGCTTGTCGTGGAAGCCCCGGCGGCCAATGCCGGCCCGGCGACGTCTTATGAATATGAGCCGGAAGAGGACGAGATCCTCAGCAGTCTTTTGCCGCGCAATCTTGCGGTGCAGATCTTCCGCGCGCTGTTGGAAAACAACGCCTCGTTCTACGGCGCGCAGATGAGCGCGATGGACAACGCCACCCGTAACGCCGGCGACATGATCCGCAAGCAGACCCTGATCTACAACCGTACTCGCCAGGCGATGATCACCAAGGAGCTGATTGAAATCATCTCCGGCGCTGAGGCGCTCTAGCGGCGACTGAATTTTAGGACTTCAAGGAGAGAGTTTTATGGCTACACCCGCCAACCAGACCGGACGTATCACGCAAGTCATCGGCGCCGTCGTCGACGTGCAGTTCGAAGGTCATCTGCCTGCGATTTTGAGCGCCATCACGACCACGAACGGCAACAACCGCCTGGTGCTCGAAGTTGCGCAGCATCTCGGCGAATCCACGGTGCGCACGATCGCGATGGACACGACGGAAGGTCTGGTCCGCGGCCAGGAGGTCAGCGACACCGGCAGCCCGATCCAGGTGCCGGTCGGCGCCGGCACGCTGGGCCGCATCATGAACGTGATCGGTGAGCCAATCGATGAAGGCGGTCCGATTGCTTCCGAAGGCATGCGCGCAATCCATCAGGAAGCGCCGACCTACACCGACCAGGCCACCGAAGCTGAAATTCTGGTCACCGGGATCAAGGTTGTCGATCTCCTGGCGCCTTACGCCAAGGGCGGCAAGATCGGCCTGTTCGGCGGCGCCGGCGTCGGCAAGACCGTGCTGATTCAGGAACTGATCAACAACGTCGCGAAAGCGCACGGCGGCAATTCGGTGTTCGCCGGCGTCGGCGAGCGTACCCGCGAAGGCAATGACCTCTATCACGAGTTCATCGAATCCAAGGTCAACGCCGATCCGCATAATCCCGATCCGAACGTCAAATCGAAATGCGCTCTGGTGTTCGGCCAGATGAACGAACCACCCGGCGCCCGCATGCGCGTGGCGCTGTCCGGGTTGACCGTCGCGGAGCATTTCCGCGATCAGGGCCAGGACGTGCTGTTCTTCATCGACAACATCTTCCGCTTCACGCAAGCCGGCTCTGAAGTGTCGGCTTTGCTCGGCCGTATTCCTTCGGCGGTGGGTTATCAGCCGACGCTGGCCACCGACATGGGCGCGCTGCAGGAGCGCATCACCACCACGCATAAGGGTTCGATCACCTCGGTGCAGGCGATCTACGTGCCGGCCGACGACTTGACCGATCCGGCGCCCGCGACCTCGTTCGCCCATTTGGACGCGACCACGGTGCTGAATCGCGCGATCTCGGAAAAGGGCATTTATCCCGCGGTGGACCCGCTCGATTCGACCTCGCGCATGCTGTCACCGCTGATTGTCGGTGAAGAGCACTATCAGACCGCGCGCATGGTTCAGCAGGTGTTGCAGCGCTACAAGTCGCTGCAGGACATCATCGCCATTCTCGGCATGGACGAATTGTCCGAAGAGGACAAGATCGCCGTCGCCCGCGCCCGCAAGATCGAGCGCTTCCTGTCGCAGCCGTTCCACGTCGCTGAAATCTTCACGGGATCGCCCGGCAAGTTCGTCGACCTCGCCGACACCATCAAGGGCTTCCGCGCCATCTGCGAAGGCAAGTACGATCACTTGCCGGAAGCCGCGTTCTACATGGTCGGCAACATCGATGAAGCCGTCGAGAAGGGCAAGAAGCTCGCCGCCGAGGCAGCTTAAGGCATCACTTCGTCATTGCCGGGTTTAACCCGGCAATCCATCGAAGAGAAATTTTTGAGTGATGGACCCGCGGGTCAGGCCCGCAGGTGACAATCGAGAGAGCAAGTCCATGGCCACCTTCCATTTCGATCTCGTCTCGCCCGAAAAACTCGCCTTCTCCGGCGATGTCGATCAGGTCGACGTTCCCGGCGTCGAGGGTGATTTCGGCGTGCTGGCCGGACATGCGCCGGTCGTTGCTGCGATCCGGCCGGGGATCCTGACCGTGTCGTCGGGCGGCACCAAGCAGAAGATCATCGTGCTCGGCGGTCTGGCGGAAGTGTCGGACAAGGGTCTCACGGTGCTCGCCGATGTCGCGACATCGATGCAGGATCTGGACCGGACCAAATTCGCCGAACAGATTGCCGGCATGGAAGCCAAGCTCGCCGAGAAGGAAGGCTCCGAACTCGACCGCGCGGTCGAGCGGCTCGATCACTTCAAGAGCATCCAGAACGAGCTCAATACCACGGCGATGCATTAAGACCGCAAGCGTCGGCGTCGTGTTTCCGGCTCTATAATTTTCCCCTTATTGCGCGATCTACGGAGCCGCCACGGGTGCTGAACCCGGTTGCGTCAGCGGGGTTCTGACGGCATTCTGCCCGGGCAATTGGATGTCCGGGGCCGGCCGTTTATGAAACGCAAGATCGCAGCGATTTTCGCGGCCGATATTGCCGGCTACTCCAGGCTGGTCGCCGAGGATGAAGAAGAAACGCTGCGGCGTCTCGCATCTTATCGGCAGGTGACGGACGACTTCATCGCCCGATATGGCGGCCGTATTTTCAATACCGCTGGCGATGCTGTTCTCGCCGAATTTCCAAGCGCCGTCGAAGCGGTGCGGTGCGCGATCGACATTCAGGAAAGCCTGCGCACCCGGAACATGGCGTATCCCGCCAGCCGCCAGATGAGCTTTCGTATCGGCATCACGATCGGTGATGTGGTCGAGCGCGATGGCGACCTGCTTGGCGATGGCGTCAACATCGCCGCACGGCTGGAAGGATTGGCCGAGGTCGGCGGCATCTGCATTTCGCGCGCAGTGCACGAACAGGTGGCCAATAAGTTGTCGGTGCAATTCGCCGATATCGGTGCGCAGGAAGTGAAGAACATTCCCACCCCAGTGCACGCCTATATGGTGGCGATGCGGCGCGAGGACGGAACCTATGCGATCCCGCAAATCAAGAAGCCGCTGCCACCGCCGCGTGTGGCTACTGCGAACTGGATGTGGCCTCTGGCCGTGACGGTCGTGTGCCTCGTCGCGATCGGCGTCGGGGGCTTTCTGTATTTTACCAAACTGGAATTGCGCCACGAACTGAAAGAAGCCGCCGTTTCTGCCGTCAAACCAACGCCTCCAAGCTCGGCTCCAACTTCAGCGCGGGCTGTCGCCGCGACGGCAACGGCACAGCTGCCGTCGGTATCGCCGGGTGAAAAGTTTATCGCCGGGGCTATACCGTTCATCACCGACAAGATCCGAACCAGTTGGGCAGCCGAGTACGCCGAAGGGCCGGGTCACAAGGCGCTCGCGCTCAACATCAATGGCACCATCGGAGCGGTCACCGGCCAGTCGAGCGAGGAAATCGCCAGGAGCATGGCGGTGGACGACTGCCAGAAAAAAGCCGACGCGATTGGTTCGCCGCGAAAATGCGAGATCTACGCAATCGGCAACACCGTGGTCTATCCGCATGGCCGTCCGCCAATGCCGCCGCTGCCGTGGGTGAGGCACGATCCGTCAACCGAAAAGCCGTTCGCGGTGAAGGATATGCCGCTTGTTCGCGATCCCGGAAAAACCAGGCTTGAAAGTGCTTACGTTCCGGCCCGAAAGAACAAGTCGATTGCGCTCGGCCCGGGCGGACAGTTCGTTTTCTATTTCAACGGTGAAACGGCCGAAGAGTCGGCGCGTCGAACCCTTGAAAGCTGCGGCGCGCTTGCCGGCCTCGCCTGCATCATCGTCGCGGTCGACGATAATTTCGTCGTGCCGGTACCAACGAGTTTCAAGGTCACCGGTTTCTTTCACGCAGACAAGACGACCTCGCTTGCCGCGGATGCACGCGACGACGTGGCGCGCAAGCTCGCGGGGGCCTTCTCTGGATGGAATGCCGTCGCGGTCGGTGGCTCCGGACAACCTGGCCTGGCGCTCAAGGCGGCCACCGAACAGAACGCAGTCAACGACGCGCTCGGCAATTGCGCCAAACACGACGGCGATTGCCGAATCATTGCGATCGGCCCGTTTGCGGTCGGACCGAACTAGCCGCCGAATTCAGCAAAACTCAGCGCCACCGTTTGATACACGTTGCGCCTGAACGGCACCACGAGATCGGCGACGCGCTCAAGCCGCTCCCATCGCCATTGGTCGAATTCCGGCGGCTGGCCATTGCGCGGCGTCAGCGGATCGATCTCCGTATCGGGGCCTGTAAATCGTAATGCGAACCATTTCTGGCGCTGGCCGCGGAATTTGGCGAGCCGGTGCGATGATGGCCCATCGAAGGGCGGAAACTCGTAATTCAGCCAATCGGTTTCCCCGAGATAATCGGCGTGGGTCACGCCGGTCTCTTCCCAGAGTTCGCGCATCACGGCCTCGCGCGGATTCTCGTTGGCGTCGATGCCGCCTTGCGGCATCTGCCATTCCAGGCCGGGGAGAATGATTTCCGGTCCGTCATCCCTAAAGCGCCGTCCGATCAGGACATGGCCGGAGGCGTTGAACAGGGCGATCCCGACATTGGGACGGTAGGGCTTATCGTCGGACAAGAACTAACTACCCGCGAGCTTGGCGAATTCCTTGACCACGCGCTCGTAGACCGGGCGCTTGAACGGAACGATCAGGTCGGGGAGATTCTTCATCGGCTCCCAGCGCCAGTTGACGAACTCGGCCTTGTGTCCGCCGCCGGGGCTGGCGACGTTGATCTCGCTATCCTCGCCGGTAAAGCGAACCGCGAACCATTTCTGCCGCTGGCCGCGGTAGCGGCCCTTCCACGCACGGCCGGCAACGGTGCGCGGGATATCATAGATCAGCCAGTCTGCGACCTCGCCGAGCTTCTCCACCGAGCGGACGCTGGTTTCTTCATAGAGCTCGCGTTTCGCGGCGGCCCAGGTGTCTTCGCCGGGATCGACGCCGCCTTGCGGCATTTGCCAGACATGGGTGTCGTCGACATGTTCGACGCCACCGGCGCGGCGACCGATGAAGACCAGCCCCGCTGCGTTGATCAGCATCATGCCGACGCATGTTCGATAGGGCAGGTCTTCGTAACGCGCCATTCCGTCAAAGCCTCTTGCAGTTATGCCGGCGGACTGGTTTGGCGGGTAAGTCGTGCCGCCCCAATTGCCCTAGCTCGATTTTGATTTCAGCATCGCGGTTGTCAATGGCACAAGCATGATGCCATGACTTTCGAGCGCCTTGATCCATACGCTAATCCGCTCAATCGAAATCGGCAACGCCGAGGCGGTGCCGACCGCGACGCCGCGTTCCCGGGCCAGATTCTCGAGTTTTGCCAGCGTCCGGTCGATTTCCACCGCGGTCGGCACCGCATCGATGCTGAAATCGCCCTTGGCGAACGGCACCGCCTGGGCGGAGGCCAAGGAAGGGGCGACGCTGCGCGGCGCCTGTCCGTCGTCGAAATAGCCGAGCCCGCGCTTGGCAGCCTCGCGGATCAGCGGCTGCATCGCTGCGTCGTTGACGACAAAGCGCGCGCCCATGAAATTGGCGATCCCGGCATAGCCCTGGAAGCGGCTGAGATGCCAGGTGAGCCGGTCGAGATTCTGTTCCGCCGCCAGCGTCGTCAGCAGGGTTTGCGGGCCGGGGTCGTTGTCCGGGTAATCGAACGGCTCCATCGGAATCTGCAGCAGGATCTCGTGGCGCTGCGCCCGCGCTCGCTCGGCCAGCTTGGTGGGGTCCGCGCCATAGGGCGTGAACGCCAGCGTCACCGCGGGTGGCAATTTCATGATGGCGTCGGCGGTCTTGGCCGCGCCGATCCCAAGTCCACCGACCACGATCGAGACCACCGGCATCCGGGCCGCCTTGGCGCGGTCGGCGTCGGCGGCATAGACGGTGAACGGCTTCAGTCCGTCTGACGCGACCGGGATCATGCCGTAGCGCGATTTTTCCAGCAGGCGCGGATCAATCCCGCCCATCATGGCAGGCGCAGTGTCAGCCTCGGCCTTATCCGAACCTGGACCATCGCCGGATCCGGGTATCGCGACGTCACGCCGGGCGCCGCTGGAACCGTCGATGATGGTGATGGTCTTTTGCTCGGACGGCGTGACCTGTTTGGCCGCCGGTTTTGCGCTGGTCTCAGAGGCCGGCGAAGGCGCCGCGGCCATTTTTTCTTCGGTTGGCGCCGACGGCTTGATGGCGATACGGGTCATCGGCTCGCCGCCGAACGGGTTCTCGCCGAAGATGGCAAAACCCGCGAAGGTCGCCAGAAACAGCCCGAGCAGCACGGCGAGGGCCTGCATTCCCGTAAATGGCAGTCGAAACCTGCGCTTCCGGCGCGCCGTCTTCTGTCCAAGCGGCGTGCTCAGATCGTCGGCCGTCTGTGCCATCAGTCTCCCCGAATCAACGCCGACGACGATACCACGGCGGGGCGAATCGGCCGCGGCAGATACGGCCGGGGCAGGTCACGTTTCGGGGCCGTTTTGATGTGCGGAACCGGCAGCAAAAAAGGCGGCCCGAAGGCCGCCCTTTTCACAAAATCCAGCGAGAAAGGTTAGTTCGCCTTGTCGGTTGCAGACTTGCTGTCGGCCGCGGCCTTGTCAGTGGTCGCCGGGGCGGGCGTGGTCGTGTTGGCGGCCGTGGACTTGATGCCGTGAAGCAGGTCGTCCGCCATCTTCAGCGCCTTGTCGTCCTTGGCGTCCGGCGGCACGTAGGATTGCGAACCGGTCTTCTCGTCGCCATCGTTCTTCAAATGGCCGCGCAGTGAAGCTTCGCCCTTGGTGTCGGTACGGGACTTCAACTCGTCGGGCACATCCTGCAGCACTTCGATATCGGGCACGATGCCCTTGGCCTGGATCGATTTGCCGGACGGCGTGAAGTAACGCGCCGTGGTCAGCCGCAGCGCGCCGTTGCCGGAACCGAGCGGAATGATGGTCTGCACCGAGCCCTTGCCGAACGAGCGCGTGCCGACCAGCGTCGCGCGCTTGTGGTCCTGCAGCGCGCCGGCGACGATTTCGGACGCCGATGCCGAGCCGCCGTTGATCAGGACGATCACCGGCTTGCCCTTGGTCAGATCGCCGGGATGTGCGGTACGGCGCTGGGTTTCCTCAGCGTTGCGGCCGCGGGTCGAGACGATTTCGCCGCGCTCGAGGAAGGTGTCGGAAACGGTTACTGCTTCTTCCAGCAAGCCGCCGGGATTGTTGCGCAGGTCGATGACGTAGCCTTTCAGCTTGTCGCCGATCTGGTTGCTCAGATTGCCGATTTCCCGCTTCAGGCCTTCGGTGGTCTGTTCGTTGAAGGTGGTGATGCGGATATAGGCGATATCGTCGGCTTCAACATGCGCGCGCACCGAACGGACGCGGATGTTGTCGCGCACCAGCGTGACGTCGATCGGATTATCCTGGCCCTTGCGGATGATCTTCAGCTTGATCTTGGTATTGACCGGGCCGCGCATCTTTTCGACGGCCTGGTTGAGGGTGAGGCCCTGCACCGCTTCGTCATCGAGATTGGTGATGATGTCGTTGGCCATGATGCCGGCCTTCGACGCCGGTGTGTCGTCGATCGGCGACACCACCTTGATCAATCCGTCTTCCATCGTGACTTCGATGCCGAGGCCGCCGAACTCACCGCGGGTCTGCACCTGCATGTCGCGGAAGCTCTTGGCGTCCATGTAGCTGGAATGCGGATCGAGGCCGCTCAGCATGCCGCTGATGGCGGATTCGACGAGTTTGCTGTCGTCCGGCTTCTCGACATAGTCGCTGCGCACCCGCTCGAACACATCGCCGAACAGATTGAGCTGGCGATAGGTGTCCGAAGTGGCGGCACGCGCACTCGATCCCATCATCACCGAACGTGGCTGGGTTACGAACAGCGTCAGTGCCGCGCCAGTGGCGGCGCTAAGGAGAATTACAGAAGTCTTGCGCATCATCCGCGAACCTTTTCGCCTTCATTTGCGGCCCACCATGGGCCTGGATCAATGGGAGTGCCGTCCTTACGGAACTCGATATAGAGCACGGGCTGGCTCGCGGTGGTCGCGAGAATTGAAGCAACTTGGGACGTCGTCCCCATGGTTGCGACCGGCTCCCCCGTAAGTACAAACTGGCCAATGTTGACCGAAATGCGCTCCATCCCGGCGATCAGCACATGATACCCGCCCCCGGCATTCAGGATCAAGAGTTGTCCGTAGCTGCGGAAGGGACCAGCGTAAACAACCCAGCCGTCACACGGGGTTGTGACCTGCGCCCCGACCCGGGTTGCCAAAGAAATGCCTTTTTCTACGCCACCTGCACCGTCGGAACCGCCAAATTCGCGAATCCTGGTGCCATTGACCGGCAATGCGAATAGGCCCTTGGCCGAGGCGAACGCAATGGCCGGGCTGAGCCGGGCACGGTCCTTGAGCGCCGCCAGATTCGGCTTGCCGTTGATGGTGGCCGGAGCCCCCTGCAAATTGGCCGTGGCGGCCGCTTTCGCCGCGCTCTTGAGGTCCTGTTCCATCTTGCCGATCAGGCCCTGCAGGCTGTCGACCTGTTTGGAGAGCAAAACCGCGCGCGCGCCCTCCGCTTCCAGGTCTTTTTCGGCCGAGCTTTGCTTGCGCTGCCGCTCATCGACCAGCGCCGCAAGCCGGGTTTGGTCGTCGCGTAGCTTGTCGCGATCAACCCCGAGCCGATCGCGCTCCGAGGCGATGGTTTTGCGCAGCTCAATCAACTCAGTGAGGTCGCCGGACAGTTTTTCAGCGCGGCCACGCAGTTCTGGCACCACGGAGCCCAACAACATGGCGGTGCGCAACGATTGCAGCGCGTCTTCCGGTCTTACCAGCAAGGCCGGGGGCGTGCGGCGTCCGGCGCGTTGCAGGGCCGCCAGCACCTCGACGATCTCTGCGCGGCGCGAATCAAGCGAGCCGCGGATCTGCTGCTCGCGGCTGTCGAGCGGGCGCAGCCGTGCCTCGGCGTCGCCGATCCGGGTCTCGACGCTACGGACCTGGGCCGCGATGTCGATCAACTGCGCATTGAGCTTGCTGCGGTCCTGACCGATCGCCGCGATATCGGCTTTGAGTTTTTGCTGGAGATCCGCGGCATTTTTTTGCTGCGTGCGGGTGGCCTCGAGTTCCTGCTCGCGCAGCTTGATGGCATCGGGCGAGGCGGCCGACGTCTGCGGCGTTGATTCGGCGACCTGTGCTGTCGCAGGCAACAGGTCCATCCCGGCAAAGCCCGCGGATAACAGCGCGATGGAAAGGGGAATGCGGATTGCGGCGAGCTGACCGCGGCGGGCGGTGTCGGAGGGAGAAGCAAGTTTCCGCGCTGACAGCATCAGATCCGAATCAGTGCTTTCGCACTTGAGTTTGCCCGCGCTAGGCGCGGTGATAGGGGTGCCCCGCCAAAATGGTCGCGGCCCGGTAAATCTGTTCGAGAAGCATGACGCGAACCATTTGGTGCGGCCAGGTCGCCGAGCCGAAGGCAATTCTGAGCTTTGCCATGCGCCGCAAATCGGGCGAAAGTCCGTCCGCGCCACCAATTGTGAAAATTGTGTTGGCCACCTGCTCGTCCCGCCAGCGGCCAAGATGCCTCGCAAAGGCGGCACTGTCGACACTGTCGCCGCGCTCGTCGAGCGCCACCAACACGGATTTCGCCGGGATGGCGGCCGAAATTGCCGCGGCTTCCTCAGCCATCCGGGTAGCCGCGTCGCGGGATCGGCTCTCTGGAATTTCCGTAATATCGAGGCCGCGAAAGCCGAGCTTGCGGCCGATATCGTCGAATCGCTCGCGGTAGCGTTCGGCCAGTTCCCGCTCGGGGCCCTGCTTCAGCCGGCCGATTGAAATGACGATGAGGCGCATGCTCGATCAATAACAGGGGCAGATAAATCGCGCAGATAAATCGCGCAGATAAATCACGCATTTAAATTGCACGCATCCTCTCCGCAAAAGCACTTCCGCTTTTGCGGCATGCGCGCTGCACCCCTGCATGCGCTTAGCCGACTCTCGCCGGCTTGATCGTCAGACTGCCTTCACCGCCGTCGGTCCCTGAGTCCACATCCGCTCGAGATTGTAGAACTCACGTACTTCGGGTCTGAACACGTGCACGATCACATCGCCGGAATCGATCAACACCCAGTCGCAATTGGTCAAGCCTTCGACATGGATGCTTTTGATGCCGTTTTCCTTGAGACCCTTGGCGACATTTTCCGCGATCGCGCCGACGTGCCGGTTGGCCCGGCCCGTAGTGACGATCATGTAGTCGGAGAATGCCGATTTGCCGCGAAGGTCGATGGTGACCGTTTCTTCCGCCTTCATATCGTCGAGGCGGGAGAGGATCATATTCAGGGTCTTGTCGGCGTCGGGTTGCGCCTTCAAGGCCGCAGTTTTCGTCGATGTTTTACGCTTAACAGGTGCCTTGATTTCAGCGGCCGCCTCGACTTTAGCAGACTTGGCTTTAGCGGCTTTCGGAACCTTCGGTAAAACAGACTTGGACAATACAGATGTGGCCAGGGACCATTCCTTTCACTGTATCGCGAACGCCGAATCCGGGGCGCCCGCAAACCATACTATGCATGTGGGGTTAACGGTTTCAATATCCAGTACCCCGTTTCCGAAGTTCGTGATCGTTGCAGCAGCATCCCCGGCACGAACCTCGGAAACAATGGGGATGCAGGTCATTTGCAGCTAAACTCATGCGTTCCGGCGCCGAACCGTCACTTCGTCCTCCAGCTACCATCCTGGTTCCGGAGGCCGGTCGATGACAGGCTCAGTTTCATGCCGGTGAGAAAGACCCAGGCAGGTGCGCGCTGGTCAGCCAGCCGGCCGGCCTGATTTTCAGGCAACCGGTAGCGCGCGAGCGCCTGGGCAGCGGGCGCGGCGAGGGCGCGGAAACTCTGCGGCGGACGGTCGATCACAGCGATCGGCACCTCGGAAGCGATGCGCCGCCAGTTTTGCCAGCGGTGGAACTGCGCCAGATTATCCGCGCCCATGATCCAGACGAAGCGCAGACCGGATGCGCGGCGGCGCAGATATTCAATGGTGTCAACAGTGTATCGCGTTCCGATGACGGATTCGAGACAACTGACATCGATGCGCGGATCATTGGCCATACGTCGCGCGGCCTCGGCGCGTTCGTCGAGATCGTGCAGGGCGCCGCCATCCTTGAGCGGATTGCCGGGGGTCACCAGCCACCAGACGCGGTCGAGCTTCAGCCGCTTGAGCGCGAACAGGCTGATGGCGCGGTGCGCGTCGTGCGGCGGATTGAAGGAGCCGCCCAGCAGGCCGATACGCATGCCGTTGGTATAAAGCGGCATCTCTGACGCAACTGAATGCGGCGCGAAGGAAGCTGGCTTCAACGGCGCCACCGCATGCGCAAGCCGGAATCTTTCAGCTGTCGTGAGATCGGGCGCTCGCTTGAAAACAGGCTGGCGATCACGGCCGGGTCTGCCCGGTGCCGTGCACGCGATATTTGAAGCTGGTCAACTGCTCGGCGCCGACCGGACCGCGGGCGTGGAATTTTCCGGTGGCGATACCGATTTCCGCGCCGAAGCCGAATTCGCCGCCATCGGCAAACTGCGTCGATGCGTTATGCAGCACGATCGCCGAATCGACCTCGTTGAGGAATTTGCGCGCGGTGGCTTCATTTTCGGTTACGATCGCATCAGTGTGGTGCGAACCGTGATTGTGAATATGGGCGATCGCCTCGTTGACGCCATCGACCACCTTGGCGGCAATGATCGCGTCCTCATATTCGGTGTCCCAGTCTTCGTCGGATGCGGGCTTTACGCGCGAATCTGCGCGCTGCACGGCGTCGTCGCCGCGCACTTCGCAACCAGCGTCGATCAGCATCTGCACCAGCGGCTTGAGATTGGCCGAGGCTGCGGCGCGGTCGACCAGCAAGGTTTCGGCGGCGCCGCACACGCCGGGGCGGCGCATCTTGGCGTTCAGCACGATCGACTTGGCCATTTCGAGATTGGCGGCATGATCGACATAGACATGATTGACGCCTTCCAGATGCGCGAACACCGGCACACGCGCTTCGGCCTCGACGCGCGCGACAAGGCTCTTGCCGCCGCGCGGCACGATGACATCGACGCCGCCGTTCAAGCCGCCGAGCAGAAGTCCCACCGCAGCACGGTCACGGGTCGGCACCAGCGTGATCGCGGCTTCGGGCAGGCCGGCTTCGCGCAATCCCTCAACCAGACAATCATGAATCGCACGGCAGGACCGGAAACTGTCGGACCCACCGCGCAGGATCACCGCGTTGCCGGATTTCAGGCACAGCACGCCGGCATCGGCGGCGACGTTGGGACGGCTTTCGAAAATCACGGCGACTACACCAAGCGGCACGCGCACGCGCTCGATGGTCATGCCGTTGGGACGCTGCCAGCTTTCGGTCACGACGCCCACGGGATCCGCGATCGCGCGCACGGTCGCAACACCATCGGCCATCGCATTGATGCGTGCCGGTGTCAGCTTCAGCCGATCGATGAAGGCGGAAGTTGCGCCACCGGCGCGAACCTCGGCGACATCCTCGGCATTGGCCGCGAGAATTTCAGAAGAATGCGCACGGATGGCGCGCTCGATCGCATCGAGCGCCTGGTTTTTTTGTTCCGGCGACGCAAGCGCCAGCGCCCGCGCAGCAGCGCGCGCGCGGACAGCGAGATCGTTCATCAGGGCAGGCAAATCGGCGTTTCCGTCGATGGCCTTCAGCGGCGCGCTCATGTCAGTTCTTGTCTTGTCGGTTCCGGCCTTCAGTTAAGGCCATGTGCTAGCACGGAAATCCCTGTTTTGCGAGGTGCGGAACGGGCATGGCTGGCGGGCGGCGGTCGCTCGGCCATTGGCCCAGCGGGGTCTACCCTGCGGGCAAGGCCCCGCTCGGGCCGATCACGAGGTCGTCGCGGTGGATCATTTCGGCCCGCCCGGAGATGCCCAAAATTGCCATCACGTCGGGGGAGGAGCGGCCTTTGATCTTCTCGGCATCCTCAAAGTCATAGGCGACGAGGCCGCGGCCGATTTCATGGGTATCGGGGCCGCGCACCACCACGGCGTCGCCGCGGGCGAATTGCCCGTCGATCCGGATCACGCCGGCCGGCAGCAGGCTCTTGCCGGCGCGCAGCGCGCTGACCGCGCCGGCATCGATGGTCAGCGTGCCCTTTGGCTCCAGCGAACCCGCGATCCAGCGCTTGCGCGCGGTCACGGGATTGGCCGGCGTCAAAAACCACGTGCAGCGCCCGCCGTCCGCAATGGCCTGCAGCGGATGCTCGATCTTGCCCGACGCGATCAGCATATGGGTGCCGGCGGTGGTCGCGATCTTGGCGGCCTCGATCTTGGTGTACATGCCGCCGCGCGAAAATTCGGATTCGGCAGCCCCCGCCATCGCCTCGATTTCCGAGGTGACGGATTCGACGATCGGAATCAGCTTCGCATCGGGATTGCGGCCCGGCGGTGCGTCATAAAGCCCGTCGATATCCGACAGCAGGATCAGCAAGTCCGCGCTCGCCATGGTGGCGACGCGGGCGGCGAGGCGATCATTGTCGCCATAGCGGATTTCATTGGTGGCGACGGTGTCGTTTTCGTTGATCACCGGCACCGCGCGCCATTCCAAAAGCTTGCCGATGGTCGAGCGCGCGTTGAGATAACGGCGGCGTTCTTCGGTGTCTTGCAAGGTGACCAGAATCTGTCCGGCGCCGATGCCGTGATGACCCAGCACTTCCGACCAGATCCGCGCCAGCGCGATCTGCCCGACCGCGGCCGCACCCTGGCTTTCCTCGAGTTTGAGCGCGCCGCGCGGCAGCTTCAGGCGGCTGCGTCCAAGCGCGATCGAGCCGGAGGACACGATCAGAAGTTCGCGGCCCTCGCCATGTAGTTTGGCGATATCGGCCGCGAGCGCGGCGAGCCATGCCGCCCGCACTTCGCCGGCGTCGGAATCGATCAGCAGCGACGAGCCGACCTTGACGACGATGCGCCGGAAATTTTTGAGATTGGGGCGGGCCATGACGTGAGACTTTGCAGCAGAATTTATCGGCGATCTAGGTGGTTTGCGGCGCCCACGGCTCTGCTTTGGCGGCACCCTTGGCCTTGGTCGATACCGGGGCCTCGCCGATCACTTCGACCAGCGCTCGCAACGCATCTTTCACGCCCGTGCCTGCAACGCCCGAGATCAGCAGCGGGGTTTTCTTGGCGGCGCGCTTAAGCCGGTCGCGCTGCGTCTTCAATTCTTCCGGGGTCACCGCGTCGATCTTGTTGAGCGCGACGATCTCGATTTTGTCAACGAGATCGCCCTCATAGGCATCGAGTTCGGTGCGCACCGTCTTGTAGGCCTTGCCGGCATGTTCGCAGGTCGCGTCCACCAGATGCAGCAGCACACGACAGCGTTCGACATGGCCGAGAAAGCGATCGCCAAGGCCGGCGCCTTCATGCGCGCCCTCGATCAGACCCGGAATATCCGCCAGTACGAATTCGCGGCCGTCGACATCGACGACGCCAAGCTGCGGATGCAGCGTGGTGAAGGGATAGTCGGCGATCTTCGGCTTGGCGGCGCTGACGACCGACAGGAACGTCGACTTGCCGGCATTGGGCAGGCCGACCAGGCCGGCGTCCGCGATCAGTTTCAGCCGCAGCCAGATCCAGCGCTCCTCGCCCTCCAGTCCCGGATTGGCGTTGCGCGGCGCGCGGTTGGTCGAGGATTTGAAATGCGCGTTGCCGAAGCCGCCATTGCCGCCTTCGGCGAGCACGAATTTTTCGCCGAGCGTGGTGAAATCATGGATCAGGGTTTCGCGATCTTCATCGAAGATCTGCGTGCCGACCGGCACCTTGAGCACGATCGCCTTGCCGTTGGCGCCATGACGGTCCTTGCCCTGGCCGTTGGTGCCCTTTTGCGCCTTGAAGTGCTGCTGATAGCGATAGTCGATCAGCGTGTTCAGTCCATCGACCACTTCGATGATGACATTGCCGCCGCGTCCGCCATTGCCGCCGGAGGGGCCACCGAACTCGATATATTTCTCGCGGCGGAACGCCACGCAGCCGTTCCCGCCGTCGCCGGAGCGGATATAGACCTTTGCTTCGTCAAGGAATTTCATGTTCTACAGGTAGGGCAGGGGCGCTGTGGCAGCAACCCTTTATGTCCGCGATATTGACAAAAAGCCTTAATTTTCGGGCCTTTTTGAGGCTTTTGGCCTCGCGCCTGCCCGCGCTTGTCAGGTCTGCGCCGGCCGCCTGCGGATCAGAAACTTCTGCAATCCCTCCAGCACCAGTTCGCGGCGCTGGTTGAAGACAGTGCTGCGCAGGACCACCACGCCGGTACTGCGGCCGGGCGTCAATTCCGTCACTTCGAGCGCCGGATAGATCGTGTCGTCGGCATAGACGGGTTTTAAGAAGCGGCTCGATTGTTCGAGAAAACCGACCAGCGATTCCTCCACCAGGAAGGGAAATAGCCCGCCGCCCGGTGCAGTGTGGATCAGCGTCTGGAAACCGTGGGCTAGCAGGTTCGGCAGGCCGCGGGCGCGGCAATATTCGACATCGTAATGCACCGGGTGGGTATCGCCGCTCGCGGTCTGAAACGCGGCGAAGACGGCCGGCGTCATGGTGCGGCTTGGAATCACGAAGCGTTCGCCGAGCGAAAAATCCTCGAACCAGCGCTGCTCCGGCACCATGCGATGCGCGGCGGGGTCGAACTCGGTCATGTCTGACGTCCTGCGAAAGCGGCTGATCGCTTATGGGTATCGCAGGGCAGATGCTAGGGCAATTAAAGGGAGCGCAACAACCACCGTCGTCGTCCCGGCCCAGTGCGCAATTGCGCACAAGAAGCCGGGACCCATATCCACCGGCGGAGATTGTGCGGTTGGTATTAGCAGTTCTGCTTTATCGAGAGATCACGCGGTATGGGTCCCGGCGCAAGGCCGGGACGACAAGTTTCGGGTGTTCAACGATCTTTGCTGCTCAGCGTTGAGTGTTGCGCACTCACCGCGGATGTCGCGTTGAGCTGTTCCAGTTCTTCAGCGAAGCCCAGATGCCGCGCGAGAGGCGGAAGCGATCGACCGGGCTTGACGATCCCAGCGCCTCGAAGCGATGCAGTTCGACGCCGCTCCACTGGAAGCCGCATTTCTCCAGAATGTTGCGCGAGTTCGGATTGGCGACCCGCGCCCCGGCCATCAAATGCTCGATATCGAATTCCTCGAACGCGAAGTCGATCACCGCGCGCGCGGCTTCGGTGGCAAAGCCCTGGCCCCAATATTCCACGCCGAGCCAGTAGCCGAGTTCCGGCGCTTCTTGCTCACGCCAGTTGACGCCGACCATTCCGACCGGCGTGTGATTGCTTTCAATCAGGAAGGCGGTTTCCGCCTTCTCGTCGGCCATCGCGCGCACGAACGCGACGGCGTCGTCCTGCGAATAAGGATGCGGCAGGCGGCGGGAATTCTCCGCGATACGACGATCATTGGCGAGACGCGCGATCGCCTTTACGTCCGCGAGCGTCGGCCTGCGCAACATCAGGCGTTCGGTCTCGAGGACGCAGCTACTCGCCTCGCGCAAGGTCGGGGTCGGGATATCCTGCAACATTGAAGGCTCCTGGTCGGACCAAATAACCAAATAAAAAGGAGAGGCCGGTTTCCCGCCTCCCCTTTGGAGCCTTCTGGTGCTCCGCCGGTTCAACAGGACCCGGCGGACGCATGGTGTCCACCGTTTATTCGGCCGCAGCTTCCGTTACCGGGACCACCGATATGAAGGTGCGGCCGTTGGCTTTGGCACGAAACTCGACGCGGCCTTCGACCTTGGCGAAGAGGGTATGATCGGTGCCCATGCCGACATTAAGGCCGGGATGCCAGGTGGTGCCGCGCTGGCGTGCGATGATGTTGCCGGGAATCACATGTTCACCGCCATAGGTCTTGATTCCGAGGCGCTTGCCGGCCGAATCTCGACCGTTGCGCGATGAACCGCCTGCTTTTTTGTGAGCCATGGCCCGTCTCCAGTCTCTATCTAATCTCTAAATCGATTCCTTGACGGAATCATTTCACTTTATTTCGCAGTTCACTTTTTAGTGGTCTTACTTTTTAGGAGCCTACTTTTTAGTAGCCTTCTTGGCCGGAGCCTTCTTCGCATCCGGCTTGGCGCGCGGTTTAGCCGCAGCCTTCGCCACCACTTTCTTCGGCGCGGCCTTTTTCTTGACGGCCTTCGGCGCCTCGTCGTCGCCATCCACCGGCGCTGTCACGACCGGCTTCTCGCGCTTCGGGCGCGGTCCGATGGTCGGCTTGTTATCGTTGGTCAGGATCTCGGTGATACGCAGCACCGTGATCTCGTCGCGATAACCGCGCTTGCGGCGCGAATTCTTGCGGCGGCGCTTCTTGAACGAAATCACCTTGGGGCCGCGCTTGTGCTGCAGCACTTCGGCCGCAACCGAGGCGCCGGGCACCGTGGGCACGCCGAGCACCGGCGATTCACCGCCGACCAGCAAAACTTCGCCAAGCTGCACGATCGTTCCGACATCGCCGGCGATCTTGCCAATCTCGAGCACATCATCCGGAACGACGCGGTATTGCCGGCCGCCGGTTTTGATGACTGCGAACATCGTTTAATTCCTTCGTGTTCGATCCCGGCCTCGGACACGTCCGGGCCGGCTTTTTCTTCAGTCGTTATGGGTTCAATTTCCGCGCGACGGGGCGTAAACCCCTTAAAGCCACGCAAAAACAAACAGCGCGAGAAATCTCCCGCGCCGGGTGCGGGACTTATAGCCGCTGGGCGACCCGAGTCAAGGAAAAGCAGGCCGGAAATGCGCCAAATATGAGGGATTTTGCCTGAAAACGGCGAATAGGGAAGGCCCCGTTTCGCCATTCGCTACTCGCTATTCGCCACTCGCCCCCTCCAATGAAACCAACGGGTTCCCTGGCCGTTGTCCCGCATTCTGGTATCGGCAGGGGTAAAAATGGCTGAGGACACACTATCGACCACCGGCATCGCCCGGCATGGCGCCGCTCGTCTGCCCTCCGTCGAGGTCGACAGCTTCAATATCGAACTGAAAGACGATGACGGCTTTCTCGGCGACCGCGCCAGCAAGGGCGCCTTCCGCAAGATCCTGGATACGCTACGCAAGCCGCTGAAGAAGAACGGCGACGATCCCCTAGGCAAGAAATCCGCGCAGGAGATCGGCAAGGGCACGCTCGACGAGGCGCTGGTGGGCGATGATATCGCCGCCGCCGCGCTGGTGCACGGCGCGATCGAGGAGTTCGCGCAGGAATTGGCCTATGTGACCTCGCGTTTTCTCAAGACCAAGGCCTGGGCCGATACCGAGCGCATCGTGGTCGGCGGCGGCTTTCGCCAAAGCCGGGTCGGCGAACTCGCGATCGCGCGGACGGACCTCTTGCTCAAGGCCGAGGGGCACAAGGTCGATCTGGTGCCGATCCGGTTTGATCCCGATGACGCCGGCCTGATCGGCTGCCTGCATCTGGCGCCGTCATGGATTTTCGAGGCCTATGACAGCATCCTCGCGGTCGATATCGGCGGCACCAATATTCGCTGTGGTGTGGTCGAGACCCGCTGGAAGAAAGCACCCGATCTGTCGAAGGCGTCGGTGTGGAAGTCAGAGCTGTGGCGCCATGCCGATGATGAGCCGACCCGCGAAGGTGCGGTGAAGCGGCTGGTGAAAATGCTCAAAGAACTGATCCTCGCCGCCGACACCGAAGGCCTGAAGCTTGCGCCGTTCATCGGGATTTCCTGTCCCGGGGTGATCAACGATGACGGCTCGATTGCCAAGGGCGCGCAGAATCTGCCGGGCAATTGGGAGAGCAGCAAGTTCAATCTGCCGGCGAGTCTTGTCGAGGCGATTCCGGCGATCGGCGATCATGACACGGCTATTCTGATGCACAATGACGGTGTCGCGCAGGGGCTTTCCGAAGTGCCGTTCATGCAGGACATCGACCATTGGGGCGTGCTGACGATCGGCACCGGCCTCGGCAATGCGCGCTTCACCAACCGCAAAAAAGAAAAAGACAAGGACGACAAGAAAGAAAAAGACGAGAAGAAAGACGACAAGAAAGAAAAGAAGAGCAAGGAGTGAGGCGCGCCAAGAATCCAGCCAAGAATCGAGCCAAGAATCCGACCAAGAATCGACAAGACAAGAACTGATAAACGGGCGCAATTCCACGCGAGACCCCCGGGCACCGTCATTGACAAGGTACGCTCAGCAATTGGATCACATGTTGCGCCGATCGGCGGCGCCACTGAGGTTGCTCCAATAGCTTGCGCGGGAGTTAAGTCGTGATGATCTGGATTCGTCTCGTTCGCGCCGTGATCGGTGCATCCTTTATCGTCGTCGCCGTTGCGGTCGCCGCGATTGCACAACAGCCGCAACAAGGCCCTCTCAAGCGGGCGATTCTACAGACCGGCGATTTCCCTGCGGGCTACGAGACCGTGATGGTGGTTGCCCAGATGGAGCCGGGCGAGTGCTCCGGCTGGCATACGCATCCTGGACTTGAGAGCTCTTATTTCCTGGAGGGCGAAGTGCTCATCAAGTTCGCCGGCAGGCCGGAGCAGGTTGTCAAAGCCGGACAACCGGTGCTGATTCCTGCAGGGCTTGCCCATAACGACTGCAATGTCAGCGGCAAGCCGTTCAAGGCGCTCGCCCACTACATCGTTGAAAAGGGCAAGCCGCTCGCGTCGCCCGTTCCTGCCCCTGACGTCAACTGAATCGTCTCCGCTTGGCGCTGCGCAGGACTCAGCGCGTGCGATCCGCCCTGCGTCTTTTCCAAAGGATGAACAATCATGCGAATACAAACAAAACTGGCGCTATCCCTGGGTTTGGTCGCCTTTTCGCTGATGAAGGGAGGCGCGCCGGGCGTGAGCGCCGAGTCGAAATTACCCGATCCCGCCAAGGCCGGCTTCGCCGACAAGCTTTTCCGGATCGATTGTGGCCGCTCGCTGGCCAACGACGAATCGGTATGGACGCCCGGCGCCAACGTCGGACGCAGCATCCAGTTCTCCTCGACGTGCTGGCTGATGAAGCATGGCAATGACTGGCTGCTCTGGGACACCGGCGTGCCGGAGTCCGCGCACAACGATCCCAAGGGCTGGTCCACGCTGCCCAAATTGATCGTCTATCATCTCGACAAGACGCTGACGGATCAGTTCGCGGAAATCGGATTGAAGCCGGACGATATCGGCCGCGTTGCGGTATCGCACACCCATGGCGACCACATCGGCAACATGGCCTTGTTCCCCAACTCCACGGTCCTGATCCAGCGCGCCGAGTATAACTGGATCCATTCCGGCAACGGGCCGAATGACAACGTCAATCAATTGATGGCGCTGGCGCGCAAGCTGATGGGCACCCCGAAGAAGCTCGATCTGCTCGACGGCGACACCGATGTGTTCGGCGACGGCAGCGTCACGTTGTTCGCGACGCCGGGTCACACCCCCGGCAGCCAGTCGTTGCTTCTTCATCTGAAGAATTCCGGCTTCATCATCCTGTCCGGCGACGTCGTTCACCTGGAAGAGAATTTCGAGCACGATGTCGTGCCGGCGCTCAATACCGACAAGGCCGCCTCGATCGCGTCGATGGAAAAAGTGAAGAAGATGATCGCAACCTACAAGGCGTCGTTCTTCATCAATCATGACAAGGAGCAGGCCGACAAGCTCAAGCTGATCCCGGCCTTCTACGATTGAGGTTGCCGCTTTTCACGCAAGCTCCGAAACGCTATGAACACGGCTGTCGCCGACGAGCATGGTTCAACCCGGTTGAATCATGCTCGTTGTTTATTTTCGGTTGAGCATGGCCATGCTTCTTTATGCGGATTCGAAGTTCACCTCGCCCTACGTGATGTCGGTGTTTGTCGCGCTGACCGAGAAAAAGCTGCCGTTTAAAATTCAGACGGTGGATCTCGACGGCGGCGCCAACAACGATCCGGACTACGCGTTGATATCGCTGACGCAGCGCGTGCCGACGCTGATCGACGATAACTCGCGCTGTCGGAATCGTCAGCCATTGTGGAATATCTCGACGAGAGTTTTCCCGATCCGCCGATGTTCCCGAGCGATCGGCAGCAGCGGGCACGGGCGCGTCAGGTTCAGGCCTGGCTGCGCAGCGATTTTCTGCCGATCCGTGTGGAGCGCCCAACCCCGACTATCTTCTATCAGCAGCCCGCGACCACGCCGTTTTCTGCGGCGGCGCAGACGGCGTCGCGAAAGCTCTGCGCAGGGGCGTCCGAATGCTCAGCCATGGTGGCGACAATCTCTGTGGTGATTGGTCGATCGCCGATGTCGATCTGGCGTTAATGCTTAACCGGCTGATCATGAATGGCGATCAGGTTCCATTGCCGCTGGTTCGCTATGCCGGGGCGCAGTGGGAGCGGCCTTCGGTTCAGGATTGGGTTCGCCGCGAACGCCCGCCGCTGTGAAGAGGCGCGAATCAAGCCGCCGCGGGCGGGCAAATCGGGCCGGGTAACCTTGACCGGTTAGGTTAAAACCGGGATCGCGTTACCGCGCGCGAAGGGATCGCTACGGTCGTTCTGTCGCTCAATTGGCCTGCGAAGCCGCACTTCCCGGCCATAATTTCAATGACGCGACACGGGACCGCCGGTTTTTTTCGCGTCTGGCGGTCCCACCTTTCATCAGATGGCTGTTTGATGCCGTGCTGGAGGGGAATTTCGCGCCCCGCGCCTTGTCTGCCCGGCCAACCTCGCCTAGAACACGGCCCGACCAAAGGGCTTTTGACCGCCCGTCATGGCGCCTGGAGAGGTGGCAGAGTGGTCGAATGCACCGCACTCGAAATGCGGCATAGGTGCAAGCCTATCGGGGGTTCGAATCCCTCCCTCTCCGCCAGACGCTCCATCTTCTCAGCGCTGCTCCGCTATTAGGTCCCCAACTATTAGTTTGAGCGTCCTTGTCATCCACCGCAGGTTGCGCTTCTATGTGCCAAGGTTGGGGGCGTGGATGCGTGTTTTAATTGCGTTGGGGCTCTGCCTCTCGTTGGCTGGGTGCGGCTTGATGGCTCGCAAGGAGAGGCAAGAGCAAATGGCCGCCGCTAAGGCCGCCATGGAGCAAGGATTTGCCGACTGCAAAACCCAGTGGCCGGAAGTTACAAAACAATCGGTCGAAAGAAATCGTTGCTATTCTCAGGCGGCACAGCCACTCCGGCAGTTTAACACTTACCCTGACATCTTTGACAAAGTTTGGGCTGACCGCGGTGTAATCGCCGAGCGCCTGCAAGCTGGGAAGCTAACCGTCGCAGAGGCAAGCTAAGGCGAAGCCTGAAGTCCTAGCAGTTGTTGATACAATGGAAGCATTGTCTCCAAACTCTCATGGCGAACCAAAGCTGACATACAACAAGACCCACATTGCATTGGGGACGAGTGGTTATAATTTCTGCTGGTTTCATCCACGCAAAATTGCGTCTCACTGCGCCGTAGTTATCAAGGTCGGGGCTAAGGAGCGTCAGGCGCTTGTAGACAAATTAGAGGAGGCGGGATTGGAGGCGCAAAGCAAAGGGCAAAACTCGATACGATTAAACGTCAAGCTATCGGATATCGAAGGGCACAAGGCGGAGATAGCCGAACTGCTGAGCAAGGCTGAAGAATGGTCTCACCGATGATGCATGCTTTAGCGTGTGCATAAGAGTTTATTGCCTAAACGCTTGACGCTGACGTACAGCGCATGCGTGACCTCGATGAATTAGCGTCGACGCGCCCGCTACTCGATCGCGACAATCTCAATCTCCTGACCCGCCGCCTCAACTACATCCCCAATCACCTTCCCCATCAGCAGCCTCGCCACCGGGGACACGAACGAAATCGAACCGGCCTTGGGGTCCGCTTCGTCCTCGCCAACGATGCGATATGTCTGCACGCGCCCGTCGTCGCGTTTGAAGGTCACGGTGCTGCCGAAGGCAACGGTGTCAGTTGATGTGGGATGGGGAATGACTTCCGCCGTTCGGACGCGCGCCGCAAAATAGCGCGCGTCGCGCAAGGGGATCGCGGCTTGGCGGCGTCGTTCGTTGATCTCTTCGATTGTTTGCGCGGCCTCGTAAGCCTCGCGGGCGCTGTGAAGTTGAAATTCCAAAGCCTTCAATCCGGCTTCCGTCACCAGGTTCGGATGCGGCGAAACCGGGCGGTCGGGGAGCAACGTCTCCGCCGCGGTTTCGGCACTGTCTTCCTTGGTGAAGGCGACGCTCAATCCGGACTCCTTTTAGCGAGATAGGCCAAGCCCTCGCGTCAGCGCCAGCCCATCGCGGGCGCGACGTGAGTCAAAATCGCCTCGATCACATGCGCGTTGTATTCGACGCCCAATTGGTTGGGGACGGTCAGAAGCAGCGTGTCGGCCTCGGCGATCGCTTCGTCTTTCTTGAGCTGCTCGATGAGCGCAGGCGGCTCGGCGGCATAGCTGCGGCCGAAGATCGCGCGGGTGCGCTCGTCGATGAAGCCGATCTGGTCGTCATTCTCGCGCCCGCTGCCGAAATAGGCGCGATCGCGATCATCCATCAGCGCGAAGATGCTGCGGCTGACCGAGACCCGTGGCTCGCGCGTATGGCCGGCTTCTTTCCAGGCGGCGCGGTAGGCCCGGATCTGGGCCGCCTGCTGCACATGGAAGGCTTCGCCGGTTTCGTCGTTCTTCAAGGTCGAGCTCTGCAGATTCATTCCGAGTTTGGCGGCCCAGATCGCCGTGGCGTTCGAGCCGGCGCCCCACCAGATCCGGTCGCGCAGGCCCCCGGAATGCGGCTCCAGCCGCAACAACCCCGGCGGATTGGGAAACATCGGGCGCGGATTTGGCTTGGCGAAGCCTTCACCGCGCAACAGGCCGTAGAACACCTCGGCGTGACGCCGCCCCATGTCGGCGTCGTCCTGGCCTTGCGCCGGTTGATAGCCAAAATGCCGCCAGCCATCGATCACCTGCTCGGGCGATCCGCGGCTGATCCCGAGTTGCAGGCGCCCGCCGGCGATGAGATCGGCGGAGCCGGCGTCCTCGGCCATGTAGAACGGATTTTCGTAGCGCATGTCGATCACAGCCGTGCCGATCTCGATCCGGCTGGTCCTGGCGCCGACCGCCGCCAGCAGCGGGAACGGCGAGGCCAGCTGGCGCGCAAAGTGATGGACCCGGAAATAGGCGCCGTCCGCGCCCAATTGCTCGGCCGCGACGGCAAGGTCGATCGATTGCAGCAGGGTGTCGCCTGCCGAACGGGTCTGTGATTGCGATGAGGGCGTCCAGTGCCCAAAGGAGAGAAAGCCGATTTTTTTCATTCGGACAATCTAGTGCGCTGCGGGCCGGTTTGCGACCCTCCCGTTCCGGTGCTGTTGGCGCTATGATCCCGATGACCGGTGCCTCCGACGGAGAGACGCGCAGATGATCGAATGGTTTGACGATTTGTCCTTAGGCATGCGCTTCAAAAGCGGCGAGGTGTCGGTCTCGGCCGACGACATCAAACGCTTTGCATCCGAATTCGATCCGCAGCCGTTTCATCTGGATGAGGTGGCGGCCGAGAAAACCGCATTCAAGGGGCTGGCGGCCTCGGGCTGGCACACCGCGGCGATGTCGATGGCGCTCACCGTTGCCGTCAGGCCGTTCGGACCGCATCCCCTGATGGGACTTGGTGTCGAGGATCTGCGCTGGATGATGCCGGTGCGTGCCGGCGATGTGCTTCATCTCGAGGGGGAAGTGGTTGAGCTGACGCCGTCGCGAACCAGGCCGCAGGGCATCGCGAAGATCAAGTGGACCGCCTACAACCAGCGCGGCGAAGCGGTCTACACCTTCACGCCGATCGGCATCGTGCCGCGCAAGCCCGATCCGGTGAATTGATCTTGTCTGTTAGCGCTTTCCAAAAAAGAACCGCCGCTGCGCTTTAGGGGAAACACAGCGGCGGCGTAACAGGGCTTGCTGGTGAATGGTAGGCGACCCTCGCCAACAAGCCCGGGGACCTCTGATGCGGCGCCAGCGTTTGAAGCCGGCGCCAAATTATTCTTAGTGAGCCTGCACGACCTTGCGGTTGGCGCGGGCGTAAGCACTGCGAACCTTGGCGTGCGAACGATCGAGCTCGGCGATCTGACCGTCATTGGTCGCCTGCGGCGGGTCGAGGCGCAGCAATCCGGCGGGAACGCCCTGGGCGCTGGCGGGGGCGACCGGAGCGGCGGCCATCAGGGCAACGAGAGCAACGGAACCGGTCAGTACGAGGGTCTTCTGGAAAAAATTCGACATGATGCTTTCTCTTTCGGTTTGGACGCGCCACGCAACGCCTGGAGAGGTAAGTAAGATAGTACCGGCTTCAATAACTAAGGTGACCGGTCACATTAAGTTGAGAGTAAGCAGTTCCCTCATCCTGTTGCGGCGCACGTCACTCAATATGACCGGTCAACTTGGAATGTCAACTTACGTCAGCGGCCGTTAAGATCACATTTACTTCAACAGCATTTTGAAGGTGACATTGAAGAATTCGTCGATCGGGCCACGATCCCGGGTAATTTTGAGCCGCATCGCGACACCTTCCCAGGCGTTGACCAGGAAGCGTCCGAGTTGACCGGGGTCAAGACGCGGATCGATGTCGCCGGCCGCCTGGGCTTCGCGCAGCACCGATTCGACAGCCCCGCACCAGGACTCGAACACCTGCCGGAGTTCTTCGCGCATCCGCGGATATTCCTGGGTCATTTCGGTTGCGAAATTGCCCAGCAGGCACCCGCGTTCGAAGCTGCAGCCTTCGAATTTACTTGCGAGGTAAGTGAAATGGTTTCTAAGGCGCTCTAATGGTGGGTGGCTGTTATCGAACAGGATATCGCCCCGGGAGCCTTCCAGATAACGCCGCAGGGCGTCGATCGCCAAGGCTTCCTTGTTTTCGAAATGGTTGAAGAAGGAGCCTTTGGGCACACCTGCAGCATCGGTGATGTCCTGAATCGAACACCCGTTGAAGCCGCTGGCATGCAGTGTTTCCACGGCGCTGCTGGCCAATTTTTCGCGTAAGCTCGGTCTAGCCATTGAGAAGTGCCTCCGGCAACTGCCTCCCCGAGAAGAACTGTCTTATTTGGGTAATAATTAAGCGTCCAAGCGGCTTTATACAACCCAAATATAACCAAATATGACCAGTCAGTTTGTTAAACCTTGTTAATAACGCCGAAAAAGCAACCTTTTGCAGCGCTTTTGGCGGTTATCGGGCAACGCCGGGCTCAGGCGCGGGTTCCCAGGCAGCTCAGGGCCTTTCGGCCCGGGCATGACGACCAAATTCTCGCCGGGCATGGCGTGACCGAAAGCCAGTTGCAAGATCGGCCAGCCGCCGTCTCGCGCCGGGGGCGCGTTCGCGCTCATAGGTGCAATCTCGACGTGAGGCGGCCTTTGGGGCGGCCTCCTGCCCAATTTTAGGGCCGCGGACGGGCCCGGCGGTCTTTAATTCCGGCCCAACAGCCGGCGCCTCCATCATTTACCCTGACACCGTCCGATCGACGAGAATTGTTGCGTTATAAAGTAGTTGCGACTAAAAGCCCGTTTATAAAAGGGACACAGGCGATGGCTCACAATTTCGCGATCAACGACGACGTTCATCATCAGCTTCAGGGGCCGCAGGGTCGCGCCGGCGTCAAGCAACGCAGCGTTTATACCATTGTGACCTGCCTGCCGATCGAGGCCGATGGACGCCCGCGTTACCGCATCAAGAGCAAGACCGAGAACGTCGAGCGCGTGGTGACCGAGGAGCAGATCAGCCGGCTTGGCTGATCTATTCATCGTTCATTTTATTACAGTTTTGCCATCTCGGGCGGATTAGCTTGCTATTCCCGCCGGGGTGGCGTACATGCCGCCCATTCGAATAATCGTTTGCCTTGTTGATTGAGCCGAACCGGCTTCCCCTCCCCAAGACATCGCTGAAATCGGATCAAGCTCGCGCGAAGGTCGTGCGGGCACAGCGCGCTTATGCGCATCTTGGAGTAGTTAAAATGTCTACCGGAACAGTTAAGTGGTTCAACGCGACCAAGGGCTTCGGCTTTATCCAGCCGGATGACGGCGGCAACGACGTGTTCGTTCATATCAGCGCCGTCGAGCGTGCCGGCATGGGCTCGCTCAATGAAGGCCAGAAGCTTTCGTATGAGTCGAAGCTCGACAGTGCTCGCGGCAAGACCAGCGCGGAAAACCTTCGCGCCATGTGAGGCCAGCCGATCAAGAGATTACCGCGGATGTACCGGGATCTCTGAGGTCGGTTGCGCTTTGGCCATGACATTAAAGCCCGCCGGCTCAACCCGGCGGGCTTTTTCGTGTGACCCCCCAAGCCGTGCAACTTATGCAAGTAACCTGTGAAGCATTTCACATCCGGTCGCGGGCTTTGACGCTATCGCTGATGTCGTCGGACCACGCCGGCACGAGGGCGGAGCGATGAAGACGCAACGGATGGCTTATTGGTGGTTCAGGTTCGTCGTCTCAGGGCGATTTCTCGAGAAGTTTTTCAACTTGCGCAAAACCAGGCGCTCATAACCGCGCGCTTGTAACGCAGCTCATAACGCGTTGGCATTCAACGATGAGATCGTTGCGATAGGCGGCGGGCGATCGCAGCCGCCCGTCAGGTGCGGGATTTCTCGGGCCGGTTGACGAGCTTCTTGAGATGCGCGGCTCCCTCATTGGCCCAATAGCCGAGGCGGCCGGCGAGGGATCGATGACCGCGCAGGCTGCGCGATCCCAGGATATGGCCGACATTATCAGGGAAGCGGCTCACTTCGGTTGCGACCAAATCGGCGGTCGCCTTCATCAGCCGATCGAGCCGCTGTCCCCATTCGGATTCCTCGAAATCATCGATATGGACCTGCAGCGCATTTTCGATGTCGTAGATGTCGATCAGCAGTTCCTTGGCGACCAGGATCCGGCCGTTCTTGAGCGCAATCCGCAGTGCCGACCGCCTGTCGTCCAACCTGTCCAGCGCCATCGAGACCGTAGTGGCGTAGGGCGTGGCGGCGATGTCGGCGGCGCGTTTGCTCGCCGCAGCCTTGGTGGCGAGATAGATCAAATGCCATGAGGTCCGCAGCCTTGTCGCCACCAGCGCCAGCGCGAAGGGAATATCTTCGGCGTTGTCCTTGCCGAACCCATCCAGCAACTGCGTCACCTTGGCGAGCCGTGCGTCATCGAATTTATCGATATTGGCCGGCAGCGCCTTCTCGAACTTCGCCAGCGCGTCTCGCGCGCGCAGCACGCAGACCAGCTTGGTCAGGTCGTCATAGGCGGTGCGGGACATCGTGTAAGTCGCGAGTTTGGCGCGGACTTGCTCTGATGTTTCCGGCGAGCGAAGGGTGTTCTCGAGGCTTTTGGTGACCTTGGTTTGAAATACGTTGGCGGCCTGCCGGGCTTCCTTCTGCTTGTCGGCGGCGATCAGGTCGGTGATCTGCGTCGCATAATCGCGCGCCATCGTCGGCAACAGATCCCGGCTGATCCACGCCCAGAGCGCGGCCAGCGATCCGCGCTGCAGGCGGCCTGAATTGGCGTGTTCGGGAGCGCCGTCCACCAGCAGCGGTTCGAGCGGTGCGAAGAAAAAGCGTTGCGGGTTTGGAAGACGGTTCTGGTTTTGCCCGCCACTGCGAAATTCCGCGCGTAATTTTTCGACGACCGGCGCGGCGCCGGGGATATCTTCGCCGGCCAGTTCCAGCCGCTCCAATTCGTTCAGGAGATTGCTGCGCGTCGGCGGCGTCAACCGCTGCAGAAATTCCTGAATTCGATGGGGCTTTTTCATCGCAGCGTGATTCTTCGCAATTTAACGAGGCATTGATAATGAGCCCGTCGCTCAACCGCGGCGCGTCAGGATCGATAAGATCAGATCACCGTAAATTAAGTGGTAAAATAGGATGCGGCAGGCAATCGCCTGGTGGTTCAACCATGAGTGGTTTTGCTGATAGTTCAAATACTTGCCGGCCTATCGATGGTATCGAGAGGCAGCGCTCGGGAACCACGCCCGAAATTTTACGGGCTTTTACGCCAGCGGGAGATGCGCGGCCGCTCGCCGTCGCATTAAAGGAGCGGAGCCTCGATCAGGCCCTAGAGATAATCTTCCGCGAACGGGCGGGCGAGGGAGGCTGGCCGCAGCATGCCGGTTTTGATCTTGGGCTCGCTCGGGATGATGGTGATGGCCCACCGCGCCGGTGTGCTCAACTTACATTCCCTGACCGACCGCACGTGGCCGGTGATAACAGCTTCGCCTGATCTGGCGGTTGTCACCCGGCCATTGAATTGCGCGATGCGGAAACGCCGGACTTCCTTCTCATCGGTCGTTTCGAACGTAAACATGCGGCCCTCATCTGCTGCCGCAACTATCGTCCTTGAACCTTAGCTCTGTATGAAAATCCGAAACCGTAGAAGTACTGTAACGGCCAGGCGCTGCGGGATGCGCGCGGGGATCGCCGGCGAGATGTTACTCGGTCGATCCCGGGAAAACCGCTTCCATCTTGGTTTTCAGCGTGGCGGCATTGAACGGCTTGACGATGTAGTTGCTGACCCCGGCCTTTTTCGCGGCAATGACGTTTTCGGTCTTCGATTCCGCGGTGATCATGATGAAGGGGGTTTGCGAAAGCTCCGGGCTGGCGCGGACTTCCCGCAACAGATCGTAGCCGGTCATCGGCTCCATATTCCAGTCGGAAATCACGAGGCCGTACTTCTTGCCCTGCATCTTGGCCAGAGCCGCGGATCCGTCGCTGGCATCGTCGACATTTTCGAAGCCGATTTGCTTGAGCAGGTTGCGGATGATCCGGATCATGGTGTTGTAGTCATCGACCACCAGAATGGGCATCGACAGATCAAAGGCCATGTCTCTACTCCGCACCGTTCACGCGTTGCCGAACCCGATTGAAACCTTCGTGGGATGCGAAGAATTTCGACGCCCTTCGCCAAGCGCGCCCGTCAGCCCCCTGAGCTTTAGCAGCCCTCATTAAACAGCGCGTTAATTCGGAACCGAATAGATTTTCGGCCGGCGCCGAAGGCTGGCACCAAAGGCGGACACCAAAGGCAGACTTGGCTCAGCCGCCGGCCGATGTGCTCAGTGGCAACGGGGGCCGAGCAACCGGTCGTACTGCGCCTTGACCGTGGCGTAGCATTCGCAGGCGGTTCTTCGCAGGCCGTCCAGGTCCGTGATCTCGATATGTCCCCGGCTGTAATGGATGAAGTTGGCCTGCTGCAGGGTATTGGCCACCAGCGACACGCTGTTGCGGCGTGCCCCGATCATCTGCGCCATCGATTCCTGGGTCAGAACAAGTTTGTCGCTGCCGGAGAGATCGTGAGTCTGCATCAGGCACCGCCCCAGCCGGGACTCCACGGTGTGCGAGACATTGCAACCCGCGGTCTGCTGGATCTGGGCATACACCGCCAGCCCATGCCGGGTCAGCGTTGCCCGGAAGGTCGCGCTTTGGTCGGCCGCCGCGCGAAGGCGGTCGATGTCGAGTGTCGAGGCGATGCCGGGCACCAGCACGACCGCCGCGTTCAATGCTGTGGGATCACCGAGGGCGGAGAACGAGCCGAAGATACTGTCGCGGCCGACCATGGCGACCTGGACGTGCTCGCCCTTTGCGAGTTTGACGACCAGAGAAATCACGCCGCTATGCGGCAGGTAGGCGCGCTTGAGGGTTTCTCCGACTTCGACCAGAACCAGTTCGGAGGTCAGGTCGATGGTTCGCAGATGAGGGCGAACCAGTTCGAAATCGTCAGCCGTCAACGCTGACAAAAATCCATTGGGCGAACGAGCAACCGAGTCCATGGTGCCTCCTTACGGGAGTACGACCGGTCTCCGGAATTCCCTGCGTCTACACGCCACTATCCAACTTATCGCAGTCCAGTGAATTGCTTCGCGCAGATGATATCGCGCAAATTACCTCGAACCCATGTTCACGGTAACATGCTCATGCCGTGAGAGATGCGTCACGTTTTCGTCATGCCGAATGCGTGGCCAACAATCGAAACGCGCTCCGTGCTGCGGGCTTATTGGCGTTGCCCCGCCGCCTCGGTGACAGCGTTTTGCGGTCTCGCGTGAGGCTATACCGAATGCGCAATGCTTCCAGTTGTGCGATTGTTCCAATGCATGTTGCGGGGCAGACAGCCCTTCGCATTTAAGGCGAAACTGAGAATGGCGTACTGATTCGCAGCGACAAAAATCATAGCGCAATCAATGCCGGGACGGGTTGGACGGAGAGCGCTCCGGGAGAAGCCGTTATGCGACGCATTCGGATTGCCGGCGAGAAGAGGTCTGTTTGCTTTGCCCGCGGGGCATGGCTCGGACAGCATGGCCGGCCCGGTCGCTTGGGGAATACGGACGTGCGATCCGAACGGGGAGATCCCCGTGCCGCATGATTCCGCGGGTGCCGAACCGCCCAGGCAAGAGCCCAAACAAGATTTGCCGCCGCGTGCGGCGATGCCACGTATTCTCGTTGTCGATGACGACCCGATGGTCTGCATGGCCATCGAGCTTCATCTTGAACGGCACAACTTTCAGGTGACCATCGCCGATGGCGGCGAAGCCGGGCTTCGGGCGCTGGAGGGCATGAATTTCGACCTGATGATCGTCGATATTTTCATGCCGCATATGCGCGGCTTCGAGTCGATTCGGATCTTTCACGAGCGGGCGCCGTCGGTCCCACTGATCGCGATGTCCGGCTACGCTTTCGCCAATCTCGACACGCCCGCTCCCGACTTCCTCAGAATGGCCCTTGAACTCGGGGCCACGCGCTGCCTGCGCAAGCCGTTTACGCCAGTGGCGCTGCTGACGGTGATCAATGAATGCCTGGCGGATATACGCTCGCCCTCCGCAACGGCCGCTCAGCCGAGATAGCGATCCGGCGATCACGGGCGCGAACAGCGCCCAGCGAGGAGCCCAAAATATGCTTCAGAAGTCAACGCTTCAGAAGTCGATCCTTCAGGAGTCACCGCCGGCAGCCGCCGCCGAAGCGCAAGTCCTTCCGGCGGAGCAAGTCCTTCCTGCCGAGCAAGCCCTTCCTGCCGAGCAAGCCCTTCCTGCCGAGAAGGCCTTTCTTGCTCAAAAAGCCTCTCTTGCCGAAAAGGATTTGCTTGCCGAAAAGGACTTGCTTGCCGAAAAGGTTTTCCTCGCCCAAAGGATGGAAATCGTCGGTCGGCTCACCGGCGGTATCGCCCATGACCTCAACAACGTCCTCACGGTCATCACCGGAACGATCGGAATCCTGGCGGAGGCGGTTGCCGACCGGCCCGATCTTGCGGCGATTACCGGATTGATCGACCAGGCCGCGGCCCGGGGCGCCGACCTTACGGCGTATCTGATCGCCTTCACGCGCGGCCAGTCCTCGCAACCCGCTGAGGTCGACGTCAACGCGCTGCTGGTTGACGCCGCCCGCTTGCTTCGGCCGACGCTGGGCGATCTGATCGAGATCGAAACAGTCCTGGCTTCCGATGTTGCGCCGGTTTTGATCGATCCAAAGCGGCTCATGACGGCCGTTCTCAATCTTGCGATCGTTATGCGCGATGCCATGGCGGAGGAAGGCAAGCTTACCTTCGAGACCGCCAACGCCATGCCGGACGAAGGCCGTGTGGGCGCCAACGGCGAACCCTCCGCCAGCGACCAAATCATGGTCGCGGTCAGTGCCTCCGGCCCCGAGGTTTTCGGTTCTGGGGCTTCCGCCGGTCACCCCGCTCAGCCCATCCCTGACTTCGGCGTGACCGCGAATCTGGTCAGGTCGGCCAATGGCCGAGTTGAGATTGACAGCGAAGCCGGACACGGCAGGTCCGTAAAAATCTATCTTCCGCAGGCGAAAGGCGCCGCCTGATCCCACCGTATTTCCACGGGGGACGAAATTAACGTCAAGGTTAGGTTGCGAAGGCTATCGGTTGCAAAGAAGGCGGGATATGCGTCCGCCAGACAGAGATGTCCGGTCCCTCAGTCGGGGCCGAAGCGTCCGGATCAATGCATGTCAGATGATTACAAAGGGCCGGATCGCGTGATGTTCAGCCGCGGATACGGCGTCTGTATCATGGGCATTGACGGGACCTGGCGCCGGGACTGCTTCCTCAACGCGATATCGGACACCGACGCGATCTTGACCGTCGAGGGCTCTATTCAGGGCCTCAATCTCAAGGAATTCTTTTTACTGCTGTCGTCGACCGGCCTGGCCTATCGCAGGTGCGAACTCGTCCGCGTCAACGGCGCGGAGATCGATGTCCAGTTTCTCAAGGCCAGGAAGAAGAAAAAGCGAGTGGGCGGCGCATCAGAAGCCGCCATGGAAGCCTGAAATTATTGCACCTGAAGTTTTGGCACTTGAAATTTTAGCACTTGAAATTTTAGCACTTGCAAGGTGCGGGTGCTTGCGGTGACGGGCGCCGAATATGTCCCCGGCCTTCCCTCAACAACGCGGCTTACTCACCTCAGTCTGCCCGACAATGTCCCGGGCGCAACGCGTCAAGCAGACCGGCGATCATTCGACCCGGGTGTTTTCTGCCTTGCGATCCTGATATCGTGCACCACGTGAAGGGCAACCCCAAGGCCCGCATTGCATGTGCTCAGTGCGGCGTTCGCCCTGATATAGCGCGGTGTCACGTCGTCCAATACAACGATGTTCGTAGCCATGTCCGGATGGCCGGTCGCTGCTTCGCTGGCGATCGCGGACTCGATCAGCTTCATCGCCGCACTGACCTGCTCGACCAGGGATCTGAGATTCGATACGATCGCAGTATAATTGTCGTTCAGATCGCCAGGCCGGACTGAAGTGTAGTCTGCTGCATTCTGCATCGCGGGCACTCTTTTTCACACCGGCTTCCTTGCGGCGTTTTTAATGTCGCCCTTGCTACTTGTGCGTTAAGTATCGGTCCCGTACAAATACGGACGAGATCGACGCCACACCGGGCGTGGTGCCGTTCGCGAATGAAAGTCATTCCTGTCGATGGACGATGGCACATGACCGAAAAGTCAGCTACCCGTGGCGAAATTTTCGTGGTCGACGACGACCCGGCAGTTCGCGAAACCCTGTCCATCGTCTTGTCGACAGGCGGCTATCAGGTCGTATGCTTCGCGGATGGCGCCGCGCTATTGGCGGTCGCGCGAACCCGAACGCCCTCCTGCATCCTGCTCGATGTGCACATTCCCGGCCAATCCGGCCTCGATATTCTGAAGGAACTTCACGGCGAGGATTACCCGGCGCCGATCTTCATCATCTCCGGGCAGGGCGATATCGCGATGGCAGTCAGCGCGATCAAGAATGGCGCGCTGGACTTCATCGAAAAGCCGTTCCGGGGCAACGAACTCGTGGCGCGGCTGGATGAAGCTATTTCGGCCTATGCGCGCAGGCAGGCGCAAAACTCCGCGAAGGCGGAGTCGCTGTATTTTCCCGGCCGCGAGCCGCTGACGCGGCGCGAACGCGAAGTGCTCGAGCGCTTCGCCGCCGGCGCCTCCAACAAGGAAGCCGGGCGCGAACTCGGCATCAGCCCGCGCACGATCGAAGATCACCGCGCCAATATCATGAAAAAGCTGGGCGCCAGGAACGCCGCCGATCTCATTCGTATCGTGTTGACCGCTTCGCGCGCTTCCTGAGCCGGCGTTACGAGGCCAAACGGCCCGCGGCGATGGAAGTCGCGGGCGAACACTCGACGGTTTGCTCCACGTTTTGCTTGGCGGTTTGATCGGCGATTTCAAGACAGGCCGTAACGGCTGCCAGCAGATCGGCCGGTTTGAACGGTTTTTGCAGGCTGCAGGCTGCGGACCGCGCCGAGCCTGGTCGCCATGGTCAGGAAATCCGGACCTGAAGTCGAATCAGTCCGCGCGAGATTACCGGAGATTATGATGATCGGGGTCAGCGGTCGCTGCTGGCGAACGCGCCGCATCGTTTCGAGCCCGTCCATGCCCGGCATGAAAATATCGAGAAGCAAGAGATCGAACGCTTCGGCCGCGAAGATCGCAAAGCCGTCGCGGCCGTCACCGGCGGTGACAACGCTGTGCCCGGCTCGTTCCAGCAATAGCCGGATCGTCACCCGAACCGCAGATTCGTCGTCCACAATCAGAATTCTTGCCACAGTCGATCTTCCGTGACTCAATGCCGAGTTGTGAATTGATTGCGGCGGGTGTGCAAGTGTTTCTTCGCAAGTGTTTCTTCGCAAGTGTTTCTTCTTCGGCGAGGTGCTGGAACCAGCATATGCACGATGCGTGGAATAGCCGATCATGCCGGAGTTGAGCAGCGGTTGTGGACCGGTATAACGGGCGGTAGGTTGCGATCGATCGATCCTGGTTCGGTACGATGAACCATTCTCATGCGAGGAGGCCGATTGGCGTGCTCGTGAGTTTGAAGCAGGTTTCTGCCCGCAGTTTGGCGCGGCGGAACACGCTCCCGATCCCCTCCAAACAAGTGCCCCCCTTCCAACAAGGTAGTCGTTAGCATGTGGGCTTTCTTTGAACGAATCCTCGACTCCTCGATGTTCTCTCCCCACGGCATCTGTTTATTGTGGGAGCCCGAACTGATCTGGCTGCATGTGGTTTCCGATGCTGTGATCGCGATGGCGTATTTCTCGATCCCGTTCGCACTGGCGATTTTCGTATCTAAGCGCCGCGATCTCAAATTCGGATGGGTCTATTGGTCGTTCGGCATCTTCATCCTGGCCTGCGGCCTGACGCACATCCTGTCGATCTATACGCTTTGGGTGCCGATCTACGGAATCGAGGGGCTGGTTAAAGCCGCGACGGCTGTGGCGTCGATCTTCACCGCCGGCATGTTGTGGCCGCTATTGCCGAAACTGCTCGCGATCCCTTCGCCGTTCGAACTTCGCCAGGCCCAGGACGCGCTCAAGGAAGAAGAATCGAAAGGCCGGGATTCCGAACAATTGCTGCAGCAATTCCGCCAGACCCAGCAGGCCCTGCGCGAGAGCATGGCGCGCCTGACCGCGGTGGTGGAAACTGCGGTCGATGGATTTATCCTGATCGACGCGCGCGGCCGCATTCTCTTGTTCAATCCGGCCTGTGAGCGGCTGTTCGGCTACCGCGCCGATGAAGTCTTCCACGAAAACGTCAAGATGCTGATGCCGCAAACCTACAGCGCGCATCACGACGACTACATCCAGAACTTCATTCGCACCGCCGAGCGCAAGATCATCGGCATCGGCCGGGAAGTCGTCGGCCTGCGCAAGGACGGTTCGACGTTTCCGATGGATCTGTCGGTCGGCGAAGCCCAACAGGACGGCGAGTCGATTTTTGTCGGAATCATCCATGACCTGACCGGGCGCAAGCAGACCGAGGAACAGCTTCGGCAGGCCCAGAAGATGGAGATGGTGGGGCAGCTCTCCGGCGGCATAGCCCACGACTTCAACAATCTCCTGACCGTCATCGTCGGCAATGCCGAGCATCTCAGCGACCAGCTCAAGTCCCGGCAGGACCTGCAGAGGATTGCGGATGACATTTGTCAGGCCGGGGAACGGGGCGCGGAACTGACGCAGCGGTTACTGGCGTTCAGCCGCCGGCAATTGCTGAAACCGCATCCGACCGATTGCCATGAGCTTCTGGATTCGATGCGCAAGCTGCTGCGGCGAACGCTGCGCGAAAACATTGAAATCCGGATTACGCCGAACGCCGAAACCGTGCTGGCCTTCGCCGATCGGGCGCAACTGGAATCGTCGGTGCTGAACCTCGCCCTCAACGCGCAGGACGCCATGCCCAATGGCGGGCATCTGACGCTGTCGACCGGCGTGGCGTCGCTCGACGATCCCTATCAGAGTCTTCATCCCGAGATCGAAGCCGGCGAATACGCCATGATCGCGGTGACCGATGACGGCGTCGGCATGACCACGGAAGTCGCGGCGCGGGCGTTCGAGCCGTTCTATACGACAAAGGAAGTCGGCAAGGGCAGCGGCCTCGGCTTGAGCATGGTGTATGGTTTTGCCAAGCAGTCGAACGGCCACGTTTCGATCTACAGCGAACTCGGCCTTGGAACGACCGTGCGGATCTACTTGCCGCATGTCGCGACCAGTGAACGCAAGCCATCCGATCAAATCCCGGCGGATGAGTCCTCGATCCCGCGCGGCCATGAAACGATATTGGTCGCGGAAGACGATCCCTTTGTCCGCTCCTCGGTGATCCTGCGGATCGAGAGCCTCGGCTATTCCGTGATCGCGGCCATCAACGGCAATGACGCCTTGCTGAAACTGCGGGCCAACCCCGAGATCGACATGCTGTTTACTGACATTGTGATGCCCGGCATGAGCGGCTGGGAACTGGCCGATCTGGCGCGCCAGGTCCGGCCGGGCCTGCCCGTGGTCTATAGTTCCGGCTATGCGCTGGAGATGCTGGCCCAGCAGGGCCGCGCGCCCGCGGAATCGATCATTCTGGTCAAGCCGTACCGCAAGGCCGATCTGGCGGAGCGGCTCAGGGAAGCGCTGTCGGCGAATTCCATGGCTTCCTAGAGGCTCGTGAGTCGCGTCCCACGGGGCGGACTTTGCAAAAATCGCGCGCGGGGCTTGCTCCGCGGGGATCGCCTGTGAGAAGACCCTGAATAGGGTCTCGAACAGGTGTCGCCATGACGAATAAGAAAAAAAGCCCGGAAACGCTCCGCAGTGCGCGCTGGTTTGCGCCTGACGATCTCAGGGCTTTCGGCCATCGCTCGCGCGCGATGCAGATGGGGTATGCGCCGGAGGAATGGAAAGGTCGCCCGGTTATCGCGATCCTCAACACCTGGTCGGACGCGCAGCCCTGCCACATGCATTTCAAGAGCCGGGTCGACGACGTCAAGCGCGGCATCCTGATGGCCGGCGGCTTTCCGATGGAATTGCCGGCGCTGTCGCTGTCGGAATCGTTCCTGAAGCCGACCACTATGCTTTATCGCAATTTGCTGGCGATGGATGCCGAGGAATTGTTGCGCGGCCATCCCGTCGACGGCGTGGTGCTGATGGGCGGCTGCGACAAGACCACGCCGGCGCTGTTGCTCGGCGCCACCAGCATGGGGCTGCCTGCGATCTATCTGCCAGCCGGCCCGATGCTGCGCGGCAACTGGAAGGGCAAGACGCTGGGCTCGGGCTCCGACGCCTGGAAATACTGGGACGAGCGGCGCGCCGGAAAAATCTCCGACAAGGACTGGGTCGATGTCGAGGCCGGCATCGCCCGCAGCTACGGCACCTGCATGACCATGGGCACGGCCTCGACCATGACCGCGATTGCCGAATCCATTGGCATGACGCTGCCCGGCGCCTCGTCGATTCCGGCCGCCGATGCCGGCCATATCCGCATGGCGTCGGAATGCGGCCGCCGCATCGTCGAGATGGTCTGGGAAGATCTGACGCCGAAGAAAATCCAGAGCCGCAAGGCGTTCGAAAACGCGATCACGGTCGCGATGGCGATGGGCTGTTCGACCAATGCGATCATTCATTTGATCGCGCAGGCGCGCCGCGCCGGCCAGGACATCGGGCTCGACGATTTCGAGATCGCCAGCCGCAAGGTGCCCGTGATCGCCAATGTCCGTCCGAGCGGTGAAAAATATCTGATGGAAGACTTTTATTACGCCGGCGGCTTGCCGGGATTGATGAGCCGGATCAAGGATCATCTGCATCTCGACGTCATGACCGTGACCGGCCAGACGCTCGGCGAGAACATCGCGCGCGCCGAAGTCTACAATGACGATGTGATCCGCACCGTCGCTAACCCGATCTATGCCGAAGGCGCGCTGGCGGTGCTCAAGGGCAATCTCGCGCCCGATGGCTGCGTGATCAAGCCCTCGGCCTGCGAGCCGCGTTTTCTCAAGCATACCGGACCGGCGCTGGTGTTCGACGATTATCCGTCGATGAAAAAGGCGACCGACGATCTCAATCTGGACGTCACCGCCGATCACGTGCTGATCCTGCGCAATGCCGGCCCGCAGGGCGGGCCCGGCATGCCGGAATGGGGCATGCTGCCGATCCCGACCAGGCTCGTGAAGCAGGGCGTGCGCGACATGGTGCGTCTGTCCGACGCGCGGATGAGCGGCACCAGCTACGGCGCCTGCATTCTGCATGTCTCGCCGGAATCCTATATCGGCGGGCCACTCGCATTGGTGCGCAACGGCGACATGATCACGCTCGACGTCGCGGCGCGCACCATCAATCTCGATGTGCCCGAAGCCGAACTGGCCAAACGCCGCGCCGAATGGAAAGCGCCCGAGGTCAGATTCGAGCGCGGCTATGGCTGGATGTTCACCAAGCACATCAAGCAGGCCAATGAAGGCTGCGATTTTGATTTTCTGGAAACGTCGTTCGGTGCGCCAACCGGCGAGCCGTCTATCTACTAACACACCGTCGTTCCGGGGCGCGAAGCGAACCCGGAACCTCGAGATTCCCCGATGTGCAATTGCACATCTGAGGTCTGGTCCTTCGGACCAGCCCGGAATGACAACAGCAGGGAACGACTACCATGACAAAACTCAGCGACGTCACCCGCAACAAGCTCAAGACCATCAGCACCGCGACGGTCGCGACCGCGCTCTACAAGCGCGGCTTCCGGACCCAGTGCATTCAGGATGTGCATCCGCTGAGCCCGGATCAGCCGACATTGGTCGGCGAAGCCTTTACGCTGCGCTACATGCCGGCGCGCGAGGATCTCAACAAGCTGGAAGTGTTCCGCGATCGCTCGCATCCGCAACGCAAGGCCATCGAAGATTGCCCGCCCGGCGCGGTGCTGGTGATGGACAGCCGCAAGGATGCCCGCGCCGCATCCGCCGGCGCCATTTTGGTGACGCGGCTGATGAAGCGCGGCGTCGCCGGCGTGGTCACCGATGGCGGTTTTCGCGATGCGGCCGAAATCGGCAAGCTCGGCTTTCCGGCGTTTCACCACCGGCCGAGCGCGCCGACCAATCTGACGCTGCATCAAGCGATCGAGATCAACGGGCCGATCGGTTGCGGTGATGCGCCGGTGTTTCCCGGCGACGTCATTCTCGGCGACAGCGATGGCGTGTACGTAATCCCCGCGCACCTCGCCGATGAGATCGCCAACGAAGCTTTCGAGATGACCGCGTTCGAGGATTTCGTCACCGAGGAAGTCCACAAGGGCCGCTCGATCTTCGGGCTTTATCCCGCGACGGATGAGCAGACGCTGACGGATTTCGCGGCGTGGCGGAAGGCGACGGGGAGGTGAGTTTTGTTCCCCGGATGCTGCGCAGCGCGATCAGCGCGTTCACGCGCGTCTTCGACACGCTATGCTTGCGGCGTGGTGCGCTGCTGATCCGGGGTCCACGGGCGGTCGTGGGTCCCGGCTCTGCGGAGCAGCGTTAAAACGCTGCACCGCGTCCGGGACACGAGACACTCCCCTGCCTTACACCCCGCTCTGCCCAGCCATCCCCACCGCCCACAACGCAAAAGCATACGCGATCGCGACCTCATCGAGCCGGTTGAAACGGCCCGACGCGCCGCCGTGGCCGGCGCCCATATTGGTGCGCAACAAAACAGGTCCGCCGCCGGTCATGGTCGCGCGCAGCCGCGCGATCCATTTGGCGGGTTCCCAATAGGTGACGCGGGGATCGGTCAACCCGCCCATCGCCAGGATTGCCGGATAATCCTTGGCCGCGACATTGTCGTAGGGCGAATAGGATAAAATGGTTTTGAAATCTGTTTCGCTGTCGATCGGATTACCCCATTCCGGCCATTCCGGCGGCGTCAGCGGCAGCGTGTCGTCGAGCATGGTGTTGAGCACGTCGACGAACGGCACTTCGGCGACGATCCCTGCGAACAATTCGCCGGCGCGGTTGGCGACCGCGCCCATCAGCATGCCGCCGGCGCTGCCGCCATGGCCGACGATGCGCTTGGCGCCGGTATATTTCGCCGCGATCAGTGCCTGTGCGCAGGCTGCGAAATCGTCAAAGCTGTTGGTCTTCTTGGCGCGCTTGCCGTCGAGATACCAGCTCCAGCCCTTGTCGGCGCCGCCGCGGATGTGTGCGATCGCGTAGACAAAACCGCGATCGACCAGCGACAGGCGATTGGCCGAGAACGATGCCGGCATCGCCATGCCGTAGGAGCCGTAGCCGTAGAGAAGCAACGGCGCCGTGCCGTCGCGTGTAAGATCACGTCGGTGCAGGATCGACACCGGCACCTGCGCGCCGTCATGTGAAGTGGCCATGATGCGGGTGGTGACGTAGTCGGCGGGATTGTGGCCGGAGGGGATTTCCTGGCGCTTGCGCAATTCGCGCTCACGGCTCGCCATGTCGTAATCATAGACTTCCGACGGCGTCGTCATCGACGAATAGCTGAAGCGGATATTGGTGGTCTCGAATTCGTAGCCGCCCATGGTGTCCAGCGAATAAGCCGCTTCGTCGAACGCAATCGCGTGCTCCTCGCCGGTGCCGAGATCCCGGATGATGATCGCGGGCAGCGCGTTGGCGCGCTCCAGCCGCACCATGTGGCCGGAATAAAGCTCGAGATCGATGATGTAGACGCCTTCACGATACGGAATAAGATCGCGCCAGTTGGCGCGCTCGGGTGCTCCGATCGGCGCGGTGACGATCTTGAAGTCGATCGCCTTGTCGGCATTGGTGAGAATGAACAATTCATCGCCGCGATCGGCGAGCGAATATTGCACGCCTTCTTCGCGCGCCGCGACCAGCCGCAGCGGCGCGTCGGGATTGGAAAGATCGATCAGGCGCTGCTCGGAGGTCTCGTGGTCGCCGCCGGCGATCACGCAAAACCGGCCGCTGCTGCTTTCATGGATGTGGGTGAACCAGCCAGGATCGCTTTCCTCGTAAATCAGCAAATCGTCTGCCTGCAGTGTGCCGAGACGATGACGCCAGACCTGCAGCGGCCGATGATTGTCGTCAAGCTTCGCATAGTAGAAAGCCCTGGAGTCCGCGCTCCACACCACCGCGCCGTCGGTCTCCTCGACCAGATCGTCGCGGTCGGTACGCGTGGCCCAGTCGCGCACGCGGATGGTGAAATATTCCGAGCCTTTGATATCGGCGCTCCAGGCCTGAAGCCTATGGTCAGGCGAATGCCGTGCGCCGCCGAATTTGAAATAGTCGTGCTTGGCCGAAAGTTCGTCGCCATCGAGCACAATCTCGATCTCGCCGCCATCGCGCGGCATGCGGCCGTATAGTTCGTGCTGACCGCCCTCGCGGAACTTGCGCATATAGGCGTAGGGACCATCCGGCGCCGGCACGCTGGAATCATCCTCCTTGATGCGGCCGCGCATTTCCTTGACCAGCATCTTCTGCAGGCCGGCGGTATGGCCGAGCAGGCTCTCGGTGTAGCTATTCTCGGCTTCCAGATATTCGCGGATATCGCCGCTCAACAGCGAGGGATCGCGCAGCACTTCCTGCCAGTCGTCATCCTTCAGCCAGGCATAATCGTCGGTCACGGTGATGCCGAGGGTCGTGAAAGTGTGCGGACGGCGCGGCGCAATCGGCGCCGGCCCTGAATGCTTGATGCCTGTCGGTTGTGTCACCCGGTCCTCGTTCTCTGCTTTGGTAAATTCCCAGTCCATTCATATCGGGTCTGACGGCTGAATTGCCAGAGCGGCGTAATGTCCTCATCCTGAGAGGATATGCAGCAACACCTTTCGTGTCCCGGACGCGGTGCAGCGTTCCTTACGCTGCTCCGCAGAGCCGGGACCCAAAGCACTTGAGGCGGTAACGATGGACCCCGGATCAGCAGCGCACCGCAAGAGCGCTGCGCAGCATCCGGGGAACACACCCCTCATCCTGAGGCCGCGAGCCGCACGGCTTGTTGATCGCCGGGTTGTATGGTTAGGCTTTTCGGGCGGCCTGAGACAAGGACTTATGCTCTTCAACTCCTACCCCTTCATTTTCCTGTTTCTGCCCATGGCCCTGGTTGGCTATTTCGCGCTGGGCCGGTTGGGGCAGCTGGCGCCGGTGATCTGGCTGGCGCTGGCGTCGCTGGCATTTTACGCGGTCAGCAACTGGCAGTTCGTCGCGCTGCTGCTGGCGTCGATCTCATTCAATTACCTGATCGGCTGGCTGCTGATCGCGCGCCGCCTGAGCAGCCACTTGCGCTTGATCGTCCTGACCGGCGGCGTCAGCGGCGATCTCGTCGTGCTCGGCTATTTCAAATATGCCGGCTTCCTCGCCGCCAATCTCAATACGCTGTTCTCGACCGGCCTTGCCGTCAACGTCCTGCTGCCGGTCGGAATCTCGTTTTACACGTTTACCCAGATCGCGTTCCTGGTCGATGCCTACAGGGGAAATGTCGCGCGTTACGCGCTGCCGCATTACGCGCTGTTCGTGACGTATTTCCCGCATCTGATCGCGGGGCCGATCCTGCACCACAAGGATATGATCCCGCAGTTCGAAGCCACGGAATCGAAATCGCCCCATCCGCATCTCATCCTGTGCGGCTTGATGATCTTCTCGATCGGCCTGTTCAAGAAAACCGGTCTGGCCGACGGCATCCAGCCGCTGGTGGCGCTCGCCTTCGGCCCGATCACGCCGTCCTTCGATCAGGCCTGGATCGGCGCGCTGGCCTATACATTCCAGCTTTATTTCGATTTTTCCGGTTATTCCGACATGGCGATCGGAATTTCGCTGATGTTCGGTATCTTCCTGCCGCTCAATTTCAACTCGCCCTACAAGGCCACCAGTATCATCGATTTCTGGCGGCGCTGGCACATGACGCTGTCGCAATTCCTGCGCGACTATCTCTACATTCCCCTCGGCGGCAACCGGCGTGGCCGCATACTGCGCTACGTGAACCTGATGATCACGATGGTGCTCGGCGGCCTCTGGCACGGCGCGGCCTGGACGTTTGTCGCCTGGGGCGCGCTGCACGGCGTGTATCTCTGTATCAATCACGCGTGGAACCATTTCGGTCCTGCCGTCGCGCCCCGTTTCGCGCGGGCAGCCGACATCGCCGCGTTGATCGCGACGTTTGTGGCGGTCGTGATCGCCTGGGTATTCTTCCGCGCCAACGATATGACCTCGGCGCTCTCGATCCTGTCGCGGATGGCCGATCCCACGCAGATCGTGTTCGGCCGCGGCGAAATGGCGGATGCGCTTTTTGTTTTAATCTACGCTGTCATCGCATGGTTCGCGCCGAACACGCAGGCGATCATGGGATATGACCACGCCAACCGGACAGTCGGCGAAACGCTCGCGGCGTGGTCGAAGCGGCCAGTCTTTCTATATGCTTCCGCCGCGGTGCTGGCATTCGGGATTCTCGGAATCCAGCAGCACAGCGAATTCATTTACTTCAGGTTCTGATGAGCAACGCTTCAAAGAACCTGCTGAGGTTTCTGGGCGCGACCGGCCTGATCATGGTTGCGGCGGTCGCGCTCAATTTCGTGGTCGATCCGCTGCAGGTCTTCCGGCCCGCGCGACTGTTCGCGGCGATGTATTCGCAGGACAGCCGCCTGCAGGATGCCGGACTGATCCAGAGCCAGGACTTCGACACGGTGTTCATGGGCACCTCGCTGGCGATCCATTTTCGGCAGAGCGATATCGATCGGATTCTCGGCGTTCACTCGTTGAAACTGTCCTTGAACGGCTCAAGTTCGGTCGAGCAGAATTTCGTGCTGGCCTCAGCCCTTGAGCGACATCCGAAACTGGTGCTGTGGGAACTTGACGACTGGATCTTCCCTGACGCGCCGGACATCGACTCGAATGCCTTTCTGCCGGCCAATCTCTACCGCCGGAATGCAAAAGGTTTTGCGAGCTACCTGTTCAGCGGTTCGATGGCGCGGGAGTCGGCCTGGATTTTGGCGCGATCGATCCCGCTGATCGAAAAGCCGGTCGCCTGGCTGACCAACGGCGTGATCTTCAAATTTCCGATCGCCAATGTTGACGACATCAATGTTCTTCGCCCGGGTTTTGACGTGGCAGGGACCTACAATGCGAAGAAGGCGATGGCCGCCTTCAGGCACATCACCGATCCCGTTCGCAGCGTCTATCTCGCTGACGGTGTCGACTATGATATGCGGGTCCGCAATTTCGAACGCGATATGGCCGCCCTGATTGCGGCGCATCCGGCCGTGACCTTCGAGATTTACTTTCCGCCCTATTCGATCCTGCAATGGGTCGCGATGCGCGATGCGTCGCCCGGGACGTTCGATCAGGTCTATAAATTTACCGCCTATGTCATCCGGCGGCTGACGTCGTTTCCGAATGTGCGGCTCTATGACTTTCGCGCAGTCAAGGACGTCACCCACGATCTGAATAATTATGCCGACGTGATTCATCACTCGCCGGCGATTGATCTCAGGGTGTTGTCATGGCTGGCGGAAGGAAAATACCGCGTCGATCCCGGCGCACCGACCGCGTCGCTCGACCGGCTTAAGGCGCAGATGGAGGCGTATCGGGTGGAGGGGCCCTGATGTCCTCATCCTGAGGAGCGCGCCCTCGCGCGCGTCTCGAAGGATGAGCGGCAAGACCCGGGCTTTCATGGTTCGAGACGGCGCTGACGCGCCTCCTCACCATGAGGATCTACCCATTCCTCACCTTCGCACTCGTGGTCGCCCCGAACATCGGGATCTGGTTCACCGCCAGCACCACGGCAAACGTAATAACCAGCATCGCGATGCCCAATACCGAGATCGCGGCGAGATCGCCGCTTTCGTTGAGATCGTAGATTAACACGCTGATCACTTTGGTCTGCGAGGTGAACAGCACGATCGCGGCGGAAAGCTCGCGCATCACGCCGATGAAGATGAAGCACCAAGTCGCGATCACGCCGGTGCGCAGCAAGGGTGCGGTGATGCGCAGCAGCGATTGCAGCCGGGTGGCGCCGAGAATGCGGCTGGCATCCTCGAGTTCGGGATGGATGGTCGCAAACGCCGCCTGCAGTTGCTGGTAGGCCGAGGGCAGGTTGATGGTCAGGAAGGCGATCAACAGAATCCACAGCGTGCCGTAGAGCACAAAGGGTTGCCGCGTATAGCTGAGGAAAAGCCCGACACCGAGCACGATGCCGGGAACCGCCACCGGCGCGGTGGCGAGAAAGCCGAGGATACGCCAGCCCGCGATCACGCGGCGGGTCGTGACATAGGCAATCACCAGCGCCAGCACAGTGCCGATGGTCGCGGTCGCGGTGCCCAGGATCACCGTGTTCTTGATCGCGAGCTGGGTCGACGACAGCTCGGTGAACACGAACACGATGTTATGCAGCGTGAAGCTCGACGGCGTCACCAGCGTGGTCGCATTCGGCGAGAACGCGGCGTTGAACAGCGCGAAATACGGCAGGAACACCGGATTGAGCAGCACCACAAGACAAAACGCCAATGCCGCCCAGCGCCACTTCTTCATTTCAACGCGGCGCGGCGCGCCATATTTGCCGCCCACTACCGAGTAGCCGCGGCGACCGAGAATGAACTTTTGCGCCTGCAGCAGCGCGATGGTCAAAAGCAGCAGCGGCACCGCGGCGGCGGCGGCGAGTTCGAGTTTCGGGGGATACTGGAACAGGCTCCAGATTTTCGTGGTCATGGTGTGAAAGCCGGCCGGCAGCGCCAGGATCGCGGGCGAGCCGAACAGCGTCATCGCCTGCAGGAACGCGATCAGGGCGCCGGCGACCAGCGCCGGCAGCGCCAGCGGGATCGTGACGCGCCGTGCCGTGGTCCAGGCCCTGCCGCCGAGGATCGCCGAGGCGTCCTCTAGTTCGCCCGGCATATTGTCCAGCGAATTGGCGACCAGCACGAACACGAAGGGGAATGTGTAGCAGGAGATCACGAAAATGATTCCGGTCATCGAATAAATATCGAACAGATGCTCGTCGGCCGCCGCCCCGGTCAGGAAACGAAAGAGCTGGTTGAGCAATCCGCTGTTGGGCGCGGCCAGCAATTCCCAGGCGACAGCGCCGAGAAACGGCGGTGTCACGAACGAGGCGGTCACCAGCGCGCGGATGAACTGCCGCCCGGGCATGTCGGTGCGCGACACCAGCCAGCCCATCGGTGCGGCGACGACGCAGCAGATGGTGGCGGATGAGACGGCGATGATTGCGGTGGTCAGCAGCGGATCGAGGAAATCCGGATCGGTGAACAGCGTAACGAAATTCTGCAAGGTCAGGTGATTGGCCTTGTCGGTGACGGCATAGATCGCAAGCCACGACATCGGCAGCACGATCAGCGTGACGAGACATAGTGCGAACAGCCACAGCACCGGCTTGGTCCAGTCGATCTTGGCGCGGGGCGTGGGGAGGCTGGTGGTGATGGTCATGGTGCCTGCCAGTCAGAACTCTCTCCTCATCCTGAGGAGCGGCGAAGCCGCGTCTCGAAGGATGAGCATTGCGGTCTCATGGTTCGAGACGGCGCTGACGCGCCTCCTCACCATGAGGAATTTCTTAAACCCGAAACAGCCGCGCGTAGCGCGTCTTGATTTGTTCCGTCATCTTCTCGACCCCGGCGGGGTCTTCCTTCATCAGTTTGGTCTCGGACAACTTCTTGCGTCCAGGTTTGCTTTGTACTTGCGCATGTACCGAATATTGCGCGGTGAAGTCGGTCAGAAACTGTTGCGTCTCGCGGGTATGAAACCAGGCCTGAAACAGTTTGGCGGCATTGGGATGCGGGGCGTTGATGAAGATGCCGGTCGGTCCTGAAATGGTCGGTGTACCCTCGCTCGGATACACCGGCTCGACCGGCTGGCCGGCTTCCTTCAGCAGCACGATGTTGTATTCATTGCCGTCGGCCATCACGGCGCGCTCGCCCAGCGCCAGCTTCTTCGGCGGGTCGGTCGAGGACTGCACCTGCATCACGCGCTGCTTCGACAGTTTCTCCAGATAATCCCATCCGAGATCGCGAACCAGCTGGAAGGTCGTGGTCATGATGGTGCCGCTATAGGCCGGATGGCCCTTGACCATCTTGCCGGTCCATTTCGGCCCCAGCAGATCCGCGTAGCTGGTCGGCGCGTTCTCAGCTTTGACGAGGCTGGTGTTGTAGGCGATCGACGACAGCCAGACCCGCGTGGTTGCGAACATCCCGTCGGGGTCGCGGTATTGTTCCGGAAAATACTGGGCGACGTCATCCGAGACAAAGGGCTTTAGCCAGCCATTGCGCTTCCAGGGAATGAAGTGCGAGGCGTCGGCGCTGCTGACCACGTCGGCGGCGCGGATGTTGGAGGCGAATTCCTGATCGATCCGTTGGAACAGCCGCTCGGAACCGGCGCGCTCGATCAGCACCTGCATTCCCGGATACTGCGCCTCGAACGCCTTGCCGAGCTTCTCGCCGACCGGCAGATCCATCGCGGAATACAACACCACCTTGGCTTCTTTTTTCGCGGCCTCGATCAGTTGCGGCGTGATCGCTTCCGATGGCGGCGCGGCAGCGCGGGTGGGCGACGCGAACACGGTGCCAAGCGCCAGCCCGGTCGCGCCTTGGAGCATCTCGCGTCTGGAAAGCGTGGGTTTTCGCATGGTGCTGATCTATCTGTTCTCAAATTACCGGCTGAGTGCCCGGCAGCGTTCGATCGGAAAAGTCAGCCAAACTTCTGTACCCTTCGGCACCGCGGTTTCCGTCGAGGTAATGATGCGCAACACCGTACCGTCAGAGGTTTCGACCATGTAATCGCGATTGGCGCCGAGAAACACCTGGCGGGTCACCGTGGCCTTGACGGCATTTTCGGAGGAGGCCGGCACTGAGGTCGAAAGCTGGATGTCGTGCTGGCGGATCGCGACGGCGGCATTCTGGCCGGCCTGGAGTTTGGCGCCCACCACCTGCAAGGTCGCGCCGGAAAACGCAATGTGATTCTCGTCGCGGGCGACGCCCTTGAGCACATTGCTGGAACCGATGAAGCGCGCGACGAATTCGGATTGTGGCCGCTCATAGATGTCTTCGGGGGTGCCGAGCTGATCGATCTTGCCGGCGTTCATGACCGCAATCAAATCGGCTGTCGTCATCGCTTCGGACTGGTCGTGGGTAACGTAGACGGTGGTGTAGCGGTATTCGTCATGCAGCCGGCGAATTTCAAAGCGCATTTCCTCGCGCAAATTCGCGTCGAGGTTGGACAGCGGCTCGTCCAGCAAAAGGGTTTCCGGCTCGACCACCAGCGCGCGCGCCAGCGCGACGCGTTGTTGTTGGCCGCCGGATAATTCGCCGGGATAGCGTTGTGCCAGGATTTCGAGCTTGGTGGTTTCCAGAATGGCCTTGAGCTTCCTGGCGATGGTGTCGCGATCGAATTTCCGCAACCGCAATCCGTAGACGATATTTTCCGCGACCGTCATGTGCGGCCACAGCGCGTAGCTCTGGAAGATCATCGACATCTTGCGCTGCTCGGGCGGCAGCGTGCGCGCAGCCGATGACACCAGCCGGTCGCCGACATGGATCTCGCCAGAGGTCGGTTCGAGGAATCCCGCGATCAGCCGCAGCGTCGTGGTCTTGCCGCAACCCGAGGGTCCCAACAGGCACACCAGTTGCCCATGATCGATGCGCAGGGAGACGTTATCTACGACCGCCAGCGATCCAAATCGCTTGGTCAGGTCACGCAATTCGACGGACGCCAACAGCTCACTCCCTGTATTGTTTTTGCGCGCATCCGCTTTTTCGGGATACGCGTGCGCCGCCAGCGGCCGCCCCTTTATTTATCGCTGGATCAATATAAGCACGAATGCAGGGGGCCCGGGAAGGCTTGGTACTGATGTGGTTCTATCTTTCGGCAGTGACGGTGCGCCCCCTCTCCCACAAGGGGAGAGGTAAGAAAGAATCACGCACCCACGCTTTCGCCGAGCCAGTTGATGGCGGCTTCGGTTCCGCCCTTGCCGTGGGGGATGTTGAGCGCCTGGAGGCCGACTTCGATCACGCCGAGCGTGCCCAGGATCATCGGCGCGTTGATATGGCCCATATGGGCGATCCGGAACGCCTGGCCGCGCAATTCGCCGATCCCGGTGCCAAGCACCACGCCGCATTTTTCCTTGCAATAGGTCTGCAGCGCAACGGGATCATGACCGTTCGACATTACCACCGTCGTGACCGTATCGGACCGCTCCGAAGCCTCGGTGATATTGAAACCGAGCACCTGGCCCTCGGACCAGACACCGACCGCGCGCCGCACCGCTTCGCCGAGCAGATGATGGCGCAGGAACGCGTTTTCGAGCTTCTCCGCGAACAGCATGTCGATCGCCTGGCGCAGCGCGAACAACAGATGCACCGGCGCGGTGCCGGCATATTTGCTGTAATGCTCGCTGCCGTCGCGCTCGGTCCAGTCCCAATAGGGTGTGCGCATCCCGGCCGTCTTGTGCACTTCGCGGGCGCGATCGTTGATCGCGACGAAGCTGAGACCCGGCGGTGTCATCAGGCCCTTCTGCGAGCCGGACATCGCGACATCGATGCCCCATGCATCCATCTGGAACGGCATGCAGCCCAGTGAAGCGACCGTGTCGACCATATACAGTGCGGGATGACCTGATGCCTTGATCGCCTTGCCGATCGCCTCGATGTCGTTGACGGCGCCGGACGCCGTATCGATCTGCACCACCAGGATCGCCTTGATCTTGTGCTCTTTGTCTTCGCGCAGCCGGGCCTCGACTTCGGCCGGCCGCACCGCGCGGCGCCAGTCGCCTTTCAGCACTTCGACATCGGCGCCCATCGCGGCCGCGGCATTGCCCCAGCCGACCGCGAAGCGGCCGCTTTCCAGCACCAAAACCTTGTCGCCGCGCGACAGCACATTGCTGATCACGGCTTCCCACGCGCCGTGGCCGTTGGCGATGTAGATGTAGGATTTGCCTTTGGTGGCAAACAGCCGCGAGAGATCGCGCAGCAGGCTCTCGGTCAGCTCGAGCATGTCTTTGGAGTAGATGTCGAGTGCGGGGCGATGCATCGCCTGCAGCACTGCATCGGGCATATTGGTGGGGCCGGGGATCGCCAGAAACTCCCGGCCGGCGCGAACTGCCATACTTGATTTTCCTTGTCGATATATTGGAGGGATTGGGATGGCGGGAATCTCAAGCCGGATAATACGGGATCGATGGCGTCATTGCGAGCGCCGGCAAAGCAATCCAGAGCACCAAAAATGGCCGCTGCTTTTCGCCGCAGCGTGATTGGCTATTTTTCGCGGCTATTTCCGCAGTGCTTGGGCGACCGCCTGCCAGATTTGGTCCTTGAGCTCGGTCGCGGGCGGGCTCGGAATGATGGTCGCGGGGTCACTGCGCTTCTGGCACGCCTCGACCAGCCGCAGGATCCAGACTTCGCCGTCGGTATAATAGAGATCACCACCGCCATTGCGCCCGGCCATGGTCGGCCCGATGCCGGTGACTTGATATTTGGCGGTGACCATCCCCGCGGTTTCGAGATCGGTGGCCAGACGCGCCCGCTCGGTATCGATATCCGCATCGATGTGATGGGTCACGGCACCAGTGTAGTGGCTGACGCCGACGCCGCGATCGAACGTCGCGTCCCCAAGCCAGACCGGGCGTTTTTCCTGGCCCTGTTCGAGCACCTTCCAGAACCGCACATGATGGCGGTGATCGGGACTGCGGCCGCTGGGCTTCTCGAAAGCGAGGTCCTCGCGCCGGCCGAGATAATACAGCGGGCTGACCGGCGCGTCGTGATAGGGACGGTCCAGCACCACGCTGCCGACGATCTCGATCGCGGAGCGCAGCGTGACGCGATCGGCCGGATACCAGCCGGCGGCCGCCATCGCGCACAGCACATCCTTGTCGTCGCCGACCAGCCCGACATTGATCGGATCGCCGGGAATGCCCTGCGCGGTCAATGTCACCATCGGCAGCGCGGTGAGGCCCTTCTGGTGCTCGTGATGGGTCCAGAACGCCGGCAGCACGGCATAAGCGAGCAGAGTGTAGACGAGGATGGTGCCGAGCGCGCCCAGCAGAAAGCGCTCCAGCCGCGAATAATCGTGGTGCGGGTGATCTCGCCCGTCGTCCGGCGTGTCAGTCACTGCGTCGTGCTCTCTTCAATCCAATGGGGATGATAATGCATGTGGCTCCATCCTTCGAGACGCGGCCAAGAGGCCGCTCCTCAGGATGAGGAGCGGAGCAGGCCGCCTCAGGATGAGGTTCTGGGCCAGGTCCCTCATGGTGTGGAGCGCGGCAACGCCGCGCGTCTCGAACCATCGCCACTGAAACCAGCATCACGGCGAAAACGTTCTATCGCTTGGTCTCGCGGCAGCCTGCGGCTTCGGCCTCGTCGACCGAGCAGAACCAGCGCGTGCCCTTGCTGATCTTCATTTCGATCTTGGCGTACCAGCGGCTGGTGGGCTGGTGATAGATGCATTCGCCGGCACGGTTGACATTGCCCTTGATGGTGCAATCGGGCGAAGGCGCGACCGAACCCGACGCCGAGGCCAGCAGGATGGTGCTGGCGTTTTCCGGCGCCTTGGCGGCGCCGAGAATGTTGGTCTTCTTGTTGCGCACGCGCCAGTCCCACGGCGCGATAAAGGAGCCCTGCCACATCCCGGCCTTGGCGTCGCGCGCGGCTTTCTCGTCGGCGTCGTAATCATGCGAGAAGCGAACGTAAGACAGCGCCCATCCGCTTTTCACCATCCATTTCTGGATGTCCTCGCCGTCGACATCGCAGCGCGCGACCTGTCGGCCGCGGCGGTCGGTCGAGGTCGTGTGACAGGTCCAGCTTTTGGTGCCGGCATGTTTTATCAGCTCGTCGCGCGCCGCGACGCCGCAGGTCCAGCGCTCGCCGGTGTTGTTGAGGCAGAGTTGATCGACCGACGGCGAATCCATGCCGCCGAGGCGAATGCGGGCGTTGCCGATCGTGATCGCATCGCCCTCGCGTATTTTGGGAACGCCGGTGACGTCGGCCGCGTCGGCAATGGCCGGCAGCAGGAGCAATGCAATCGCAGGCAAAAATTTTATGACTTTTATGAACATGGGAAAGGGCCGATTCAATCATGCAATAGCTGCACAATCGCGGAGGATTGTGGTGCAGATGGGGCCGTCGTGCCAGCGCCCGGTCGGGGCGGGAGTTTCAATTTAGCGCGATATCGTCGTCCCTGCGCACGGAGGGACGACCCGTTGAGAGTGTGCAGCTTACGCGAAACTTACACGCCCCATCGCGCGGCGCGCCAGCGCGAGGCCCATCAGTACGAAGGCCGAGGTGACCTCGGGGCCGCCGACCAGAATGCGCGTCGGGGTCTTCATCTTGTTCCACTCATAGGCCTTGAATGGCCCGCAGCGGCCGCCTTCGCCGAGATGGCTGGCGATGCAATGCAGCGCCGGAGTGAAACTCTCCACATCTGCGCCGAGATGGCCCAGGGCCATCAACGCCAGCGCCGCGTCGAACACGTTCATCTCGCCGGTGATCAGCTCGCTTTCGACATAGGCCAGCACTTTGATCCGGATCATCTCAAACGCGCCGTCGGGATCGATCGCCTGACGTGCGGCCAAAGGCAATGCCATGAACGCCGCATAGCAGCGGCCGAAATAGGCGCAATACAGCTCCGGCAGATAATAGATGTGCGAGCGCGGATCGGCGAACGCGCCTGACGCTGCCAGGCGCTTCTGAAAGCCGATGATGCCCTGCAGGATTGCGAGGCGTGACGGCGTCTCCAGAATCTTCCAGCGCGCGAGGTTGCGAAAGCTGACTTCGAGGATGTCGAGATTGAGCGTCGGATCGAGATCATTGCCGAACGGCCGCTCGCCTTTGAGGTTATCGATCCAGGTGACGACGCCGCCTTCGTAATCGATGCTGTCATTGAGCGGCACGGTCACCTTGGGCTCGTTGACGCCGCCGCGAACCTGATAGCCGGCGTAAAAATCCAGCAGCGGCTGGTCGAGGATCGGATCGGTTGAACCGGCCTGGGTCGCCGCCGAAAACGCGCAGGCCGTGGTGTCGCAATCCGGCACGTAGATGCCAAATCCAAGATCCTGCTTGATGTGCGAGAAGAACCGCGAAAAGCGCGGATGCGGCAGCGGTGCCAGTGCGGTGATCACGCTAACGGTGCGGCCGTCCTGCGCGCGCACTTCTTCGCGGCTGGTGGTCAGGCAGAAATCCACCATGTCGGCGATGGCGCGGCGCGACGAAGTGACCTCGCCGGGCGACGCCAGCCCGGTCTCGACAAAGCTCAACAGCGCCTCGGTAAAGAACGCGTCGTAATAGGCCGAGCGGTGGCGGATCTGCATCGGCTGCCACATCGGCTCGGCGATGCCCTTCCAGGGCGGATTGATCAGCGCGCGGGCCGGCGAGCGGGCGATGAAGATCCGCGCCAGGTTAAACAGCAAGGTCGAGTTCTTGTAGCCGCGGGCATTGAGCCCGGTCAGCGCCATCTGGAATTCGCGGCCGCGCACATCGGGATCGCCGATCAGGTTGAACGCCGCATAGGTCGGGATGAAGCCGTTACTGCCATAAGCGCGCAGCAGATGGGCGCCGCAGATCCGGATGATCCGCTCGACCTCGCTTAAGTCAGGCGCCGCCACGCCGTTCGCCATCGGCTTCGGCTGCGGATGCCGAATCTCGATCGTGTCCAGCAGCGCCGCCACCGGCCGGCCGATCGCGGCCCAGTCCGGCGCCTCGTCGTCGCGCGCCCGGATCAGCGCCTCGCGCAGGCCGTCGAGCCGGGGCGCCTCGCGCAATTCGCGAAGCCCGGTGCGCCGCAGCAGCGGGCGCAATGCGGGATTGCCGAGCGCGGTCTTGTAGAATTTGGCGAGGTGCGGATCGCCGCCGGCGCCGTTCAACAGCAGGGGGTCGCAGACCTCATACAGCGACGGACCGTCCTTCCGGGCCGTCAACGCGCGGTAGGCGGCTCCGGCGAGTTCCACAACGGCCATGCTCTGCTTTCGGCGTTTCCCTGAAAAATTTCTGTCCGCGCGATCGTGTCGCACGTTCCATATCAGGCCGCGCCGATCCGCGCTGCCTGTCTCCCAAACCCGCAAGTCTTTGAAAAAATACCCGAAATTCCTGAGAAAACAATGCGATTACAAAGCAATTGCCCGCCTACGCACAACAAAGCGTATGTGACTGACATCACATTCTGGAACCCCGGTCCCGTGCCAGTAGGAGTTCGCTAACCATGGGCGGTCTAACCCCCAAAGAGTGTTGCCGGGGGGGTCCATGCAGGTTAAGGGTTGGTTTGTTGCGGTGCCGCAAATTGATCATAATTGGACGGCAAAGCCTCCGCGACCCCTAAAACCTAGACGGCGTTGGCGCGACTAACCTCGCGTGCGCTGGACGATGGACAGGATGAGCTGATGAATTTGAGTGAGTTTCGCATCTCCCGCCGCCCCCTGGCCGTGGCCGCCGTTCTGGTCGGCATGGTCTCGCTGGCGATCGGCGCCCATGCGGCGCTGAACATGCGCTCGCTCGATGCCGCGCTGTCGGTCGCCTCCGAGCAGGCCGGCCCGGCTGCGAAGAACAAGCCGTCCCGCGTCGCCTTGGTGATCGGCAATGGCCATTACCCCGACGCCAATGCGCCCTTGACCCAGCCGATCAACGACGCCCGCGCGCTGACGTCAGCGCTGCGCCGCGATGGCTTCGATGTCGACGTGATCGAGGATGCGACCCGGGACGACATGGGCCGCGCGATCGGCCGGCTCAAGGCCAAGCTTCGTCCGGATTCGGTGGTGATGCTGTTCTTCGGCGGCTACGGCGTTCAGGTCGGCCGCGAGAGCTACATGATCCCGGTCGATGCCGCGATCTGGAAGGAATCCGATGTGCGCCGCGACGGCATGAGCATCGAAGCCGTGCTCGAGGCGATGAAAGAGCAGGGCGCCTGCGCCAAGCTGGTCGTGGTCGATGCCTCCAGGCGCAACCCCTATGAACGCCGCTTCCGCACCTTCTCGCACGGCCTCGCCCCGATCACCGCGCCGGACAATGCGCTGATTTTGACGTCGGCAACCCCGGGCCAGGTCGCCGACGATTCCACCGGCCAGCATTCGGTGCTGATGTCGGAATTGCTGGCGAACCTCAACAGCCTCAATGCCGGCGAAACCAACAAGGCCTTGGCCGACCGCGCCGCCGCCGCCGAAGCCATCTTCAACAAAACCCGCATCGCCATCTCCCGCGCCTCCGACGGCGCGCAAGTGCCGTCGGTGTCGTCGTCACTGCTGGAAGACGTAAAGTTCGGCGTGAACGCCAAGGCGGGCGGTTAGGGCTCAACGTTCCCTGATTGGTCTGATCGCTCTCGGCGAGGGCGGTTTACCTCTCCCTTTGGGAGAGGTCGGCGCTTAGCGCCGGGTGAGGGGTTACGGCCTATCGATAGAGCGTAACCCCTCACCCGAATTTCTCGCTGCGCTCAAAATTCGACCTCTCCCAAAGGGAGAGGTGAAGTAAGCTGGCCGCGCCAAATTTCGCAACTCGCGCGCCCCACCCGCCCCTCACTTCCCCTCGACACTCGCCGTCACCGGCCGCACCGGATCGCCCTCGCGCAGCAAGGCCCCCGCGCGCGCCACCACGATATCCCCCTCAACCAGCCCCTCGCGGATTTCGACCTGGCCGCCGGACATCAGCCCGACCTCGACCCGCTTGGTCTCGACCCGGGCGCGGCGGATCACCTGCACGACGGTGCCGCCATTGCCATAGAGCACCGCGGTGAGCGGCACGGCGACGCCGCAGCTCTGCCCGGTCTTGATCATCGCGCGGCCGGACGAATTGGCCAGCAGCCTGCGCGTGGTGGTGACGCCGATGAACACCTGGCCGAGCTGGCTGTTGGGCTCGACCGTGGACGCCACCCGGCGCACCTTGCCGTCGACCTCGCCGGCGCCGAGGATCTTGATCCGCGCGGTCTGGTTGGCCGCGAGCTTGCCGAGGTCTTGAGTGGGCACCAGCCCGACCAGGTCGAACTCGCTGCGCGCGATGATGGAAAACAGCGCCTCGCCCCGGCCCGAGGCCACCGCGCCGATCTGCGCCGTCGAGCTCGCGATCAGCCCGGCGACCGGCGCAGTCACCTGCACCGAGCCGCCCTCCGGCAGCGTGAGGCGCGCCAGCGCCTGCCCTGATGTGACGCTATCGCCGGCATCGGCCATGATCTCCGCGACCTTCAGCCCCGGCCGGTCCGGCCGCACGGAGGTTTCCTCCCGCGGGATCACGAGCCCGGCCACCTCGACGATCCGGTCGAAGCACGATTTCGCGGCCTTGAGCACGGTGACCGCGGCGCCGCGCGGGGCGTCGGGATCGTCGGCGGCGAGGGCGGGGGTGGCGAGGGTGAGGGTGAGGAGGGTGGCGAGAGCGGGGGCGAGGCATTTTCGCGGAGGGTAAGACGCGGCGAGGGGGGGCATCGGCATTCCCGTCTGGTTTCCGAAACTATCGATAGCAGAAGGCGGGCGCGGGAGCCAAGCGACGCTCAACCGTTTTCGTATCCTTGATATTCCTACGTAACGGATCGGAGATTATCGCCGTCCATTTCGTAAAAGTCTGGATTGCGCTCTGCCGCAATAGTCAGTAGCCCTTTTACAACTTCATCTAATGCAACTTCTTTTTCCGGTCGTCCAACCTCGTATGCGCGCACCGTTGATGATGTCGGATCGGCGTCAAGTAAAAGTAGATAAAACCGCTCGAATTGCTCATCGCGTCCCGCCGGATCGTCTCTGCCGGTAAACAATTTCAATCGCGCGTGAGCGTTGAGAAAAGTTGATTTACGTCTGATGGTGTGGTCGGTCTCAGCGCCCTTGTCGAGAAAGAAAAAAGCAGCAAGCACTGCATATGGAAAGCGACGGTGCAACGTTACTGCTTCCATCAGCATGTCGCCGCGGCGATTTACAAGGTTCTTTTGATAGTTGCCTGTTTTACCATCTTTAAAATTTATTGTTTTAATGGAAATTCCGAGGAGCAGTCCGGCTTCCTCAGTGGCCCAAGTAACGTCAACTTTTTTGGCCCCGAGGCCACCTGCCATCCTGCGTTCAGCGCCGGAGCCACCAAATTCTCCGGGCGCACCGGGTCGGGCTTCTTTGAGGCCACGCTTTCTGAGCTCCTCTGCAATTGCTAATGCAACGGCCTCCGATATTAGTTCGCTATGCGGTGGACGCGGATGCGCTTTTGACGAATGGCGCGTGACGTGGACGGCGAAGTCGTGTGGTCCTGACGCCTCGACGCTGGTGTCAAGTCTCGCGGAAGTGTCCGCGAGGCGACGGTGACAAAAGAGCCCGATCACCGGGGAGAGCACGAAATAAGCCGTAAAACCATTGCGCAGGGAAGGCCGGATGCCTCCGCTGAACCTGTATGCTCGTGTGCGTTTCTCTGCACTTTTTTGCACACGAGACCGCGGGTGCAGCGCGCACCCGGTCTTCCCTGCGCCCTCTGTTTTCGGGGCGGAAATTTCTGGCATAGCCCGGGCGGATTGCGCCGCGGGGATGCGGAGGTGTGGCTACCGTCATCCAGGGCTGTTTGAAATTTGTATCGGTGCCCGCGCCCAGCGGGATTCCACCTCTCCCATCGGGAGAGGTCGGCGCGTAGCGCCGGGTGAGGGGTTACGGACTATCGATAGACCGTAACCCCTCACCCCAACCCTCTCCCGACGGGAGAGGGAGCTCACCGGTCCAAACCGGCTACATGGGTAACACAATAGACCGACGACATGGGTAACAGGTCAAGTGATCGGCAAGGAGGACCTTTCCGATGGTTTGGATGGAGACTGTGCTGTGGATGAACGGATGCGGTTTGTGATTACGGCCGAGAAGCAGGAGGAACCATTTGCGGTAATATGCCGGCGCTTCGGCGTGAGCCGACGGGTTGGTTACAAATGGGTTGCGCGCTATCAAGAAGCAGGCGTCGAAGGTTTGCTCGATCGCTCGCGAGCACCGGTGCATCATTCTCATATGATTGGGGAGGAGATCGGCGAACGCTGCCTTGCGGTGCGGCGCGCGCATCCGACCTGGGGTCCGGTGAAGGTGCGGGCCTGGCTCAAACGTCAGGCCCCAGCGACGGAATGGCCGGCGACGAGCACGATCGGAGCGTTGTTCGATCGCGAAGGACTGACGGTAAAGCGGAAGCTGCGCCGCCGCAGCCCGCCATCGAGCGCACCGTTTGCGGAATGCACGGCGGCCAACGACGTGTGGTGCATCGACTTCAAGGGCTGGTTTATGACCGGCGACGGCAATTACTGCGAGCCGCTGACGCTTACCGATGCCCATAGCCGGTATCTGCTGCGTTGCCAGGCGATGGGACGGACCGATACCGCTCACGTCTGGCCGGTGCTGGAGGCGGCCTTCCGCGAGTTCGGTCTTCCGCATCGGCTGCGTTCCGACAACGGTCCGCCATTTGCCTCGCGCGGTGCCGGCGGACTGTCGCAACTGTCGGTCAAGGTGATCAAGGCCGGCGTGCTGCCGGAGCGGATCGCGCCCGGCAAGCCGCAGCAGAATGGCCGGCACGAGCGAATGCATCTGACCTTGTTGCAGGACGCCGCTAAACCGGCGGCCCGCAGCCTGCGTGAGCAACTCGAACGCCTGCGGGTGTTCCAGAACGTCTACAACGAAGAACGTCCGCATCAGGCGCTCGGCAACGATACGCCGGCCGAGCATTACGCTCTGTCGCCGCGCCGCTTCGATGGTGTCTTGCGCGAACCGGGCTACGGGCCTGACCAAGTCGTTAGGCGCGTGCGTCAGAACGGCGAGATCAAGTGGAACGGCAATACGATCTATATCAGCGAGGCGCTGGTCGGTGAGCCCGTGGGCCTCATCGAGGACGCGGGCGCCTGCACCGTCAACTATGGTCCGATCGCGCTCGGCACTATCGCTCATCGCGGCGATCACCTGAAAAAACCTAAACGCGTCGGCCGTGGACTTGTGGACAACGCTGCGCGTTGCCCACAGGGTCCACTGCCCCAACAATAGACCTGAACGAAACAAGAATTGTGTTACCCATGTCGTCGGTCAGAACTGTTACCTATGTTCCCGGTTGCTCACACCGTCTGCGTTGCAGCAGTGTCGCTTGAGCCCTTTTATTGCTTCAACCGCCGCGGTTCTGCAGGTGTTGCCTCAGCAGGTGCAGCAACCGCCCCCCCATCCTCCCGCCATCCCAAAATCTCCACCGCGAGCACCGGATGATTGAATCCCTTCAGCACCAGATCATCCAGCGGCTTGCCGTCGGCCCATTGCTCGACCATGCCGAACACGCGCCGCGACACCACGATCTGGTCGGCCTGCGCTTCGTCGCACAGGCGGGAGGCGAGGTTGGTGACGCTGCCGATCGCGGCGTATTCGAGGCGCTGCTCGACGCCGATCTGGCCCAGCGTCGCATAGCCCAAGGCGATGCCGACGCCGAAACCAAGACTGTGTCCGCGGTTGCGCCATTTGCGCGTCAGCGCGCCGATGGTATCGCGCATCTCGACCGACATCTTCACCGCGCGCTGGACGTGATCGGGAAACGGGATCGGCGCGTTGAACAGGATCATCACGCCGTCGCCGGCATAGCGGTCGAGCGTGCCTTCATAGCGGAAAATCAGCTCGCCCAAGGCGGCGTGATATTCGCGCAGCACGTTCATCGCTTCTTCGGGCTCGGTGGTTTCGGTGAACGCCGTAAAGCCTCGGAGATCGCAGAACACGACAGTGACTTCGCGCCGGTGGCTGTCGAGCAGCGCATCATGGCCGTCGCTTGAGGCGATCAGTTGCGCGACTTGTTTCGGCAAAAACCGCTCCAGCTTGCGGATGCGCTCGATCTCGCCGATTTGCTTTTCGACACGCTCCTCCAGCGACTTGTTCCAGTCGGTCAGCTCTGCGGTCTGTTCGCGCAATTTGTCGGCCTGCTGCTGCACGGTATTATGCGCGGTCGCCAGTTCGCGGCCCTTCTGGTCCACTTCGGTGAACAGCCGCGCATTGCGCATCGCCAGCGCCGATTGATGTGCAAAGGTGCGCATCAGGCCGATGAGATTGGCGGTAAACTCGCCGGCCGCGCGGCGCAACACCACCAGCGATCCCAGAATGCCGGTCTGGTCGACCAGCGGCACCACCAGCACCGCATGATAGCCGGCTGACACCGCGACCTCGCGCAGCAGATGTTCGGCGGCGTCGGTCAAATCAGGTATCGCGATCGGCTCGCCCCTGGTGGCGGCCTGGCCGAGCACGGAATTATCCGCGTCGATCGCGCGATGTGCGCCTTCGGCCGATTTGTCGATGCCGATCGCCTCGGTGAGCTGAAATTGTTTGGTCGCGGCGTCGTAGGCGTAAATCAACACCGCGTCGGCATGGGTGATTTCCAGCGCGCGCGCCGCCACCGTCGGCAGCACCGCGTTGAGATCGAGCGAGGACGACACGGCGCGGCCGACCTCCTCGAGCACTTTGAGTTCGTTGACCGACTGCGCCAGATCGCGGGTGCGTTCCTCGACCTTGGATTCGAGGCCCGTATACGTCTCGTGCAATTGCCCGGCCATGCTGTTGAACTGGTCGGCCAGTTCCTGGAGTTCGTCCCTGGTGTGGACGTCGATGCGATGGCTGAAATCGCCTTCGCCGAGCCGAAGCGCACCACTTCGAAGTGCGGTGATCGGGATCAGCATGCGGCGCGCCAAAAGCGTACCGGCCAGGATCGCGACCACGAGGCCGAGCGCGATCAAGAGCGCGATCCGCACCAGCTGATCGCGGATCGGGGTCAGCGCCTGCGCGGTCGGCTGCTCAAAGAGCACATACCAGCCGAGTTTGGGCACGAAATGCGCCGAGGTCAGCACTTGATGGCCGTCGGAATCGAGCCCCGATGTCAGCGCGGGACCATCGGGCAGCATCAAGGTCGAGACCTGCGGCAGGCCGGAGAGATCCTTGCCCACTTCAGGGCCGCGGTTGGAACTGGCGATCACCTGGCCGTGCGGGTCGACGACATACGCAAACGTGCCGCGTCCGACCTGCGCGTCGCCGAGGAAATCGCTGAGGAAGCCCAAATCAATATCGGCGACGGTGACGCCGGCATTGAAGCCGGAATGCGCCAGCGAGATCGACATATAGGGCCGCGTGCCCCGGAAAGACACCGGCGCAAAGGAGACGCTGCGGGTGAGGGTTTCGGTGAACTTCATGTCGCGGGAGTAATCGGCCTGGCTGCCGATCGCAATCGAAGTGCGCGACAGCCGTAATTGTTCGCGGCCATAGCCGTCGAGCAGCGTCAGTTGCGAGACTGAGGGGACCTGATTGAGCAGTTGCGCGTAATCGGCGCGATGTTGTTCTGGCGTGACCGCGCTGGCGCGGGTGACCCAGCTGATCTGGCGCTCGAGGTCGGAGACCGCCTGCTCGATCCGCCGCGCGGTCGCCTCGGCCTTCTCGCCCATGCCGTCGGTGAGGTTGGTCTGTATACCGCGGTAGCTGATCCAGGTCTCGATCGCGCCATTGACGGCGAGCACGAACACCACGAGGCCCACCAGCGAGATCACGTATTTCGCGAACAGGCCGCCGCGCGCAAACCAGCTTTTGCCCTTGACCCCGTCCATCCAATCCCTCGCGCGCGGATGCACGCACCCGCTGCCGTCAGCCGGGGTTTGTTTAGCACAAATCGAGGGGGGTAGGGCCGGGGGAGGGAGGGCGTGGTTAGCGGTGAGTGGCTGCGAAAGTGTCGCTTGGGTACAGACCGGATAAATTCCCGACAATTTAGACCGGGATGATCCCCGACAGGTTTCAGAATGCATCGTAGGGAGGGCCCTCCGATGCCATTTAGAGAGACCGGTCGGATGGAAGAGCGTGTTCGGATGCTTTTGGAGTATGAAAGCGGGAACTGGAGCGTATCGGAGCTTTGCCGGCGCTACGGGGTTAGCCGCGACACGTTTTATGAGTGGCGCAAGCGCAAGGAGAGCGGCGCTGCGGGGTGGTTTGAGGATCGCTCGCATGCGCCGTTGCGATGTTGTCAGACTACGGATGGTGCAATCGTCGAGAAGGTGATTACGGTTCGGCAGCGTTTTCCGTATCTGGGGCCGCGCAAGGTTCTGGCGGTACTTGAGCGCGAGGCGCCGGAGATGGCCTGGCCCGCGGCCTCGACGATCGGGAGCATTCTCAAGCGCGCAGGTCTGGTCAGACCGGTGAAGAGACGCCGTCAACCACTCGATCAACGGCGGCCCTGTACGCCGGTGACAGCTGCCAACGACGAATGGAGCACCGACTTCAAGGGATGGTTCCGCACCCGGGACCAACGGCGGATCGATCCTCTGACGGTGGCCGATAGTCACAGCCGTTTCCTGATCGAACTGCGGATCGTCGATCCTACCATCGAGGGTGTTCGGCCCTGTTTTGAGCGAGCATTTCGCGAGTACGGCTTGCCCGCTGCGATCCGCTGCGACAATGGATCGCCGTTCGGTTCGCGCGGCGCCGGCGGTCTCACCAAGCTGTCGGCCTGGTGGCTGAAGCTCGGCATCGTGCCGCACTTCATTCATCCAGCCTCGCCGCAGGAGAACGGCCGGCACGAGCGCATGCACCGCACGCTGAAGGCGCAGACCTCGGCTCCGCCGGCCAGGAACGCGCCCGAGCAACAGGTTCGCTTCGACGACTTCCGTCGCCATTACAACCAGGAGCGCCCGCACGAAGCGCTTGGCCAACGGCCGCCGGCGCAGGCCTATATCCAGTCCCAGCGCGCCATGCCGCCTCGAGCGGAAGACCCCTGGTATGATGCCGATCACCAGGTCCGGCGCGTCCGCAGCAACGGCGAGATCAAATGGAAGGGCGAGTTCGTCTTTATCGGCGAGGCGCTGGTGAACGAACTCGTTGGCATTCTCGAGCGAGAGACCGGCGACCACGTCGTGCGCTTCTGCGATCTGGATATCGGTCTCATCGACCGTCGCGGGCTTTTCACCCGGTTCGCTCCGCAGCGCGAGGGGCTCCACGACCCGGGTGAAAAGCCCGCCCAACCCAACCTGTCGGGGATCATGCCGGTCTAAAATGTCGACAATCATCCCGGTTGAACCTTGTGGCCACCCCCCACCCCAACCCTCCCCCGCAAGGGGGGAGGGAGCGTGAGAGCGGGACGAGGAGCCAAAGCAAACCCTGATCATGCTCGAGACAGGCTGGGTATCGAGACGGTTGGGCCTGAGGAATCTGGTGCACTTCCTTCTCCCTCCCCCCTTGCGGGGGAGGGTCGGGGAGGGGGGTGCAGCGGGGACAGTGGAAGAGTGCGATGAAGTCCAGCAGCTCAGCGATTAAACAACTGCTTCAGCACGTCGTTCATCGGCTGGCTGTCCGGCTGCTGCTGTGGCGGCGGATCACCCTGCGCCGGGGCCGCGGGCGCCGCCGAATCCGGCATGCCGCGGCGGGGGCGACCCTGGCTCAGGCCCTGCTGCAAGAGATTGCCCAGCGTCTCGCCGAGCTTGCCGCCCAGCGGATCCGACTGGCCGCTGGTACCAGATCCATCGGAGCTGCCGCCGAGCAATCCACCAAGGCCACTGCCACCAAGCCCACTCCCGCCCAAGCCGCCGCCCGGCCCGAACAGCCCCTGGCCCATCTCCTTGAGCTTGGCATAGGCCGCGTCGGGATTATCCAGCATGCCGGCCATATCGGGATAAATCCGCGGCTGCGCCCAGGGGCCGTCGACCACCACGGGAATGCCGAACCCGACCGGGTCGGCGGCGCGGCCCTGACCTTCGGTGGTCATCACCAGTTTCGGCTCGACCCGGAACGCCAGCGACTTGCGGCCGAGGTCCACGGTGCCGGTTCCCGTCATCTTCACCAGCGGGCCAATCAGATTGAGATCGCTGGATGTCGCCTGCCCCTGCTCGATCCGGAACGAGGCCGACAATTGCGACAGATCAGTGGTCTGCTCGCGGCTCTCCTGCCAGCCCGACAGCGGGCTCGCGGTCAGCGAGCGGATCATTTGCGCCACGTTGAGGCCGCGGATCGCGCCGTCCTGGAAGGTTGCGAACGCCGTGCCGTTGAGGTTGGACATGATCGCGCGCTGGCTCTGGCCGCTCGAACGCACGGAGATTTTCGCCTGCATCTTGCCGTCGAGCTTGTCGAAGCCGGCGGCACTTTTCAGCAGCGGCAGCGCGCGCACGCCGGCCAGATCAGCGCGCAACGTATAAGCGGGTGTGGCGCCGCCCGCATCGATATCAATTTCGCCGTTGGCCTGGCCGCCATAGGTGCCGAGATTGGTGATGCCGCATTTGAGCACGCCGCCCGTGAGCGTCGCATCGATCGCAACGGGCGCGAAATGGCCCTCGCCGATATTGAGCTCGGCGGCGGAAATCCTGATCTGCGCGTCGACGTAGTTCAAGCCGGTGACGTCGAGCGGCGTGTTGCTCCATGTCGGAGAGGAGGGCGCATCCTGCGTTGCGCTCGGCCCTCTGGCGGCCGCGATATCGAGCCGCTGAAAATCGAGATCGAGTTTCACGAGCGGCTTGCTGGCGAGATCGACCGACGCCCATCCGTTGAAGGCGCCGTCGCCGAGCGTGCCGGTGAGGCCGTTGATCATCACGACCGAGCCATTGAGCCGGACTTCGGCCTTGCCGGTCAGGGGCGCCTGCAGGACATCGGGCATATCGAGCGTGAGATCGACCGGCACGGTCTGCCGCTCCAGCGGCGGGGTGGGCGCGGTCGCCTTGATGTCGAATTTGAGCGGATGATCGCCGGCACGCGCGCTGCTGCTGATCCGGATCTTGCGGTCGGTGCCAACAATGGCGTCGGCGTTGATGCCCTCGATGCGATCCTCAATGCGATCGCGCGGATTGGAAAACACGATCGTGGCGTCGATCACCTTGATGCGTTCGATCGTCGGCGCGTTCGAATTTTCATCGCGCGGGGATGTGGATGGTTTGGCCGAAGCGGCGGCGGGTGCGGCACTGCGTTCGCGCCGCAATGGCACATTGAGAATCGGGTGCGTGATTACAAGTTCGGTGATCTCAGGATGGCCCGACCACAGGCTCGCCAAGGTCATGTCGGCCTGGATGCTACCGACGGTTAGGTGATTGCCGGCGTCACGGTCCTTCGGGCTCTCCAGCGCGACGTCATTCAGCGTGACATTGAGGGATGGCCACAACCCAATCTTGGTGGAACCCGCAATCGTCAGCCGGTAGCCGGTGTCGCGCTCGACACGTTCCTGGATGGCCGAGGTCAGAAAGCCCGAGGGGATCCCGATGACCAGAAGCAGCGCCACAATAACGATGGCGGCAGCGACGGCGCTGCCAGCGATTTTCAGAGCTCTCATGGCGAACTTCCAGACCCGGCAAGCAAATGTGACCTTTGCCTCAAGTCTACCCCGGAAACCGGAAACCGCTCAAAGCCGCCAAAAATAGACCGGGGGTGCTGCAAAGGTATGTGACTTATGACACACTTCGGCACCGGGCGAATTCCAGTCATTTCCGGCTGGCGAGAGAAAGCATTGCCATGAGCAAACAGGCCGAATTTGCGGTTATTTTGAAGATGAATCCGATGTTCGCGGATTTAGGCCCTGACGAGTTGCAGCGCATATCGGCGCTTTGCCATACCCATCACCTCAACACCGGCGAAATGCTGTTCCAGAAGGGTGACGCGGGCGACGCTTTGTTCGGGGTTCGCCGGGGCCAGATCCGGATCGAAACCGGCGCCTCCGACGGCACCCGGCTGACGCTGAATTTTCTCGGGCCCGGCGATCTCTTCGGCGAGGTCGCGGTGCTCGACGGCCAGAGCCGCACCGCCGATGCCGCCGCAGGCGAGCCGACGGAATTATTTGTGCTGCGGCGCGAGGATTTTCTCGGCCATCTCGAACGCGAACCCCGCGTCGCGATCAAGCTGATCATGCTGCTGTGCCAGCGTATCCGCTGGATGAGCGAGCGGATGGAGGAATCGGTGCTGCAGCCGCTGCCGGTCCGCCTCGCGCGCCGGCTGTGCGCCCTGGCCTCCGATTTCGGATCTGAAGTTCACATCTCGCAGGAGCAGCTCGGCGTGTTCGTCGGCGCCGCGCGCGAAAGTGTCAACCGTCAGTTGCAGCTCTGGCGCAAGGACGGCATTCTGGACCTGCAGCGCGGACGGATATTGCTGCAGAACATGACCAAGCTGACCGCAGTGGCGCGCAACGAGTAGCGCGCGTCGATTACATTCACTCGGCCGCGGGCGAATGCACGATCGCCGGCGGCGGTTTGTGATCGGGCGCATGATCGGCCGGCCCATGCTCGCCGTCGCCGCTGGACGCGAGCAGCTTCTTGCCGTGGCGCCACATGAACGAGCCGATGTCGTCCATCATCATGAACATCGCCGGTACGAACACCAGCGACAGCACGGTGGAGAACACCAGACCGCCGATCACCGCCAGCGCCATCGGCGAGCGGAATTCGCCGCCGGCGCCGAATGCCAATGCGGACGGCATCATGCCGGCCGCCATCGCGATGGTGGTCATCACGATCGGACGGGCGCGCTTCATGCCGGCGTCGATGATCGCTTCATCGCGCGGCTTGCCTTCGCGGATCGACTCGACCGCGAATTCCACCAGCATGATCGCGTTCTTGGTGACGATGCCCATCAGCATCAGGATGCCGATCCACACCGGCGTGGTGAGCTGTTTGCCGGTCACCAATAGCGCCACGATTGCGCCGCCGATCGAGAGCGGCAGCGAGAACAGGATCGTGATCGGCTGCAGGAAAGTTCCGAACAGCAGCACCAGCACCGCGTAGACCATCATCAGCCCGGCGGTGATCGCGGTAGCGAAGCCCGCCGACAATTCGTTCAGGCTTTCGGCGTCACCCGATGGATTGACCGAGACGCCTTTCGGCAGGCTCTTCATCACGGGCAGGTCGTAGATTTTCTTGGTGGCGTCGCCGAGCGCGGCGGTGCCGACGAGATCGGCCGCCACGGTCGCCTGACGTTCGCGGTCATAGCGGTTGATGCTGGTCGGGCCCTGATCGAGCTTGATTTCAGCGACGACAGATAGCGGCACGCCGCCGCGGCCGCCGCCGAGCGGCACCCGCAACTGATCGAGAACTTTCAGGTCGCCGCGCGCGCCGTCCTCGAGCTGGACGCGGATCGGCACCTGACGATCGCCGGCATCGAATTTGGCGAGCGCCGGGCCGACGTCCCCGATGGTGGCGACGCGAATGGTTTCCGACAGGCTTTCGGTGGATACACCCAGTCGCGCGGCCAGATCGGCCCGCGGCTGGATCCGAAGCTCCGGCCGGTCGAGCGAGGTTTCCGAAATCACATTGGCGATCAGCGGAATCCGCTTCATCTGGTTCGCCAATTCGCTGGCGACGTTGCTGACGATGTTGCTGTCGGCGCCGGTGACAACCAGCGAAATCGCGCGCAAGCCGTTTTCGTCGAGGAACCAGAACCGGATGTCCGGCACGTTTTCGAGTTCCTGGCTGATCTCGAGTTCGAGCGCGCGCTGCGTGATCTTGCGTTCGGTTTTCGGCGTGTAATTGATGATCAGCGCCGCGCGCCGCACCTCGAAGGTTCCCGGCGGCACCCGGCCGCCGTCGACGAACACGCTTCGGACTTCCGGCCGCTTGCGCAGGCGGGCGACGATGTCTTCGGTGATCTTCTCGGTGAAGGCGAGTTGCGAGCCGGGCGGCAGTTCCATCGCCAGCAGCGAGCGCGCGGTGTCCTGCGCCGGCAGAAAGCCTTGCGGCAACAGCGTGATGCTCCAGATCGAGGCGGCAAAAATGCCAACGCCGATCATGACGGTGATGAGGTGATGCTTTACCGACCAGGTTACCAGCCGCGTATAGGTGTGCAGGATCCATCCCGGCGGCGGGTCGTCATGCGCGTGATCTTTCAGGAAATAAGCCGCCAGCACCGGTGTGACGAAGCGCGCGGCCAGCAGCGAGAAGAACACCTGCACCGATACCGTGATGCCGAACTGCTTGAAAAACTGCCCAGCGATGCCGGACATGAAACTGGCGGGCGCGAAGATCGCGATGATGGTGAGCGAGATCGCGATCACGGCGAGGCCGATTTCGTCGGCGGCTTCCAGCGCGGCGCGATAGGGCGATTTGCCCATCCGCATATGCCGCACGATATTTTCGATCTCGACGATCGCGTCGTCGACCAGAATGCCGGTGGACAGCGTGATGGCGAGGAAGCTGACGAGGTTGAGCGAGAATCCCAAAATGTCCATCGCCCAGAACGCCGGGAAGATCGACAGTGGCAGCGAGATCGCCGCGATGATCGTCGCCCTTATATCGCGCAGGAATAAAAGCACGATCACGACGGCCAGGATGGCGCCTTCGAACAAGGTCGAGATCGCGGCCTCGTAATTGCCCTTGGTGAATTCCACTGACGTGTCGATCAGCTTGAGGTCGACATCGGGATAGGCAATCTTCAGCGCGTCGATGCGTTTTTGCACGGCGGCCGCGACCACCACATCGCTGGCGCCCTTGGAGCGCTTGATGCCGAGCGCGACCACCGGCTCGCCATTGAAGCGGGCAAAGGTTCGGCGGTCGGCGATGGTGTCGGTGACAGTGCCGAGATCGTCGAGCCGCACTTCGCCGCCGGTCGGCAGGCTGATCATGGTTCCGGCGAGATCGTTGAGTGTCTTGGCGCCGGCAAGCGTACGGATGGCCTGATCGTTCTTGCCGATTTCAGCGCGCCCGCCGGCGAGATCGACATTGGTGCCGCGCAGGCGGTGGCTGACATCGACCGCGGTCAATCCCGCGGCCTGCAGCCGGTCGGGATCGAGTGAGACGAGAATCTCGCGCTCGACACCGCCGATACGCTCGACCTGGGCGACGTTGCGCACGCCCTGCAGCGCGCGCTTGACCACGTCGTCGACAAAGTAAGAAAGCTGCTCGGGCGTCTTGCCGGGCGAAATAGCAGCATAGGTGACGATCGGCAGGCCGATCACGTCGACGCGCTGGATCAGCGGCTCGTTGACGTTTTGCGGCAGGTTAGCGCGCACGCGGGTGACGGCGTCCTTGACGTCGTTGAGCGCCCGGTCGGTGTTGGTCTCAAGCGCGAACTGGATCGTCGTCAGCGACAACCCGTCGGTGATCGAGGACGAAATATGCCGCACGCCTTCGACGCCCGACACGCCGTCTTCGATGGTCTTGGTGACCTGCGATTCAAGTTCCGCCGGTGCTGCGCCAAATTGCGATACCGCGACCGAGATCACCGGGATGTCGGCGCTGGGCAGCCGCGTCACCGCGAGCTTGGTGAAGCTGACCCAGCCGAGCACCAAAAGGATGATCGAAAACACGATGGAGGGAAGCGGATTGCGGATCGACCATGCCGAGATATTGAGTGCCATCAGCGTACCCGCGTTCGATCGAATTCCTCGGCGAACATGGTCTTGATCTTGTCGCCGTCATGAAGCGAAGAACCTGCGTCGGCCACGACGACTTCGCCGACCTCAAGGCCCTCCAGTATTTCCGTTGATGTGTCGGACACCAGTCCAACCCGGACTTTTCGCATCTCAACTGTATTCCCTTTGACCACCTGAACGGTCAGATGGTCAATGGCGGTGCGCGGAACCGCGACCCCGCAACTGCGCTTGGCGTCGATGCTGGCCTGCGCGAACATCCCGATCTTGAGCGAGGGATTGCCGGTCAGCGTGATCCTGACATGGCCGAGCTGGCTGCTGCGGTCGATTTGCGGCGAAACCAGCCTGACGCGCCCGACGATATCAGGCCCATTGTCCCGGCTGATCCGCACCGTCGCACCCGGATTGAGCTTCAGCATGTGGACCGCCGGTATTTCGGCGTCCATGTCGATCTCGTTATTGACAGCGATCCGGAACATCGGGCCGGCCTGGGGCGAGGCCGGCGCGCCGACGATGGTGTTGACCTGAGTAACGAGGCCGGCGGCCGGCGCGCGCAGCGACGTCGGCGCGGGCCGCGAGCCCGCGGCTGCTGCGGCTTGCGCCGGCGGCGGCGTTAGCCGCGCCAGTTCCTGATTATCGGCAACCGTGTCGCCTTCGCGGACCAGCAGCTCGGAAACCTTGGATCCTTCCTGGTCGACCCCGACCACCGCTTCCCGGCGCGGGACGATAAATCCCGTGACGCGCACCAGATCGGAGAAACAGGCGTTGGTGGATTTGGTGACGATCACCATCGCGTTGTTGGGTGTTTCCTTCTCTTCGGGGCGGGTGCGGTGTTCAAGCCAGTACCAGCCGCCGCCGAGAATCGCGATGGAGACAACCGCCAGCGCAGGCTTGAGGTATTCGGAAAGCATCATCGCCGGATCAATCCAGACCTAAAATCTCAAGACCGTCATTTCGGTGCGGACGCACCACCCCGGAATAGCGGGGAGTATGACAGACAAAAACGTCCCGCAGGGGCGCGGGACGCATTTAGATGGCAAAACCTGACCAGACCATCACGCATTATTTGGACGCGGTGGTCTTGTTGTCCATATTCGCGACCTGCACACGGCGGTTGACTTCCGCCAGCGGATTGGCCGGATCCTTGAGCTTGGTCTTGCCGTAGCCGACGGTCACGAGGTCGGTGCCGGCAATGCCGAATTTGTCGACCAGATAATGCTTGATCGAGTTGGCGCGACGCTCCGACAGGTCCTGATTATAGGCATCCCCGCCGGCGGCGTCGGTATGACCCGCGAGCACGAAGGTCGAGCCTTTCAGGTCGGGATTGGACAATGCCCGGCCCAAAGCCTGAACCGACGGCAGCGACTTCGAGCTGATATTGGCTGAATTGTAGTCGAAGTTGATTTCCAGATCGATCTTCGGCTTGTCCTTGACGACGGTGGCGATCTCTTCGCGCTCAGCCGCCGAGAGCGAGCGCGTCGCCCGGTTGCGGAATTTCTGCACGAATTGCCCATCGGCCGCGGCTGCCGTCGGATCGGTCTGGGTCTGCGGACCCACCGACAGGCCCCGCGTCAGGGGCTTCTTGGCCGGCGAAAGTGCCCGGAGAATCTGATCTTCGCTGATATCCTCGGCGGCGCGGGCCATGCCAATGGAGAGCGTGGCGCCGATCGTCAGAAGCGAGAGGATCGCGGTCAGATTTCGCCTTCCAGACATGTTCGACATTGTCAGCTCTCCTGCACGGTCGCGCGCGGTTCCAGTGGATTTTTGCAAATCAGTCGCGGGCCCAAATCGATCGCGGCTGCTTATTGGTCTGTCTTTGGTGCCCGCACCTAGGTTCGAATTTTGGGCTCGAACTTTGGGTTCGAGCTTGAGGTTCGAACTTGAAGTTCGAACTTGGGGTTCGAACCGCGCCGGCCGATCCATTCAAGATACCGTCGGCCAGAATATCCTCAGCGGACCCCGTAGCTGGCGAATTCCTTGACAATATTCGGATCCATCGCCTTTGCGTTCGATATATCCAGATCGCCCTCCGAAATTGAGCCGTTGTTCTTCTTGGCGAGGCCGCGTCCGTACAGCGACGAGGTCAGTCTCGGATTGATCTTGAGGGCGGCGTCGAAATCGGCAATCGCATTCTTGGCCATGCCGCTTTTGAGATTGACAAGGCCGCGGCTGTCGAGCGCATCGACAAAATTCGGGCGCAACCGAAGCGCCTCGTTGCAATCGCGCAACGCCGCCTGCAGATCGCCGATCACGGTGCGCGCCCAGCAACGATTATTATAGGCTTCGACATCCTTCGGATTGAGCCGCAACGAATCGTCGAAATCCTTGATCGCAAGGGCGTAAGCCCCCTTGCTGGCATAGACCTGTCCGCGCCGGTAATGCGCGCCGGCATCGTCGGGATTCTCGACGAGTTTTTCGGTCAGGGCTTTGATGGTCGGATCATCGGCGATATTTGGCGGCGCGGAGTCATTGGGCTGCGCCGGTTTGTCCGCCGGAGGGGGCGGAGGCGTTTCGGCTTTCGGCGCCGCCGGCGGATCCTGACGCGGCAACGGCGCAGGAACCGGTGCGGCTGGCGGCGGCAGGGCGGCTACCGGACCGGGCGGCGGTGCGGGTGTTGGACTGGGCGCTGGATTGACGGGCGTTGACGGTCGCGCGCCCGAGCCCGGAATGAATGAGAAATCCTCAGCCAGCGAGGATGAAATCCACGGCACTTGTTCGCTGCGCGAGGCGCGGGTGACGCCGACGCGGGTCCGGTTCAGCGTCTCCTCGGCCATCAGGTCGGGGACGCGGATTTCCTTGAGCAGTTCCTGCACGAACAGGCTGTGATCGCTGCCATTGTCCGAGATGACGGAACTCAAGGCCGCCGAATACATCACCAGCGTGCCGTTCGGCGCAATCACAGGTGCCAGGCCGGCGGAGAAACTGCGGAACCGGCGTTCGAACGGGTTGCGCCTGGAGGCATCGACCAGGGCGATCTTGACGCCGGCGCCGCGGTTGTTGATTTCGCCCAGCACGGTTTCCAGGCTGATACCGTCGCGGCGGACATCCGGTTCGGTCCAGATCTGCGCATCGACCGGGATCATAAAGCTTTGACGGTTGGACTGAATGCCGAAGCCGCTGAAGAAAACCAGCGCGACGGTGCCGGGCTTGACGTGTCCGTACAGCCGCTCGAAGGCGCGGCGCATCCCTTCGCCGTTGAGATTTTCCCCGATATCGACCGTAAAACCGTCGCGCTTGAGCTCGTCGGCGATGTCCCGGGCGTCGTTGATGGGTTCTTTCAGGGGGGCGTCGGCATCGGGATATTTCGCGTTGCCGATGACAAGGGCAAAGCGGTCCGCGGCAGACGACGGAGCAATCGACGCGACCGACAGGATCAAAGCGACAAGCAGTGTAAGGCGAATTCTCATACGACGTTCAGCCCAACCATCAAGACGCCGATCCCAGCATGCGCCTCGGCGACCTTATCCCACGAAAATCGCATTATCAAACCGGGCTCGCAAGCGCTATCGACCGGCGGAAATGCCTCAAATGACGCGACAATTAACCGCTGCAACGGCACGCCCCGGATTTGAATCTCACTCGAAATCAATCGCAGCGTTCCGCTCCCGCGTCATGTTTCCGTCACGCCACGAGGAGGCCCGGAGCTTGCCGGGCTTTTCACAAAGCTGCTCTGGCGATGCTACAGCATGCGCGAGGGGGTTTGTGTGATCGATCTCACATTGGCGGATCGCCGGCAGGCGGCCGGCATTTCCAATTGGCCGGCATGAAGCCGGCGGGGTTTGACCTTTGTGAACGACAATGGCTTGCTGCGGTCATCTCAATCGTGCCCAAGAACACTAAAACGCACACTGAGACGAACACCAAGACCAACAATAAACCCAAGAAGAAATCCCATGGAAAACGCCTACGAAATCTACGCACTGCGCTATGCGACGATGGCGGCGCGCACGCCGCATATGAATTACCTCTCACCGGACCCGCACGAGACCACGGCTTCCGATCTCGATTATTTCGTCTGGCTGATCCGGGGCCACGGCCGCGATATTCTGGTCGATACCGGGTTCAACGCGGTCGAAGCGGGCTTGCGAAATCGCAAGCTCACGCTCAATCCGGTGGATGCATTGGCGCGCTTTGGTGTGAGCGCCGACTCCATCCGCGACATCGTCGTGACCCATCTGCATTACGACCATGCCGGCAATCTCGATCTGTTTCCGAATGCGCGGTTTCATCTGCAGGATCGCGAGATGAGTTTTGCGACCGGGCGCTGCATGTGCTTTAGCGGCTTGCGGCTTCCATTCTCGGTGGAGCATGTGACGCAGATGGTTCGCCATGTGTTCAGCGAACGCGTGACGTTCCATTCCGATGAGGGCGAGGTCGCACCCGGCGTAACCTTGCACCGCGTCGGCGGGCATTCCGATGGTTTGCAGGTGGTGCGGGTCGAGACCGCGCGTGGCCCGGTGGTGCTGGCGTCGGATGCCGCGCATTTCTACGGCAACATGCATCGCCGCAACCCATTCCCGATCGTCTACAATGTCGGCGATATGTACCAGGGCTGGCTCACCGTCGAACGATTGGCGGGGCATCCCGATCGCGTCATCCCCGGCCATGATCCGCTGGTCACCGAGATCTATCCGCGCGCCAGCGACAAGGCCGATGCCTACGCCCTGCATCTGAAGCCCTCGCGCTCATTCGTTAAATAGGGTTACGCGCGCAGATGTCAGACAGAACCATCAGTCGATTTCCCGGTCTCACGCCCACCCGCAGCCGCGCTGTGGTTCACGACGGCCTCGTATTCACGGTGGCGGTCGCGCCCGATCCGGTTACGGACTCGATGTATGAGCAGACCGCAAAAGCGCTCGTCCGTATCGATGAAAGCCTCGCGCTGTGTGGTTCGGACAAAAGCAAAATCCTCTCTGCCATCGTCTATGTCGCCGACATCAAGCGGAAAAGCGAAATGAACCGCGCCTGGGACGAATGGGTCGACCCGTCAAACCCGCCGATGCGCGCCTGCATCGGCGTCGAGCTCGAAGCGCTGCATATTGTGGAGATCGTGGTGACGGCGGCGAAGTGAGGGGATGGCTGCGAGCCCGGTGGCCTCGTGCTTCGAGACGCACGGCTTTCGCCGTGCTCCTCAGCATGAGGGTCTAACAACTGCATCCCAAAGAGGCTGCGAACGTAGCTCTGGCCTCATCCTGAGGAGGCGCGCCAGCGCCGTCTCGAAGGATGGCAACATAATCGGTGCTGATCGTTCGAGACGCGCTCCTAACGGAGCGCTCCTCACCATGAGGGGCCGGTTTTCAATACGCCTGCGTCTCGTCCGCCTCATGACTCGTCTGCACCAGATCGAGGCTGGTCTCGATCTTGCCGAGCAGGCGCGCGAAATCGTTTTGCTCCTGCGCCGAGAGACAAGCCATGATCTCGCTCTCCTTGCGCAGCAGGCGCGGGATCAACTGCTCGTACAGCGTTTTTCCCTTTCGCGTTAGGCGCAGCCGGAATTCGCGGCGGTCGTCTTGATTCTCGACCCGCTCGACCAGCTGTCGTGTCATCAGCGCCGTGACGGCGCGACTGATGGTGGATTTATGGGTCCGGGTGCAATAGGCGATATATTGCGCACTGCACGCGTCGTTGCGGAAGCCCAGCGTCGCCAGCACCCGCCATTCCGGAATGTCGAGCCCGTAGCGCTCCTGGTACTCGCCCGACAGCGCAGCCGAAACCTCGGCGGCCAGCCGGTTGAGCCGGAACGGCACGAACCTGAACAGGTCCAGTCTGGAGGACGCTTTTGGCAACAATCGCTCCAATTTGAGTTGACTAGGGAATGCGCCGGGAGTTTAGATAGTTGCAGATGCGACTATCTTAGCCAGAATAGAATCCCCTGGCCAGAGCAATGTGAGCATGGCGCCATCCAAAGCCCAGTTCGGTTATCGCCGCCACGCCGATCAGGATCGGACCGGTGGCGACGTCGCGCGGTATCTGGTTGTCGTGGTCGGCGCCGGACCGGTTGGGCTGTCGCTCGCGATCGACCTGGCGCAGCGCGGCCAGAAAGTCGTGCTGCTCGATGACGCCGACCGGATCGGAGACGGGTCGCGCGCGATCTGTTTCTCGAAACGCTCGCTGGAATATTGGGACCGCCTCGGCATCGGCCAGCGCATGGTCGACAAGGGCGTGGTGTGGAGCGTCGGCAAGATTTTTCACGGCGCCTCGCAAATCTATCAATTCAACCTGCTGCCCGAGGAAGGTCACAAGCGGCCGGCCTTTATCAATCTCCAGCAGTTTTATGCCGAGGCCTATCTGGTGGACCGCGTCGGCGAGCTCCCGGCGATCGACCTGCGCTGGCGCAATAAAGTAATCGGGCTGGAGCAGCGCAACGACCATGCGGTACTGACGGTGGAGACACCCGCCGGGAATTATAAGTTGCACGCAGATTATGTCGTTGCCTGCGACGGCGCCCGTTCCTCGCTGCGGCAGATGGTCGGCGCGGAATTCGCAGGACAAGTGTTCGAGGATCAATTCCTGATCGCGGATGTGCGGATGGCGGCGGAGTTTCCGACCGAGCGCTGGTTCTGGTTCGATCCGCCGTTTCATGCCGGGCGTTCGGCACTGCTGCACAAGCAGCCTGACGATATCTGGCGGATCGATCTGCAGCTCAACCCGGAGGCGGACCCCGTCGCCGAGAAGCGGCCGGAAAATGTACGGCCGCGGATCGCGCGCATGCTCGGACATGACAAGTTCGAATTCGAATGGATATCGCTCTACAAATTCCAGTGCCGCCGGATGGAGCGGTTTCGGCATGGCCGCGTGATGTTTGCCGGCGACGCCGCGCATCAGGTCTCGCCGTTCGGCGCGCGCGGCGCCAATTCCGGCCTGGAAGATGCTGAAAACCTCGCCTGGAAACTGGATCGCGTGCTGCGCAGGACTTCGCCGGAAGCGTTGCTGGAGACCTATCACAGCGAACGCAGTGCGGCGGCCGACGAGAACATAAGGGAATCGACTCGCTCGACCGATTTCATGGCGCCGACCTCACGCCATGAGGCGCGGCTGCGCAAGGCGGTGCTGTCGCTGGCGAGGGAAACCGAATTCGGCAAGCGCATGATCAATGGCGGGCGGCTTTCGGTTCCCTCGGTCTATGATTCTCCGCTGTCGACCACCGACCGCGATACCTGGCGCGCTGGCCCAACGCCCGGCGCCTCGATGCCGGACGCGCCGCTTGCCGGCGAAGCCGCCTATTTGACGGAAGCCTTCATCAAGGCTGGCACGCGCTTCACACTGCTTCAGTTCAGCAATGGCGCGGCGGTTGAGGCTCCCGACGATGTCGGCGTGATCCGTATCGGCGGAGACGGCTTTTCCGATGCGGCGGGGCTCGCCGGCGCGCGCTATGATGCGGAACCGGGCACGGCCTATTTGGTACGGCCTGACGGCTACGTCGCCGCGCGTTTCCGGCATCCGACCCGTGCGATGCTCGACGCGGCGCTGGCCCGCGCCGCCGGCCAAAGCTGAGGTGATCGAATGGGATTGTCGACCAGTTCAAACTTCGCCAAGCCGGACGACGCCTTTCGCGCTGTCGTCGAGGCGCATCGCGGGCTGAGCGATGAGCAAAGCGCTGAGCTCGATGCGGCGCTGGTGCTGATCCTGGCCAACCATATCGGCGATATCGATGTGCTGCGTGAGGCGATCGCGCTCGCCAAACGACGCGTGATCGATGCCGAGCAGCAGCAACAACAGCAGCAGCAATAGAATGAACATACCCACAGGCGTCATTGCGAGCGAAGCGAAGCAATCCACCATCCGCACCGAAGTATGGATTGCTTCGTCGCTTCGCTCCTCGCAATGACGAAGACAGAGCAAAAGGATTGACTTAATGGCCAAAGGTTTCGCATCCACCACGGACATGGCGGAGAAGAAGGTCACATTTTCGGAGATCGGCACCGATCTCTATGCCTTCACCGCCGAGGGCGATCCCAATTCCGCGGTGATCGTCGGTGACGACGGCTGCCTCGTGTTCGATGCCCAGGCGACGCCGGCGATGGCGCATAAAGTGATCGAGCGGGTGCGCACCGTCACCGACAAGCCGATCAAATATGTGGTGCTGTCGCATTATCACGCGGTGCGCGTGCTCGGCGCATCGGCTTACAAAGCTCAGGCGGTGATCGCCTCGTCGGAAACCTACCGGCTGGTCGAGGAGCGCGGCCAGCAGGATTGGGATTCCGAATATGGCCGCTTTCCCCGGCTGTTTCAGGATGCCCAGAGCATTCCGGGCCTGACCTGGCCGACGCTGACGTTCGAAGGCGAGATGTCGATCTTTCTCGGCAAGCGCGAAATCCGGCTGATGCAGCTTGGCGCGGGGCATACGTCGGGCGATATCGTGGCGTGGGTGCCCGATGCCGAGGTGATGTTTTCCGGCGACCTGATCGAATATCATTCGGCCTGCTATTGCGGCGATGCGCATTTGCGCGAATGGCCGGCGACGCTGAACGAAATTCGCGCCTTCAATCCCAAAGCAATTGCGCCGGGGCGCGGCGATGCGCTCAAGGGGCTGGCGACCGGGCGCGACGCGATCGCGATGACGCGCGACTTTGTCACCACACTCTATGGCGCGGCGGAAACCGCAGTCGCCAAGGGGCGCAATCTCAAGGAGACAATGGCGGCGGCGCGCGAGGTGATGGATCCGAAGTTCTCAAACTTTGCGATCTACGAGCATTGCCTGCCGTTCAACGTCTCGCGGGCGTTCGATGAAGCTTCGGGAATAGATGACCCCGTGATCTGGACCGACAAGCGCGACCGGGAAATGTGGGCCAGCCTGCAAGGAGGATGACATGAATATCAATACCTCGCCTGATCTGATCAGCCGTAGCACCGTCGGCATCGCCCCGGGCTACATGTCCGGCTTCGGCAACAGTTTCGAGACCGAGGCGCTGCCGGGCGCGCTGCCGATCGGACGCAACTCGCCGCAACGCTGCGCTTACGGGCTTTACGCCGAACAGCTTTCGGGGTCACCATTCACGGCGCCGCGCGGCAGCAATGAGCGTTCCTGGCTCTATCGCATCCGGCCCTCTGTGCGGCATTCCGGCCGCTTCGCCAAGGCCGATGCGAAGCTATGGCGCACCGCGCCGTGTCACGAGGCCGAATTGCCGATCGCGCAATTGCGCTGGGATCCGGCGCCGATCCCGAAAGAAGACATGACCTTCCTGCAGGGCGTGCAGACCATGACCACGGCGGGCGACGCCAACACCCAAGCGGGCATGGCCGCGCATGTGTTTCTGATCACCAAATCGATGGTCGATCAGCATTTCTACAATGCCGATGGCGAGATGCTGTTCGTACCGCAGCAGGGTAATTTGCGTTTTGTCACGGAATTCGGCCGGATCGATATCGAGCCCGGTGAAATCGCGATCATCCCGCGCGGCGTGAAATTCCGCGTCGAGATCACGGCCGGTCCGGCGCGCGGCTATCTCTGCGAGAATTACGGCGGCGCTTTCACGCTGCCCGAACGCGGCCCGATCGGCGCCAATTGCCTGGCCAACGCGCGCGATTTCCTTACGCCAGTAGCGGCCTATGAAGAAAAGGATACGCCGACCGAGTTGTTCGTGAAATGGGGCGGGGAGTTATTCGTGACCCAATTGCCGCATTCGCCGATCGACGTGGTGGCATGGCACGGCAATTACGCGCCCTACAAATACGACCTGCGGGCGTTCTCGCCGGTCGGCGCGATCGGGTTCGATCATCCCGATCCGTCGATCTTCACGGTGTTGACCTCGCCGTCGGAAACCGCGGGCACCGCGAATATCGATTTCGTGATTTTCCCGGAGCGCTGGGCGGTCGCGGAAAACACCTTCCGTCCGCCTTGGTATCACATGAACATCATGTCGGAGTTCATGGGGCTGATCTACGGCGTCTACGATGCCAAGCCGCAAGGTTTTACGCCCGGCGGCATCAGCCTGCACAATATGATGCTGCCGCACGGCCCCGACCGCGAGGCTTTCGAGCACGCCAGCAATTCGGAGCTCAAGCCGGTCAAGCTGACCGGCACCATGGCCTTCATGTTCGAGACCCGGTATCCGCAGCGCGTCACCGCGCATGCCGCGAAGAGCCCGACACTGCAGGACGATTATGCGGATTGCTGGAAGGGGCTGGAGAAACGTTTCGATCCGAACCGGCCGTGACTCTTCTTGTCTTGCATTGAGCAAAACTATTTCAACGTCATTCCGGGATGGTCCGAAGGACCAGACCTCAGATGCACAATTGTGCATCGGGGAATCTCGAGATTCCGGGCTCGATGCTTCGCATCGCCCCGGAATGAAGGCAAGCAATAATCAGGACCGAAAACAATGCCCCATCCCAACGATCCCTCGCTCTACTCTTTCATCCCGGTCGATCCCACATCCGACTTTCCGATCCAGAATCTCCCTTACGGCGTGTTCTCGTCGGGGGACGGGCGGGCGCCTCGCGTCGGCGTCGCGATCGGTGATTTCGTGCTCGACCTCTGGGAGCTCGAGCAGGATGGGCGATTGAATGTCGGCGATCTCGGCGTCTTCTCGGCATCGACGCTTAATCCTTTCATGGCGCTGGGGCCGAAGATATGGTCGCGCACCCGCGCGCGGATCAGCGAGTTGTTGCGTCACGACAATCCGGAGCTTCGCGACAATGACGAGTTGCGCCGGCTCGCGCTGGTGCCGATGGCGCAGGTGAAATTGCATATGCCGGTCGCGTTCTCCGGCTACACGGATTTCTATTCGTCGAAAGAGCACGCGACCAATGTCGGCGTCATGTTCCGCGGCAAGGACAATGCGTTGCAGCCGAACTGGCTGCACATGCCGATCGGCTATAACGGCCGCGCCTCGACGGTGGTGGTCAGCGGCACGAAAGTGCGCCGCCCGAGGGGCCAATTGAAGCCGCCCGGTGCGGAGCTTCCGAGTTTTGGCGCCTGCAAGCGGCTCGATTTCGAACTGGAAATGGGCGTCGTGATCGGACAGCCCTCGCCGATGGGCGAGATGCTCGACGAGAAACGCGCGGCGGAGATGATCTTCGGTTTTGTGCTGTTGAACGATTGGAGCGCGCGCGACATCCAGCAATGGGAATATGTCCCGCTCGGCCCGTTCCTGGCCAAGGCCTTCGCGACCTCGATCAGCCCATGGATCGTGACCCGCGAGGCGCTGGAGCCGTTTCGGGTGCAGGGCCCTGCGCAGGATCCGGCGCCGTTGCCCTATCTGCAGCAGGCGCAGCCCAACAATTACGATCTGCAGCTCGATGTCGGCCTGCGCGCGGCGCAGATGAAAGAGTCCATGCAAATCTGCCGCACCAATTTCAAATACATGTACTGGTCATCGGTGCAGCAGCTCGTGCACCACGCGTCGTCGGGATGCGCGATGAATATTGGCGATCTCTTGGGCAGCGGCACCATCAGCGGTCCGGAGAAAGACCAACGCGGCAGCCTGCTGGAAATTTCATGGAATGGCACCGAGCCGATCGAACTGCCCGGCGGCATCAAGCGGACGTTCCTCGAAGACCGTGATTTGCTGAGTTTCCACGGCTGGTGCCAGGGCGATGGTTATCGCGTCGGTTTTGGTGAGGTCGAGGGGACGATCTTGCCGGCGGAATGATTCTCTCCGTCATTCTGGGATGGTCCGAAGGACCAGACCCGGAATCTCGAGATTCCGGGTTCGATGCTGCGCATCGCCCCGGAATGACGATAAGGAGCTCACCGCTCTTCCGGCGGAATATCCCTGACGCGTGCGCAATGCGCGGCGACATCGTCGAGGCCATATTTCAGATGCACGCGCTTGTCCGACGGTAGTTGCTTCTCGGCGCACACACCGGGTCGCCATTCCCGCACCGGGCGAATCGGGCGCGGGACAAAGCCGCCGCCGCAGTTCGGGCAGACATTCTCAAGTTTGCTCCCGGCGCACTCCGCGCAAAACGTGCATTCGTAACTGCAGATGCGCGCATCCGTAGAACTGGGCGGAAGATCCCGATCGCAATATTCGCAGTTCGGCCGAAGTTGTAGCGCCATGGTCGGTCATCCCCGTGAAGCGACGATCATCGCAAATCAGCGACGCGGCTTGAATGACGAATTCCCCTCGATTTCGGACGAGAGGGTCATCGCTTTCCCGCCTGCCATTCGCTGGTCAGGCCTGCGATATCGGCCATCGCGGTGTCGCGGATTGCCGACGGCGTGCGCGAAAAGCGCGGCGCCGGTGCCGGCTGGGTGACGCCGTGGCGGGTGACGAAGGTCTTTCGGGCCGCCATGTGCGGATGCGTGGGCGCCTCTTTCATGGTTAGAACCGGCGCGAAGCAGATATCAGTGCCTTCCATGATTTTGCACCATTCGTCGCGCGTCCTGGTCTTGAAGACCTCGACCAGTCTTTGCTTGAGCGCGGGCCATGCTTCGCGATCCATATGGGCGTCGAAATCGGTATGTGAAAGCCCCGCCAGATCGCGCAGCAGCGCGTAGAATTGCGGTTCGATCGAGCCGATCGAAATGAAGCTTTTGCAGGCACATTCATAGACGCCATAGAAATGCGCGCCGCCATCGAGAAAATTGGTCCCGCGCTGTTCGGTCCATCGGCCGGCAGCGGTCATGTCGAAGAACATCGACATCAGGGATGCCGCGCCGTCGCACATCGCCGCATCCACCACCTGTCCCTTGCCGGATGACTTTGCTTCGAGCAGTGCGGCGAGCACGCCGACCACGAGATAGAGCGCGCCGCCACCGAAATCGCCGACCAGATTGAGCGGCGGCACCGGCGTTTCCGCGGTGCCGATCGCGGCCAGCGCGCCGGTGACCGAGATATAATTGATGTCATGACCGGCGGCTTTTGCCAGCGGACCCTCCTGGCCCCATCCGGTCATGCGGCCATAGACGAGGCGTGGGTTGCGCGCCTGCACGACATCAGGGCCGAGGCCCAACCGCTCCATCACGCCGGGCCGAAAGCCTTCGACCAACGCATCGGCATTGGCCAAGAGATCGAGCACCTGCGCGATCGCGGCCTTGTCCTTCAGGTCGAGTTCGACAATCTTCCGTCCACGCCCCGAGGCCGATTTAAGATTTTTGCCGGCGCCGACGCGATCGAGCGTCACGACTTCGGCGCCCATATCGGCCAGCATCATGCAGGCAAAGGGGCCGGGTCCGATGCCGGCGAATTCCACGATACGGAAACCCGCAAGCGGACCGGAGGCGCTGACGGAGCAATCTGGGGCAGATTTATCGAGCACGTGTGTGCCTCCCGAAGTCTCTTGTTGGCTAAATTGTCTAGCCTTGCGGGAAGGTAGGCAAGCGCCTTTTGACCGGGAATACGGCCATATGCGGCGCGCATTGCTGCGCGCCGTTTGCTCGGGCGGATGCCCGATCGTCATGGCTTTTTCAGGCTTGCTCCAATCTTGTCCACGGTCATTGAGGGCAGGAAATCCGGATCCGTGACGATTGTCATGGCTTCGTCTTGCGTCAAGGCGCGCAACGACCGGACCTTGGTCTCGCCGCTCCCGACTTCCCACGCACTTTCCCAGAGTACCGCCAACAAATGCGCGCCCTGCTTCATCACATTGATGGTCTTTTGACCGTAGGCGGCCCACAGCGCGTCGGAACTCGCCTTTCCCCCTTTGCCGACGTCAACATAGGTCTGGACCATATCCATCGGCGGAATTTGCTTGAATACATCGCGCATCATTTCGATGGTCTTCTGCGCCGCCTCAAAGCCGTTTGTTATCTGCTCGCTCTTTTTCGCCGGTGGCGTCCGCATCAGGCCGTTCAGGATTTCCTCGCGATGATCGAACACCATTTTATCCTCATAGGCCGAATGGACGCCCTGGCCTAATGGTCGCTTTTCCGTCGTGCCCGCCTTTTTGCCTTTCGTGAACTCATGTTCCTGCGGCCGGTCTGGATCTCCGTCGTGGAGATAGGAGATATGGAGAGGCTGGCATGCGTCGCCCACATAGTGGGTCAGCACGCCGGCGGCACATACGAATTTCTGGGCATCGCCGTCGGCGGCGAACTGGCACATCTCGTCGAAAATCTGCCACACCCGAAAGGGTAGCAGTCCCCGGTGTTTCGGCGCGATGGGCTCCCCGCTAAGAATGTCGTTCACACTGTCGTAGAACGCTTGCCATTTGTCGGGGTCGATAAAATCAGGGCTGGTCGTCAAACTGAGCAGCGTGTTGCCGTCCGCGTCCTTTTGATCCATGTCCGCGAAATGGTTAGGCCCTTCCGAGAGCCGGGTGTGTTTTTGCTTGCCGACGCCGGGCTTCCAGAAGAAATCCGGCACATCCGCCATCGGAACGAAATCCTGGGTGCCCATACCCTTGAAGTCACCTTCTTTGAGGGCAGCGTCATCGTGACTTATGATTTCCTTGTTATTCCCCATCAGCGTGTCGAGATGCGGGTATTTGCCCGACAGGGCGACGAGGGTGCGCGTTGCGATGGAGAAATGGCCGAGTGCGCCCCAGGTATCTGTCTGCTCGATATTCCAGTCGCGGATGGGATCAACTTCGAGCAGCGCGCAAACCCTCGACAACAAAGTCGCCAGAGCAAAGCTTTGTGGGCTGTTATTCCCGGTCGTATCGAGCACGTTGCGCCCCCACTCCATGGCGAGAGGCAAGAAGCTGTTGTCGCCGCCGGCTTTCGCACTGGGGGAGGAATTGACTGCCGGCTCCAACATCCAGAGTGTTCCGGAGTCGCCGGGGTGTGTTGCAAATTTGGGCGCAGGTATCCGCTTTTTGCCCGTGCCTTTTGCCGGCGTGCGCGGGCCGATGAACAGGTCCGAGACGTATTCGAAACCGCCGCCGGTCTTGTATCTGTAAAACAGGCCCTGAATTTCGCCCAGCATTTCTCCCGTCGCCGCCCCGAGACCGCGGACATGGCAACCCACAAGCGACAGCGTAAGATTGACACCGGAAAAATCGGCCATCGGGCCCATCACGTCGATACCGCGGACCTTGGTGGTCCATTGTGAAACGTCATCGATCTCGATCAGGCCGATGTCGAGGTTCACGTAAGTGTCCTTGCCCGCGAAGTTCGGATAGATCGATGTGAACGACTGGCGCGTGAGTTGCTTGGCCGCGCTTATCCCGACCCGCGCGCGGACGCCATTGAGTTCGGACCAGACGATCTCTCCGGCGTCACCGGTCACGTGCCGGTTGGTGAGGGCGAATACCTTGTGTCCGTCGCTGACCAGACAGCCAACCGTGGCGACGTATTTCTGACCCTGGACCTCCGCAATGATCGGATAGCCTGGGCCGATATTGTTCAGCGGAAAACGAATGTTTTGCGCTTCGATCTCCGTTTTGGATTCTTTAGGGGCCTCGATAACGCAGATCGGCACCCGTTTTCCGTCGGGCATGAATATGGTGCCTGGTACGAACTGATCGGGCTTCGAAGAAAATTCCTTAGGGTCCTGCCACTGGTCCACGAAGACCAGAATACACGGCCAGGAATAGGGTCTGACTTCGGAATTATCCAGCCGGCGAGCCGACGTGCCGTGGATCTTCTTTTTGTCATTTGGCCAGCTATCACCCTGTCGTATCCGGTAACGTCCGATCGCCGTGGCAACGACATTGGGATACCGCATCAGGTGGACGTGGAACAAATCACGTGCCGTTACGAGATCGTTCAGCGAGAGGTTGGCGAAATTATTATCCTGGCTCTGAAATACCGAGAGGTCGATCTGAGGCTGCGCTTTCATGAGGTCTCCAAGAGAAGCTGAATGAAGGCCGGCTCGATGCGGTGATCGGAATCGCGAGAAATCGTTTCGATCTGGCCGTCCGGCAGTAATGGTGCTGCGGAAAATATGTAATCTATCTAAAATCGTAACTTATGCCTGTTTCAATCAAAGAGATAATGGTTCAATCGGACAAAATTTCCAATGTGCCGGTTTGTCGCAATATGGTTTCTGTCATAGAGCCCTTTCATGGCTGCAAAATGAAACGGCGCGCATTGCTGCGCGCCGTTCTATCCGGAATGCTTGAAACACCCGATCAGCCGGCTTCGGCAATAGCGCGTTGTGCCATCACCTTGATCAGGTTGGCCCGATAGGTCGACGATCCGTGAATATCGGTCAAAAGCCCGTCAGCGGAAATTTTCACGCTGTCCAGCGCACCCGGCGACCAGTTCGCCTTCAGCGCGGCCTCGATTGCCGGTATCCGCATCACGCCATCCTGCGATGCGCCAGTCGCGGCGACACGGACATCCCCGGCCCTGGTCTTGACCACGAACACGCCGGTGAGTGCGAAGCGCGAGGCGGGATGACGCATTTTTGCGTAAGCGGCCTTGGCCGGAATCGGGAACGACACCTGCGTGATGATCTCGCCATCCGCAAGCGCGGTCGTGAACAGGCCCTTGAAGAAATCGTCCGCGGCGATGCTGCGCTTATCGGTCTTTATAGTTGCGCCGAGCGCCAGAACGGCCGCGGGATAATCCGCGGCGGGATCGTTGTTGGCGATCGAGCCGCCGATGGTGCCGCGATGACGCACCTGGGGATCGCCCAGCACCGAGGTCAGGTGCACGATCGCCGGGATCGCCTTTTTGACGTCCGTGCTTTGCATGATGTCGAAGTAAGTCGTTGCGGCCTTGATCGTCAGGGCGTCGGCCGATACCTCGATGCCGACCAGTTCCTTGATCCGTCCGAGATCGATCACGTCGGACGGTGACGCCAGCCGCTGCTTCATCACAGGGATCAGCGTGTGGCCGCCCGCCAGGTATTTGGGCTCAGAACCCTTGGCGAAAAGTGCCACGGCTTCGGCAACGGAGGAGGGGCGATGATAGGTTGTCTCATACATGGTCTGTCTCCCGCTTACGCGTTGCCGTGAATGGCGTGCCACACCCGATCGGGTGTCGCCGGCATTTCGAGCTTGTTGTGGCCGATGGCGTCGGTGATGGCGTTGATGACGGCGGCGGAGGCGCCGATCGCACCGGCCTCGCCGCAACCTTTGACGCCAAGGGGATTACCGGGACACAGCGTCGGTGTGTGCGACAGCTTGAACGACGGCAGGTCGTCGGCACGTGGCATGGTGTAGTCCATGAACGACGCGGTCACGAGCTGGCCCGAGCTGTCATAAATCGCGCCTTCGAGCAGTGCCTGGCCGATGCCCTGGGCGAGGCCGCCATGGACCTGGCCTTCGACAATCATCGGATTGATCAGCCGGCCGAAATCGTCGGCAGCGACGAAATTGATGAAGCTGGTTTTGCCGGTGCCGGAATCGACTTCGAGTTCGCAGATATAGGCCCCTGCGGGGAAGGTGAAGTTGGTGGGGTCGTAAAACGCGGTTTCCTTCAGGCCGGGCTCCATGCCGTCGGGCAGATTGTGCGCAGTATAGGCGGCGAGCGCCACCATCGGCAGCGCAATCGACTTGTCGGTGCCGGTGACCTTGAACTCGCCGTTCTCGATGACGATGTCGCCCTCGGAGGCTTCGAGCAGATGCGCCGCGATTTTTTTGCCCTTGGCTTCGACCTTCTCCATCGCCTTGACAATGGCGGTACCGCCGACGGCGAGCGAGCGCGAGCCATAAGTGCCCATGCCGAACTGCACCTTGTCGGTGTCGCCATGGACAATCTGCACCTGGCTGATCGGAACGCCGAGACGTTCCGAAACCAGTTGCGCGAATGTTGTCTCGTGGCCCTGGCCGTGGCTGTGCGATCCCGTCAGCACCTCGATGGTCCCGACCGGATTGACGCGGACCTCGGCGGATTCCCACAGGCCGACGCCGGCGCCGAGGCTGCCAACCGCTTTCGAGGGCGCGATGCCGCAGGCCTCGATGTAGCAGGAGAAACCCAGGCCGCGCAGCTTGCCGTCTTTCTTCGCCTTTTCCTTGCGGGCGGGGAAACCGGCATAGTCGATCGCTTTCAGCGCAGCGTCGAGCGACGCGCCGAAATCGCCGACATCGTAGGCCATGATCACAGGCGTCTGGTGCGGGAAGGTCGTGATGAAGTTCTTGCGGCGCAAATCCGCCGGATCGACCTTCAACTGCCGCGCCGCGGTTTCCATCATGCGTTCGATCAGGAAACTCGCTTCGGGGCGGCCTGCGCCGCGGTAGGCATCGACCGGTGTGGTGTTGGTATAGACAGTGATCACTTCGGCATAGATTGAGGGAATATTGTACTGGCCTGACAGCAGTGTCGCGTAAAGATATGTCGGCACGGCCGATGAGAACAGCGACATATAGGCGCCCAAATTGGCGTGGGTCTTGACCCGCAGGCCAAGGATCCTGTTGTCCTTGTCGAACGCCATTTCCGCTTTCGAGACATGGTCGCGGCCATGGGCGTCAGTGAGAAAGGCCTCGGATCGATCGCCGGTCCATTTCACCGGGCGCCGGACCTTCTTGGAGGCCCACAAGGCCACCATCTCCTCCGGATAGATGTAGATCTTCGAGCCGAAACCGCCGCCAACATCGGGCGCGATCACCCGCAGCTTGTGTTCCTGGGCGATGTTGTAGAAGGCCGACAGCACCAGCCGCGCGACATGCGGATTTTGCGAGGTCGTGTACAGCGTGAAATGCTCTTCGGCTTCGTTATATTCCGCGATCGCCGCGCGCGGTTCCATCGCGTTCGGCACCAGCCGGTTGTTGGTGAGATCGAGCGACACGATATTGGCCGCCTTGCCGAAGGCGTCCTTGACGGCGGCCTCGTCGCCGATCGCCCAGTCATAGACGATGTTACCCGGCGCTTCCGGATGCAGTTGTGGCGCGCCCGGCTTGATGGCGGCGGCAATATCGGCCACGGCCGGAAGCTCTTCGTAGGTCACGATGACGGCTTCCGCGGCGTCCTTTGCCAGGTTCTTGGTCTCGGCGATGACAACAGCGACCGCCTGGCCGGCAAAGCGTACCGTCTCCGGCGCCATCGCCGGCCACGCACCCATCTTCATCGGCGTGCCGTCCTTGGAAGAAATCGCCCAGCCGCAAATGAGATTGCCGACCTTGTCATCGACGATCTCCTGTCCGGTCAGCACGCCGACCACGCCCGGCATCTTCATCGCGGCCGAAGAGTCGATGCTTTTTACCTTGGCGTGCGCGTGCGGGCTGCGGATGAAATGAGCATGGGTCATGCCCTGGAGCTTGATGTCGTCGACGTAGCGGCCTTTGCCTGTGATGAAACGCCGGTCTTCCTTGCGCACGACGCTTGCGCCAATACCTTCAACGCCCATGTCCTGATCTCCCTATCGGAGTTTTGCTCTCCGCCATTTCCATCGAAATTCGGCGGTCTCGAATTCGGCAACAGGTGGCTTGCAGCTATTCCGCCGCTTGCGCGACCTTCATGCGGCCGGCGGCATCCAGCACCGATTTGACGATGTTGTGGTAGCCGGTACAGCGGCAGATATTGCCTTCCAGCTCATGCCGGACGGTATCTTCATCGAGCTGGCCACTGTGCCGGTTGACGATATCGATCGCCGACATGATCATGCCCGGCGTACAGTAGCCGCATTGCAGACCATGATTGTCGCGGAACGCCGCCTGCATCGGGTGCAGTTCGTCGCCCTTCGAAATACCCTCGATGGTGGTGACATTGACGCCGTTGGCCTGCCCGACCAGCACGGTGCATGATTTGACGGCGCGCCCGTCGATGTGGACGACGCAGGCGCCGCACTGGCTGGTATCGCAGCCGACATGGGTACCGGTCAGGTTGAGATGATCGCGCAGCAGATGGACAAGGAGAGTCCGATCCTCAAGATCGGCCGAGACTACCTTGCCGTTCACGGTCAATTTGACTGTAGACACGTCTGGTTCCTCCCAATGGCTTTTTTTGCTTGCATGAATTAGACGCACGGGGTGCAGACTTTGCAACTAGGAATTTCGTCGCGTATCGCATTGTGATGCCATCCGCGGTCAAGGCTTTGGACAAGGCTTTCCTGCCCTCCAGGGGAGGGTTGCGGAAGACGCCATATGCAAATTTGCGGCTTTCTTGGTGTCGGCGTTGATGGTCTATTCGGTTCCGTCTTGTCCCGGCGTAAGCCACGGACTGCAAACGACAATGATCCCGGCCGAAGGAGCCATTCGCGTTGATCGACAAGCAGGTGAAGACGACCGCCGACGCCGTCGCCGGGGTTCGCGACGGGTCGACAGTATTGGTCGCGGGATTCGGCGCGGTCGGGGTTGCGGATCATCTACTTGATGCACTGCACGAACAGGGCGCCAGGGAATTGACGATCGTCGCCAACAATTCCGGCAATGGCGATTACGGTCTGGCCCGGCTGATCAATTCCGGCCGGGTTCGCAAGGTGATCTGCTCCTATCCACGCTCCGGCGATTACAGTGCTTTTCTCAATGCCTACCGCGCCAAGAGTCTTGAACTGGAATTGGTCCCGCAAGGCATCATCAGCGAACGCATGCGCTGCCACGCCGCGGGCCTTGGCGGTTTCTTTTCGCCGGTGTCGGCGGGAACGAAGTTGGGCGAGGGCAAGGAAACCCGCGAGATCGACGGCCGCCTGCATGTGTTCGAGAAACCGCTGAAGGGCGATGTCGCGCTGATCAAGGCCAACAAGGCCGACCGCTGGGGCAACCTGACTTACATCAAGTCGGCGCGGAATTTCAATCCGGTCATGGCGATGGCCGCCGACCTCACGGTGGTCGAGGTCGATGGCATGGTGGAACTCGGCGCGCTCGATCCCGAAGCCGTCGTCACGCCGAGCATCTTTGTCGATCGCGTGGTCGTTGTTGGAGCCCAAGCATGATCCCCAAATCCTGTCAGCCTCTGACGCGCGAACAAATGGCCTGGCGCGCCGCGCAGGACTTGAAGGAAGGCGATTACGTCAATCTCGGCATCGGCATTCCGACGCTGGCCGCGAGCTACGTGCCGGCAGGCCGCGAGGTGATCTTTCACAGCGAGAACGGCATCCTCGGCATGGGACCGAAGCCCGTGCCCGGCGAGGAAGACCCCTATATGGTCGACGCCGGCAAGAACAAGACAACGCTGGTCGCGGGCGGCTGCTTCGTCCATCACGCCGATGCGTTTTTGATGATCCGCGGCGGCCATCTCGATGTCAGCCTGCTCGGCGCGTTCGAAGTCTCCGAAAAGGGCGATCTCGCGAACTGGACCACCGAAGATCCGGCGTTTCCGCCCGGCGTCGGCGGCGCGATGGATCTGGCGGTCGGCGCCAAGGCGATCCGCGTCATCATGGAGCACACCAGTAAAAAGGGTGAGCCGCGTATCCTGAAGAGCTGCACCTATCCGCTGACCCCGGCCGGCTGCGTGAAGCGTATCTATACCAATCTCGCGGTCATCGACGTCACGCCGCAGGGGCTCGTCGTGATCGAGATGATCCCGGGCATGACGCTGGAGGCGCTGCAGGGCCTGACCGAGCCGAAGCTGCAACTGGCCTCCAGCTGGCAGGCTTTGGCGCCGCCCCAGGCCCGCGCAGCGTAACCAGCCAGCGCAGCGTATTCAGGGCCGCGCAGCGTAATCAGGCCGAAAATCCGGCCGAAACGGCCTGATTTACCTTTGCGTAAGAGGTGGTACGCCCTCGTTCTTCGAATTTACGGCCTTTTATCCATTCTACTCTAGGTTTCCGGATCGGGCGCGGGGGCTGGCTATTCCCCGACGCCACGGTTGTTAGAAAAGTGGATGGGGGGTCTAGATGGGATCGTTGAAGCGCCGGTCACCGGTATCGCTGAGGTTCCCGACCTTTCGATTTCGCGCCAAAATCATGCTCGGCTTTGCCATCGTGCTCGCCATCTCGGCTGTCAGCATGGGCATGGCCTATATGGGGTTTGAGCGCGTCGCGGCAGGCGTTGCTTCCTATCGCTCAAGCGTGACGGAGGCGGATCTGGCGCGCAATATCGACCGCGAGCTGGTCTCTTACCGTTCGCTGGCACGCTATTTCGTACTGACCGCCAAGGAGGAGGACGCCAAGGCAGCGCTCGCGGCTGAGGCCAGTCTCAGGGAGGCCATCCTCCAGTCGATGAAGGGCATTACCAACCCGGCGCGGCTCGAACAAATCACCAAGCTGGAACGTGAGTTCCGTGCCTTCACCAAGATCTTCGCCACGATCATCAAGGTCAAGGACAACAGCGCGCTGATTGCAAAAAACCAGCTTGCGCGCAGCGGCACCGCATTCCGTTTCAAGGTTGACGATCTCCCAAGCAGCGCCGACGACCAACAGATCCAGGCGGTTCAGTTCGGCGCCAGGAAAGTGGCCGATCAGTTTCAGGCGGTGGTGGGCCTGGTCAATACTTTTGTCCTCAACTCCGACCAGGCGGTGGCCGCCAGCGCGCAGGCGCGCCTGAAGTTTGTCGAGAACACGCTCACGGTGATTCCCGATACCGACGAGAAGCTCCAGCAAGCTCTCAAGGAGATTTCCGCTTTGCTGCAGGAATACCAGCAGGCGGTGGCCAAACTGATCGGCAATGCAAAGGAGATCGACGAACTCGCCGTCGAAATGGCCGACTCCACGACGGAGATCATGAAGCGGTCCGACGTGATGAAGGCGGACCTGCTGTCCGATCAACAGCGGCTCGACGCCGAATCCAGCGCCACCATCCGCGAAACGGAACAACTGGTGCTGATGCTTGCGCTCGGCGGTTTCCTGCTGGGCGGCACGCTGGCAGTATTGCTGGGCAGAGGCATCTCCCGGCCGATGACTGCGATGTGCAAGGCGATGCGCGAACTCGCCGGCGGTAATTTCGATGTCGTGCTGCCGGGTCTCGGCCGCAAGGATGAGCTCGGCGAGATGGCCGGCGCGGTCGAAGAGTTCAAGCTGCAGGCGGTCGCTAAAGCCGAGCGCGATGCGGCGACGCAGGATGCGCAGAACAAGGCCAGCAGTGCCGCGCGCCGTGACGAACTCATTCGCTTCGCCGATGATTTCGAGGCCGCAGTGGGCGCCATTGTCTCCAACGTATCGGCCTCGGCGGTTCAACTCGAAGATGCCGCCGGCACGCTGACGCGCACGGCCGAGACCACGCAGAGCCTGTCGAACCAGGTTTCCGGTGCCTCAACAGAAGCCTCCGACAACATGCAGTCGGTGGCCTCCGCGACGGAAGAACTGTCGGCGTCGGTCGATGAAATCGGAAGACGGGTGCGCGAATCCAGCCAGATCGCCGAGGCGGCGGTGCTTCAGGCGCAGCAGACCGATGGACGGATCGGCAAACTGTCCCGCGCGGCGCAGGAAATCGGCGACGTCGTCAAGCTGATCACGGCGATCGCCGAGCAGACCAATCTCTTGGCGTTGAATGCGACCATCGAGGCCGCCCGCGCCGGTGATGCCGGCCGCGGCTTCGCTGTCGTCGCCTCCGAGGTCAAGTCGCTGGCGAGCCAGACCGCAAAAGCGACCGACGAGATTTCGTCGCACATTCTGGGCATGCAGGGCGCGACGCAGGAATCGGTCGCCGCGATCAAGGAAATCGGCGGCACCATCGCGCAGATTTCCAGCATCGCCGCGACGATTTCGAGCGCCGTCGAACAGCAGAGTTCAGCGACGCAGGAAATCGCGCAAAGCGTTCAGAATGTCGCCCGGGGCACGCAGGAGGCTGCGGACAATATCATGCGGGTCAATCGCGGTGCGACGGAAACCGGATCGGCATCGGAAAAGGTGCTGAGCTCGGCGCGGAATTTGTCGACCGAAAGCACGCGGTTGCGTGAAGAACTCGACCGCTTCATGGCGAATATCCGCGCGGCGTGAGCCTTATCGGGTTCGCTCCAATCGTCCCGGCATTAACCGGGACGATCTCTAAAGCACTTTGCTAAAAGGGCTTGGCGCCCTCTTACTCATTTCCGGGATTGAAATCATCGCCCGGCGTTACCGGAGCGGCCATGCCTTCGGGGCGCGGGCCGTGCGGCCGGCGGCGGCGGCGCGGTGGGAAACGTTCGCCGCCATTACCGCCCTCGAAACCAGTGGGGCCGCCATTGATCTGCGGCTGCGGTCCGGTGATGAACGACGGCAGGCGATCGACGCTGACATTGTCAGCGATGACCGGCTGCGGCTGGGGCTGCGGCGGTTGAAACTGCGGCTGCGGGCGATGTTCGCGATGATTGTTGTGTTCGCCGCGGGGCTGATGCTGTTCGCGCGGCTGGTAGGGTTGCCCCTCGCGCTGGTGATCACGCTGATTGTTGCCGTTGGTATTGCCGTTGTTGTCGCGCGGCACGAACGGCTGCTGCTGCACCGGAACGAAACCGGGCTCCTGGCCGAAATTCGAAAAGCTCTCGCTCTCGTCGTCGCTGTCCTCCGAGGCCATTTCGTTCTCGGTGCGCGGCTGCGGCTGGTTCTGGCGGAACTGCTCCTGCGCGGCGGCGATCAGGCGGAAATAATGTTCGGCATGCTGGTAGTAGTTCTCGGCAGCGACCGGGTCGCCGGAGGAGCGTGCGTCGCGCGCCAGCTGAACGTATTTTTCTGCAACGTGGGATGCGGTACCGCGAATCTTGATGTCGGGTCCGTTGGACTCGAACACCCGGGTCATCGGGTTCTGTCCGCGCCGGTTGTTGTTATTGTTATTATTGTTGTTGTTATTATTGTTCCGGTTACGCATCCGCTTGTTGTTATTCTGACCGTTTCTCATGTCGTGCCTTTATTCCAGCCCTGAAGTTATCAGCCTTGAGAAGTTACTAGTTCAGCTTTGGCAGTAGGTTTGAATTACCGGCGCTACGGTTTCTTTGGCCCGATCGGGCCGCGCGCGTCACGCGCACCGAATCGCTGCGCCGTGTCAACTTCACATCAATTTTGCCGTACGTCGCAGTCAACAAAGACGCGTTCCCCAACAGCCCGGCGTGCAATGCCGGCCGCATCAAATCATTCCGCCTGCCAAAACAAGCACAGGTTTCTTGCGTGATTTTTCAAGCGCAATATCAGGCTTTCGTTCGCGTTGCGGTCAAAAGCTGCGCAGCTCTTAAAGCCATCGCGCTTAATTGGACCTGCGTTTTGGAACCTTTCACTCGGGACGGGCTCTCGCTTTGAGAACTCTGGCCTCCACCCGAAATAGCCCTACTGGGTATCTACGGGGCCAGTAAACCCTGGACCGACGTTGTGGCCGGAACGTAGTCGCTCCCGGGGAATATTCCAAGCGGTTTTTTTGCCCTCCAAAAGGGCATTATCGGGGCATTTTCCGGGCGGCCACGGCCCGGCGGATACCGGCCAGATCGGCCTTGGGGGGCCGCTCCTGCGTTAACCCTGCTGCCGCCATCAAACCCGCGATATCCCCGCTTTGGTCATGGCCGGCTTCCACCACAAGAACGCCGCCGGCGACCAACCGTTCCGCAGCTTGCGGAATCAGCCTGCGGTAGGCGTCGAGCCCATCGGCGCCGCCATCCAGCGCAAGCGGCGGATCGTGATCCCTGACCTCGGTCGCGAGACCGGCGATATCGGCCGAGCGGATATAGGGCGGATTCGACACCATCAGATCGAAGCCATCTGACAACGCCGCCGCATAGTCGCAGGCGACGAACGCCGCGCGCGGGCTAAATCCCAGCCGGGCCGTATTACTACCTGCCGTTCGCAGCGCCGCCACGCTGATATCGGTGCCGATCCCATAGGCGTCGGGCAGCTCCGACAACAGCGCCAACAGTATAGCGCCGGAGCCCGTGCCGAGGTCGGCGATGCGCAACGGGTGTTTCGGACGAGACGTAGGGCTCTGCATTTCCAGCGCCAGCTCGACCACGGTTTCAGTGTCCGGCCGCGGCACCAGCGTCGCGGCCGTCAGCTGTAACGGCAGTCCCCAGAATTCCCGTGTTTCGAGAATGCGTGCGACCGGTTCGCCGCCGAGACGCCGCCGGGCGAAATCCTCAAGCCGCGTCGCTTGATCCAAAGTGACCGGCCGCGCCGCGGCCGCGATCAGTCCGGTCAGATTGAGATTTAGCGCCGCGCCAACCAGAATCCGCGCGTCGAGTTCGGCCGAATCGACGGCGCCGGATTTGAATCGCGCAGTGAGCTTGCGCCGTGCAGCCTCGACGGTCTGTCCGGCGAAGGAGTTGTTCATGCGAGGACCTCGCACGAAACTATTCCTACGTCGTCCCTGCGAACGCAGGGACCCCAGCGTGAGCGCAATTTGCGCTCATCGCGGCGCCCCGGCCCCAAAGTGGAGGCTGGATGTCGATACCTTCTATAACAACGACCGCCTATGGTTATGGGTCCCTGCGTTCGCAGGGACGAAATCGAGATTGCTTTGGCGTCTCGGCAACGGTCGAAACGGCGATGGTTGCTCACGCCGCGGCGCCCTGGGCGGCGAGCTGCGCGGCCTGATGTTCTGTCGTCAGCGCGTCGATCAATTCGCCGAGCGCCTCGCCGGCGATCACCTGCGGCAACTTATAGAGCGTCAGGTTAATGCGGTGATCGGTGACGCGTCCCTGCGGAAAATTATAGGTGCGAATGCGCTCGGAGCGGTCGCCGGAGCCGACCTTCTCGCGGCGATCCGCCGAGCGGACCGCATCGATGCGCTGGCGTTCGGCATCGTAGATGCGCGAGCGCAGGATGTTCATCGCCGAGGCGCGGTTCTTATGCTGCGAGCGGCTGTCCTGCATCATCACCACGATGCCGGTCGGAATATGGGTGATGCGGATCGCGGATTCAGTCTTGTTGACGTGCTGACCGCCGGCGCCCTGCGCGCGCATGGTCTCGATCCGCAGGTCGTCGCTCTTGATGTCGACGTCGACTTCCTCGACTTCCGGCAGCACCGCCACCGTCGCCGCGGAAGTATGGATGCGGCCCTGCGTTTCCGTATCCGGCACGCGCTGTACCCGGTGGGCGCCGGATTCGAATTTCAGCTTGGCGAAGGCGCCGCGGCCTTTCACTTCGGCGATGATTTCCTTGTAGCCGCCCATGGTGCCTTCGCTGGCGGAGATCACCTCGACCTTCCAGCCCTGAAGTGCTGCGAAGCGCTCATACATCCGGAATAAATCTCCGGCAAACAGCGATGCCTCGTCGCCGCCGGTGCCGGCGCGAATTTCCAGCACCACGTTGCGATCGTCCATCGCATCCTTTGGCAACAGCGCGACGCGGATCTGCTGCGCGAGATCGAGGCTGCGCGCCCCCAGCGTTTCGCGCTCGGCTTCCGCCATGCCGCGCATCTCGGGCTCGGTGGTGGGATCGGTAATTAAAGCGTCGATGCCGGCGATCTCTTCATTGGCGGCGCGGTAGGCTTTGACGGCGTCGATCAGCGGATTGAGTTCGGCGAGCTCGCGCGTGATCTTGACGTAGTTCTCTGAATTGAGCTGTCCCAGCACCTGGGCCTCGAGCGAGGCATGGTGCGCCAGCAGAATATCCAGTTTGGCTTCGGGGAGTATCGACATGGTCAGGTCTCGAAAGGCGTAAAATCCGAAAGGGCGATTGCAGCGGCAAGAGCCTCGCTACCAAGAGCCTCGCTACAACGACAGCCCCTCGGCCTCGGCAAAGGCGGTCAGTTTCTCGCGGATTGACACGCTGCCGGACGGCGCGTCGAGCAGCGGCATCATCATGGCCTCAGCTTTTTTGGCGTCGAGGTCGAGAATCAGCGCCTTGACCGGACCGTGTCCGGTGGCCGACAGCGACAGCGAGCGATAACCCAGTGCGATCAGCGCCAGCGCGCCGATCGGCTTTGACGCCATCTCGCCGCACAGCGAAGCCGATTTCTTGGCGGCGTTGGCCTTGTGCACGATCTCGCGCAGCACCCGCAGGATCGGGGCCGACATGGTGTCGAAGCGTTCGGAAACCTTGGCGTTGCCGCGATCGACCGCGAACAGGAACTGAAACAGGTCGTTGGATCCGACCGAGACAAAGTCGACCTTCTTCAGGAGTTCGTCGAACTGATAGAGCAGCGCGGGGACTTCGACCATGGTGCCGACATCGATGCGTTCCGGCAGCGGATGGCCGTGCTGGCGCAGATAGGTCAACTCGCGCTCGACGATCGCCTTGGCGGCATCGAATTCGGCAACTTCCGATATCATCGGGAACATGATGCGCAGCGCGCGCCCGCCGCCGGCCCGCAGCAGCGCCCGGATCTGGCCGCGCAACAGGCCGGGCCGGTCAAGCCCGAGCCGGATCGCGCGCCAGCCGAGCGCGGGATTCTCCTCGACCACCGTCTCCATATAGGGCAGCGCCTTGTCGCCGCCGATATCGAGCGTCCGAAAGGTCACGGGCTTGGTGCCCGCGGCATCGAGCACCGTGCGATACAGCGCCAACTGATCGCTGGTGCGCGGCAGGCTCTGGCCGACCATGAATTGCAGTTCGGTACGAAACAGGCCGATGCCGGCGCTGCCGGTGTCGTCGATATGCGGCAGGTCGATCGCCAAGCCTGCATTGATCATCAATTCGACCGGCTGGCCGTCCTTGGTGACGCAGGGCTTGTCGCGTAGCGCCGAATATTGCGCCTGGCGGCGTGCGCGAAACCGCACCCGCTCCGCATAGGCCTGTTCGATTTCGGCAGACGGTCGGACATAGATCGAGCCCGAAGTGCCGTCGACGATGATGGCGTCGCCGGGATCGGCGAGACCCGCCGCGTTCGGTATTTCGCCGACCGCGGGAATGCCGAGCGCGCGCGCCACGATCGAGACGTGGGAGTTGGCGGTGCCTTCCTCCAGCACCAGACCGCGCAGGCGCTTGCGGTCATAATCAAGAAGTGCGGCGGGCCCCATCGCGCGTGCAATCAGGATCGCATTGTCGGGCAATTGCTCGCGCGACGGCGCGTGATCCTGTCCGACCAACTGGCGCATCAGCCGATGACCGAGGTCTTCGAGGTCGTGCAGGCGGTCGCGCAAGTAGGGATCGGTCGAGCGCAGCATGCGCGCGCGGGTATCGGACTGCACACGTTCGACCGCGGCCTCGGCGGTGAGGCCGGTGGCGACCGCCTCATGCAGCTTGTGCGACCAGCCATGGTCGTTGGCGAACATGCGGTAGGCTTCCAGCACGTCGCGATGCTCGCCGCCTTCGGCGACATCGCCGCGCTCCAGCATGCGGTCGAGGTCGGCGCGCAATTTCGTCAAAGCGGTATCGAGCCGCTTGATTTCCTTTGGCAGGTCTTCGGCAATGTAATTGGTGATGACGACGCGCGGTTCGTGCAGCACGACATGGCCGAGCGCGATGCCGTCGGACAGCACCGCGCCGACCTTGTGCAGCGAATGCCGCGCGGCGGGTTCGGCGCCGGGCTGCGCCAGCGCCGACAATTCGCCCGAGGCGATCATTTCCGCGAGCACCATCGCGGTGGTCTGCAGCGCCTCGACCTCTTCCTCGACGTACGTACGCTTGGCGCGATTCTGCACCACCAGCACGCCGAGCGTGTTGCCGGCGCGCAGGATCGGAACGCCGAGGAACGAATGATAGATTTCTTCGCCGGTCTCCGGCCGGAACGAGAACGCCGGGTGGCTTTGCGCGTCGTTCAGATTGAGCGGCGTCGCCTCGCTGGCGACCAGGCCGACCAGGCCCTCATGCGCGCTCAGGACGGTTCTGTGCACCGCGTCGCGGTTGAGGCCTTCGGTGGCGTAAAGTTCCAGCGTGTTGTCGACGCGCAGCACATAGGTCGAGCAGACCTCCGCCACCATGTTGGCGGCGATCAGGACCACGATCTTGTCCAGCCGTTCCTGGGCAGAGACTTGCTCCGCCATGGTTTCGCGGAGCCGTCTTAGCAAGACGCGGGGGCCTCCCGACGCGCTCCGCATGTGTCAAAATCCTCCCCCGCGAGGCCAGCGCACCGGGTGGCCGGTAACTGGCGTTAAGCTCACAAAAAACAACAATTTTATTCATTCGGCGCCGCCGCAAGCCTTGGATATCGGCCGAATCGGGATTGCCAAAACTGTGGCACAGTTTGCGGCATCTCACCCATCAGGCCGTATAGCGAATTGAGGCTTGTTTTGCCAAGCAAAACGCCTGCCACGCGCCCGCCATCCCATGCTGCGACTGCTAAGCGCAGTATCCGCCAAAGCGCTGATGGTTTGGCGATCAGATCATGCGCAAAACAGAATGTTTTTGGAGCAAAATTCTTTGCGAGCGTTTTCGGGGGAATCCAATCCGCCCCTTGGCATGGGCCGGGTGGCGGTTGGTATGGGCAGACGCAACCGTGGGATGAGCGTCCTGGTCCTGATTCGATCAGGACCGATAAGGCTCTAGGCCTGATCCAGCCCATAGAGGGTGTGCAGGGTGCGCACCGCGAGTTCGGTATAGGCGGTGTCGATCAGTACCGAAAACTTGATCTCGGAGGTGGTGATCGCGCGGATGTTGATATTGCGCGCGGCCAAAGCGGAAAATGCCTTGGCGGCGACGCCGGCATGGCTGCGCATGCCGCTGCCGATCACCGAGACTTTTGCCACGTCAGTGGCGCTGTCCAGCCGCTTGTAGCCGATCGTGGCCTTCGCCGCCGTGATGGTATCGCGGGCGCGGGTATAGTCCGAGGCCGGAACGGTGAAGGTGAGGTCGGTGGTCGCGCCGTCTTCGGAGACGTTCTGCACGATCATGTCGACATTGATATTGGCTTCCGCCAGCGGGCCGAAGATCGAGGCGGCGACGCCCGGCTTGTCCGAGATCTGGCGGACGGAAATCTGGGCTTCGTCCTTGGAAAAGGCGATGCCGGTAACGACGTGGCTTTCCATGATTTCCTCCTCGCTGCAAATCAGCGTGCCCGGCGGCTGGTTGGCGTGCGGGTCGATATCCTCGGGCTTGTCGAAACTGGAACGGACGAAGATCGGCATGTTGTGCACCATGCCGAGTTCCACCGAACGGACCTGCAGAACCTTGGCGCCTTGAGAGGCCAGTTCCAGCATGTCCTCGAAGGCGATGCGGTCGAGCCGGCGCGCCTTGGGAACCACACGCGGGTCAGTAGTATAGACGCCATCGACGTCGGTATAAATGTCGCAGCGGTCGGCATGAATCGCGGCCGCCATCGCCACCGCCGAGGTATCGGAACCGCCGCGCCCGAGCGTAGTGATTCGTCCGGTCTGCGGATTGATACCCTGGAAGCCCGCGATCACGGCGACTTCCTTTCGGTCCTTGAAGCGGTTGATCAACTCGGCGCCGTCGATATCGAGAATCCGCGCCGAGGCATGGGCGTCGCTGGTCTTGATCGGAAGCTGCCAGCCCTGCCAGGAGCGCGCCTGGATGCCGATCGCCTGCAGCGCAATCGCCAGCAGCCCCGCGGTGACCTGTTCGCCTGAAGCCACCACCGCGTCATATTCGCGCGCATCGTGCATCGGGGAGGCGTCGCGGCACCATTCCACCAGTTCATTGGTTTTGCCGGCCATCGCGGAAACCACGACGGCGACGTCATGACCGGCATCGACCTCGCGCTTCACATGGCGCGCGACGTTGCGGATGCGGTCGATATTGGCGACGGAGGTGCCGCCGAATTTCATCACGAGGCGGCCCATGACGACAGGTGCATTCCTTTGCGAGGATAGGTAAATGGTACCCGCGTGCAAAACCGGGAGCGCACGGGCCAAAAGGCGCGTATACATAGCGGCGCGGTTGGGGGCAAGCAACCCGGTTCAGGCCACTCCCTTGAGGGTCCAGGCCACCCGTGTTGGGCTAATTAAGGCGGAATGTATGGGGCGTTATATCGACGATATCCTGCAGCCCGGCGAGAAGGTGCTGTATTCGACCAACGCGCACTGGATATTCTATTGGCCGGCGATCCTGGCGTGGGTCGCGGCAGCTGTGTTTCTTGTTCTGTCGGGCCGGGTCGACGCCGGCACGCCGGTGGAGTTCTGTCTAGCAGTGGCCGCCGTCGCGGCAGTCATCGCGCTGTACAAGATGATGACCGCCTGGTTCCATCGCTGGACCACCGAGACCGATGTCACCAATCTGCGGGTCGTGCACAAGACCGGCTTCATCAAGCGGCGCACCTTCGAGATGAGCCTTGACAAGGTCGAGAGCGTTGACGTCAACCAGAGCATCCTCGGCCGCCTCCTCAATTACGGCAACGTGACAATTCTGGGCGTCGGCGAGGGCAAGGAAACCATCACGACCATCGCTTCGCCGCTGGAATTCCGCAACTTCATCACCGCGCGATAGGAGCGGCGCGCACCCATGACAATGCAGCAAGATTCTCCCGCCAATTTCTCCGCCGCTTCGGCTTCGACGGTCGATCCCGCCGAGATCGCAAAGTTTTCCAAGCTGTCGGAGACCTGGTGGGATCCGAACGGCAAGATGGCGCCACTGCACAAGATCAATCCGCTGCGGCTGACCTATATTCGCGACGCCGCCTGCCGCAAGTTCGAGCGCAACCTCAAAAGCCTCAATTGCCTGTCCGGCCTTCGCATCCTCGATATCGGCTGCGGCGCCGGCCTGTTGTGCGAGCCTTTTACGCGGCTCGGCGCCCAGGTGATCGGCGTCGATCCGTCCCCCAGCAATATCGCGGCGGCCCGGCTGCATGCCGACAAGGGCCATCTGTCGATCGATTATCGCTGCACCACGGTCGAGGAGATGGACGTGCGCGAGCGCTTCGACATCGTGCTGGCGATGGAAGTGATCGAACATGTCAGCGATGTCGGCGTGTTCCTCAATCGCTGCGCGGCGATGCTCAAGCCCGGCGGGCTGATGGTGATCTCGACACTGAACCGCAACTGGAAGAGCTTTGCGCTCGCGATCGTCGGCGCCGAATATGTCCTGCGCTGGCTGCCGCGGGGCACCCATCAATGGGACAAATTCGTCACCCCCGACGAACTCGCGCATCATCTGGAAGACAACAAGCTCGCCATCACTGAACAGGCCGGCGTGGTCTACAGCCCGTTCGCCGACAAATGGAGCATCTCGTCCGACATGGACGTGAACTACATGGTGGTCGCGGAGGGGGCGTGAGCTTTCGCAAAACCTCGTCGTCCCTGCGAACGCAGGGACCCCCGCGTGAGCGCTTGCGCTCATCGCGCCGCCGCGGCTTTTCGATTCAGACGCGATGTCAAACACCTTCCTTCATCACTGCCGCCGGTGGTTATGGGTCCCTGCGTTCGCAGGGACGACGATAGAGGGTGACGCGGCATGCAATTCCGGCGGTTGACCTGACAAGCCGCGCGCTTCACGGTGGCCGCGTTTCCTAGCCCGCCAACTGAATCTCCCGATGTTCACCACCGTCTCACTCTGGATTCCCTTCACCATCGTTGCCGCGCTGGGGCAGGCGACGCGCAATGCGATGCAGCGGCAATTGACGGGGCCGCTCGGGACCTGGGGCGCCACCAATATCCGCTTCCTGTTTGGTTTTCCGTTCTCGATCGTATTCTTTGTGGGCGTGTTGATTGCGACCGGCGATCCCCTGCCGTGGCCCACGCCAGCATTCTGGCCGTGGCTGGCGCTCGGCGCTCTCTGTCAGATCATAGCGACCGGATTGATGCTGCTGGCGATGAACGATCATTCGTTCGTGGTGACCACGGCCTATCTGAAGACCGAGGCGATCCAGACTGCGATCTTCGGCTTTGTTTTCCTCGGCGATCATCTCACGGCGTTGAAGGTAATCGCGATCTTGATCGCGACCTTTGGTGTGATCGTCACCGCGGTGCGGCCGGGCGGCGAGAAAAACTTCACGGATATCAAGCCGACCATCCTGGGCCTTGTCGCCGCCGCAACATTCGCGCTGTCGGCGATCGGATTTCGCGGCGCGATCCTCACGCTGTCTGGCGTGTCGTTCGTGACGTCAGCGACCTACACGCTGGTGTTCGGGCTGTTCGTGCAGACGTTGATCCTGACAATTTATCTGCTGGTGCGCGCGCCCGGCATCCTCAAGGCGATATTCGGACTGTGGCGGCCTTCGATGCTCGCCGGCTTCATGGGCGCATTCGCCTCGCAATTCTGGTTCCTGGCCTTCGCGCTGACCGCCGCGGCCAATGTGCGCACGCTGGCGCTGGTCGAGGTGCTGTTCGCGCAGGGGATCGCGTATTATTCCTTCAAGCAGCCGCTGTCGGCGCGCGAGGTTGCGGGCATTGCGTTGATCGTCATTGGTGTGGCGCTATTGGTGGCGGCGTAACTCGAAACTTGTAGGGTGGGCAAAGGCGCGCTTGCGCCGTGCCCATCATTTTCCTATCCGGACATTGCGGTGGGCACGCTTCGCTTTGCCCACCCTACGGAATCGCGCAAAGCGTCAATTCCGATCGTCGGGCAATACCGGCAGCGGCGACACTTCGACGCCTTCGTCGATCAGGGAGCGGGCTTCTTCCGGCGAGGCCTCGCCGTAGATCGGGCGGTGTTCGATATCGCCGTAATGCATCTTGCGGGCTTCGTTCGGGAAGCGCTCGCCGACATTGTCGGCGTTCTTGACGATATGATCGCGCAATTCCTTGAGCTTGGCGCGCAGCTCACGCTCCTGCGCCATCATCAGCGGTGTCGATGCGGGCGATGTAACCTCGGTGGCAGCGGCCGCAACAGGCGCCTGAACCGGAACGTCACGGCCCTTCTTGCTCACGATCTGCGGGGCCATGATGGCGCGCTCGACCTTCGCCGAGCCACACACAGGGCAATTCACCAGCTTGCGTTTTTCCTGGGTTTCGTAGGCGGACGAGCTTTGAAACCAGCTTTCGAACGCGTGGTCGCGCTCGCAGCGCAGATTGTACCGGATCATGCCGATCCCCGAACCAGATGCAGATGGTCGGGACCGGATTTGGTATCCGTGACGCTAAAACGCCGTCCATGCTGCAGCGACGGCACGGTTTTACGCGCGGTTTCGACCTTTGAGGGATCGATCTTCGCCAGGAAAACACCGGGCTCGACGCCGCCCTCGGCGAGGATTTCACCCCAGGGCGCAATGATCAGCGAATGGCCAAAGGTCTCGCGCTTGTTCTCGTGCAGGCCGGCCTGGGCGGCGGCGAAAATGAAGCAGCCGTTTTCGATCGCGCGCGCGCGCAGCAGCGTATGCCAATGCGCTTCGCCGGTTTTCCGGGTGAAGGCCGAGGGCACCGCGATGAACGACGCGCCGCTTTCGGCGAGCGCGCGGTACAGCGCCGGGAAGCGCACGTCATAGCAGATCGTCAGCCCGATCCGGCCCCAGGGCAGGTCGGTAATCACAGCGGTTTCGCCCGGCTGATAATTGGCGGATTCGCGGTAGCTTTCGCCGCCCGGCAAATCGATATCGAACATGTGGATCTTGTCGTAGCTCGCGATCACCAAGCCATCGGGCCCGATCAGGAACGAACGGTTGACCGCCCGCTCCGGCGAGGCGCGCAGCGCCAGCGAGCCGATATGGAGATGGATTTTCAGTTCAGCCGCCAGCGCGCGATAGGCCTTCAGCGAAAGATCGTCTTCCTCGGCGGCGAGATGCTCGAACAGCGCCTTGCGATTGAGCTGCATCATGTTGCTGACCTCGGGGGTCTGCACATAATCGGCGCCCTGGGCGGCCGCCTCGCGGATCAGCTTCACGCCCTGCTCAAGGCTTGCTTCCGGCAACAGTCCGGTGCGCATCTGCACCATCGCGGCGGTGAAGGAGAGATCATCGCTCATGAAGTGGCCTTTTCGCCCGCCAGCATTGCATCGAGCTTGCCTCCGCGGTCGAGCGCATACAGCTCGTCACAGCCGCCGACATGGGTGCCGCCGATGAAAATTTGCGGGAAGGTCGAGCCGGCGCCGGCGCGATCCCACATCTGCTGCCGTAGCGTCGGGTCGGTCGCGACGTCGAATTCGGTGAACGCGGCGTTCTTGCGCGTCAGCAGCGACTTGGCAGCGCTGCAATAGCCGCAGCCCGGACGGGTGTAGATTTCGATCGCAGCGGTCATTGGACGCTCTGTTGCCTGAGAATGCCAGATTATATGGGTTATTTATGGGTATCCACAACCCGGGCGAACACCAGCACGTCGACCGAGGCGGCCTTGGCGCGCAGCAGCGCCCGGGCGCAGGCGTCGACGGTAGCCCCGGACGTCAGAACATCGTCGATCAGGACCACGCGGCGGCCATGAATCAGGGATTGCCGGTCGGCCGCGACCTTGAAGGCGCCCTGCACATTGCTGGCGCGCTCCTTTCGCGACAGGCCGATCTGCTGCTGGGTCGGCCGCACGCGCCGCAGCGCCTCGGAACTCAATTTGACGCCGGTCTGCCGCTCGATCACCCGCGCCAGCGCGCCGGACTGATTATACCGCCGGCTCCAGCCGCGCTTCCAGTGCAGCGGCACGGGAACCAGTATATCGGCCTCCGCCAACAGTTCGCGCCCGGCCCGCGCCATCCAGCGGCCCATCGCGGGCGCCAGATCGGTGCGGTCCTGGTATTTCAATGCATGCACCAGCGTGCGCGCGACGTCGTCATAGCGCACCGCGGCGCGGGCGCGCGTATAGGCCGGCGGATTGGCAATCGCTTCCATCGACAGCATGTCCGGGCCGGGATCGTAGACAAAGGGAATGCCAAGCCGCGGGCAAAATGGCGGCGCGATGAACGACAATTTGGCCCAACATGTTGCGCAGACGCCGTCGCCATCGACGGGCTCGCGGCAGGCCACGCACAGTGTCGGCAGCGCAATGTCGAGCGCGAGGCGCGCGGTATGCTTCCACGCGCCATGGGCGATGCGAAACGCGCCGCGCAGATGCGTGGCGATGGAACGGGATGATGAGGTCTCGGCGTCCATGGGTGAGAGGGTAATGCCGGCTCTACCAACTCTCAACCGCAAACACGGAACGCATGCTGGAACGGGCTAGATTGCCAGAGACCCTCCACCCGGCGTACCAATCCGCATGGCTCCAAACCCGACCACCGCACCCATCCTGTTCGACCGCGCGTTGCTGCGCGCGCGGCAGGATCGTGCGTCGCGGATCGAGCCTGCAACCTTTCTGTTCGACCGCGTCGCCGAGGATATGGACGAGCGCCTGCACGCGGTGCTGCGGGATTTTTCCGACGTGGCCGATGTCTGGTCGCCGGGTGAACTTCTGCGACAGCCGTTGCGCGATCGCTTCAAGTCGATTGCGCAGGTCCATCCGGATTCATCTGGACACGAAATTCTTGAGTTCCAGCCGGATTCGCTCGATCTCGTCATCTCCGCGCTGGCGTTTCAGTTCGTCAACGATCTGCCCGGCGTTCTCGCGCAGATTCGCCGGGCGCTGCGGCCCGACGGGTTGTTGTTGGCGGCGATGATCGGCGGCGATACGCTGAATGAGTTGCGGCAATCCTTTGCGGCGGCGGAAGCCGAATGCGAAGGCGGGGTGTCGCCGCGCGTCGCGCCGTTCGCTGATCTGCGCGATGTCGGCGCGTTGCTGCAGCGCGCGGGCTTTGCGCTGCCGGTCACCGACGTCGACCGCGTCGTCGTGCGCTACGACAGCGCGTTCGCGCTGATGCAGGATTTGCGCGGGATGGGCGCGACCAATGTGTTGGTCGAGCGGCGGCGGATGCCGAGCCGCCGGAGTACGTTGCTGCGGATGGCGCAGATTTACAGCGAACGCTTTGCCGATGCGGACGGACGCATCCGCGCAACGTTTGACGTGATCTGGCTGTCCGGCTGGGCGCCGCATGAAAGCCAGCAAAAGCCGCTGCGGCCGGGATCGGCGAAGGTGGGATTGGCGGAGGCGGTGAGGGGTGTGAAGCGGGATTGATCGTGCCCCGGACGCGGTGCAGCGCCGCTTTGCGGTGCGCCGCAGAGCCGGGATCCATTCGGCCCCAACATGGACCCCGGATCAGCAGCGCACCACGCCGCAAGTGCGGCGCGTTGCGCCGCATCCGGGGAACGTCTCCTCACATCAACAAATCAATCAGATGCGGGATCAGCGGAATGTCCGCCGGCGGCATCGGATAGTCGCGCAGTTTGTTGGCGCGGACCCAGGCCAGGGTCTGGCCCTCGCGCGCGATCGCATTGCCTTCCCAGCGCCGGCAAATATAGAGCGGCATCAAGAGATGAAAATCATCGTAAGCATGGCTCGCAAAGGTCAGCGGTGCGAGGCAGGCCTCCTTCACGGTGATGCCGATTTCTTCCTGCAATTCGCGGATCAGGGTCTGTTCCGGCCGCTCGCCCGGCTCGAGCTTGCCGCCGGGAAATTCCCAGAGGCCAGCCAGTGCTTTGCCGGGCGGCCGCTGCGCGATCAGGATGCGGTTGTCAGCGTCAACCAGCGCGCAGGCGACCACGAGGGTGAGTTTGATGGCGGCCATGCGCTGCTAACCTGATGAGTGGTTCACGAACGGTAGTCGCCGTTGATCGCGATATATTCCTTGGTGAGGTCGCAGGTCAGCACGCGGTCGCGGCCCTTGCCGAGGCCGAGCGCGACCTTGATCTGGATCTCCGGGTTTTTCATTGCGGCCGAAACCTCCGCCTCGTCATAGGACGGATCGCGCGCGCCACGGCTGGCGACGCGGATGCCGTTGAACGAAATCGCAAGCTTGTCGCGGTCGGCGGGCTCGCCGGCCTTGCCGACCGCCATCACCACGCGGCCCCAATTGGCGTCCTCGCCGGCGATCGCGGTCTTCACCAGCGGCGAATTCGCGATCGACATCGCGATCCGGCGCGCCGAAGCTTTCGATGTCGCGCCCTCGACGATGATCTCGACCAGCTTGCGCGCGCCTTCGCCGTCGCGCGCCACCTGTTCGGCGAGGTCGGCAAGCACGGCATTGAAGGCTTTTGTAAAGGCCTTCAGCCGGGGGTCGCCGGCGCGGCTGATTTTCGGCGCGCCGCGTTCGGCCGCGGCACCCGTCGCGAAGGCCAATAGCGTATCGGATGTCGAGGTGTCGCCATCGATGGTCACGGCATTGAACGTGTCTTCGACGCCATTTTTGAGCAGTGCCTGCAGCGCCCCGGCCGCGATCGGCGCGTCGGTGAACACGAAGGCCAGCATCGTGGCCATATCGGGCGCGATCATGCCGGCGCCTTTGGCCATGCCGTTGATCGTGACTTTGGCTTTGCCGAGTTTCACGGTGGCGGTAGCGACTTTCGGAAATGTGTCGGTGGTCATGATCGCTTTGGCCGCGCTCATCCACTCGCCTGGAACGGCCTGCTCCGCCAGGGTGCCGAGCACGCCGTCGAATTTGGTGGCGTCGAGCGGTTCGCCGATCACGCCGGTCGAGGCCAGAAATATTTCGGCGGGGCTGCAACCGAGCGCCTTGGCGGCGATCGTTGCGGTCAGCGCCGTGGACTGACGTCCGGTCTTGCCGGTGAAGGCATTGGCGTTGCCGGAATTCACCACCAGCGCACGGGCCGTTCCTGCCTTGGCAGATTTGCCCTTGGGTGATTTACCGCCGCCGAGTTTGGCGCGGCACCATTCCACCGGTGCAGACGGGCACTTCGACCGGGTGAAGACGCCGGCGACGCTGGTCCCTTCATCCATCACCGCAAGCAGCACGTCGGTGCGGCCCTTGTAGCGGATACCCGCAGCCGCGGTCGCAAGCTTCACGCCTGCAATCGCGGGCATTTCGGGGACGTCGGTCGGAGCGAGCGGGGAGACGGCTGAGGACATGAATAAATTCCGAAAACGGCAGGGCCAAATACATCGTCAGGGCTTTTAGAGCGTTTTCAAGCGAAGTGGATACCGGTTCGCGTCAAGAAAACGCGTCAAAACAAAAGATTAGAGCCCGGTTCCGATTCAATCAGAACCGATAAGGCTCTAACACGCTGATGGCCGGGACATTTAGCCCGGCCATCACGATCGTAAATACTATTGGCGTCGAAGAAGTGACAGCAGATTCTTACTTCTTCGCCGGGGCCATCTTGGCGTCGGCCGGCTTCATCGCGTCCGGCTTCATCGCGTCGGGCTTGGCGGCTTCAGCGGGCTGGTCCAGGCGCTCGACCTTGGCGGTTTCGCGCAGCTTGGCGACGTAATCGGCCTGCGCCTTGCGGGTCACATAGGTCTCGATCTGCGCCTTGACCTGCTCGAAGTCGGGTGCCTTGCGGGCGCGCTTTTCCTCGACCTTGATGATGTGCCAGCCGAACTGCGACTTCACCGGGTCGGAGATCTTGCCCGGCTCGAGCGCAAAGGCGACGGTCGAGAATTCCGGCACCATCTGGTCCTTGGTGAAGAAGCCGAGATCGCCGCCGTCGGAGGCGCCGGGATCCTTGGACTTCTTCTTGGCGAGTTCGGCGAAGTCGGCGCCCTTCTTGAGTTCCTCCTCGATGGCCTTGGCCTCGGCCTCGGTCTCGACCAGGATATGGCGGGCGTGAACTTCCTGCTCGCCGGTGATCTGCTTGGAGGCGTCCTCATAGACCTTCTTCATGGCTTCATCGGTGGTCGCGGCCTTGCCTTCGACCGCCAGCAGATTGTCCATCAGGAGCCGGTTGCGCGTGAAGGCGAGGCGGGCCTTAAAGTCATCGCGGTCCTCGATCTTCTTGGCTTCGGCGGCCTTGGCGACGATTTTCATGTCGATCAGGAACGCCAGCACGTTTTCCTTCTTGGTGGCGGGATCCATCTGGGCGAGGCTCGGCCCGAGCTCTTCTTCGGCGAGCGCGACGTCGCTCTGGCGGATTTCGGCGCCATTTACCTTGGCGAGCACAGGGTTGGCGTCTTCAGCCCGGACCGGCAGGCCGGCGAGCAGGACGATCGCGAGGCAGCCGGTGGCGGCGCCGGCGAGGCGGGCGCGGAGGCTGAATTTCGCGTCAGATGACGAAGAGGTCATGGAAAATCCTTATCTTGAAAGTCGTGGGGCGATCCGGGGCACTAGGGCTGTTCGGGGGCGGCGGGACACTCGCCCAATCAAGGCACCTTGGCAACGCGAAAAGTCTGTCAAAATGATGAAATCCTTGACAGGTTAGCGCCGTTGACAACCTTCCGGGCCAGCCATATCTCTGCCCAGCCGGGGCAATGGCGATGGCGCGTATTTCGCTGCGTTTTTGGCCGTTGAACCTTGGATTGCTGAATTCCCACTCATTTGGCGGATGCTCCCGGTTCGGGACCGGCCCGCGATGCGTCACGATGAGTTGATAGGCAATCTGGTGGACCATTTCACGGCTGCAACGCCGAACCGCAAAAGCAGGAATTTGGCATGATCGGCGCGCTCGCCCGCAAGTTTTTCGGCTCTCCCAATGACCGGCGTATCAAGGGATACCAGTCCCGTGTCGACGCCATCAACGCGCTGGAGCCGGAGATCGCGGCCCTCTCGGATGAAGCGCTGAAGGCGCGCACCGGCGAATTCCGCCAGGCTTTGGCCGGCGGCAAGAGCCTCGACGAGCTTCTGGTGCCGGCCTTTGCCACCGTCCGCGAGGCGGCCAAGCGTTCCCTCGGCCAGCGGCATTTCGACGTGCAGTTGATCGGCGGCATGGTGCTGCACGAAGGCGATATCGCCGAGATGAAGACCGGCGAAGGCAAGACGCTGGTCGCGACGCTCGCGGTTTATCTTAATGCGCTGGCCGGCAAGGGCGTCCATGTCGTCACCGTCAACGATTACCTCGCCCGGCGCGACTCCGAATGGATGGGACAGGTCTACGGGTTCCTCGGCCTGACCACGGGCGTCATCGTCCATGGCCTTGATGATTCCGAGCGCAAGGAAGCCTATTCGCGCGATATCACCTACGGCACCAACAACGAATACGGTTTCGACTACCTGCGCGACAACATGAAGTACCGGCTCGAGGACATGGTCCAGCGCTCGCACTACTTCGCCATCGTCGACGAAGTCGATTCGATCTTGATCGACGAAGCGCGCACGCCGCTGATCATCTCCGGCCCGCTCGACGACCGCTCTGAGTTCTACAACACCATCGACACGTTCTTCCCCAAGCTCGACAAGACCGATTACGACGTCGACGAGAAGCAGCGCACCGTGACGCTGACCGAAGCCGGCATGGAAAAGATCGAAACGCTGCTGCGCGATGCCGGCCAGCTCAAGGGCGATTCGCTCTACGACGTCGAGAACGTCTCGGTCGTGCATCACATCAATCAGGCGCTGCGCGCGCATTCGCTGTTCACGCGCGACAAGGACTACATCGTCCGCGACGATGAGGTCATCATCATCGACGAGTTCACCGGCCGCATGATGCAGGGCCGCCGCTATTCCGAAGGCCTGCACCAGGCGCTCGAAGCCAAGGAGCACGTACAGGTCCAGCCGGAAAACCAGACGCTGGCCTCGATCACGTTCCAGAACTATTTCCGGATGTATGAAAAGCTGGCCGGCATGACCGGTACCGCGCTGACCGAAGCCGACGAATTGTTCGACATCTACAAGCTCGAGGTCGTGGAAATTCCGACCAACGTGCCGGTGGCGCGTCTCGACGAAGACGACGAGGTCTATCGCACCCAGGACGAAAAGCACGCCGCGATCATGGCCGAGGTCGAGCGCGCCAATGCGCGGCTGCAGCCGGTGCTGGTCGGCACCGCGTCGATCGAAAAGTCGGAATTGCTGGCCGAATATCTCAAGAAGCACGGCTACAAGCAGATCGATTTCGGCAATGAAAACGCGATGGAAAAGCTTTATGCCGCGGCCCGTGCGGGCAAGCCGGCCAAGCTGTTCGCGGTTTTGAACGCCCGCTTCCATGAGCAGGAAGCCTATATCGTCGCCGAGGCCGGGGTGCCCGGCGCGATCACGATCGCGACCAACATGGCCGGCCGCGGTACCGACATCAAGCTCGGCGGCTCGCTCGACATGCGGATCCTGCACGAGGCCGCCGGAATCGCCGACGAGGTCGAGAAGGCCGCCAAGATCGAGCGCATCAAGGCCGACGTCGAACGCTTCCGCGACATCGTGCTGAAGGCGGAAGACGTGATCGAGGTCGAGCCCGCCAAGGGATCGAAGCCGGCCAAGACCGTGACCCGGCCGGGCGGCCTCTACATCATCGGCTCCGAACGCCATGAATCCCGGCGCATCGACAACCAGTTGCGCGGCCGCTCAGGCCGTCAGGGCGATCCCGGCCGCTCGAAATTCTTCCTGTCGCTGGAAGACGATCTGATGCGGATCTTCGGTTCCGACCGGCTCGACAGCATGCTGACGCGGCTCGGCCTCAAGGAAGGCGAGGCGATCATCCATCCCTGGATCAACAAGGCGCTGGAAAAGGCGCAGCAGAAGGTCGAAGCCCGCAACTTCGACATCCGCAAGAATCTCTTGAAATTCGACAACGTCCAGAACGACCAGCGCAAGGTGATCTTCGACCAGCGCGTCGACCTGATGAAGGACGAGAGCGTCGCCGAAACCGTCGCCGATATGCGCCGCGCCTTTGTCGAGGACGTCGTCACCAAGCACGTGCCCGAACATGCCTATGCCGAACAGTGGGACGTCGCCGGGCTCAAGGAAGAGTTGAAGCGCGTGCTCGACATCGACCTGCCGGTCGACGAATGGGCCAAGGAAGAAGGCATCGCCGACGAGGAATTGCTGTCGCGCATCGAACAGCGCGTCGACGAGCACATGGCGGCCAAGGTGGCGCAATGGGGCCCCGACGTGATGCGCTATGTCGAGAAGACGATCCTGCTGCAGACGCTGGATCATTTGTGGCGCGAGCATCTGGTGATGCTCGATCATCTGCGTCAGGTGATCGGCCTGCGCGGTTACGGCCAGCGCGATCCGCTGCAGGAATACAAGTCCGAAGCGTTCAGCCTGTTCGAGGCGATGATCGCGCATCTGCGTGAGGCGGTGACGGCGCAATTGATGCGCGTCGAAATCGTGCCGCCGGAAAACCAGCAGCCGGAATTGCCGGTCATGGAAGCGCACAAGGTCAATCCCGATACCGGTGAGGACGAGATGGCGTTCGCCAATGCGTCGCTGGTGCCGGCTGCGACCGCCAACCGCGATCCGAAAAACCAGGCCACCTGGGGCAAGGTCGGCCGCAACGAAGATTGTCCCTGCGGCTCCGGCAAGAAGTACAAGCATTGCCACGGGAAATACGCGTGAGGGCCGATCGGTCCTCGCGCTAATTTCTCAGGCTACCAACCTTCCGCTGGTTAGCTGCTCGATGAGCACCATAGATCAGCGCTCAATGCTCCGCCTTGAGCAGGGGAATGCTGTTGGGATCGCGCGGCGCCGGCATCTGGCGCAGATACGCGTAGATATCCGCCGCTTCCTGGTCGGAGACGATGGCGGCTTCATAGGGCGGCATCTGGTTGGCCGGATGGCGAAGCTGATACAGAAACCCCTCGAACGGAAACTGCGTTCGCGAAACGCTGGGGCCGGTCGGCCGGGCGCCCTGGCCGGCCTGGCCATGGCATTGATAACAACCGACCTGATTATAGAGCGCTTTGCCGTTCGCGGCGTTGCCTGCAGGCGCAGAGTCTTGTTGGGCGCAGACCGGACCGGCCGCCAGCATCAGGCCCGTGAGGGCGAGAACAATATGTTTCATGGTTCTCTCCTCAACGCGGCTGCATGACGACGTCGATCAGCGCGGGCTGACCGGCCTTGACGGCGGCAATGCCCTTGCGGATCGCTTCCGACAGATCGTTGGGATCGTTGATCGGGCCGATACCGACCGCGCCATATCCCTGCGCGATCTTGGCGTAATCGATGTTAGGATTATCGATGGTGGTGCCGATCGGCACGTTGCGCACGCCGCGATTGTGCCGATTGGCCATGCGTTGCACGTGCATGACCTCCTGGTGATAGGCGCGGTTGTTCTGGATAATGGTCAAATACGGAATGTTGTGATGCGCGGCGGTCCACAGCGTGTGCGGCGCCATGTTGAACTCGCCGTCGCCGGTGATGCTGACCGCAACACGTCCGCCACCGGCGTCGCGATGCGCCAGCGCGGCCCCGAGTGCCGCCACCGGCTGATAGCCGACGCCATAAGCACCGGAGCCGCCGATGAAGCGATAGTGCTTTTCCATCGGCCACAGCCGATGCGGCCAATTCGACGAGAAGCCGCCGTCCGAAAGAAGCGCCCAATCCTCTTTCTTGAGGTGCTCCCAGAGCTCCATATACATCCGCGCCGACGAGATCGGCGTGGCGTCCCAGGCGAGCGCGGCTTCCTTGCGGGCGCGATCGCCAAAGCCGTTAAAGGCTTCGCGCATCTTCTGGCCGCGGGCCTCGAAGGCGCTGCCGCCGGCCGGCATCTCGCGCTTGATCGCTTCGATCAGGAACGGCAGCGTCGTTTGCGCGTCCGCTGTCATGTTGATGTCGGCGCCGGCATAGCGCTGAAAATCCTGATAATTCGAATGCATCAGCAAATCATGGGTCGAGATGCTGATGACCTTGACGCCCTTTTTGACTTGTGGACTGACCGTGCGCTCCAACTGGTCGCGCATGACATTGAGCTGTCCGTAGAGATCGACCGGCTCGAGCGACAGGATGCAGTCGGCCCGCGCGATCAATCCGGGCCCGCGCTCCGTCTGGCAAAGATAATGCGTGTTCGGCATGTTCATGCGCCCGCGATTGTCGACGACGGGCGCCTGCAGGAGCTCGGCGAGCTTGACCAGATCGTCCATCGCCTGCTGGGAGCGCGCATAGCGATCCACGATGATGACGGGCGCTTCGGCTGCGACCAGCATTTTCGCGGCCTCGCGCAGGGCGTTGGCGTCGCCGACGGCTTGCGACGGCCGGGTCAGGCGCGGAATGGAGAGCTTGCGCTGCTCGCGCTCCTCCAGCGGTTGTTCCTGCAGCTTGGCCTCCGCGGTGATGAATACCGGGGCAGAGGGTTGCGCGCAGGCCATCGCATAGCCACGCACCGTCGATTCGGCAAAATGCTGAAGCGACATCGGATAATCGTCCCACTTGACGAAGTCGCGCACGGTGACGGCGGGATCCTGCACGCTGTGGAACCACTCGACGCCGGGCCGGCGCTCATCGAGCGGTCCGGCGTTGCCGGTGAACACCATGATAGGCACGCGGTCGCAATAGGCATTGTAGATGGCCATGGCCCCATGCTGCGTGCCGACCGTTCCGTGCACGATGGCGGCCATCGGCTTGCCGGCGACCTTGGCGTAACCATGCGCCATGCCGATCGAGACTTCTTCGTGCAGACAGGTCAGCCATTCCGGACTTTTGTTCTGCCCGTAGTTGATGAAACTTTCCTGCAGCGCGCGAAACGTCGAACCGGGGCAGGAGGCCATGTAGTCGATATTGAGTGTCTTGCAGACGTCGACCATGAAATCGGAGCCGGTCTTTTCCGTCGTCAGCTGCTCGACTTCCGGCGGGTGTTCGCGCTCGCTGGCTTTTGTGGCGGCGGTCGGCGGCGCCGCGTTGGTCTTCGCCTTTTCGGGCGCTTGTGCCTGAACGGCCGCGGGAGCCGCGATGGTGGCGCCGCCGGCGATGACCACCCCTTTCAGAAATCGGCGACGGTGCAGGGCACCCGATTCGGGATCAGTCATGGTCATCCTCCATTTTCTGCCTCGTAAACCCAGAGTTTCGATATCCGGGCTTCGAGATTTTTGTATCAGCGGAGGGGGAGGCTACTGTACCGACAGCGTCTTATCCAGATGGCACGTGCGAAAGTGCAAAGCCTGACATCGTAGCGGCAGGCTATTTGGCTGGTGTGTTTGTCGGGAAGTCTGCGACCACCGTTCCGCTCAGGCGAACGGCAAGCGGTTTTACTTCGCGGCCGAGAAGCGGCTGTCGAACGAATTCGCCGATACGATCGGCTGGGCGCCGGCGACCAGGCTGTTACCGGCAGCGGGTGCGGCAGGGGCCGGCGCAGCGGCAGTGTCGGCCACCGTCGGTTTCAGCGGCGGACGGGCGGCGGCCTGCTTCGTATCGGCCTTCGGTGTTGCGGCCTTTGCGGTCGCGGGGATCGCCCCTTCCGGACGCGGCGGCGCGTCGTGGCGCTTGGCCTCGGCCTTGGGCTTGGCCGGCGAAGCGACGGGCGCCGGCGCGGCCGTTGCGCTAGCATCGGCGGTCGCGCTGCCGATGCCGACCTTGCGGGCGAGGCTGCTGAAGAAGCCTTCATCAGATTGGGATGTGGACGGCGCCGCCGAGGCGACGCGCGTCGTCGATGAGGTCGAAGCCGTCGAGGCCAATAACGGTTCGTCGGGCGACGTCACTTGACCGCGCGGCGGATTGACGCCGGCGGGAATGGTGCCCGGCGCCCTCTGTGGCTGGAACGCAAGCTGCAGGCCGCTTTGACCGCTGCCGCCATCCGACAGCCCGGTGTTGCCGTCGGGGATATGGGCGGCGAACACGCGGTTCATGCCGCCGTCGATGCCGGTGTTCATCCGGGCGACCGGCGTTCCCTTGGCGATCAGCTTGGCGGTCTCGGCTTCTTCCTCGCGCTGCTTCTGGCGCACGGCGTCGGCGACTTCATCCGGGATGACGTAGGCCGGGCATTTTGCCGAGGCTTCAAACACCGGATCGCGCTTGGCATCCGGCGACTTCACGGCATCGAACACATATTTCTTCTCGCAGAAATCGACCTTCGGCTCCTGCTTCGTCACTTCGAAATGATCGTAGCCTTCCTTGATCATTTTCCAGAACGGCATGTTCGGATTGTTGCGATGCTTGGCCATGTTGACCGGCGTCATCTTGAACGGATAGGCCTGAAACTGGAACGACTTCTGGCCGCCGAAGAAGGATTCGCGGCCCAGCGAATAGATTTCCGCGATCTGTTCGTCGGTCATCGCGTAGCAGCCGCGCGACGAGCAGTCGCCATGCACCATCAGCTCCGAGCCGGTGTGTCCGAGCGAGCGGTCGTAAGCGTTGGGGTAGCCGGTGTTGAACGAAAGATAATAGGCCGATTGCGGATTCATCTGGCTCGGCGAAATCGCGTAGAAGCCTTCCGGCGCCTGACGGTCGCCTTCGCGAACCTTGGGGCCAAGGTCTCCCGACCAGCGGCAGATCGGATAGGTCTTCAGGAGCGCGAAGCGGCCGGTGCGATCCTGCTTCCAGACTTCGAGCTCGGCTTCCTGCTTGAACAGCCGGACCAGCATCGGCGACTGGATGTCCATGTTCTTGGACGCCATCTCGGCGACGAGCTTGGCCGAAACGGGCTGGTTGGCCTTGGCGTTATTGGCGAGCGAGATTTCGTCGCTGTTGCAGCCGGCCAATAGCGCACCGGCCGCCAGCGCGACTGATGTGAGGACCGCGCGAACCAGCGTGCGATTGATCAATGCAGAGCTCCACACCCGACGGGCAATGTTGCACCCCAGAAAGGCAACCCAAGAACGGCATCCATGCCCTGAAGCCATTGAATAAAATATTATCCTTAAGCCCCCTTTGTCGCAAGCCGATGAGGGCGTTGCGGCGGGTTCCACCTCCGGCGTGGTGAACAGATATTAAACATGGGGGCCGGGCATAATTGCGGCCAAAAGGGCTGAATTTCGCAAAGATTAGGCCCAAAATGCCCCAAATAGGCGCCTGGAACTTGGTTCGGCAGGAAACTTCAGCCCAACTTGCGGCCGATATCGAGGAATTTCTGCCGCCGCAGCTTGCGAATCGCATCGGGATCGAGCGAGCGTAGATCGGCGAAAGCCTGCGCGATCGCGTCGCCGGTGGTTGCGATCATGGCTGCGGGATCGCGGTGCGCGCCGCCCGAGGGTTCTTTCAGGATCGAGTCGATCACGCCGAAACGCAGCATGTCCTGCGCGGTGATCTTCATGCTGGTCGCGGCTTCCTGGGCCTTGGTGCCGTCGCGCCACAGGATCGAGGACGCGGCTTCGGGCGAAATCACGCTGTAGATCGCATGTTCGAACATCAGCACGCGATTGGCTGTCGTGATCGCGATGGCGCCGCCGGACATGCCTTCGCCGGTGATGATCGCGACATTGGGGACGCCGAGCGACAGGCAGGCATCGGTCGAGCGCGCAATGGCTTCGGCCTGGCCGCGTTCCTCGGCGCCGATGCCGGGATAGGCGCCGGCGGAATCGACGATCGACAGCACGGGAATCCCGAATCGATCCGCCATCTCCATTAGCCGGACCGCCTTGCGATAGCCTTCCGGCCGCGCCATGCCGAAATTATGCTTGATGCGGGATTCGGTGGTGGCGCCTTTTTCCTGGCCGATCACGCAGATGCTCTCGCCGCGGAAACGGCCGAACCCGCCGACCAGCGCTTCGTCCTCGCCGAATTTGCGGTCGCCCGCCATCGGCGTGAAGTCGGTGATCAGCGCGGCAATGAAATCGGTCAGATGCGGCCGCAGCGGATGGCGCGCGACCAGGGTTTTCTGCCACGGCGTCAAATTGGCATAGAGATCGCTCAGCGCCTGCGCGGCCTTGTCTTCGATCCGCGTAATCTCTTCGCCGATATCGCTGCCGGTGGCCGCGAGCGCGCGCAATTCATCGACCTTGGCGTCGAGTTCGGCGACGGGTTTTTCGAAATCGAGATAACTGCGCATGAGATCCGGCATCACATCAATATAAGGACGAAGCCGCTGGAGCGAAGCGGCTTCCGGTTCGCGTGAAGAAAGCAAGTATCTTCAATAATTTAGCACGCATTCCGGCGATGGAATGAGCCCCTTTGGCTGACGCGCGCTCAAGGTCGCGGGCGGGGACTGGCTCTTTCGGGTCAGAAGGCTGCGAAGTCAAGATAGCCGCGCGCGACGTTATTTCTCGGCCAGCGGATGCAGGTCGCGCACCAGGCTTTTCAGGCGCTCCTCGACCACATGGGTGTAGATTTGCGTGGTTGAGATATCAGTGTGGCCGAGCAGCGTCTGCACGATGCGCAAATCGGCGCCGTTGTGCAGCAGATGGCTCGCAAAGGCATGGCGCAGCACATGCGGGCTGATCAGCCGTGGCGCGAGACCAGCGGCCGCCGCCAGTTCCTTCAGATCGCGCGCGAAATGTTGCCGCGTCAAATGACCGCTCTCGCCGGACGAGGGAAACAGCCATTTCGAGTTTGCGGCGTTTTTCTTCTTCTCAGGTTTCAGCGCCTCGATCGCCGCGAGATAGTCCGCCATCGCCTGTCGTGACGGCTCGTTCAGCGGCACCAGCCGTTCCTTGTTGCCCTTGCCGCGCACCACGATCATGCGCGCGTCGCGGCGCGCCGCCGTGCGCGGCAGCGACACCAGTTCGGATACCCGCAGGCCGGTGGCGTAGAGCACTTCGAGCAGGCAATAGAGACGAAGGGCACGAAGCCGCTGCGGCGCAGAGGTTTCCGGTGCAGTCGTCAGCGCTTTGGCGTGAACGAGCAGGCGATCGACATCTGATATCGTCAGCACTTTGGGCAGGCCGCGGCCGCGCTTTGGCCCGGACAGGATTGCCGCGGGATCGTCGCTGCGAATCCGCTCGTTCAGGAGGAATCGAAACAGATGCCGCATCGCCGACAGCCGGCGCGCGACGCTCGACGATTTGAAGCCGCGCGCGTCAAGGTCGGCGAGATAGTCCCGCAAGCCTTGCGTTTCTGCGCCCGCAAAATCCTGCCCGGAATGACCGAGAAACTCCGAAAAATCCGTCAGGTCGCGGCGGTAGGCGTCGAGCGTATTGTTGCCGGCGCCTTGCTCGGCTGCGAGCATGTCGAGGAACAGGTTGGTCAGTTTGGCGTCGGAGGTCTTGCTGGCGTTCATTCGCCAACCCTAGCGTCTATTTCTTGAGGAACTTGTCAGGGGGTATGTTGATGGTCATTTCCCGCGGTTTCGGGTTAACGAAATTCGCCAGCGCGAAAATCGTGCCATAGATGACCCCGCCGATCACAGCGACGACAGTCAGAAACCGGAACAGGCTGGGCATGTCGGAGCCTCAGGCGGCGAATTAACCATTGAAATCATCGGGGATAGCCTGATCTGACTACGAACATGTTCCCCCCTTCGTTGCAAGACACACCAGTGCGGGGATTTGACCTTCGCTACAGTCCCTCGGCGAATTCTCAAAGCGAAGGTCAAATCCAAAACCGCACTGGAATCATATTCTTCCAGTGTCCTTTTGGTTCGAACATTCGCAACAGAGGCCGCTGCAACGGGGTGCGAATGTTCGACCCGGGACACTAGCAAGGGTATCGGCGGGGGTAGTATGGTGACCCGAACCAGCCGCATTTGCGGCAACCGAGCGAAGAGATGTCTGAGACAGCCATATCGGCTAGCGCCAGCGCGCCCCAGGACGCCGAAATATCAGCGGCGCTGGGAATGCGTTCGGTTGTGCTGGTCGGGATGATGGGGGCCGGCAAATCCACCATCGGACGGCGGCTGTCGGCGCGGCTGCGGCTGCCGTTTCTGGACGCCGATACCGAAATTGAGACGGCGGCAGGCATGTCGATTCCGGATATTTTCGAGGCCCGTGGCGAGCCGGATTTCAGGGACGGCGAGGCGCGGGTAATTGCGCGATTGCTCGATAACGGCCCGGGGGTGATCGCGACCGGCGGCGGCGCGTTCATGCGCGAGGAAACTCGAAATCGTATTCGCGACAAGGCGATCTCGATCTGGCTCAAGGCGGATGCCGAGATCATCATGCGCCGGGTCAAGCGCCGCGCCGACCGCCCGCTGCTACAGACCACCGACCCAGAAGCGACCGTCGGGCGTCTGCTCAGCGAACGCGAGCCGATTTACCAGCATGCCGACCTGACGGTCTGGTCGCGCGACGTGCCGCACGAAAAAATTGTCGAGGAATGCATCGAAGCGCTGTATGGCCGCTTGTGCGGTGGCGCGACAGTTTCTGCGCAAGCGGGAACCTCAGGCGCGATGGGCGCCGCGCCATGACGGTACCCCTGAAACATTCGGATCCGATCACGGTCGATGTCGCGCTGGGTGAGCGCGCCTATGACATCATCATCGGCCGTGACGTGCTGTCGTCGCTGGGCGCGCGTGTCGCGGCGTTGCGGCCGGGCGCGCGCACCGCCATCGTCACCGATCGCACCGTCGCAAAATATTGGCTGGAAAAAACCGAGGCGTCGCTGGCGGCGTCCGGCATCGCCTCGTCGCGCGTCGTGGTCGAGGAAGGCGAGGGTTCGAAGAGCTATGCCGGTCTCCAGGAGGTCAGCGAGGCTTTGATCGCGGCGAAGATCGAACGCAATGATCTCGTAATTGCGCTGGGTGGCGGCGTGGTCGGCGATCTCGCAGGCTTCGCAGCCGCGATCCTGCGCCGTGGTGTCGATTTCGTGCAGGTGCCGACCTCGCTGCTGGCGCAGGTCGACTCTTCAGTCGGCGGCAAAACCGGAATCAATTCGCCCCGGGGTAAAAACCTGCTCGGCGCGTTTCACCAGCCGGTGCTGGTGGTCGCGGACACCGCCGTCCTCGACACGCTGTCGCCGCGCCAGTTCCGCGCCGGCTATGCCGAAGTCGCCAAATATGGCGTGCTCGGCGACGAAGCGTTTTTCGCATGGTTAGAGGCTAATCACGCGGGCATTTTCTCAGGCGGCGGCGCGCGGGAACATGCGATCGCGACCTCCTGCCGCGCCAAGGCCTCGATCGTGTCGCGCGACGAGCGCGAAACCGGCGAGCGCGCGCTGCTCAATCTTGGTCATACGTTTGGCCATGCACTGGAAGCCGCGACCGGGTTTTCCGACCGGCTGTTTCATGGCGAAGGGGTTTCCGTCGGCATGGTGCTGGCGGCGGAATTATCGGCGCAACTCGGGATGATTTCCGAAAAGGACGCGACGCGGGTGCGGCATCATCTGGCCGAGGTCGGCCTGCCGACCCGGTTGCAGGACATCGCCGGATTTACCCAGGAAGGGTTGGCCGACGCCGATGCGCTGATGGCGCTGATGGCGCAAGACAAGAAGGTCAAGCGCGGCCGGCTCACCTTCATCCTGCTGGAGGCGGTCGGGCGCGCCGTGATCGCGCCCGACGTCGAACCGTCACTGGTTCGTGATTTCCTTAAAGCCAAACTGCAATCAAACGGGCGAAGTGAATAACGCGTCATGGACTGGTTTACGCCTTCCGTCGTCATTGCCTGTCTCGTGGTCTCTGCGTTCTTTTCCGCAAGCGAGACCGCGCTGACCGGTGCCTCGCGCGCCAGCATGTTGCGCCTGTCAAAACAGGGCAATCGCGACGCCGGCGTGGTTTCCAGCCTGTTTGCGATGCGCGAGCGGATGATCGGCGCGTTGTTGCTCGGCAACAACATCGCCAATATCGGCGCCTCTGTCTTGGCGACCGGCATCTTTACGGCATGGTTCGGCGAGGTCGGCGTGCTCTACGCCACCGGCGTCATGACGGTGCTGGTCGTGATCTTCGCCGAAGTGTTGCCGAAGACGGTCGCGATCAATGCACCGGACCGGATCTCGCTTCTGGTCGCGCGGCCGATGAAGCTGATGGTCTATGTGTTCGGACCGCTGCTCACCGTGATCGAGGCGGTCGTCCGCGTGCTGATGCAGCTTTTGGGCATCAAGATCGGTCACAATCAACCGATATTATCGCCGACCGAACGTCTGCGCGGCGCGGTCGATCTGTTGCATCACGAGGGCAAGGTCGAAAAGCAGGACCGCGACATGTTCGGTGGCTTGCTCGATTTGCGCGAACTGCAGGTTTCCGACGTGATGGTACACCGAACCGAAATGGTGATGATCAATGCCGATCTGCCGCCGGAAGAACTGGTGCGCGAGGTCTTGGCGACCGAATACACCCGGATTCCGCTGTGGCGGGAAAAACCCGAGAACATCATCGGCGTGCTGCACGCCAAGGATCTGCTGCGCGCGATCCGCGCCGCCGAGGGCGATACCGCCAGTATCGACGTCTCGACCATCGCGCTGCCGCCGTGGTTTGTGCCGGAGATGCGCCCGGTGTCCGAACAGCTCAAGGCATTCCGCCGCCGCAAGACCCACTTCGCGCTGGTGGTCGACGAATACGGCGAAGTCGAAGGCATGGTGACGCTGGAAGACATCCTGGAAGAAATCGTTGGCGATATTTCCGACGAGCACGACGTCGTGGTGGCCGGCGTTCGCGCCCAGCCCGATGGGTCTGTGGTGGTCGATGGTTCGGTGCCGATCCGCGATCTCAACCGCGCGATGGACTGGCATCTGCCGGACGAGGAGGCGACCACGGTCGCCGGGCTCGTGATTCACGAGGCCCGTTCGATCCCGGAACGCGGCCAGAGTTTTACCTTCCACGGCTTCCGGTTTCGGGTGCTGCGGCGGGAGCGCAACCGCATCACCGCGCTGCGAATTGTCGCGGTGCCCCGCGAGGCCGAGATCGAGGAGAAAAAGCCGAAGCGGGCCGGTACGGCGTTCTGACTACCGGCCGGTCTATTTGGCTTCCCCGGGGGCCTGCGCCTTGAGCGCCAGAGCGTGCACGGAGCCGGCCAGTTCCGCCGCCAGTGCCGAATTTATCATCCGATGGCGCTCGATCCGGCTCTTCCCTTCAAAGGCAGGCGACACAATATACACCCTGAAATGCGTCTCGCCGCCCGGCCTGTGGCCAGCATGGCCTTCATGAAGATGTGATTCGTCTGCTACATCCAGGCTTTCTGGAGAGAAAGCTTCGCGCAACTTGTTGATGATAGTGTCTTTGGTGCTCATGGCGCGGCAATACGTCCATGACGGTTCGGCGTCAATGGCGCATCGAGAGTGAGGGATTCGCAATGTCAAGACTTGAAGCCTTTCGCATTGCGTTGTCATAGTCAGCCATGCCCATTGATTCATCCAAATTCTTCGACTCCATCCGGATCAAGCCGAACAAGCTCAGCGCCAAGCAGCAGGCGCTGGCGCGTGAAGAAGCCGCGATGTGTGAATGGCCCGACTGCAAGAACAAGGGGCCGCACCGGGCGCCCAAGGGCCGGGCCAATGACAAGGAATATTGGCACTTCTGCCTCAATCATGTCCGCGAATATAACCAGTCCTATAATTTCTTCTCGGGCATGAATGCGGACGCGGTTGCGCGTTACCAGAAGGATGCGCTGACCGGTCATCGTCCGACGTGGAAGATGGGCGCCAATACCAGCGCCAAGAAGGGCAAGGGCAGCCCCGAGGCCGACCTCGAAGCTGCGGCTGACCCGTTCAGCATGTTCAGCGAACTCAACGGCCGTGGCCGTTGGCGGCCGGGCCCGGGCGGCGCTGCCGGCGAGACCAAGGTCGAGACCCGCAAGATTTTCAACGCCGAACGCAAGGCGCTGCAGGTGATGGGGCTCGGCGCCGATGCGACGCTCGAGACCGTCAAGGCCAAGTACAAGGCGCTGGTGAAGCAGCACCATCCCGATGCCAATGGCGGCGACCGCTCCACCGAGGACCGGCTGATCGAAATCATCAAGGCTTATAATTATCTCAAGACGGTCGTGCGCGGCGCTTAAGCGCTGACCTCATCCCCGCGCGAGCGCACTTGCGCTCCTCGCTGGAGGAGCGGCCACTTGGTCGCGTCTCGAAGGATGGCCTCCTGCACTCGTGGTTCGAGACGGCGCAAGAGCGCCTCCTCACCATGAGGGGACCGCTTGCGTTGCAGGTAAAATCACGGGTTCTTGCGAACCGGCGCCGCCGGCTCGATCACGCCGCCGCCCTTCCGGCGGCGGATCACCCAGAACGCCAGCGCGATAATCACAGCGGCGCCGATCACGAACAGCATCCAGTAATGCTTGGCGAGGCCGGAATGCGGTGCAAATCCGCCGTATTTGTGTAGCGCCGATACCGCGAGCACGCCCGGCAGCACATGCGCAGGGGCCCATAGCAGGATCGCGGGGATATTGACCGCGTAAAATATTTTCGGCGACATTCCGAGCGCGCCCGCGGTGACCGGCACAAAGGCGCGTATCGGCGGCACGAAGCGGGCGAAGAATACCGCCAGCGCGCCCCAGCGATTGAAGAACGCCTCGCTCTGCGCGACCACGCTCGGGTAATTCGACAGCGGCCAGGCATTGAGGATCTCGCGCTGGCTGCGATGCCCGATCCAGAACGCCGAGCCGTCGCCGAGCAACGCGCCGGCACCCGCGGCGATCAGCACCCATTCAAGCTTCAACTCGCCGCCCGGCACCAGCGCGCTCAGCGCGAAGATGATGGTCGAGCCCGGAATCACCGCGCCGACGACCGGAACCGCCTCCAGCAGGGCTGCGAGGAACAGCGTGAGATAGGCCAATTCGGGATGCGTTGAAACGAACGCAATCAATGGGTCAATAAATGAAGTCACAAAATTCCTGTGCGGGCGTTGCGGACCGGTCCTAAAGCAGACCTAACACAACTCGCGGCGAGGGTGGAAAGTGCCAATAGGGCTCCATGCATGCCCCTTGGGGCAGGACTGCCCGGCTGGGCCGGCGAAAGTACGGCGTGATTCGCAGGGCAGCCTTCCAAAAACCGGGCTCAGCCCCTATCTTGATGATATAGCAACGGAACTTTGATTAAGCCGCGGGCTTCTGCCCGCCGCGGCTCTCTGATAGGTTTATTCGAGCACCCATCCGCAGCCACACCATAAAATCTGGTTTCGGGAGCGTCCGAGACCTCGGAGGATTGATGACGACCGCCGCCATGACCAAATCGCAAGAAAATGCCGGGGCGCCCGCCGGGTTGCCCGATATGAAGGTGTCGGTTCGGCAGGTATTCGGGATCGACAGTGACCTTGAGGTCCCCGCTTATTCCGCGGTCGATCCGCATGTGCCGGATGTCGATGCCGATTACCGTTTCGATCGCGCCACCACGCTCGCGATCCTCGCCGGATTTGCCAAGAACCGCCGCGTCATGGTCACGGGCTATCACGGCACCGGCAAGTCGACCCATATCGAGCAGGTCGCAGCGCGGCTCAACTGGCCCTGCGTGCGCGTCAACCTCGACAGCCACATCAGCCGTATCGATCTGGTCGGCAAAGACTCCATCGTGGTGCGTGACGGCAAGCAGGTCACGGAATTCCGCGACGGCATTCTGCCCTGGGCGCTGCAGAACAATATCGCGCTGGTGTTCGACGAATATGACGCCGGCCGTCCCGACGTGATGTTCGTGATCCAGCGCGTGCTGGAAGTTTCGGGGCGACTGACCCTGCTCGACCAGAACAAGGTGATCAAGCCGCATCCGGCGTTCCGGCTGTTCTCGACCGCCAACACGGTCGGGCTCGGCGATACCTCTGGCCTCTATCACGGCACCCAGCAGATCAACCAGGGCCAGATGGACCGCTGGTCGATCGTCACCACGCTGAACTATCTGGCGCATGACGAGGAAGTCGAGATCGTGCTCGCCAAGGCGCATCACTATCGCAACCAGGAAGGGCGCGACATCGTCAACAAGATGGTGCGGCTGGCGGATCTCACCCGCAACGCCTTCGCCAATGGCGATCTGTCGACGGTGATGAGCCCGCGTACCGTGATCACCTGGGCGGAAAACGCCGAGATATTCTCCGATATCGGCTTTGCGTTCCGCGTCACCTTCCTCAACAAGTGCGACGAGCTGGAACGGCCGCTGGTGGCTGAATTCTATCAGCGCTGCTTCAACGCCGAACTCGCGGAATCCTCGGTGAACGTGGCGCTTTCCTAGAGCATGATCCGGAAAAGTGGGAACCGGTTTTCCGAAAAGGTCATGCTCAAACAAGAGAAGTCCGACCATAATGGCCGCCGTGAGGTCCCCGCTGTCGCAGGGACGACGGCGGTGAGGCAGACATGACGACGTCGAACTCCAAATTTCGCACCGGATCGAAGGAAGCGCCGACCGAGCCGTTCAAGCGCGCGGTGACGTCTTGCCTGCGCGCGATCGCCAAAGCGCCGGAGCTTGAGGTGACGTTCGCGGCCGAGCGTCCCGGTCTGGCACCGGGCAAGGCGCGGCTGCCGGAGCCGGCGCGCAAGATGACCCGGCGTGACGCCGCCATCGTGCGCGGTCATGCCGATTCGATCGCATTGAAACTCGCCTGTCACGATCCGAAAGTGCACCGCAAATTGATGCCCGGAAATCCGCAGGCACGCGGCGTGTTCGAAGCCGTCGAGCAGGCCCGCGTCGAGGCACTGGGCTCGCGGCGGATGGCGGGCGTTGCGAAGAATCTCACCGCGATGCTCGACGATCATTTCCATCGCGGCAAGTTCGACGAGATCACTGATCGCGCCGATGCGCCATTGTCCGACGCGTTGGCGATGCTGGTGCGCGAACGCCTCACGGGTCTCGCGCCGCCGGCGGCCGCTCGCAAGATGGTCGACCTGTGGCGCCCGGTGCTGGAAGACAAGATCGGCGGGCGGCTCGACCAGCTCGACCGGTTCGCGGAAGATCAGGCGAAATTCGGTGACGCGGTGCATGATCTGTTGACCGCGCTCGAACTCGGCGACGAGCGCAATGCCGAGGCCGATGACGACGAGAACGAGGACGAGAATCGCGACGGCGAAAACGATCAGTCCGGCGCCGAGGGTTCGCCCGACAGCGACGCCGCGCAGGAAATGAGCGCCGATCAGGCCCAGGCCACCTCGGACGAAATGTCCGAAAGTGCGATGGAAAGCGCGCAGGCCTCCACCAGCGACACGTTCGACGATGGCGAACTCGGCGATGATGAGACGCCGGGCGAAGCCCAGCGGCCGAATTCGCGCGGCATCAATGAACCGCGCGGGCCGGAATATCACGCCTTCGCGCCGAAATTCGACGAGGTGATCGCGGCCGAAGACCTCTGCGATCATGACGAACTGGAACGGCTGCGCAGCTATCTCGACAAGCAGCTCGCGCATCTGCAGGGCATTGTCGCGCGGCTGGCGAACCGACTGCAACGCCGTTTGATGGCGCAGCAGAACCGCGCCTGGGAATTCGATCTCGAGGAAGGCATTCTTGATCCGGCGCGGTTGTCGCGCGTGGTCACCGATCCCTATCACCCGCTGTCGTTCATGCATGAAAAGGAAGCGACCTTCCGCGACACCGTGGTGACGCTGCTGTTGGACAATTCCGGTTCGATGCGCGGCCGCCCCATTACCGTAGCGGCGACTTGCGCGGATATTCTCGCGCGCACGCTGGAGCGTTGCGGCGTCAAGGTCGAGATCCTCGGCTTCACCACGCGGGCATGGAAGGGCGGCCAATCGCGCGAGGCGTGGCTGGCTGCCGGCAAGCCGGCCAATCCAGGCCGTCTTAACGATCTGCGCCACATCATCTACAAATCCGCCGATGCGCCATGGCGCCGCGCGCGAAAAAATCTCGGGCTGATGATGCGCGAGGGCCTGCTCAAGGAAAACATCGACGGCGAGGCGCTGGACTGGGCCCACAAGCGGCTGCTCGGCCGCTCCGAGCAGCGCAAGATATTGATGATGATTTCGGACGGCGCGCCGGTCGACGATTCCACCCTGTCGGTCAATCCCGGCAACTATCTGGAGCGGCACCTGCGTCATATTATCGAGGAAATCGAGACTCGCTCGCCGGTCGAACTGATCGCGATCGGCATCGGTCACGACGTCACGCGCTATTATCGCCGCGCGGTCACCATCGTCGACGCCGAAGAACTCGGCGGCGCCATCACCGAAAAGCTTGCTGAATTGTTCAGCGAGACTAGCGGCGCCGCGCCGGCCAAGACAGGCCGTGGTGGCGGTCCCAAGCGCAGACTGCACTCGTAGATATTCATGAGTCGTGACCCGGTTCGCGACCTCACCCGCCGCCGCTTCCTGAAATCCACCGCGCTCGGGCTCTGGACGATCGCGCTGACGGATATCGCGCCGGCGCAACATGCGACGCAACCGCCGCTGAAGCCGATCCCGCCGGATGAATTCTCGGTCGCCGCGCCTATATCGATCGAGGTCAATGCGCGGGCAATACAGTCCTTTGATCCGAACGACCGCGCGCATACGCGTTTCGGATCGCTGGAATATCGCAGCGGGCTGGTGCTGACCTCGCGCTTTCCCGGCTTCGGCGGGTTGTCGGGCCTGCGGCTGGACCCTAAGGGCGAGCGGTTCATCTCTTTCAGCGACAAGGGAAACTGGTTCACCGGCAAGATCGTCTATAGCGGCCGCGAGATGAGCGGGCTCGCCGAGGTCGAGGCCGCGCCGATGCTGGGGCCGGACGGCAAGCCGATCACTACGCGCGGCTGGTTCGATTCGGAATCGATCGCGCTCGATGGCTCCTTTGTCTATATCGGCCTGGAGCGCGTCCACCAGGTGCTGCGCTTCGATTTCAGCAAGGGGTTTACGCGCTCGCACGGTGAGGTGGTGCCATTGCCGGCTGCGGCGGCCAAATTGCCATCGAACAAAGGGCTGGAAGCGCTGGTGTTCGTGCCGAAAGGCATGCCGCTGGCGGGCACGCTGATTGCGATGTCCGAGCGAGGCCTTGATGCCAAGGGCAATCTGATCGCGTTTCTGGTCGGCGGTCCGACACCGGGACAGTTCAGCGTCCGCCGCACCGGAGAATTCGACATCAGTGACGCGGTACTGCTGCCCTCGGGCGATCTTTTGGTGCTGGAGCGCAAATTCTCGCTGCTGTCGGGCGTCGGCATCCGCATCCGGCGCATTCCGCTGGCATCGGTGGCGCCGGGCGCGACGGTCGATGGCCCCGCGATCTTCGACGCGGATCTGCACGACGAGATCGACAATATGGAAGGCATCGACGCCCATGTCACGCCGGAGGGTGAGACCGTGCTGACGCTGGTCTCCGATGATAATTTCTCGCTGATCCAGCGCACGCTGATGCTGCAATTCACGCTGGTGGAATGACGCGCGATGCTGAACCGCTCACCGCGCCGCCGCGACCAATGGCCATGAACCGCCGTCACTTCCTGGGCTTTATTGTCGCCGCGCGGCTGGCGCTCGCGGCCGCGCCGGTTCGCGCCACCAGCGAGCACGATTATGCCGGCGACGAATACGCCATCATTCGCGACGGTCTTTCGCCCGACAGACGGATGTCGCTGGCCGCCCATGGCGACGGCGACGGCGGCCACGAAAAATTTCACGTCTGGCTGATGGCCGAGCCCGCGCATCGCAGGATCGCGCGGCTCGACGACATCGGTTCGGAAAACAATCTCGACACCGCTCCCGACGCCTATCACGGCCAATGGTCGTCGGATTCGCGGCACGTTGCCGTTGGTTTCCGCTTCGACCGTCATGGGGTTCAGCTCAACATCTACAATATCGAAAACGGCCGCGCGCATCTGGTCGGCGGAACGAGCCTGTTCAAGGAAGTCACCAGCCGCAACATCGGCACCAATGACGACGTCAGGCGAACCATTCCCGAAATCGAGTGGACGGGACCTCGGCGCTTCGTGCTGCGGGAAAACCATTTGTTCAAGACCGCAGATCCCGGCTTTATTCGCATGCTCGGCCGCTTCGGAAAGGTGACCAGCAAATTCGACGACGGTCACGTGATGATCGAGTTCGCCGCGGAGGCTGATTGCGTGCTGCTGCCCGGCCATCGTTATCGTGTGGTCGATCTTAGAGTTGGTAAATTTGCCCAAGCGAGCCAATAGTGCGGCAATAACGATTGTCAGACGGAACGGTTCTTGCAAAGAAGGTTGCGAGAAACCGGAGTGATGATGAACAAATCGATCCATGCGATCTGCCTTCTCTTGAGCCTTTCCGCCGCAACCGCGCAGGCGGAGAACTGGCCGTCGCGGCTGATCCGGGCGACTATACCGTTCGGTGCCGGCAGCGCGGCGGATGTGGTGCCGCGGCTGGTGTTCGACCGGCTGTCGGCCGAGATCGGTCAATCCATCGTGATCGAAAACCGTCCCGGTGCCGGCGGCACGCTCGGAAGTGCGATGGTCGTGAAGGCCGATCCGGATGGCTACAGCATTCTCGCGCAATCCTCCGCGCTGGCGATCGCGCCGGCGATCTATCCCAATCTCTCCTTTGATCCCAATAAGGACCTCACCTCCGCCTTGATGATCGGCTTCAGCGCCAATGTGATGATCGTGCCGCCGTCGCGGCCGTGGAAGACCATTCAGGAATTCATCGCCGCTGCCAAAGCCAAGCCGGGATCGATTGTGTTCGGCTCGGTCGGCGTCGGCAGTGCGGTGCATATCAGCGCCGAGAAATTCCGCCTTGCCGCGGGTATCGAAACCACCCATGTGCCTTACCGGGGCGGCGCCGAAGTGATCGCCGATATTGTCGGCGGCCGGATCGATTTTTATTTCTGTCCGCTCGCGACCGCGCTGCCGCTGATCCAGGAAGGCCGCGTCCGCGCGCTGGTGGTATCGACGCCGAAGCGCGTGGCGGAATTGCCCGATGTGCCGACGCCGGTCGATATCGGCCTGAAGAATGCCGACAGCGTCTTCTGGCTCGGCGTGTTCATGCCGGCGAAGACGCCGCGCGACATTGTCGAGAAATTCCATACCGCCGGCGAAAAACTGCTGGCCGAGCCCGCGACGCAGGCCGCGCTGAAGAAACTCGGCGTCGAAACCCAGCCGATGACCACGACTGAGATGGATGCGTTCATGGCGCGCGAGACCGCGGATTTCCATGCCGTGGTCAAGGCCGCGGGGATTCAACCGTAGTTCAAAGCGTCGCTTCCCCGCTGCGCAATACAACAGCGGTGCGCTCCCTCTCCCATGGGGAGAGGGTTGGGGTGAGGGGGTAAGGTATATCGATAGACCGTAACCCCTCACCCGAATTTCTCACGCGTTCGAAATTCGACCTCTCCCGATGGGAGAGGTATAGAAATCTCAGCCGATCCACTTTTTGTCAGGATAACGCCATGAGCGCTTTGTTTTCGCCGATCAAGCTGCGCGACCTCACTCTTCCCAATCGCATCATGGTGGCGCCGATGTGCCAGTACTCGGCCGAGAACGGCGCGGCCAATGACTGGCACTTCACCCATATGAACACGATGGCGCTGTCGGGTGCTGCGATGTTCTGCATCGAGGCCACCCATGTCGAGCCGATCGGCCGCATCACGCCGGGCTGCCTCGGGCTGTATAACGACGCCACCGAAGCGGCGCTGAAGCCCATTCTCGCCTCGATCCGCAAGCATTCGAAAGCCGCGGTCGCGATGCAGCTCGCGCATGCCGGCCGCAAGGGATCGAGCCACCAGCCCTGGAAAGGCGGCCAGCAGATCCCGATTGCCGAGGGTGGTTGGCAGACCGTGGCGCCGTCGGCGGTGCCGCACAAGGAAGGCGAAGCCGCGCCGCTCGCGCTCGATGCCGCCGGGATGACGCGCATCACGGAAGCATTTGTGTCGGCGGCCAAGCGCGCCGAGCGGCTCGGCATCGACGCGCTGGAATTGCATTTCGCGCACGGCTATCTGACGCATGAATTCCTGTCGCCGATCGCCAACAAGCGCACCGATCAATATGGCGGCTCCTTGCAAAATCGCATGCGCTATCCGCTCGAAGTGTTCGACGCGGTGCGCGCGGCGTTTCCCGATAATAAGCCTGTCGGCGTCAAGGTGTCGGCGACCGATTGGGTCGAGGGCGGCTGGGATCTCGCGCAGACCATCGAGCTTGCGAAGGAATTGAAAAAGCGCGGCGTCGACTGGATCGATGCGTCCTCCGGCGGCGTGTCGCCGCTGCAGAAGATTCCGCTGTCGCCCGGCTATCAGGTGCCGCTGGCGCAGGGCATCAAGGAAGCCACGGGATTGACCACGATGGCGGTCGGCCTGATCACACAGGCGAAGCAGGCCGAGGAGATTCTCGCGTCGGGCAAAGCCGACATGGTCGCACTGGCGCGCGGCATGCTCTACGACCCGCGCTGGGCCTGGCACGCCGCCGCCGAGCTCGGCGGCCATGTCGACGCGCCGCCGCAATATTGGCGCTCGCAGCCCTCGACGCAGAAGGAGCTGTTCGGCGCGACGACGTTCGGGGCGAGGTAGACGAACCGTCATTCTGCGGCAACCTAAGTTGGTCGTCATGCCCGGGCTTGACCCGGGCATCCACGTCTTTCTGTTCCGCCGAAGCAAGACGTGGATGGCCGGGTCAAGCCCGGCCATGACGAGAGGATAAACGTCACCCCCCTCACCCCCCTCACATCCCGAACACCGCCACCGCGCGGATCGGCGAGCCGGTGCCGCCGCGCCATTTCATCGGCAGGCCGATAAACGTAAACGGTCCTTCGCCCAAAATTGCTTCCAGATTGCACAGGCTCTCGATGTGGGTGATGCCGAGATCGAAGCAGGCCTTGTGCACCAGCAAATTCTCTCGGCCCTCCGGCCCCGGCCGCATCGAGTCGATGCCGAAATGGACGATGCCGTGTTTGGCCAGCCACTCGGTAGCCTTGACGTTGACGCCGGAATTTTCGGTGCCGTATTCCTTGCGCGGGAACGTGCGCTCGTGATGGCCGGTGCACAGCAACACCGTGCCGCCCTTCGGAATCTCCACGCCGGCCTTCTTCACCGCGGCTTCGAGATCGGCGGGTGTGATTTCCGCGCGCGGCGCGATGTGGCGCAGATCGAGCGCGATGCCGGGCACGATGCAGTTTTCCAGCGGGTATTCGTTGATCGGCTGGCCCGTCTTGTCGAAGTGGCGCGGCGCATCGATGTGCGTGCCGCCGTGATCGGGCATCGCGAAGTACATCGACGCCAGCCCATGCACATTGCCGCCATCGGCGAATGACTCTTCATGCGTCTTCCAGACGCCGTGGATGATGGCGGAATGGCCGGGGTAAGACGGGGTGCGGTGGTAAAGCTCACGGCTCAGGTCGACGATCTTCACGAGGGGTCCTTTCGTTTCTTTCTTTCGTTTTTCTTTCTTACCTCTCCCCTTGTGGGAGAGGTCGTATCGCATCGCAGATGCGATACGGGTGAGGGGTTACGGACTATCGATAGACCTGGACCCCTCACCCCAACCCTCTCCCACAAGGGGAGAGGGAGCGCACCTGTATTGCTTCGCGAGCGCGCATTCATCGCAACAACACTGAGTCACACTGGCTGTATCCCCGCTTTCGCAATCAGCTCGCGCCACTTCGGCACTTCCTCCGCGATGCGCTTGCGCAATCCTTCGGGGCCGTTGGCGATGACTTCGAAGCCGTTGTCGAGCAGCTGTTTGTTGATGTCGGGCCGCTTCAGCACCTCGATCGATTTCGCGGCCAGCTTTTCGATAATCTCGGGCGGGGTTTTGGCCGGCGCCAGAAACGCCTGGAATGTTTCGGCGATGAAATCCTTGTAGCCAAGTTCGACCATGGTCGGCACGTCCTTGATATCGAACCAGCGATGCGCGCCGGTTGTGGCGAGCGCCTTGAGCGCGCCGGATTCGATATAGGGATGCGCGGGCGGCAGTGCCGCGACCGCCATCTGCGTGACGCCGCCGAGCAGCGCCTGGATCGCGGGCGCCGCCCCCGAGAACGGCACATGGGTGATATTGATTCCGGCTGCGATCTTGAGCAACTCGCCGGACAGATGCGGCGTGGTGCCGATGCCGGGGCTGGCATAATTCAACTCATCCGGATGCGCCTTGGCGCGCGCGATCAATTCGGCGATGGAGTTAATCCCGAGCTTGGGATCGATCAGGATCACATTCGGCGAGGTGCCGAGCTCGGCGACCGGCGCGAAATCCTTGTAGGGATCGTAGGGCACTTTGGCGTAGAGCCCGGGATTGACGACATAGGCGCTGGAGGACACCAGGAGCGTGTAACCATCCGGCTCGGCATGGCTGACAAAACCGATCCCGATATTGCCGCCGGCGCCGGAGCGATTCTCGGTGATGATATTGCCGCCGATCGCAGCGCCAAGATTCTGCGCCAGGATTCTGGCCATGATGTCGGTCGGGCCGGCGGGCGCGAACGGCACGATGATCTTGATCGGGCGATCGGGATAGCTGGCGGCGCGGGCGCTTTGCAGGCCGAGGCGCGAGGTGGCGGCGGCTGTGATCGCAAGGCCCGCGCTGCGCAGCACGTGCCGGCGCGAGAGTTCTGAATTTTTTGTTAGACATTTTTTGTTCTCTCCCGGCGGCTTTTATGTTGGGCCACTGTATTCGATTACGCAGGGTGGGCAAAGCGCCAGCGTGCCCACCGCATCACTCGCGATCTCGTCATGCTCGCTCGTTCTTTTCCCTCCCCCCTTGCGGGGGAGGGTCAGGGAGGGGGGTAGCCGCAACGGCGGTGCTTGCGTCTACCCCCTCTCCAACTCTCCCCCGCAAGGGGGGAGAGAGCGCACCGGGTGTGTTGCTGGTTTCTCGGATTCGAATTTCAAAACAGCGGTGCTGATCTTCCCCCAAAAAAGTGGACAGGGTTAAGCTGCTTTTAGCTCCATCTCGATCGGGCTTCTATAACCGATGGCCGAGTGGCGGCGCGTGCGGTTGTAGAAGCCTTCGATGTAAGCAAAGATATCACGTTTGGCCTGCGCTCGTGTTGCATAATGCCGGTGATGAACGAGCTCCGTTTTGAGGGTGTGGAAGAAGCTTTCCATCGGCGCGTTGTCATAGCAGTCGGCCTTGCGGCTCATCGAGACCTGGAAGCCGGCCGAGCGAAGCGCGTTGCGGTAGTCGGTCGATGCGTATTGAACGCCCCGGTCGGAGTGGTGGATCAGATTGGCATCAGTCGGTCGGGTTGATGTCGCCATATTGAGGGCCGCCAAGGGCAGTTCGGTGCGCAAATGATCGTCCATCGCCCAGCCGACGATCCTGCGGCTGCAGAGGTCCATGACGGCTGCGAGATAAAGCCAGCCCTGATCGGTCTCGATATAGGTGATGTCGGCGAGCCAGATCCGGTTAGGCGCGGCGGCGATGAAGTTCCGGTCGATCAGGTTCGGGGCGATCGGGTAATCGTGACGGCTGTCGGTGGTTCGCGCTCTGCGTGGCCGCGCCATGATGGCCCTGATACCATGATGGCGCATCAACCGCTCGATGCGGCCATGGCTCACCCCGCGACCCTGGGCCGTCAACTCAACATGAATACGCGGGCTGCCATAGCGCCCGCAGGTGTCACGATGAACCCGCTTGATGTCATCGATGAGGTCACGATTGGCGGCGGACCGCTGGCTCTGCGGACGTGAGCGCCAAGCATAATAGCCGGCCGGCGAGACGGCGAGCGCACCGCACATGATCCTTATCGGGTAATCGGTGCGGTGATCTTCGATGAAGCGGAACCTCATGTCCGAACTCCAGCAAAGATCGCGATCGACTTTTTTAAAATGTCGCGCTCCATCCGCAGCCGCTCGTTCTCCTGCTGCAAACGGGCGATCTCCGCAGCCTGGTCTGCCGACGGCAGCACCGCTTGCTGTGTGGGGAGCCGCGGCGCTGCCGTCGGCCCGCGCCCCATGCGCTCGACCCAGCGCCGTAATACCGAATCACGCAGCCCAAGCTCCTTGGCTACCGAACCGATCGATCGACCGCTCGAAGCCACCAGATCAACAGCTTGCTGCTTATAGTCGTCCGTAAACGACCGACGTGGACGTCCTTCCATCCGACACCTCCTGGCTCTGAGAGCCTACTACAGGTGTCCACCAATTCGGGGGAGGTTCAGGGACTCTCAACGCGCGTCGCTCGCGGAAGCAGCCCCTCACCCCAACCCTCTCCCCGTAAGAACGGGGCGAGGGAGAACCAAACACACCTTCGCATTCCCGCGGCGCGTTTCGCCCGAGTTATGCCATCAACTTCCCGCCCTCCATCAGAGGGCGCAGGGAATGCCGGGCGCTGGTGCGCCCGCAGCCGCGCGTGTAGTGGGTAGTAAACACGCGCGTTAGTCACCACGGTCACACCGGAAACACCCGGCATTCCCCGCGCAGTGGTTTTAACAGCCTATTTCGTGCTCTCCCCGGTGACCGGGCTCTTTTGCCACCGTCACCCCCAAGAAGCTTGCTTCTCAAGAGAAACTTGCTTCCCAGAAACTTGATGCCAGCGTCGGGGCATCAGGACCACACGACTTCGCCGTCCGCTTCATGCCGTTCGTCTCACGGCACCCAGCGTCCACCGCATCCCGCGCCCTACGTCCGTGACGATCGCGAAACGCCCCTCTGGGTGGGCGCGAGACGGCGGGGAATTTAATGTGATTCGGTATTTCTGAAAATCAGAATATTTTTCGCGAAGGGGCTGGACAATCGATTAGCGGAAGGTGACGTGATTTGCCCGTCGGGTAGAGGGTGGGCGCTCATGGAGCACGATGCTTCAGCAACGGCGGTGAGCCCCCTCTCCCCTTGTGGGAGAGGGTTGGGGTGAGGGGTTCAGGTCTGGTGCAGACCGGATAGATTCCCGACAATTTAGACCGGGATGATCCCCGACAGGTTTCAGAATGCATCGTAGGGAGGGCCCTCCGATGCCATTTAGAGAGACCGGTCGGATGGAAGAGCGTGTTCGGATGCTTTTGGAGTATGAAAGCGGGAACTGGAGCGTATCGGAGCTTTGCCGGCGCTACGGGGTTAGCCGCGACACGTTTTATGAGTGGCGCAAGCGCAAGGAGAGCGGCGCTGCGGGGTGGTTTGAGGATCGCTCGCATGCGCCGTTGCGATGTTGTCAGACTACGGATGGTGCAATCGTCGAGAAGGTGATTACGGTTCGGCAGCGTTTTCCGTATCTGGGGCCGCGCAAGGTTCTGGCGGTACTTGAGCGCGAGGCGCCGGAGATGGCCTGGCCCGCGGCCTCGACGATCGGGAGCATTCTCAAGCGCGCAGGTCTGGTCAGACCGGTGAAGAGACGCCGTCAACCACTCGATCAACGGCGGCCCTGTACGCCGGTGACAGCTGCCAACGACGAATGGAGCACCGACTTCAAGGGATGGTTCCGCACCCGGGACCAACGGCGGATCGATCCTCTGACGGTGGCCGATAGTCACAGCCGTTTCCTGATCGAACTGCGGATCGTCGATCCTACCATCGAGGGTGTTCGGCCCTGTTTTGAGCGAGCATTTCGCGAGTACGGCTTGCCCGCTGCGATCCGCTGCGACAATGGATCGCCGTTCGGTTCGCGCGGCGCCGGCGGTCTCACCAAGCTGTCGGCCTGGTGGCTGAAGCTCGGCATCGTGCCGCACTTCATTCATCCAGCCTCGCCGCAGGAGAACGGCCGGCACGAGCGCATGCACCGCACGCTGAAGGCGCAGACCTCGGCTCCGCCGGCCAGGAACGCGCCCGAGCAACAGGTTCGCTTCGACGACTTCCGTCGCCATTACAACCAGGAGCGCCCGCACGAAGCGCTTGGCCAACGGCCGCCGGCGCAGGCCTATATCCAGTCCCAGCGCGCCATGCCGCCTCGAGCGGAAGACCCCTGGTATGATGCCGATCACCAGGTCCGGCGCGTCCGCAGCAACGGCGAGATCAAATGGAAGGGCGAGTTCGTCTTTATCGGCGAGGCGCTGGTGAACGAACTCGTTGGCATTCTCGAGCGAGAGACCGGCGACCACGTCGTGCGCTTCTGCGATCTGGATATCGGTCTCATCGACCGTCGCGGGCTTTTCACCCGGTTCGCTCCGCAGCGCGAGGGGCTCCACGACCCGGGTGAAAAGCCCGCCCAACCCAACCTGTCGGGGATCATGCCGGTCTAAAATGTCGACAATCATCCCGGTTGAACCTCTATCGATAGTCCGTAACCCCTCACCCGGATCGCATCTGCGATGCGATCCGATCTCTCCCACTCGAAGTCGGATATATCCGACTTCGACAATTTAATATGCCCAACTCGGGTAAACCCGAGTTGGGTGGGAGAGGTGAAGTAAGAGAATCTCAAAACGCAATACTCGCCTCCGAGATCCTGCGCCCGCGCGAATCATATTCCAGCACGGTCACGCGTCCGTCGCGCGTTACGGTTGCGCTCTTCAGCCTTCCGTTGGGGTGATACGCATAGACATATTCGAAGAACACCTCGCCGCGGTAATGCTTGACCACGCGCATCAGTTTGCCGTCGTCGCTGAAATCGGCGGCGAGCCAGACCGCGCCCTGGGCGGCGAGCAGATCCGCCTCCTGCTTGATGATCCGGCCTTGCAGCACGATCGGATGCCGGTAGCTGCCCCAGCTCCTGTAATATTCTGTTGCGTCGTGCTTGCGCTTCACCATCGCCAGCACCAGGCGCACCGACAATGCGGCGAGGCAGGCGAGGGTCACGAGCAGGATCGCGAGCGTCATGGCGGCGCGGGCTCTTCGGTGAACCGGGTCCGTACTAGGAGTCGCCGGAAGCGGAAGAGGTTCAAGCGATTTCAGCCGCGGCGCCTGCGTCCTGTCGTCGCGTGAGGAAGAGCGAAATGCTCCCCGGGGGAACGAGACGTGTCCCGGAGGGAACCCATGGCGCGCTGATCGATTGATGTGGCAGGATGCGCAGCGAAGGCTATAGCGTTTTTAAGCGAAGTGGGTACCGGTTCGCGTCAAGAAAACGCGTCAAAAAAGATCCTAATCTCGGCCCATCAAGGAATCGACCATGAGCAACGACAATTCGCTTTCGCTAGCCGAACTCAACGATCGCATCGCCATATTGCGGGACAACATCCGGCAATTGGTCGAACAGGCCGCCGCCTCGTCCGGCGCGCAGGATGAAGAACGAACATCCGGGCGCATGGCTCAACAGCAGGAAGAGCTCGACCGGCTGGTCAAGGCGCGTGACGCCCTGACGGTCAAATGACTGGCGGTCAAATAGCAGCCGCGCGCGGGACCGGCGTTTCGTTCTCTGCAGCATGCGTGGGCGCAGGCCTCTCAGCTCGTCATGCCCGGATTTATTCCGGGCATCCACGTCTTACTTCCCCCACGTCAAGAAAGACGTGGATGGCCGGGATAAACCCGGCCATGACGGGAATTACTTCCGCCTCACGACTGCATCGACAGCAGCGACGACATCAAATCGCTGCTCAGCGCCTGCGTCGGGCTGTTGGTGCCGCCAGAGCCATAATTGCCGCCGGCCCCGGCCGTCGTATCCTGGGTATATTGCGCGACCGCATCCTGGAACGACGTGTTCTGCGAAGATGAGGAAGATTGCGACTGCGCCGCCGGCTGCGGCGCGAAAACGCTTTGGCTGCTTTGATTATTATTGACGGCTGAGACCATGGCCTCGTTCTCCGAAGGCTCTAAGGGAGAAGACGCTAAATGGGTAGGAGATTATGGTTAATGGGGGGTAAATTGGGGAAGGCATAGCAGAATACCCCAGGATTCCCTTCGTGGAATTATCTGCGCAATGGTCAAAAGGTCGCGTCTTGAGCAGCGGCTAGTGAAAAGCCCTGATTTGCGTTCATTAATGAAGCCAATAATGCGATTTTTTAGGATCGATATGATCTCAGACAATTCGGAAAGGCTCGCGCGAATTACCTCTAAATTGGCGAGGGAATAGTCCTCCAGGCTTGGGTCATTGAACCGGCTAAGATGATAGCGAAGCTCTTGCCCGTCGCTGTCTATGCGTGAGAGGCTGTCGACAAAAGGCTTGAGAGCTTGAATCTGCTTGCTAAGTTTCTCGTCGCCGAGGGCGGCTGCATTCAGCCGCTCCCAATATCCGCGAATGTTGTGATTGGGGCGGCCGCCCGACGAGAGCAATCCGGCTTTCACGAGGCGAACCGAAGCAAATTTGAGCAAGAGCTCGACTGCGTGTCGCGCATTGTACAGGATCGGAAGAATTAGTGTGTCGCGCTTATCGAGCATTTTTTTATCGATAACGGCGGAGGTCAATTCTGTTGCCGCTTCGATATATCCGTCGAGGTAATATTCCTCGTCGCCTTGTATTCCGATGCAAGCATTCCACGTCGAACGAGGATGCCTCTTGAAAAATGGATCACCCGCGTAGGCGTCTATCGGTAAAGTCCGTGGTTGATTTAACTGCGCCATCGCTCGCCTTCGATCCGCTGTCTGACAACATCAGTTCCCGGTGGTGTACGGAATGTTAGGCGCAATTTGATTGATGAGAATTGCAAATAGATGGAAGTTCGGTAAGTCAGGTGAGTTGAGAGTTTGACGAAGCTAGAGGCTGCAACCCAAAGCAAGCATTTCGCTTATTTGGGCGTCTCGACCTTTCGCCAAGCTGTAGCTCTGCCTCGTTTCCCCGGGACCTGCTCGATCAATCCTTTCTTTCTCAGCAACACAAACGTGTCTTTCATTTGAACGTCGCGTCGCAGCCCTGTTATGCCTCGTCCGATTTCGTTCGTTATAGTGGGATTTTCGTCAAGGTATAGCTCTCCTCCTGCAGTATTACCGAAGGCGGAAATGGATTGGGAAAGTTTGCCGGGAGCGATTTCCTTGGCCTTCAAATCACGAAAATGGTTCTCCTCGTAGCCCAGAATAATTTTTGCTTCTTCGTCAGTTATTCGGCGCGTGTCCATCCCGCCTCCCTCGACCGCTACGGGCAAAAAATTTGTGGAATAGCCGGTGCGCGGAAAATGGAACTCTACGCCTTTGGCGTCGGCGGACAACCGCTAGTTACCCTCCAACTCATCCACCGCTCGCCCCCCAAACAAAAACAGCCGGGTCTTTCGACCCGGCCGCAAAACTCTCAAACCCCTGAACCGCTCTCGCGAAAAGCTTAGCTCGCCTTCTTCACACGCTCCGGCTTCTTCACGAATTCGGTCTTCGGCAGCTTCTTCTCGATCGCGCGCTTCAGTTCGAGGGCGCGGGGCGACAGCACGTCGGCCTTGGCCTTGACCAGGTAGGCATCGAGGCCGCCGCGGTGGTCGACGCTCTTGATCGCGTTGGTCGAGACGCGCAGGCGCACGTTGCGGCCGAGCGCGTCGGAGATGAAGGTGACGTTGCACAGGTTCGGCAGGAACCGGCGCTTGGTCTTGATATTGGAGTGGCTCACCTTGTGGCCTACCATCGGGCCCTTGGCCGTTAGTTCGCAGCGCCGCGACATCGCAAGAAATCCTCTTCCATCCCGGCTTCCGTCCCGCGTAGGGATCGGCGCCAAGGGTTCAAATTCACGCCCATTCAGGGAACCGCGGACGTATAGGGGGAGAGGAGCGGGGCGTCAAGGTTTTGGAGGCTTCAAAGGCCCTGAAATAAGGGTTCCCGAGGACTTTTAGGTTTCGTCATGCCCGGGCTTAGCCGTCCAAAGGACGGCGTCGCTTCCGCTCGCCTCTGTCCCGGGCATCCACGTCTTGCTGTCCTTGAGCCGCGATAAGGCGTGGATGGCCGGGTCAAGCCCGGCCATGACGAGGAAAGAGCGAAGCTGCACCGCGTCCGGGACACGAGAACAGGCCCCCGAACCCTCTGCAATCCATCATATAAACGGCGTATTCGCCACCGACATCATGGTTTTCCGCGCTTAAAGCCCGGCCTCAGTAAGGATGTGCTGAAAAAGCACGCCGATTGCCGCTGATGTCCCGGTTTTATCCGTTGTTTGGCGGATTTTTTGGCTTAAATGATGCCTCGTCGCGCTGATGTAAGGATTGTTCTGACAGTGCATACCCACGGCATGATTTCGCCCCGGCTGGCCGTCCCGGCGTTGCGGGTGTTGGGCGGCCTGTTCGCCGCCGTGGTGGTGCTGGCGGGGGGGACGCCTACGGCTTCGGCGCAGGGCCGGCTCGATGCGCATTATGAGGCGACGCTGGCCGGTATTCCCGTCGGCAAGGGCTCCTGGGCCATCGAAATCCTGGACGATCAGTTCTCCGCGGCGGCCCAGGGCGGCACGTCGGGGATATTGAAAGCCTTCGCCGGCGGCTCCGGCACGGGTGCGGCGCAAGGCCGCGTCGTCAATGGCGCGCTGGTCGCGACCAATTATCAGGCCACCACGACGTCTTCGAAAAAGTCCGAGGCCATCCACATGGTGCTGGCCAACGGCAACATCAAAGAGTTTGGCATCGATCCCGAACCGCCTGTCGATCCCGACCGCGTGGTCGTGACCGACGCGCATCGCAAAAATGTGTTCGATCCGATGACGGGATCGATGCTGCGCGTGCCCGGCACATCAGATCCGCTCACCCCCGAAGCCTGCCATACGGGGGCTGCGATTTTCGACGGAAGGCTGCGCTACGATCTGAAGCTCGATTTCAAGCGCATGGAAACCGTGAAGGCCGAAAAGGGCTATGCCGGCCCGGTCGTGGTGTGCGCGGTGTATTTCTCGCCGGTCGCCGGCTACATCCCCGATCGCCCCGTGATCAAATATCTCTCCGCCCAGCGCAACATGGAAATCGCCTTCGCGCCTGTTTTGGGAACCCGCATCCTGGTCCCGTTCCGCATGGTGATCCCGACGCCTTTGGGCGTGGCGATGCTGGAAGCGACGCAGTTCATTACCACCGCGACCCCGCCGCGCGTCGCGAAGACGCAGTAGGTCTTTCTTCTCCTCCCCCCTTGCGGGGGAGGGTCGGGGAGGGGGGTAGCCGCAAGCGAAACTCTCTCCGTGAAACTTCCGATGCTGACAGCAAGTTTTCTTTTTTTGACTATGCGAGTTGAAGACGTGTGCTGATGGAGTGCGTGCAAACCGAGAAGTTCTCGCCCGCGTCACCCCCCACCCCGACCCTCCCACTCAAGGGGGGAGGGAGCGAGAGAGCGAGGCGCTCGCGAGAGAAGGATTTCGAGCCCTGACTCATCGCTTGACTCTTCCTCACTTCTGATTCGACTCCGCCCTCGCTGCAAACTTAAGGAATTCGACGCCAATCCTGCCCTTGTCGCGCTGCGCCAAACTTGATCTAGTGTTGACATCAGGGGTCAGCGCGAGATGTTGCGGTGAACGAAGCCGGAGTGCAGATGAGTCAGCGATTCCTTCGCGATTCGTTCCGGACTCGTTCCGGAACTTAAAGTTCGACCGCGCAGGCATCGCAAAATGTAACGAAATGGCGCACAACGGACGCGCGATCGATCGGCGGGCTAAGACGACCAAGCGCGCCGGCACATAAAAGAAACCCCTGAAAAATATGGCTTTCTCTTCTTCCTCGTCATCGTTCGCGCATTCGTTTTCCAATGACCGGGCCCCGGGTGCGGGTGTCACCGCGGTGCTTGGGCCGACCAATACCGGCAAGACCCATCTGGCGATCGAGCGGATGCTGGCGCATTCGTCGGGGATTATCGGCCTGCCGCTGCGGCTGCTCGCGCGCGAGGTCTATAACAAGATCGTCGATCGCGCCGGGCCCGATTCCGTCGCGCTGATCACCGGCGAGGAAAAGATAAAACCGCCGAAGGCGCGGTTCTGGGTCTCGACCGTCGAGGCGATGCCGCGGGATCTGGATGTTTCGTTTCTCGCGGTCGATGAAATCCAGATCGCGGCCGATCTCGAGCGCGGGCATGTCTTCACCGATCGCATTTTGAACCGGCGCGGCCGCGATGAGACGCTGTTGCTGGGCGCCGCCACGATGCGCCCGATCATCGAGCGGTTGTTGCCCGGCGCCTCGATCGTCACGCGGCCAAGGCTGTCGCAGCTTGAGTTTGCCGGCGACCGCAAGATCACGCGCCAGCCGCGGCGCACCGCGATCGTCGCGTTCTCGGCCGATGAAGTCTACGCCATCGCCGAACTGATCCGAAGGCAACATGGCGGCGCGGCGGTCGTGCTGGGGTCGCTGAGCCCGCGCACACGCAATGCGCAGGTCGCGATGTTCCAGTCCGGCGACGTCGATTACCTCGTCGCGACGGATGCCGTGGGGATGGGCCTCAACCTCGATGTCGATCATGTCGCGTTCGCGTCCGACCGCAAATATGATGGCTATCAGTTCCGGCGCCTGAACCCGTCGGAATTCGCGCAGATTGCGGGCCGGGCCGGGCGCGCCACCCGCGACGGTACTTTCGGCACCACGGGCCGCTGCGCGCCATTCGAGCCCGAACTGGTCAATGCGCTGCAGAATCACACGTTCGAGAGCGTAAAAGTACTGCAATGGCGCAATTCGAAGCTGGATTTTTCCTCGCTGGGCGCGCTGCAGGTATCCTTGGCGCTGACACCGACGCATGATGCGCTGACCCGGGCGCCGATCGCCGAAGATCTGCGCGTGCTCGATCATGCGGCACGCGACGCCGATGTGCGCGATATGGCGCAGGGCTCGGCCGCCATCGAACGCTTGTGGGATGCCTGCCAGATCCCGGATTACCGCAAGATCGCGCCCGCCGCGCATGCCGAACTGGTCACCACGCTCTACGGCTTTCTGATGCAAAAGGGCCGGATTCCCGATGCATGGTTCGCCGCCCAGGTCGACCAGGCCGATCGTACCGACGGCGATATCGACACTTTATCGGGCAGGATCGCGCAAATCCGCACCTGGACGTTCGTGGCCAACCGGCAGGACTGGCTGGCCGACCCCGAACATTGGCAGGGTCTGGCGCGGGAAGTTGAAAATAAATTGTCCGATGCGCTGCATGAACGGCTCACAGAGCGTTTCGTTGATCGTCGTACCAGTGTATTGATGCGCCGCCTGCGGGAGAACAGCGTTTTGACTACGGAAATCGGCAAGACCGGCGAAGTGATTGTGGAAGGCCATGTGATTGGCCGGCTCGATGGATTTACCTTTGCGCCTGATGCGGCGGAGGCCGGCTCCGAAGCCAAGGCCCTGCAGGCTGCCGCGCTCAAGGCGCTGGCCGGCGAAATCGAGGGGCGCGCCGAGAAACTCGCCGCCGCACCGGACGATCAGTTCGTGCTGGCGTCGGATGGCACCATCCGCTGGACCGGCGACGCCGTCGCCAAGCTGGTCGCGGCCGACGACGCGCTGCATCCACGCATCCGCATTATCTCGGACGATCGCTTAAATGGCCCGGCGCGCGAAGCCGTGCAGACCCGGCTCGATCTGTGGCTCAAGACGCATATCGAAAAGCTGCTGGGGCCGCTGTTCGATCTGTCCAAGGCCGAAGACATCACCGGCATCGGCCGCGGCATCGCGTTCCAGTTGATCGAGGCGCTCGGCGTGCTGGAGCGTTCGAAGATCGCGGCCGAGATGAAGGATCTCGACCAGCCCTCGCGCGCAGCCTTGCGCAAATACGGCGTGCGCTTCGGCGCCTATCACATCTATGTGCCGCCGCTGTTGAAACCCGCGGCGCGTGCGCTGGCCTCGCTGCTATGGGCCCAGAAGCAGGACAATGTCGACATGTCGGCACTGTCGGGCGCGCAGCATCTGGCAGGTTCGGGCCGCACGTCGTTCGCGGTCGACAAGCAGCTCAATCGCGACGCCTATCGCGTGCTGGGTTATCGCCAATGCGGCGAGCGCGCGGTGCGGGTCGATATTCTGGAGCGACTGGCCGATCTCATTCGTCCGGCGCTGTCCTGGCGTGAGGGCTCTCTGGGCGAAAAACCCGCCGGCGCGTTCGATGGCCGCAGTTTTGTCGTCACGCAAGCGATGACGTCGCTGACGGGTTCGGCCGGCGAAGATTTCGGCTCGATCCTGCGCGCGCTCGGCTATCGCATGGAGCGCCGCCCCCCGCTGCCGCCGAAGCCGGTGGCTGCGATGGTTGAAGCTGCTGCTGCGGAGACGCCGCTTGCGGAAGCGACAGCTGATGCAACAGTGGATGCGCCGACAGAAGCGACAGAGAACGCCGTCGTAGCCGCCGATGCAGAGCCCGCGGTCGTCACCGCTGAAACAACGCCTGAGACAGTCGAGACCGCGAGCGTCACGCCCGATGCACCGCCGGTCAGCGATGAGAGCGCTGCACCGGCAGCGCCAGTGCTTCGGGATGTCTTGCGCGTTGCGAGCCAAGACGCGCCTGTCGCCGTTGAGGCGCAGCCTGCGGAAGACAAGCCTCAGGAACAGGTCGCCGCGCAGACTCTCGCTGAAGTCACGGCTGAACCCGCTACTGCCAGCGATGCTGCGCCGGTAGAAGCGACTGCAGAAGCTGGGACGACCGCGGAAGCCGCGCCAGAACTGGTCGAAGTCTGGCGGCCCGGTGGCCGCTCGGAAGAGCGCCGGCCGCCGCGTCGCGACAATAACCGCCATCATCGTCCGGATCGCGCTGCCGCGGGCGCCCAGCCGGCCGCAGCGGGCGAGGCCGTCGCCGGCGAAGCTGGCGATGCCGCCAAGCACGAGCGGCATCGGCGCGGACGCCGCAATGATTTCCGAAAGCCCCGCACCGATACGCCGCCGGCCGAGGGTGTGGTCGCGGCCGCGCCCGCCGATGGTGCGCCGGTAAATGGCGCGCCGGCGCCGCGCGAGGACAGAGGCGACCGTCCGCCGCGCGAAAGATTCCAGGGCAAAGGCAACGACAATCGGGGCAACAGAGACAATCGCGATGGCGATCGGCCGAAAGGCAAATTCGGCGGCGGTGGCCGCGACAAGGGCGGGCGCGATCGCGACAATAAAGGTGGCCGCGACAAGGGCGACCGTGACGGCCGCTCGGGCGGCGGCGGTCCGTCGCACCGGCAATACGCGACCAGCGCCAGTCCGCGCGAGCGCGATCGCCCGGCCGATCCCAATTCGCCCTTTGCCAAACTGGCGGCGCTGCGCGAACAGCTCGCAGGCGGCCGTAAAGATTAGACCAAAGCGTTTTCAAGCCAACGGGTCGCGCGAACGCGCGCCCGATGACAGGCTCCGTGGGTATCGGTTCGCATAGCAGTCAAGTTTACGCAGATTGCGTAGACTTATCTGCGGTAGAAAACGCGTCAGAAATAGAGTCCTGGTGCTTGGAACGGCAGCGTCTCGACAAATGGTTGTGGCATGCGCGGGTGGTCAAAGCCCGCACCAGTGCGGCCGCCCTGGTCGAGGCCGGTCATGTCCGCATCAATGGCGAACGCGAAAAGGCGCCCGGCCATGCCGTGAAGCCTGGCGATGTCCTGACCATCGGGCTCGACCGCACCGTGCGCATTCTAAAAGTGGTCGGATTTTCCGAGCGTCGGGGCGATGCCACCGCCGCGCGCGTGCTCTATGTCGATATGCAGGCCAAACCGGACACAAAGCCGGACATGACGGATCAAAAACCCCCGCCGGAGTAACTATTTCAATCCCACCCCATGCAGCCAGCGCAGGATGGCATGACAAGCCTTCCCGGAAGCGCTTTGCTTCCCTTGCGGCTGCGCACTTCCTGCGCTACGCAAACCTCAGAATTGACCCGTTCCGGAGCCCTGGATGACTTACGTCGTCACCGAAGCCTGCATCAAATGCAAATATACCGATTGCGTTGAAGTCTGCCCCGTAGACTGCTTCTACGAAGGCGACAACATGCTGGTGATCCATCCGGACGAATGCATCGATTGCGGCGTCTGCGAGCCGGAATGTCCCGCGGACGCGATCAAGCCGGATACCGAGCCGGGCCTCGAAAAATGGCTCGAGGTGAACACCGAATACGCCAAGAGCTGGCCGAATATCACCCAGAAGAAGGACTCCCCGGCCGACGCCAAGGAGTTCGAGGGCATGGAAGGCAAGTTCGAGAAATATTTTTCTCCGGCACCGGGTACCGGCGATTGATCCCAAACGGTATTTTTTGGGTTCTGAGCTGAGGCCGTTTGTGCCCTTTTGAAACGGTTCGGCTTAACCCTAATCCCTGTGATGTCGTTGAAACCGCCTTCGGAGCGCCTCCGAGGGGGCATAAACCATTGATTTTTGCGGGAAATGTGCTATATTCGGCAAATTAACAAGCCGAACCCGTCAGCCTGCGTAATTGGGCCCCCATGGGTTCCCGTGAAAACATCCAACAGGGGCGTGGCAGTTCCGCGCGCAGGCTGTGTCACAGAAAACGCGTAAAAAGAGTGTTTCCAAGGCTTCTGTTACCAAGCCTTCGGTATCCAAGCCTTCTATATCAAAGGCTTCCAAAAAAGCCGCTGCGGTAAGCCGTAGTGCAACCAAGAGCCGTGCCCGGACTTCTCTCAAGGATACGAGGAAGGCCACCAAGGTCTCGGCTGCAAAATCCTCAAAGAACAAAAGAAGCGAAATGCCAAACAAGACTGCAAAAACTGCCGCGAAAGCGACGGGTTCGAAGCCTACTGCTTCGAAGGTCGCTGCTCCCAAAATCGCCCCCAAGGCTGCTGCTCCCAAGGCTGCAGTCGTCACCAAGCCTGTCGTTGCCCCCGTCGCCAAGCCCGCTGCGGCAAAGCCGGTGGCCGTGGCGCCGCGCGTCGAGGAGCCGAAGAAGGCCCTGACCCAGCGCCAGGGCTTCAAGACCAACGAATTCGTGGTGTATCCCGCCCATGGCGTTGGCCAGATCCTGGCCATCGAAGAGCAGGAAATCGCCGGCGCCAAGCTTGAACTGTTCGTGATCAATTTCATGAAGGACAAGATGACGCTGCGGGTGCCGACCGCCAAGGTCGCCAATGTCGGGATGCGCAAGCTGTCCGATCCGGCGCTGGTCAAGCGCGCGCTCGAAACCCTCAAGGGCCGCGCCCGCGTCAAGCGCACGATGTGGTCCCGCCGGGCGCAGGAATATGAAGCGAAGATCAATTCCGGAGATATCGTCGCGATCGCCGAAGTGGTGCGCGATCTCTATCGCTCGGAATCGCAGCCCGAACAGTCCTACAGCGAACGCCAGCTCTATGAAGCCGCGCTCGATCGTCTGTCGCGTGAAATCGCCGTCGTGCAGCATGTGACCGAAACCGAAGCGGTCAAGGAAATCGAAGGCCAGCTCGCCAAGAGCCCGCGCCGCGGCGCCAAGGCCGAGACCGAAGTCGAGGCTGACGGTGAAGCGGATGGCGACGCCGATGCCGATGGCGACGATACCGCCGTCGCGGACGAAGCCGCGTAAGCGAGTTAGCGGATACAGACAATCAAAAGCCCGGCAGTGCCGGGCTTTTTTGTTGTTGTGATCTCTCATGTCGTCCCTGCGAACGCAGGGACCCATAACCACAGGTGTCCCTGGTTAGGAAGGTCTCTACCTCCAGCGTCTAAACCGATAGGCCATGGCGCCGCGATAAGCGCAATTGCGCTCACGCTAGGGGGTCCCTGCGTTCGCAGGGACGACACCGATTTTGCTGAAGCAGGAATCAAACGCCCAGAATCTTCGCCGCCGCCGTAACCGCTTCACGCCGCCCCAGTGATCCGCCGGTCGCGATCGGCTTCCAGATAATACAGCCGCTTGGCGTGCAGCATCTTCATGTCGGCGCGTTTGACCACCTGTTCCAGCCGGTCGCCGGGACGGCTGGTGGCGATGCCGGTGGAGATGCTGAGCTCGAAATCGGGATAATACTGGTTGTTGAGTACGATCAGTTCCGCGAGCGAAGCCAAAACCGCTTCACCGCCGGCGGCGTCGGTGCCGGGCAACAAGACCGCGAATTCGTCGCCGCCGATCCGCGCCACTGAAGCCGGCTTCGACACCAGCGAGCCGAACACTTCGCCGGCCCGGCGCAGCAGCGCATCGCCGACGCCATGGCCGAGTTCGTCGTTCGCGGTTTTCAGCCCGTTGAGGTCCGCGATGATGATGGTGACGGGATGCGGGCCCTTGCGGTCCAATCGATTGAGTTCGTCGACAAAGAACGAGCGATTCAAGGTGCGCGTCAGCACATCATGGGTGCCGAGATATTCGAGATAGGCTTCCGCCTTCTTGCGCGCGGAGATGTCGGTCAGCCCGACCAGCACCTGTGCCCAGTCGCCTTCGTGACCGGGCAACACCGAGAATTGCAGCAGCAGATGCAGCTTCGTACCATCCAGCGTATAATTCACCACCTCGCGCTGCTGGAACAGCTTGCCGTCCCACAGATCGATCAGCTGCTCGCGAAAGTCCGGTCCGGTTTCGTCCCGGAACACGATAGGCAGGCTGCGCAACAAGGTCGCCTTGTCGGGCGCGTTAAACAGTTCGAGCGTCCGGTCGTTGACGTCGAGCACGCGGATTTCACTGATGCAGCGCGGCACGAATTCCTGGTGCACGTCAGTGAAGACGCGAAAATCCTCGACGCCACGGGCGCGGACGTCGTCCATCAGCCGTTTCACGCTGCTGAAATCTTCCACCCACAGCGAGACCGGTGAATAGGCAAACAGGCCGAATGCGTAATTCTCGCTATCCGTCAGGCGGCGCCGGGCATTTTCCCGCTCGGTCACGTCCTCGATCGCGATCATGACGCGGTCCCAGTTCGCTTCGTGACCGGGCAGGATCGTGCCGGAGAGCTGGATGTCGAGACGCCGGCCGCCCAGCGTGTAATTCACGGTGTTGGCGGAAAAGCCGCTCTTGCCGTTCCAGAGCTGGACCATCTCCTCGACCAGGCTCTTGAAGGTGTCGTCGCGCATCACCTGGCCAAGATTTTCCATCAAGTGATCGAGATCGCGGGCGCCGAACAGCGACAGGGTCTTACGGTTGACCTTGAGGATGCGCATGCGCTCGGAGCACTGCCGGACGCGCTTCGGGTCGGCGAGGAGGAACGCCTCGATATCGTCGACGCCGTCCGCGCGCCACTGCTCGAACAGTTGGCGAACCGCGCTGTAATCCTCGATCCAGAGCGACACCGGCGCGAGGTCGAACATTTCGGCATTGTCGTCGGGATCGGTGGACAAAGCGGACATGAAAGCCTTCGCGAAATACCTTGGCGAAATGACCGTATCGGGGGTGTTTCCGAGGCTAGGACATAAGTCGTTAAGAATTCTCTCATTTTGCGGGGCGGGGGAGGGGGATGGAAGGGTTCCAGATTGCTACATTTTTTGGCGAGTCGTGCCAGCGAAGGCTGGGATATTCGTAGGGTGGGCAAAGGCGCTCTTGCGCCGTGCCCACCATTCTAAACGTCGATGCTCGGCTTGATGGTGGTGGGCACGCTTCGCTTTGCCCACCCTACATTTATGCTTTCGCAGCGCTGCCGACCCGCGATCAATCCACCACGATCTTCACGCGGTCGCGCGCCTTGACCTGGGCGCGGGCGTCGAGGCCGTTGAGGATGCGGAAGCGTTCGACCGGGCGGTCGAGGCCGGCCATGCGGTGCGACAGCGAGTCCACGGTGTCGCCGGGCTGTACGTTGATCACCTTGATGCGCAGCGGCCGCGCGGCCTGGATTTCTTCCAGCGTCAGGCGGCGGAAGGAATTGACGGTTTCGCGGGCGTTGCGGTCACTTTCAGTGGTCTTCTGCTTGGCGGCGAAAATGAAGCGATAGACGTCGCTGCCGAACCGGAGCGCATAGACCTTGAACTGCCATTGATCGCCATGGGCGGTCGCGGCGGCGGCGGGGAAGCCGCCGATGGTCAGGTCCTCGGTCGAGCCCTTGTCGACATTTTCCATCCAGCCCGAATTGAGATAGTCGCCGAGCGACTGCTCCGCCGGCACGCGCACGACATCGAAGCGCATCGCCTGGGTGCCGCCTTCGCGCACGCCGATCACGGCCTGCGCGGTATTATCCAGCGTGAAATTGTCGGGCGCGGCGAAGGTGAAGCCGAGCTTGGGATGCAGGAAGCGGCGGCCGCGCACAAAACCTTCGCTCGGATCTTCGCCATAGACGATGTTGTCGATCGCGGCCAGATAAGTCTCGCGGTCGCGCTCGCCGCCCTCCGGCGAAGTATATTGCCGGGCGCTGTTCTGCGCGTTCTCGACGCGCTCGGGCGTCGCCGGATGCGACGACAGGAAGTCCTGCGCGCGCGGATCAACCGAGGTCTTGCCCGCTTTCAATTCGGCGTTGCGTTCCATCGCAGTGAGAAAACGCGACGCGCCATAGGGATCGAAATGCGCGCGCGCCGAAATGCCGACGCCGATACCGTCCGCTTCGAATTCCTGGGCGCGCGAAAAGCTTGCCATCGTCAGTTTGGTTTTCGCCAGCGCCAGCGCAGTCAGATCGGGATCGCTGCCCATCTCGGTGACCACCCGCGTGACCACCGCGGCCTGGCGCGCCTGGTCTTCCCGGATCGAAGCGTGCTTGGCCAGCACATGCGCCATCTCATGGCTCAGCACCGACGACAATTCCGAGGTGTCGCACGCCAGCGCGATCAGGCCGCGGGTGACGTAGAGCTGGCCAGTCGGCAGCGCGAACGCATTCACCGCGCCCGAATTGAGGATCGTCACTTTATAGGCCTGATCGGGACGATCCGACGCCGCCACCAGCCGATCGACCGTTCTGCCGATCAGGGCTTCCAGCTTGGGATCGTCATAGGACCCACCATAAGACGACAGGATTCGCTCATGCTCGCGCTCGGCCGCCGGACTTTGGGCGACAGTGCGGTTGGGCTTGGCCGGGGGATTTGAGACCGTCGGAGAAGAGGGCGCTCCGGTCTGGAATCGGCTGATGTCGCCGCAGGCGGCCAGCGTGAACCCGGCGCACAGCAAGGCCGGCGCAGCCCAAAGGCCGCGGCTCATCCCTGTTTCGCGCCGTCCACCACCAGCCACGTCAGCGTCCCGCAAGTCTCATCGCTTTGTTTGCGCATGATCTCTTCGGAAAAACGGTCCCCACTTTTCCGGATTATGCGCTAATTCCCGCCAAGCACTTCAATCTGCCCCACCCGGAGCACTTCAATTCGCGGCCCGCCCCGCGCCTCGATCCACCCGCGGACGCGAATCCGTCGATTCTCGAGGGACTTAGGCGCGATGCCGGCCGCCTCGAACAGAGGTAGCATGCGCCTTGAAATAGTCACAGCAAAGTCCCGTGTCCAGTTTCGCCCGAAATTCAGATAAGTCGTTGCCCCAGCCTGCCGGACCGACAAAACCTTGCCCTCGACCAGCGTAAACTGCCCGATCCCGGCCAAAATATCGCCCGGACTTTCGGTGTTTTTTATGACGGCGGGATCGGCCCAAATGCCGCGTTTGGCCTCCCGCGCCGCCGCCTCGGCTGCCATCAGGAGCCCTGCACATTCCTTGTCGGTCACGCTGGCCGAGACCAGCGCTTCGCCCTGCATCAGGATCTCCGTCTGCACCAATTTTTCGGCAGGCGGGATTTCGGAAGAAGTCAAAAACACGAACGCAGCCTCGCGGCCATAGCGATCGGGCGTGTCGTCATCGGCGCGCACGATCACGTCGTGTCCGGCCAGGATCGCCGACAAAGCCGCGCTGCGGTTCGCGGCAGTCTTCTGCGACGTTACAGGTTCGATGCCGGCCAGACGGATCTCGCGGCCATCCTGCAGGCGGAAGGTGCGCACATCGAGGATGGCCGCGACATGGCCATCCCCTTGCGCGGCGAATGCGCATCCGGCGGCGTGGGCGGGGCCGGCGATAGCCAACATGACGCTCGCGAGAAAACTCGCGCAGCACACGGTCGCCGCCCGGCGCACCTGTTGAACTTCAGTCGTGATCGTCCTGCGCATGCGGCATGTTTACACAGCCCGTCCATTCCGTTGAGTGGAAAAACGATGGCTTGATGCAACTCGGCGCGGCTTGATACGGCCGGCCGGCGGCTTGCCGCTGCCGGACGCTTGCGGCATGATCGCGGCAACAGAAAAGTGCGGCCGCGCGGCAATGCGGCCTATCGACAGGGAGGCTATTTATGAAACGCGCTCTAACCGGCGTTCTCGCTACGGTGCTCGCGCTGACTGCTACCGCGGCGATGGCCCAGAGCAAGCCTCCGCTCAAGCTCGGCGGCATCCTCGACATGTCCGGGCTCTATGCCGACATCACCGGCCCCGGCGCCGAGATGGCGGCCAAAATGGCGGCGGAAGATTTCGGCGGCGAGGTGCTGGGCCGCAAGATCGAGATCCTTGCCGCCGATCACCTCAACAAGGCCGATCTCGCAGCCAACATCGCCCGCGACATGATCGACAATCAGGGCGTCGAGATGATCTATGACGTCGCGGCGTCGGCAACCGCGCTGGCGGCCGGCGAGATCGCCAAGGCGCGCAACAAGATCATCATGTTCTCCGGGCCGGGATCGATCCGGCTCAGCAACGAGGCCTGCGGTCCCTATACCGTGCATTATGTGTTCGACACATTCGCGCAGGCCAATGTGACGGGGCTCGCGGCGGTCAAAAAGGGCCTTGATACCTGGTTCTTTATCACGGCCGACTACGCTTTCGGACAGGACCTGGAAAAGGACACCACCGCTGTGGTCCTCAAATCCGGCGGCAAGGTGCTGGGCAGTGTGCGGCATCCGCTCAACAGCTCGGATTTCTCGTCCTATCTGCTGCAGGCGCAGGCCTCCAAGGCCAAGGTGATCGGGCTCGCCAATGCCGGCGGCGACACCATCAACACCATCAAGCAGGCGGCCGAATTCGGCGTGATGAAGGCCGGCCAGAAGATTTCGCCGCTGCTGGCTTTCGTGACCGATATCGACAGCGTCGGTCTCGAGACCGCGCAGGGCCTGCTGCTGACGGAAGCCTGGTACTGGGACCTCAACGACGAGACCCGCGCGTTTGCCAAACGCTTCGCGGAACGCATCAAGCGGCCGCCGGGTTCGGCGCAGGTCGGCGTCTATTCGTCGGTCATGCATTACCTGAAGGCGGTCAAGGCCGCCGGCACCACCGATCCGGCAGCCGTCATGAAGATCATGAAGGAAACCCCGATCAACGACGTCTTTGCGAAGAACGGCCGGATCCGCGAGGACGGCCGCATGGTGCACGATATGTATCTGTTCGAGGTCAAGAAGCCCTCGGAGTCGAAAGCGCGCTGGGATGATTACAAGCTGCTCGCGACCATCCCCGGCAACGAGGCGTTCCAGTCGCTGGAATTGTCGCGCTGCCCGCTGGTGAAGAAGTGACTTGCTTGGCGACCCGGCCTTTCCTCGTCGTCCCCGCGAACGCGGGGACCCATACGCCGCGGCCCATCGTTCCGGGAGGAATGAGAAGGCTCGGCAACAATTGACGCCCGGGATTATGGGTCCCTGCGTTCGCAGGGACGACGACAAATAAAACCAACAACACGAAAGCCTCCCATGAACGACATCGTCCTGCAAAACCTCGACTCCGGCCTGCTCACGATCACCATGAACCGTCCCGACCGGCGCAATGCGCTTAATCCTGAGATGACGCTGGGGCTGGTGGCGGCGGCGCGGCGGGCGGCGGAGGATCACGAGGTGCGCGCGGTGCTGCTCAAGGGCGCGGGCGGCACGTTCTGTGTCGGCGGTGACGTCAAGTCGATGGCGGAGGGACGGGCGCCGCTGCCGTTCGAAGCCAAGATGACCAATCTGCGGCGCGGCATGGAAGTGTCGCGTGTGCTGCATCAGATGCAAAAGCCGGTGGTGGCGCAGATTGACGGCGCGGCGGCTGGCGCCGGGCTGTCGATCGCGCTGGCCTGCGACCTGCGCGTCGCCTCGGCGTCGGCCAAGATCACCACCGCCTTTGCCAAGGTCGGTCTGTCCGGCGACTATGGCGGCACCTATTTCCTGACCCATCTGCTCGGCAGCGCCAAGGCGCGCGAGCTTTATCTGTTGTCGCCGGTGCTCACGGCGCAGGAAGCGCTCGCGCTCGGCATGGTGACGCGCGTGGTGCCCGACGCCGAAGTGGAGACCGCGGCGCATGAACTCGCGATGTCGCTGGCGCAGGGGCCGTCAGTGACGCTGGGCTACATCAAGCGCAACATCAACAATGCCGAGCAGATGTCGCTGGAAGCCTGCTTCGACGCCGAGGCGATCCATCACTCCCGCGCCGGCGAGACCGCCGACCACAAGGAAGCCGCCAAGGCCTTCGTCGAAAAGCGCAAGCCGGTGTTCCAGGGGCAGTGATGGGCGTCTGAAAAATGACAGCGCTCTCTCAACACGTCGTCCCGGCGAACACGCTGTCTTCCCCTCTCCCCTTGTGGGAGAGGGTGGCGCGATGCGAACGCAGTGAGCAGCGCGACGGGTGAGGGGTCTATCTCCGCGGATGCCGACCCCTCATCCGGCACTTCGCGCCACCTTCTCCCAGTCGAAGTCGGATATATCCGACTTCGACAAATTCAGTATGCCAACTCGGGTAAACCCGAGTTGGTGGGGGAGAAGGGAAAAAGGAAGAGACTCACCGTCCCTTGAAATTCGCCGCACGCCGCTCAGTCGTTGCCTTGACGCCTTCCTTGAAATCTTCGGTGGCACGCAGACGCGTCTGTTCGGCGAGTTCGTGGTTGGTCGCGGCCAGCACGCGGTCGGCGAGGCCGGCGCGCATGGTGGCGCGGGTCGAGAGCAGGCCGAGCGGAGAGCATTCGGCGATTTCCTGCGCGAGCTTCATCGCGGCCGAGCGCACCTGATCCTGCGGTACGCATTCATTGGCGAGGCCCATTCTGTAAGCTTCCTCGCCGGTGACGCGACGGCTGGTGTAGAAAATCAGTTCCGCATTATTCTTGCCGACCAGTTCGGGCAGCGTCGTTGTCAGCCCGAAGCCCGGATGAAATCCGAGTTTTGTAAAGTTCGCGGCGAAGCGCGCTTCGGGGCAGGTGACGCGGAAATCCGCCGACACTGCGAGCCCGAGTCCGCCGCCAATCGCTGCGCCATGGACGGCGGCGACGATCGGCTTCTTGTTGCGGAAGATGCGCACGGCCTGGACATAGAGATGGCTGATCTGGCCCAAACCTGTGGCCGGATCGGCCTTTTCACGGGCCTCCTGTTCCTGTCGCGCCGGATCGTTGAAATTGGCGCCGGCGCAGAACGCCTTGCCCTGCGCGGCCAGCACCACCGCGCGGGCTTCCGGATCATTGTCGATATCGGTCAGCGCATCGGCGATCTGGTTGATCAGCGAGATGTCGAAGAAATTCAGCGGCGGGCGCTGGATTTCGATTGATGTGACGTGGCCGGTCTTCTCGACGCCGATATCCGTGAATTTTGTCATGTCTGAATCTCCAACTGTGAATTTCGCTCTGCATACCGGCTCCGGTGCGCTCCCTCCCCCCTTGTGGGGGAGGGTTGGGGAGAGGGGTACAGTCTATCGATAGACTGTACCCCTCTCCCGGATCGCATCTAGCGATGCGATCCGACCTCTCCCCCAACTCGGGTCCACCCGAGTTGGGCCTTAAATTGTCGAAGTCGGGTAAACCCGACTTCGATGGGAGAGGTGAAGTAAACACGGCTAGCGTAACCCAAGCCCGCGCGCGATGATGCCGCGCAGGACTTCGGTGGTGCCGCCCTGGATGGTCAGCTTGGGCGCGGTCTTCATCGCGAAGGCCAATTGTTCTTCCAGCGTGGCGTGGTTCGAGGCATCGGGATCGACAAAGGCGGCGAGATCGCGGACACGATGTGGCAATTGCTGTTCCCAGATGGTGCCGATGTCCTTGACGATCGAGGCCTCGACCACCGGCTCCTTGCCGGCCTGCAGCATGCCCGCGACCGAGACCGACATCCGCCGCATGGTGTGAAGCTGCGCGACCAGGCGCCCGATGCCTTCGGCGCTGCGGGTGTCCGGATTTTTTCCGACCGCGCGAACCAGTTCGGTCAGCACGTAATAGGTTTCCAGAAAGCGTTCCGGGCCGGAGCGCTCATAGGCGAGCTCGCTGGTGGCCTGTTTCCAGGCGCCATCGATTTCGCCGAGCACGTGATCGTCGGGCATGAAGGCGTCGGTGAACACGACCTCGTTGAATTCGAATTGCCCGGTGATCTGGCCGATCGGATTGACCTTGATGCCCGGCGTCTTCATGTCGACCAAAAATTGCGTTAGGCCGTGGCGGCGGTTTTCCTTGGTCGACGGTGAAGTGCGGAAGATCGCGATCATGTAGTCGGCGATGTGCGCCGACGAGGTCCAAATCTTGGTGCCGTTGATCAGCCAGCCGCCGTCTGTCTTGGTCGCCTTGGTCTTGGCCGCGAATAAATCAGAGCCGGAATTCGGCTCGCTCATGCCGATCGCGAAGCAGACTTCACCGCGGCAGATCCGCGGCAGGATATCCATCTTGATGCGCTCGGGCGCGTATTTCAGAAGCACCGGGCCGCTCTGCCGGTCGGCCACAAAAAACCGCCGCGTCGGCGCATTGGCGACGCGCATCTCCTCGGTCACGACATAACGCTCGAGAAATGTCCGCTCGTGACCGCCATATTTTTTCGGCCAGGTCATGCCGAGCCAGCCGCGTTCGCCGACCCGGCGGGAGAATTCCGGCGCATCGCTGTCCTCGCGATTGGGCTTGTGCGGATCGAACGTGCCGGCGGCGATCTCGTCGGCAAGAAAGGCGCGCACTTCCTTGCGCAGCTTCTCGCATTCGGGCGGCAGGCGGATCGGATCGAAACGAAGGGCTGCGGTCATTTTTAGTTCCGGTTCGTGCAGTCAAAATTTTGTACAGGCTAGTTTCGTAAGGAGGTCAGCGCGATGCGACCAGCGGCCATAATTCGTCGGCGCCGCGGGCGGCGACCATCTTGCCGAGTTCGACGGCCCAGTAGCTTTCGGAGCCGAAATCGTCGCGCCAGGCCAGCGCGCGCAAACTATAGCGATGCAGGATGTGCTCGAGGGTGAAGCCGATCGCGCCATGCACCTGATGGGCGATCGCCGCGCTCTTTTCGGCGGCCTCCGAAGCGCGAATTTTCGCGGACGCTGCTTCGAGAAATACCGAATCATCGAACACCGTGCAATTGGCGATGGTATCCGCGGCCGAGGTCGCGGCAGCGAGTGCGGCGGCCGACTCGCCGGCGAGCTTTGCCAGATTGTGCTGCACCGCCTGGAATTTCGAGATCTTCTTTTCGAACGCGACACGCTCGTTGGAGTAGCGCACGCTGATATCGAGTAGCGTCTCCAGCGCGCCCGCGATCTGCAGGCTGCGCGCGACGCCGCCCATCAGCAGCAGCGTGGTGTGATCGAAGCCTTTGGGAGCCGGCTTGATCGCGATTGGCTGTACATTGCTGAACGTCACGCTGTCGTTGCCGTCGCTGCCGAGATTAAGGCCATGTTCGATCCGGCAGGCGCTGGCCTCGACCAACGCAATCGAAAGACCGCCCGAGCCCTGCGCCAGCACCGCAATATGTTTGGCGTCCGTGGCAAAGGGCACGCCGCGCGCGCGGCCGGAAAGCGTGCCATCGGCGCCGAGCGCGATCCGGTCCTTCGGTCCCGCGGGCGCAACCGTCATCATGCCGTCGGGCGAGGCGATATTCGCTTGTGAGAGCAACCATCCCGCCAGCATGGTTTCGGCGAGCGGCACCGCGATGGCAAAGCGCCCGGCGGCGCCGAGCACGCCGAAACCTTCGGCGAGGCTGGCACCGGAACCGCCGCATGCATCGGGCACCCAGGACAATGGGAGGCCGGCCTCGGTCAACGCCTGCCAGAGCGGCGCTTTCCAACTGCCTTTGCTGTCGCGGTTGATGGTTTGCGCATCGGCGAAATCGGCAAATATTTTTTCCGCGGTCTCGACGACGATATTCTCAGCTTCCGCCACGGCGTTTCCCTGTTTTTGCAGTCCCTTAGCTGTGCATGATGAGGAAAAGCCATGGCCGTGACAAGGCTGATGTCCGCGGGGCGGCATGCAAGAAGGCTCACCAGTTCCGCATAGCGGAGTTATGGGATTTGCGGGTATTTCCCGGCGCGATATGGTAGAGCGCCCTGCAGAACAGCTCTTAAAATCGATGTGAGGAAATGCGGATGTCTGGGGATGGTTTGTGCGTGATCGTAACGGGGTCGGCGTCCGGTCTGGGCGCTGCGACCGCGGCCATTCTGGCCAAAGACGGCGCGCGCATCGTGATCAATTATGCCTCCAGCCAGAAGGAGGCCGAAGAGACCGCCGATCTCTGCCGCGCCGCGGGCGGTGAAATCGTCGTGGTGCAGGGCGATGTGTCGCGCGATGAGGATTGCAGGAAGATCGCCGCGGCGGCCGCGCCCTGGGGACGTCTCGATGTGCTGATCAACAATGCCGGCACCACCAAGCACGTGCCGCACCATAATCTGGACGGCCTGTCGGCCGAGGATTTTCAGCGCCTGTTCGGCGTCAACACGATCGGGCCGTTCCAGATGGTGCGGGCCGCGCGGTCGCTGCTGGAAGCGGGCGCCACCGCGTCGGGCCGTGCGTCCACGGTGGTCAACGTGTCGTCGGTCGCGGGCATCAGTGGCATCGGTTCTTCGGTCGCCTATGCCGCGAGCAAGGGCGCGCTGAACACCATGACGCTGTCGCTGGCGCGCGCGCTGGCGCCGTTGATCCGCGTCAATGCGGTATGTCCCGGGTATATCGACACGCCCTGGTTCACCAAGGGCCGCGGCGTCGACGGCGCGGCCAAGGTCAGGGATGCCGTGGTGGCGAAAGTGCCGCTCAAGCGCGCTTCAACGGCGGAAGACGTCGCGGGCGTGGTGTGCTTCCTCGCCACGCAACAGTCGAGCAACATGACCGGCGAGGTCCTGCGGATCGACGCCGGCGCGCATCTGATTACGTGAGAAAACCCATAGCCGTCATTGCGAGGAGCAAAGCGACGAAGCAATCCATCTTCCTTGCTGAGGGATGGATTGCTTCGCGGAGCCTGTCATCGGGCGGCGCTTTGCGCCGACCCGTTGGCTCTCAATGACGAAGTGCCAAGCTTACTTCCGTCCCATGTCCGGAATCACGCCGCTCGCGACCAGCCTGTTCCAGATGAACAGCACCACCAGCGCGCCGATCGTCGCGGTGATGAAGCCGGCGCCCTGTCCGGGTTCGTAATGGCCGATGGCCTGGCCGATCGCGGTGGCGAGAAAAGCGCCGACGATGCCGAGCACGGTGGTCAGGATGAAGCCGCTGGGATTGTTCGGGCCCGGCGACAACAGCCTGGCGATAATTCCCGCGATGAAGCCGACGATGATGATCCAGATCATGCCGCCCATGATTGCCGTCCTCTTTTTAAAAAACAGGATTTGAAATACGAAAAGACGAGCCGCCTCTCTTGAGACGGCTCGAATCTCAGAGACGATCCGCGACTTCGTCTTCGGTCGGCAGCCGTCCGTTCGGCGTGAGATGATTGATCACGTCGGGCAGATGCTGGCTGAGGCCGGCGAGCAATTCGTCGCGTGACATGCCGCTTTGCGACATCAGGCTCGAGATCTGGTCGGCGCCGAGCGCGTTGGCGAGATCGCCAGGGGCGATCTGCTTGTTCGGACCCGGGCTCACCCAGGAATTGGCGGTGTCGCCTTGGCCGCTCTGCTGGAATTGCTTGAGCAGGTCGCCGAGGCCGCCGCTGATCACGCTGCCGGCCGCACCGCCCGCGAGCAGGCCGCCAAGGCCGCCTTTGAGCATGTCGCCAAGACCACCACCCATTCCGCCGCCGCCGGCCAGACCACCCAGGCCACCACCCATGCCGCCACCGGCGGGTGAGGGGGCGGGCGCCGGCGTGGTGCCGGTCTGGCTGCCGCCGATATGCTTGACCGCCTTGTAGGCAAGCAGTGCGAGGATCGCCATGGTCATCGGCGACATGCCGCTACCGCTGCCTGATGCGCTTGGAGTGCTGGGGCCCCGCGGGCCGTTCTGCATCCCGTTGAGTATGTCGAGTAAGCCCATCGTCGTTCTCCTCCGCGTGGCTGTCCAGCCCTGCGAAACATACCGAGGCGTTATGACGGTTACAAGGCGCAGACAGCCTGTACCTCGGTGTGCGCGGCCTTCGGCGAGCGTCCGCCGGTAAAGTCTGCTATCGAATCCCGCTGGGGATGGGGATGCCGCGAAGATGAACAAGCCGATCGGGATCGCGGGGGCGATCGGAATTGCCGGGGCCGGCAGCATCGGCTGTTTTGTCGGCGGCATGCTGGCGGCGGGGGGAGCCAGGGTCGCGCTGTTGGCGCGCCCGCGCGTAATCCAGGAAATCCAAGGTCATGGGCTCAAGCTGACCAGCTTCGAAGGCCTTGAGCGGCAAATCGCGGCAAGCCAGCTCACACTGTCCGATGACCCCAAAATTCTCAGCCGTGTCGGCGTCGTGCTGGTGACGGTCAAAAGCGCCGACACGTCCGAGATAGCCGATGTGATCGCGCAGCACGCGCCCCACGATGCGGTTGTCATCAGCCTGCAGAACGGCGTCGGCAATGCGTCGGTGCTGCGCGAGCGATTGCCCGGACGCCGCGTGCTGGCGGGCATGGTGCCGTTCAACGTGGTCGCGCCCGGCGAGGGGCGGTTTCATCGCGCCACTTCCGGCGACATCGTTATCGAACAGGACGACATGAGTACCGCGAAGCAACTATCGGTGCCGGGGCTGGTCATGCGCCCGACCGCCGATATCGCCGGCGTGCAATGGGGCAAGCTCATCGTCAATCTTAACAACGCGCTCAATGCACTGTCCGGCCTGCCGCTGCGCGAACAACTGGCGCAGCGCGCCTGGCGCCAATTGTTCGCCGACCAGATCGCGGAAGCGCTGGCCGCAATCAAGGCGGAGGGCATCAGACCGGTGTCGCCGACGCCGATCCCGGTGAACTGGTTGCCGCATCTGCTGCGGCTGCCGGATGCCCTGTTCTCGGTGCTGCTGGGACGGACCATGAAGATCGACCCGCAGGCGCGCTCATCGATGTGGGAAGATCTGCAACGCGGCCGCCGCACCGAGATCGATTATCTGCAGGGCGTCATCACCGCCATCGCCGACCGGCGGCATCTCGCCGTGCCGCTGTCGCGCCGCATCGTGGCGCTGATCAAGAGCGCCGAGGCCGCGGGTCAGGGCTCGCCGAGGCTGAAATCCGGGGATGTCCGTTCAGACTTTATTAAGCACTGAACGCCATCTACACGAAAAATGCAGCTATCCAAGTAGGATTTAGCGAACGGTTCGTCGCTATGATCCCGCGCGTTCTTATCGCGATATAGGATTTGATCGACATGGCAAAGGCTGGATTTGCAGGCTTTCTGACGACGCAGCTTCGTCGTTTCCGCAGCGACAAGCGCGGCAATATTGCGATCACGTTCACCCTGGCTCTGCTGCCGATCTTGTCCGCGATCGGAGCCGTCACTGACTATTCGATGGCGAGCAGGATGAGGGCCAAGATGCAATCGGCGGCGGATGCCGCGGCCGTGGCCTCGATCTCCAAGAACTCGGCCGGCTATATCGCGGCAACGACCATGACCGGCACCGGCACGTTGTCGATTCCGGCCGGCTTGACCGATGCCAATAATATCTTCTGCGGCAATTTGAATGTGTCGAATGCAGCCACCGGCGTCGGCTGTAACGCTCCGGCGAGCGGCGGCTTTGGCAACCTGTCAATGGCCGGCACCACCGTCACAAAAACCGGAATCGTGCTGAATTCGGTCGTAGACTTCACGGCCACCGTGCCCGTCATATTTATGAAGGTACTTGGATATCAGACCCTCACCATTTCAGGCACTTCCAAAGCGACGGCTTCGCTGCCGCCCTATCTGGATTTCTACCTGATGCTGGACGTTTCGGGGTCGATGGGTCTGCCATCGACCAACGCCGAGCAAACACGGCTGGCCGCGATCAACCCGGATGACTTCAGCGTGTATCCCAATGGCTGCACCTTCGCGTGCCATTTTCAGTCGTCAGGTTCGTGCAGCGACCCCGCCACCCATCAGACCACCAATGCTAGTGGTAGCGTGAATCAGGCTTATCCGACGAACAATTACTGTCTGGGCTATCTAATCTCGCGCGTCAGCCAAAACGGGTACAACGCTCTGCTCCAGACCAGTTCGAATTATCCCATGAAGGGCAAGCAGCTGCCGTCCAGCATAGTGACGAACCTGACTTCATCGCTGACCGGCAATAATTCGATCATAACCGGCAACTCCAAAAGCGCGACGAACGCCTTGACGCCGGTCACGTCCTGTCCGACCGCTGGTACCGACGCGTGCATCCAGTTGCGCGCGGATGCGGTCGGCACGGCCTTGAACGCCACGATGGCCGCGAACGGTTTGAGTGGATTGTTCGAGACCGCCAATAACAGCGTGATCGTCCCCAACGAATTCCGGATCGGGCTCTATCCGTTCATTCGATACCTCTATAGCTATTTTCCGTTGACCAGCAGCATCAACAATTCTCCGACCTCGTCCGGCACCATCAATTATGCGGCGGCCAATCTGGCCACGCTGCTTGATACCGGCAATACTCCAGATCTCGGTCTCGGTTCTGGCGGGACGCATTTTGAAAATGCGTTCCCGAGCATGAACAATCTGATCACAAATGTCGGCGACGGCAGTTCACCGAGCAATACGCAGCCGGTCGTATTTCTGGTGACCGACGGCGCCCAAAACTTTCAGACCTGTTGTGGTTTTTCCGGAAGCAATAGCGCCACGGTGATGCCGAGCGGTGCGGCGTCGCTCTGCAAGCCGCTTAGAGACCGCGGCATCATCGTTGCCGTGCTCTATATTCCCTATCAAACGATCCAGAATGCAACCACGATCTTCAGCAATGAAGACGGCGTCGCGAACAACAACATCCAATACATTCCGCCCAGTCTCACGGACTGCGCAACGCCGACCTTCTTTTTTACGGCCAATAGTCCCACGGATATCGCTACGGCCCTGAGCAAGATGTTCACCCAAACACTCCAGGTCGCCCACATTACGAATTGAGGCTGTCTTACGCAGGTGGTAACCAGAGGCTATTCACTTGAGCCCTGGTTGCCACCGCAATGCGCTTCATCCAGACCTTCCAGCTCTATGACTTCCTGGACACGCTGGTCAGCCTGCTGACGGCCTTCGTGCTGGGGACCGTGATCGGCGCCGAGCGGCAGTATCGCCAGCGCAGCGCGGGCTTGCGGACCAACGTGCTGGTCGCGGTCGGCGCCGCGGCGTTTGTCGATCTGGCCAACCGTCTCACCGGATCGGAAGGCAGCGTCCGCGTGATCGCCTATGTCGTCTCGGGAATTGGTTTTCTCGGCGCCGGCACGATCATGAAGGAAGGCATGAATGTCAGGGGCCTCAACACCGCCGCGACGCTATGGGCTTCGGCCGCGGTCGGCTGCTGCGCCGGCGCCGATATGGTCGCGCAGGCGGCGCTGCTGACGCTGTTCGTGCTCGGCGGCAACACCTTGCTGCGTCCCTTGGTCAACGCGATCGATCGTATTCCGATCAACGAGAAATCTTCCGAAGCGCTGTATGACGTGCTGGTCACGGTGGATGGCGACGCGGTGGCGCCGGTCCGGGAATTTCTGCTCGAGAAACTCGAGGCCGCCAATTATCCGGTGCGCGATACCAGCGTGGCCCACCGCTCCGAAGAAGAGGCCGAAATTACAGCCACGCTGGTCAGCCTGTCGATCGAACCGGACGAACTCGACGCCGTTGTCGCCAGCCTGACCGGCCTGCCCGGCGTCCGCCACGTGACCTGGAACGTCCGCGCGCTGGAGTAAAGCGTAACTGATTTCGTTTGTCACTTCCGCTGCGACCTCATCCTGAGGGCGATGTACCCACATTTGACAGAAATAGGCGCGGATTCTATTGCCGTCTGCGACAGGGCGGCAGATTTCTAATTCCAGTGATTGTATGCGGGGTTCTTTGGCCACATGAGGCCAGAGCCAAACATGCCGACATAGTAGACGTTTTCGCGCTCGAATCCGAAAATGTCTTTGTATCCGATCACGCAATAAAACCAGGCGCCCTGCCCAACGGCTTCAATTGGTGCTGTTGGCGGCGGCCTTCGAAAGAGGAAGTTTTGCCTCAACGGAATACTTTTGGAATTGGCCGGTATGACAAGGGGGTGTTGGTGCTCTTCTTCAATGAAGATGAGAAAATCGGATCGCAAACTCATAGCCGGCTGTTTGAAATTTTCCTGCAAGTCCAAAAAATCGGAGGAACCGGGCTCCGGCGCTTCCAAGAGGAAGTGATCGGTCTTAGTTATTAAGGTGTGGGTTTCGAATTTGGTTACGACAGCGGGAGTTTGGCCGAAATTCTCAATCGAGAAATTGGCAGCGAAAACAAAGGATTTGCCATCGGGCAGAGCGGTAATGATTGGAATATTCGGTGTTGGGACGCTAACGAAAAGATATGCCCGTCCGGCAGTGGAAGATCGTTCGGCGGAAGTAGATTGACGTTTGATTTCCTCCAACTGTCCTTTCATGAGCTCAGATGCTGTTTTCATTTCGCCAAGCTGGCCATTAAAAATCCAAGCTTGAATGAGAGCGGCACCGAAACTCAATACCGCAGCGAGCGCAATAAAGACCGTCGCAACAAATATTCCAGTATCATGGGAATTAGTCTTGTTGTTGTCGGATGTGGATTTATCGTTCTGTGCGTAAAGCTTTTGTATAAAGCTCACACATCTTGCAGGTATATAGCCTCGTTTCTTGGCGCTCTGTTGATCGGATTCATTTTGGTCCTGCATGGAATGTTCTATGCTTTTTTCGGTAATTTAGACGCCATCTATAGCCGCTCCAAAAATATCGCTGTTGAACCGATTATTGTACCGGAATTGGAACTCTGCAACGTAAAGATGCAGGTATTTCTTGCTCACGTTGTGGAAAGTGCCGACGATCCTGCGCTTGAAGATGCTCCAGAAGCCTTCAATCGTGTTCGTGTGAACTGCGCGCGTCTCGAAGGACGGCGCCATCGAACCCTCAGCTCCGCTTCGCCGTCTTGCCCGATGACGACGAGCCGAACAGCGCCTTCTTCAGGTCCTTGATCCCCTCGGAAAGCCGCGGCCAGTCGCAGGAGAAGGAATGCTGTGCGCAGTTGGTGAGCTTGATGTGCTTGACGTCCGAAGCGGCGGGCTGAGCCGCCGGCTGCGGCTTGCTGATACTTCCCGTGGTCGGCGGCGGCTTTTCGGTTTCACCCTTTAGCGAAGCCTGCTCGATCTGCTTCTGCTTGGTCGCGAACGCCGCGGCGATCGTGCTGCGCCGTTGGCTGTCGAGATAGGCGGTGTATTGTTCGTCGATCTGCTTCTGCTCTTCCGGTGTCGGATTAGGACCCGCGATATCGAAGTTCCGGTTCTGCATGAAATCGAAATAACTATAGCCGCCGCCGGGCTTGCGCCGGCCGGCAAATTTCGCGTTGCATTCCGACAGCGCCGTGGTTTTGGCTTCCTTGGTCGCCGCTTTTTCGGCGCGATCGGCGCATTCCTCGAAATCCACCGGGCTGCGCGATCCCCACCATTGCGCATGCGCGCGCGATGGCTGCAGCACGAAGCAACCGGCGACTGCCGCGATCAACAATGTGGCAAGGCGTAACGCAATCACAGACGATTTCCTCGATACGAAATTCGCGAGTCATACATTCCGCCGATTGTCGCCATTATTCGCCGGCTTGTCACCCCGGAATTTCCTGTGCCAAACGAAAGCTGTCGTGGCGGGATGACACAGAGAGGACACATTTATCTTCCGGCTGCCGCCCATTGGAATAAAATATCTTCCGGAGCGGTCCTTGGTCACACTGGGCGCAAAAGAACCAGTTGAAGCCCGATCAAGCCATCGATGCGCCTTTAGACTGTCCTCGCTGGATCAAAACCGAAATGCGAATCTTGATCATTGGAAATGGTGACGGCATCGGTCTTGCCCTCACCAAGCGGCTGCTGAATAATGGCAAATCCGTGGTCGGCGTTTCACGTCGTGCGCTCGACCCGCTCGCCGAGCGCCATATCCAGCATGTGCTGGACGTTCTCACGCCCAAATTTCCCGAATCGATTGCGGCCGTGGTTGAGGAATCCTTGCCGATCGACACGCTGGTCTATTGCGCCGGGATCGGCGAACTCTATCAGACATCCGGCGTCGATCGTGATGGAGATACGATACGGGTGAATTTGGCCGCGCTGGCCGACACCGTCGCGGCGGTATTGCCGGCAATGCGCGCGCAGGGCTTTGGCCGCATTATTGGAATATCCAGCATCGGCGACAGGGCGTCGCCGGATGCGCCGAGTTATGGCGCATCGAAGGCCGGCATGACGGCATATCTGCTCGGCCTTCGCCGGCCGCTGGGCCGGCTGGGCATACGTGTCAGCGCGGTGCGTTTCGGATTCGTCGATACCAAAATGGCGAAATCAAAAATACGTCCGATGATGATCACCACGGATCGTGCGACCGAGGTGATGCTCGATGTGATCAAGCGCGGGCCCGCGATCAAAACCTATCCGCTGACGATGGAAATTCTCGCCGCGATCCTGAACGCATTGACGTCGTGGCGGATGCGGATATGAGACGGCTCTCTGAATAATAGAGTCAGCTAGGACAGGCCGCCGAGTTTGACCGCGGTGGTTTCAAGCAATTCGTTCAAGGCCGCCATCGAGCCGGGTCCCAATTCCTCGCGGACCCGGCTTTGCGCCTGACGCCAGTACGTCACTGCCTTGCGCAGATGGGTTCGTCCCTTGCCGGTGATCTGGATCGCGCGAACGCGGCGATCTCCCGGGTTTTCGACGCTGGCCACCAATCCCAAAACTTCGAGCGGCTTCAGGTCGCGGTTCAAGGTTGTCGGATGCTTTCCGACTCGCTCCGCGAGCACACCAATAGAGACATGGTCGTGGCCGCCAAGCGTCATGCCGTAGAGATAGGACAGCACCCCGAACTGGTTGGCCGTCAGATGGACCGGCTCCAGCGCGGCGTCATAGATCTGGGTCAGTCGCCGCGTCACCCGGCGGGCCCGCAGGCAGGTGCAGTTGACGATTTCCTGGATGTCGATCGGCTCGGTCATGGTCACGCTTAATTTATCCAGTGAAGCAGTTGATCGCAGGAACATACCTGCATATACAGATATATAGCTGCATACGCAGATAATTGCAATTCGGGTGGATAATTTTAAATGGATCAAGTGACGCCGTTAAAATCATCCATAGCAGCAACGGGCGAAACTGCGCGAAGCGGCGACGCTGACAATTTTTTTCGCAACAGCGTGGCCGTGGCGGCCGACGCCTCGGCGGCGGATAGCGCAAAAGCCCGGATGCTGGCCCGGCGTCAGACGCTGCTGACCGGCGCGATCCTGCCGACCATGCTCAAGCTCGCGATACCGACGCTGATCGTGCTGGTCGTGCAAACCATGGTCGGCATCGCGGAAACCTATTTTGTCAGCTTTCTCGGCACCGATGCGCTGGCGGGCGTGGCATTGGTGTTTCCGGTGCTGATGCTGATGCAAATGATGTCGAATGGCGGAATCGGCGGCGGTGTCGCCTCGGCGGTCGCACGCGCGCTCGGGGCCGGGCGCAAGGATGAAGCCGACGCGCTGGTGCTTAATGCGCTGGTGCTGGCTGTTATCTTCGGCGCGGTGTTCTCGGCCGCCGAATTTCTCGGCGGCAGCGCGCTCTACCGGGCGCTCGGCGGGCAGGGCGCGACGCTTGCGGCATCGCTGGCCTATGCCAATACGGTTTTCGCCGGTGCGGCGCTGGTGTGGATCGTCAGCCTGATGGCCGCGGCCCTTCGCGGCGCGGGCAATACCGTGGTGCCGGCCGCCGTGATCTTTATCGGCATGTTCGTGCTGTTGCCGCTGTCGCCGGCATTGATCTTCGGCTGGGGACCGTTTCCCAAACTCGGCGTCGCGGGCGCCGGTGCGGCCGTCGTCACTTATTATCTGATCGGCGCAACGGTGCTCATCGCCTATCTGCGCTCGGCGCGCAGCACGCTACGGCTGTCGTTTGACGTCAGGCGTATCGAATGGCGGTTGCTCGCGGATATCCTGCGGGTCGGTGGATTGTCCGCGGTGGGCACGATCCAGGCGAATCTAACCGTCATTCTGGTGACCGGTGTCGTCGGATTGTTCGGCACCGATGCGATCGCGGGTTACGGCATCGCCTCGCGGCTCGATTACCTCCTGATCCCGCTATTGTTCGCACTGGGGACCGCCGCGCTGACCATGGTCGGAACCAATTTCGGCGCGGGCCAGGTTGGGCGCGCGGAACGCATCGCCTGGATCAGCGCGTTCTTTGCAGCCGCCATGACCGAACTCATTGGGGTGTTGGCGGCGATCTTTCCGCGTACGTGGCTTTCGCTGTTCAGCACCGAGCCCGGAGTATTGGCCACTGGCGAACTTTATCTGCACACGGTGGCGCCGTTCTACGGAATATTTGGTTTCGGCATGTTGCTGTATTTCGCCGGGCAGGGCGCGGGCCGCGTGCTGTGGCCGGTGCTGGCAGGAACTGCACGGCTGGTCATTGCCGCGCTCATCGGCTGGATCATCGTGGTTCATTTCGGCGGCGGCCTGCGCGCGCTGTTTATCGCGGTCGCCGCGGCGTCCATCATTTATGGCGTCGTTACGGCGGCGGCACTTTGGCTGCGCGGCTGGAATCGTGGCGCGCCGATCCGGCAGAAATAGCTCAACTGCCGCCGTGAAAATAAAGCATTTCAGGATCAGCTAGCCGACCTTCGGAAAAAACCTCTGCTGGTTGGTCCACTCGCCAATCCTGTTATCCCTGACCCATTGCGCCAGTTCGTCGTGACGGACGAACCATGCGCCCGGAAAACCGCGAATATATTTCAGGATGCGGTCGAATTGCGCCGCCATCAGCGGCCGGCCGCCGAAATGACAGTGCAGCGTGATGTTGAGATACGACACAGGCTCATTGGCATAGAGATAGTCGAAGGTGTCTTTGTAGACTTCGAACCAGTCGCGCGGATTGGCGCGCAATACCCGGTGATCGGCGAAATCCGAATGCGGCAGCGCCACCAGCGTGCCCTTGCTGGTGTCGACGCAGAACGGCAGGTCGATGTGGTTGTAGTCGCCGTACCAGAGGAAGCCGGTATCGGCGATGATCTCTTCGGTATGGGCTGATGGCGCCAGCACCGGGCTCAGCCATCCCTTTGGCGGCGCGCCGGTCAGCTTCTTGAACACGCCGATGCATTTCTCGATCAGCGCGCGCTCCTCGTCAGGTTCGAGATAGGCCATCAGCGCGTCCTGGGTATAGGAATGGCCCGCGATCTCGTGGCCGGTTTTCAACATGCATTCGACCGCGTCCGGCGCGATTTCCATGGAGTGCGCATTGGCGACAAAGGTCGTCGGCGTCTGGTTCTCGTTGAGAATTTTTAACAGACGCCACACCCCGTTGCGGCTGCCGTAAGTCCCCCAGGTCATCGCGGCGCGATCATGCGTGCCGGGCTTGAGTGAAGTGGTCTGCACCGAGAATGGAGGGCCCTTGTCGCCGGACCAGTTCTCCATCAGGCATGTCACCACCACGGCAACCCGCGCGCCGTTGGGCCAGGCAAATCCGTTGGCAGCCTCCTTGGAAGGGTCTGTCGGCGCTGTCATGATCTGTCCCTTTCTTCGGCTCTTTATTTTGGCGGCCGGCGGTATTTCCGCAAGCGTAAGTGGAGCTCATCGCACTGCGCTGATGCCGCCAATCCCGCGCTGATGTCAATGACTTTTGGAGTAGATCAGCCAGCCGTCGCGCATCGCCGATCGATCCTCGACTTCACCCTTCAAGCCGCGATAGATAGTATCCTTGCTTTAAGTGCGGGCACCCGGAATGTCCGGCGAAACAGAACCCGGCAGCGAATGAATCGGGAGGTGGTGATGGATCGCCGTGATTGTCTTCGGTGGGGTGGCGCCGCACTCGTTGCGCCGCTGTTGTCGGGCAGCCCCGCGCGGGCGCAGTCGAAATATCCGGCGAGTACGATCCGCCTTGTGGTTCCCTATGCGCCCGGCGGCGTGGTCGATGCGGTGGCCCGTCAATGGGCGGAGCGGATGAAGGCGCCGCTCGGCACCGTCATCATCGAAAATCAGGGCGGCGGGGGCGGTGTGATCGGCGCCAATACCGTGGCCCACGCCAAGGTCGACGGCTATACGTTATTATTCGGCGACACCAGTTGCCAGATCATCGCGCCCTATCTGATGCTGCGTCCGCCTTACGACGCGGCCAAGGACTTCGCGGCGATCTCGATGATCGCGACGTCATCGACCGCGATCGTCGTGAATCCGAAAGTGCCCGCGAAGACGCTGGGCGAATTCATCGCATACGCCAAGGCTAATCAGAAGAAGCTGTCCTATGCTTCGGCCGGCGCCGGAACGGTGACGCATCTCGCTGGCGAGCTGTTCAAACAGCTCACCCAGACGCCCGATATTCTGCACGTGCCCTATCGCGGCGCGGGGCCCGGCCTGGTCGATCTGATCGCGGGCGTGGTGCCGATGATGACGCCGAACATCACGAGCCAGGTGTTGAGTTTCCATCGCAGCGGTGATCTGCGCATTCTCGCGGTCTGCGCCCCCGCACGGCTCAAGGCCGCGCCGGAAATTCCCGCCGCGGTCGAGACGCTTCCCGGGCTTGTCGCGGGATTGACCTGCGGCGTGCTGGGGCCGGCCGGAACGCCGCCATCGATTATCGATCAAATCTCGGGCGTGACAGCTGATGTCATCAAGCAGCCCGCGTTCGATGAGGCGTTACAGGTTGCGGGGCTGGAGGCCAGATCCGATGTGAGTCCGGCGGGGGCCGAGGCTTTTCTCGTCGCGGAACGCCAGCGCCTGATTCCGATCATCGAAGCCGCCGGCATGCAACGCCAATAAGAAGCCAACAGAGAGATATCATGATCACGCTGGACCAAGCCAATCGCATTATCGAAGCCATCATCAAGCGCGGCGCCGAACAGCAATGCCGGCCGCTGAGCGTGATCGTTGTCGAGCCGGGCTGCATCGTGAAAGCGTTCCAGAAGGAAGACGGCTCCTCGATGGTTCGTTTCGAGATGGCGTTCGGCAAGGCCTATGCCGCGCTGGCGCTCGGCCGCTCGTCCACGCTGGTGCGCGTTCGCAACGAGGAAAAGCCGGCCTTCATGCGCTATCTGCTCAGCGCCACCGACAACAAGATTTTCCCGGAAGGCGGCGGCATGCTGATCCGCGCCGATAATGGCGATGTCGTCGGCGCGGTCGGCGTCACCGGCGATACCGAACACAAGGATGAAGAACTGGCCGCCTTCGGCATCCGAGCCGCCGGTTTCAAAACCGACGACGACTGCGCCGGCATGGGCCGCGGCGTCAATGTCAGGCAGACGAAGTAGCGATCTGAGTTCGCTTTTCTATCTGCTAAGGACAATGAAGTTGTCTGACAACAACGGGGGTGAGCCCCCTCCCCCCTCGTGGGGGAGGGTTGGGGAGAGGGGTGCAGTCTATCGATAGAATGTACCCCTCTCCCGGATCGCATCGCGCGATGCGACATAGCCGAAGCTTCGCTTCGGCGTTCTTTTTAAAGGCGGCCGCCGAAAGCGGCCTATGCCTCTCCCACAAGGGGAGAGGTAAGTGTACCCGTTGACTAACCGACTCAATCAACGGCGATCGCGCTCTGACACCACTCTCACGCCCCCGTTCGGGCTCCCATCCGCGCGATCTCGCCGGCGTCGGCAAGGCCTTCGATCTTCCAGCAGGTCTCGATGATCTTCGCGGTCCGCTGCGGTGGCAGGATGCCTTCGGCGAGATCGGTGAACTTGCGCTCCAGATCCTTGTCGCTCATCGGCTTCTCCAGGCTGCCGATCGCGTGCTCGATGCGCTTGCGGAGCACGCGGCCGTCGTTGAGCTCGATCGACATCTCGACCTGCTCCGGCTTGATGTCGGGCGTGATCACCGGCACGACCTTGCTGCGCAAAGCGATCACGGCGGGATCCCGCACCGCGCGGTCGCTGAATTGCTTTTCGCCGCCGGCGCCTTCGATCAGCGCAATCGCGACCGCATGATAGACGCTGAACTTGCCTTCAAGGCCTTCCTGCGGGGTTTTCTTGCCGGTCAATTCAATCACCAGCGGATGCACTTTCAATTCGACACGCTTGATCTGGTCGGTCGTGAATTTCTCTTCGCCGTGCAACTGAATCGCCGCGTCGATCGCCGGATGCAGCACGATACCGCAGGCAAAGGGCTTGTAGGTGTTGAGTGCGGCTTCGTAGCGCTGGCCGAGGCCCTCGGTGATTTCCTTGTAATCCTGCTTGGTGCTGATCGCATTGGCCCAGCCGCGCTTGGCCTCGATCATGCCGTTGGAACTGGTGTAATTCTTCGCGGCGAGCAGCGCCGCGAAGATGCCGTTGCTGGCGGCGCGGCCGGGATTGAAGCTCTTGTTCATCGAGCCAAAGGATTCCCGCAAGCCGACCGGCTGCGAGGCCGCCAACCCAAGCGCCCAGACCATCTGCTGTTCGCTGAGGCCGAGCAGCTTGCCGGTCGCGGCAGCTGCGCCGAATACGCCCGCGGTGCCGGTGATGTGCCAGCCGACATCGTAGTGGTCGGGATAAACCGCATTGCCGATCCGGCATTCGGTCTCGACACCCAGCACCAGCGCATTGAGAAAATCCTTGCCCGACACCGGATGCATTTCCGAAAGTGCGAGGATTGCGGAAGCAACCGGGCCGGCCGGATGGATGATGGTTTTCAGATGGGTGTCGTCATAATCGAAAATGTGACTCGCGACGCCGTTGAGGAAAGCCGCGTTCATGATGTCGAAGCGCTCCTTGCGGCCAAGCAGCGAGGCCTGCGCCGGACCCGAGAACGGCGCCAGCGCGGAAGCCGCGATATCGACAGTCTGGTGATGCGAGCCGCCGATCGCGACGCCGACCCAGTTGAGCATGGTCCGCACGCCTTCCTTGCGCACATTGGCCGGCAGGTCGTCATAGCCTGACGTGACGATGTAATGGGCGAGGATTTTGGTCACTTCCGGCGGCGTCACGGCGGGCTTCGGTGCCTCGGCCGGCGCCGCCTGCGCGAAGGCCGTGCTGGACGTCATGCCCGCCACAACAGGAAGGGCGGCAGCGGCGCGCAAAATTGTCCGGCGGTTGGTGGGCATGGGAAGCTCGCTTGTTTTTCGTTGAAAGATTGGGTTGCTTTTACAATCGCATCGGCAGGAAATACAGGCCAAATCGGCGCACGCCATACGCGTGAGACGATGCAACCGGAGACCGGGGACCATGAGTGAGACGTTGAAAAAATCCCTGACGCATTTGCCGGTCACGCTTGCTGACATCGAGGCGGCGGCACACGTTCTCGCCGATTCTGTCAGGCTGACCACCTTCGATCGGAGTCAGACGCTGTCGGACATTCTCGGCGCCGACATCTGGCTGAAATTCGAGAACCTGCAATTCACCGCCACCTTCAAGGAACGCGGCGCACTCAATCGGCTATCGGCCCTGTCTGCCGATGAGCGCAAGCGCGGCGTAATCGCCGTTTCCGCGGGCAATCACGCGCAGGGCGTCGCCTATCACGCCGCACGGCTGTCGATCCCTGCCACCATCTTCGTGCCGCTGGGCACGCCGACCGTGAAGATCGAGAACACGCGCCGGCACGGCGCGCAGGTGATCGAAGGCGGCGTGACTCTCGAGGAAGCCGCCCTTCTGGCCGCTGAGCATGGCCGCGAAAAGCAACTGACCTTCATCCATCCCTATGACGATCCCCTGATCATCGCTGGCCAGGGCACCATCGCGCTTGAGATGCTGGCTGCGGTGCCCGATCTCGATGTCCTGCTGGTTCCCATCGGGGGCGGCGGCTTGATCTCCGGCATCGCGGTTGCAGCCAAAACGATCAAGCCGAGTATCGAAGTCATTGGCGTGCAGGCCGGGCTCTATCCCTCGATGTACAATCTCATCAAGACTCACCAGCTTCCGATCCGTGGCGACACGCTGGCGGAAGGCATCGCGGTCAAGACGCCCGGCCGCATCACGTCGGAGATCATCCGCGCGCTGGTCGACGACATCGTGCTGGTGACCGAACAGCAGATCGAGCAGGCGCTGAGCCTTCTGATCACGATCGAAAAGACCGTGACGGAAGGCGCCGGCGCGGCCGGCCTCGCGGCGGTGATCGCCAACAAGGCGCGCTTCAAGGGCCGCGCGATCGGTCTCGTGCTGAGCGGCGGCAATATCGACACACGGCTGTTGTCCGGCGTGCTGACGCGCCAGCTGGCGAAGGAAGGCCGCCTGTCGCAACTGCGATTCGACATCGTCGACCGGCCCGGCCAGTTGGCCACGGTGGTCGGCATCCTCAGCCAGTCCGGCGCCAACATCGTCGAGGTCTCGCATCAGCGCATCTTCACGGATTTGCCGGCCAAGGCGGTATCGCTCGAGATCGTGATCGAAACCCGCGACCGCGCCCATCTGGAGGCAACCATCGACTTGCTGCGGGCGGCGAACGTGGTTGTCGATGTGGGCGGCCACTGACGGGTCGCAGCTGTTTGCGCAGTTGTTTGCGGCCCGGCGAGCTAGTATGAAGTGACCGATTGCCTGAAAGCAGGTTCGGTCGAAAATCCCGAGGCCCAACAACAGCCAAAGTTTTTCGATTGGAAATCCTGAATGAAATCAATCCGGTCCCGTAGCTCAGCCGGATAGAGCGACGGTTTCCTAAGATTGTGATTTATTCCAAATCCCTGATCCGATTGGGATACGAGCGACGGCCGGCCCAAGTAAATTCAAAGTAAATTTTCTATCTCATTGCCGGCTCAGCGGCCCGTATTGCCGGGCCGTATTTTCGGATCGAGGCTGCGCTTCTGGCTATTGTAGTCGATGCGGTGCTGGTCACTGCAAAACTGTGCGTCCCCTCTTCGTTTCGTCCCGACCCCCTTGGCAAAGAAGTCCCCGCAGCATAGGCAGGATGAATACGCCGGCAGAGCCAAGACCGCATGAGCCAAACGCAGAGTGAGGTAGTCTAGCAAATTTTCGGGGAAGAACTTGAACTGAATCCCGCGCTTCACGTCGGGAAAGATCTGTACCTGATACCGCTCAAGTTGAAACGCTTCAAAAGACCGGGCAACTCGACTGGGTCTTTGCTTTTCCTTCAAGACGTCACGAAACCTGCCAGCACGTTCGAGGCCCAAATGTAGCTCCTCTCCCTCGTTGGAGGAACTAAAGCGTTCGTCTAACTCTCTGAAGTGGTCGTCCGACGCTTCAAGATAAAATCCATCTCGCGTGAGTGGGCCGCGACGACTCACGAACTGCAAGAGATCCGCAGGCGTGCGGACAAGTAAGAATTCGTCGAACAACCTTTCGATCTTTTCAGGCTGATATTTTTGAAGAGGGCCTCCGTTCCTTACGACCCGTTGGTCTAGCGGAATCAGATCGTACGCGTTGAGGTCGATATTGCCTGGAATATGAAATCCCTTTGTATCGGCCGCCCAAGTAAAATCAATAACCGCCTGATCGATCATGTTTTGCCTATGTAATGGATAAGATTTATATCCATTACAATCGATCTGTTGTCAATCATAAACGCACCACACCGCGGAAGTTGTTTCCGTAGTCATGGAGGAGAACGGATATGATGCAATTGGTAGGTTTGATCGAAGGTGCGAGCTCGGCCGAAGATCTCGCGATTTCCGCCGGGGATTGCCTCGCGGCCCCCACTGCGGTTGGACGAAATCTTTTACTCAGTAAAAGCGACGCGGCCACCGAAGCCGCCCTGGTCGTTGGCGGCTTTCGCTCCGGTGTGCGCGCGATCATCGATGCGTGCGTCAGGACGAACGAGACGATCTGCCGCTATCGCGAGGATCCCGATTCGATCGACGCGTTCATGGCCGTCTTGGTCAAAGGAAACATCATCTCTTCGACCGAGGCCAGGCTGGGCAGGGCTTCGCCCAAGTTGACCAAGCTCTGCAGAATTGGGGATTACTGCGAACTGCTCACCCGCGAGGAAGTTTTCCAATATCTGGAGCCAGGGTACACGATCCTCTACCAGGTGATCGTCCTCTACAACGCGCTTCAGGGCGATGAAGATGACCGATTCAAGAACCTCGTCCAGATCCTTCGCGAAGAACGTACCCCGTCTCGGGAAGCCCTTAGCAATCGGACCGCGGCAGCGAAGCGCGCGAAGCGAAGTTCGGATTCACTGCCTGCTCCCAGTGACACCGCGTCGTTCGAAGGTAATATCGGGCGCACCTTCGGATTGGTCCTGTTGACGCCAGGTCAGCGCGATTTTCCAACAATAAACGAAGACTACCTCGATCCTCCGCGCTTCTCTCAGCTTGCCTACGATCTTCTCGCAGAAGACGCGACCGCCGTCGTTGTCGCGCGGCTGGCCGATCTACCAATCATCGAAAATAAGTTGCTTCCGATGATAGGCTTTTCTTGCCCTTCCCAGGTCTTTCTTATTCGAGAACCCGGCGGGTCGAACGTAACGGACGCTGAAATACTGGTTATCGCGGACAGGAACCAAACACCCTCGAGTCCCGATTTTCGGTGGCTTTCGTCGGATGATTCCTTTGACGCCGTCTCTGTAGCTGAATCGTTGGTTCCGGATGCAAAGAGAAAACTGCACCTGTTTGCGCAAGCGTCTGCAGCATCGGTCGGATGGTTCACCTTGCTGAGCAGCAACACTCGGGGTCAGGCTCATGAGTGATTTGCAAAATCTCATGCGCAGGATAGTCGCGGGTAAGAGCCGCGATGACCGGGTCGCGCTCCTGTTGTCGGCCGGCATCGATAGCGTGTCGACAGGCATCATCTGCCAGGAAATCGGCAAGGAAGTTCATGCGTACACGTATGAACTTCAGGGCTACCGTTCGCAAGAGCGGGAGAAGGTCGAAGCCATCGCTCGCCATTTCGGGTGGCGGCTTCACGTCATCACGGTACCCACACGCAACCTGAACGCTGACTTCAAGCGCTTAGCGATCCAGCATGGGTGTAAAAAGAAGGTGCAGTTCGAGGTCGCATTTCCTTTGATGCACGTGATCCCAGCGATCGACGAGCGCGAAATCTGGAGCGGTTTTAATGCGGACGATCACTACGGGAACACGCGGGAGACTTTGCTGGATCAGGCACGCCTTACCCGCGACGGTGTCGGCGTCGCCGAGCGCAAGCGCTTGTTCGATGAACATCGGCGGACGGTCTACGAGAAATTTGACCAACCTGGCTCCGGCGATACCTGGTGGTTCTGCAGGGGCCTAGCCGCGCGGTGCGGCAAGGAGCTGCTCGACCCCTACCTTGATCCATCGATCAGGGAGCATTTCTCGCGGTTCGACCATGATTCGCTGGGACTGTTAAGCAAACCGATCGTCCGTGGGGCGTTTGCCGAACAGCTTAGGGGATTGCCCGATTCCTCTATCGCTAAGGGCGTGCGGCTGCAGATAGGTGGCCGGGTCGACGAGTTGTTCCGAACTTTGTTAGGTGATCCCGACATCAACCGCTTCGACAAGAAGTATACGACGGTTGCGGCTCTCTGCCAAAGGTGGGGTCAGGAGGTCGCTGCGGACCCGGCCGCTTTCTTAGCCGAGCTAGATGCTTTGCGTCCCCAGCTATGTCCGAGCGTCAGGATATCTCGAATCGAGGGATATCGACCGTACATGATGGCGGACGTTGCGCGGGCGTCCACGGCCGAGAGGTTTACGGTTATCTCGACTTTCGCAGGCGGCGGCGGCTCGTCCACCGGCTATAAACTCGCTGGGGGGAAGGTCCTGCTAGTGAACGAGTTCGTTCCAGAAGCGGCTGAAACCTATAGAGCCAACTTTCCCGACTGCATCGTCGATCAGCGGGACATCCGCGAGATCAGCAAGAGCGATGAGGCTGTCGCAGCCTTTTTGGCTCTCGCGGGCCTCAAGCGCGGTGAACTTGACGTGCTGGATGGTTCGCCGCCCTGCTGCGAGTTCAGCACGGCCGGCAGGGGAATCGGGGACCAAGACGTTTTACGGCACTACTCGGACGTCAAACAGAGCAACATAGCTTCCTTGCCATTCGATTTGGTGGACCTGGTTATTGGGGCTGAGCCGAAGGTATTCATCTGCGAGAACGTGCCGGCCTTTGCCAGTAGGGGCGCAGAAGTCTTCCAGCGGGTCCTTCGCGCTCTTCGGTTTCCTGCGGGTCGCTCTGGAAGGGCCTACTACGCGGACTGGCTCGTTTTGTCGGCGAGCGACTTCGGCGTGCCCCAGAAGCGGCAACGGCTGTTCATCATCGGTATCCGCAAGGACGTCGGAGAGGCGATAGGCCTCGATAGCGACGAAGCGGTTCGGGACGTTTTTCCCTCGCCGACGCAGGTCGGGGTGAATATTCGATCCGCATTTGGCGACCTCAAGCAGACAGACGCTGAGGTCTGGCCATGGACCAGATCTGCCATGATGAACTCGTCGCTGGCAAGACTGATCCGGTTGCTTCCCAAGAAGCCGATCAAACCTACGCGGCTTGCGCACATCTACCCCGGCTATGCCAAGAACTACACGCTCACTCGCTGTTCCTGGGACAAGCCGGCTCCGACTATGGTCGTCTCGGGGCAACGTCCGGACGGCCTGACCGGCGCCCTACATCCAGAGTTGGATCGGAAGTTCACGCTTCCGGAATTGAAACGCCTCACCGCCCTTCCGGACGATTTCGTCCTTACCGGCACGTTGGGCCAAGCCGCAGAGCGCGTCTGCCGCATGGTGCCGCCGTTGCTAACGAAGGCCATCACCGAAAACGTCTACGAGAAAGTTTTGCAACCCTACAAGGAGAAAACAAAGTGACCAAACCAAAGAAGGATTTCTCGTTCGGGGAGCATGCCCCGAAGTTCGACAGCCACATCAGGGCGTCCATCCCGGGTTACAAGGATGGGTTGCTGCCGACGTGCATCGGGCTTTCTAGCCGCTTCGTACAGTCCGACACCAGGGTGGTCGACGTTGGTTGCTCTACCGGGCACCTCTTGATCTCGATCCGGAGGGCGAACCGCGCCTCAAGAACCGGCGTCGAATACGTCGGCATCGACTGCGAACCCGGCTTCGGTGAGCACTGGAACGGGCGTCGGGCAAGGGACATGCGTTTCGTGGCTTGCGACGCTCGCACCTACGGAGGCTTCGAAAACGTTTCCTTGGCCATCGCCAACTTCACGGTCCAATTCATCCGTCCCCCGGACAAGCTGCCCCTGCTGACCCGCATCCACGCTGGCCTGGTCGAGGGCGGCGCGCTAATCATCGCCGAGAAGACCCTGGCCGAGACTGCACGACTTCAGGACGCGGTCACGTTCCCCTACTACGACTACAAGCGCAAACGGGGATTCACGCCGGAGCAGATCCTTGACAAGGAACGCAGCCTCCGGGGGCAGATGACGCTCTGGACGGAGAGCGAGCTCAAGGCTGCGCTCGCGCAAGCGGGCTTCCGCGAGATCAACCCGATCTGGCGAAACTCGATGTTCGTCGCGATCCTGGCCCTGAAATGATCGGGCGGCGCCCCTAACGCAACAAGTCAACCCATAACGGCTATTGAAACGGAGTCCAAAAAATGAATTTCCACAGTAAAACGACCATCAATTCCCTGCTGAAAGTACTGCGCAGTGACGTAGAGTTGTCTCGCGGAAATACCGACGTTCAGAAGCTCGTCCTAAAGTACGGGCGTCAATTGTTTCCGGTAGCTCGTCCTAAAGGGATACGGCAAAGAACACGAAAACAGTGTTTCAATAACTCGTTCCATATTGCCAACGATGGACGTGGATTCTACGTGGAGGGCTTCGCGATGAAAGGGGGCCTTAGATTGCACCTTGCATTTCATCACGCATGGAGCACCCGTGACGGGATCCATGCCTTCGACACGACCCTGGTGGATAACTCCGACTGCTTGTACTACGGGATCGTGATTCCCTTCGAGCTTCTGTACGAGCATTTCCGCGACGGGAAAACCGTTTTGGACTACTCTACATCCTATGAAGAAATGGAGACGGCGCTGCAACACGCACTGAGCTCTCCGCCCGACTATGGTACATTTGAGCCGGTTGGCGAATAGTGGGCTAGTTGGCTGAATAAGCGAATCTATACGGGGGGTTGTGCAATGACTGATGATAAATCGCCCATCAGCTCTGGTGCGCCCCGAACGGGATCCTTAAGACCGACCAGACATTGACGCCATGACGATAAAATAAGCCAAAATATAATCAAAGCGAGTTCCGAACTGAGGCTGTTGGTTGATAAATAAGCATGAAATCTCAGCGTCAATGCGACCCCGTAACCCTCCTGACTGTGAGGAAAGTGCGGACTACCCGGTGGGCTGAGACACCGGCGGACCGGCAGGTCTGAATAAGAACGTCGACCCAATCGGGGAAGTGGTCGTTAAACGAAACCCCTTAAGAGACGGGAATACCTTTAGACCGTCGAAGGCTGGTGGATCGTCTGGATCGTCCACCGCGAGCCTTGCGCGTACAAGCAGAGAGTAACGGGGCAAACCGCAACGCCTGTCCCGCTCAATCCTTTGAGTTCTCTGATCCAGATGTGTTCGAGCCATTATATGCAAGCTCCGACAGCACTTCGCCTGCAAGGGCGAAGTGTGTCCTCACCATAACTGCAAGTATCGCAACTACGATCCAACTGATATCGATCATTCCTAATCTATGATTGATCAAACAATATGTACGTTCGAAAATTGAAACGATACAACCATCCGAAGGATCATCCGAACGAAGTGAGGATGATGGGTAATGGCAACAAGGCAATCAGTTATCCTTGTCAATCGACTTCATGAATGCAGGTTTGAATGCTAATGGATAACGGTTGACCGAAGGCTCATCCGAACGAAGTGAGGATGAGGAGGCAATGATAAACGATCCTGATTGATGATCCCGTTAAAATTGATCACCTCGAGGTTGAAAATCAACAAAGAAGGATAATGGCTTCGGGCTCAATGATTGATCCGAATCCTTCAAACAACGAAACGATTCAAACACCGCCGAAAGGACTGAAGTGGCAAGCGACATCATGGTCTGGGATCTGGAAACGGTACCCGACCTTCAAGGCTACGCGAGGGCCCATAACCTGACGGCCAAGTCGCCGGAGGAAATACGGACTGCGATGGGCGACGAGTTCCCGAAGCTCATCTATCATTCCATCGTATGCATCGGCGCACTGGTCGCGTCCCGAACTTCCAACGGCTACGAGGTTCAAGTCGTCGGCGCGCCGCACATCGGCCAACGGACCGAGAGGGAACTGATCGAGTCCTTCGTCAACAAGATCGGTCAGCTCTCGCCGCAGCTCGTGACCTTCAACGGCTGCGGGTTCGACCTACCCGTCCTTCGCTACCGGGCGATGGTGCACGAGGTGTTCGCGCCGGGCATGCACAACCGGGCATACTTCCACCGCTACACCGACGACTGCGTGGATCTGTGCGACGTGCTGTCCTCGTTCAGCTACGGCGGCAAGGTGAAGCTGGACGAGCTGAGCCGGATCATGGGTCTGCCGGGGAAGCCGGACGGGATCGACGGCTCCCAGGTGGAAGCTTACTTCAACGCCGGTCGTATCCAGGAGGTCGCCGACTACTGCAAGTCAGACGTGGTCAACACCTATCGGCTATGGCTTCGGCACGAGCTCTTTCGAGGTCGACTGGACCAGACTCAGTTCGAGTTCAGCGAGCAAGGGATCCAACAGTATTCTGTGGAATAGCCCGCGGATCAGGCAGGGCTATCCTTGTTTATAGGTGATGCTGCTACCCTTGAGGAACGGGGTTTAATCCCATTCATCCTCAAATATTCACTCCTAGTGACCAACTGAGTTCTCTCCCCAACCCAGTAAGCGACCGCTATCTGCCGAGACCAAGTTACTTTGCACACGATCTCGTAATCAACTCCCTTCCGGTACCGAAATCGCTTTCTGTTACTTTCGGGTTCGGGGGCCGCCCAGAAATCGATCAGGTAGCCACCATGCCAGGCTGGTTCCTTTTGTGCGGTGTGGAGAAAAATCCTCCCGCCATCCATTACAAGGGACGCCAACCTGTCACTCGCGGTCCAGTTGCCTGTAACGAATATGTCGCCTCCCGACCATTTGAAGTTGATGTCGTCCCGCTTGCAAATGTAATGTAGGTCCACAGGCATCCATACGTCCTCCTTGCCGGGGGATGAGGTTAGCACCGCAAGGTTGGAAGCGTGTCGAATAACGCTTGATGTGCTTAATGCGGCTGCTTGGTCCTTATTGCATTGCACCACAAACTCAACCCGAAGTTAATCAATAACGTTAAACAGCGGATGCGATTGCGGGGGTTCAACGTGCCGCTAAACTCGTTCAATGATTGGTCAGCGAGATAAAGACGCTGAAGGCGCCGTCCTCTAGTTCGGCATTTCCCTGCCCGCCGGGTAGCTTTGTCGAAGTCCGAATGTCGAGTTGAATTTTGCCGACGGTCGGCTTTCAAGTATGGCACGAACCTTTCACAGCGAAACTTATGTGGCCCAGCCTGGGCATGATACTCCAAATTTTTAACGGCGCAGGGATCAACGATGCCAATTTACGAGCGGCCAACGAAATCGCTCATGAGTGATTGGGCGAAGGAAAACCTCTCAGTGGGACAAACCTTTAAAAAATCCGCTGCCGTGCAATGGTTCGCAAAGAATTACCCGAGGATTAAATCCAATACGGTCAACATGCACGTGGAAGGCATGGCGGTTAATAACCCAGTGCGCAAACATCATCCAAGTATCAAGGCCGGCAGCGGCTATGATCTTTTCTACAAGATTGGTCCCGATCAATTTCGGCTGTGGACCCCAGAGAGCGATCCCGCTCCACGCTATAAGGACGACATCGAGAAACAGGACTTGAACGACGCAGAGAGTATCGCTGAGGTGGGCGAACCGGAAACTGAGGCCGGTTTTGAAGCCGCGCGGGAGTTTGCGTTCGAGCGGGACTTGCGGAATTATCTTGTTAAGAATCTAGCCCTCATCGAATCAGGTCTCAGGCTTTATGACGAAGAAGGGATCACCGGAGTTGAATTCCCGGTCGGGGGCCGGTTTATCGATATCCTCGCGATCGACAAAGACGGTCGTTACGTTGTCATCGAGTTGAAAGTGTCGCGGGGTTACGATCGGGTCGTGGGCCAACTCTTGCGGTATATGGGCTGGGTCGAACAAAACATGGAGACCTCGCAACCGGTTCGCGGCATTATTATTGCAAAAGAGATTACGTCCGATTTGAAACTGGCCGCGTCCCGTCTGCCCGGTGTCCGCCTTATTGAATATGAAATCTCATTCAAGCTGGGTCCGGTCTGAACACAGGGGCATCCCGCCCATATCGCTCATCGCCTCGTGATGAGCGTCCATGATGAGCCGGCATCGGAAATTTTCAAAGTACTTTCTCTCCACGTTACGGACTTTCCCAGCGCCATGAAACTGGGAAGATGCATCATGGCTGAAAACCCCGCACCGCTTTCGATCTCAGAGGCCTTCATCGGCAGCCTCGAGTCGACTTTCCGACCCGAAAAACGATCTGGCCAAGTTTTACCGAGTAAAAGTAGAGGGTATTCCGCGACCGGCCTGCCACATTTGGGGGACGCCTCATCGCGAAATGTTCACATTCTCCGGATTTGTGCAGCGATTGTTCAAACCGTTTCAGTCAGCATTCCTTCAAATCAGGAGTGACCCATGTTCTTGAAACACAGTCTCGTCGTCGCGGTGATATCCGTTATGCCTACGGTCGCTTTTGCCGATCCCGGTCCGATGCACGGCGCATGCATGAGCGACGTCAAATCGCTTTGCGGTTCGATCCAACCAGGCGGCGGACGTATCCGCGATTGCATGAAGGAGCATCGCACTCAGCTTTCCAACACCTGCAAGGTCGCTATCTCCGACCGGGTGCTGGAACGTCGCTCTAGCCAATCTCCAGCAGCACCGGCCGCGGCGGCCAAGCCCGCATCCAACGGTGGGGATTGACGGCTCGCGTTCCCTAAGAGAGCCGGGACGTAGTTCCCCACGACCGCCATTTGACCCCATCATTCGGTTTAAGCGAACCTAGGCTGCGGTCGAAGCGACGGTCTTTGGCGTTCCTTCGAATAGATCACGTCCCTGGACTAGCGAACGGATCTTGCCGTCGGCAATTGTACGACTAAGCATCCAAAAACCGCAGTCCGGATGAACGTACCTTACGCGGCCTGCACCCATCGCTTGTTCCGCCTTCTCGATGGAACGTGCCACATCGTCTGGACTTTCGATCTCGGTTCGCTTGACGTCGATGACGCCGAGACCCATTCCGATCTCTGGCCGCAAGTCCCTGAAGACGGCCAATTCACCGACCGGTCTATGCGCGTTCTCCATCACGATGTGATCGACGTGCAGGCTATTGAGATAGGCGATCAGCTTGCTCCAACTACCCTTTTGAATGGATTGCCCCCCATAGTTGCCAAAGCAGAGATGTACCGCGGCTTTGCCTTGCACGGCGTCGAGCACTCGGTTGATCGCTGCGGCCGCCCATTCCCATTCCTCGGGATGGCCCGGCAGGTTCGCCTCATCGAGCTGCACGACCTCAGCGTCGATATGCCGAACTTGTTGGGCCAGCACATCGGCGATCGCCATACACAGGGAGGGCGTGTCCTTGTAATGCTTGTTCAGAACGGTCTTGGCGAGCATATGCGGGCCGGTGACCGTAAATTTCAACGGTCGAGTCGCCATCATCTTTGCTCGGGCACACGCATCGGCGAGGTTGAGGGTGCCGCTGCCCAGCGCACCATCGACGACAGCGGGAGGCCGGGTTCGGAAGCGCATTCCCGACTGCGCGCGATATTCCATTAATTCCTCAAAGCCAATGTCCGTACGAACGCCAGTCATCGGCTTGACGAAGTATTCAATCATCCCGTTCGTCTCCGGATGATTGATGTCAAACCGATAGAGCTCGCCGTCGCAGACAAGGTCGATACCCGCGTGCTCCTGAGTAGCGATGACCACGCGCGTAGCATCGAGGAGCGCTTGCTCCGACGGAGCCGCGACGAGCCAACTCGGGATGGGATATGAGCCGACGGTGGTTGTCTTGATAAGGGATTTAGTTGCCATGATCTTCTTCTCCGTTTATTTCGGCAGGTATTGAAGGGTATAAAAATCTTGCGGTCGGCTTGCCGCGGATCTGTTTACGCCGGCGTATTCCACCAGCACCGTGACCGAATTTGCGAAGTTCGTCGCGCTAACTGCAAATGGCGGCTGCCCCTTGGTCTCATCCGTGTGATAGAGCGGCAACGTCAGCTTCAATCCATCGATCAACATCTGTCGCTCGCCCGCCTTGGGGTAGGCTTTGAGCATGGCGTCCACAGCTGCTTCGGGATCATTTTCGGCAGCTTGGACGGCGCGCGTCGCGGCTTTCATGAAGTGACGTGCGAGATCGGGATTCTTCGAAAGTGTTTCCCGCGATACGACGATGCACGAACTCATGAGGTTAACTCCAAAATCCGAGAACGGGATGGCTGTTACCGGTTTGCCGGTCGCTTTCTCGATCCGCAGGTTTTGGTCCATGAGATAGCCAAGCATCAAGTCGGCACGTCCGTTAATCACGGCGTTGAGTTTGGTCTGCGGATCTCCGCTGACGATCGTAAGTTCGTCTTCCTTCAATCCCATCTTCTTCAGCAGTAGCGGCCATACGAGCGAAAGCGAGTCCCCGGGAGTGATCGCGACCGTCTTGCCGCGCATGTCGGCCGGCGAGCGTATGTTGCGATCCGTCAATCCAATCAGGGCCATTGGACTCTTCTGAAGCAGGACGCCGGTGGTAACGACGGGAGCGCCCTGTGATGCGGCTTTTATCGCTGAGGCGACATCTGCGTAGCCGAAGTCCGCCGTGCCGTTAGCGACCGCCTGAACCGTGGGAACCGATCCCCGTCCCTCCTGGATCTGTAGATCGATTCCTTCCTCAGAGAAGTAGCCTCGCTCAAGGCCCAGGAAGAAGGGTGCATGCTCGCTGTAGACGTACCAGTTGAGCAACAGTACGGCCTTGGCCAGGGGCTTTTCTTGAGCCGTTGCGGCGGAACATAGAAACAAAAGCGCCATTAGTGGCCCAACGAGCCGCTTCATCGTTCGCTCCCCTTGATTCTGCATGTCTAATCGCATGCTGAATGATCCGCTGAATCGTGTCCTAACATTCGCAGCGACACAAGAGGGTATTGACTTTGGCCGGATGATTAATCCTCCATACTGGGGGCAACCGGGAGCCAAGTCGAAGACACATTGAAATTTGCCCTTTCGGAGGTACAGTTTAACGGGATTTTGGCCGAACCCTGCTGAGGCACCATGGTTTATCGAAACCGCCTTTGCCTGATCTTTCTGTTGCTATCCGCTCACGTAACCTCAGCTCAGGCAGAGAGGCGGGTAGCTCTCGTGGTGGGTAACTCAACCTATCAAAACATTGCCCGCTTAGATAATCCAACGAACGACGCCTCGTTGATGGCTGATACGCTAAAGGGGCTTGGTTTCACGCTAGTAGGTAACGGCGCGCAATTGAATTTGGAAAAGGCAGGACTGGATACAGCGGTCCAAAGTTTTGGACGACAGCTTCAGGGCGCCGACGTCGCCTTGTTTTACTACGCCGGGCACGGTGTTCAGGTACGGGGTTCAAATTATCTGGTGCCGGTCAACGCGAACCCGACGCGGGAGGCCGATGTCGACTTCCAGATGGTGGATGTCAACGTTGTCATGAACCAGATGCAGGGTTCAGGTACGCGGCTCAATCTGGTGATATTGGATGCTTGCCGAAATAATCCGTTCGGCGGCCGGGGACTACGCTCCTCGGAAGGAGGTCTCGCGCAGATTCGGGCGCCCGAGGGATCACTGATTTCCTACGCAACGCAGCCCGGCAGCGTCGCGCTGGATGGGGATGACGGTCACAGCCCCTACACCCGAGCACTGGCATCCACGATCCGCCGGAGCGGTCTCGACATCTTCCAGACATTCAACGAAGTCGGGCTGGCCGTGAAGCGCGCTACCGGCGGCTCGCAGCAGCCCTGGGTTTCTTCTTCGCCCATCGACGGCAACTTCTATTTCGTCAGCCCGCCAGCTTCCGCTGCATCTACGCCTACTCCCGCGCCCCAGCAGGAAGCGCGGCTGTCCGAACCGTCCGACTCTTTGCGTCGAGATCTTCAAACCGAATGCGACCGCCTTGCCGCCAGTCCCCTCGACGAACAACGGCCGCGCGGTATCGTCGGTGTCCAACCTGGTCAAATCGACATCGTGCCAGCGCTTGCCGCTTGCGACGCTGCGATGCGCGATTTCCCAGATGTCGCTCGTTTCGCTTATCAGGCCGGTCGCGTAGCAGGCCAACAAAAGGATTTCACCCGAGCCCGGGAGCTCTACGAAAAGGCCGCCAGTAAAGGGAACATAGCGAGCGCCAACAATCTTGGCGCCCTTTACAACGAGGGAAATGGCGTTTCCAAGGATTACGGCACGGCGCGTACATGGTTCGAGAAAGCTGCAAACGGAGGCTTCCCGCGCGCGATGGCCAACCTGGGCAGGCTGTACCAAAATGGTCAGGGCGTGGCGATAGATTTCGTGGAGGCCCGCAAATGGTATCAGAAGGCTGCGGCGGCAAACGATCCCGTCGGCCTTAACTCGCTGGGCTATCTCTACGAAAAGGGTACTGGCGTTCCGAAGGATTTCGCGCAGGCCCGAAAATGGTACGATAAGGCTGTGCTGGAAGGCTCGACCGGCGCCCTCGTCAATATCGGGAACCTCTACCGGGATGGGAACGGAGTCGCGCAGGATTTTGCCGAAGCCCGCAAATGGTATGAGAAAGCGGCCAGTTCGGTTGAGCCCAACGCCATGGGTCTCAACAATATAGGCGCACTGTATGGCATGGGACAAGGAACGCCCAAAGACTTCACGGAAGCCCGCAGATGGTATGAAAAAGCGGTGGCACTGGGTCTGCCGCGAGCCATGACTAACCTGGGCTACCTTTACCGCGATGGGAATGGCGTGGCCAAAGACCCAGTCGAGGCGCGCAACTGGTTCGAGAAGGCGGCCGCAGCCGGCGATCCGAACGGAATGAATGCACTCGGCTTACTTTACGAAAAGGGCATGGGTGTCTCATCGGATCTCGTCGAGGCGCGCAAATGGTATGAGAAGGCGGCGGCCTCAGGTCTACCGCTGGCCTTGACAAATATTGGATTCCTTTACCGCGATGGAAACGGCGTGACCAAAGACTTGGTCGAGGCGCGCAAGTGGTTTGAGAAGGCGGTGGCAGCCGGCGATGCGAATGGAATGAACGCCCTAGGCTTTTTCTACGAGAAGGGCATGGGCGTTGCCGTCGACTACTCCGAGGCGCGAAGATGGTACGAAAAGGGCGCCGCTTTGGGTCAGAACATTGCGATGTCGAATCTCGGCAATCTCTATCGCGATGGACGAGGGGTGCAAAAGGATTTGGTCGAAGCTCGCAAGTGGTACGAAAAGTCGGCGGCTGCAGGGCGGACGTATGCGATGGTCAGTCTCGGGATGATGTATCAAAACGGCTCAGGTGTTCCAAAAGACCTTACGCAGGCCCGGAAGTGGTACGAAATGGCTGTCGCCGCGGGAGATGAATCGGCCAAGATATCGCTCAAGAAGTTGGATGCGGACAGCGCGAGGTAGCTCTGCTGCCCCGCTTCCTCGTTCGATTCAAGGTACCTGATTGAGCGCGAGGTTGTAGGTGAGTACGTTCAGCGCCATTTCGGTCGCGACGTTTAGCAACTGCTTCGTTAAAAAGTGTGTCGTACCCACCGCATGTGCAAGATGGCGAACCGAGCCGAAAACCGAGCTGGCCGGGTTTTACCGAGTAAAAGGGGCGAAAAGATCGGCAGCGCCGCCTGGCGAGAAATCTTACACCGCGATCCCAGCGGAGTAACAATGCGCGGAGTCAAGCCCAGCTAGGTCTACCGGATCGCAAGCCAAACAACTAATGCCGCTGCAACGCAGAGCCAGACCGCAAAGAACTTGATAACAAGCTTTACCACTTCCGTGTTTTGCGGGGCGCCACAGTTGGTGCAACGCTTGAAAGTTCGGGCAGCGCTGATCGGGGTTCCGCATTTAGCGCAAAATTCATCGCCATCCAGATCCCTCGTGCTTTCCCGGTTGAACCGCCCGTTACGCGATCAACGGGGCCCCGCTGTGAGCCGCGAAAGCAACGGTTCAAAGCCACGCCAGAAATAGCGGACCTTTGATTCTCAATCTGATGCCGCCGATGGGCAGTGTGAGCAATATCACATCTGCGTTACGGCGGCACGGCTATGAAGGGGCCTGATGTTTCTAACCACGGAGACTGCAAATGGCGGCCATCGCAAGAGCGCTTTCGCGCGTGACGGGAACTCAGGCTGACGTCGAAACGATCAAGACACTCGCTACTTTTTGTGGGGTCGGTCTGACCGTGTCGTTGATCCTCGCCAGTTATGGCCTCGATTTAAGTGCAGGATTCTTCTGACCCGCAAGGCACGCCGGCAATGGATCGCATTGCAGCGACGTCTCTTCATGCCACCAACCGGAATAACTAGGGCGGTCTGGTGATGTCCGTTGTCCGGAGAGAATCGGAAGTACGCGGCACGCGGTCAAAGTGTAGCGATTGACCCGACTCGGAAGTCGACGACCCAAAGACATAGCGTCCAGGGCGAAACGTTGCGCCGGATTGACGACAGGCGTGATCGAACGACTATGCTGGCCGCCAATTTCCATGAAAGCCGAATGGAACACGTCGCGGCATCTTGGCAATCCCGATTGGTCCGGCTTCGATATCCTGCGCGCTGAAGACAGCAAAATCGCTGCGATCCTCATTACCGCGATAGATCATCGCAATCACCCAGCCATCGCCTTCCGGTGCGGAAGGAGAGCGCGGCACAAAGATGGGCTCTCCCGACGCATCGCCTGCGACGAGTTGATAGGTCACCCGCTTTCCGGTCTTAATGTCAACGTGGGCGATACAATCGAAGTCGATATCGTCCCGCCTTCCAGCACGGCCAGCGAACCACCCATGTCGGTAACCCAAGCCCGCAAGACGTTCATCAAAACGCGGAAACTCACCCGGCAAATCATCCAGGGGCTCACGTCTGATGGAGCTTGACGCCGATTTTAGGTCGAGCGTCCATCGCACCAGTCGCGCCGAGGTGCGCTCAGGCATCGATCCGTCGGCCAGGGGAAACAATGGAGCAACGGGATATTCCATAACGTCAGCGAAGATTTTGTCGCCTTCTTCCCAGGCATTCATGGGATGGAAGACGTAACAAGCCTCTGTGGTGAACCAGCGCATAGTCTCGACGCTGGAATCGCGCGCCATCACCCCAACATGGGATCCCCTGTCGGGTTCCCATGCGAAGGCCGGGCCGCCGCCCATGGCTCGTTGAAGATCGCCGGTCAGCGGTAAAATAGGAAAGAGCAACATGTCGACGCGTGACCATGAAGTCGTGCACAAAACTCGAAAAGGGAGCCTCGAAGTCGTCGCGCCGTTTCACGCAGCCCTTAGCGTCGGTCACGCCATAGGAAACTGTTTTCGAAAAGGGCGTATCGCCGACTGAGTAGCCGAACCAGACCATCTCGTCGGTTTCGGGATCTATCTTGGGATGAGCTGTGACGCGGCCCCGGTAATCGTCTGCGTAGCCGCTTGATTCTAGACTGTACGGATCGAGCTCAAAGGGCTTGTGGCCTTCTTCGAGCGCAAGAAGGCGTCCGGCGTGCCAGACGATGTTCGTATTTGCAACGCCGCTATCCTTCCCCATCACAGATGGGTCTGCGGCCCTGGGGTCGAAGCCACCGAATAGGGCCTTGTCAGCGGCGTGCTCGAGCTGCCACTTCGGCGTGCGAACGTAGCGGTTGCGATAGTTTACTTTACCGGCCTCCACGAAGAAGCCGTGAATCATCCCATCGCCGGTAAACCAGTGGTAATGACCGCGCGGTTCGAACTGCGGGTTTGGACCATTGCGGTAATAGGTACCCGCCAAATCGACAGGGAATTCACCGACAATCTCCAATTCGTAGTCATCTTCGCTACGCACCGGCGCGAAGTTTCCAGACAAGTAAGGATTAAGTGATTGCGATCCATGCATGGCCGCGTCTCCCAAGATGCTAAAAATACGGCTTCTTTTGAATTGACAGTTCTGTCTGCGACGCACCAAAGCTATTCCAATTAATTGGGCCTGTGAACGGGAAACACTTTCGGTTCCGGCACTTTTGCCAACGCGAGCTGAGAATATCCGGAATTGGAGGCAGGCTGGAGGTGAGCGGCGCACGGTCAAGCCGACGCAAATCATCCGGAGTCGATATTCAGTTTGCCATTGAGCTGTATTCGTCGCGACCAATCAGTTCAGGTATCGTTCTTGATTTCGGCCTGATGATTTTAACCGCAGGCGGCCCGGGCGGGCAGAGCGGAGGGTGACTCCGCATTCGATTTTTGTCGAGGCGGCGTTTCTGATAGTGTTGCTTTCGCAGAGGCCGGGTCGGGACCTGACTGAACCATGCTGTCGGTTCTTTCGGTGGAATAATAACTCGGAGCCGTTGCAAGGCGCTCAAACAGCGCTCGAAGTTCGGGTCGAAGTCCTTCACTGCGCTTGGCGGCGACGGCATCTAGGCTGAGAAATGGCGGCATATCTTGTTTTCCTCCTGTCAGCAGGCCAGAAACGTCAACCTATGTCGTCCGTAAGCCACTTCCAGCCAACTCGTGCTATATTTTCGCGCCGGCGCAACGTAAGCTCAGTTGGCGCCCCCAGCCCTCGAAAGTCCTGAAAATTGCGTGAAACAGTTCGGAAATTTCGACGACGTCTTTGACAGAATATTGCCCTGCAATGCCGCCGGGAATTGACGCGAATGCAACCCGCTGTTGCCAAGAAATTCAGCTTCGAGGGCTGTCAATCGGCGTTCAAATTTGACCCCGTATCGGCGTCCAATTTTGACCCCTTTGAGCGGCGGGTTTTGGCGGTAGCGCTCGCCTCGTCGGAGCTGGCCGGGGTTGCGGAGACGGGGCGAGCGCGAGTTGCGTGATCGTCGTCGCGGCTTTTGAATCGCCAACTGTCGTTGCCGGTTTCCACTATGTCGCAATGGTGAGTCAGGCGGTCGAGCAGCGCGGTCGTCATCTTGGCGTCGCCAAACACGCTGGGCCATTCGCCGAACGCAAGGTTGGTGGTGACGACGATCGACGTGCGCTCGTAGAGCCGGCTGACGAGATGGAACAGGAGCTGGCCGCCGGATTGAGCGAACGGCAAGTAGCCGAGCTCGTCGAGGACGATGAAGTCCATCCGGGTCAGATGCTCGGCGATGCGACCCTGCCGTCCATTGCGGGTCTCGATCTCCAGGCGGTTGACGAGGTCGACCACGTTGTAGAAGCGGCCGCGGGCGCCGGATCGGATGCAGCTTCTGGCGATTGCGATGGCCATATGTGTTTTGCCGGTGCCCGTCCCGCCGACCAAAACGGCGTTACGTTGCTGGGTGATGAAGCCGCCGCCGGCGAGATCATTGACCAGCGTCTGGTTGATGGGTGTGCCTTCGAACTGGAAGTCCTCGAGATCCTTGGCAAGCGGCAGTTTGGCGATGGTGAGCTGGTACTTGATCGAGCGTGCCTGCTTCTCGTTGATCTCGGCGTTGAGGAGATCGCCGACAATGCGTTGAGGTTCGTGCTGGCGTTTGACAGCGGTCGCCATGATCTCGTCGAAGGCGGCCTTCATGCCGTAGAGCTTGAGCTCGCCCATGAGGTCGAACAGTTGAGTACGTTCCATCAGATGGTTCTCCTGAGGTTGTCGTAACGGGCACAGTCGGCGATCGGGGCATGGCGCAATGTCAGCGCAGCGGGAGTGAGGATGTTGGCCGGCGGCGCAGGATCACGCTGGCGGGCCAGGATGTTGAGCACGACATCGGCGGAATGAACGCCGTGGGCAATTGCCTCTGCGCAGGCCGCCTCGACGGCCGGCAAACCGTCGGTCAGAACCGCGTTGAGGATGTCGACCATCTGACGATTGCCATCGTCGGCACTGGTGAGCTTGCGCCGTACACGTTCGATCGCTGCCGGCAGTACCCAATCTTTGAAGGGAGCGCCGTTACGCAAGGCGCCGGGCTTGCGAGCCAGCACCGGCACGTAATGCCAGGGATCGTAGACGGTATCGCCGCGGCCGAACGAGCGAGCATGCTCGGCAACGATGCGTCCGTCCTGGCGGATCACAATGCGGTCGGCGTAGGCATGAACCTCGACAGGTCGCCCGACAGCACTGGCCGTGACCGAGTATTTATTGTTGTCGAACCGCACCAGACAGGTCTTCGAGACCGATGCGGGCACCGCGTGGAATCCGTCGAACCGGCCAGCATAGGGAACGAGCTTCGGTCGCTCGGATTCGAACATCTCCCAGACCGTCTGTTCGGGCAGTTCCGGATGCCGGTGCGCCTTGGCGTAGGCGATGCACTTGTCCAACAGCCAGGCGTTCAACTCGTCGAGGGTTTTGAACCGCAGCCGCGGCGTGAAGAAGCGTTCACGGACAAGTCCAACCTGGTTCTCGACCTGGCCCTTCTCCCAGCCCGACGCTGGTGTGCAGGCAACCGGATCGACCAGGTAGTGGCTGCACATCTGCATGAAGCGGCGATTGTAGAGACGCCCTTTGCCGACGAAGATCGTCTCCACGGCGGTCTTCATGTTGTCGTAGATGCCGCGCACGCAGGTGCCCTTGAACAGAGCGAACGCCCGGTCGTGGGCGTCGAACACCATCTCCTGTGTCTCGCGCGGATAGCACCGCACAAACAGCATCCGGCTGTGGCAGAGCCGGACATGGGCGGCCTTCACCATCACCGTTACACCATTGAGCAGAACGACTTCATGGCTCCAATCGAACTGGTAGGCTTCTCCCGCCGCAAAGCTCAGCGGGACGTAAGCCGCAGCCGTGGATTCCCCGCGCTCCTTGCTCCATCGCCTGGCGTAACGGCGCACGGCGTCGTAACCGCCGTCATAGCCGCGCCCGCGGAGCTCCTCGAAGATCCGGATCAATGTCAGTTGCTCGCGAGCGGACTTGGCCGCGTTCCCTGCCAGCAATCCGTCGAGCTCTGCTGCCCATCGTCCCAGCTTCGGCCGCGGTTGGACAACACGCTCGTACTCGAATGAGGTCTCGCCTGACCTCAGCACCTTCCGGACCGTGTTCCGCGACACCTTCAGGTCACGGGCAATCTCCTTGATCGTCTTGCCCTTGATGAAGTGCTCGCGTCGTATCCGGGCAATTGTCTCCACGATCAGCATCCCCGACCACCTGCTTCATGACAAAGCAGGCAGCGCAACAGACCAACCTGTAGGGGGTCAATTTTGGACGCCGATCCCCCGGCTTAGGGGGTCAATATTGCAGGCCGAATGACATCGAGGGCTTTAGGCTCGACCTGGAACGGGGCAGCCTTTGCAACGAGCATGGCGAGATCGAACTAAGGCCAAAAAGCTTTCAGGTACTCCGCTATCTGGTTGGCAATGCGGGCAGACTCGTAGCGAAGGAAGAGCTCCTGCAAGCGATGTGGCCGAATGTAACGGTATCCGAAGAGTCACTCGCGCGATGTATCAGCGATGTCCGGTCGGCCCTGCAGGACGCTGAATCGCGGATCATCAAGACGGTGCCGCGCCGCGGATATCGCTTCACCGCGACGGTGACCGCGTCGGACGCGCCGGCAACCAGCCGGGTTGTAAACGGCGCCGACATTCTCTCTACACCCGAAGGCCCATCAATCGCGGTATTGCCGTTCGCAAACATGAGCGGCGATCCGGAGCAGGAATATTTTGCGGATGGAATGGTGGAAGAAATTACGACGGCGCTTTCTCGTTTCAAGACCCTGTTCGTTATCGCTCGTAATTCGAGCTTCACCTACAAGGGCAAGGCTGCGGATGTGAAGCAGGTTGGCAGAGAGCTGGGCGTACGATATGTGCTCGAAGGTAGCGTACGCAAAGCGGGAAACAGAGTACGCATTACCGCTCAGTTGATCGACACTTCGACCGGAGCGCATCTCTGGGCGGACCGGTTCGACGGTGCAATGGAAGATATCTTCGCGCTGCAGGACCAGGTTACAATGAGCGTTGTGGGCGCTATTACACCGACGCTGGAGCGGGCGGAAATTGGGCGCGCCGTGCTCAAGCCGACCGACAGCCTCGACGCGTACGATCACTACATGCGAGGAATTGCCAGTGCATACCGATGGACCAATGATGGCACCAGCGAGGCGCTGCAGCACTTCTTCAGAGCCATTGAGCTTGATCCCAAATTTGCGCTGGCCCACGCGCTGGCGGCGAGTTGCTATGCCTGGCGCAAAGCGAACGGGTGGGCAACGGATTCCGCGCTCGAGATCGCTGAAACCAAGCGATTAGCCGAGCGTGCGATCCAAATCGGTCAGGACGATGCGCAAGTATTGTGCTGGAGCGGTATGGGGCTTGCCTTTGTGGTCGGTGAGGTTGATGCGGGAATTGCCCTTGTTGAACGCGCCCTTCGGCTTAATCCGAACCTGGTGGATGCGTGGCTCTCAAGCGGGTTGATCAGGCTCGTGTCGGGCGAATGGAATTTGGCCATAGAACATTTCGCCCATGCCATGCGCTTAAGCCCGTTTGAGCCGTCTTTGTTCATGATGCAGCAAGGGACCGCAAGCGGACATTTCTACACCGGGCGCTATGATGAGGCAGCAGCGTGGTCAGCGAAATCAATCGGTGAAAACCCCAATTATTCATCAGCGTGGCGGGTTGCAGCGGCGAGTAACGGCTTTCTAGGCCGACAGGAGCAAGCGGAGAAGGCGATAGTGCGTCTCCGGCAGCTCGAACCCGCGCTCCGAATTGCGACCATCAAGTACGCAATTCCCCTCCGCCCGTTAGACATCGTCAGAATGGAAGAGGGTCTGCGAAAGGCCGGCTTGCCGGAGTGATTGGACTTCAGCCCGCCAGCTCTCAGCCCCGGCGAACGAACCGACCTGAAACCCTCTGGACGATCCTGGGCTGCAATTGGAGTTGCTCAGCGGTAGCGATGTCGCATGTTGGCACTTTTGCGACATGCCGGCTGATCCTGAGAATGTCTGCTGATCGGGCAAGATCTACCGACGCGATTGACCCACAAAAGGCATTCGAGGGAGGAGCTCAGGATGCGTGCTAGATTGCCAATCCTTTCCTTCCGCCCCGGGTACAGTCCAGCAGCAGTGGGCTATTTGGAATGTGACCCTCATCACGGCGTCAGGTACCACGCGGTGCTTAGTCTCCTCAATCATCCGAGGTGGATGGTTCGCAAACAACAGGAGACCGTCATGACCCGTACTTTGCGCAACGATTTCACGGGCTTTGATTTGGGATCGTATGAGGACCGACCTTACACGTTCAAGGAAATGGCCAGGATCACGGCTGGCGCAATTGCGGCATTGGTCATCGTCGGATGGATCGGCGTGCTCGCTTTGGCACTTCTAACCGTGAGGTGAGGCCGAACGCGATTGCGTCGAGGTGACGTAAGGTACAGTTTGGTCATGGCTCGTTCGCGTACCGTGTATGGTGCCGCGAAGCTCGGTCCGAATAGGCGACCCCGTCGATGTGCTGCCGCCGTCAAGTCGCGCGCGGTTCCCTTTGGCCGTTTCAGTTTCGGTGAGGCCGCGAATCAAGCAGAACGTGCATCATCTGTATCCGCGCAAGGTCGCTCCACAAGCCGCCGTGTTCGGCCGCTTGTTTCAGCAACTCATGAGCTTCCCGCCAGGCTGGAACCGGTCTCTCTGATGTCGAAAGCGTTTGGATAAAGAGCCGCGCATCCTGAAGCGTATCTAGTTTGCGCTGTCCCCATTTTATCGGGTGACTGAATTTATCGGACCACGCCATCGTGTTTCCTTCTGTGGTTCAACGGGAAGCAGAAGTCACGAATCAGCCGTTTGGTTCCCAGAGACATCAGGATTAGACAAGCTCCACGATCCGTACCTGCGCGTCGGGATTGGGATCGATGTACCGTTCCGTGGTTCGAAGGTTAGAGTGCCCAGCCAGAACCTGCACGTCCCTGAGGGAGCCGCCGACGGTTGATATCTTCCGTGCTGCATTGGTTATGAAAGTGCGACGGCCGCTGTGACTAGAACAGCCCAGAAACCCAAGGTGTCGGTACCATCGCTGAAACATGTTCACGATCGCTTGGGGCGAAGTCTGCAGGGACCTCTCGGTACAGATGACGTGCGGTCCAGCGAACGGGGTTACAAGATTTCGGTATTCGATGAGGGCGTCCCTGACCTCGTCGCTCATCGGGATCACCCTACCGGACCTTCCCTTGCTGGCCGAGTCCTGAAGGTGGATGGCATGAGCGACCTGCCCCTGGGAGTCGTTGATCATCCACCAAGTCAGGCCAGCGATCTCCTTGGCCCTGAGGCCGACCTTGACCGACAGGAGGAAGATGACCCTGTTTCGTAACGCGTGCCTGGTCTTGGCCAGGTAACCCAGGACGGCTTCTACCTGGCCCCTGCTCAACGTCTTCGCTTGCTTACCGAGTGACATCCGATCCTCCTAACCCATTATTTACGGGCTGCAGGATGCTGGACTGTAACCATTTGAGAGACTACGTACACCGCCGACCAACTGCACGGCTAGCCTCGTGCAAACGACCCCATTCTGTTTTACCTCACTTGAAGCAGGTTGGATTGCGGTTGAAGCTTGCATGACAGTGTGAGGGGGGAGCCGTGTTTGTCATTCGTCATCTTGAAAAATTCAAAGCTTGCTTTCGCGCCCCGCCAACGCTGGCGCTCGGAGATACCCAGGAGGGAAGAAGTCCTAAAGCTTGGTTCCGGAACGTCGACTCGACAAGATTCAATGTGGCAATTGTCGATCTACCCGCGGCGGTAAATCGACAGAAACTTCTAGCAATGGCGAGTGACCGAACCGTCCGGACCCTTGATTTATGTGTGAGCATTTTTGCCTGGGGAGGCATGCACGGAGCAAACCGTAAGCGGCTCTTTGAACAGCCTTTGGATCCTTGGATTACGCTTGCCGACCAAGTACGGGACAACAAGTTACGCCGCGCTGAGGCGTACGACGCATTCGCCGGCCTTAGAACGCGCGGCAAAGCTAGCGCGATCGCTGGGATGGGACCTGCCTATTTTACAAAGCTGCTTTATTTTCTTTCGCCCGGCTCCCCAATGGGGACAAAGGGCTATATCATGGATCAGTGGCTAGGTTGCTCGGTGAACCTGCTAACCGCGAAACAAGTCGTGAAGCTCGATCATAATCTCAAGTGGGAGAAAAAGAAGAATGCAACGCGGCTAAGAATTGATTCCATCGTAAGCGCTATAAACACAGGTGATGATTATGAGAAGTTCTGTCTGGCCGTCGAAGCGTTGAGCAGTGAGATGGGGGCATCGTGGACGCCGGAGTTGACGGAGCGAGCCCTTATCGCAGACGGGGGTCGATCGCCTCATCCGTGGCGTGACCATGTCGTCAAGCAGCGACAGATATCCTTCGAAGAAATTTTAAACAGTGACAAATCCGATATCCACACTCGTCCAAAGTGATTATCTTTCGTCACCAGAGTGCAATATTATAACCAGTCGGTGGAGATCTTTCCGGCGCATATTAAATTAATCGCGTTTATTCAGGGCGTTGCCAGAACTGATGATAGAAGGGATATTCTATAATCAGTGTTCATTCCAAAGGTGTCCCAAGAACTGGGATAAAGTCTATCTGCGAATGCCGTGTTTAGCGCAGTTCGTCTTGTCAAAAAAGTCTTCAAACGAGGCCTAATCGAGTAATTTCGAAAGCGTCATCGGGAACTGAGCGAATTGGCGATTCGGCACTAATCGATGGCGTGTGTAAAGTTACTTGAGAATCCTGAGTTGTGGTGCACTCAATTCCAACATGAGAATAGTTTGGTGCCAACGTCCCCACGCACGATAGAAGACATTGTAGAGGCGCTGCGGCCGAAAGCAGGCACAACGCGAAAATGCACCGTACTACTCGGTGCTGGCTGTTCGATCAGCGCCGGGATTCCGTCGGCAAGTGCCGTGGTAGAGCATATTAGGACTGCTTATCCTGCCGCCTACGCGCGTGCGACCCCAAAAGACTATCCTGGCTGCATGGCCGCTCTCGACCGGGGGGTTCGGCGCGACCTTATTGGCGGATACATCGACGATGCGAAAATCAATTGGGCCCACCTCGCGCTCGCCCAACTTATTGATCACGAATTTGTCGATCGGGTACTTACCACCAATTTTGATCCTCTCGTTTCCAGGGCCTGCTCACTTATAAATTCGTTCCCGGCGGTTTATGACTTCGCCGCATCGTATCTTTTCAATCCCGACCAGGTGAGTGAAAAGTCGATATTCCACCTCCATGGCCAGCGTGATGGGTTTGTGCTTCTCAACACGCGTGAAGAGGTGAACAAACATCGGCGTTATGTGAAACCTGTTTTCGAGGATGCGCACAAAGGCCGGATTTGGATTGTGGTCGGTTATAGTGGTGAGAACGATCCGGTTTTTGATCTTCTGGCCAATGTCACGACATTCGAGTATGGGCTCTATTGGGTAGGCTATGGAAAGACACCGCCGGCCCATGTCTCGAAACGGCTCCTCACCCCCGGACGCGGCACGCACTTTTTGGGTGATTGGGATGCTGATGATTTCTTCGTCACGCTGGCTCAAAAGCTCGGTTGCTTTCCCCCGCGTTTCGTCACGCAGCCATTTTCGCATTTGAAATCTATGTTTCAGATGCTGAAGGACTACAAAGCTCCGAGAAACAATCTGGACGACGAGCCTGGGCTCCGCGAAAGCCGATTTGACGTCGCCGCCGTCATACGGCCCCAGCTCGAAGCGCTGATCGCCAGTCAAGAACAGGCCCTATCTGCCGAATATTATTTCCTCGCAGGCGAGCATGAGCGCGTTGCCGCGTTGTTCAAAGGCCGGCAGTTGAAAAAACTGACCGAACGGGAACCGGACATTTACGGCTGGTCCCAAATGATTTTGGGCGATCGCGCGCACTCAGCGGCGAAAATGGACGATGATCGTGGCGTTTATCGAAAAGCCGCTGAGCACTTCGCCAACGCGGCGAAAATTCGGGTCACAGAAGCTGATGCCCTCTACAACTGGGGCAATGTCCTGTTCGACCTGTCTATGGCAGTCCGGGATGGCGCACCGGAAGTGATGATTAAGGCGGCAGAAGCCCTGCTCAACCGCGCCGTCGTGAAATATCGGGCTGCGCTGGCAATAGATCCTCAATTTTCAGACGCTCACAACAATTTGGCAAATGCGTTGGCGGATCTGGCGCGCGCAGAATATCCCCGCGGCGACAATGGGATGCTGAGAGAAGCATTTGGTCATTACGAAGCGGCGCTCCGACACACTCGGACGCCCGACGTCGTTCACAATAACTTTGCCAAGGCATTACATGATTTGGCGCGGATCACGGACGACCTCGTGCTGTTTAAGAAGTCGATGGTGCATTTCCAGGCAGCGGGAGCGGCTAATCCAAACTATTACAGCGTTTATCTAAGCTGGGGCCACGCGCTTGCCGATCTCGCCCGTAGAACCGGCGCCGCCAAGAGCTACAAGGCGGCATTTGAGAAATACCGCCGGGCGGCAGAGATTGAGCCGACGGATACAGCAGCGCCTCACAGCTGGTATTATACAATGCTGGAATTCGCCAAGAAATTGAAGGGAAAAGAAAAGGCAGCTTATCTGAAGCAGGCCGCGGCCGTGTCCGCGGAACAAAAGCGCCGGCGTCGCAATCTGGAGCGCCGCATTCTACGGTCCGTAGGAGTAGGGGGTGGCAGATACCGAGTTGCGGTTGAGCTTCGGCCCCCGCGGCGTAGACGATAATTGTTTAGCTCGGTCGCGGATTAGTGAAGCGCATCCTGCGCAAAGACGGTTACCCAGCGCAGGCGCGGTTGGATCGGGTAGGGGCGCTTGATCTAAGGGCTGCCTTCGGCCAATTGGCCAATTGAGTTTTTCTCAGTCGAGGCTGT
>CAWBPE010000001.1:0-172339 GCA_963790595.1 uncultured Alphaproteobacteria bacterium | reverse complement strand
GACGTATCGCTTATGCATGCCATGCTGCCTTCGGAAACAATTGCAATACGTCGTCGATCTGTCGCAAGAGCGTGGGCGACGTTACCCGCCCTGTAAGCAGCCGGAAACCTTCACCGCCGGATTGGTGCATCTGCTGAAGTTGGAGCTGAAGCCGCGCTTGAACCAGTTCCTGAGATGCAATCGCGCCGTTGTTCAGTATCGTGCGGGAGCGGTCCGGATCGTAAAGTGACAAAACTCCCGCCTCGGCAAATACGTCGGTTGCCCCAAGGCTCGCAGGATGCCGCGCATTGCCTTCGACCTTGATCGGGCGCCCGTCGATCGACGTGACAATGACACCGCGTCCAAAACCCGAGAGCGGCAACGTGGTCGCAAATCTAAGTTTATCCCCCGGAACCAGCCGCTCAGGCATTTTGACGTAGGGAATGATCGGCTCGTTGGGCTTGCTGCAAGCGGCCAGACCGGTTGCAATTCCGCTTGCCAGCAGGCTAAGCGCACGCCGTCGGGTGAGCGCGCCGGGGCCGCGCGAGAAGAACTGCGAACCCTTGAGCGGAAGTTCATTCACCGGTGACATGTCGAGCAATCCGTGAGGTGATCGATCCGAATGTGATATGCGGCCATCAACTTGCGGCCGAAGTCCCCTTTGTCTTCAGGTGCATTCCACACCGGATCGAACACCGCTTCGCGCGGTCGAATGGACTTGGCAGGGTCGCGATGGCAATCGAGACACCACTGCATGGTCAAGGGCTCCGCCTGCCGGGTCAGCTTCATCTCCTGGATCGGGCCATGGCACGTGGTGCAGCCGACGCCGTTTGCGACATGAACTGAATGGTCAAAATACACGTAGCCGGGCAGCCGGTTGACGCGTTGCCAGCGAATGGGTCGGTTTTCGGCGAGGCTCTTCCGTACCGGCGCCAGCATTTCGGCGTTGGTCCAGATCTGGGAATGGCAGGTCATGCAGGTTTCAGTGGGGGGCACTCCCGCGAAACGGGCCTTTTCGACCGATGTGTGGCAGTAGCGGCAATCCAGGCCCAGGCCGCTGACGTGGTGTTCATGGCTGAAGGGCACCGGCTGGTCGAGGGTGACGTTTTGGCTCGTGACATAGGGCGAACCGGCAATCTGGTAGGCCACTCCAACGGCGAGAACCGGGATTACGCCGATCGAGGCCAATAAGATGGTCGCAATGGTGTTTGCCCCGGGACGGAAGATCTGCATGCGTCCGTCTTTTCACCAAAAATCGTAGCAATCGGGCCGGTGCAAGTACAGAAATCTCCAAACGGAGCGGTTCCGCAAATTGCAACGGCGCTTGTTCGAAACGGTTCCATTCTTTCCGAACGGCTTATTGCAGCCCGCTGCTGGAAGCCTTTGGGACATGGATATCGGCTGCGCTTGAAGGCGCTACCGGCCTGCGAAACAGCGCCCCCAAGCTTCCTTGCCGGACTCGGTTTCGAAGCCACATTCGGCCCGTGTGCTGATCTTTTAGCCTATTTGTCCTTTGCTGTCAGGCCGCGTACCAATGGAAGCGCCAGGGCGCAGAGCGCCGCCATTCCCCAAAAGGCCTGCATGCCGAACCAACCGTAGAGGTAACCCGACGCGATAGTCAGGATTGCCGAGGCGATACCGAGTGCGCCTGTGCCGTAGACGGTTTGCGCGGTCGCTGACAAACGGTCCGGGATAGTTCGCGAGATGATGCCCATGGCGGCGAGGTGCATGAGGGCGAAAGTTAATCCATGCAGCGCCTGGACGCCCGCGAGTGCGGGCACCGAAGTCGTCGTCGCCATCGCGGTCCATCGGATAACACCGGCAATGGCCGAGAGCGCAGCCGCGCCCCGCGCGCCGAGGCGGGTGATCAGCCACGGGCCAAAAATCAAGAAAACGGCGACCTCGGCCACCACCGACTCGCCCCAAAGCAGGCTGATGTTGAGGCTGCTGTAACCAACCTCGCGCCAATGGATCACCGCGAAGGCGTCATTCAGCGCATGACTTCCGATCACCAGCACGACAACGACGATCAGCCGGCGGAACACCGCGATGCTCCATAGTGTCCTGAACGCGCCGGCGGGTTTTTCTGCTGAAGTCCACACGGGCAACCGGCGCGGGGACGCGCATTGCGCAAAAAGTCATGACGAGAAAAAGAACGCTGCTGCAGAAGATAATGGAGGAGAGCCCAAATCGATCTATGAGTTGTCCTGACAGCAGGGTCCCAGCGACGAAAGCGGCTGACCCGGCACCTCGAACCCAGCCATATTGGAACGCGCGTCCGTCGGCCGATGCCGTCACCGACAGCGCATCGGACAACGGCGCAAGCGACGCGGTAACGGCGGCGTGTGCCATGCTGATGGCGAGCAGAGGCGCGAACCCAAAGGCCAGGTTATAGGCGAGCCCAATGACCCCGGACAAAGCGGCGGCCGTGCTGACGACGAGCTTATGTGCGTCCAGGTGATCGGCCAGGCGACCCATCGCGGGGCCCGCCCCGATTCTGATGATCGTTCCGGCGGCGAGCACCAGGCCGATTTGCTCGAGCGCCAGGCCGTGGCTGCGAAGAAACGCCGGCATGTATGCTGACTTCGCTCCCGTACGCAGCGTATAGCGAACCGTAGAGCAGCAAGAAGCTCGGAAGCGCATTGGCCGTTTTAGCTGGCGAACAAGTTAGCAATGTCTTACGGCAGGTGAAGAAGTGAGGCTCGCCGGCCTTTTTCCGTCCAGATCCTGTGTCTGAATTCTGAGGCACGGAATGGCGTCCGGTGCATCCGCCGTAGCCGAATGCATTGGGCCGTAGCCGAGCTTTAAACGCGCGCGACCCACAGCCGGAAATTTAACAAGCATTCGCTCCCGCCGGTCATTTTGCGTTTGGTTCTCCAGCTTCGCGGGCCAATCGCAAAGCCTTCAACCGTTGTCTATTGTCATGGAAAGCCCGTTGTGCACGTTCGTGCTCTGTCATTGCAGTAACCGCGTCTGCCTCCCGGAACAACTTGCGGGCCTCACGTTCGGCGGGCGTCATAATTTTCCGATCAAATGTCTCGCTCATCCGTGTTCCTCGACACCAATTCTCTGACGCTGCGCAGATGTCGCAGGCCTTCAATAGCAGGGCTTTTTCGTCCGCCGCGGGTTTTTCGGCCAGGTAAGTGATGACCTTCTCCCGTGTCACCCTCTCTTCGTCGGCGGTGAGGTGTACGATCATCCCGTAGGTTTTCATGACTCGGTCGACTGCTGCCAGCATGATTTTCCCCTGAAATCATTGCTGCAACTTAGTTCGGGAACTTTTGTTCCTTTGGATCACCTAGTATGCGCTGCAATGACGGGAAGGAAAGCTCACGGCGGCGGTTCGACATGCACCCTTAAGATAGTCAGCAAGTTGGCCGCAGCTTTGGAATTCTAGCCGTCGCAAAGCGCGCCGTGCATTCGGCTCGCGCTAATCCCGACGGCGCGAACAAATTGATAAGGGCCCCGAAAACATCGGGGCCCTCGTTGCGTAGTCGAATACGGTTGTTCTACGCTGCGGACGCTTTGCGGTTCACGCCCTTGCGGGTCGCTACGGTATTCAGCTTGGTGTTGGCAGCCTTTTCTTCGTTTAGGTTGGTCGTCAGCAGCCGAACGACATCGTCGTGGCCTAGCTCTTCAGCCCATGCGATGAGCGTGCCGTAGCGCGACATTTCGTAGTGCTCGACGGCCTGGGAGTTGGCCACGATGGCCGCGTCCAGCACCGCCTTGTCTTCGATTTCCCCTGCCGTTTCGTCGGCTTCCTTTATCAGGCCGTCGATCGCGGGGCAATCAGTGCCCTTGGGCTGTTTTCCGAGCTTCGCGAATACTTTGTCCAGGCGTTCGATCTGGTTTTTGGTATCGATCACGTGGGACTTCAGGCCGGCCTTGAGGTCGGCGTTTGTCGACATGTCGGCCATTTTTGGTATCGCCTTCGTGAGCTGCTGTTCGGCGTAATAGATGTCTTCAAGCTGATGCAGGAACATGTCTTCCATGGTCTTGATGTCTTTTGTGAAGATGCCCATTGCTCTCGATCCTCTATGGTTCACACGATATATTACGGTAGTGGCGAACCGAGCGGGCCCGGCTCCAAAGATCGCCGGCATTCCGCCCGGTTCGATGGCAACCTTAGGTCGCCAACTCTTTGCGGACCGACGCCGCCGAATTTCCGACCTTGTCGACCAGCTTCTGAAGTTGATCGCGGTTCACGCCGAGTTCCCTGTTCCAATATTTGACCTCATGGGATTCGTGCATGTTGATCTTGCTGCGAGACTCTTTCTTACTAAGATCGTGCATGTTTCGACCTCCAGAGACGGGCAACTAATTATTTTGAAAGGCTTAAGTTCCAGCGCTCCTGCGGGGGTTTTGCTCCCTGTAGAGGTCTTTTTGGCCAGCGGGAGGAGCAAATTTGCTCGACAAATCGCCCAATTAGTTGGCCTCCGATATTTCGGGTAAGGCGGTGCGATGTACGCATTGCTCAAGTCGGTCCACATCATCGCCGTCGTCATTCTTCTAGGAAATGTTACGATCACCGCCTTCTGGAAGATGCTGGCCGACCGAACCGGCAATGCCCGATTATCGCCCACGCGCAGCATGGCGTGACCGTCGCGCTATGGTGCGGTTGTAGTCGCGGGGATGCCGCTGGCCGGCACAGGATGGCTGGTCATCGGTCAGCTTTTGTTTGCCGCTTCCGGATTGATCTGGCTGGGCGTCCTTATCCCGATCCAGATCAGGCAGGCGCGGGCTGCGCGATTAATGGCTCCTGACAGCACCGTGCCCTCGCAGTATCGACGTGACAGCCGGAGTTGGCTGATCTGGGGCGTCGTTGCGACCGTTCCGCTTGTGGCGGCTGTCTACGTCATGGTGGCGAAACCGCTATGAACTGACGGCGCTTTCGGTTTTGCATCCAGCTAGAATTGGCACCCGTACAATCTCCAGGCTAGATGCGCCTCGCCGGTCCGCGACAGCGCGGAGGCGCAAGCCGTGCAGAGACCAAGACCTGGAGCAACTTAACAAACGCCGGCTTACAAGCCGACCAGTGCCTTGTCGCTAATGATTGAGCCCCTGTACCTGGCGGTCTCGCGTCCGGTAAAAGTGGTGATGACGTGGGAACAGTGCTCAGCTAGACATTGGGCTTCCGGAGCGCCACTTGAGAGGGTTAATTTGTCTGGGAAAAATGTCGAACACCGCGATGCATCTCCCCCGCACTTTCTGAACGGTGGGGGCGAGATGGGCGCGCTCATGCGTCGGCGCGACTGGTGCGCGACCCCCTTTGGGCCGCCGCTGAATTGGCCCCAATCGCTGCGATCTGCCGTGAGCATCATGCTCAACTCGCGTTATCCGATTGCGCTCTACTGGGGATCGGAACTGGCGCTGCTTTACAATGACGCCTGGAGCCCGATTGCGGGCGGCAAACATCCGTGGGCGCTCGGCCGGCCGGGGCGGGAGGTTTGGCCGGAAATCTGGTCCACGATTGGTCCGCTCTTCAGCAAGGTGATAACGACAGGCGAAGGCGTGTGGCAGGAAGATGAGCTCTTGCCCATGCTCCGGCACGGCTATCTCGAAGAGTGCTACTACAACTTCACCTTCAGTCCTGTTCGAGGCGAGAGCGGAACGATCGACGGCATTTTCAATGCGGTGGTCGAGACGACCGACCGGGTATTATCGGAGCGGCGCCTCCGCACGCATGAGCCGGATGGGTGAGCGCGCCGATCCGGCGCTCAGCGTCGAGGGTGCCTGCAAATGGGCCACCAGCATCCTTGGCGAGAACGCAGCGGATGTCCCGTTCGCGCTCGTTTACCTGCGCGACGGGACGACAGCGCGTCTTGCGGCCTTCGCGTCGATCGACGCCGGATCAGTCGCTGCGCCGACCGAAATATCCCTCGGAGATGGACCATCGGGGCACTGGCCGCTTGCAGACGCATCAGCCATGGCAAAGACGATGGTCATCCGCGCTCCTGGCGATCCGGCGCTCACGAGTACCTTTTGGTCCGAGCCGGTCACGGAGGTCGTGATCGTGCCGATCACGACGGCAGCCGAGGAGCGTCCGAGCGCCTTTCTGGTCGCCGGCGCGAATCCAAGGCGTCGGGTCGATACGACGTATCAATCGTTCTTTGAACTTGCCGCCGGCCATATCGGCACGGCGATTGCGACGGCCCGTGCCTATGAGGACGAGCGTCACCGCGTCGAAGCGCTTGCGGAGATCGACCGAGCAAAGACTGCATTCTTTTCCAATGTCAGCCACGAATTCCGCACGCCGCTGACGCTGATGCTCGGTCCGCTTGAGGATGCGCTCGCCGAGGCGGTTGAGCCTGCCCGAGCGGCGCCACGGCTGGAGGTGGCTCAACGCAACGCCCTGCGCCTTCTTCGGCTCGTGAACGCGCTGCTCGACTTCTCGCGCATCGAAGCCGGCCGGGTCGAGGCGACTTTCGAGCCGACCGACCTTGCCGCACTCACCGCCGACCTGGCCAGCAGTCTTCCGTTCGGCGACGGATAAGGCCGGGCTGGAGCTGAAGGTCGACGCGCAATCGCTCTCCGAACCAGCCTATGTCGATCGCGACATGTGGGAGAAGATCGTCCTCAACCTCGTGTCGAACGCCTTCAAGTTCACGCTTCGAGGGCGAGATCGCGGTGGATTCTGCGTGAGCACGAGCGGCAAGGCAGTCCTCATCGTGCGCGACACCGGCATCGGTATTCCGGCAGGGCGAGCTGCCGCACGCTGTTCGAGCGCTTTCACCGCGTCGAGGGCGCCCAGGGCCGCAGCTTCGAGGGATCGGGTATCGGGCTGGCGCTTGTCCAGGAGCTGGTGAACGCTGCATGGCGGCGAGATTGCGGTCGAGAGCGAGGAGGGGCGGGGCACCACGTTCACCGTCTTTATCCCGCTCGGCGTGACGCACTCTGTCACCTGACCGCGTTCGGGCAAATCCTACGACGAGATAATGACGGCAGGCCGCGCCCAATCTTTCGTTGACGAGGCGCTGCACTGGATTCCCGGCGAAGGAGCGGACGCGTCTTTCTCGGCGCAGGCGCTCCGCGCGATTTGCCGATGACGGATGGCACGGAAAGCCAAGGGACGGCCGGTCGCGTTCTGGTCGCGGACGACAATGCCGACCTTCGCAACTACATCGCCCGCTTGCTGAGTGCGCAGGGCTATGAAGTCGAAGTCGGTCGTCGATGGCGAAGCAGCGCTGGCCGCACTGAGGAAGCGGCGGCCGGACCTTCTAATCACCGACGTGATGATGCCGCGCCTCGACGGCTTCGGATTGCTTCGGTCCTTCGCGAAACGAAGAAGCCCTCCGGGACCTGCCCGTCATCATGCTGTCCGCGCGCGCGGGCGATGAGGCGAAGGTCGCAGGGCCTTGACGCGGGCGCAGACGACTACCTCACGAAGCCGTTCTCGGCGACGCGAGCTGCTGGCGCGTGTATCCGCCAACATCAAGCTGGCTCGGCTGAGGCGCGAGGCGACTGCCGCGATCCGTGAGAGCGAAGAGCGCCTGCGCGAATTGAACGCGACATTGGAACAGCGGGTGACCGACGCCCTCGCAGAGAAGCGCCTGTTTGCGGACATCGTCAGTGCCACCGATTTATCGGTGCAGGTGATCGATCGAGAGTTTCGGTTTCTTGCAATCAACGCCGCAGCGCAAAGAGACTATGAGCTATTGTTCAACGTGCGCCCGGCCGCAGGCCAATCGCTCCTGGAGGTGCTGGCGCACTTGCCTAGCGAGTGCGAGGCAGCCCGGAAGGTGTGGGGCCGGGTTCTCGGCGGTGAAGAATTTACGGAAAGCTCGTGGTGGGGTGACGATGCTCGGGAGCGACGCGCGTTCGAGCTGCAATTCCGTCCGCTATTTGACGATCAGGATCAGCAGATAGGCGCCTACCTGTTTGCGCGGGACGTCACTGACCGCATTCGTGAACAGGAACGCCTCGCGGCCGCCGAGGAGCAGCTCCGGCAGGCGCAGAAGATGGAAGCGATGGGTCAATTGACGGGCGGAGTCGCGCACGACTTCAATAATCTGCTGACGCCTATCGTGGGCGCGCTCGACCTGCTGCAGCGCAGAAGCGTGGGCGGAGAGCGCGAACAGCGACTGATCTCGGGCGCCGCCCAGTCGGCCGAGAGGGCCAAAACCCTTGTGCAGCGCTTGCTCGCCTTCGCCCGCCGGCAGCCCCTTCAGGCCGTTCCGGTGGACGTAGGTGGGCTGGTCGCAGGTATGGCCGACCTTATCGGGAGCACGACAGGACCGCAGATCAGGGTCGTGGTTGATGTTGCCGACGGGTTGCCGGCCGCCAAGGCCGACCCGAACCAGCTTGAGATGGCGCTTTTAAATCTTGCCGTGAACGCGCGCGACGCGATGCCCGCTGGCGGCACGCTGCGGATCAGCGCCAGCGCAGAGCGCGTGGAGACGGGTCATCGCTCCAACCTCAGCGGCGGTCGCTACATCCGATTGTCCGTCGCGGATACCGGGAGCGGCATGGACGAGGCGACGCTTGCCCGCGCTGTAGAACCCTTCTTTTCGACGAAGGGCGTCGGCAAGGGTACGGGCCTTGGTTTGTCGATGGTGCATGGTTTGGCGTCCCAGCTTGGCGGAGCTCTCACCATTCAAAGCCGGCAAGGCTTGGGAACCCATATCGAGCTTTGGCTCCCGGTCATTTCGGAAGCTGTCGCAACCGATACGGCAATGCCGGAGCAGGCCGTTGTCGGCGGCTCCGGAACGGCGCTGCTGGTCGACGACGAAGATCTGGTGCGCGCCAGCACAGCCGACATGCTGACCGACCTGGGTTACGCCGTGGTTGAGGCTCCATCCGCCGAAGAGGCGCTTCGGCTCATCCGCAACGGCGTCCGCCCCGGCCTTCTCGTAACAGATCATCTTATGCCGGGGATGAGTGGTACGGACCTTGCCCGCATCGTGCGTTCAGAGAGTCCACACGTCCAGATACTACTGGTCTCCGGCTATTCGGAAGCCGATGGCATCGCGCCGGATCTGCCTCGCCTTACCAAACCGTTCCGGAGTGACGAACTTGCTGCCAGTTTAGCCGGCATGGGCAAGTTGAACTGATCTGATTTCGCCGAACCATCATTGTAGCATCGTCACGAACTCGTAACCCAACACAACCGCCCCGAGGCATCGCCGCCAAGGATTGACGCCGCGCCAGATCTCATCGATCGCCCAAATAAGAATGGCGGCTCTGACAACGATTTCCAAGGCGACCCCCGGGTGGCCCTGCCGGATGCCAAGCCCAGATCAGGACGCTTCCCGCGATCACAAACCACAGAACGAGGTTCGGGGCCTGAGCGATCGTGATCGCGCCAGTCTGGCGATTTCGGAAGAACCACTTCAAAAAAGGGCGCATGCGAAAATTCATAGGCTACCCGATCCAGCGAGGTAGTGCGCTTTGCAGAAAATCGCAAAGGATGCCCCTTTTTTTACCGGCCGCAATAATCCGCTACCCGCAGAAGTGCTGCTTCTTCCGAGATAATGATGCATCGACCCCGAACTTCCCGGTTCTCCCCTTTAGCTGCCTTATCAGCAAAGAAGGGTTTTGAAGACCCGGGAACTTTTGTTCCATTCGGGCATTTTCTTGGCGCCATATGGCTGCTGGGAAAATGAATGGAACAGCCGGTTCATCAGGCGCCGTTTTGATCGATGTTGTCTATCGATTTGGACAAGTATTACGCATGACCTTGGAAATCGAACAGGGCAGCGACATCGGCCCCAGCGCGGTTGTCGAACCGACCAAACCGCGGTTGCTGGGGATTCTGGGGCCCGGCCTGATTACGGGCGCTTCCGATGACGACCCCAGCGGCATAGCGACATACTCGCAGGCCGGTGCCCAGTTCGGTTACGCGCTGACCTGGACGATGCTCTTCACATATCCGCTGATGACCGCGGTTCAGATCGTAAGCGCCCGGATGGGCCGGACCACCGGCCGGGGCATCGCAGGCAACCTTCGGCAGCACTATTCGCCCTGGCTGCTCGGCACGATCGTGATTTCGTTGCTGACGGCCAATGCCATTAATATCGGTGCTGACCTTGGCGCAATGGCCGATGCCTCGAGACTCGTTATGGGAGGTCCCCAGTTCTTGTATGTCCTGTTGTTCGCTGCGATCTGCATCGCACTGCAGATTTTTCTCCAGTACACGCGATATGTCGCGGTACTAAAATGGTTGACTCTTTTTCTGTTTGCCTACGTGGCCACGCTTTTCATGGCGAAGGTATCGTGGACTGAGGTCCTTGAAAGTCTGGTCGTCCCTTCGCTGCACTGGGACAAGGATTATCTGACGACCGTCGTCGCAGTATTGGGCACCACCATCAGCCCGTACCTGTTTTTCTGGCAGGCGTCCCAGGAAGCGGAAGACGTGCGCACCGTTCCCGAACGCCAGATTCTCAAGCGGGCGCCCCATCAGGGGGAAGGCGCGCTCAACCGCATTCATCTCGACACATTCGTCGGAATGGGGTTCTCAAACGTCATTGCCCTGGCGATCATGATCACGGCAGCGGCGACGCTGCACGCGAACAATGTGACCGACATACAGACGACCGCGCAGGCCGCCGAGGCTTTGCGCCCGATCGCAGGTTCGCTTGCTGAGACGATTTTTGCGCTCGGCGTGATTGGCACCGGCTTGCTGTCGGTCCCGTCCTCGCCGGATCGGCGGCCTACGCGGTCGGCGAGGCGCGAAAGTGGCCTACCGGCCTTGCCAGACAGCCGATGGAAGCTAAGGCCTTCTACGGGGTCGTATGCATCGCCACCATCGTCGGCATGATCATGAACTTTACGCCGATAGATCCGATCCGGGCGCTGTACTGGAGCGCTGTGATCAACGGCGTGGTTGCGGTACCCGTCATGGCGATCATGATGTGGCTGGCCGCAGCACCCAAGGTCATGGGCGATTTTGTCGTTGGCGGATGGCTCAAAGCCGTTGGATGGACGGCAACCGCTGTCATGGCCTTGGCAGTCGCAGCCATGGTCGCAACGTCTTGAAGGCGTCTGTTTTCAGAGGCTCGGAGCGAAGTACGCGGTACCGAGGTCGCGAAGCAGCGACCGGCCTCGCGATGAATGTCGACGCTTTTATTTTTGGGTATTTTCTCATGATTCGTTTCTTGTAAGCTTTTAAATCGTGGGGCCGGAAACACGGATGACAGGCGTCAGGAACGCAGCCGCCTTTGCAGTCGGAACGCTGGATTTCCTTTCCGGTCCAGGGGAGATGGCGCGCCGGATTCGAGAATACGACTGGACGAGTACTGGCCTCGGCGCCCCGGTGTCCTGGTCGATGCCGCTCAAGACCCTGGTTGGGCTGATGCTGTCGTCGGTGCAACCGATGTTCATGGCTTGGGGATCGGAGCGGATTTGGCTGTACAATGACGCTTTCGTCCCGATCCTCGGCAACAAACATCCTTGGGCGCTCGGCCGCCGCGCCCTCGACGAAGTCTGGCAGGAGGCCGCGGGTGCCCTTGAACCTCTATTCGAGAAGGTCTTCGCCGGCGAACCGGTCCACATGGAAGACTTCGCGGTCATGCTCGATCGACGGGGCCGGCTCGAAGAGGCCCACTTCACCTATTCGTACACGCCCGTTCGGGATGAGCGCGGCAATATCGTAGGTCTTTTCGGAGCCTGCCAGGAGATTACGGCGCGAACGCTCGCCGAGCGCCAACGGGCGGCAGAGCAGGAACGGCAACGCCGGGCGTTCGAGCAGGCACCGGGCTTCATCATCTTGATGCGGGGCCCGGACCATACGGTCGAGTTCGTGAACAACGCGCATCGGCGGCTGTTCGCGAGCCATGACTGGATCGGCAAGACGATCAGGCAGGCATTCCCCGGCCTGGCCGATCATCGCTTCTTCGAGCGGTTGGACGCCGTTTACGCCACCGGAGAAGCGTTCGAGGCCCACGGGGCAGAGGCCCGTTACCGGACTTCGCCCGGTTTGCCGGAAGAGATTCGCTATCTCGATTTCATATACGCTCCACTTTTCGACGAACACGGAGCGGTCACCGGCATCTTTTGCGAGGGCTTCGACGTCACAGAAAGCCGGCAGGCGCAGCAGGCGCTGATCGCCAGTCAGGCGGAGTTGCGGCAACTGAACGAAACGCTACGGTAAGCCGAGCGCTCGCTTCGGGAACGGGAGACAGAACTTATAGGGATCCAGCGGATCGCCAAGGTCGCGGGCGTCTTGGTCGATCTTTCGGACGGTTTCAAAAACAGTTTTCGCTCCCCGGAATATCGCGAGATACATGGGTTGCCGCCGGAAACCGACGATACCCACGAAGATTGGGTGCGGCGGATTCATCCCGACGATCGTCAACGGACCGTGAAGCGATTCCTGGATGCGGTCGCGGGCTCGGACGAGGCGTTCTCATCGGAATATCGGATTGTCCGGCCGAGCGATGGTCAAGTTAGGTGGATCGCGACAGAGGCCCGCATCGAACGGGATCCGGCCGGCAAGCCGCTACGGCTCATCGGTGCGCATATCGATATCACCGATCGGTCGATAGTGCGTGAGCGTCTGCGGGAGAGCGAAGAACGCTTTCAGTTGATCGCCAACAGCGCGCCAGTCCCCATGTGGGTCAGCAACACGGACGGGACGCGGGCTTTTGCCAACCAGGCCTATCTGGCGTTCCTGGGGCTCGGATACGAAGAAGCGCTTATGTTCGACTGGCGAAAGATATTACATCCCGACGACATGGCGAGAATCATCAGGGAAAGTATCTCCGGCGAGGCTTCGCGGAAGCCTTTCACGCTCGAAGCCCGCTATCGTCGTGCGGACGGCGAAATCCGGTGGATGCGCTCTGAATCGCAGCCCCGCTGGGATCCTGATGGAAAGCACATCGGCTTCATCGGTGTTGCGCACGACGTCACGTCCGCGAAGGAAAGCCGAAACCGATCTCCGCCGGATGAACGAATCACTGGAAAGACGGATCCAGGAGCGGACGGCCGAACTCGCTGCCAACGAGACCCGGCTACGGGCGATCTTCGAGACCACCAATCAGTACCAGGTATTGGTGGACCTCGACGGCAGCGTGATCTACGCGAACAGCACGGCGCTGGCCGGCATCCAGGTGAGCCACTTTGAGGTAGCCGGGAAACTTTTCTGGGATACAGCCTGGTTCTCCGCGACGGAAGGGATGAGGGATACCGTCCGGGAGGCTTTCAACGCGGCCGTTCGGGGGGAGATCGTTCGGCTAGAAATACTGCTGCATATCCCTGCCGGCGAGCGCTATTTCGATTTCGCCATGCGTCCGATCGTCGGTCAGGACGGCAAGGTCTCGGGAGTCCTTCAGGAGGCGGTCGACATCACGGATCGGCGCCAGTCGGAGGAAGCGCTTCGTCAGTCACAAAAGATGGAGGCCGTCGGACAGCTTACCGGCGGCGTCGCCCACGACTTCAACAACCTCCTCATTATCATTCGGTCGGCGACCGACTTCCTCCGTCGAGGGACGCTATCGGAGGAAAGACGCCGCCGGTACGTCGATGCGATCTCGGATACGGTGGACCGCGCATCCAAGCTTACCGGCCAGCTTCTGGCCTTTGCGCGCCGGCAGCCCCTCATGCCGCAGGTGTTCGACGTGGGAGCCCAGGTCGGAGAGCATCGCCCAGCTGATACGTCCGCTTGTGGGAGGGCGATCCGTATCGAACTCGACCTCTGCAAGCCGGCTTGCTTTGCATTGGCGGACGTCGCGCAATTCGAAACGGCGTTGGTAAATCTCGCGGTCAACGGGCGCGACGCCATGGAAGGGGAGGGGCGGCTGTCCAATCGTGGCATCCGTCCAGAAGATACCGGCAATGCGGGGTTACGGACCTCGCGCCGGCCGATACATTGCGGTCGCGGTCGAGGATACCGGATCGGGGATCGCCGCGGAAAAGCTCGAAATGATCTTCGAGCCGTTCTTCACGACCAAGGAGGTCGGGAAGGGAACCGGGTTGGGGTCGAGCCAGGCGTTCGGATTCGTGAAACAGTCCGGCGGCGAGATTTCGGTCGCGAGCACGCTCGGCCAAGGCTCGACCTTCACGATATATCTGCCGGCGGTGGACGCCCCGGCCGACAAGAAGGTCGAGGCAGGCGGAATTGAAGTCTTCAGCCAGCGGCCGGGGAAACCGCGTCCTGGCGGTTGAGGACAATGAGGACGTCGGCCGCTTCTCCACGGAATTGCTTCGTGACCTTGGTTATGAGATCGACTGGGTTGGCAGCGCGGACGCCGCGCTGAAGGCTCTTGCAGAGAACGAATTGGCCTATGACCTTGTTTTTTCCGACGTCATCATGCCTGGGATGAACGGAGTCGACCTCGCGGTCACCATTCGCGAGCGTTACCCCGGGCTTCCTGTTGTGCTTACAAGCGGCTACAGCAGCGTACTTGCACAGAATACTGATCGCGGTTTCGAGCTCATTCAGAAGCCCTATTCCGTCGAGGCTTTGTCGAGAATTTTGCGAAAGGCCATTGCGGAAAAGCGTATGAGTTCGACTCCGCGCTTGAAAAGTTGACCCGGGCGAGAGCATTTTTCTACTGGATGCGAGGCATTTAATAATCTCGGGACGGAGGATATCCGCATCCTAGATCTGCCGTCGCGATGCGGCTGAGAAGCATGTTTTTGTGAACGCCGGCTCAGGCGTTACGTCGAGTATTTAGGTCTCGGCGTCCGGTTTCGATTTCGCCGGCTGAGTACTGCTCACGGGATCGGATGCGGGAAATGTTTCTTCGAGGCCTTTATCGAGATCCTTGGCGATTTCTTTGTCGGCCTTCTGCGCCTGCTTCGGATCGGTGGCATGCTTGTCGTGTGGTGCGGGGTTGAATTTATCTTTCATTTTGGACTCCACTTGAGGTTAGTTAGGCAGTTTTCTCAGCGCTTGACCGCACCCGAGGATAAGGCCGGTTCAGCTATTGCCCTGGTCTTTGACGGGTACGTTATCCCAAGGGCGATAATATAGGCTGCTGCACTCGTCGCGCAGGATGCCGCCCTCGACTGCAAGGTCGTCACGATACGCATTCCGTACGAAGTTCAGGGTATCAACGTGCTTGGCTTCGAAATACATTTGATGGACGTCTTCGCGGCCGGCGCCGAAAACTATGCGGCCCACCTTGCTCCAGATCGACGCCATTGTGCACATGCCGCAAGGCTGCAGGGTCGAATAGAGGGTTGCGCCGCGAAGCTCGCCGTTCTCGAAACCTCGACCGGCTGACCTCATCGCCTCTATCTCGGCATGAGCGACAGCCTCATGCTTTTCTGCAACATGATTGCTTTCTGCCGCGATAACCTTGCCGCCCATCACTATCACGCAGCCAATCGGCGACAGGGCCGGGTCGGTCCCCTTTCGGGTTGCGACCTTGATGGCTTCGCGCATGAAGTCTTCATGGGTTTTTATAGTCGACACTGGAAGTATGCTCGGGGGATGGGAATTTCGAGAGGGAGAAAACAGACCTAGTCCGCGCGACTGGTTGTTCTAGATCCGCGGCAGGTCGTTGCGGAGAGAGCGAGATCAGGTTTCCACCGCTTTCATCTCCGCGATCTTGGCCAGCAACGCTTGCTTTTGCCGGGTCAAAGTCGCCGTAATCGCCGGATCGGCCGCGCATTCCTTCAAGGCATTGTCGTACTCTTTGAGGATCTGTTCTTCGCCCGATACGAACGATGAGAGCGCATTTGGACCAAGGCCGGTCACGGCGGCACGAACGCTGATGACCGTCTCGTGGACCGTCGACATGAAGGATCCGGATTCGTCTGGTTTTTCGCCCATCCGGGTCAGCCCGGCATGGAGTTCCGAATGATCCTTTTCTTTCAGGGCGACCATCTCCGCGAAAAGCGACTTCAGGGCCGGCGTCTCGGCGTCTTCAGCCGCCTTCTGATAGCCATTCCGGGTGTCGACAAGCGAGGTATGGAGCTTTTTCAGACTGTCTGCGGCCACATCGGTCTCCGTGGTTCATGATGCAAACCACGACAAGACACCTTCTACGGCTTTGTTCCCCCGCCGTCAGTCTTTCTCGGTCCGAAGTTCTCGGGCTGTCCCTGCGAATTGAGGTGCCATCCCCTCGAACATCCATCGGAACGGTATTGCAGCGCGTGTAAGAACCGCCTTGGTTGTCACGAATTGCACGAGACGCTGGGCCATGTGGTCGACCGCCCTGTCCGCCGGAACATTCCAGATCACGGTTGCAATTCCTGAAAGCTGCAGGGTATCACCGCTGTCGAAATTGATGAACAGGAGCCCGCATCTCGGATCCTTGATGATGTTTCCGAGGGTGTTGAAGAAGAAATTTCCCTTGAAGTCTGGCCACGTAAGCGTGCGCCCGTCTTGGACCTTGACGAAACCGGGAGGTCCTCCACGATGCGAAATGTCCGGCCCCGCACGTCCTTCGTCCGCAGGATACAGATAGCTGCTCGCGATGAAAAACGTATTGGCCTTTTCGATCAGCGCGATCGCAGCGGGGTCCAGATGCTCCGTGAGCTCCACCGCTAGGTCGCAAGCGCTTCGTAGCTTTGATCGCCCGAAACGGGACGCCGTGCCTGAATGTATTGGGCGCAATTTCCGAAGCTCTGGTTCACTCTAAGCGTGAAGCCTGAGCCGGATCGGTCGATCTTAACCACCCCGTTGACCCTGTTGCGCCGCCGCGTGTGAAACTGGATGCCCAACCCGCCGATCGGTACGTTGTCTTTCAGAGACCATGCAGGATCATTCAGACGACCAGGTCCGGTTGCGCGCTTACCGACTTGGGAATTGGCAGGCAAGCCGTCCGTAGACGACGACAGGTTTTGGCGAGAGGCTAAGGCGGAGCACGAGTTTCTTAGGGCACGCCAAGAATTGGAAGAACGAATTTTAGGACTATCGAGGTAGCGGTCACTTCCGTCAAAAGAAGGCCGAATCATATTATAATATCTTTGGCTGCGGAATCCGACCCCACGCGGACAGGGCCGCCTAAGGCCATGCGGTGTCATGCCCGCATGGCCTTAAATGTTTCGGGCAGAAGGCTGCGCTTAGGCCCTTAATGGTGTCTTGCAAATTCCGGATGTGAAAGAGGGCCGTCGTGACGGACGATTTAGACCAACAGGTTCGGCACGCCCTGCAACGCCGGCGACGATCTTCCGTTGTACCCGCATCGGTCATCGTCTTCGCCTCCTCGCCACTGTAGTAGCCTACACTTGGGTCAATTACGGCGACCAGTTTCGAATGACTGGAACTGCCGAGCCGGCGGCCCACACAGCGGGATCCGCCCCCGGCGAAGCGCCGGTCAGCCGCGAAGAATTCGACTTTTTTAAGCGGCAGACGGCGGATGCCCTTCGATCGATAACCGAAACCAAAGCCGATGATAAAACAGTTCTGATGAAGCTGACCGACGATTTGTCGGCTTTGGTGGCGAGGATCGATGCATTGCAGAGAGCATCCGCGACGTCTCCTCCGCCCGCACCACCATCGAGCCGAAATTTGCTGCCGATCGAACCGGTCGCTTTGCCCCGGCCTGCAGCCGTTGCGCAGCGCAGGAAACCGCCGACGGCCAAGCCGACAGGACCGATCTCCGTCGGAGGCGCTCCGCTGCCGCCATTGTCGCCCGACCGGTAGTCGTGATGTCCGGATGAGCTTCGGTTAGCTAAGCCTTTCCTGCCGTCGCGCAAAAAGCGGGAAGCCGATTATCACGCGCTGGCGGTAAAGGTTTCGCGATTGTCCTGGCTCGAGAGGTGGCGGAAGCAAAGACCAACGACCGGTGCTGCCTGCGGTAGCGTGCCGCCACGGCCTATGGCCCCCTGGTTGCTATCCCGGCGCCACGTCGGTTAAAACGCGCTTTGTGACCGCCCGAACCACAACGCTGCGCGCTTTTACGGACAGCCCCATCGCATGCATTCAACGTCGAAAACGGACCCGTTGTCATTTTTGAACCATAGCAGTGAGCTTGGGGTCCTGATCCGCGAATTTCAATGGGAAAAGACCGCCCTCGGCCCGGCCAGCGGATGGCCGGCACACATCAAGACCCTCACATCGGTAGCCTTAAGCTCCGACCTGGCAATGGTCATGCTATGGGGGCCCAGCGGCGTCATGATCTACAACGACGCCTACGCGGAATTCGCGGGCGGCCGACATCCGCAACTGCTCGGCAGCGATGTCCTGGTGGGCTGGCCGGAGGTGGCTGATTTCAACCGGCATGTGCTCGAAACCGTCCTCGTGAACGGCAAGACGCTGGCCTATCGCGACCAGCACCTTGTGCTGGCGCGCAGCGGAGTGCCGGAGGATGTATTCCTCAACCTGGACTACAGTCCGGTCCTGGATGACGCCGGGAAACCGGCAGGCGTTCTTGCGATCGTGCGGGAAACGACCGATAGGATACACACCGAGCAACGTCTTCGCATCGCACAGCAGGCGGGCCATGTCGGGACGTTCGAGTGGTATCCGGAGTTTGGGCAAGCTCGACGTCTCGGAGGAGTATCGCCGAATTTGGGGACTGAGCCCGGACGTGCCCGTTACGGCCGACCTACTCGTCGGCTCTATTGCATCCGGAGGACCGCGCCATCGCGGGTCCGTCGAAGCTCGGGATGGCCAATCCGCTTGAATATGCCGAATACCGGCGGGTCGATCCGCTGACCAAGAAGATCCATTGGATCGCCCGACGTGGCGAAGTTGTCTCCACGCCCGGGATCCAGGCGCGGCGTTTCGTCGGCATCGCCTATGACATCACCGACATCAAGGAGGCCAAGCGTCAGACCGAACTCAGCGAAGCCAGGTGGCGTGGCCTTTTTGAACAGATGCAGGAAGGTTTTTTCGTCGGCGAAGCCATCCGCGACGCTGCCGGCCGCATGGTCGACTTCAGATTTGCCGAGCTCAACCCCGCCTTTGAAAAGCAGACCGGCATCGCTGCAGCCTCTGCGGCCGGCCGGTCGGTACGAGAAACCATACCCGGCATCCAAGATGATCTGATAGCCACCTATGCCAGGGTCATCGAGACTGGCGAACCTGTTCAGTTTGAGCTTCACGTTCCGGCGCTCGCTGACCGGTGGTTCGAAGTCCGCGCTCGACGGTCAGGACCGGAACGCTTCGCCGTCCTTTTCCTGGATATAACGGCGCGCAAGATCGCCGAGCAGACGGTACGGGCGAGCGAGACCCGTTTCCGATTGCTTGCCCAGTCGATGCCCAACCATGTCTGGACCGCGAAAATCGACGGTCAGCTCGACTGGTTCAACGACCGCGTCTACGCCTACGGCAACTCCGCGCCGGGATCCCTCGACGGCGACGGCTGGGCTGTACTCGTTCACCCCGACGACATCGGTGGCGCTGCGGCGGCATGGGCCGGCGCCCTTGAGCGTGGGGAACCGTATGAGACCGAGTTTCGGCTTCGCCGCGCTCGACGGAGCTTTTCGCTGGCATATCGCGCGCGCCGTGCCGATCCGCGATGCATCGGGGAAGATCGACTGTTGGATCGGAACGAACACCGACATCGAAGACCAGAAGGCGGCCGAATCCAGGCTGGCGGTACTTGCCGAAACGCTCGAACAGCGGGTCGAGGAGCGCACGGCTGAACTGAACAAGACCCAAGATGCGCTTCGGCAGAGCCAGAAGATGGAAGCAATCGGCAACCTGACCGGCGGCGTAGCCCATGACTTCAATAACCTCCTGCAGGTCATATCCGGCAACCTTCAACTGCTGGCGAAGGATGTCGCCGGCAACGACCGCGCCGAGCGGCGCGTGTCGAATGCGCTGGCCGGAGTCAGCCGGGGCGGCAAGCTGGCGAGCCAGTTGCTGGCGTTCGGACGCCGCGCTGCGTTGGAGCCGAAGGTTGTCAACATTGGCCGGTTCGTGTCCGGCATGGATGATATACTGCGACGCGCGATCGGCGAAGGTATCGAGATCGAGACCATGATTTCGGGCGGACTCTGGAATACCTTTATCGATCCCGCGCAGATCGAGAACGCGCTTTTGAATCTCGCCATCAATGCCCGCGACGCCATGGACGGAAACGGCAAGCTGACGATCGAGGCGGGGAATGCGTTTCTGGACGACGCATATGTGCGCGACCATGGCATTGAGGCCGGTCAGTACGTGATGTTGGCCGTGACTGATACCGGGGCCGGGCATGTCGCCGGATGTCATGGCACACGCCTTCGAACCGTTTTTTTCGACGAAGCCGGAAGGAAAAGGAACCGGCCTCGGACTGTCGATGGTCTACGGGTTCGTCAAGCAATCCGGCGGGCATGTGAAGATCTACAGCGAGGTCGGCACCGGCACGACAATCAAGCTTTACCTGCCGCGAGCGGACCAACGCGAGGACGTGCTGGTGTCTCCCGAATTCGGCGCCGATCACCGGAGGAGCCGAGACAATCCTTGTGGCGGAAGACGACGCGGAGGTCAGGTCCACCGTCGTCGAGACGCTGCGGGATCTCGGATACCGCGTGTTGACCGCAAACGATGCCGCAAGCGCGTTGACGGTTATCGAGAGCGGGGTCCGCAATAGACTTGCTGTTCACCGACGTTGTCATGCCTGGCACGCTGAAAAGCCCGGAACTTGCCAGGAAGGCGAGGGAGCGCCTTCCTGGCGTCGCCGTGCTTTTTACATCCGGCTATACCGAGAACGCGATCGTCCACGGAGGCAGGCTCGATCTCGGCGTCGAACTGCTCTCAAAGCCTTATTCGCGCGAGATGCTCGCTCGAAAGGTGCGCCAGGTCATTGCGAAGAGATAATTCAGCCGCTTAGACCGCTGCTGGGGAAGGACCGGTAAGTCAGTCGGCCAGTTCGTGCAGCGTCCTGATGACTTAGCCGGGGCTCAGGAAGCGAGCGCTGTCAAGTCGTTCCCGGTAATCCTGACCCGGCCCGGTGCGATGTCACACGAGGCACACGGCTATGAAGCATTCAAGGACTGCTCGATGTCCGCGATCAGATCGGACGGGTGCTCGATGCCGATCGACAGCCGGATCGTCGAATCCAGGATGCCGATTCTTTGCCGGATGTCCGCCGGCACGCCGGAATGCGTCATGCTTGCCGGCAGGCTGGCAAGCGACTCCGTGCCGCCGAGGCTCACCGCCAGCTTGAAGATCTGCAGCGCGTTGAGGAATTTGAATGCGGCCGCCTGGCCGCCGACGATGTCGAACGAGAATGTCGAGCCTGCGCCGGTGCATTGCCGCTTGAACACGCGGCCGGCCGGGGAGTTCTCGTCGAGGTGAGCGAGGTAATGGACCTTGGCCACTTTGGCGTGGTCGCGCAGGTAATCCGCCACGAGCCGCGCGTTGGCGTCGGCTTTCTCCATGCGGATGCTCAGCGTTTCGAGCGATCGGCTGAGCATCCAGCAGGAATGCGGGTCCAGTTGGGTGCCGATGGCTCCGCGCAGCGCCTTGATCGTCTTTCATGACGGCTTTCGAGCCCAGCGCAGCGCCCGCAATCAGGTCGGAATGACCGCCGATATATTTGGTCAGGGAGTACAGCGAGAGATCCGCACCGTGTTCGATCGGCCGCTGAAAAACGGGGCCGAGCAGCGTGTTGTCGCACGCGACGATCGGCGTATGACCCTGGGCCTTGCCGATCGTGTCGGCGACGCGGCGGACCATCGCGATGTCGACCAGGCCGTTGGTGGGGTTCGCCGGCGTTTCGATGAAGATCATCGCCACCCGGCCTTTGCGCATGGCCTCTTCCGCCGCCAGCGCTGACCGCGGCTTCGTCGACGCCATCGGCGAAGCCGACCGCGCCGATGGACAGACCGGCAAGCGTCTTGGCGAACAGGGTCTCGGTGCCGCCATAGAGCGGCTGGGAGTGCAGGATCACGTCGCCCGGGCGGACGAAGGCGAGGATCGTGGTCGCGATCGCCGACATGCCGGACGAGAACAGCGCGCACTTATCGGTGCGCTCGTAGACGGAGAGCCGGTCCTCGACGATCTCGCTGTTGGGATGGTTGAAGCGCGAATAGACCAGGCCCGCGCCCATCCCCTCGGGCGGCTCGCGCCGGCCCGAGACGTAATCGAAGAAGTCCTGTCCGTCCTCGGCGGTCCTGAACACGAAGGTCGAGGTCAGGAAGACCGGCGGCTTGACGGCGCCCTCCGACAGTTGCGGATCGTAGCCGTAGTTCAGCATCAGCGTTTCGGGATGGAGCATGTGATTGCCGATATGGGTCTTCGACGGGAACGGTTTCACCATGGTTAGCCTCGCTTTGGGGAGATGCTGGTTGCCCCGACATAGATCACGGATTCATCCGTGATCGGGGATGCGAGGGATCGATGGAATTTTCTAACCTTATGGATACCAGATCGAAATTGAGCAACGAGACGAAATGATTTCATGCGCATCCGAGAAGACGCGCAGACGCCACTCGATACCGTTTGGCGTAGCCGCACCAGCCTAGCCGGCCGAATCCAGGGGAGGGCGGCTTTCTTTCAGCCCATGAGCTTCCGCGAAGCGAAGTGCGTCGATCATCATCTTTTTCGCCTCCTTGGGCTGGTCGTCATGCGCATACTCGAGTTGCAGCAAGGAGACGAACGCATCTTCGTCCAAGTTTTCCAGCCTATCGGCGAGTTCTTTGTAAGTCATCCTGTTGCTCCTGTTGGTTGCGGATATCTGGTCAGGTTCTATCTACAACGTCCGGCTCTTGGAGACGCGACTTGGGGATATTTTTCGTACTCAACCCCTTCTGGATCTCTCCACTCGGCCGCGAACGCGCAACGATGAAAAACGTCGCGGCGCTCATGCTCTGTATTTCTCCCGGAGTTGTTGAGCGATCCGATCGTATTCATCACGGACCAAATCCTTGCCATAGAGCCGCTCGAGGCGGCGCACCGTGAAATGACCACGGGCGACGTCCTGGAAATGCTCGATGAACGCGTAGTTCACCGCGGCGCCGCCGAGGGCGCCGACGACGGGCAGGGCTTGCGCGGCAACTTTCTGCGTGACCACCAATCCGAAGCGCGCAGCGACCTGGGTGACGAACTTCAGCAGGATCGGCGCACCTTCCTTGAGGAGGCCGCGTTCGGCGACGAACCGGGCGGCTTCCGTCACTGTCTTGGCGAGCATACCCCGAACGGCGAAGTATCCGCTCTCGGATGCGTCGGCCGATCCGGCCCGCCCGCCCAATGCGAAGACCTCGACGCATGCGAGGGCGGTCTTCCGGATCGGACAGGTCCTCTCCCTCGCTGCGCGCGATGTCCGCGATCGACCGCAGCATGATGGTGGTCGACACCGGCAGTTCGACCGGAAGCGCCGCCAGTCCGAACGTTCCTCCCGCAGCGCCCGATGCCGTCGCGAGCGCCCGGTGCAGAAATTGCGAATTGGTCCGGGGCGAAGACGGGAGCGTGCGCAACGCGACCTTGAGCGCCGCTTCGAGCCCTTTCGAGGTGGCGGAAGCGATGGCTTTGGATGCGAAAGAGGGAAGCGCGTAACCGATCAGTTCGACGGGCTTGCCGACGAGGTTGGTCAGCCGGCCGGCGAGGCTCGGATGCTCAAGCGACTTGACGGCCCGTGCGCAGGGCTTCGCGGTCCTCGATCGTGATTTCTGTGGCTTCTTGCAGCGACAATTCTCATCCGTTCGTTTGGGCGCGTCTGAAAGAACAGGTAGCTGCGGCCGAGTTCCCGGTCTCCGGAGCGCGATCACTATGATCGGTTTGGTTCGTTTCCAGAATTGCCAAAGTCGCACGGTCCTTTCCGTCTGGATAGAACGCGGCGATGGCTTCCGCAAAAATCTCCTGCTTCGAGACGGCGTCGAACAGCGTCATGCACGACCGGAATTTCATGTCGTCCGGAGAGCCCAAGAATATCGGTTATGGTCTTTTCGCTTGCCGCCATGACGAGGCGCGTGCATTCGACCAGGCGAGGCCCGAGCAGGTCATGCTCCAGGTAAGCGACGGCCTCGGCGCGCGAGCCGATCGCGAAGCGTTGCGCCATTGCGCTGAAGCCGAGACCGGCGATCTGCGGAAAGATGAACCACATCCAGTGTGTCCGCTTTCGGCCGCGCGACAGTTCCTCGACGACCTGTGCGGTAGATCGGGGCCTGCGCGTCCACGAAGCGCTGGAGGTCGAACGAATCGCTCACGCAGCTACTCCTTTCCACATTCGTCGGAACAGGCTTGTCGGCCGCGCCGGACTCACCGTAACCAGATGCACACGCTGCCGCCAATCACGATGGATTCCGAATGCCCGGCCGAACGATCGAACTGCCAAAATCCGGTTTTGCCCTCGAAATCGATGGACGCCTGAAGACCGAGTTCAGCACCAAGGAAGGTGCAGAACAGCGGCGCGATCGAATTGAAGCGCCGTTTTCCGATGCTTCAGATACGCATCTACGACGCCGCCTCCCAATCGAGACATGATTTTCCGGTTTGGCTGACGGTCAGCATAGACCGGCAGCTGCGACGCCGATCGAGTTAGAGAGCGGCAACCTCCGCCAGCGTCTCGTGCGCGGCGCGCACCACCGCCTCGGCATTGATGTCGAACTTCTTGTAGACGTCGGCGATCTTGCCGGAAGCGCCGAAGCTGTGCATGCCGACGAAGCGGCCTTCGAGGCCGATGTAGCGCTCCCAGCCCAGTTCGACCGCCGCTTCCACCGCGACGCGCGCACGGGTCGTGCCGAGCACCGCCTTCTTGTAGGCGGCGTCCTGCTGCCTCGAACAGCAGGCGGCACGGCATCGAGACGACCGCCGTCGGGATGCCTTCCTTCTGGAGAATGTCCCGCGCCTGCGACCGCGAGATGCAGTTCCGAGCCGGTGCTCAGGATGGTGAGCTTGCGCTCGCCGCCCTCGGCCTCCAGCAGGACATAGCCGCCCTTGGCCGACTTGTTCTCGTTGCCGGGTTCGCGACGGAGCAGCGGCATCGGCTGGCGGGACAGGGCGAGGAGGGCCGCCTGGCGCGGCGTGTCCAGGATCAGCTCCCAGCACTCGGCGGTCTCGACCGGATCGCCCGGGCGATAGACCGCGAGGTGCGGGATGGCCCGCAGCGCCGCGAGCTGCTCGACCGGCTGATGGGTCGGGCCGTCCTCGCCGAGGCCGATCGAATCATGCGTCATGACGAAGATCGTCCGGATCTGCATCAGGGCCGCGAGGCGGATCGACGGGCGGCAGTAATCCGAGAAGCACAGGAAGGTGCCGCCGTAGGGGATCAGGCCGCCGTGCAGCGCGATGCCGTTCATGGCCGCGGCCATGCCGTGCTCGCGCACGCCGTAATGCATGTAGGTGCCGCTGTATTCGCCGGGCTTGATCTCGATCATGCCCTTGGCCTTGGTGTTGTTCGAGGGCGTCAGGTCGGCCGAACCTCCCAGCAGTTCCGGGATGGCGGCGGCGAGATGGTCGAGCACGGCGCCGCTGGCCGAACGGGTCGCCATTTCCTTGCCGCTGGCGATGAACTCGGCGCGGGCCGCCGCGATCGCCTTCTTCCAGTCGGCCGGCAACTTGCCGTCGTTGCGGCGCTCGAACTCGGAGCGCAGTTCGGCCGGCGCCGCCTTGACGCGGTCGGCCCAGGCCATGCGGGCCGCGCGGCCCTTGGCGCCGATCTCGCGCCACTCGCGCAGCAGCGGCTCGGGGATCACGAACGGCGGCGAATCCCAGCCGAGGATTTTCCGCGCGCCGGCGATTTCCTCTTCGCCGGGGGCGTCGCTATGGGCCTTCTGGGTGCCGGCCTTGGTCGGGAAGCCGAAGCCGATGATGGTCTTGCAGGCGATCATCGACGGCTTGTCGGTCACGGCGCGGGCGGCGGTGATGGCGTCGCGGATCGCGTCGGTGTCGTGGCCGTCGATCTCCTGGACGTGCCAGCCGGAGGCGCGGAAGCGCTCGATCTCGTTGTCGGAGACCGCCAGGCTGGTCGCGCCGTCGATCGTGATCGAATTGTTGTCCCAGAAGGCGATCAGGTGGCCGAGCTTGTAGTGGCCCGCCATGGAGATCGCTTCCTCGCTGATGCCCTCCATCAGGCAGCCGTCGCCCATGAAGACGTAGGTCCAATGCTTGCAGAGGTCGTCGCCGAACTTGGCGTTCATGATGCGCTCGGCGAGCGCGAAGCCGACCGAGTTCGCGATGCCCTGGCCGAGCGGGCCGGTCGTCGTCTCGATGCCGTCGGCGTGCTTGTATTCGGGATGGCCGGCGGTCTTGCTGTCGATCTGGCGGAACCGCTTCAACTCGTCCAGCGTCATGTCCTTGTACGCCGGTCAGGTAGAGCAGGCTGTAGAGCAGCATCGAGGCGTGGCCGTTCGACAGCACGAAGCGGTCGCGGTCGAACCAATGCGGATCGGCCGCATCGAACTGCATGAAATCCTTGAAGAGAACGGTCGCGATGTCGGCCATGCCCATGGGCGCGCCGGGATGGCCGCTCTTGGCCTGCTGCACGGCATCCATGGAAAGAAAGCGGATGCAGTCGGCCATATCCCGCAGGTGCTGGTCGCGGGGCTTTGGGACCGTCTTGATGGCCGGAGTGGGCGTGGCGTCAGCCATGATTGGGTGGTCCTGCTGCGCTGGATCTACGGGATAATACATGCTCTCGCGGCTGCGAGACCGAGGTTGAAAGCGGAGGACTTGGATTGGTTCCGGTCCTGCCTACATAACTCCGGGTCTTATTTGTCGGAGTTGCCGACTTGGCTCTCGGCTGGGAACCTCGTCGGCCGATGGCGCGATGAGCGCCGATTGCGGACTGCCGACTGATGGCCAACGAAGAGTAAGGTTGAGATCCTTGGAGGACGCGGTCCGTCGGATCGCTTCGACACACCGTCCAATTCAACGCGAAGGGCGGGATCCCCGTTTCGCCGTCGCCGTGATGGAAACGTCCGAGACGCATGGAATAGGCGACGTGATCTTCCACTCGGAGCCTGTGGTGGTCGAATGGCGCAAACGTGTGGCTATGGTCCGGTGATATGGAACGTGCGGGCTCCTGGTTGGTTTTCGGCTCATGAACACTTCCATATCCCAACTGCTTGAGGAGCCTGCTCCAGATTGCCTGGGAATACCTCGAGCGCACGGGCGAACTGGGCGACGGGTCAGTCGCAAGCCGGTTTCTGAGTGACACTATCGAGACCATGGTCGAGGTCAGCGCAGCCGGTTGGTTCTCTCCAACCGAGCGGTGAGCGCTTACTACCGTTTCCAAAAACCAGGGGCTGCGGGATCCAGGCCGGCGTCGCACTCGTCCGCCTGAGACCGCGCGCTTCTCCTTCGAACTTAAAAGTCAGGAATCGGGATGTCAGCAAGTGACGAATAATTGGTTGAACGCTTGTCAAAAAAGCATTCGTTGTCGCCTGCAGCGGTGCAGGTCGCGCTGTCCGCTCTACGGAGCGGCGGCGGCCGGATGGGCCTTCGGTTTTTGGCCGATATGGGTGTCGGGGCTAATTTCGGCCTGAAGTGCCTGTAGAGGGCTCCGGCGCCGTCTGAGGAGCACAAATCCGGCGAGCGCTCGCCAGGAGAAGTCGACAACGACCTCATGGTGTTTGAGACCCTTGCCGCCCTTGACCGGTCCCAGGTCCCGGATGACGCAGAAATGGCCGTCGCTCATCCGAGCAAGATGACAGCTCTTGAAGTGCCTCAACAGTAGTTGAAGTCTGTAAGACATGGCCGCGGCGTCAAGACGTTGCTCGATTGGAATCGAGAGGGGCGTAATTTTTTCAGAAGGCGAATTTTGCTTTCGCGGACATCCGGAGTCACCGTGCATAAGTGCGATCGGGCCGCTATGCGAGGCCATGAGCATAGCCGGCCGATCTCTTTAGATTGAATTCGGTGTTTCGAGATCTATCTCAACCGCAGGCGAGATGCCGAAGTGCGTGGCCCCGAGATATTCGAGAGGATCTTCCGAAAGCTACTTCTTCTTTTTCTTGGCGGTCTTCTTTGCTTTCGCCTTCTTTGCTTTCTTTGCCATGTTGCCCTCAATGAGTTTCAGTAACGAGTTGACAGCGCGGCTGGGAATCAGCGTGCGCGGAACCATCGTACACCACATTTGCTAAAATGCATCTTGCACGCGCTTGCACGCAGTCACGCGGCTTAGGTTCGAGGCAGCAAGAGCATTCCTTATGTCGATATAGCCGCGGCTCAGCTACCGTCCGCGCCAGTCGCTTTCTGTGGCGCCAGATCCTTTTCCCATCCAAACACGGACCGGCCATCCAGCGCAGGCGCAGCTGCACGCTCCGTTGCGACGAAGGATTCGAACGACGGCCCCTGGGCCGTCCGTTCGAGCAGGCGGGCCTGGTCGTCGAGACGTTTCAATGCCTGGACCTCTTCTTCGCGTCCGAGCTTCGCGTTCCGGACCGCCGACTTCATGACGCGGATGGTCTCGTCATAGACCTTGATCGGCACCGGGTAGGGGTGCCGGTCCTTGCCGCCGTGCGCCAGCGAGAACCGGGCCGGATCGCCGAAACCGATAGGGCGCGCCGTGCACGACCTCCGCGACCATCGCCAGCGACCGCACCGTGCGCGCACCCGACGCCGGGCGTCAGCAGCAGATCCGGGAAATCGGCGGGCCCGCGCTCGGCGGCGGCCGCGAGCGTGCCGTGCAGGCGTCGCGTGAAGACGTCGCTCGAGCGCACGTCGTGATGCGCCGGCATGATCGAGATGCGGCAGCAGCGCTTGCGCCGGCGCCTCGCCCGCGCAGCGCCGCCAGTTCGGACACGATGCGGTCCGGGCCAAGGTCTGCCAGCAGATCGAGCTGCGCGCGCGCGCGAGGTCGTCGGCGCGCTGGTCGGTCAGATTGACGATGTCGCCCTGCGCCGGCGCCGTCGATCGCGCTGTGCGGCTCGTCGACGAAGCTCGTCAGGCCTTCGGAATGCCAGTGGTAGCGGCGCGCCTGCTTGCTTGTCGCCGTTCATGCCTTGCTGCACCACCGTCCACTTGCCGTCGTCGGTGACGATGAAGCCGTGCAGATAGAGGTCGAAGCCGTCCTGCACGGCGGCGCTGTCGACCTTGGCGACCAGCCGGCTGGCGCGCGCCAGCGCGGCGCCGTCGAAGCCGACGCGCTCGCCGAGCGCGACGCAGCTCGTCCGGCGTCTTGCGCGAATGCCGGCCGCGGCCGCCGCAGACATGGATGCCGAGTTCGTCCGACGAGCGGCGCCAGGCCGCGCTTGAGCGCGCCGATCACGCTGGTGGTGATGCCGGACGAATGCCAGTCCATGCCCATCACCGCGCCGAACGACTGGAACCAGAACGGATGGGCCAGCCGGCGCAGGAACTCGTCGCGGCCGTAATGGTGGACGATCGCCTGCGTGATAACGGCGCCCAGGGAGGCCATCCGCGTCGCCAGCCATGGCGGCACGCGTCCGCCGTGCAGGGGTAGATCGGCACTGCCGGTGCGTCTGGCCATTCGGTGCTGCGATTCCAATTGCGGTGATCCTAACAGGAATGCGAGGCGCCGTCAGGATCAGCCTCGCCTGATCGGGAAAATCGGTGCAACAGCGCGATGCCGATCCATAATCCGATCGCTCGAAAACGCCGAAACCAATTGGCCAAAATTATCCGGGAACTTTCCTCGCAATCGGCAGATATAACTCTCGTTACTCAAAGCAAGCTTGCTGTGCCCACGGAGGACGAGTTGCCGAAAGTCGCTATCTTTGACCTGGACGGCACGCTTCTTGACTTGGTGGATCTCCACGCCATGGCGTGGCACGAAGCAATGGTTCGTTTCGGCCACGACGTGAGCTTCCAACAGGCCCGCAGCCAGATTGGCAAGGGAGGAGACAAGCTCATTCCCGTGTTCCTTTCCGCGGACGAACAGCGGGATCACGGCAAGGAAATGGAGGAATGGCGCGGGAACCGTTTCAAGACGGAGTACCTGCAGCTCGTGCGCCCATTTTCGGCGGTCCCGGACCTTCTGCGACGCGTGACGCGATGCCGGGCTTCGCATCGCCATCGCCACCTCGGCCAAACAGGAAGAACTCGAGAAGTATCTCGACATCGCGGGGATCACCGACCTGGTGGACCTGACGACTTCATCCGACGACGTTGAGGAATTGAAGCCGGCGCCGGATATATTCGAGGTCGTTTTGAAGAAGCTCAAGATCGAGGCCGCCGACGCAGTCGCGATCGGCGACACGCCCTACGATTCCGAAGCTGCGGGGAAGGCGAAGATCGCAACCATCGGCGTGCTCTGCGGCGGGTTCACGGGGAACTCGCTGCTACAGGCCGGATGCGTCCAGGTTTATACGGGGCCGGCGGCGCTGTTTGCCTGTTTCGGAACCTCCCTGCTTGCGGTGTAGGCCCGTATCGGGCCGAGGCGTGCGGAGGGGACATGGCGAGAAAACTGAAGACCTACCAGACTTCGCTGGGCTTCTTCGATCAGGCGATCGCCGCACCGTCGATGAAGGCGGCCTTGGAGGCATGGGGCGCCGACAGCAATCTCTTCCATCAGGGCGCGGCTAAGGAAAGCGACGATCCGGACGTCATTGCCGCGACCATGGCGAAGCCGGGCGTTATTCTCAAGCGGCCGGTCGGGTCTGACGGACCTTTCAGCCAGCACGCCGAACTGCCGACCGACCCCGGTGACGCAGGCAAACCGGCTAAAAAGGCGAAAGGACGCCAATCCAAGAGAAATTCTTCCCAGCCCGCAGACAAGGCAGCGGAGCGCAAGGCCACTATCGAATATGATCGGGGGCAAAGGCTTCGTGATCGCGAACGGGCTAGGCAGGAGGCCGCCGCACACAAGGAGCGCGAACGTCGCCAGCAGGCCGTCGACAGCGCCCAAGAGAAACTCACCAAGCCAAACGGCAACTTGATGATAAAGTGGCAATTATCGAAGCCGAGCGCGACGCTGTTGAGAAGAGGGCGAAGACGGAAGAGGCCCGCTGGGAACAGGAGCGGCAACGCCTGGAGCAAGCCCTCCGACGAGCACGAAACTGAAGTGGCTCATTTCCTTTTGACGCAAGGCTGGCCTAGGCTCGTGGTCTGGGAGGGACTATCGGCAATTCTGTGTTTGAGGCGGGTGGACCATCATGAGTTCACGAAACGCTCGTTGAACATGATGGCGAATTGCGTCTTCGCCTCTGACCATTCGCGCGGTGGGCGTTTCCACTCAGCCGCTGCGCGGTTGAGACATAGATACAGCAATTTTGTCGCGGCGTCATCGGTAGGAAAGTGGCCCCTTGTCCGAACCGCCCGACGTAGTTTTGAATTGAGCGCCTCGATGGCGTTGGTGGTGTAGATGATCCGTCGGACAGCTTCGGGGAACGCAAAGAACGGAATGACGAGGTTCCAGTTGCGGCGCGGCAGGTTTCGCAAAAAGGCTGATGTTGCCAGTGAGTAAGGATACGCTGCTGCGCGTGGTCCGACGCCGTAGCCGTCCGCCGTCTGACCCGCTTAGGGTCATTGGCATTGATGATTGGGCCTGGCGGCGCAATCACCGATACGCCAGCATCGTCTGCAATCTGGAAAAGCGCCGAATTGTCACGCTGCTGCCGGATCGCGAACCCGCAACTGCCCAAGCATGGCTCGCTGCTCATCCCACGATCGCTATCGTCGCCCGTGACCGTGGTGGCGGATATGGCGAAGCCGCGGCAAAAGCCCTGCCGCACGCGATGCAGGTCGCGGATCGTTGGCATCTGATGGAGAACGCCAGTCGGGCCTTCCTCGATGCCGTACGCAAATCGATGCGCCAGATCCGCACTGTCATCGGAGCGACCACGATTGACCCCAAGCTGCTAACAGCTGCCGAGCGTCTCCAGTATGAGGGCTATCTGCGCCGCGAAGAGACCAATGCGGCCATCCTGGCTCTGTCGAAGAGCGGCACACCGATCAAGCAGATCGTGCGTCAGACTGGCTATAGCAGGCAGCTGGTACGGCAGGTGATACGCGGTGAACGCCATGATGTCTTCCGGACCCGCGAGAGCTCACTCGATCAGCATCTGCCATGGCTGGACGATCAGTGGGCGTCTGGCTGTCGAAATGGAGCTGAGCTCTGGCGTCGCCTAAAGGCGCGTGGCTTCCGAGGCTCGCTCCGCGTCATCAGCGAGTGGGCAACCCGCAGACGACGGGCTGAAAAGACCGATGCGCAAAACCTTCAGCGGATTCCGTCCGCCAGAAAAATCGCACGCCTCATGACAATCGGTCGAGACTTGCTCACAAAAGCGGAGACCGTCATGGTCGTGGCGATTGAAGCTGGCGTACCGGCTCTGGTCGAGGCCCGCGAGATCATCACCGAGTTCCACTTGATGATCCGACGCAGGCTTGAGACGGGACTTATCCCATGGATCGAGCGCGCCCGCGCTAGTCTCATCGCCTCGTTCGCCAACGGCGTCGCGAGGGATGAAGCGGCGGTTCGAGGGGCAATCACTTCGTTCTGGTCGAACGGACAGACTGAAGGTCAGATCACACGCCTGAAGCTTGTGAGACGTCAGATGTATGGCCGCGGGAACATCGATCTGCTTCAAGCCAGATTAATCGGCGCGGAATAGGAGCTGCACCAAAATTGCGTCAGAGCCAAATTTGAACGCCGATTGACATCCATCGTCCGTCAGCATTCCTACCGTCTCCAAAAAAGTACCGTCAGTGCTTTTTCGGAGGCTCGCAACAGAGAATTCACAGTGAATTCAAATCTTTAAGCCAAAAAAAGTACCGTCACGAGCCTCATTTCCCGTGACGGTACTTTCAAAGATTCGGCCGAGCAAGATGTCGAGGCCCGTCAATCGGTCCGGCAGAGCCAAACTCTACGTGTCGATAGATCGCGGCAGTAAAAACACGAATTTGTTTTTTGTTTCAGTTGCTTATGGCGTAGCATGGCGTATATCCGGATACGCTCGGTTGGGTCTGAATCATTCCCACTCAATCGTCCCCGGCGGCTTTGACGTGATGTCGTACACCACGCGGTTAACGCCCTTGACCTCGTTGATGATGCGGGTCGCGGTTTCGCCCAGAAACTTCATGTCGAAGGAATAGAAGTCGGCGGTCATGCCGTCGGTCGAGGTCACGGCGCGCAGGCCGACGACGTATTCGTAGGTGCGGCCGTCACCCATCACGCCGACGGTCTTGACGGGCAGCAGCACCGCGAACGCCTGCCAGATCTTGTCGTAGAGACCGGCTTTTCGAATTTGATCGATATAAACCGCGTCGGCGTTGCGCAGGATTTCGAGTTTTTCCGGTGTGATATCGCCGGGGCAGCGGATCGCGAGGCCCGGTCCCGGGAATGGATGCCGGCCGACGAAAACATCCGGCAGGCCGAGTTCGCGGCCGAGCACGCGCACTTCGTCCTTGAACAGTTCGCGTAGCGGCTCGACCAGCTTCATGTTCATGCGCGCGGGCAGACCGCCGACATTGTGGTGCGACTTGATCGTCACCGAGGGGCCGCCGGTGAACGATACGCTTTCGATCACGTCGGGATAGAGCGTGCCCTGCGCGAGAAACTCCGCGCCACCGATTTTCTTGGCTTCGACATCGAACACATCGATGAACAGGCGGCCGATGGTCTTGCGCTTGGCTTCGGGATCGGTGACCCCTGCGAGTTCGCCCAAAAACTGTTTTGCGGCGTCCACATGGACCAGTGGGATGTTGTAGTGGTTGCGGAACATATCGACGACGGTCTTGCCTTCATCCTTGCGCAGCAACCCGTGATCGACAAACACGCAAGTGAGCTGATCACCGATCGCTTCGTGGATCAAGACCGCAGCAACCGCGGAATCAACGCCGCCTGAGAGCCCGCAGATCACCCTGCCCTTGCCGACCTGGGCGCGGATTTTCTCGATCGCTTCCTCGCGAAACGCGCGCATGGTCCAGTCGCCGGTGAGGCCAGCGACCTGGCGCACGAAATTGCGGATCAGCTTCGCGCCGTCGGGCGTGTGCACCACTTCGGGGTGAAACATCAGCCCGTAATATTTGCGCGCTTCATCCTGAATCACCGCGAACGGCGCGTTCGGCGACGTCCCGGCGACGACAAAGCCCGGCGGCATTTTGGTGATGCGGTCGCCATGACTCATCCAGACCGGATGCTTTTCACCCATGCCCCAGGTGGAATCGAACAGCCGGCTCTCGGCCTTGACCTCGACATCGGCGCGGCCGAATTCGCGGTGGTGGCCGCCCTCGACATGGCCGCCGAGCTGGGCCGCCATGGTCATCTGGCCGTAGCAGATGCCGAGCACCGGCACGCCTGAATCGAAGATCGCCTGCGGCGCGCGCGGCGAGCCTTCTTCATGCACCGATTCCGGCCCGCCGGAGAGGATCACGGCTTTCGGCTTCATCTGCGCGAAGGCCGCTTCGGCCTTCTGGAACGGCACGATTTCGGAATAGACGCCCTCTTCGCGCACCCGGCGCGCGATCAGTTGCGTCACCTGACTGCCGAAATCGACAATCAGAATCTTGTCATGCGCCGAGGCCACTGAAGGCGCCGACTCGCTGGCTGGCTGTGCTGCTGTCATGGAAAGCAATTACGCGACCGGGGGTGGGGTCGCAACCCCCAAGGAACCGTCTTGGCCGGGCTTGTCCCGGCCATCCACGTCTTTTGCAGGGCAGGTAAGCAAGACGCGTCATGCCCGGCACAAAGGCCGGGCATGACGCGGTGAGGCCGTAGGGTGGGCAAAGCGCAGCGTGCCCACCATTTAGACCGATCACCCCCGTGAGAATGGTAGGCACGGCGCAAGGGCGCCTTTGCCCACCCTACGTCACACCGCCCGTTTCATCACCGACACGAAAAACCCGTCGGTTCCGGTCCGGCGCGGGGTCATCAGGAGCCCATCGGGCGACTGGATTGTCGCCGCGGCAAAATCCTCGGCCTTGTCCCACAGCACCGACATGGTCTGCGACGGCGGAATTATCGTGAAATCCGGATGGCGGCCGACAAAGGCCCTGATCTGGTCGTTATTCTCCGGCGGCAACACCGAACACGTAATGTAGGCGATCCGGCCGCCGGGTTTGACCAGGGCCGCGGCGCGATCGAGCACGGTGACCTGATCCTTGAGCCGGACCTCGAGCGCGCCGGGGCGCATCCGCCACTTGGCGTCGGGATTACGCCGCCAGGTGCCGGTTCCCGTGCAGGGCGCGTCGATCAGCACGAGATCGGCGGAAGAATGAATGTCGCTCAGCGTGTCGTCGGGGCCCTTCGGCGTGCGCACGTCGCAATTATGCACGCCGGCGCGGGACAGCCGCTCGTAGATCGGCGCGAGCTGACGTTTGTCGTGATCGGTCGCGATCAGCCGGCCCTTGCCCTGCATCATCGCGGCCAGCGCCAGCGTCTTGCCGCCGGCCCCGGCGCAGAGATCGATCACCTGCTCGCCGGGTTTGGCCGCCGACAGCAGCGCCGCCAGTTGCGAGCCTTCATCCTGCACTTCAATCGCGCCCTTGATGAAATCCTCCTCGGCATGGATGCCGGGGTTGCGCGCATCGGCGCCGAGATCGATGCGCAAGCCCATCGGCGACCACGGCGTCAGCGTGGTGCCCAGATGCGCGGTCGATCCCGCGATCTTCTCGCGCCTGGCTTTCAGCGTATTGACGCGCAGGTCGAGCGGCGCCCGGCTCGCCATCGCCGTGGCCTCGGCGACGCGGTCCTCGCCGAACACCAGCGCCAGGGTCGCGTCGAGCCATTCCGGATAATCGCCGGCGATATGAGCCGGTGCGCCTTCGAGCGAACGCGACGTGAGTGCCAAGCGTTCGCCGTCGCTGAGCGGCGACGGCGCGAACCGGCTGCCGTCGCATAGCGTTGCAATCGCATCGGCATCGAGGCCGCGCTCGAGCTTCAGCATGCCCAGTAAGCGGGCGCGCGGCGTGTCTTCCTCCATGATCCAGGCGCTGGAGGCGCGGCGGCGCAGCACGTCCCAGATCAGGCCTGATATCGCGGCGCGGTCGCCCGAGCCGGCATAGCGATGCGCGGTGCCCCACTCCTTCAGCGCCTTGGCAGCCGGGACGCGTTGCGCGTCGATGGTGTCGATCAGTTCGATGGCGGCGGAAAGCCGCGCTGCGGGAGTCATTTAGAGCTTTCAGTTCGAGAAGAGCGAGAAGCGCTTAGATCAGCAACATGATCCGGAGCGCGAAATAGAGCCACATCGCCAGCAGCACCAGCACGCCCGAAAACCACGCCAGCGAGCGCTGGTTGAGATCGTTGTGGGTCACAAAAATCCCGGCATGGATAAAGCGCGTCACCACGAACACCCAGGACAATAGCACGATGATCAGATCGGCATGCCGCAGCGGCAGCGCGATCGCGATCAGAATGTAAAACAAAACAGGCAGTTCGAACTGGTTCTTGAAGCAATTGCCGATCTGGGTGGCGCGGGTCGGCCAGTTCGGCTGTCCCATCACGATATCCCGGACCTTGGTTTGGCCGCCGACCAGCGCGCCGCGGCGGGCGCCGGCCATGCCCAACAGCAACGCAAAGGTGAGCCCGATCAGGACAAAGACCGGCAGCAGAACCATTGGAACCGACATGACTTTATCCCCCGGATTGAGCGCGAACCCCCGCTATAGCGACCGCGCCTCCCTGTGACAATAAATCAGCCTGTCCCGCGTTGAACCATCGCGATCGCTGCGGTGACCAACTCGCAGCGGTTTCAGTCATTTCGGGCTGGAACCAGTCCAGACGTTCGACGAGATGCCTGCGATGAACCTTGCATCGTCCCCAGTCCTGAAAGGCGCGGCCGAAATCGCCGGCCTGCCCGGCGCGTCCATCAGTGCGTGGCTGCGCACGGTCGCCGACAGTTTTGGGCTGTTCCCGGACGACAATTCATTCGGCCTGATGATGTCGGCCCTCGCCGGCGTCGCGGCGGCGCTGGCGGTCGCGATCCTGCTGACGGTCTATTTCCGGACCGGTTATCGCAGCCTGCGCGATATCGTCCGGCACGGTCTCGCCGCAGCACTTGCACTCGGGCTGCTGGCCTTTGTGATTTCCGACATGCGGCATGCCGCGCTGGCTTATCTCGGCATCAACCCGACAAAACCCGCGGTCGAGTTTGAAATCCGCCTGCCGAAGGTAGCGACCACACTGGCCGACAGCCAGATCGAATTGCACACCGACAGGAATCAGGCGCTGGCGCAAATCCAGGGCGCGATGGCCGATGGAGACGGCCGCAGCGTGCTCAAAGGATCGGTCGCGCTGGAACATCGCTCCGCCGACCGTGTTTTGATACTCGATGTGCCCGGTCAGGTTCAGTGCCAGTTCAAACTGCGGCTCGCGGCCGACCCCAGCCATTCCGACGAATTCGGGCCATGGCATCTGGCCGATCGCGTCGTTCAGCCCGGCAAAGGCGAAGAAAGCCGCACCGAGCAGAACGACGCCTTTGCGATCCGGTACCGCGTGCTCTGAGCATCCCTTAAAGGTGCCATCATGCTCCAGACCGGGCCTCGCTTCGGCGAGCCCGATGAGAGGCTGCAGCGAGAGGTCCAGCACGCTGCAGCCTCTCGAGCCCATTGCGGCGGGAACCCCTGCGAACCTGTAACCGGATTTCACGATTTCGACGTGCGGCGAAGCTATGATCGCGCCGGGAGGAATCCTGCATGCCCGAATTTCGTCTGACGCAAATTTCCGACACCCATCTGGCTCGCCGCCTGCCGACATTGACCGCGAATTTCGACCGGGTGCGCGAACATATCGATGCCAAGCGCCCCGATCTCGTCGTCAATTCCGGCGACCTCGCCTTTGACGGACCGACCAGCCGCGCCGATCTCGAATTCGCCAAGACGCTGCACGACGCGCTTCCGGTTCCCTGCCGCTATCTGCCCGGCAATCACGACATCGGCGATAATCCGACAGAAGTGGGCCCGGCGCCGTCGCAACCGGCCACCGAAGCGCATCGCCAGACATTTGTGGATATTTTCGGGGAAGACCGCTGGAGTTTCGATGCCGCCGGCTGGCGTTTCATCGGCCTCAATTCGCTGATCATGAACACCGGTCTGGCCAGCGAGGCCGGGCAATTCGACTGGCTCGCCTCACAGCTCGCACACGCCAACGGCAAACCGGTAGCGCTGTTCCTGCACAAGCCGCTTTATCTGAATGCGCCCGGCGATCCCGAACTCGTGGCCACGGCGATACGTTATGTTCCGATGCCGGCGCGGACTCAATTTGTGGAAATGCTGCGCACCGTCGACCTGCGGCTCGTCGCCAGCGGCCATGTTCATCAGCGCCGGGATTTTACGTATGCGCACATCCGCCACGTCTGGGCGCCCTCGGCGGGTTTTGTCATCTCGGATGCGAGACAGGAACTGATCGGCATCAAGGAAACCGGGCTGGTCGAATACCGCTTCCAGCCCGACAGCTTTGAAGTCCGTCACATCAGAGCCCCCGGCCAGATCGACATCGATCTGGATTCTCTGCTGAAGCCTGGCCGATAGCACCGTCCCAGGCTTGATGTCTCTCTTGGCGTCTTTCTTGGCGTCTTTCCAGCGATTGAACTATCGTCGACCCGTGATCGGCACCGTGCCGATGAAAAGAGGTACTGAGCCAGTACCCAACATACGGGAGTGAACTTATGCGCCTCAGAGATCGCGTCGCCATCGTCGTCGGCGCCGGCCAAAGCCCCGGCGAGGGCATTGGCAACGGCCGCGCCACCGCCCTCACCTTCGCGCGCGAAGGCGCCAGAGTATTATGCGTGGATCACAATCTTGAATCGGCGCAGGAGACGGTGGAGCTGATCGCCGCCAAGGGCGGCGCGGCGGTCGCGTTCAAGGCCGACGTCACCAGAGAGACCGAACTTAAGGCCATGGTCGCAGACGCACAGGCGCGCTGGGGCCGCGTCGATATCCTGCACAACAATGTCGGCGTCAGCCTCGCGGGCGGCGACGCGCAGTTATTGGACATCACCGAAGAGGCGCTGGACCGTTGTGTCGCGGTCAACCTCAAGAGCTGCATGTTCGCCAGCCGGCATGTGATCCCGATCATGCGGCGGCAGATGAGCGGCGCGATCATCAACATCTCCTCGATGGCCGCGATCACGACCTATCCCTATGTCGCCTACAAGGCCACTAAAGCAGCGATGATCGCCTTCACCGAACAGCTGGCCTATCAGAATGCCGAATACGGCATCCGCGCCAATGTAATCCTGCCCGGCCTGATGAACACGCCGATGGCGGTCGACACCCGTGCCCGCGCCTTCAAGAAAAGCCGCGCCGAGGTCGAAGCCGATCGCGACGCCCAGGTGCCGCTGCGCCGGAAAATGGGCACCGGCTGGGACGTCGCCAACGCCGCGCTGTTTCTGGCCTCGGATGAAGCGAGTTTTATCACGGGCGTGACCTTGCCGGTCGACGGCGGCGCCAGCGTGCGGCGGGGATAATCAAAGCGTTTTCAAGCGAAGTGGGCACCGGCTCGCGTGAAGAAAACGCGTCAAACAAAAGCGTTTAAGTCGTGCGCGTCGGCTTGACGGCCAGGCGCAGCACACTCATCACGCTGCCGAGCGCGGCAAAGCCGGCGCCGAGCGCCAGCGCCACCGTGGCCCCGTCGTGGCCGGCGAGCGTGAAGCACAAGGCGGCCAATGCGGCGCCGGTGGTTTGTCCGGTCAGGCGTGCGGTCGCGACGATGCCGCTCGCGCTGCCGCTGCGGTCCGGCGGCGCGCTCGACATCAGGGTGCGCAGGTTCGGTGTCTGAAAGAATCCAAAACCGCATCCGCACAGCGCCATGCGCCAGACGATATTGATGACGCTGGGCGCCGGAGGGAGCGTCGCCAGCAGCACCATACCCACACACAGCAACGCCAATCCGATGCTGCCGAGAATCCCGGCGGCATAGCGGTCGGATAGCCGGCCGCCGATCGGCGCCATGATCGCGACCACCAGCGGCCACGGCGTCATGAAGAAGCCGGTCTCGACCTGGGTCCGCAGCAGCACGTCCTCGAAATAAAACGGCAGTGACACGAACGCCAGTCCCTGAACGGCAAACGAGCAGACCGAGGTCGCCGCGGAGAGCGCAAACAACGGACGGCGAAACAGGTCGATCGGCAGCATCGGCGCCGGATGATCCGCCTGCCGGCGCATCAACAGCGCACCCAGCACGATCGCGCCGGCAAGCTCGATCGCCACCAGACCCAGGGATGATCGATGCGCGGCGCTGCCGATACCGATGATGAAGAGACCAAGGCAACCCGAGGCCAAAATGGCACCGAGAAAATCGAAAGCGTGCACAGCGCGCGGCGGACGCGGCAAGGTTTTCTGGCCGATAACGATCGCGATGATGCCGAAGGGAATGTTGACCGCGAACAGCCAGGGCCACGTCGCAATCGACAGAATGCCCGAAGCAATCGTTGGCCCCAGCGTCATCGCCGTCGCAACGACCATCGCGTTTTGACCGAAGCCGCGACCGAGGATGCGGATAGGATAGACGAAACGTATCAGCGCCGAATTAACCGCCATGACCCCGCCGGCGCCCAGTCCCTGCAGCGCCCGGGCAACCAACAGGCTGTCCAGTGACCACGCGCAGGCGCATCCCAGCGATGCCAAGGTGAACAACAGCAGCCCGCCGAGATAGATGCGCTCATGGCCAATGATCTCGCCGAGCGCGCCCAGCGGCAGCAATGTCGCGACCAGCGCGATCTGATAGACGTTGACCACCCAGACCGCGTCGGCCGGGCTGACATGTAGATTAGCGGCAATGGCGGGCAAGGCGATGTTGGCGATCGCGGTATCCAGCGAGGCCATCGCCATCGCCGCAAAGATCGCGGCCACCGCCCATCGCCGGCGCTCCGGGGGTAAACCATCCGTTACGGCCGAGGACGCCTGCTTCACCGCCGTTGCATCCGCCGACATCCCTCAAAGTTCTCCAGCCCACGGAGGCACCTGCCACCGTCCGCGGGATGTACTATGGATAGCCAGCCGTCCACAGCCGTCCTGTTGCATGATGCATATGCGAAGCGTCGAGGATGAGCCTATTTAGGCTGCGTCCGGTCCGACGCGCACAAGCTGCTTGCCGAAATTGGCGCCCTTCAAAAGCCCCATGAACGCGCCGGGCGCGCGCTCGAGCCCTTCGGTGATGCATTCCCGGTGCTTGACCTTGCCGTCGCGTACCCATCCCGACATGTCCTGCAGGAAATCCGCGTGACGCGCGGCGAAATCGCTGACGATGAAGCCCCGGATCGTCAATCGCTTGGTCAGCACCGCGCGCATCATCGCTGCAGCCCATTTCGGCGCAGCGGCTTCGGTGTCGTTATAGTGCGCGATCAGGCCGCACACCGGCACGCGCGCGAAGGCATTGAGCAGCGGAAACACCGCCTCGAACACCGCGCCGCCGACATTCTCGAAATAGACATCGATTCCTTTCGGGCAGGCTTCCTTCAGTTTCGCGGCCAAATCAGGATCGCGATGATCGAGGCAGTCGTCGAAGCCGAGTTCGCGTTTGACGTAGTCACATTTGTCCCGGCCACCGGCGATGCCGACGGCGCGCGCGCCCTTGATGCGGGCAATCTGGCCGACCGCCGATCCGACCGCGCCAGAGGCCGCCGCCACCACGACGGTTTCGCCCGGTTGCGGCTTGCCGATATCGAGCAGGCCGGTGTAGGCGGTCATGCCGGGCATGCCGAGCACGCCCACCGCGGTTGAAATCGATCCGAGCTCTGGATCGACCTTGCGCAGATCCTTGCCATTGGACAGCGCGTGCGTTTGCCAGCCCGCGCGCGACACCACGATGTCGCACTTCGCAAAGCCGGGATTGTTCGAAGCGATCACCTCGCTCACGGTGCCGCCCTCCATCACCCCGCCGATCGGTACCGGCGCCGCATAGGACGGCCCATCGCTCATCCGCCCGCGCATATAGGGATCGAGCGACAGCCAGATGGTGCGCAGCAGGACCTGGCCCTCGCCGGGCGGCGGCGGCGCATATTCCTCGATGCGGAAATCGGACGCCTTGGGCTCGCCGACCGGGCGAGAAACCAGAACGACGCGCTTAGCGGATTGGGACATGGGGACTTCTCCATTTTTCCTTGTCATTGCGAGCGTAGCGAAGCAATCCAACTTCGCCAGCGAAAGAATGGATTTGCTTCGTCGCTCCGCTCTTCGCAATGACGGCTGAGCAGCCTACGCTGTGATCTTCGCCAGCACCGCATCAAACGCCGCGGCCGCGCTCGGCAGATCCTTGAATGCGAGCCCGCCATCGGCGGACTGCTTTTGCGCCGCGGTGGCGGTGGGACGAATTTCGGCCACCGGCTTTCCGCCGTCGAGCATCGCCAGCGGCGCGATCACCTGGAATTCATGGGCCTCGATCGGCTGATCCTTCAGGAGAAAGACGCTGAGCGAAACGATGTCCTTGCCGCGACGGTAGGAAATATAGCGGTCGACCGCGACCGAACCGTCGCGCTGCATGCCGCCGAGCTTGGCGTAGCCCTTGGCGTCCAAGAGCTTGTGCGCCTTGAAACCCTTCACGCCCTCCGACTTCGCTTTGGCGGTCTCTTCCGACAGGTCATATTTCGCGGCCATTTCCTTGCCGACTTCGGCGAGCTGGCCGGACATGTCGTGCTCGAACTCCTTGAGCTCGGTGCGCGGCTTCGAGGCCTTGCGCGGCTTGGCGGCATCGCGCTTTTCCATCTCGGCCTTGCACTGCGCGATGACGGCATCGACGGATTTCCGCTCCGCATTGACCAGCAGGTTTTTCAGATCCTGATCCGAAAGCGCCGCAATCCTGTCGTCCGACCAATCGACCATGATGACCAACTTCTTTTCTAAAAGTGATGAGATGAATCTTGTAAAAACGGCTGCACGCGCGCGCACAAAACCTGAGGCGACGCGGCGGCGCCGAATATGACACTACCGCGTTTCGCCTCGCCTGTGGCGATCAATTTGGACCCGCAGGCGTTAACTCCCGCCGGGATAGTTCGGGGCTTCGCGGGTGATGGTGACGTCGTGGACGTGGCTTTCGCGCAGGCCAGCACCAGTGATGCGCACGAACTGCGCCTTCTCGTGAAACTCGGCCATGTTTCGCGCGCCGACATAGCCCATCGCCGCGCGCAGGCCGCCGGCGAGCTGATGCATGACGTTGCCGACCGGGCCTTTATACGGCACCTGGCCCTCGATGCCTTCCGGCACCAGTTTGAGCGTATCCTTGATGTCCTGCTGGAAGTAACGGTCGGCGGAGCCGCGCGCCATCGCGCCCACCGAGCCCATACCGCGATAGGCCTTGTAGGAACGGCCCTGCCACAGAAACACTTCGCCCGGCGTCTCGTCGGTGCCGGCCAGGAGCGAGCCGACCATCACGATATCGGCGCCGGCGGCGAGCGCCTTGGCCAGATCGCCGGAATATTTAATGCCGCCATCGGCAATAACAGGCACGTTGGCTTTCTTGGCGGCTTCGACCGCATCCATGATCGCGGTCAGTTGCGGCACGCCGACGCCGGCGACAATCCGCGTGGTGCAGATCGAGCCCGGTCCGATGCCGACCTTGATGGAATCCGCGCCGGCATCGATCAGCGCCTGCGCGCCCTCTTGGGTTGCGATATTGCCGGCGATGACCTGAACGGCGTTGGACAGCCGCTTGATGCGATTGACCGCTTCGAGCACGCGCGAGGAATGGCCGTGCGCGGTGTCCACCACGATCACATCGACGCCGGCGTCGATCAGCCGCTCGGTGCGCTCATAGCCGCCCTCGCCAACCGTGGTCGCGGCGGCGACCCTCAAACGTCCCTGCGCATCCTTGCAGGCCAGGGGATGCGCGACCGCCTTTTCCATGTCCTTGACGGTGATCAATCCGACGCAGCGATATTGATCGTCGACCACCAATAGCTTCTCGATGCGGTGCTTGTGCAGCATCCGCTTCGCCTCGTCCTGGCTGACGCCTTCGCGCACCGTCACGAGATTTTCGTGCGTCATCAGTTCGGAAATCTTCTGGCGCGGATCGGTCGCAAACCGCACGTCGCGGTTGGTGAGAATGCCGACCAGCTTGCCCGGTACGCCCTTGCTGGCGCCGGTGACCACCGGGATGCCGGAGAAGCCATGATCCTTCATCAGCGCCATCGCATCCGACAGCATCGCGTCCGGGCCGATGGTCAGTGGATTGACCACCATTCCGGATTCGAACTTCTTGACCTGGCGCACTTGCGCGGCCTGGCCATCGACATCGAAATTGCGGTGGATAACGCCGATGCCGCCCGACTGCGCCATCGCGATCGCCATGCGCGCTTCGGTGACGGTGTCCATCGCGGAAGCGATGATCGGGATATTGAGCGGAATGGCGCGGGTCAGGTGCGTTCGGATATCGGCCTCGGAGGGCAGGATATCCGACAGGCTGGGCTTCAGAAGCACATCGTCGAACGTATAGGCTTCGCGTATCCTATGATGTCCCTGCTCAACAGCCATTACCAACTCCATTCGGCGGCATATTCGCCGCGATAAGACCTCGGGATGAGCGGATGCGCCGGGGACGCCATTGGCGTCACCGTCGAATCAGAGCCCATCGGTAGGGTTGGCGGTGGTCGATAGCACGCCACCATGACGAATCAAAGGGGCCGTGGCCCCGAATCTCGCTTCGCTGCGGATAACGTCATGGGAAGCATATTTAGGAGCAGCGGGGGTGGTTCGCCACCCCCCAGTTCGCTACCCCAGAGGATCGCGGGCGCGGCGCTGGCCGCAGCTCCCGCAGATGTAAGCTTAGTTCGGTCCCTGAGCGGTGCGCACGTTCGGCCCTGTGGGCACAATACAGCGCCGCGCGGCTTCAATCTCGCCCTCGGTCGCGCCCTTGCTGCGCGCCCACGCTTCAGCGGCCGATGCACTGTACTTGGCGACGTAATAGCGTACGACGGAGCATGAAGCCCGATGAAAAATGCCGCCGGACTCGCCGGCAAATGCCTCGGGCGAGAATCCAAAAAGCAGCGCGACAACAAAAAGCGAACGTAGACCCATTCCGGGTTTTTCCTTCTAAATATTGATGGGGCAGCCCAATGGCTATGCGCGCGTGGTCTCACAGCGACGTGAGTGAGACAACCTCCTCTCGTGGGCAGGAGCCATGCATGCAGCGGCTCGTTAAGGTTGCCGCGTAACCAAAAGCGAATTGTGATGCGAATGGGGCAAGCTTCATCGCGCAAAGCATTGAAATCGCTTATCGCGCACTTTTTGGCCATTTTTCATGGTTCCGCAATGGCCTCTGCGCATTGGGAATGTTACAGCCCAATCCCCGAATATTTTTCCCTCATTCCCAAATCCTGATGAACAAAGAACGCCTGATTCCGCTGATCGTGGCCACGGCCCTGTTCATGGAGAACATGGATTCGACCGTGATTGCGACCTCGCTGCCGGCGATCGCGGCCGATATCGGCACCAGCGCGCTGACGCTGAAGCTCGCGATCACGTCGTATTTGCTGGCGCTGGCGGTGTTCATTCCGGCAAGCGGCTGGACCGCGGACCGCTTCGGCGCGCGCACGGTGTTCTCGCTCGCGATTGCCGTGTTCATGATCGGCTCGATCGGCTGCGCCTTGTCGAGTTCGGTCACCGATTTCGTGATCGCGCGCATCGTGCAAGGCGTCGGCGGCGCGATGATGACGCCGGTCGGACGGCTGGTATTGGTGCGCTCGATCGACAAGAGCGCGCTGGTCAACGCGATGGCCTGGGTCACGGTGCCGGCACTGGTTGGGCCGGTGATCGGGCCGCCGCTCGGCGGCTTCATCACCACCTATCTGTCGTGGCACTGGATCTTCCTGATCAATATTCCGATCGGCCTGCTCGGCATCTTCATGGCGCTACGCTTCATCGATCCGGTCCGCAGCGAAGATCCCGAGCGCTTCGATCTGTATGGGCTGGTGCTGGCCGGGATCGGGCTTGGCGGCATCGCGTTCGGCTTGTCGATCGCGGGCCTTAACCTGGTGCCATGGACCGTCGTGATCGCGCTGATCGTGATCGGCACGATTTCGATGACGCTGTATGTGATCCACGCCAGGCGAACCGCCTCGCCGGTGCTGGATTTCACGCTGCTGAAATTGCCGACGATGCGCGCGACTATCATCGGCGGTTTCATGTTTCGCCTCGGCATCGGCTCGCTGCCGTTTCTGCTGCCGCTGTTGATGCAAATCGGATTCGGCCTGTCGCCGCTGCGCTCCGGGCTCGTGACCTTTGCCTCCGCGGTCGGCGCGATGGGGATGAAGACGCTTGCGGCGCGTATCATCAAGACGTTCGGCTTTCGCAACATCATGGTGATCAACGCGGTGGTGAGTTCGATCTTCCTCGCCGCCTGCGCGCTGTTCACGGTCTCGACGCCGCTCTTGCTGATCATGATCCTGCTGGTGGTCGGCGGCTTCTTCCGCTCGCTGCAATTCACCGCGATCAACACGCTGGCCTATGCGGAAGTGGAACCCGCGCAGATGAGCCGCGCCACCACGCTGGTCAGCGTCAACCAGCAGCTCGCGGTGTCGGCTGGCGTCGCGGTCGGCGCGTTCTCGGTTGAATCCACCATGATGCTGAACCATGCAAGCGCGCTGAGCGCAGCCGATTTCGCGCCGGCGTTCATCGTGGTGTCGATCATCTCGACGGCCTCGGCGTATTTCTTTTACAAGATGCCGCCCGATGCCGGTCATCAAGTGTCCGGACGCGGCGTGATTGTCGTTCCCAGCCCCGAGCGCGACGCCGAACCGGAAGAAACCGCCGCGACGGAGACGGCCAATGCGCGGGATCAGCGGCTGGGGTGAGTCACTCAACTCCGTCATGCCCGGGCTTGACCCGGGCATCCACGTCTTTCTTTTTTGAGATGCTGCAACAAAGCAAGACGTGGATGGCCGGGACAAGCCCGGCTATGACGTGGTGATAGACCAATCACGATTGCGGTGGCGCCTTCCCCTGCCCGCGAAATCCCATCGCCAGCACGTAGCGTTCGGATGAATCCTTGCGGCTTGAGGCGGGCTTGACGTGCTTGACGGTGGCAAAGTCGCGCTTGAGCTGGGTCATCAATTCGGCATCGGCGCCGCTTTGAAACACCTTGGCGACGAAGGTGCCGCCGGGATTGAGCACGTCGGCTGCAAAGGCGACTGCACCTTCCACCAAACCCAAAATGCGCAGCTGATCGGTCTTGCGGTGGCCTGTCGTGTTGCTGGCCATGTCCGACAGCACGACATCGGCGCGGCCGCCCATCATCGCGAGCAGCTTTTCCGGCGCATCGTCGGCAAGAAAATCGAGCTTCGCGAAGCTGACGCCGACGATCTCCGGCATTTCCAACAGATCGATCGCGATCACCTTGCCCCTGCCATCGGCCGCGCCAACACGCTTGGCCGCGATCTGGCTCCAGCCGCCGGGCGCGGCGCCGAGATCGACCACCGTGATCCCTGATTTCAGGAAGTGGTGCTTGTCGTCGATCTCGATCAGCTTGTAGGCGGCGCGCGAACGCAGGCCGTCCCGCTTGGCCTGCGCCACATAGGGATCGTTGAGCTGCCGCTCCAGCCAGAGCTTTGACGACAGTTTTAGCCTGCCGCCGCTCTTGACGGTGACGTGCAACCGTCCGGTGGTATCTTTCGCCATGTCGACTTCAATCGTGCATTTTATGTGCCCGATGGTTCGAGACGCGCGGCGTAGCCGCGCTCCTCACCATGAGGGATTGGTGGACCTCATCCCTGCGTTAGCACAATTGGCTAATCGCTGGAGGAGCATCGCGAAGCGATGCGTCTCGAAGGATGGAAATCACGGGACTCTCTACCACACCCCGGCCGGTCGCGCCTAACGGCTTGCACTGAGCGCACCGTCTTCGCGCATCATCTCGACCAGCATGCCCTCGCGCAGGCCGCGGTCGGCGACGCGCAGGCGCGGCAGCGGGAACGCGTTGCGGATCGCATCCAGAATGGCACAGCCCGCCAGCACCAGATCGGCGCGCTCGACGCTGATGCAATGATTGGCCGCGCGTTCCTGATAGCTCATGCCGAGCAGGCGCGCGATGGTCGCGGTCACCTCCGCATTGTTCATCCACACACCATCGATCCGGCGGCGATCGTAGCGCGCCAGATTGAGATGCACCCCGGCCAGCGTGGTCACGGTACCGGAGGTCCCGAGCAGGTGCATATCACTTAAGCCGTCGCCATGCTCGGCCGCAAACGGCGCGACATGTTTGGCTACTTCCTGCACCATCCGGGCATAGGATTCGTGCGTGACGTCGCGGCCGCCGAAACGCTCGGCCAGCGTGACGACACCAAGCGGGATCGACATCCAGGCCTTTATGCGCGGCGTTGCGTTCTGGTCAGCCGGATCGCGCTCGATGCGAACCAGCTCCGACGATCCGCCGCCGATATCGAACAGAATGGCGCCCCGCCCCTTGGGATCGAGCAGCGGCGAGCATCCGATCACGGCCAACGCGGCCTCGGTCTCGCGGTCGATGACTTCCAGATTGATGCCGGTTTCGGCCGCGACCCGATCCCGGAAACCGTCGGCATTCGACGCGGCGCGGCAGGCTTCGGTCGCGATCAGCCGCAACCGCGTTGCGTTTTTGGACTTGATCTTGTCGCGGCAGATACTCAGCGCGGCAACGGCGCGTTCGATCGCGGCCTCGCTGATATAGCCGGTCGTGGAGATGCCCTCGCCGAGCCGGATGATCCGCGAGAACGAATCAACCACACGGAATCCGTCGTCGGTCGGACAGGCGATCAGTAGCCTGCAATTATTGGTACCAAGGTCGAGCGCGGCGTAGACGCCGGAACCTGGAACCAGCCCGGCCTCCCCGTCGTCACCGGCCGCAACCGGGGCTATCGGGCTTTCGCGCGACCCAAGGCCGTCGCGAAGCCGCGTGTCATCATTCATCAAATGTCTTTCCCGGGCCCATGGGGCCAACGAGGAGTTGCGTTTGACTGAAACTCTAGCAGCGCCAAGGGGCGGCGCAACAACCCATCACATGGCACCATGCCCAATCAGCCGTTGTCGTTGGCATATAGGTGCATTATCTGGGTAAGACACTGCTAAATAGCGAAAAATAGCCCCTTTCAGGTCGTCTCAATGCAAGATCAAATCTCCGCGTCCTCGCTCGAAAACGCTATTGCACTGCAAAAATACGGCGTTGGGCAGCCGGTTCGCCGCTCCGAAGATGACACGCTGGTGCGCGGCAAGGGCAAATACACCGACGACTTCAACCTGCCGGGACAGGCCTATGCCTGGATCGTCCGCTCCAGCCACGCCCACGGCGTCATCCGCAAGATCGATACGGCAGACGCGAAGGCGATGCCCGGCGTACTTGGCGTGTGGACCGGTGCCGACCTCGCCCATTACGAGCCCTTTACCTGCGGCCTGCCACTGAAGAACCGCGACGGCTCGCCGCTCTTACAAACCAACCGCATGCCGCTGATGACCGACAAGGTGCGCTTTGTCGGCGACGCCGTGGCCTTCGTGGTCGCCGAAACGCTGGCGCAGGCGCGCGATGCCGGTGAAGCCGTCGTGCTCGATATCGAGCCGTTGCCGGCTGTCACCAGCGCCGAGGAAGCGACCAGGCCCGGCGCGCCGCAGCTCTACGATCACATCCCGAACAATGTCGCGCTCGACTATCACTTTGGCGACGCCGCCAAGGTCGATGCCGCCTTTGCCGCCGCCGCGCATGTGACAAAACTCGACATCGTCAACACCCGCGTCGCTGTGGTGTCGATGGAGCCGCGCGCGGCGCTCGCCTCCTACGACAAAGCGAGCGAGCGTTTCACGATTCAGGTGCCGACCCAGGGCGTCGCCGGCAACCGGATCAACCTTGCCAAGAACATGAAGCTGCCGAACGAGAAGGTTCGCATCCTGACCGCCAATGTCGGCGGCTCCTTCGGCATGAAGAACGTCAACTACCCCGAATATATGTGCATCCTGTTTGCCGCGAAGGAACTCGGCAAACCGGTCAAATGGACTGACGAGCGATCCATCAGTTTTCTGTCCGACAGCCAGGGCCGCGCGCAGGATATCCATGCCGAGCTGGCGCTGGACAGTGATGGCAAATTCCTCGCGGTCAAACTGTCGGGCTACGGCAATCTCGGGGCCTACATCACCGGTGTCGCACCGGGTCCGCTGTCGCTCAACACCGGCAAGAATCTCGCGAGCGTCTACAAGACGCCGCTGATGAATGTCGACATCAAATGCGTCGTGACCAACACCACCCACATGGGCGCCTATCGCGGCGCGGGCCGGCCCGAAGCCAATTACTACATGGAGCGCCTGATCGATCGCGCCGCCGACGAGATGGGCATCAACCGGCTGACCTTGCGCAAGCGTAACTTCATCAAGCCGGCGCAAATGCCGTTCGCGGCGTCTTCCGGCGTCACCTATGACAGCGGCGATTTCCAGGGCGTGTTCGACAAGGCTCTCGAGCTCTCCGACCACGCCGGTTTTGCCAAACGCAAAAAAGAGAGCCGCAAGCAGGGCAAGCTGCGCGGCATCGCGGTCGGCTCCTATCTCGAAGTTACCGCACCTCCTAGCGGCGAACTCGGCAAGATCGTGTTCGAGGCTGACGGTTCGGTCAAACTCTTCACCGGCACGCTCGATTACGGCCAGGGCCATGCGACGCCGTTCGCGCAGGTTCTGTGCGCGCAGCTCGGTGTGCCCTTCGAACAGGTCAAGCTCGAACAGGGCGACAGCGATCTCGTGCGTTTCGGCAATGGCACCGGCGGCTCCCGTTCGATCACCGCGACCGGCACCGCGATCGTCGAATCCTCCGCGATGGTGATCGCCAAGGGCAAGCAAGCCGCGGCCCATCTGATGGAAGCAGCCGAAGGCGATATCGAATTCGCCAACGGCCGCTTCACGATCGCCGGCACCGACCGCAGCATCGACATCATGGAACTGTCGCAGCGCCTGCGCGAAGGCAAGATGCCGGAAGGCGTGCCGTCCTCGCTCGATGTCGATCACAACACCAAGGACACGCCCTCGACTTTTCCTAATGGTTGCCATGTCTCGGAAGTCGAGATCGATCCCGAAACCGGCGTCATCCAGATCGTGCGCTACACCGGCGTCAACGACTTCGGCACCATCGTCAATCCGATGATCGTCGCGGGCCAGCTCCATGGCGGCGTCGCGCAAGGCATCGGACAGGTGCTGATGGAAGAAGTCAGCTACGACGAGAGCGGCCAGCCGATTACTGGCTCGTTCATGGATTACGCGTTGCCGCGCGCCGGCGACATTCCGTTCATGACCGTCGGCGACCATCCCTCGCCGGCCAAATCCAATCCGCTGGGCACCAAGGGCTGCGGTGAAGCCGGCTGCGCCGGCAGCCTCGCCACGCTGGTCAATGCGGTGATCGACGCGCTATCGGAATACGGCATCACGCAGATCGACATGCCGTTGACCCCGGAACGGGTCTGGCGCGCGATCCAGGATGCGAAGACGAAGGTGGCGTGAGGGGGGCGGTCGCGGCTTGTTGCCCTAACCTCGCCCCGCGTGCGGGGAGAGGATAGGTCGCCTTCGGCGACCGTCATTGAAGAAGAACGCCGAAGCGGAGCTTCGGCTATCGCGCAGCGCCGGGTGAGGGGGAGCCTCCACAGGGACGCGCTATTGAGCAGGCATACTCCACCGACCGCTCTGAGAGTCCCCTCACCCGAAGCCCTCGCTTCGCTCTGGCTTCGACCTCTCCCCGCACGCGGGGCGAGGTTAAGAAATCTACGCCGCCGCCTGCTCGCGCGGCTGGTAGATCGCAATGTGCTGGCAATGCGCGAGCGGCGTGCGCCCATTCGCGACCACGAGCGCGTCGAGCTCGACGAAGCGATGGCCCTTCTTTTCATAATTGCCGGTGACCTTCGCGCGCGCAGTCAATTCGTCACCGCTGGCGCTGGCGGTCAGAAGCTGCATCCGGCTGCCGACATGAATCCACGGCCCGAGAATGGCGTTGTCGACCAGCACCTTGTTCATCACCCGCTGCAGCAGGCCGGGATGACCCAGTCCCTCCCGGGGATAGATCGGATCGGTCTCGCGCACATCGGTCAAATATCCGCTGGCGTCATCCCCGGCCCAAGTCCGCGGGATCGTTCCCAGCCACTTGCCGGATTCGTAGGATGTGACACTTACCGGCTTGCGGTCGGCCACCGCAGCGGTCTCGATGTAATCCGCGAGCGAGAACGACGGCGCCGACGCCGGCAAGGTTGCGCTGCCGGTCGCACAGAGCTCGCCGCGGCTCTCGACCTCGATCGACAACACGCCTTCGCTTTCCGTGGCCTTAACGTCGGTGATCTCGCCGTCATAGACCGGCTTGACGAACCGCGCCTCGATCAGTCCGCGTTCGAGAAACGCGCGGCCCCATTTGGCCACCGGCAGGTGCATCATATAGGCCATGACATCGACGCCGGGCACCAGGCCGCCGCTGAACCCGAACCGCCTGGCGACGGTGTCGTCATGCATCTTGTTCTCGGACAGCTTGGCCGTGTTGTAGGCCTGCACACGGTAGGCCTCGCGCCGGTCGGTCATGCCTATATTTCCCTTATTTCGGCTGTTTTTCCGGCCATAATGCTACGCGAAGAAAAGAATGTGGCAAGCGTGTTCCGGCCGCTGTTTTGCTCGCAATTCCGGCTGCGATAGAGTACCACGCGCCTTATGGGAGCGCCGGAGCGTTGCCCGGCCAAAAAAATCCCCAACCGATGACGCCAGCCTTGAATACCACCCGCATCTATGTCGACGCCGACGCCTGTCCGGTCAAAGACGAAATCTACCGCGTCGCCGCCCGCCACGGCCTGCCTGTCAGCGTGGTAGCCGGGCAATTTATCCGGGTGCCGCAGGATCCGATGATCGAGCGCATCGCCGCCGGTTCCGGAATGGACGCCGCCGATGACTGGATCGCGGAACGCGCCGGCCGCGGCGATATCGTCGTCACCTCCGACATTCCGCTGGCGAGCCGTTGCGTGAAGGCCGGCGCCGAGGTGATCGCGCCGAACGGCAAGCCGTTCAGCGAAGCGTCGATCGGGATGACGCTGGCGGTGCGCAACCTGATGACCGATTTGCGTTCGTCCGGTGAAGTCACCGGCGGTCCCAGATCCTTTGCTCCGCGCGATCGCTCGGCATTCCTGTCGGCGCTCGACCAGACCATTCGCCGCCTCCAGCGCCAGCGCGTTGACGCGCCGGCGCAGAACCAGAATTGAATCGAAATAGCATGGCGCCTCCGCTGATCCAGTTGAAAGACATCAAGCTGACTTTTGGCGGCACGCCGCTGTTGTCGGGCGTCGAACTCTCGGTCTCGACCGCCGAGCGCGTGTGCCTGATCGGCCGCAATGGCTCGGGCAAATCGACGTTGTTGAAGATCGCGGCCGGGCTGGTCGAACCCGACAGCGGCAGCCGCTTTGTGCAGCCCGGCGCGACCGTGCGCTATCTGCCGCAGGAGCCGGATTTCACCGGCCACGCCACCACGCTGGCCTATGTCGAAGCCGGCCTCGGCCCCGGCGACGATCATTATCAGGCGCGCTACGTTCTGGAACAGCTCGGGCTTCACGGCGATGAAGACCCCGCGCATGTGTCGGGCGGCGAAGCCCGCCGCGCCGCATTGGCGCGGGTGCTGGCGCCCTCGCCCGATATTCTGCTGCTCGACGAGCCCACCAACCATCTCGATCTCACGACAATCGAATGGCTGGAAGGCGAACTCGCCAGCCGCCGCAGCGCGCTGGTCATCATCAGCCATGACCGACGTTTTCTCTCTAACCTGTCGCGCTCGACCGCCTGGCTCGATCGCGGCCAGATCAAGCAGATCGACCGCGGCTTCAGCGCCTTCGAGTCCTGGCGCGACGAGGTGCTGGCCGAGGAAGAACGCGACCAGCACAAGCTCGACCGCAAGATCGTCAACGAAGAACACTGGCTGCGCTACGGCGTCTCCGGCCGCCGCAAGCGCAACGTCAAGCGGCTCGGCAATCTCTATGCGCTGCGCGAACAACGCCGCGATTATCGCGGCGCCGCCGGCAATGCCAATCTCGCGGCCGCGGAAGCCGACAAGTCCGGCAAGCTGATCATCGAAGCCAAAGGCATCGGCCGCACTTACGGCGAGCGCAAGATCGTCGATGACTTCTCGATCCGGGTCCAGCGCGGCGACCGCATCGGCATCGTCGGCCCCAACGGCGCCGGCAAGACCACGCTGATCGAAATGCTGACCGGCGCCAATCCACCCGACAGCGGCACCATCCGGTTCGGCGCCAATATCGAAATGGCGACGCTCGACCAGCACCGCGAAAGCCTCGACCCGAAAACGACATTGGCCGACGCGCTGACCGGTGGCGGCAGCGACAATATGATGGTCGGCGGCAAGCCGAAGCATGTGGTCAGCTACATGAAGGATTTTCTGTTCGCGCAGGAGCAGATGCGCACCCCGCTGGAGGTGCTCTCGGGCGGCGAACGCGGCCGCCTGATGCTGGCGCGCGCGCTGGCCAAACCTTCCAACCTCCTGGTGCTGGACGAACCGACCAACGACCTCGATCTCGAAACCCTCGACGTGCTCGAGGAAATGCTCGGCGATTATGAAGGCACCGTGATCCTGATCAGCCATGACCGCGACTTCCTCGACCGCGTGGTGACCTCGGTGATCGTGCCCGAGGGTAACGGCCGCTGGGTCGAATATGCCGGCGGTTATACCGACATGCTCAAGCAGCGCGGCGCCGATCTCAAGCGCGACGCGGTGAAGGCCGCCGCCGAGACCACGAAAGCCAACAAGGGTGGCGCCGCTTCAGGCGCGGCCAAGCGCCGGCTGAATTTCAACGAAAAGCACGCGCTGGAAACACTGCCCAAGACGATGGCCAAACTGCAGGCCGAAATCGCCAAGCAACAACGCCATCTTGACGATCCCAATCTTTACAAGAAGGATCGCAAGAAGTTCGATACGGTATCGGCCGCGCTCTCGACCGCGCAGAAGGAGCTTGAGGCCGCTGAAGAAAAATGGCTGGAGCTTGAGGTGCTGCGCGAAGAGATTGAACAGGCTTGAAACACGCGCCGTCATTGCGAGGAGCGGAGCGACGAAGCAATCCATTCTTTCTTTGCGCCGAGCCATGGATTGCTTCGCTTCGCTCGCAATGACGAAGCCACTAAATTGGAGGCCAACTCAATGACCACACCCCTCGCCGCCAGAATCGCCCGCGAATATGGCACTCCCGTTGCCGTGATCGACATGGACCGTGTCGAGCGCAACATCGCGCGCGTTCAGGCCACTTGCGATGCGGCTGGGGTCGCCAACCGGCCGCATATCAAGACCCACAAGAGCCCAATGCTGGCAAAACTGCAGATCGCGGCTGGCGCGAAGGGCATCACCTGCCAGAAACTCGGCGAGGCCGAGGTGATGGCGGAGGCCGGAATCGACGACATCCTGATCAGCTACAATCTGATCGGCGACGAAAAGATGGCTCGGCTCGGCGTGCTGCAGGCCAAGGCACACATGACCGTCGCCGCCGACAATTCGGTGGTGGTCGCAGGCCTGCCGCAAGCCGCGGCGGCTTCCGGCCGTCCGCTGTCGGTCGTGGTCGAATGCGACACCGGCCGCAAGCGCGCCGGGGTCGAAACGCCCACTGAGGCGATTGCGCTGGCGCGGAAGATCGCGGCCTCCAAGGGACTCGTATTCGCCGGTTTCATGCTCTACCCGACCGAGACCGGCTGGGCCGAAGCGCAACGCTTTTACGATGAAGCGCTGGCTGGTGTGCGCGCGCACGGCCTCGATGCGACGATGGTCTCTACGGGTGGCTCGCCGAACCTGAAAAACGTCGGCAAGCTCAGGGGCGCCACCGAACATCGGCCGGGCACCTATATCTACAACGACCGGATGCAGGTCGGCGCCGGCGTCGCGAGCTGGGACGATTGCGCGCTGAACATCTATTCCACCGTCGTGAGCCGCGCGGGCCCGGACCGCGGCATTCTCGATGCCGGTTCCAAAACCCTGACCGCCGACACCGGCAGCGGGCTCGAAGGCTACGGGCTGATCCTCGAACACCCCGAAGCGAAAATCGCGCGCTTTGCGGAGGAGCACGGCTTTCTGGACCTTACGCGCAGCAACACCCGTCCCAATGTCGGCGATGTCGTGCGCATCGTGCCCAACCATGTTTGCGTCGTCGTCAACATGATGGACGAGGTCGTGATGGTGCGCAGCGAGGAGATTGTGGGTGTGTTGCCGGTGGTAGCGCGGGGGAAGTTGCGGTAGCCGGTCCTCATCCTGAGGAGCGCGCTTCTTGCGCGCGTCTCGAAGGATGGCCGCGGGCTCTCATGGTTCGAGACGCGCAGCCTTGCTGCGCTCCTCACCATGAGGATCGAGATATTTCACCGCCCCCCGGCCCGCCGTCACCCCCGTCGCGAACGACGCCTGCAGCAGATAGCCCCCCGTCGGCGCTTCCCAATCCAGCATTTCCCCTGCCGCAAACACGCCGGGCAAGCGGCGGATCATGAAAGCGGCGTCGAGTTCATCGAACGAAATGCCGCCCGCCGTTGAAATCGCCCGCGCGATCGGCGCGATGCCGGTGAACTCGACCGGCACGGCGTTGATCAAACCCGCGAGGCTTGCGGTCGACAGCGAGGACAGTGAAACACCGGATGCGATCGCCGCTTCCTGTAGCAGACCGATCCCAACCGGTGAAAGATGCACCGCCTTACGCAGCCAGTTCGAAAACGATTGCTTGCCGCGCGGCGCGGATAATCGCGCGACCAGATCGCCGGTTTCAAGCTCGGGTCGCAACGCGATGCGCAGCGTCGCTTTTCCCGAACTGATAATCGCCTCGCGCAACTCCGCCGACAGCGCATAAATCCCGCCGCCCTCGATACCCGTACGTGTGATCATGGCTTCGCCGCGCAATGTGTGCGGGCCAAACGACAGCGCGATGCCCTTGAGCGGTTGGCCCTCGAAGCGGGCGCGGAAGATGTCGGACCAGGCGACCGTGAAGCCGCTATTGGCCGGTCTTAACGGCGAAATCGCGACGCCCTTGGTCGCGAGCACATCGACCCACCCGCCGTCAGACCCGAGCCGTGGCCAGCTTGCGCCGCCAAGCGCCAGCACGGTCGCGCCCGCTTCGACAATGCGTGGGACATCTAATGTGGAGAATACCAGCCGTCCGTCACTGTCCCAGCCAGTCCAGCGGTGGCGCAGCGCGAATTTTACGCCGATCGCATCGAGCCGCCGAAGCCATGCCCGCAGCAAGGGCGACGCCTTGAACGCCTGCGGGAAAACCCGGCCGCTGGAGCCGATAAAGGTCGGCTGCCCCAGCGCGTGGCTCCATGTGCGCAAGGTGTCCGGTGGAAATGCCGTGATCGCGGCGGCGAGTTTTGGTTCCATGTGGCCGTACCGTGTGAGGAAGGCCGGCAGTGGCTCGCTGTGCGTGAGATTAAGGCCGCCCCGTCCCGCCATCAGAAACTTGCGGCCGGCGGACGGCATCGCGTCATAGACGGTGACCGTGGCACCGCCCTGCGCGGCGACCTCGGCCGCCATCAGCCCGGCGGGGCCGGCGCCGATGATGGCGATAGGGGATTGGGAACTCTTCACGGCGGGCAAGGCGTATTTCCTCTTAGCATTGAAGGCCTCATCCTGAGGAGCGGCTTCGCCGCGTCTCGAAGGATGGGCAGCAAGCTCCCATGGTTCGAGACGCGCCAACGGGTCCGCGTAGCGCGGCCCGATGATAAACTCCGGCGCGCGCCTCACCATGAGGTCGTCGCCAAGCCCGCCTTACTCCTACAACTTCACCCCCGCCCGCGCCGCGGCCTGCGCGACGTATTTCTGGGTCTGCTGGAACGCCCCTTCCAGCGCCTTGGCGGTCGACATGTCGCTGATCTCGGCAAAATGCGCTGCGATGGCATCCGGCGTCCAGTCGGATTCGGCGAGGTTGATGCCTTCGGTTTCCAGTATTTTGATTACCGCAAACGAGCCCGCGCCGGCGCCCATGATGGTGCGGGTCGGCGCATCTTCGCCCAGGAGATACAGCACCGCCGGCGTAATCGCCTCCGGTTTCATCAGCGCCAGTGCCTGCGGCGGCAGCAGCTCTTCCGTCATGCGCGTTGCCGCGGTCGGCGAGATCGTATTGACGCGGATGTTGTTCTTGCGGCCCTCCTCGGCCAGCACATTCATCAGGCCGATCATGCCGGCTTTAGCCGCGCCGTAATTGGCCTGGCCGAAATTGCCGAACAGGCCCGACGACGAGGTGGTGACGACGATGCGGCCGTAATTGCGCGCGCGCATGCCGTCCCACACCGCCTTGCAGCAATAAAACGTGCCGGTGAGATGGACCTCCAGCACCTTGGCGAAATCGGCGACCTCCATTTTCGCAAACGACTTGTCGCGCAGGATGCCGGCATTGGCGCAAAGCAGATCGACGCCGCCCCACTCTTTGGTGGCGCGGTCCACCATCGTCGTGACCTGCTCGAAATTGGAGACATCGGCGCCGTCGGCCATCGCGACACCGCCGGCTTTCTTGATTTCCTCGACCACGCTTTCCGCTGCCGTCAGCGATCCGCCGGTGCCGTCGCGGGCGCCGCCGAAATCATTGACCACGACCTTGGCGCCGCGCGCCGCCAGCCCCAGCGCATGCGCCCGTCCCAGACCATTGCCCGCGCCGGTGACGATAGCGACTAACCCGTCAAACCTGATTGTCATGCGTAAATTTCCTGGATGTGGGTTCTTCCTTCGTGATGGCCGGGCTTGTCCCGGCCATCCACGTCTTTCTGATGCGAAATTAGAAGTACGTGGATGCGTAGGCACTCCGTATACCGAGTGCCGTTATCTTTAAAGTACCAAGTCGGATATATCCGACTTGGTGTCACAAGGCCGGGCATGACGGGTGAATTTTAAGCAAAATAAATCAAACCGATCCAGTCGGCCACCAGCGCGGGCTTTTCCTCGCCCTCGATTTCCACGGTGACATTGGTGCGCGATTGCAGCTCTGTGGGCTTGCGCAACTTCGCTTCCATCAAGGTAAAACGCCCGCGCACGCGCCGGCCGGCGCGCACCGGCGAGATGAAGCGCAATTTGTCAAAACCGTAATTCACCCCCATGGTCGTACCTTCGATCACGGGCATCACCTCATAGGACATGATGCTCATCAGCGACATCGTCAGAAACCCGTGCGCGACGGTCGAGCCGAACGCAGTTTCGCGCTTGGCCCGTTCGGGATCGACATGAATGAATTGGTGATCCTCGATCACATCCGCATAGACATTGATCCGCTCCTGATCGACCAGATGCCAGGACGACACCCCGACCTCATGGCCGACCATGGCCTTATAGGCCTCAAGCGAGATCGGCGGCTTCTTCCAGACTTCATTCATGCATTAGCTCTCTGGCGATCCGGCTGATCTTATTTTCTGCAACTCCGGAAAATCCTCTTCGCGATGTTCCTGCCCACGCAGCGCATCGTCGCGATTATTGTCGTGCTCGAGCCGCCGCAACTGCACGCGGCGGATTTTGCCGGAAATCGTCTTCGGCAATTCCGTCACCAGCTCAATGCGCCGGATGCGCTTGAACGGCGCCAGCCGGAAATGCAAATGCCGGAAGATTGAGAGTGCGGTTTCCGGCGAACGCTCCGCACCCGCCACCAGCAGCACATAGGCCTTGGGGATCGCAAGCCGGATCGGATCGGGGCTGGGAACCACCGCGGCCTCGGCGACCCACTCATGTTCGAGCAGGATGCTTTCGAGTTCGAACGGGCTGATACGATAATCCGATGATTTGAAGACGTCATCGGAACGGCCGACAAACGTGAGATAGCCCTCATCGTCGGCGAATACCACGTCGCCGCTGCGATAGAGATCGCCGTCCGCGCCGCTCAAACTGCCGTCGTCGGCCTGATAACCCTGCATCAGGCCGGCGGGTCGCTCGTCCCCCAGCACGAGGCTGACCTCGCCCTCTTGCGTCGGCTGCCCGTCGCTGTCGGTGATTCGCACGCGCCATCCCGGCAACGGACGGCCCATTGAGCCGATCTTCACTTTCTGGCCCGGCGAATTCCCGGCCAAGGCCGTGGTTTCAGTCTGGCCATAGCCGTCGCGGATCGTCAGTCCCCAGGCGGCGCGGACCTGGTCGATCACTTCGGGATTGAGCGGCTCACCCGCGCCGCAGACTTCGCGCAGCGATACTTTGAAGGTCGCGAGCTTTTCCTGAATGAACAGCCGCCACACCGTCGGCGGCGCGCACAACGTTGTCACGCCGCAGCGGCCGATGGTCGCGAGCAATCCCTTGGCGTCGAAGCGCGGCTGATTGACCACGAACACCGTGGCGCCGGCATTCCAGGGCGCGAAGAAGCAGCTCCAGGCGTGCTTGGCCCAGCCCGGTGAGGAAATGTTCAGATGGATATCGCCCGGCTGCAGCCCGAGCCAATACATCGTCGACAATCCGCCGACGGGATAGCTGCGCTGGCTGTGCCGTACCAGTTTTGGTTTTGCTGTTGTGCCGGACGTGAAATACAGCAGCAGCGGATCTTCGGATGAGGTCGTTCCATCCGGCGTAAAGGCCTCAGGAAAATCAACGGCCTGCTCATAGGCCAGCCAGCCCTCGTGCTTCGACGACGCATTGACGACGATACGAACGAGTTCATCGCCGCCGAGCCCGGCGAATTTGGCAACCTGGTCCTGTGCCGCGACGACAACTTTGGCCCGGCCGCGATCGAGCCGGTCGCGCAATTCATCCGGCGTCAACAGCGTGGTCGCGGGGATCACCACCACGCCGAGTTTCATCGCCGCCAGCATGGTCTCCCACAGCGGAATGACGTTACCGAGCAACAGCAGCAGATGATCGCCGCGCTTGAGACCTTGCGCGCGCAGGAAATTCGCGACCTGATTGGATCGGCTTGAAAGTGCCGCGAAGGACAGTTTGGTTTCGCGATTGCTGCCGGCATCGACAATCCAGAGCGCGGGCCGATCCTTGCTGTCGGCGTTACGCGCCAGCTCCGCGTCGAACCAGTCCAGCGCCCAGTTGAACGGTTTGGGATCGGGCCAACGGAAGTCCGCGACAGCCTTGTCGTAATCCGTCCGATGCCGGAGCAGGAATTCGCGGGCTTCCTGAAAACTTGTCATCGGCTCTCAGCTATTTCTCTGCGAGGTCGCGGACATGCTGGATGATCCCGGAGAAGTCGACGCCGCCATGGCCGGCCGCGTCGAATGCCTTGTAGATTTCCTGCGCATGCTTGCCGAGCGGCGTTGCCGCGCCAGCGGCCTTGGCCGCATCTTGCGCCAGCGTGAGGTCCTTCACCATGAGCGCCGACGCAAAGCCGGGTTTGTATTCGTTATTGGCGGGCGATGTCGGCACCGGACCCGGCACCGGGCAATAGGTCGTCAACGACCAGCATTGCCCCGACGAAGTCGAGGCGACATCGAACAGCGCCTGATGCGACAGGCCAAGCTTTTCGGCGAGCGCAAAGGCCTCGCTGACCGCAATCATGGAAATGCCGAGGATCATGTTGTTGCAGATCTTGGCCGCCTGCCCCGCGCCGGCGCCGCCGCAATGCACGATCTTTTTGCCCATGTTTTCCAGAATAGGCTTCGCCGCCGCAAACGCCTTTGGCTCGCCGCCCGCCATAAAAGTCAGCGTCGCGCCCTTGGCGCCGCCGGTGCCGCCGGATACCGGGGCATCAACCGAGACAATGTTGTGCTTGGCCGCCAGACCATGCGCCTGCACGGCGCTTTCGACGTCGATGGTCGAGCAATCGATGATCAGCGCGCCCTTGCTCATGGCAGGCAGGATTTCGTTCCAGACCGACAGCACATGCTTGCCGGCCGGCAGCATCGTGATGACGATATCGTTGCTTTTTACGGCGGCCACCGAACTGTCAGCAATCCCGGCGCCATCGGCCTGCGCCTGGTTGCGCGCGGCGCCGGCCAGATCGAACGCCACCACCTTGTGACCGGCCTTGACCAGATTGGCCGCCATCGGGCCGCCCATATTGCCGAGACCGATGAATGCGATGTTGGCCATCTCTAACTTCCTCCGCTCAGAATTTCTATTTTATCTGGTCAAAACACCAACTCGTCAGCGCCGATCGTCGCGAGATAAGGCGCCAGCATCGCCGGCGTCACATCCTCGATCCGTGGCGGCGACCAGCGGGGATTGCGATCCTTGTCGATCACGGCCGCGCGCACGCCCTCGCGAAAATCGTCGCTCCGGAACACTTCCAGCGCGGCACGATATTCCCGCACCAGGCATTGTTCCAGCGAAGACGACGACCGCGCCAGCCGCAGCAACTTCAGGGTCACAACCATGCCGCGGGGCGATTTCTCGTTCAGCGTCTTCAACGTCGCCAGCGCCAGTTCCGAGCCGTCGCGCTGCAAGGATGCGAAGATATCTTCCATGCGGTCGCCCACGAACCAGCCATCGATCTTCGCCTGCATCGCGGCGACGGGACCTGAAGTCTCGCCGGTCGAAAAACTCTTGATGAGCGTTCCGACCTCGCCTGAGGTTGTGCCGGGTCGAATCTTGGTCAGGACGTCGCGCAAGGCCGGAAGCCGGTTTGAAGGCACGACGGCATCGGCAAATCTGGCATGGATCGCATCCGGGCCATTCATGGTCTGGCCCGTTAGTCCAAAATACGTCCCGATCTCGCCGGGCGAGCGCGACAACAGCCATGTGCCGCCGACATCCGGGAAAAAGCCGAGACCGACTTCAGGCATCGCCAATTTTGTCCGCTCCGTGACGACACGATGCGCACTGTGCGCGGACAGGCCGACGCCGCCGCCCATCACCAGCCCATCCATGAACGCGACATAGGGTTTGGGATATTTCGCGATCCGAGCATTCATAATGTATTCCTGGCGCCAGAACATCTTGCCAAGATCGCCACCCGCGCGCGAACTCTCATAAAGTCCGCGGATGTCGCCGCCCGCGCACAGGCCGCGTTCGCCCGCGCCTTCCAGCACGACCACGGCAATCGCCGGATCGGACTCAAATTGATCGAGCGCCGCGTCAATACCGATGGACATTTCCAGCGTCATCGCATTGAGCGCTTTCGGCCGGTTCAACCTGATGATGCCCGCCGAGCCCTCGCGCCGGACGATCAGATCGCCTTCGGTGTTGACGACCGCGGCCGACGCCGTCATCGCCCGCCCTCGATCAGCTTGCGTGACACGATCAGCCGCATGATTTCGTTGGTGCCTTCGAGGATTTGATGCACGCGCAGATCGCGCACGATCTTTTCGATACCGTATTCGCTGAGATAGCCGTAACCGCCGTGCAACTGTAGCGCCTGGTTGGCGACCTCGAAGCCCACATCCGTGCCGAAGCGCTTGGCCATCGCGCACAACATCGTCGCATCGGCATCCTTGCGATCGAGTGCCGCCGCGGCGCGCCAGACAAAAGTGCGCGCCGCCTCGAGTTCGGTGGCCATGTCGGCGAGCCGAAACTGCAGCGCCTGGAATTCGTCGAGGCGTTTGCCAAACGCCTTGCGCTCTCGCATATAGGCCAGCGACTTGTCGAGCGCGCATTGCGCGCCGCCGAGCGAACAGGCCGCGATGTTGATGCGGCCGCCGTCGAGCCCGGCCATCGCGATCTTGAAACCGATGCCCTCGTCGCCGAGCCGGTTGGCGACCGGCACCCGCGCATTCTCGAAAATCACCGCGCGAGTCGGCTGCGCATTCCAGCCCATCTTGCGTTCGTTGGCGCCGAGCGAAAGGCCGGGTGTGTCGCCCTCGATCACCAGCGTCGAGATGCCGCCCGGTCCGTTATCGCCGGTCCGCACCATCACCACATAGATATCGCCCGCCCCCGCGCCGGAAATGAACTGCTTCTGGCCGTTGAGAATGTAATGGTCGCCGTCACGCACCGCGCGGGTGCGCAGCGCGGCGGCATCCGAGCCGGAGCCCGGTTCGGTCAGGCAGTAGCTCGCGAGCAATTCCATGGTGCAGAGCTTTGGCAGCCATTTCTGGCGCTGCGCCTCGCTGCCGAAGGCGTCGATCATCCACGCGGACATGTTGTGGATCGAGATGAAGGCCGACACCGTCGGGCAGCCCTGCGCCAGCGCCTCGAAGATCAGCGCGGCATCGAACCGCGTCAGCGCGGAGCCGCCGACATCGTCGCGGATGTAGACCCCGCCGATGCCGAGCTTGGCGGCCTCACGCATCACGTCGACCGGAAAATGCTTTTCCTCATCCCAGCGGATTGCATGCGGCGCGATTTTTTCCGCGGCAAAATCCCGCGCCGTGTCGCGAATGGCAATCTGGTCCTCGTTGAGAGCGAACTGCATCCGGTGCCCGCGCTAATTGACCAGCGTCAATTCATCGTCGGAATCGAGAACTCCGCGCCTTCCTTGACGCCCGACGGCCAGCGCGCCGTCACGGTCTTGGTCTTGGTGTAGAAGCGGATCGAATCCGGGCCGTGCTGGTTGAGGTCGCCGAAGCCGGACTTCTTCCAGCCGCCGAAAGTGTAATAGGCGATCGGCACCGGGATCGGCACGTTGATGCCGACCATGCCGACATTGACCTTGGCGGCGAAATCGCGCGCGGCGTCGCCGTCGCGGGTGAAGATCGCAACGCCGTTGCCATAATCATGGTCGGACGGCAGCGCCAGCGCCTCTTTGTAATCGTGGGCGCGCACCACCGAGAGCACGGGACCAAAGATCTCTTCCTTGTAGATCCGCATGTCCTTGGTGACGTTGTCGAACAGACAGCCGCCCATGTAGAAGCCGTTCTCATAGCCCTGCATCTTGAAGCCGCGGCCGTCGACCGCGAGCGTGGCGCCTTCCTTGATGCCGATCTCGACGTATTCCTTGACGCGGTTGAGCGCGGCCTTGGTCACCAGCGGACCATAGTCGGCCGACGGATCGATCGAGGTACCGATCTTCAGGCTCTCGACGCGCGGGATCAGTTTTTCCATCAGGCGGTCGGCCGTGGTCTTGCCGACGGGCACCGCGACCGAAATCGCCATGCAGCGTTCACCGGCCGAACCGTAGCCCGCGCCGATCAGCGCATCGACGGTCTGGTCCATGTCGGCGTCCGGCATGATGATCGCGTGGTTCTTGGCGCCGCCGAAGCACTGCGCGCGCTTGCCCGTCGCGGCCGCACGCTCATAGATATATTGCGCGATCGGCGAAGAGCCGACAAAGCCCACGGCCATGATATCGGGATCGTCGAGGATGGCGTCGACCGCTTCCTTGTCACCATTGACGACATTGAGGATGCCCGGCGGCAGCCCCGCCTCGATCATCAGCGCGGCCAGCGCCATCGGCACGCCGGGATCGCGCTCCGACGGCTTGAGGATGAAGGCATTGCCACAGGCAATCGCCGGCGCACACTTCCACAGCGGGATCATGGCCGGGAAATTGAACGGGGTGATGCCGGCGACGACGCCCAGCGGCTGGCGCATCGAATAGATGTCGATGCCCGGGCCAGCGCCCTCGGTGTATTCGCCCTTCATCAGATGCGGAATGCCGCAGGCAAATTCCACCACTTCGAGGCCACGCTGAAGGTCGCCCTTCGCGTCGGGAACGGTCTTGCCGTGTTCGCGCGCCAAGAGCTCGGCGAGCTTGTCGTAATCGCGCTGTGCCAGTTCGAGGAACTTCATCATCACGCGGGCGCGGCGTTGCGGGTTGGTCGCGCCCCATTCCGGTTGCGCCGCCTTGGCGTTCTCGACCGCGGCGCGCAATTCGGCCTTGGAGGCCAGCGCCACCTGCGCCTGGACGTCGCCGGTCATCGGCTCAAACACGTCCGCGAACTTGCCTGATGTGCCCTTGACCTCGCGGCCGCCGATAAAATGTCCGATTGTACGCATGCGTTCCTCCAAGAGCTCTGCAAGTGCCGATTTTGGCGGCATCTTGCAGTCTTTACAGCGTTTGGAAAGGTTTTTCAGCGCGCAGCGGATTTGCGAAAATGCGGCCTTTGCGGCGTTTCCTGATCTCTACGACCAACGTCGAATGCGGCGGGTCCGCGCGCCCTATATTGTGGCGCCTATGGGGCGGTTTTTTTCGCCTTCTTCGGGATAGCCTTGGATTTCGCAGCCCGTGCCGGAGACGTTGTCCCACCCAGCACCGCGTCGCGCCCGGCGCCAAGGATTTCGTCGGAAAAATCCCCGCTGCCGGCGATGCGCGACAGCACCAGCGTGCCCATCATGGTCGCCAGCGTCGCCATCGCCTGCTTGCGCGCGGCCTTGGGCGTCGTGCCCGGAAGTTGTTCGGCGAGCATGTCGATCATCTGCTCAAGTTTGGCCGCAAAGGCTCTGCGGGTTTTCGGACTCTCTCGCGCGATCTCGGCGCCCAGCGTCGGGACCGCGCAGCCGTGGCCGGGATCGTCGCGGTGAACCGTCGTCAGATAGGAATTCACGATGGTGGCAAGGCGCTTGTCCGGCGCCGTCTGCTCGGCCAGTTTGCGCCAGCGCTCTGTCGAGCGGTCCATCGCATGCGCAAAGGCCTCGATGACGAGCGCTTCCCTGGAATCGAAATGGGCGTAGAATCCGCCATGGGTTAGGCCTGCGTCCTTCATCAGATCGGCGACGCCGATGCCATGCGCGCCCTTCTCGCGAAGCCGGACTGACGCCTTCTTCACGATCCGCGCGTGGGTCTCGAGCTTGTGTTCCCTGGAATATCGCATCGGCGGTCCCATAAGATGTTTGAGATCATATAATAGCACCCGCCGCCGCGGAAGGTCGTTTTTTATTGTATTTATGCGTGTCCCCGCCCGGGAGATCGCATTTTCCACCGACCTTGACAAGGCTGCGGTTCGATCCGGGAAGTGGTACAATCCCCCCTCACTCAACCCGCCGATTGCGAGGCCCCTGATGCAGATGCTCAACCCGTTTTGCGGCGTCGACCGCGACCCGCGCGGCGTCGTCCGCCTGACGATCTGCAATGCCGGTTCGCTCAATATCCTGGGATCGGCCGCGATCAAGGGGGTCCGCGAAGGGTTCGAGACGCTCGCGACCGATCGGGACATCCGGGTACTTATACTCGCGGGCCAGAGCGAAAAGAGCATGATCGGCGGCGCCGATATCAAGGAAATGGCCCGGCTCGATCAGGCTTCTGCCGAGACCTTCATTACGGGCTTGCGCGATCTCTGCGAAGCCGTGCGGGCATTTCCCGGGCCAACGATCGCCCGGATGCCCGGCTGGTGCCTCGGCGGCGGACTTGAAGTGGCAGCCGCCTGCGATTTCCGGGTCGCGGCGCATGACTCGAAGTTCGGCATGCCCGAAGTCAGGGTCGGCATCCCCAGCGTGATCCACGCGGCGTTGCTGCCGCGGCTGATCGGCGCGGGCCGTGCGCGCTGGCTGTTGATGACGGCCGAGAATATCGACGCGCCGGCTGCTCTCGCCTGGGGGCTGGTCGACGTCGTCGCGCCCCCGAATGGTCTCGACGCCGCGGTCGAAAAGACCGTGGCGACGCTGCTGGAATGCGCGCCGGAAGCCCTGCGCGCCCAGAAAGACCTGATCCGGCAGTGGGAGGAACTACCGCTGAAGCAAGCCGTCGACATCAGCATCGGCGTATTCGGGCGATCATTCCTGACCGGCGAGCCGCAGCGGCTGATGCAGGGCTTTATCGACCGCAAGCGATAACGGATAAAGCCGCCGGCCCCGTCGCCGTCAGTTCATCCGTGCCATGACAATTTCTCAGGCATGCCGCATTGCAAATCCCGCGGCGCATCATATGATGATTATCATGCAAAGGCGCGCTGCAGCGCGCGACATCAGGGAATCTCAGCCATGGCCACATCTTCCGATCCGGTCGTCATCGTTTCCGCCGCTCGCACGCCGCTGGGCAAATTCATGGGCGATCTCTCGCCCTTCAGCGCTCACAAGCTTGGCTCCCATGTGATATCCGCCGCGGTCGAGCGCGCCAAACTGGCGCCGGAACGGATCGACGAGGTGTTCATGGGCTGCGTGCTCCCGGCCGGACAAGGCCAGGCACCGGCGCGACAGGCGGCACGCGGCGCCAAACTGCCGGACGCGACCGGCGCCACCACCATCAACAAGGTCTGCGGCTCCGGCATGAAGGCGACCATGCTGGCGCACGACATCATCAATGCCGGCTCGGCCGAAATCGTGGTGTCCGGCGGCATGGAGAGCATGACCAACGCGCCGTATCTTTTGGCCAAGGCGCGCGGCGGCTACCGCGCCGGTCATGACCGGATCATCGATCACATGTTCCTCGACGGCCTTGAGGACGCCTACGAGGCCGGGCGCTCGATGGGCGATTTCGGCGAAGCCACCGCGGAGGCCTATCAGTTCACCCGCGCCGATCAGGACGCCTATGCGATGGAGACGCTGACCCGCGCACGCAAGGCGGTCGAGGGCGGCGCGTTCAAGGCCGAGATCGTGCCCATCACGATTGCGGAAAAGGCCGGCCCGCGCACGATCGGCAATGACGAGATTCCGCTGAAGGTCGATCCCGCCAAAATTCCGGGCTTGAAGCCGGCATTCCGCGCCAACGGCACCATCACGCCCGCGGCGTCTTCCGCCAATGCCGACGGCGCCGCGGCGCTGATCCTGGCCAAGCGCTCCCTCGCCGATCGCGACGGTCTTCCGGCGCTGGCTGCAATCAGAGGTCACGCGACCCATAGCCAGGAACCGCAATGGTTCACGACTGCGCCGATCCCGGCGATCCGCAAAGTGCTGGACAAGGCCGGCTGGAGCGTCGGCGATGTCGATTTGTTCGAGATCAACGAGGCGTTCGCGGTGGTCGCGATGGCGGCGCAGCGCGATCTCGGAATCCCGCGCGAGAAACTCAACATCAATGGCGGCGCCTGCGCGCTCGGCCATCCGATCGGCGCCACCGGCGCCCGTCTGATCGTGACGCTGCTGCATGCGCTCGAAGCCCATAATCTGAAACGTGGCGTCGCGGCGCTCTGCATCGGCGGCGGCGAAGCCACCGCGATCGCGATCGAACGCATCGTGCACTGACGTTAGGGTGTTGTCCTAAAACGAGGGAAGTTTGGCATTTATGTCTTTTTTCCCCTACGCTAGGATGCGCTGATCCGGCGCATCCGGCAAACCTTTCACCTGAATTTTCCAAACCTTCCACCTAAATCAGAGGCTCAATGATCTCGAACTGGCTGTCGGCCGCCCTCGCCCGCCGCAATATCCATTACGGCTGGGTGATGGTCGGCGTGACGTTTCTCACCGCCTTGATAAGTGCGGGCGCGGTCGGCGCGCCCGGCGTCTTCATCGTGCCGCTGCAAAAGGAATTCGGCTGGACCACCGCGCAGATTTCCTCCGCGCTGTCGATCCGCTTCATCCTGTTCGGGCTGATGGCGCCGTTCGCGGCCGCGTTGCTCAATCGCTACGGCCTGCGCAATGTGACGCTCGCGGCCCTGCTGACGGTGGTCTCGGCGCTGGTGATCTCGCTGGCGATGACGCAAGTCTGGCAGCTGATGCTGTTATGGGGCGTCGTGGTCGGCATCGGCACCGGGATGACGGCTTTGGTGCTGGGCGCCACCGTCGCCGCGCGCTGGTTCGCCGCACGGCGCGGCCTCGTGGTCGGAATCCTCACCGCCAGTGCTGCGACCGGGCAGTTGCTGTTCCTGCCGCTGCTGGCGAGCTTGACCGACCGGATGGGCTGGCGAGTTGCCCTAGGGCTGATGTGCGGGATGCTCGGGGTTGCGGCTTTCGCGGTGCTGATGGTGATGCGCGATCGACCGAGTGATTTAGGACTGCGGCCGTTCGGCGACGAAGGCACGCAACCGCTGCCGTTGCCGCCGCCCAATAATGCGCCGATCATGGCGGCCGCGCTCGGCACGCTGCGCGATGCCGCCAAGACGCGGGTGTTCTGGATCCTGTTCGCGACCTTCTTCATTTGCGGCGCCAGCACCAACGGCCTGGTGCAGGTGCATCTGATTCCGATGTGCCTCGATTTCGGTATCCCGCAGGTTCAGGCCGCAAGCCTGCTCGCCGCGATGGGAGTCTTCGATCTGTTCGGCACCGTCGGATCGGGCTGGCTGTCGGACCGCTACGACAATCGCTGGCTGTTGTTCTGGTATTACGGGTTGCGCGGCCTGTCGCTATTGTTCCTGCCGTTCAGCAATTTCTCGTTTTACGGCCTGTCGCTGTTTGCGATGTTCTACGGCCTCGACTGGATCGCCACCGTGCCGCCAACCGTGCGGCTCACCGCGCAGCGGTTCGGGCCGGAACGCGCCAATCTGGTGTTCGGCTGGATTTTTGCCGGCCATCAACTCGGCGCCGGCGTCGCGGCGTTCGGTGCGGGCCTGTCGCGAACCGTGCTGTTGAGCTACCTGCCGGCGTTCTTTGCCGCTGGCGCGCTGTGCATCGTCGCAGCAACGCTGACGCTGGCCATCTCGCGGCCGCCGAAGCCGGCGGTGCCGGTGCCCAGGCCGGTGGCGGCGTAGAGCACACTCCTCATCCTGAGGAGCGGCCACTTGGCCGCGTCTCGAAGGATGAGAGATTGTGCCCCATGGTTCGAGACGCGCCAACGGGTCCGCGCAAAGCGCGGCCCGATGATAAACTCCGCCGCGCTCCTCACCATGAGGGAGTGGTGCTACGGCCTGATCTTCATATTCGTCGCCGGCCCCGGCGTGCGGATCGGTTCGGCCAGCCGCGCGAATTCGCACAAAAAAGAACGGGTCTTGCGCGGGTCGATGATTTCCTCGACCCAGAATTTTTCGGCGGAACGGAACGGCGAACGCAATTTGTTGAGGCGATCCTCGATCTCCTGCAATTTTGCTTTTGGGTCTTCTGCGGCGTCAATGTCGGCGCGATAGGCGGCTTCGATGCCGCCCTCCAGCGGCAATGAGCCCCAATAGGCCGACGGCCAGGCATAGCGCAGCGAGAATCGATCCGCCGGCTGATGCACGACACCGGCCACACCAAACGAATTGCGCACGATGATGGTGCACCACGGCACCGTGCTCTGGTTGACCGCGGCCATCGCACGCACACCGTGGCGGATGGTCCCCGCCTTCTCGGCATCGAGCCCGATCATGAAGCCCGGGCAATCCATCAGATAGACCACCGGCAGATGGAAGGTCTCGGCAAAGTCGACCCAGCGCACCACTTTCTGGCAGGCTTCCGCGGTCCACGATCCGCCGTAGTGAAAGGAATCGCTGGCGAGCAGCAGCACCGCACGGCCTTCCAGCCGCGCCAAGCCTGCGATGATCGAGCGGCCGAAATTGGCGCCCATCTCGAAGAACGAGCCCTTGTCGACGACCGCCTCGATGATCGGGCGCATCTTGTAGACCTGACGGCGGTTGCGCGGCACCGCCGCCATCAGCGACTCCTCCGCACGTTCCGGATTGTCATTGCAGGGAATGGTCGGCGGCAGGTCGTAGACCGACGACGGCAGATAGGACAGGAAACGCTGCGCGCAGGCGAACGCTTCCTCTTCGGTCTCGACCGCATGATCGACCGCGCCGGCGCGGGTCTGGATGTCGGCGCCGCCGAGTTCCTGCTTGGTGAGATCCTGACCGAGGCGTTTCACCACAGGCGGACCCGCGACGAACATCGCCGAACTCTTGGTCATGACCGAATAATGGCTCGCCGCCAATCTCGCCGCGCCGAGGCCCGCCACCGAGCCGAGCCCGAGGCCGACCACCGGCACACGCGCCATGTTCGCCGTCGTGTAAGCGTACCAGCGGGTGCCGCCGATACCGCCCGGCAGATTGGCCGCGCCCTTGGTCTCGATGGTTTTCACCGAGCCGCCGCCGCCGGAGCCTTCGATCACACGGATGATCGGCAGCCGAAAGTCATGCGCCATCTCCTCGGCCATCAGCGGCTTGGCCCAGATCGAGGCATCGGCCGATCCGCCGCGCACCGTGAAATCGTCACCGACCACGACCACCGGCCGCCCGGCGATCTTGCCGCGCCCGAATACGCAATTCGCCGGGGTCAGATGGGTGAGTTCGTTATTCTCGTTATATTCGGCGATGCCTGAGATCGCACCGATCTCGTGAAAACTTTGCTGATCGACCAGTTTGTCGATGCGCTCGCGAACGGTGAGCCGGCCCTGGTCATGCTGCCGCTTGACCTTGTCAACGCCTCCCATCTCGCGCGCGAAGGCTTCGCGCCGAGCGAGGTCGTCGAGTTCCGGCTTCCAGTTCATTCGTATCCTCCGACTTGATCGTCTTGTTATTGTTATGGGCCGATACCGGCAATGCTTTCCTGTCCATCCGGCCGCTGAAGATATCGCCGTCGGCGCCTTCCAGCAGGCTGCCTACCGCCGCACCCAGTTCCAGCAATTTTGGCGCGACTTCGCTGTGCAACCGCTGCTCGTCATACATCGCCGACAACAGACCGATCGTGGTCACCACGAAGGTTTGATATTGCGGCGACCACAGCGGCACCGCGAGACCGTTGATATGCGGGCTCCACAGGCCGCAGGCGACGACATAACCGTGCTCGCGCAAAAACTGGCGATTGGCCGCGATGCGTGGCCGCAGCATCTTGGCGCTGTCGGGACTCTCACGGTCCATTTCAGCCAGCAGCGCGTCGCCGACATCTTCGTCGAGCGCAGCGGTATAGGCATGGCCTGCCGCCGTGCTCGCCATGGCGATGCGGCTGCCGGTGCTTTCATGCAGGCCGAGCGCGCTCGCCGAGCGGGCGAACTCCAGATAGACCAGATGAAAGCGATCCGGGATGACGAATCCGACGGTGCCGGGCAATTGTTCGGCGACCTCCTGCAGCCGCAGCCGGATCAAATTGCGCAGTTGCAGCCCGCGCATCATCGAGGTGCTCATCGCGACCGCGCTTGGCCCGATCCGGTATTTCTGATCGCGCGGCAGATAGACCAGCTGGCCCATCCGGGTCAGCGTGTGGGTCAGGCGCGAAACCGTCGATCGCGGCAATCCGCAACGGTTGGAAATATCGAGATTGCCAAGCCGCGTCTCGTGACCTTCGAAGCAACGCAACACATCGAAGGCGCGCGACACCACCTGAATGACATCGCCCTCGCCTGCCAGATCGCTGGCAAGCATTCCCTGTTTACTGAGCCGCTCCGAGCGTCTTCCCATGCAACACCTTTTATTTCGCTATGCGGAATTAAATTCCACTTGATGAACAGGCTACCTCAGGCAATCCTGAGCCACAACTGAAAGCCGGGGGCGCCCGCCCCTGGAATATGCGCTGCATGGCGTCCGCGCGGCAGCGGTTCCGGAGAGCGGAATGCCCGACATCAAGATCGTGACCGAAGTCGCGGGCCGCGTTTGCGCGCTTCCCGTCGAAGTGGGAGCCAGCGTCAGCGAGGGTGACGACGTCGCCTTTGTCGAAGCGATGAAGATGGAAATCCCGGTCGCTGCTACGACCGCCGGCGAGCTCAAATCCATCCTCGTGAAGCTGGATGATCTGGTGGCCGAAGGACAAGTCATCGCCATCATTGCGGCCTGAGCGCGTTTTTCCTGCACACCTGCCGTATAATGCACCACCGGATAGGTTTCGGCGCGCGCCAAGGCGACGTAAAGTCGGCGCGAAATCATCCGCGTGACAGGAAGTGACATGAATAGTTTGCGCCCGGCATCCCACCACAAGGCCGAAGACTGGGCCGCCGCCAAGGTGCCGTTGCTGCGGTTCCTCAGCGCCTGTCACGCCGATTTCGCCGCGGAGAACAGCGGCAATGTGGCGAGCTATATCCCCGAACTCGGCAAGGCCGATCCCGCCCATCTCGGTATCAGCCTCGCGACCCTTGACGGCCATGTCTATGAGGTCGGCGATACCAAAATTCCCTTCACGATCCAGTCAATGTCAAAGCCGTTCGTGTTCGCGCTGGCGCTGGATACGCTCGGCGCCGCACAAGTCGAGAGCGAAATCGGCGTCGAGCCCTCGGGCGATCCCTTCAATTCGATCCGGCTCAACGCCGACAATCATCCGTTCAATCCCATGGTCAATGCCGGCGCCATCGCCTGCTCCGGCCTCATTCATCGGGCCAAGGGTGACGGCGCATTCGAATATATCCGTCAGGCGCTCGGGCGGTTCGCCGGGCGTGGGCTTGGCGTCGATGAGGCGGTCTATGCCTCCGAAAATGCGACCGGCGACCGCAATCGCGCGATCGGCTATCTCCTGCGCAACTCCACCGTCATCAAGGACGATGTCACCACGGTGCTCGAAGTCTATTTCCGGCAATGCTCCATTCTTGTGACCGCGCGCGACATCGCGATCATGGCGGCAACATTGGCCAATCGCGGCGTCAATCCCGTCACCGGCGAGCAGGTGCTGACCCCCTATGCGATCTCGCGCACGCTCTCGGTAATGACGAGTTCGGGCATGTATGATTACGCCGGCGAATGGATCTACCGCGTCGGCATTCCCGCCAAGAGCGGCGTCGGCGGCGGCATTTTGGCGGCATTGCCGGCGCGGCTCGGACTCGGCAGTTATTCGCCAAAACTCGACAGCCACGGCAACAGCGTGCGCGGCATCAAGGTTTGCGAGGCGCTGTCGCTGCATTACGACCTGCATATGCTCAACCGCAGCGACGATGCCCGCAACAGCATCATCGCCGACTACAACATCGGGAAAAGCGCTTCGCGGCGCAGCCGGCGGCCACACGAGCAAAAAATCCTCGCCGCCCATCATCACGATGTCCGCATCATTGAACTGGTGGGCACGCTGACATTCGCCAATGTCGATTACGTCTCGCGCCAGCTTGCCGGCCGGCCGCGCCCGCAAATCATCATTTTCGATTTGCGCCGGGTCGCGGCGATCACCCGCGCCGGCGCCCGCCTGCTCGCCGAGGGTATTCGTGAACTCGCGGTGTTCAACGTCACGGTCGTGATCTCCGGCATCAAGCGTTCATCGGCGGAATGGAGCCCGCTTGGCGAATGGGTCAAGGGTATCTCGAACTTGCGCAACTACCACCTGCTCGATGACGCCATCGAATGGGCCGAGGACCAGATCGTCTATCGCCACGGCGGCACGATTGATTCCGTCGAGGTCACCGAATTGTCCGAGCAGGCCTTGCTGGCCGGATTGACCGCGGACGAACTCGCGCAACTCGCCGCGCTCGGCACGGTCAGAACCTATCAACATGGACAACGGATCATCGCCGCAACCGAACCCGCAAACTCATTGTTTTTTCTCAAAAGCGGCGTCGTTCACGTCAAACTGCCTGACGGCATCCGGCTCGCGACCATCACCGCGGGCATGGCGTTCGGCGAAATGGGACTGTTTGAAGCACACCGCTCCGCCGATGTGCTCGCGGACAACGCCGTCACCGCGCTCGAAATCCCGTTGCGCGATTTTCAGCGCTTTCGCGAGGAGCATCCGCGAACCGGCGAGCGCATCATGCGCAATCTCGCGCAATTGCTCGCCACCCGCCTGATCGCGGCCAATGCGAGAGTGAATTTGCTGACGACGAGTTAGAGCATAATCCGGAAAAATGGGAACCGGTTTTCCGAAAAGATATGCTCAAACAAGAAGGTCCCGACGAGCATGATTCAACCGAGTTGAATCATGCTCCAGCGTGAGAAGGCCATCAATTCCGACGCTTCATTTGCCGGAACTGGACGACGCAAGAACCGCGATCCATTTCTCGATATCGGTGCCGATGAAGTCAGCAAATTCCTTCGGCGTACCGCCTGCCGGATCCGTACCCTGCTGTTTCAGCGCGGTGCGAACCTGCTCGGTGTTCAACGCATCGTTCGCCGCGGCGGACAGTTTCTCGATAATCGCGGGCGGCGTTCCGGCCGGAGCCATAAGCCCGATCCAGATTCCGGCATCATAGCCGGCCATTCCCGCCTCGGCGAGCGTCGGTACATCCGGCATAATCGATGCGCGTTTTGACTGCGCCACCGCAAAGGCCTTCAACTTGCCAGCCTCAACAAGCGGCGCCAGGGTTGGAGCTACATTGAACATCAGCGTGATGCGGCCGGAAAGCAGGTCCGAAACCGCCTGATTGCTCCCGCCCTGATAAGGAAGCGTCAGGATTTTCGTGCCTGCTGAATCGTTGAATAGCTCGGCGGCCATATAGCTCGCGGTTGCATAGCCGGAAGAGCCGAACACCAGGCTTTCGGGCTTGCTCTTCGCCAGCGCTATCAGCTCCTGCAAATTATTGGCCGCGACCGACGGGTTGGCCACCAGTACATTAGGAACGACGCCGAGAAGCGCGATCGGCGCAAGATTCTTGCCGAGATTGAAGCTCGATTTTGTTTCGGCCGGATTGAGCGTGTTGGCGATGGTCGCCATGAAAAGCGTGTATCCATCGGCGGTGGCCCGCGCCACGGTTTCCGCTGCGATCATGCTGCTGTTACCCGGTCGGTTCTCAACCACGATCGGCTGACCGAGACTGACTTCCATCTGCTTGCTGACAAGCCGGGCCAGGATATCCGCGGCTGAGCCTGGCCCGAATCCGATTATGATCCTGATCGGGTGTGTGGGATAAGTTTGCGCTTCGGCTGAGGTCGTGCCTGCGACGGAGGTCAGCGCGACGCCCAGACAAAGCACGGCGATCTCGAGGTAACGGCTGAACATATTTTTCCCCCGATGCGATCCCTTGCGCTTCAACACGCTCGGCTTTGTCGACATTTGCGCGCGCAGGCCCCTCCACTTGGATAATTCCCGGCGTTGGGCCAGACTGGCTGCAAGTTCATTCTAACGCTACCGGAGACGGAAGGAAGCTACAATGCAGTCAGAGCCTCAGCGACGCGCACGCGGCGCACAAAAACTCAGTGAAATTCTTGGCCAGACATCGGATCAGGTAGAGCAATCCCTGGGCGACATAGCCCCTCAGCTCGCAACCTATGTGCTTGAGACCATTTACGGAGAAATCTACCAGAATCCGACGCTCGACTCTCGCACACGGCAGATCGTCACCGTCACAGCCCTGGCGACGCTCGGAACCGCAGCACCGCAACTGCGAACCCACATCGGCGGCGCGCTGCGGTGCGGCGTCGCGCGGGAAGAACTCGTCGAGATCATGATGCAACTCGTACCCTATGTCGGGGTCGCGGCGGCAATCAACGGCGTGGCGGCCTGCAGGGAGGTTTTCGCGGCGATCGATAAAAAATAATCGACCTGCATCCGGCGCATTCGCGTGAAGGATTGGCGCGCTGCGGAATCGCCGATAGACTTTGCCGGCGCCGCCGGTCGATCGACCGGTAGAGCCAAGCTGCGTCAGGGGGAAATATGATTTGGCACCAAACGATTGGTCATGGGCCGATCAAAGTCGTGGTCATTCATGGATGGTTCTGGGATCACCGGGTTTTCAGCCCGATTTTCGACTGCCTCGATCCCAACAGCTATACCTGCGCCTTCATCGATATTCGCGGCTACGGCAACTCGCGGAACGTCCTGGGCAATTACAGTATTGGCGAAGTCGCGGCGGATGCGGTTGCGGTCGCCGACCAGCTCGGGTGGCGCGACTTTCATATCGTTGGCCATTCCATGGGAGGCAAAGCCGCGCAGAAGATGGCGATGGATGCCGGGCCGCGCGTGCGCTCTATCGTGGCGGTCACCCCGGTACCGGCGTCCGCACTGCCATTCGACGATGCAACCTTCGGGTTCTTCACAGCGGCATGCGAACAGGATGACGTGGCATTGGCGCTGATGGGCAATTCCGTCGGCGATCGCGTTTCGAAGACGTGGCTGGAATTGATGCTGCGGCGCGCGCGCGAGACGGCAAAGCCGGAAGCATTCAAAAGCTACATGCGCTCCTTTATCAAAGACGACTTCGCGGTTGATGCCCCCAAGATCAAAGCACCGATGCTCGTGCTGTTCGGCGAATACGACAAAGGCATAAGCGAGGAGCTTGTGCGGGGCGTTTATCCCGGCCTCTATCCCCAGGCTGAGATCGAGAAGATCGGCAACTCCGGGCACTATCCGATGCAGGAGACGCCGATCTATTTCGCGACCAGGCTGCAGGCCTTTATTTCTCATTCCGCATAGAAGCGGCGACGGACAGCCCAGTCCTGGAGTTGTCGTCGCTTTACGCCATCGGCAGCCGACCGCTCAGACCACCTGCTCTACCGGCTGCATGTCGATCGCAAAAGTTTCCAGAAACTTCGACGTCATGATGTAGAAGCCGACCGAGAGCTGCAGCTCGACCAACGCCGCCGGCGTCAGCTTGGCCGCGATGGCATTGAACGTGGCATCGCTCGGGCGGCGCATCGCAACAATCTCATCGGTGAAAGCGAGCGCGGCGCGCTGCAGCTCGTTAAAGCAGGTCGCGGATTTCCAATCCTCCAACGCCGCATTCTGCTCGTCGGTCACCCCAACATTTTTTCCGATGCGCTTGTGCGCGACGATTTCATATGGCGCCTCGCACAAGATACCGGTCCGCGTGATCGCGAGTTCGCGTACCACCGGATCCAGTTCACCGCGGTGGCGGATCGCGCCGCCGAGGCGGCAGTACTGCTCGAAATAGCTCGGCGAATGCGCCATCATCCGGAAAATATTGGCATTGCGGTTCTTGCCCAGGATCTCGCGGGTACGTTCATTCGATTTCGAAGTATCGCAATAATCGATACGGGCCATGATTCACCTTGGGTTTTTCGAGATTGTGCCGCCTGCTTTATGGGGCGGCAGGTTCTGAATGAAAGAGTATCCAGCCCGCCACGCCGGATCAACAGCTTGCCCCGGCTGCGGTCAAACCTCCCGCCGGAAAATCGCTTTCAAAATTCCATCCCGTGCGCATAAACCGGCTGCAGCTGAGCCAAAATGCCGCCGCATTGCTGTTCGACCCTGAGACAGTCGATATTCGCTGAGTGGGGACTCGTTAAAGCGAATACTCGTCGTGTGGGGTGTTCCGAGTAGCAATATATTGGTCATCGGGTCTTCGCAGGCCACGATAAGCCATGCCCAAGTCTAGGGAGAACGCATGAAGGAAGCCACCAAAAGGGCGGCCTCGGAAGCGCTTGCGCAAACGCTGGCGGTGACGGCTATGCTCGTCATCGCCGGCGTGCTTTTCTATGCGCGGTAACTCGTCATTGCGAGCCATCGGGCGGCGCTCTGCGCCGACCCGGTGGCTCGCAATGACGGCGCCTATCCTTGAAACACCACGGCATCTACCACGACGCACCCCTTGCCGGCACTGTCCAGCACCACCGGGTTGAGGTCGAGGCTCATCACCTTTACCGCGGGATCGAGCATCAGCTCGCCGATCTTGACGACGGCATCACAGAGCGCATCGACATCCATCGGCGGCTCGGTGCGCACACCCGCGAATAACGGCGCGATCTTCAGTTTACCGAGGGCCTGGCGGGCGTCGTCTTTCGAAAACGGCGGCAGCAGAAGTGTCGTATCGCGGAAAATCTCGACATATTTGCCGCCATCGCCGACCGCGACCACGGGACCGAACACGGGATCGCGATGCGCACCGATCATGATTTCGCGCCGCCCGCCCGCCATCGCCGCGATGATGACGCCGTCGAACCGCGCGCCGTGCTTGCGGATAATCTCCTCCATCTGCGCCCAGACCTCGCCGGCCTCCTCGCGCGTCTTGACGCCGAGTTTGACCAGACCAAGTTCCGACTTGTGCGCGATATCGGCCGAACATCCCTTGACCACGATCGGGCCGCCGATGGTCTCGAACGCCGCGATGGCCTCGGCGCGCGAACGACAGAGACGATGCGGCACCACCGGAATGCCGCGCGCGGCCAGTAACGCGAGACTGTCGGCTTCGTTCAGCATCGTCGTTGTCGGCGACACCGGCACGGCGGGTTGAGTTGCCTTGGCGGCAGCCGCCTTGCGCGCGCGGGTCCGCGCCATCAATTCGCGATGCGCCAGGAACTGGTGCAAGGCCGTGACCGCCTCGGTCTCGGTCGGAAACACCGAGGAGCCCTCCGCCGCGAATTGTGCCGCGACGCTATGTTGCGTCGCCGCGATCACCAGCGGCTTGCCGGTCTGCTTGCCGAACGCCGCCGCGTCCCGCGCGAAGGCCTCGACGTCATAGCCCGGCCCGGCGACAGGCACTCCGATCAGGAACGCGTCGGCCGCGGGGTCTTCCGCAATCACCGGCAGGATATCGCCAAACAGCCGGCTGTTCGAGAGCAAAGCCGCTGTCAGATCGATCGGGTTGGTCGTGGTGGCAAAGCTCGGCAGGATGCCCTTCAGCTTCTTGTCAGTCTCATCCGCCAGTTTCGCCATCGGCATGCCGACGGCGGTCGCCGCATCCGCCGTCATGACGCAGACCGCGCCGGAATTGCTGATTGCGACAAGCCGCCTGCCCCGGGGCTTCCAGCCTTTCAGATAAAGTTCGGTGGCTTCGACCAGCCCGCGCATATCCGGCGCACGCCAGATACCGTGATGCTCGAAGAAAGCATCGACCACGCGGTCTTCATTGGCCAGCGCGCCGGTGTGGGATTGCGCCGCCGCACGCCCGGCTTCGGAGCGGCCGGACTTTAATGCGATGATCGGCAGGTCGCGATCCAGAGCGACGGCGGCGAGTTCTTCCAGATATTTCTTCTCGGGGATGCTCTCGAGATACAGCAGCAACAATTTTACTTCGGGGTCCTCGGCGACCGCGACCGCCAGTTCGCCGACCGTGATATCGGCATCGTTGCCGGTGGCGTGGGTGTGGCGGACGCCAATGCCGCGCTGGCGCAAGAAGCCGACCGGAACGGTCGAGAGCGCGCCGCTTTGGCTGAGCATCGCGACATGCCCCTCGGCACGGTCCATGTCCATGAACATGGTCGAGAAGCTTGCGATCGCGCCGGTGCCGAAATTCGCGAGCCCCTGCGAATTCGGACCGACGATGCGCATGCCGGCCTTGTGCGCGACCTCGACCATCCGCCGCTCCTTCGCCTTGCCCGCGACGGCGTCGACTTCGCCGAAGCCCGAAGCCATCACGACGGCGACCTTGACGCCATGCGCGGCGCAATCTTCCACCACGCCAATGGCGTTGTCGCCGGCGACCGCGACGATCACCATTTCAGGCGCTTCCGGCAAATCGTCGAGGCTCTTGTAGCATTTGTAGCCCTGTACTTCCGGGCGCGACGGATTGATCGGGAAAATCTTGCCCTTGAAGCCGAACTTGTCGAGGTAATGCACCGGACGGCCGCCGACCTTGTTGGGATTTTCCGACGCACCGATGATGGCGATCGAGCGTGGATCAAGCGCGGCCTTGAGACGGCTCATGATATTATCCTTGTGAAGTATGGAACGAGACGGCCGGCGAACGGCGCAAAGTGCGCGGCCACCTGGTCGCCGATGGCAAGATCAATATCGCCATGGGCCATCATGCGAAAGCCCTCGGCGGTATCGATGAGAACGATGTTGTAGGGAACATGCGCGCGGGTCTCCGGCGTCGCCGCGCGGCACACCAGCGAGGTGGCATAGACGACGCCTTGGCCGCTGGCGCGTTTCTGTTCCGGGTCCGGCACGCCACAATTGGCGCAGAAGCTGCGGCGGAAATATTGCTGGGCGCCGCAGGCCGCACAGGATTGGTAGGCGATCGCCTCCGCGCCCGTGGTCCAGTCCGCGATGGCCTGCCTGCTGCCGCTCATCGCGTCCGCTCCAGAAACATGCTGACATGCGACGACAATACGCCGCCATCGCCATGCAGCAGCGCCACCGAAGCGTCACGCACCTGACGATTTCCGGCGCGCCCCGTCATCTGCAAATGGGTTTCGACCAGATGCGCCATCGCGCCGCCGACGCCGCAATGGCCGTAACTGAGGAGTCCGCCATGGGTGTTGAGTGGCATCGTGCCATCCCAATTGAAATGCCCCGATCGGACCCGCGAAGCCGCCTCGCCACGCCCGGCAAGGCCGAGGTCTTCCAGCAGCATCGCCAGTGTAATGGTAAAACTGTCGTAAACCGCCGCGTAGCGCACGTCCGAGATCGCGACACCGGATGCGGCTTTCGCCCGCGCCACCGCGATCTCGGCGCCGAGTTCGCTTAAACCAGGCGCGGCCGTGACATGCTGATGGGTATGCGCCTGCGCGCACCCACGCACACGCACGCCGACCTCCCCGGTCGGCTCGCGGCTGACGACAAAGGCCGCACCGCCGTCGGACACCGGGCAGCAATCCAAAAGCTTGAGCGGCAGCGCCACCGGCTTCGATGCCATCACGTCGGCGGCCGTGATCGCGTCGTGAAATTGCGCGCCGGGATGCATCAGCGCATGACGCCGCATCAGCACCGCGAATTCGGCGAGGTCTTGCTGTGTCACGCCATATTCATGCATATAGCGCGATGCGACGAGGCCGTAATAGGCCGGAATGGTCGGGCCGAGCGGCACTTCGTAATCGGGATGGCCAACCTGCGCCAGCGCCAGGATCGAGGCGTCGCGGCTTTGTCCGGTCAAGCGATTTTCGCCAGCGACCACCAGCACATGTTTAGCGACATTGGACCCCACCAGATGATGCGCCAGCATCGTCATCGCCAGTCCCGTGGCGCCGCCGACTTGGACTGCATGCGCGTAAGTTGGCCGGATGCCGAAATGCTCGGCGAGCACGGTCGCAAGCATGATGTGCGGCGCGACGGTGCTGTAGCCGCAGAGGACGCCGTCGATATCGCCGCGTTTCAGGCCGGCGTCGGCTATCGCAAGTTCAGCCGCCTGGCTCATCAGGTCGAGCGAGGAAGAGCCCTCATGCCTGCCGAATGCCGTCAGTCCAACGCCGGTGATGAAGCTCATGGGTTCCGCATCAGCCTTCAATACGACTTCGGCAGGCCCAGCACCTTCTCGGCGATGAAGCTGAGAATGAGCTGCGGGCTGATCGGCGCGATGCGGGGGATCAGGGATTCACGCAAATAACGCTCGACATGAAATTCCTTGGCGTAACCGAAGCCACCGTGGGTCATGACCGCCTGCTCGCAGGCCTGAAAGCCGGCTTCGCCCGCGAGATATTTGGCGGCGTTGGCAGCGGGACCACAGGGAAGGCCCTGATCATATTGCCAGCCCGCTGACAACGTCATCAGCCAGGCGGCCTCGAGCTCCATCCAGTTCTTCGCCAGGGGATGCTGGATCGCCTGGTTCTGGCCGATCGGACGGTTGAACACATTGCGGGTTTTCGCATAGGCCGCGGCGCGCGACAGCGCCAGCTTGCCGAGCCCGATCGCTTCCGCCGCGATCAGAATGCGTTCCGGATTCATGCCGTGCAGAATATATTCGAAACCGCGGCCTTCCTCGCCGAGGCGATCTTGAAGAGGTATCTCGAAATTCTCGATGAAAAGCTCGTTGGAATCTACCGCCTTGCGGCCCATTTTCTCGATCTCGTGCACGGCGATGCGGCTGCGGTCGAAATCCGTATAGAACAGACTGAGCCCGTGGGTCGGACTTTTGACCTCCTCCAGCGGCGTGGTCCGCGCCAGCAATAAAATCTTCTCCGCGACCTGCGCGGTGGAGATCCAGACCTTCTGGCCGTTGACGACATATTTGTCGCCGCTGCGGACCGCGCGGGTTTTCAGCTGCGTGGTGTTGAGGCCGGTATTCGGTTCGGTGACGGCGAAGCACGCCTTCTCCTGGCCCGAGATGATCGGCGGCAGCATCCGCTTGCATTGTTCGTCCGTGCCGAACACCACTACTGGATTAAGCCCGAACACATTCATATGCACCGCGGAGGCGCCGGACATGCCAGCGCCGGATTCCGATATCGTCCGCATCATGATCGCGGCATCGGTAATGCCCAAACCGGAGCCGCCATAGGCCTCGGGAATGCAAATGCCGAGCCAGCCGGCATCCGCCATCGCCTTGTGGAAGTCGGCCGGGAAACCGCCCTCCTTGTCCTTCTTCAGCCAATAGGCGTCGTCGAAGCGCCCGCAAATTTTCGCGACCGCGTCGCGGATCGATTCCTGGTTGGCTGTGAGTGCGAAATCCATCGGTCTCAATCCGTCGCGTTAGCAGGCGCAGCCGTGGTGACGCCATCGCGCACCAGGGCGGCGATCTCGTCCGCGGAAAACCCGGCTTCGTGCAAAATCTCGGCACCGTGCTCGTTCAGGCGTGGCGCCAGCCGCGATGACTCCACCGCCGTGTCCGACCAGGTGGCGGATACTTTCATGCTGCGGATCTGGCCTTCGCTGGGATGATGGACCACCGGAAAGAAGCCGGTCGCAACCAGATGCGGATCATTCAAAATGCTTTCGAGATCATGCATCGGCATGACCGGGACATCGGCCTTGGTGAGCAGATCGGCCCATTCGGCCGTGGTGCGCGTCTCGAAGATGCGCGCCAGTTCGGCATACACGGTATTGATGTTGGTGGCGCGCCCGGCGAAGGTTGAGAAGGTGGGGTCGCGGCGCAGATCGTCGCGGCCGGTCGCTTTGAAGAAATTCTCCCACTGCTTGTCATTATAGACGATCACGCAGATGTAGCCGTCGGAGGTTTTGTAAGGCCGCCGGTCGGGGGACAGATGCCGGGCATAGCCGCCTTTATCCAGCGGCGGCTCGTAGGTCAGGCCGCCCATGTGGTCGCCCATCACGAAACTCGCCATGGTCTCGAACATCGGGATATCGACGCGCTGACCGCGCCCGGTACGGTCGCGATGCACGAGACTGGCGCAGATCGCGCCGACGGCGGTGAGCCCGACGATGCGGTCGACCAGCGCGTTCGGCACGTAGCGCGGAACGCCGTCATTGGTTTGCGCCATCAGCGCCGGCAAAGCCGTGGCGCCCTGGATCAGATCGTCATAGGCAGGTTTTGCGGCGTAAGGCCCGTCCTGGCCGAAGCCGAACACGCCAGCATAGACCAGCCGCGGATTGATCTTGGAGACCACGTCGTAGCCGAGTTGCAACCGCGCCATCGCCTGCGGGCGTATATTGTAGACCAGCACATCGGCGGACGCGATCAGCCGCAGCACCGCGTCACGACCGGCCGGCTTTTTCAGATCCAGACAGATGCTGCGCTTGCTGCGGTTGGTGTTGAGAAATACCGGCCCCATGCCGGCATGGCGGGTCGGTCCGATCAGCCGCGTCACGTCGCCATCAGGCGTTTCGACCTTGATGACGTCGGCGCCGTAATCGCCGAGCATCTGGGTCGCATAGGGCCCCATCAGCACGGTCGTCATGTCGATGACCTTGACGCCCTCCAGTGGTCCCATGTTTCGGCTTGCTCCCGGCGGCGGCGCGATACGTTGGTGCGCCATTTTCTATGGGTCTAGTAACGGCAGGCCACCGGCAAGATCAAGGGCGGCAGGCGTATGGGCGTATGCGTGGGGGGATTTCGTAGGGTGGGCAAAGCGAAGCGTGCCCACCGCAGTGTGTCCGACATACATGGTGGGCACGGCGAAGGCGCCTTTGCCCACCCTACGGCTCTTTCCCCATCATCAAGCGCAGTTCCGTCTTCAGCACCTTGCCGTAATTATTCTTCGGCAATGCGTCGAGATAGACATAGCGCTTGGGCCGCTTGAACCTCGCGATCGAGGCCAGGCAATGCGCGTCGAGCCCGGAATCATCGGCCACCGCGCCTTGTTCCAGCACCACGCAGGCCACGACGATTTCGCCCCAGTCCGGATGCGGCACGCCGATCGCCGAGACCTCGCAAACGTCAGGATGCGTCAGCAGCGCCTCCTCCACCTCGCGCGGATAGATATTGGTGCCGCCGGAAATGATCACGTCCTTGGAGCGATCCGACAGCGTCAGGAAGCCATCCTCATCGAGCCGGCCGACATCGCCCGTGCGCAGCCAGCCGTCTTTAAGCGTCTCTGCATTGGCCTTCGGATTATTCCAGTAGCCGAGCATCACGGCCGCGCCCTTGGCCTCGACTTCACCGGTCTCGCCCGCAGGCAACGGCATTCCATCCGCACCTGTGATGCGAACCGACATTACGCTCTGCGCCGGTCCGACCGAGGCGAGTCGCTCGAGATAACGCGGATGATCTGATCGTGCGTGCCATTCGCGGCTCAGCGAGGTGATCGTCATCGGCGATTTACCCTGGCCATAGATCTGCACAAAGCGCTGCCCCATAGTCGCGATCGCGTCCCGGATATCGGCGAGATACATCGGGCCGCCGCCATAGATGATGGTGCGGAGGCCCTCGCCGTTTTCGCCGCGGTGTTTGGCGACATCGACCAGCCGCCGCACCATGGTGGGCGCGGCGAACATCACGACATTGTCGAGTTGTCTTCCAAGATTAAGCACCTCATCCGGGTCGAAGCCGCCGGATTCCGGGATCACATGCCGCCCGCCCATGCGGACATGCGGGAAATGATAAAGGCCGGCGCCGTGGGAAATCGGCGCGGCATACAGCGACGCATCGTTCGGCGTGGCGTAATCGACATCGGCGAGATAACACAGCGTCATCGCCACCAAATTGCCGTGGCTCAGCATCACCCCCTTGGGGCGGCCTGTCGTGCCTGACGTATAGAACAGCCAGGCGAGATCGTTTTCCTCGCGCGGCAATGGCGCGGACGACCCCTCGCCTTGGCGCATCGCGCGATAGGCCTCGCTGTCCATCGACAGCCTTTTCATGCCTTCAGGCAGATCGTCCCTGGCCTCGGCCAAGGCCTCGATCGTATCGTCGGAAAGAAATGTTAGCTTCGCGCCGGCGTCGGCGCAGATCCAGGCGGCCTCGCGCCCATGTAATTTGGCATTGATCGGGATCGCAACCGCGCCGATCCACCATATCCCGTAAAGGCATTCGAGGTATTGCGTGCAATTGCTGGCGAACAGGCCGATGCGATCGCCAGGCGCAATCTGATAGTCGCGCGCCAACGCCGCGCCGATCGCCGCGGCCCGCCGCGCGAAGGTGGCGTAGTCGGCGTCGAGATCGAAACCGGTCAGCAGCGCCGGCGCATCGGGGTGAAGCCGCGCCGATGCCGCCAGCCATTCGGCGACGTTCATCGCTCAGGCCCTCGGCAGTTCGAGCCGCTTATTTCGCGGGCTCCAGCAGCGTGACGTAATTGGCGACCGCCGCCCCGCCCATGTTGAAGATGCCGCCGAGCTTGGCATCCCTGATCTGCATGCCTTCGGGCGCCTGCCCCAGCAATTGCATCGCGCTCAGCACATGCATGGAGACGCCCGTGGCGCCGATCGGATGGCCCTTGGCCTTCAATCCGCCGGACGGATTGATCGGCAGCTTGCCGTCCTTCTGGGTCCAGCCTTCCTTGATGGCGCGCGCGCCCTGCCCCCGCGGCGTCAATCCCATTGCTTCATATTCGATCAGTTCAGCGACGGTGAAGCAGTCGTGGGTTTCGACAAACGATAGATCGGAAAGCTGGACGCCGGCCGATTGCAGCGCGCGCTGCCAGGCCACGGTGCAACCTTCGAATTGCAGGATATCGCGCTTCGACATCGGCAGAAAATCCTGCGCATGCGCGGTCGCCCGGATGTTGACCGCCTTGCCCATCGATTTCGCGGTCTCTGAATCCGTCAGCACCAGCGCCGCCGCGCCGTCCGAAACCAGCGAGCAATCCGTGCGCTTCAGCGGTCCCGCCACGAACGGGTTCTTCTCGCTTTCAGAGCGGCAGAATTCGTAACCGAAATCCTTGCGCATCTGCGCATAGGGATTGGCGACGCCGTTCTTGTGGTTCTTGGCGGCGATCATCGCCAGCGCATCGGACTGGTCGCCGTATTTCTGGAAATAGGCCTGCGCGATCTTGCCGAACACGCCGGCGAAGCCGCCGGGCGTATCGCCGTCTTCCGGCAGATAGGATGCGCGCAGCAAATTGCGGCCGATCTCGGGTCCCGGCGTGCGCGTCATCTGCTCGACGCCGACCACCAGCACGATCTTCGCCGCGCCCGACGCAATCGCCCGCACGCCCTGATGGACGGCGGCCGAACCGGTCGCGCAGGCGTTTTCAACGCGCGTCGCCGGCTTGAACCGCAATGCCGGGTCGGCCTGCAGCACCAAGGCAGCCGTGAAATCCTGCGGCGAGAAGCCGGCGTTGAAATGCCCGAGCACGATCTCGTCAACATCAGCGGCGGAAATTCCGGCATCCGCCAGCGCGTCGGTCGCGACACGGACCACGAGGCTCTCGACGGTTTCGGTATCGAACTTGCCAAACGGCGTATGCGCCCATCCGACGATGCTGGCGGTCATGTGGCTCTCCTTTAGAATTTAGAAATCGGTAAACGGATCAGTCGACGAACTTACCACCCAATTCGTCCTCGATGTGAATCCGGATGATGTCGTCGAAGGTCTTCTCAGCCGTGGTGAAGCCGAGCGTCCCCGCCCGTTTGGCGTCGAAATTGCGCGGCCAGCCTTCCACGATGCCCATGATGAAGGGATCCGGCACGCGCTTGATCCGCGCGACCACTCTGTCGCCGGCCACCCGCTTCAACGCGGCGATTTGCTCGCCAACTGTAGCGGACAGGCCGGGCATGGTGAGGTTGCGGCGCGCCCCTGCGGTTGCACTATCCATGGTCGCGGCATGAATCAGGAAGCCGACCGCCGAGCGCGGCGAAGCATGCCAATGGCGGACCTCTTCCGACACCGGCAGGATCGCTTCCTTGCCGGCCAGTGGCTCGCGCAGAATATTGGAGAAGAACCCGGACGCCGCCTTGTTGGGCAGGCCGGGACGGATGCAGATGGTCGGCAGGCGGATGCCAATGCCGTCCATGAAGCCGCGGCGCGAATAATCCGCCAGCAACAACTCGCCGATCGCCTTCTGGGTGCCGTAGCTCAATAGCGGCGTCTGGAAGAACTCATCGCCGATCGCGTCGGGATATGGCGCGCCGAATACGGCAATCGACGAGGTGAAGACAATTCGGGGCTTGTAGCCGCCGCCAATGACCCTGATCGCATCGAGCAGCATCCGCGTACCGTCGAGGTTGATGCGATAGCCCTTGTCGAAGTCGAGTTCGGCCTCGCCGGAGACGATCGCCGCCAGATGGAAAATCACATCGGGACGGTCGGCGACCAGCTTTTCGGCCACACCTGCTACCGCGAAATCGCAGGTCACGGTATCGACTGGAAAGCCCGATTTGTCGGGCTTGGCGGGCGCGACCACATCTTGCAGCGTCATGCGGGTGATATCGCGCTTGCCGAGACGGCCGTCGCGCAACAGGCGCTCGGTCAGTTTGCGGCCGACCATGCCGGCGCCGCCCAAAACCAGAATATGCAAGACCCAACTCCTTGTTGTTCTTAATTCAGCCTGCGGGGCCTGCGCGCTTACTCTTTCACGGCTCCGGTCATCGCCGACACATAGTGCTCGACAAAGAACGCATAAAGGATGACCAGCGGCAGCGAGCCGACCAGCGCACCCGCCATCAGCGAACCCCATTTGTAGATATCGCCATCGACGAACTCGTTCACGATCGCGACCGGAACGGTTTTGTTCGGCGTCGATTGCAGGAAGGTGAGCGCGTAGATGAACTCGTTCCAGCACAGCGTGAAGGAAAAGATGAAGGCCGAGATCATGCCGGGGATCGCCAGCGGCACGATGATCTTGGTCAGGATCTGCCAGCGCGATGCGCCATCGATCAGCGCGCATTCTTCAAGCTCATAGGGAATGGTCTTGAAATATCCCATCAACAGCCAGGTCGAGAACGGAATCAGCAGCGTGGGATAAACGAGAATGAGCGCCAGCGGCGAGTCAAACAAGCCATAGGCCTGGATCACCGAGGCCAGCGGAATGAACAGTATCGACGGCGGCACCAAATAAGCAAAGAAGATCAGCACGCCCACCGCGTCCGCGCCCTTGAACCGCAGGCGCACGATGGCATAGGCCGCCAGCACGCTGGCGATGATCGACAACGTCGTGGCGCCCACCGCCACATACATCGTATTCCACAGCCAGCGCGGATACTGGGTCTCGAACAGCAGCTTGCTGATGTGCTTGAAGGTCGGATGGATCACCCAGAACGGGTTGTACTTGTTCATATCGATCAGCTGTTCGTCGGGTTTGATCGACGTCAGCGCCATCCAGTAGAACGGGAACAGCAGCACGATCAGGATCACGAATAGCGGGATGTAGAGCGTCACCACGCGGCGCGGCAACGACTCCAGATAGCTCATGCCATCGCTTTCGTCGCTCTGGCTTGCGACCGGGACTTTCGAAGGCAGGACGGAATCAGTCATTGTTCGATCCTTGCTGCCATTTGCGGCGCTGCATGCCGAACCAGGAAATCGCAATCGCCGCCATCAGGAACGGGATCATCGCGGTGGCGATCGCCGCGCCCTCGCCGAGCCGGCCGCTGATGATGCCGCGCTGATAGCTCAGGGTCGCCATCAGATGCGTGGCATTGACCGGACCGCCGCGCGTCAGCGCCCAGATCAACTGGAAATCCGTGAAGGTGAACAGCACCGAGAAGGTCATGACCACGGCGATAATCGGCGTCAGCAAGGGATAGGTAATGTATCGAAACCGCTGCCAGTTAGTGGCGCCATCGAGCACCGCCGCTTCATAGAGCGAGGGCGACACGGTCTGCAGGCCGGCCAGCAGCGTAATCGCGACAAAGGGAACGCCGCGCCAGATATTGGCGAAAATCACGCTGCCGCGCGCCATGTTCGCATCGCCGAGAAAATTGATGTTGTGGTCGATCAGGCCGAGCTTGATCAGCGACCACGAGATGATCGAGAACTGGGAATCGTAGATCCACCAGAATGCGATCGCCGACAGCACGGTCGGCACGATGAAGGGAATCAGCACCACCGAGCGGATCAGCGCCTTGAACGGCATGTGCCGGTTCAGCAGCAGCGCAAGATACAGACCGACTGCGAATTTGATGGCGCTGGCGACGATCGTATAGAGCAGCGTGTTGAATACCGAGAGCCAGAAGATTGCGTCATCCCGCAGCCATTCGTAATTCTCGAGGCCGATGAAAATGCCGCGGCGGCCGATACGCTCGTCGGTAAAGCTCATCCAGACGCCGAGCCCGAGCGGATAGGCCAGAAACAAAATGAGGAATGCCGCCGCCGGCAGCATGAACCACAACGCGACCCAGTTGCGGTTGGTCTTCAGCCGCGTCCATAGCGAACGCGTATCCACGGCCGCAGCCTGCACCGGCATCGATGTTTGAAGGGTACTCATCTCGCTCCAATTCCAAACCTGAAGACGACGCCCGGCTAATCGCTTGTCTTAAAGCCGAGCATCGCTCAGATATCCAGTAGAAACATGCCGGCGCGGAACCCGCGCCGGCGATATCGCCTATCGGAAGATGCGCTTGGCGGAACGTTCCGCCGAAGCCATCGCCGTCTTCACATCTTCGCGCCCGGTGCAGTAATTCGCGAACATGTCGACCAGCACGAAGTCGGCAATCGCGGCGGCGGCATTCTCGCCCATCTGGCCGATACCCGCTGGTGTTTGCGCAGTTACCGCGACGTCGCGATACGGCGTGTTCTTGGGATCGGCAGTCCAGATCGGGTTTTTGGTGTAGTCGAGCAGGAACGGCGAGAGATAGCCCTGCGCGGCTTCGATCCAGGGATTGTACTGTTCCGGTTCAAGCAGGAAGGCGGTGAACGCCTTGCAGGCCTGCGGGAATTTCGTGAAGTTGAAGACCAGGATCGGGAAACCGAGATGCAACTCCTTGGTCGTGCCATCGACACCCGCCGGCAGATGGGCGTGATTCATGTCCTCGGCGATTTGCGGATTTTCCTTGCGGGCCGTGACATAGATCGAAATGCCGTTGGTGGTCAGATAAAGCTGGCCGGCCAGGAACGCCTTGTTGTTGGAACTGTCGTTCCAGGACGCCGTACCCGGGATGAAGTTATCGTACAGTCCCTTGACGTATTCGAGCGCCTTGGCTGTTTCAGGTGAATTGAGAACCACCTTGTTGTCCTTGTCGATCAGATTGCCGCCATGGGACCACAACGCCCAATGCAGCCAGCCATTGGCGTCGCCCGAGGCGTGGCCGACCGCCATGCCGGCCGGAGTGCCGTTCTTGTTCAGGCCCTTGATCAGGTCGGCGAAGCCGCCGAGGTCTTTCGGGAATTCCTTGTGGCCGGCTTTTTCAGCGGCGGCGACGCGGTAATTCACCAGACCGCCGGTGGCCGCGACGGGAATGCCGATCCACTTGCCGTCCAGCTTGCCGTAGGCCTGGCCCGACGGCGCCCAGCCGCCGCATTTCTTGCCGAGATAATCGGCGACGTCGGTCATGTCGGTGCATTTGCTCGGGAACAGGAACGGCAGCGAGTACAGACCCCAGACCAGATCGAGGCCTTGCCCGGTGTTGGCCGCGACCGACGCCTTGGGCTGGAGATCGTCATAGGATTCGTTGGACACGTTGATGGTGACGCCGGTGGCCTTCTGGAAGGCATCGACGATCTTCATGAAGGCAACGTCTTCGGCTTCGACGAAGCGCTTCCAGCGCAGCATGTTGATCTTGGCGCCCGCTTCCGGCTTCCACGGCGCGGTCTGCGCCCATGCCTTGGCAAAGCCCAGCAATTGTTCGCTCGACATGGTCGCCGCGGCCGCGAGCAAGGTGCTGCCGCCCTTCAGCAAAGACCGCCGATCCGGAGTAAAGCTATTCATCGTACGTATTCTCCCCTGTTTTGACTGGTTCTTCTTCGACCAATTGTTTTCGATAAATTATAACCGCTTGCCGGTCGCGTCATCGAACAGATGCACGAGCGACGGATCCGGCTTCAGCCGGACCTTGTCGCCCGGCTTGAACTGATGACGTTCGCGGAACACGGCAACGACCTGCTGTCCGCCAAGCTTGGCAAACACCTGCGTTTCCGATCCCGTCGGCTCCACCACCACGATCTCGGCTTCCGCGCCATCGTCTGCGATGGTGAAGTGCTCGGGCCGCACGCCGTAGACCGCCGGCCGACCGTCAGAATTGGCGGGCGCCGATTTGAGCGGCAGTTTCACGCCATTCGGGCCCTCGAAACCGGCGCTGCCGTTGACCTTGACGGTGCCTTTGAGGAAATTCATCGCCGGCGAGCCGATGAAGCTTGCGACGAACTGGTTGTCCGGCCGATCGTAGAGTTCCAGCGGCGAGCCGATCTGCTCGACGATGCCGTCATGCATCACCACGATCTTGTCGGCCATGGTCATGGCCTCGATCTGGTCATGCGTCACATAGACCGTCGTGGTCTTGAGGCGCTGGTGCAATTCCTTGATTTCGGTGCGCATCGCCACCCGCAGCTTGGCGTCGAGGTTCGACAAGGGTTCGTCGAACAGGAACACCTGCGGATCGCGCACGATGGCGCGCCCCATCGCGACGCGCTGGCGCTGTCCGCCGGACAATTGCCGGGGATAGCGATCGAGCAGCGGCGTCAGATCGAGAATTTCGGCGGCGCGCTTGACGCCCTTGTTGATCTCGTCGGCGCTTGCGCCGCGCAATTTGAGCGAAAACGCCATATTGTCGGCGACCGTCATATGCGGATAGAGCGCATAATTCTGGAACACCATGGCAATGTCGCGCTCTTTGGGCTGGACATTGTTGACGACGCGGTCGCCGATCGAAATCGTCCCGGACGTGATGTTTTCGAGCCCGGCGAGCATCCGCAGCAAGGTCGATTTGCCGCAGCCGGAAGGGCCGACCAGCACGACAAAGGCGCCATCTTCGATCGGAATCGAAACGCCGTGCAGGACTTCAAAGCCGCCAAACGATTTTCGCACGTCGCGGATTTGCACTGACGACATAAAAACCCTCCCGAATAAGCCCTTGGCCCGCGGCGAATGCCGCGATCTTGCTTGATTTGATTGGGGTCTTACCAGACTTTTTCGGCGATGTCGTTGGATCAAAGTCGTAGATGATCGCCCTGTCCGCGAGCGTTGCGAAGCGCGCGGTGACATGCGAACATTGGCTGCCCATACGAAAATGACGCACAAAAATAAGGCGTGTGCGCTGCGGGAGAACCCATGAACAAGCCGCTTGCCGGTGTCAGCCGGCGCAAACTCCGTTCCAGCGAATGGTTTAATAACCCCCACAACCCCGGAATGACCGCGCTCTACCTCGAGCGCTACCTCAATTACGGCCTGACCCGGCACGAATTGCAATCCGGCAAGCCGATTATCGGCATCGCGCAGACCGGCAACGACCTCTCCCCGTGCAATCGCCATCACCTTGAACTGGCGCACCGGGTCCGTGAGGGAATCCGTGCCGCCGGCGGCATCGCGATGGAATTTCCGATGCATCCGATCCAGGAAACCGGCAAGCGACCGACCGCCGCGCTTGATCGTAACCTCGCCTACCTCGGATTGGTCGAAATTCTGTTCGGTTATCCCCTCGATGGCGTGGTCCTGACCACCGGCTGCGACAAAACGACCCCGGCCTGCCTGATGGCGGCGGCGACCGTGAATTTGCCGGCGATCGTGCTGTCAGGCGGACCGATGCTGAACGGCTGGCATAATGGCGAGCGCACCGGCTCCGGCACCGTGGTCTGGAAAGCCCGCGAGCAGATGGCCGCCGGCGATATCGACTATGAAGAGTTCATGAATATCGTGGCGTCGTCGGCGCCGTCGGTGGGCCATTGCAACACCATGGGCACGGCTTCGACGATGAATTCGCTGGCCGAAGCGCTCGGCATGTCGCTGCCCGGTTGCGCAGCGATCCCCGCGCCCTATCGCGAACGCGGCCAGATCGCCTACGAGACCGGCACGCGCATCGTCGGGATGGTGTGGGAGGATTTGAAACCGTCGGACATCCTGACGCGCAAAGCCTTTGAAAATTGCATCGTCGTCAATTCGGCGATCGGCGGCTCGACCAATGCGCCGATCCATATCAATGCGCTCGCCCGCCATATCGGCGTGGAGCTGTCGATCGACGACTGGCAGAAATACGGCCATGCGATTCCGCTCTTGGTCAACATGCAGCCGGCCGGATTCTATCTCGGTGAGGAATATCATCGCGCCGGCGGCGTGCCGTCGGTGGTGCGCGAATTGATGCAGCACAAGCGCATCCATGAAGACGCTCTGACCGTCAACGGTCACAGCATGGGCGACAATTGCCGCGACGCGCCCAAACCCGACGGCGACGTGATCCGCAGTTACGACAAGCCGCTGGTCAAGGATGCCGGCTTCCTGGTGTTGCGCGGCAATCTGTTCGATTCCGCGATCATGAAGACCAGCGTGATCTCAAAGGAATTCCGCGACCGCTATCTGGTCAACCCGAAGGATCCGAACGCGTTCGAAGGCCGCGCCATCGTGTTCGAGGGACCGGAGGATTATCACCACCGGATCGACGATGCCTCGCTTGATATCGACGAGCATTGCATCCTGTTCGTGCGCGGCACCGGTCCGATCGGCTATCCCGGCGGCGCCGAGGTCGTCAACATGCAGCCGCCTGCCGCCCTGATCAAGCGCGGCATCCTGTCTTTGCCTTGCATCGGCGATGGCCGCCAGTCCGGCACCTCGGGTTCGCCGTCGATACTGAATGCGACGCCGGAAGCCGCCGCCAATGGCGGGCTCGCCATCCTCAAGACCGGCGACATGGTTCGCATCGATCTGAACAAAGGCAGCGCCAACATCCTGATCTCCGACGAAGAGCTAAAGCGCCGCCACGCGGACTTGAAAGCCAAGGGCGGCTTCCCCTACCCGGCCAACCAGACGCCGTGGCAGGAACTCTATCGCTCCACCGTCGGCCAACAGGCCACCGGCGCCTGCATGGAGCTGGCGACGCGTTATCACGACATCGCCGGCAAGGTCGGCGTGGCGCGGGATAATCATTGATAACTGCCGTCATTGCGAGCGAAGCGAAGCAATCCATGTCTGCCAACGAAGACTGGATTGCTTCGTCGCTTCGCTCCTCGCAATGACGAAAGAACTCATTCAAGGTGAATAAGGAGAAACAACAATGTCAGACCGCCTGAAAGGCAAACGCGCATTCGTCACGGCCGGTGCGGCCGGCATCGGCCGCGCCTCCGCCATTGCTTTTGCGCGCGAGGGCGCCACGGTATTTGCAACCGACATCGACGAAAAGGGCCTCGCGCAGCTTGCCAAGGACGGCGTGGCGGAAGTGGCAAAGCTTGACGTGCGCGACAGCGCCGCGGTCGCGGCGATGGCAAAGCGTGTCGGCAAGGTCGACATCCTGCTCAACGCCGCCGGCTTCGTGCACAACGGCACCGTGCTCGAATGCTCCGACGACGACTGGGATTTTTCGTTCGACATCAACGTCAAGTCGATGCACCGGACCATCGGGGCTTTTCTGCCGGGCATGCTGGAAGCCGGCCACGGTTCGATCGTGAATATCTCGTCGGCCGCCGGCGTGTTCAAGGCCGCGCCCAATCGCTACGTCTACGGCGCGACCAAGGCCGCCGTCGCGGCGCTGACCCGCGCGGTCGCGACCGATTTCATCACCAAGGGCATCCGCTGTAATTGCATCTGCCCCGGTACCATCGAAACACCGTCGATGCTCAACCGCGCCGCCGCCGCAGGCCCCGGCGGGCGGGAGATGTTCGTCAGCCGCCAGCCGATGGGACGGCTCGGCACCGCCGACGAGATCGCCTCGCTCGCGCTCTATCTCGCCAGCGACGAAAGCGCGTTCACGACCGGCGTCGCGCATATCATCGACGGCGGCTGGACACTGTGAAGAAGACCTCATCCTGAGGAGCGGCGCCTTCGCCGCGTCTCGAAGGATGGGAGCCGAATTACCTTCATGGTTCGAGACGCGCGCAAGAGCGCGCTCCTCACCATGAGCATCACCAAACAAAGGGAGTCCATCATGAACAAGATCGATCTGAACGGCCGCTGCGCCGTCGTCACCGGCGGCGCGCAGGGTTTTGGGCGCGCGATCACCGAACGTTTCGTCGCCTCAGGCGCAAAGGTCGCGATCTGGGATCACGACCAACCCCTTGCCGAAAAGACCGCCAAGGAAATCGGCGCCGGCGTCATCGCCTTCAAGGTCGACGTCACGGATCTTGCGGCCGTCGAGAAAACGCGGGACGCAACGCTGGCTGCCTTCGGCAAGATCGACATCCTCGTCAACAATGCCGGCATCGCCGGGATCAACAAGACGGTGTGGGAAACCGACCTCGAAGAATGGCGCAAGGTTTTGCGTATCAATCTCGACGGGCCCTTCATCTGCTGCAAGGCGATCGTCCCGGCGATGGTCAAACAGAAATACGGCCGTATCGTCAACATCGCCTCGATCGCCGGCAAGGAAGGCAATCCCAACGCGGCGCACTACTCCGCTTCGAAAGCCGGCCTGATCGCGCTGACCAAATCGCTCGGTAAGGAACTGGCCGCCTACGATATCGCCGTCAACGCCGTCACCCCCGCCGCGGCGAGGACCGCGATCTTCGACCAGATGACGCAGCAGCATATCGATTTCATGCTGTCGAAGATTCCGAAGGGACGCTTCGTGCTGGTGGAAGAACTCGCGGCGATGGCGGCGTGGCTGGCGTCGGAAGACTGCGCCTTCTCGACCGGCGCGGTGTTCGATATTTCCGGCGGCCGCGCGACGTATTAGAGCGAGCTAAGCGGAGATACCATGATCAGGGAAGGCGGATGTCTGTGCGGCGCGGTTCGGTTCAAGGCCCACGGCGAACCAATTAATGTCCGCGTCTGTCACTGCCGCAAATGCCAGATGTCGATGGGGTCGCCGTTCTATGCGCGCGCTTTGTTTCCCCAGGATGCCCTGATGGTTGAAGGCGAGACCGCTCGCTATCCATCTTCCCCGGCCACCGACCGGGTGTTTTGCAAGACCTGCGGCACAAGGCTGTTTTCGTGGCGCACCAATGGCACGGCTGCCGGTGTCGCGCTGGCAACATTCGATGACCGCAATGCGTTCGCACCCACCGAACACATATGGGTCAGCGAAAAAATGCATTGGGTAAAGCTCGACGACGGACTACCACAGTATCCGGAACAGGTGCCCTAGCGGCCCAACCGGTCAGGATGATCCGTGAACACCACCCTTTATGACGTATCGGTCTGGGTACTGCCGCTCGTCATCGCCATCACCTTTCATGAAGCCGCCCACGGCTTTGTCGCGCATCATTTCGGCGACAACACCGCCTGGGACCAGGGCCGGGTCAGCTTCAATCCGCTGCGGCACATCGATCCGTTCGGCACCCTGATGATGCCGGCCATCCTGCTGTTGTCGCACTCGCCGTTTCTGTTCGGCTACGCCAAGCCGGTGCCGGTGAATTTCCGCGCCCTGAACAACCCGCGGCTGGACATGGTCTGGGTGGCGCTGGCTGGACCAGCCACCAATATCGCCCTCGCGCTGATCGCGGCGGCAGCGTTTCACCTGCTGAACTATGTGCCCGCAAACGCGGCCCAGTGGGTGGCCGACAATCTCAAAAACGCCCTTATCATCAACGTCATCCTCGCGATCTTCAACATGCTGCCAATTCCGCCGCTGGACGGCGGACGGGTCGCGGTCGGGCTGTTACCTCAGATATTGGCGGCGCCGCTGGCCCGGCTGGAGCCCTACGGGATGCTGATCCTGATCGGAATTCTGATCCTGCTTCCGCTGGCCGGTTCGCAGTTCGGTCTAAATCTTGATGTTATTTCGGCGATACTGCGCACAACCACCGGCTATGTGATTCAGTCTATCCTCGTCGTAACCGGTAACAGCTAAACTCCGTCGCCAACCTGGCCCCAAACCATTCCCACCCGCCGGAAAGAGCAGAGGCCGTTTTGATCAAAGCAGCGGACATGATGATCGCGCGACGCGCCGATACCAGGGCGCGGGCGGATTTCGCGACCTGGAAGATGATGGCGAAGCTCAATGGCGCCTCATCCCTGCCCGCCGAGGCCCAGACTTTCCTGGTCAGCTACAAGGAGTTGCAGAAGGCCATGACGGAGCCGCAGGCCAGCGACGCCACTATCAATTTAATCTACCGGAGCTATTACGCCGAGATGGGGGGCGTCGGCGAAGCCCCCGACGTCAAGGCTCAACCGGTCGGTCAGGTCACCGACAACGTCACCGCCTTCAAGCGCCCGCCACCTCCGCGGCCCAAAAAGGCCGCCGGTCCGGACGGTAAATCCCGGCTTCCCGTCGCGCTGATCTTCGCGTGTCTTGTCGTGGTGTATGTCGGCTTTCGATATTTGCTGCGGTGACAGTTCGACGATAGAAGCATTTGGCGATGACGCCGGTGTTCAACCGAGCGTCATTTCGGCTTGTTGAAAGTCAGTTCCAGATCGAAGTTGAACGTATCGTCCGTCAGTTCCGCCGGGGGCCGCGGCACCGGGTCGGAGCGGCGAACCATCGAAACGGCCACCTCGTCAAATGCAGCATCTCCCGATGACTCCGCGACATCGACGGAGACAACGTTTCCACGCCGGTTGAGCACGAGATTCACCTTTACCTTGGCGTCCTTGTTCCTGTTCTCCGGATAACGGTGGTGCATCTTGATATAGGCGCTGACCTTCCGACCCCACTTCGCACTGAGTTGCTGTTTGTCCTTGCCGATGCCGATGTTCGGCGCTTTGGCCTTGTCGGCCTCGGGCGCGTTCTCATCGAGCGGCTTTCTTGAGGACTCTTCCGAGGCCTGTTGTTCCTCCATGGGCGGTGTCTGCACGGCGGCGATCTTGGGATCGTCCTCCTTGGGCTTCTTCGAATCGGTCGTCGTCACGAGGCGGTCGGGGTCATCCGCCTCGACCGGCCGGGCCTTCTCCAGATCCAACTCCTTGACCTCGGCCTGCTGTTCCTGAACCGGTGGCTGCTCCTGCCTCTGATCCGAATCCGGTCCCGGCGGCCGTTCGTCATCGGGAACCTTCGGCGAAGCCATCTCGACGGCGAACTCGGCCCCGCTCGCACCGAGACCATCAAGGCCGTCGTCGGCTCGCAAATGCGCGATCGCGAGTGCCGCGCCGCCAAGGTGAAGCGCGAGCGCCGCCACGGCCGCGAGAACCCACAGCCGCCGGGATGGCTTTTGTTCGAGATCGGTGTCGCTCATCGCTCTGCCGTCAAGGCTTTGCAGGTTCAGTCGCAGGGCCGGTCGCCGCGGCAGCCGGAGCGCCCTCGAGTGCGACCAGCTTAATCTTCGAATAGCCACCCGCGCGCAGAAGCTCCATCACGCCCATCAACTCGCCATAGGGCACCGAGCGGTCGGCGCGCAGGAATACGTAGCGATCCCTGTTCATATCGGCCAGGGCATCGAGCGAGTGAATCAAATCGGCCCGCTTGACCAGATCTTCTCCGATCGCGAGTGTCAGATCCGGCTTGATGCTGACATAGGTCGGCTTGTCGGGCTTCTTCTGCGGGGTCGCGCTTGAGGTCGGCAGATCGATCGGCAGATCGACCGTGGATAGCGGCGCCGCCACCATGAAGATGATCAGGAGAACGAGGATGACGTCGATGAACGGCGTGACATTGATCTCGTGCGATTCGGCGAAATCGCTGTCGTCATCATCAGTATCTGTGATCGAAAAGGCCACCGTCTACTCCGCTGCGCGCGAATGCGCGCCGCTCTGAGAACTGACATGGGTGCGATCGAGATCGCGCGACAGCAATCGCCCCGCAGCGCCCGACGAGCGGCCGACCAGTTCGAGATACCCTTTCGTGACCCGCGTGAAATGATTGTAGATGATCACGGCCGGAATCGCGGCGACCAGACCAAAGGCGGTGGCCAGCAACGCTTCGGCAATGCCTGGGGCGACGACGGCCAGATTGGTGGTCTGCGATTTCGAGATGCCGATGAAGCTGTTCATGATACCCCATACGGTGCCGAACAGTCCGACGAACGGCGATGTCGCGCCGATGGTTGCCAATAGTCCCATGCCGAGTCGGATCCGGCGCGCTTCGGCGCGCACGATCTCGGCGAAGCTCGACGCCGCGCGTTCCTTGATGCCGTTGTCGCTGGAAATTCCGGCCGACAGCCGCGCCTCGCGCATCGCCGCCGCCAGCAATGACGACAACACGCTGTCCTTGGCACCGAGCGCGAATTGCGCCTCCGCCAGCGATCTTGAATCGCCGATCTTGGCGAGCGCTGCGCGGAGCCTGCTCTGGACCAGCGACAGCTCGATCATTTTGGCGATGAAGATGGTCCACGTCACCAGCGAAGCGAAAGCGAGCCCGATCATGACCGCTTTGACCAGAATGTCAGCCGACATGAACATCGACCATGGCGACAATTCGCGCAGCACGATCGCCGGCGATTTCGGCGATCGGCCGTCATCGGCTGGCATTGCGGTCGCGTTGGCGGCCGCCGGCGGCATGGGCTGAACCGCAACCACAGGAGCCGGAGCTGGGGCCGCCGCGGGCTGAGACACTACGGGGGCCTGCGGCGGTGTCGGCGCGGCCTTCTGCTGCGCGAATGAAGGTTGCGTCAGCGACAGCACCGTCAACGCGAACAACACGCGATAGATCGTTCGAAAATGTAAGATGTTCATACTTCGGCCCAGCAGCGACTAAGAGATTGCGACAGATACCGGTCGATTTGACGATGTCAGCGTCATCTCGCCCAACACACTCCACCAGACCCTGAGTTGCGCTATCGAAAAGTCAGGCCGCGGATGCAGGCTTGCCGTATCACGCCCTGCCGTTGGAAAAAAGGCGCGACGGGTCGCGCAATGCCTGTTCGAAACGATTCTAATCTTCAATTTGAAACCGTTCTAAAGCCGCGCGTAAGTGTTCACGGTTACGTTACGAAATGGCACCTCACGCGGAGCGATTCCGACGTCATCAAGCCGCGATAATGATCGCAGCGGTGTAATTCAAACTGCACGCGTCATCTTCGCAGGTGCACTCAGGAAGAAATGGTGATCTCGGCGGCCCGGATTACTTGACCGCGCGGATTACCTAACTGCGCGGATTACTTAACTGCGACAGTGCCGGGCGGCTCGGCAAGACTCTTGATCCGATCCTTGACGTCCCGGAGCGTCTCGAGGCTGGTTTCGATCGCCGCCGCCGGAATATCCTGCAACACATCGGTCGCAATGGATTCACGCAGGCTGTCGAGATCGTTGGCAAGCTGGCGGCCGGCCGCCGTGAGAAACAGGCGATTGGCCCGGCGATCCCGGGGGTCGTGCCGGCGCTCAACCAGGCCGTGTTCGACCAGCCGGTCGAGCAGGCGTACCAGCGAGATCGGTTGCAATTCGAGCACATCCGCCAGGTCGACCTGCGACAGCCCCTCCTGCTCGCGCAGGCGGAACAGGACGATCCACTGCGCCCGGGTGGTGCCCCGGCCCTTGGCGCGATGATCGATGTAGTTGCGCAGCAGCCGCGAACTTTCGACAAGTTGCGTTATTAACTGCTTTTTCAGGTCAAGCGACATGGATGGCAGTGCTCAAATGTTTCAAAATGTTTAGTATTTTTCTCAGGATAGTGTGTTTACACATTAAGTGCACGCATATTATATCTGGGCGGCTATGAACCTTTTTAAAGACCCGGTACTCTAATTTTTTGCACTAACAGGGCTGAACGGGCTGACATGAAAAAGTCGCGGACAATACGTTGGGTTTTGCTGCTCCTGGTCGCTGGCGCGGCGGGCTATTACGGCTGGCAGCGCGTTCAGGGCGAGGACCGGGCCACGGCAGCCGCCAATGCGCAGAAGGCGGCGGCCCGCGTTGCCGTCCGCGTTGCCGTCGCGCCGGTCGAGAAATCCGACTTTCCGGTCTATTTGACCGGGCTTGGAACCGTGCAGGGCTTTAACACCGTTGTCGTGCGCACGCGCGTCGACGGTCAGATCGATAAAATCGCCTTCAAGGAAGGCCAGGAAGTCAACCAGGGCGACCTGCTCGCCGAAATCGATCCCCGGCCGTACCAGGCCGTGCTGGATCAGGCCAAAGCCAAGAAAGAGCAGGACGAGGCCAATCTGGCCAACGCCAATCTGGACCTGCAGCGCTACACCAAGCTCGGCGAATTCGCGACCCGGCAGCAGCTCGATACCCAGCGCTCGACCGTTCAACAGTTGACGGCGCAGATCGCGGCCGACGCTGCGGCCATCTTCAACGCCCAGACCCAACTCGATTACACCGCCGTCAAGGCGCCGATCTCGGGCGTCGTCGGCCTGCGCCAGGTCGATATCGGCAACATCGTCAATGCGGCGACCCAGACCGGGATCGTAACGATCGCCCAGATCGAGCCGATTGCCGTGATTTTCACCGCGCCGGAAGAGCAATTACCGTATATAAACGAGGCACAGGCGATTCAGCCGCTCAAGACCATCGCGATCACAACCGATGGCAAGAAGCCCCTCGCAGAAGGAAAACTGGCGGTGGTCAACAATCAGGTCGACTCCACCAGTGGAACCGTTCGGCTCAAGGCCGTGTTTGACAACAAGAACCACGCGCTATGGCCCGGCCAATCCGTTTCGACACGGCTTCTGGTGCAGACGCTTAAAGACGCGACGGTTGTTCCCGACGAGGCGATACAGCACGGCACTTCGGGCCTCTACGCGTATGTTGTGAACGAAGACAACAAGGCCGAGTTACACAAGGTCAAGGTCAGTCAGTCGATCGACGGACATTCGGTGGTCGAGAGCGGTCTGTCGCCTGGACAGAAAGTCATCACCGCTGGCCAGTACAAAGTGCAGGCAGGAACTCTCGTCAGCACCGCGGTGGCGAGCTCGGATCCGGCGCAACCCAAGGTACGGCAAGAATGAGCCACGCTCCGACAGGAACGACGGGAACGGGCGAAGGCATTTCAGCGCCGTTTATTCGCTATCCCATCGGCACGTCGCTGATGATGGCCGGTATTCTGTTTGTCGGCCTGGTGGCCTATCCGTTGCTGCCGGTCGCGCCGCTGCCGCAGGTTGACTTCCCCACCATCCAGATCACCGCGACCTTGCCGGGCGCGAGCCCTGAAACCATGGCCTCGTCGGTGGCGCAGCCGCTGGAGCGGCAATTCGCGCAGATTCCGGGCATCGCCCAGATGACCTCGACGAGCTACCTCGGAACCGCTTCCGTCACGATCCAGTTCGATCTCAACCGCAACATCGATGGCGCCGCCAACGACGTCCAGGGCGGTATCAACGCCGCCAGCGGCCAGTTGCCCAAGAATCTTCCCTCTCCCCCGACCTACCGCAAGGTCAACCCGGCGGATTCGCCGATCCTGCTGTTGTCGGCGACGTCGGACAGTCTCCCCTTGACGACGGTCAGCGACGCCGTCGATGCCCAGCTCGCCCAGCAAATCAGCCAGATTTCCGGCGTGGCGCAGGTCACGATCGGCGGCCAGCAAAAGCCGTCGATCCGCGTCCAGGTCGACCCGGCCAAACTGGTCGCCAAAGGCCTGTCCCTGGAAGACGTCCGCAACTCGATCAACATCACCACGACCGACAGTCCGAAGGGCAATATCGACGGCGCGACCCGCGCCTATACGATCTACGCCAACGACCAGATGCTGGATCCGAAAGAATGGAACGACGTCATCATTGCCTACCGCAATGGCGGCCCGTTGCGGATCCGCGACATCGGTCAGGCGATCATGGGGCCGGAAGACGCCAAACAGGCGGCTTGGGCAGGCGGCAAACGCGGCGTGTTCCTGGTGGTATTCAAGCAGCCGGGCGCCAACGTCATCGACACCGTCGACAAGATCAAATCGCTGCTGCCGCGCCTGGTGGCCGCGATCCCCCCCGCGATCAAGATCGCCGTTATCAGCGATCGTACCCAGACTATTCGCGCCGCCGTCGAGGACGTCCAGTTCACGCTGCTCCTGACCATCGCGCTCGTCGTCATGGTCATCTTCGTCTTCCTGCGCAGTTTCTGGGCCACGGTTATTCCGACCGTGACGGTGCCGCTGGCCCTGCTCGGCGCCTGTGCGCTGATGTGGGTGTTCGGCTACACGCTCGATAACCTGTCGCTGATGGCACTGACCATCGCGGTCGGGTTCGTGGTCGACGACGCCATCGTGATGTTGGAAAACATCACGCGTTATATTGAAGAAGGCGAGAAGCCGATGGCCGCGGCGTTCAAGGGCGCCAGCGAAATCGGATTCACCATCATGTCGATCAGCATTTCGCTGGTCGCGGTGCTGATTCCGCTGCTCTTGATGGGCGGCATCATCGGACGCCTGTTCCGCGAATTCGCGGTTACGCTGACCATGACCATTTTCGTGTCGATGGTGGTGTCGCTGACGCTGACGCCGATGATGGCGTCCCGCTTCCTGCGCGCGCACAACGAACACCAGCAGCACGGCAAGCTCTATCAGTGGAGCGAGCGCGGTTTCGACGCGATGCTGCGCGCCTATGAGAGCGGCCTCGACCTTGCGATGCGCTGGAAGTTGACGACGCTCGTGATCTTCTTCGCGACGCTGGGATTGTCGGTTTATTTGTTCGTCATCATTCCGAAAGGCTTCTTCCCCCAGCAGGACGTCGGCCTGATCACCGCTACATCCGAAGCGGCGCAGGACATCTCCTTTGGTGAAATGAAGCGGCGGCAGGAAGCGCTTGGCGCCATCGCAATGGCCGATCCCGCCGTCGACTCCGTGGCGATGGCGATCGGCGGCAACGGCCGTGCCGGCAATAACGGCAGCGTGTACATGACGCTGAAGCCGCGCAATGAACGCACGGCTTCCGCCCAGGAGGTCATCACGCGCCTGCGTCCGCAACTTGAAAAGGTCCAGGGCGCCCGCCTGTTCATGCAGGCCGCACAGGACGTCCGGCTCGGCGGCCGGCCGACTCGAACGCAGTTCGAATTTACGCTACAGGACGCCAATCTCGACGAGCTCAACGAATGGGCCCCGAAGATCCTGGCCAAGATGAAGACGCTGCCGGAATTGCGCGACGTCGCCACCGACCAGCAGTCGGAAGGCACCACGCTCCAGCTCAAGATCAACCGCGACACCGCCTCGCGCTATGGCATCCAGCCGCAATTGATCGACGACACGCTGTATGACGCGTTCGGTCAGCGCCAGGTGACTCAGTATTTCACCCAGCTCAACAGCTATCACGTGATCCTGGAAATCCTGCCCGAACTGCAGGGCAACCTCGACACGCTCAACAAGCTCTACATCAAGTCGCCTCTCACCGGCGAGCAGGTGCCGCTGGCGACATTCGCGACCTGGACCAACGTGCCGGTGCGTTCGCTCTCGATCAGCCACCAGGGTCAGTTCCCGGCTATCACGATCAGCTTCAATCTGGCGAACGGCGCCGCGCTCGGGCAAGCGACCGATTCCGTGCAAAAAGCAATGGCCGAACTCGGTACGCCCGCCACCCTCAACTCCAGCTTCCAGGGTACCGCGCAGGCGTTCCAGCAATCGCTCGGCACCGTGCCGCTGCTTATCATGGCAGCGCTGGTGGTGGTGTACCTGATCCTCGGCATTCTCTATGAGAGCTACATTCACCCGCTCACGATTCTGTCGACGCTTCCCTCGGCCGGCGTGGGCGCGCTCGCGATCCTGATGGCGTTTGGATACGACTTCAGCCTGATCGCGTTGATCGGCATCATCCTGTTGATCGGCATCGTCAAGAAGAACGGCATCATGATGGTCGACTTCGCGATCTCGGCGGAGCGCGACGAGCACCTGTCGCCGGAGCAATCGATCCGAAAGGCCGCCATCCTGCGGTTTCGTCCGATCATGATGACGACGATGGCCGCGATGCTCGGCGGTGTGCCGCTGATGCTGGGTACGGGCACCGGATCGGAAATTCGCCAGCCGCTCGGCTACGCGATGGTCGGCGGTCTGATCGTCAGCCAGGCGCTCACGCTGTTTACGACCCCTGTGATTTACCTCTATCTCGACAGGCTTTCGAACGCCTTTGCTGGATGGGGACGCTCCAGGGATGACGAGGGTGACGACCTCGCCGAGCACAGCGCGGTCAAGGAAGCCGCCGAGTGACTTGACTTTAATGGCTGGCCGCCCCATCGGGATGCATTCATCCCGGGAGGCTGGCCAGTGAAGATACTTTCGAAATTTGCGATCCTCGTTGCTGTCCTGGCCTTCGGGCCGGTCGGGGTCAGCTTCGCCCAAGCTCCCAAGTCCAAGAGCACCGCGCAGGCGGCGCCAGCCCCGGCAGCACCACCCGCCGCCGGCACAACGGCCGCCACTCCCCCTCCCGGCTGGGCCGTACGCTGCTCCAGCGGAAGCCGCGATGCTCCGCTCGAATGCGCGATCGAACAGAGCGCCGTTCTCACCAAGACCGGGCAGCTGATCGTCCTGATCAATATCCGCGTCCCCGGCGATACCCACACGCCGGTGGCGCTGGTGCAATTGCCGCTCGGGCTCAATCTGCCGGTCGGCGCGAAACTCCAGGTCGATGACGGCAAGGTTGTCGATCTGCAGATCCAGACCTGCGAAAACCGGGGCTGCTACACCAGCAGCGTGATCGCGCCGGACATGCTCGCCGCGTTAAGAGCCGGAAAGCAGTTGAAGGTGTCGTTCCAGGACATGGCCAAGGAGACCATTGCCATTCCGATCCCGCTGGCCGATTTTGCTGCCGCTTACGACAAGATAAAATAGCCGGACGGGATCGCGCCGCGTTCATGAGAGATCCGACTTGACGCCGACATAGACGGTGTTGCTCGCGTCGTGCTCGCCGCGCCAATCATCGAAGGTCACGACATGCGCCGCCGACGTCGCAAAGGCGCCGGCCAATGCGCGTTCGAACGCGGCATCCGGCGGGTCGTTCGACCACAGCGCGAAGACGCCGCCGGGATTGAGATGCGACGCCAGCCGCGCCAATCCTTCCGGCTGGTACAGCGCGGCATGGCGCGGATGCAGCAGGTTGCGCGGCGAATGATCGATATCCACCAGCACCGCATCGAAGCGGCGCCCCGGCATATCGGAATCGAACCCCGCGTCCGAATGCGACAGCGCGAAAAAATCGCCATGGACCAGACGGCAGCGCCGATCTTTTGTCAGTTGCTCGCCGAGCGGCAGCAATCCCTGCTCATGCCATTCGATCACCTCGGCCAGCGCATCGATCACAACAAGTGAATTCACCCGCGGATTTTCCAGCGCCGCGAGCGCTGTGTAGCCGAGCCCGAGACCGCCGACGACGACATCGACATTGGTGCGCAGAAGCGCCGCAAGGCCAAGCCGGGCGAGTTCAACCTCGGCGACGGTGAACTGGCTCGACATCAGGAATTCGTCGCCGAGTTTGATTTCGTAGATGTCGATGCCGGAAGACGGCGATCTGCGACGCCGCAGGCTGAGCACGCCCATCGGGGTCGGGCGGAAATCCAGCTCTTCGAAATTCACGCTCATGCCTGGTAGCCCCTGCCCGCGACTTTTGTTCTGACGCGTTTTCTTCACGCGAACCGGTATCCACTTCGCTTGAAAACGCTACCTCTGGCCGCGGACCACCGCAGCTCCCGCACCAGAGCAGTATCTCCCCGTGCTTGCCAAGGCCGGGACTGAGCGGGTAGAACGGCGCACGCTTCGGCGGGAATTTGCAACTCCCCCGCCGCGCCGGCCCCACAGAACCTCAAGTGTTTGAATCTGCTGGGTAATATTGGGGAATGGTGTAACGGTAGCACAACAGACTCTGACTCTGTTTGTCTAGGTTCGAATCCTAGTTCCCCAGCCACACTCGGTATCCGGTAAAAATTAGCCCCTGCGGCAGCCTTTTGAGGCCCCGGAGCGCCCCGGGATCGGGTGACTTTTTGGGGCGTTTGCCCGAGCACGGGCGTGGTCCTTTCCACAATTTCAAACAGCCAAATCTCAAGACGCCGTTCCGTCATTGCGAGAAGCGCAGCGACGAAGCAATCCATTTCGCCGCACAAAGAAAGAATGGATTGCTTCGCGGAGCCTGTCATCGGGCGCGCATTCGCGCGACCCGTTGGCTTGCAATGACGACGAGGCACAAATCCACATTCCCGCGACGCGATGCGCCCGGGTGATACAAAAAGTTTCCGCCCAAAACAGAGGGCGCAGGGAATGCCGGGTACACGCTGCACCCGCGGTCTCGTGCGCAAAAGGGAAGTTAAGGGTGCACGCACGAGCATACAGGCTCAGCGGAGGCACCCGGCATCCCCTGCGTGATGGCTTTACGGCTTATGCCGTGCTCTCCCCGGCGACGAATTCGTCTTGTCACCGTCGCCGGCGGATAGCGGCTGCCCGACCCGGTTGGGTCTGGGTTAGCCACCGCCGGCTTGGCACCAGCAACGGGCGTCAGGACCACACGGTTTTGCCGTACGCTACAACGTCGTTCGTCCTGCGCGCCTGCCCATCGCTCACGAGGTTCAACTCGCCCTGCGATATCCATGCGCGCCGACGCTCTCGCGTCCATCACATCCCGTCCCGCGTTCGTGACGACGCGCGACCGCCCCTCTTGCCGGAACGGGATGGCTGCGAATATATCAACGATTTGCGGTTTCTGAAAATCAGAATATTTTTCGCAGGGCTACTGGACTTTGATTTGGCGGACGCGCAGTTGATTTGCCCGTCGGGTAAATTCCTCGCCGTGAAGCCAGCTCAGACCTCATCCCTGCGTAACGGCTTCGCCGTTATCGCTGGAGGAGCCATGCAGAGCATGGCGTCTCGAAGGATGGATGCAACACGTGGACTCGCGGCCATCCTTCGAGACGCTTGCGGAGTTTATCATCGGGCCGCGCTTCGCGCGGACCCGGTGGCAAGCTCCTCAGGATGAGGACCGTCCTCGCCCGCCGGACAGAGCAGTCCGTGGGATGGCCGAGCACTTGCAAAACCCATCCTCTTGCGGCGCAACCAGCGCGGTGTACCGCTCAGCCGCTCGTCACAACGACAGAGTCATCAGGGCTTTCAGATCGCGCTTTCACGTTTGGTGCCGCGCGAGAATGCACCTAGATTGGCGACGCTGAATCGGTTGCACCGGCAACGGAAGTGGCGTTTTGTCGAGGCTGGCCTCTGCCGGCTGAGGAAAAACCGGTGATGAGACTGGACGTGGATTCGATTAATCAATCGGGGTTGGAATCTCCGATGGGGAGGCGCATATGGCGAAAAAGCTGATAATTGCCGTTTCAGTGGTAGCGATCCTTGCCATTGGCTTGGTTTCTTTTGCCATCCTTTGGCCGGCGAAAAGCGCGTTGAGCAAAACGGACGCCGGTCATGCCGGTTCGTTGGAGCTGGCAGAATATAGTACGCGACTTTCGGATTGTGTTGCCTGCCACAGCGTTCCGAATGGAAAACCCTTTGCCGGTGGCCTTGCGATGGGGTCGCCCCTCGGCACGATCTATTCAACCAACATCACACCTGATCCGAAGACGGGCATCGGCACTTACGACCTGGTGGATTTTGACAACGCCGTTCGCCACGGCATCGCCAAAGACGGACATCGTCTCTATCCGGCAATGCCATATCCGTCCTATGCAAAACTTTCCGATGACGAAATAAAGCTGCTCTACAAATATTTCAGCAAATACGTAGCCCCCGTTGAACAAGCCAACAGGCCGTCGGACATTTCATGGCCTATGAATATGCGTTGGCCGCTCGCGGTGTGGAATCTGGTTTTCGCCGACCCGAAGAGCTATGCGCCAAAAGCCGATCGCGACCAAAAGTGGAATCGGGGCGCTTACATCGTTCAGGGGCCCGGACACTGCGGGTCCTGTCATACGCCGCGCGGCCTGGCCTTTCAGGAGGTTGCCCTGAATGAAGACAGCCCTCGCTTTCTATCGGGCGCGCTGTTGGACGGCTGGAAGGCGTCGAGCTTGCGTGGCGAGATGGATGTCGGCCTCGGCCGCTGGTCGGAAGCCGACATCGTCGCATTCCTGAAGGATGGACACAACGATTACGCCAGCGTCTACGGGTCGATGACGGATGCGTTCAACAACAGCACTCAATATTTTACGGACGACGATGTCGGTGCCGTCGCTCACTATCTGAAATCGCTTCCGCCATCGAACGGCAATTCCGCCAATAACTACGTGTATGATGCGAAGACGACGGATTATCTGCATAGCGCGGAAAGAAAATCCGCGGGCGCCATACAATATCTAAAAAATTGCGTCTGGTGTCACGGTTATGACGGGAGAGGCCAGGGTGGCCAAATGGCTCCCCTCGCCGGCAACCCTAACGTGATCGACGCAGACCCTGACTCGATCATCAATATCATCCTGAATGGAGCCGGCCGGGTCGTTAAAGACGAAGCGCCCGACCCGTACAGAATGTCCTCGTTCCGTGTGCTGATGTCGGATGCTGACGTTGCTGCGGTGGCTTCCTTCATCAGATCGGGTTGGGGCAACAAAGCGCCAGCAGTGCAGGAGAAGGACGTGTCCGAACTGCGGGATAAGACAAATGTAACGAGCGATCGGGTTGTCATCTTAAAGATGCGCTAGTTGCCTCGTAACTATTTCGGGCAAATCAGTTGCGTGTTGCTGTTGGAAGGAGTCGAGTAGGATGGGTAGAGCACTTGCGAAACCCATCACTTTGCAGCGATATGATGGGTATCGCTGCGCTCCACCCATCCTACGAGCTATCCGCACGACCGAACTTTTAGTGACGACGCGATGGGTATCGCGGAGTTTATCATCGGGCGCGCATTCGCGCGACCCGTTGGCTCCACCCATCCTACGGCTTCTCATCAATCATACCAATCCTTGCGGTCGCGCGGCACGGGCTCAAATTTTCCGCGCGCGTAACCGTTCGAGACGGCGACCTGCAGCGCTTTCATTTCCGCTTCCAGAAATTCATTCGCGACGATCAACGCTTTCACCGCATCACGGGCGTTGCCACCACAAGCCGCGATGGCCTGATCGGTTGCAGCTTCCAGCCGGTCAACGTCATCTTTGGAATTTGGCGCGGCGGTTTGCGGCATGGTTGGTTTCAGTGTGAGAGCGCTCCGGGAGATTGTTCTTCTTTTGTTCTTATGTCAATCTGGTACCGGCCTGTTTCCGACCGCAGCGGCCTGATTTGAATTTTGACGGCGTCCAGAATGGAATTTTTAGGACTCTGGGATGAAACTCGTCCGCTATGAAAATAGCCGCTCAACTAATAGCTGTCGCTGCCGGAATGGCGATTGCATTGCTGATTGAGCGGTGGGCCACGCCCTGGACAGATGCACTCGAGAGGAAGCGCACCCTCACTCCTAACCAGTGCAGCCGACTATGGGCCATTTTGGTTGTGGGTTCAGGCATAATGACGTGGTTGATCGTTGGACCTGTTGCGCTGGATTTATTGAAGTGAAAAGGCCGCCTCAATTGGCGGCCTTCTTTGTCGTCCAGGCAGTTCAATCCAGCGACAGCTCTACTTAGGGCATGCCCCGACCTCACCCAAAATATCTCACACCACCCGCGCGATCGCCGCTACAGGTCCGCCGCCCGGCGGTCCCTGATGTTCGGCGCCGCCGGAAACGTAGACAGCGCCCGTTCCTGCGAGGCCGCTGATCAATCCGCCAACCGCAGCGCGGGCGTGGCGGGTCGCGCTGATGTCGGTATCTTCCAGCATGATGTGACGCAATCCGCGCACGAGGCCGTTTGGCGAGGCTTCCGCTTTGGCGAAGATGTTGACCAGTCGGCGGCCGGCCTTTTGTTCAGAGCCGTCTTCCGGGTGCAGCCCCACGCTCTTTAACGCATCGATGACAGCCGCATAATCGATGGCGTCGCGCATCACGGCATGCCCGATCTCGAACGAAGACGCCGATGACACTGAATTACCGAGCACGATGACGACATTATGCATCAGTTCGATGCCGGCCGACGTCGACGCCACCGACGAGAACAGTTCGTAATTGCGAAGCACCTCCTCCTCGCCAACCTTTCCGATCTCGCCGAGCGCCACCGCGACCCCGAGCGCCGAGGCGCCGCGCGAATACGCCATCGAACCATAGGCGCTGGTGGTCACGGTCTTGTTGCCGCGCGCCGACGCCGCCTCAACGCGGTCGCTGGTCAGAAGCGGGCATTTGATCTGCACGAAATGAACATCGTGCGGATCGGTAATACCGGCATCGGCCATCGCCGCTTTCACCGCCTTTGCGGTTTCCTCGATCTGTGCACTGCGCCCGAGTTCTTCGGGCAGGAAGTCCCGCGTCTGCGCCATCCCGATGCTCAGGCGTTTTCCGGAAATACCATCGGACGACCGATCCACGTTCTGACGCGTGAAGACAGTAAGATGCGGGCTGAGCACGCCTTCGGTACCCCCCGACATCACGAACGCAATCCGCTCCTCGACCCGATGCGCGGGCAGATCGACGTAAGGCGCCAGCGCGCCGCATAATGCCGAGACGGCGTATTCCCGCGTGAAATCGTTGACGCCGCCATTGCCCTCGGTTTTTCCGAGGATCGCCAGGATCGCCTTCGGGTCGATCTTGCCCGTGTCGATCAATTTGAGAAGGCCTGAAACGTCGCCGGGACCGCTGGTGGTAATACGAACGACGTCCACGGATGTAGTGCGCATGCTGTTATCCTCGCAGCATAACGGGAGACCGCATGCCCCCGCGAAACTGCGCCTCTTGATGATCGCGGAAAACGCCAATGACCTGATAGTCACGGCAGGTGAGGATCACATCTTCGATCGGCTGAAAAGAGTTGGCAAGCCAGACCAGATGCGCGATTTCCGAAAGCCTTGTTTTGCGCCAGCCAATGCCATCGAAGGCAGCATGTCGCGAACACGGCGCCAATCGCCCGGGGATTGCGGAATAAAACCGTTATCCCGGTGTGAACCCAGACCTCGCAGCGGCAAGGCCCCTCCCCGCGACAAATGCCGCAAACTTAATCAAACAACCGGGATTTGGCACTTTTTTGGCACATCTGTTGCATTCGCCTTCAAGAGAACGTTCAGGAAAACCGATGGCGGAAGCACGCTTGCCGCCCCGGATCTGTCAGACAATGCGGGCGATCAGAGATGGCGACCAAGGCGGCGGCACTGGAACTGGTACAACTGACGAAGATGTTCGGCAGTGTCACCGCCGTCGATGCGATCAACCTGAAGATCCCGGCCGGCTCCTATTGCTGCCTGCTCGGACCATCCGGCTGCGGCAAGACCTCGACGTTGCGCATGATCGCCGGCCATGAATTCGCAACATCGGGCGACATCATTGTCGGGCCGAAAAACGTAACCGACCTGCCGCCTGCCGAGCGCAGCACGGCGATGATGTTTCAGTCCTATGCGCTGTTTCCGCATCTTTCCGTGATCGACAATGTCGCCTTTGCCTTGAAGATGAAAGGCGTCGCCAAATCCGAGCGCCACGCCGAAGCCCAAAAGCTGCTCGAACTTGTCGACATGCAAGCTTATGCCGCGAGATTGCCGGCGCAACTCTCGGGCGGCCAGCAGCAACGCGTGGCGCTGGCGCGCGCGCTCATCACATCGCCCCAGATCCTGCTGCTCGACGAGCCGTTGTCGGCGCTCGATCCGTTTTTGCGCCTGCGCATGCGAACCGAGCTGAAAAAGTTGCAACGCGAGCTCGGCATCTCCTTCATCCACGTCACGCACGGCCAGGATGAGGCGATGGCGCTGGCCGATATCGTCGTGCTGATGAACGGCGGACGGATCGAACAGCAGGGTTCGCCGCGCGACATTTTCAATCATCCGCGGACCGAATTCACCGCCAAATTCATCGGCGGCCACAACGTCATTGCCGTCGGCGACGAGACCTTCGCGGTTCGCAACGATCGCCTGATCCTGAAAGATGCGGCCAAGATCGCTGGCGTCACCGATGGCCCATCGATCCCGGGCATCGTCAACGAGGTCGAATACCAGGGCACCTACGTCCGCGTCGCCATCACCGTCGAGGGCAAACCCGATATCTCCGCGCAACTTTCGGAAGGCCAGTTCGATGCCGTCAATTACGCGGTCGGCGACCGCGTCCTTGTCAGCTGGGACCCGTCCCAGGCCAGCGCACTGAAGACTACCAGTTCTGCAACCCTCACGCCGTCAAAAACCGCGGCGTGACATTTTTGGGAGATCGACCATGAGCACCGTTTCGAAAAAAGGCGGCATCAACCGCCGTAATCTGCTGAAAGCGAGCGCGGGAGCCGTCGGCTTTGCGGCCGGCGCAGGCGCGATCACCGGGTTTCCTTATGTCCATTCGGCCGAGCCGAAGGTGCTGCGATATCTCGGAACCGCGGTGAACGAAGGCGACGATATCGCCAAGAAATGCATGGAAGATACCGGCATCAAGATCGAATACATCACGGCGACCACCGACGACGTGACCAAGCGCGTGATCACGCAGCCGAACTCGTTCGACGTGCTGGATACCGAATATTTCTCGCTGAAAAAGCTGGTCCCGTCCGGCAACATTTTCGCGCTCGATACCAGGAAGATCAAGGAATTCGACAACCTCACCCCCGTCTTCACCAAGGGTCAGTTGCCCAATGGCAAGAAGATCGGCGGGCAAGGCACCGCTCCCTGGAAGGTGCTCTATCTCGAAGGCGCGAACTCAAAAAAATTCTCGGCCACACCCACCGAATTCGTGACGCTGATTCCGACCGTCTACAATGCCGATACGCTCGGCATCCGACCTGACATCATCAAGCGGCCGATCGCATCGTGGAGCGAACTGCTCAACCCGGAATTCAAGGGCAAGGCGGCGATCCTGAACATTCCATCGATCGGCATCATGGATGCGGCGATGGTGGTCGAAGCCACCGGCCAGCATAAATACGAAGACAAGGGCAACATGACCAAGGCCGAGATTGATCTCACCATGAAGATCATGACCGAAGCCAAGAAAGCCGGTCAGTTCCGCGCGTTCTGGAAAGACTTCAACGAATCCGTCAACCTGATGGCCTCGGGCGAAACGATCATCCAGTCGATGTGGTCACCTGCCGTCACCAAGGTGCGTTCGATGGGAATCGCATGCACCTTCCAACCGCTCAAGGAAGGCTATCGCTCCTGGGCCTCGGGATTCTGCGTCTCGAAAGCGGTGACCGGACCGAAGCTCGATTTGGCCTATGAATTCGTGAACTGGTTCCTGTCGGGCTGGGCCGGCGCTTACCTCAACCGCCAGGGCTACTACTCCGCGGTGCTCTCCACCGCCAAGGCCAACATGACCGCCGACGAATGGGGTTACTGGATGGAAGGCAAGGCGGCTGTCGGCGACATCAAGGCGCCCGATGGCACCGTCCTCGAAAAGGCCGGCGCGACGCGCGATGGCGGTTCCTATGACGACCGCATGGGCGCGGTGGCCTGCTGGAACGCGGTGATGGACGAGAACGATTACATGGTCCGCAAGTGGAATGAATTCATCGCGGCCTGATGCGATCACGGGACTTGCCGCACGCAAGGTGCGGCAAGTCCTTTTTGCGACAAGTCCTTTTTTCTGCGACGCAAGATCGATCTCTTCATGATGCAAGACCGCAAATCCTTCATCGCCTGGCTGCAGGCCGGGCCGATGATGCTGATCTTCGCGCTGTTCTTCCTGTTGCCGCTCGTCTTTGTAACCATCGTCAGCGCCTGGGATTACAACGAATATGAGATGATCCCCACGTTCAGCCTGCGCGGCTACACCGATACGTTCGAGGGATGCATCGCCGATCTGCCGGACCTGTGCACCATCCTGAAGACCTATCTCAAAACCGTGAAATTGTGCCTGCTGACGTGGAGCCTGACACTCTTCATCGGCTTTACCGTCGCCTACTTTCTGGCCTTCCACGTCAGGTCCAAGACCTGGCAGATCGTGCTCACGCTGTTGTGCACGATCCCGTTCTGGACCTCGAACGTGATCCGCATGATCGCCTGGATTCCATTGCTTGGCCGCAACGGGTTGGTGAACAAGGGGCTGCAGGGCATGGGGCTGATTCATCAGCCGCTGGAATGGCTGCTGTTCTCCGAATTCTCCGTGGTGCTGGCGCTCGTCCACCTCTTCACCTTCTTCATGGTGGTGCCGATTTTCAATTCGATGATCCGCATCGACAAGCGCCTGATCGAAGCCGCTTACGATGCCGGCGCCACGGGATGGCAGACGCTGGTGAATATCGTCATCCCCCTTGCCAAACCTGGAATCGTGATCGGCTCGATCTTCGTAATCACGATCGTGATGGGCGATTTCGTCACCATCGGCGTGATGGGCGGCCAGCAGATTCCCTCCGCAGGCAAGATCATCGAGGCGCGCCTCAATGCGCTGCAGTTCCCGGCCGCCGCCGCCAATGCGGTGATCCTGCTCGGCATCACCATCCTGATCATTTCCTCGCTGACCCGGATCGTCGATATCCGCAAGGAACTGTGATGGGAGAGCGGCGATCGAAATCGTTTTATTTCCTCGGCGCGTTTTTCATCGCCTATGTGCTGTTTCTCTATGGGCCGATGTTTGCGATCTATATTCTGTCGTTTCAGGGACCTGACGGCGGCCTGACATTTCCGATGAACGGCGTGTCGCTGGTGTGGTTCGGCAAGGTGTTCTCCGGCGGCGGTATCGTCGATATCGGCGCGGCCTTTAACCGGTCGCTCAAGCTCGGCCTCGTCGTGATGATCCTGACGGTGCTGATTTCGGTTTCGGCCGGGATGGCGTTCCGCAAAGCTTTTCGCGGGTCGACGGTGCTGTTTTATGTCGCGATCGCAAGCCTGATCATGCCGTCGATCATCACCTCGCTGGGCATCGCGCTGGAGTTCCGGTTGCTGGATGATTTCATCATCAAGCACAGCGAAGGCTGGACCACGGCGATGGGGCTGTTCACGTCGGGTCTCGGCGCGCACCTGACCTGGACCTTGCCATTTGGACTCCTGATCATGTTTGCGATTTTCAACCGGTTCGATGGCCGGCTGGAGGAAGCCGCCCGCGATCTCGGCGCGACACCGTGGCAGACCTTCCGGCACGTCGTGCTGCCGATCATCCTGCCGTCGGTGGTCGGCATCGGCCTGTTCGGCTTTACCCTGTCGTGGGACGAGTTGGCGCGTTCGAGCCAGGCTATCGGCTCGGTCAATACGCTGCCGCTGGAATTGCAGGGCCTGACGACAACGGTGACAAAACCGGACATTTATGCGCTGGGATCGATCACCAGCGCGGTATCGTTTCTGGTGATCTTCGCGGCGCTGATCGTGATTCTCGTGCTGCAGGCCCGGCAGCGGCGCCATGGATCGGACGCCGGCAAGGGAATGGTGTAAGACAAGGTCTATGCGCATCCTTGTCGTTAATCCCAATACCACGGCCGCGATGACCGAGAAGATCGGCCGCGCCGCGCGTGCCGCAGCCGCCTCCGGCACCGAGATCATCGCCGTCAATCCGACGGACGGACCGGTCTCGATCGAGGGCTATTATGACGAGGCGTTTTCCGTGCCCGGATTGCTGGCCGAAATCGCCAAGGCCGAGGCATCCGGGGTTTCCGCCCACATCATTGCCTGTTTCGATGACACCGGGCTTGAGGCCGCGCGCAGCCTGGCATCGGCGCCGGTGATCGGGATCGGCGAGTCCGCCTTTCATCTAGCGTCGATGCTGGGTCATCGCTTCGTGGTCGTCACGACATTGTCGCGTTCCATTGCGGCGATCGAAACCAATCTGTTGAAATACGGGCTCGCATCTCGCTGCGCCAAGGTCCGGGCGTGCGAGGTTCCGGTTCTTGCCCTCGACGACCCTGCTTCGAACGCCTCAGTTCAGATCAGCGCGGAAATCGAAAGGGCCAAGCGCGAGGACAATGCGGAGGTGATCGTGCTCGGCTGCGCCGGGATGGCCGACCTCGCCGCGCGGCTGTCGGAACAGCACGGCCTCCCAGTGGTCGATGGCGTCGCCAGCGCCGTCAAACTGGCGGAAGCCTTGGGCGGGCTGGGTCTCAAGACCTCCAAAATCAGAACCTATGCAACACCGCTGCCGAAAACCTATCTGGGAACCCAGGCGCCGTTTGAGCCGCGCTGAAAGATCAGTGGCATTAGTCGATCCATCGACCAATTGGTTCAAAGTTTTTTCGATAGCGAGAACAAATTCTCGCTCCCGCTTAAGTACTTCAACGCGCGGGATTGTGTTGTCCAAGGGATGGCCTCAGATTGTCCCCCGCAGCCCATTAGGCTGACTTTTCGCTGACGGCCGCCCGTAAAACCGCCGCCAGTTGAACCAGAAACGAGCCAGTATGGGGTCGCAGTGAAACGGCATCATCTCATCACATTCGTGATGGTCCTTCAAACGGTTTTGGTTGCGTGTCTCGTCAGTACAGATGCTGACTCGCAAGGCCGTCCGGATGGCACAGCCGACGTTCCGGTGAATTCTCAGCCTGATCGGCCGCAACAAGCTCCCTCCCCCAACGCGCCGCCGCCTTTCACGACGCAGCTCAACGGCCATTTGACTGTTCGCGACGACCGAACGGCCACCGAGACCACAACCAAGCGAGTCAAAATCCTTTCGCAGGGCGTGATCCAGTCTCTCAGTCAGCAACCCGTGCAATTTGTCGAGGGAATGCAAAAGCTGGAAACGCTGGAAGCATTTACCGAGAAGGCCGATGGCCGGCACGTCGCGGTCGATCCCGCCAACATCATCACGCGCGACGCGGCTTCCGGTCTGCAGGCCACCTACGCCTCCGACTTGAAAATACGGACGTTCATTTTCCCCGATGTTGCCGTCGGCGATACCCTGGTCATGACCCTCAAATCGGATATCGTGCGTGATTTCTTTCCCGGGCACTTAACGAACTTCGATATTTTCCCGCACAGCGCGTCTGTGTCGTCGGTCAAATACACGGTCGAAGCTCCGGCAAGTCTCGATCTGTCGGTCAAGGCAAACGGAAACGGCGCCTCCGACAAAATGGAGATCGTTGGAGGTATTCGGCGCCACCTTCTGGAGTTTGCCGGCGCCAATTACCGGCCGGAGGAACCGGGCGCGGTCTCGCCGTTCGATCGCGAACCCTATATGGCGATTTCGACATTTCGCTCCTACGCGGAATTAGGCGTCGCCTATGGCAAGGCGGCGCTACCGCAATCGAAGCCCACACCGGAAATTACCGCCCTCGCCAACGACATCACGCGCGGAATAACCGATCGCAGAGCTCAGGCTGCCGCCATCGACGAATGGGTCAAGGCGAATATCCGCTACGTGGCGGTTTATCTTTCCGTCGGACGCGTCGTGCCGCACGATGCCGCGACGATCCTGAAGAACAGGTTCGGCGACTGCAAGGACAAGGTCACCCTGATGTCCACGCTGCTCGCCGCCAAGGGCATCCCGAGTGAATCCGCCCTGATCAATTTCGGCCCGGCCTATTCCCTGCCCGAGCCGCCGACGCTGGCGGTGCTCAATCACGTGATCATCTACTTGCCCGAATTCGATCTGTACGACGATCCCACCGCAAGCACTCTGGCTTTCGGAACCCTGGCTGCGGACACCTACGACAAACCCGTCGTGCGGGTTTCCGCGGCCGGTGCAAGCCTCGCCCGCACCCCTGCGATGAGACCCGAAGACCATGCGGCGCACATCAAGACGACCCTTCAATTTGCCGCTGATGGCACCATTAGCGGCCAGACCGAGGAAAGCAGCAAGGGTGTGCTCGGCGGCGGCCTGCGTTCCGCTGGAACCGTAGTGCAACAGGCAGGTCAGGAGACGATCGTCCAGCGCAAGCTTCAGAGCGTCAACACGCCCGGAACAGGACATTACGAGCTCGGAAATTTTGCAGAGCTGCGCGATCCGGTCGTCGTCAAAAGCGAATTCAAACTGAACGATCGTTTCAAGGCCCCTGCGCCGTCAATTTACGCGAGCATTCCTGTCGGCATGCCGTTTTCCGTGCGGCCGGCAGGCAATCTCTTTTTCGGCGCCCGGCTGAGCGGACGGGTATCCGCCTTCTACTGCCTCGCCGGCAACCAGAGCGAGGATATCGACGCGGTATTTGATCCGGCTTTTCCGATGCCGCTTCCGCTGGCCGCCGTAACGATCGACAACACATTCTTCACCTATCGATCGACCTACAGGATCGACAACCGGACATTGAAGATCCACCGCGAATTCGTCTCACGCGTACCGCATCAAGTCTGCCCGCCAGAGACGGAGGCGCAGATAACGGCGGATCTGAACAAGGTGCGGATCGACGTCTACGGCGGCTATCGATTTGCCGCGATGACGCCGCGCGCGCCGGAGGTCTCAGAATTCAAGAGCGAAGTCATTGTGGATCAAAGCAAGCAGATCGGCTTCGTCTATGAGATCGGTCCTGACTGCGCGGCCGCCGCCTTTGCGACCATCACCACGATCGAGCCTCCAAAGCATGGCAAGCTCTCGGTCGATCGCGGAACCGGGTTTTCCAATTTCCCGCAAAGCAATTCACATTTCGAGTGCAACAAGAAACCGGCGGAGGGGATGAAGATCACCTACGAACCCGAGCGCGGATTTACCGGCGACGACTCCCTGATGGTCGAGATTCTTTATGCCGACAAATCGGTAAGCAAGCGCCGCTACGCGATCAAGGTTGGCCCCAAACCGCCGCCGCAAATTGCCGAGATAACACGCGTCGCCGTTCGCGATCAGAAGCTTCGGGTCGCGACCTTGTATGATCTTAATCCGGACTGCTCGCCGATCGGAATTCCCGCCGTGCGAATTCTCGAACCTTCAAAAAATGGCGCCGTCACGTTCGAGAAGGGCACTGGCTTTCCGACTTATCCAGCGAACAATTCTCGCGCCAAATGCAATGCCAACGGCGTCGATAGCGAGATTATTTTCTATATGCCGGAAAGCGGCTATATGGGCACCGACTCCGTGACAGTCGAAATTCTCTATCCCGCAGGCAACTCCGTCATGCGCCGCTATACGATTGAGGTGAAATAGTCCGCACGCGCGACAACCGAACATCAGTTCTGCTGCTTGAGCCCTGCCGAATCGACCGCTTTGGCCCACAGCGGCAAATCACGACCGATCCGGGCCACGAAATCGGCACTTGAGCCGACATCGGGTTCAACCCCGAGCGTATCGAACTGCGTTTTCACGGCCGGCTCCCGCAGATGATCCGCCAGCGAAGCCGCCACCCGCTTGGTGATCTCCTCAGGGATACCCGCCGGCCCGACCAGCCCGTTCCAGGTCGTGGTTTCGAAATTCTCGATGCCGCTCTCGGCCACCGTCGGCGTGTCCGGCAGTTGCGCGACGCGGGCCGTGCTGGTCACGGCCACGATCCTGATATTCGGGTTGGTCGATTGCGCCAACGCCTCGGAAAGATTCGCGAACATCATCGAGACGCGGCCGCCGATCACATCGTTCAGCGCCGGCCCATTGCCTTGATAGGGGATGTGAGTGGCCTCGGCGCCGATGGCTTTGAAGAACAGGGCGCCTGAGAGATGGGCGATGCTGCCCACACCGGAAGATGCGTAAGTGAGTTTGCCGGCATTCGCGCGCGCATAGGCGATAATCTCCGGGAGAGTCTGCGCGGGAACCGAACGGCTCACCACCAGCACGAAGGGATTGGTTGCGATATTCTTGATCGGCGTGAAATCCTTGACCGTATCGAAGTCCAGCTTCTGCAACGCCGGCAAGACCACCATTTGCGGCGCGGCGGCGATCATCAGCGTGTAACCGTCCGGCTCGGCGTGGGCGACCATGCGCGCGGCGATGGCCCCGTTGGCGCCGGTGCGATTGGTCACGATAAAGGCTTGTCCGAAAGTTTTCTGCAGATGCTCGGCGGCAAGGCGCGCAATCACGTCGGTGTTACCGCCGGCTGAGTACGGAACTACAACCGTAACGGTGTGTGTCGGCCATTCGGCGGCGTAGCCAGGGCTGGCGGAGAGCAAACTCACCGCGAGCGCTACACCGAGAACGGTTTCAATCATCCCGAAGCAACTGCGGGATCGGTAAGTAAGCTTCCTTGACATATTATCAGACAATATGAACAACTGACGTTAAGTCAATTCACTTCAAACCCTTTGCGATCTCTTTGCGATCACCTGGTGACCCGATGGATGAATTCGACGTCGCGGTGATCGGAGCCGGACCCGTCGGTGTCATTTGCGCGCTCGCATTGGCGAGGCGCGGTCACTCCGTCCTGCTGGTCGAGGCGGAACCATCCGTCAATCGCAGTCCACGCGCGGCGACGACCCATCCTGCAACGCTCGAAATGCTCGCCGATCTCGATCTGGTGACCGATGTCACCGAATCCGGGGTAGTCGCCCGATACTTCCAGTTCTGGGATCGCCCCAGCGGCCGGAAGATCGCGCAATTCGATCACGAGATTCTATCAAAGGACACGCCCTACCCCTTCGTCGTGCAATGCGAACAGCACAAGATCGCCAATCTCGGACTGGCGCGCCTGCAGGCAATGCCCAACGTCAGCGTCGCCATGCAAACCCGCGCGTCAGGCCTTACGGATGATGGCGAGCGCGTCACCGTCGAACTGACGTCGCCCGACGGGACGGAGCGCCGCGTCACGACGTCGTATCTCGTGGGCTGCGATGGCGGCCGGAGCTTCGTGCGCAAGGGCCTGGGGATTGAGTTTGAAGGCTTCACCCATCCCGAGCGGTTTATCGTCCTGACAACCCCGTTCGATTTCGAAGCCGAGAAGGGATTTTGTTATCGGAACTATTTTTCCGATCCCGATGAATGGGCCAATCTGTTCAAGGTTGCCGGCGACGACCTCCGTGGCTTGTGGCGCGTGGTATTTCCGACGGGGATCAACGAGACCGACGAGCAGGCATTGTCCGACGCCGCGGTCCAGCATCGCTTGCAGAAATTCTTTCCGCTCGACCGTCCCTATGAGGTGGCGCACCGCAATATTTATAACGTGCATCAGCGTGTGGCCGCATCGTTCAGGAAGGGCCGCGTGATGCTCGCCGGCGACGCCGCGCATGTGAACAATCCGATCGGCGGGCTCGGCATGAATTTCGGCATCCATGATGCGGTCAGTCTCGCCGCGTCAATCGCTGCGGTGCTGAAAGGCGAAACTGAAGCCGGCCTCGACGGCTATGACCGTGTGCGGCGCCCGCTCAACGTCGAATTCGTGCAAAGCCAGACCATTCAGAACAAAAAGCGCCTCGAGGAAAAAGACCCGGCGATTCGTGAGAAAAATTTTGCCGATCTCGCGGCCACGGCAGCCGATCCCATCCGGCACCGCGCGTTTTTGATGCGCACCTCGCTGCTGGAGAGTGTTCGCAGCAGCGCCGGCAAAACGTCGCGCTGACGCCGGCGGCTTTCCTAAAACAATGATGCGGCGGCTGGCATTCGCAGCAGTTCGTAGCTCTCAGGGTGGGTTGAGCACCTGCGGGAGAAAAAGGCGAAATGTCGACAAAATAGTGTCAAGACTATTGCACGCAACCTGGAGGGGTGGTTAGGTATTGGGCAGGGGGACTTTGAATAATGAAAAAGATACTGGCAGCAACATTTTTCGTTGTTTCGGCAGGCGCCGCATTCGCCGCAGACATGCCGCAAGCCGCCGCGCCATACACCAGGGCACCGGTATTGGTTGACCCGGGTGTGAACTGGACAGGCTTCTACATCGGCGCCATGGGTGGATATGGCTGGTCGGATCAGCTTCGCGCAACTGCTGCTGGCTTAACAGCCACGACCAACAGCACCGATCTGAAAGGCGGATTTGCCGGCGGCACGATCGGCTACAATTGGCAAGCGGGCGCGGCTGTGTTTGGCGTGGAAGCCGATGCGGCATGGTCCGATGTAAAGTATTCGCAAACAGCTCTCGGCATAACGCTCGCCGACAAGCTTCAATCGTTCGGCAGCGTAACGGGTCGGGTCGGATTCGCCGCCAACGCCGCGCTGTTCTACGTTAAAGGCGGTTACGCGTGGGCTGAAAATCAATTGTCGGCTTCGGCGCTCGGCCTGACGCTGTCCGAGAGTCACGTGCACTCGGGTTGGACGATCGGAGGCGGCTTCGAATATATGTTCGCGGCTAACTGGTCCGCCAAGGTCGAATACATGTACGCAGATTATATGAACGCGACCTATCTGGCCGCCTTTGCCCCGGGCGGCGTTGGATTGGGTCTCACGGTCAACACGGTTAAAGCCGGCGTGAACTATCACTTCGGCGGTCCGGTCGTCGCGCGCTACTAGTGCCGCAATCTGACGGCGTGGCAAGGCTGGCAGCGATGCCAGCCTTTTCTTTGTCGCGCCTCCGCGGGCCCCACCCCGCCCAATAAACCGGCGTCTTGCCTATTTTCTCAGCCGAAAAACCTACGATTCGTAGGAAATTTCGGCAGGCTTGCAGGTGCGCGTGGTTCGAGAGCAGCCTACATTCGCCCCATCAGCAGGATGGGCAGATAATCGTATGGAAGTCGCGGCGGATCACGCATGAAGCCGGATGCCCGCTTGCAGCTTGATGTGCCTCCGGCGCATCAGGCCAGTAATCCTCCTGCGGTGCGCGTGCGCGGCATCAGGAAGATCTTCGACGAGCTCGAGGCGATCCGCGATGTCAGCCTCGATGTCGCCAATGGCGAATTCATCAGCCTGCTGGGGCCGAGCGGTTGCGGAAAAAGCACCCTGCTGATGATGATCGCCGGCTTGGAGTTTCCGACCTCCGGCGAGGTGATGCTGGCCGAGACGCCGGTGACCGGCCCGCGGCGCGATGTCGGTGTCGTGTTTCAGAATCCGGTGCTGCTGCCCTGGCGTTCGGTGCTCGATAACGTTCTGCTGCCGATCGAACTCCTGCGGCTTCCGGTCGAGGAGTACCGTGCGCGGGCCATGGAGCTGCTCAAGATGGTCAAGCTGGAGGAGTTCGCCGGCGCGCTGCCGCGCCAGCTCTCCGGCGGCATGCGGCAACGCGCATCGATCTGCCGCGCGCTGATTCACGACCCGGCGATCCTGTTGATGGATGAGCCGTTCAGCGCGCTCGACGCCATCACCCGCGACGACATGGCCGTGGAGTTGCTGCGGATCTGGCAGGCAACCCGCAAGACCGTGATCTTCGTGACCCACAGCATCCGCGAGGCCGCGTTTCTGTCCGATCGCGTGATGACCATGGGACGGCGGCCGGCGACCATCATCGACGAGATCCAGATCGACCTGCCGCGGCCGCGCAGTATCGCCATGACCGAGGAAGACAGTTTCAACCGATACGTCCGGCACCTGCGCAAATCGATCGAGACAAGCCATGATCGAGATTTGTCATGATCGAGATACGCCATGAAGGATAAGCAGCCTTCCTTCCTCGAGGCCGCGCGCTGGCCGCTGGTGTTTATCGCGCTCTTGTTGTTGGCGTGGGAAGGCGCGGTTCGCTATCTCGGCATCCGAAGCATCGTGCTGCCGCCGCCGTCGGAAATCGCGGTCGTGATGGCGACGCGCTACGACCTGCTGCTGACCCATCTTTGGCCCTCGCTCTATCTGACCATCGTAGGCTTTGCGCTGTCGGTGGTCGGCGGCATTCTGGTGGCGGTCCTGATCACCTATTCCGAGATCATGCGCCGGGGCCTCTACCCTGTCATCGTCGTCTCGCAGATCATTCCGAAGATCTCGATCGCGCCGCTGTTCATCGTCTGGTTCGGGACCGGCACCGTATCGAGCCTGCTGCTGGCCTTCCTGATCGGTTTCTTTCCGATGACCATCAACTCGGCGATGGGCTTCCAGTCGATCGACGAGGAGATTCACAAGATGGCGCGGACCTTCATGGCGTCGCGCTGGCAGGTGTTCTGGAAAATCCGCCTGCCGACCGCGCTGCCCCACATTTTCAGCGGCATGAAGATTTCCGTGACGCTGGCCATCATCGGGGTGATCGTCTCGGAGTTTGTCGCCTCCCAGGAAGGCATCGGTTACCTGATCAAGCTGGCAGGCGGCCTGCTCGATACGCCGCTGATGATGGCCGCAATCACGGTGCTGAGCCTCAGCGGCCTCGTGCTGTACTGGATCATCGAGCTCGCCGAGCGCCGCACGATCTATTGGCAGTCAACGGCCGGAAGTTTGGCGGAAACCGGCGGCTGAATGATGATATTAAATGCATACGCATGCATGCGAAACGCCGCCTGTTTTGGTTATCGAAGTCACGAATTTCATTCCAGACCGGAGAAAACACGATGACAATCACGCGACGCTCTCTCCTCAAGACCGCCGGAGTAATCGGTGGCGCCGGATCACTCGGGTTCGCCATGCCGCGTATCGGGCGGGCGGCCACGCCGATCAAGATCACCCTGCCCTGGCTGCCGCTCGGCACCTACAGCTACGTCTTCGTCGCCAAGGAGTTGGGATTTTTCGCGAACCATGGCCTCGATGTCACCATCGATCGGGGTTTCGGATCAGGAAAAGTCTGCGTTCCGGTCGACCAGGGCCAGTATGATTTCGGCCTCACCGATCTCAGCGTGATGATGACCTGCGTCGGACGCGGTCTCGACCTCGTCGCGATTGCCGGCATCTGGCCGCGCTCGCCGATCGGCATCTTCTCCCTGAAGGAAAACAACATCACCAAGCCAAAAGACCTTGAAGGTCAAACCGTGGCCTTCGACGTCGGCAGCGGCGACTTCCAGCTTTGGCCGGCCTTCGTCAAGGCGACCGGGATCGACGATTCGAAGGTGAAGAAGGTCACGATGGACGGTGCCGCGCTGATCAAATCGCTGGTCGAAAAGCAGGTCAAGGCCGAAGGAAACTTCTTCGGCAGCATCGCGCCAAGCGTGTGGGCGCAGGGTCAGGAGCTGAACAGCATTTTTTACGAGGATTACGGCGTGAAGAGCTTCAGCATCGGGGTCACCTGCAAGCGCGCCACGATCGAGAAGCGGCCGGAAGTGTGCCAGGGATTTCTCGACGGTCTGTTTGAAGGACTCAAATATGTTTACCTCAACCCCGAGAAATCGGTGGAGCTGCACATGAAGAGCGTCAAGGAGCTTCAGGGCGGCAGCCCGCTGAATCAGAAAGTGATCGAATACGGTCAAGACGTCGGCACGGCATTGGGCGCGGTGGAGTCCTTCAAGCGGAACGGGCTTGGATATATGGATCCGGCCCTTATCGCGACGACCGTCAATACCGTGAAAACTTACATGGGCGTCCAAAACGTTCCCGAACTTGATAAACTGTACACCAATCAGTTTGTCGGCCGGGTGAAACTGACTGAGGCGGAATGGCAGCCCGTCGAAACCAGATCCGAGAAATATATTCAGAGCAAGAGCTGAGCAATCTGCATGATCGCGAGTTCCGCCGGGGTCGGCGCGTCGGTGTTGCGCAAGGAAGATGATCGCTTCTTGCGCGGGCGCGGGCAGTATGTCGCCGACATCAGCATGGCCGGCGCGGAAGAAGTTGCGTTCGTGCGCAGCCCGCACGCGCATGCCAAAATTCTGGCGATCCAAATTCCGGATTCGATCAGGGACCGGGTCTATACGGCAGCGCAGCTTTCCGACGTCAAGCCGATACGCGCCGCGACCGCGCTGGCTGGCTTCAAGCATTCTCACGAACCGATCCTGTCATCCAGCAAGGTGAGATATGTCGGCGAGTTGGTCGCGATGTGCCGGGCCAAAACCCGCGCCGAGGCCGAGGATCTCGTCGCGATGATCGAAGTTGAATACCAAGAGTTACCAGCCGTCACCGACATGGTGGCCGCGCTGGAGCCGCATTCGCCGCTTGTTCATGAAGAGTGGGGCGACAACATCTTTCTGGATGTGCGGGTCGACGGCGATGTCGATGCCATCGCGCGCACCGCGCCGATCAAGGTCCAGCGCAAGTTTCGCACCGCGCGGCAATGCATGTTCCCGATGGAGGGGCGCGGCGTCCTCGCTTATCCCGACGAGCGGCTCGGCTATCTCACTGTGGTTTCGTCGACGCAGATGGCGCACATCGTGCAAAACGGCATCGCCGATTGCTTGGGAATTCCCGACGGCAGTATCCGCGTGATTGCGCCTGATGTCGGGGGCGGCTTTGGCTACAAGGGTCTTCTATTGCGCGAGGAAGTCGCGGTGGCGTGGCTGGCGCGGCGCCTCAACCGGCCGATCCGCTGGCTGGAAGATTGCCGCGAACATCTCAGCGCCAATGCCGACTGCCGCGAGCATCTCTACGACATCACCGGTTATGCCGACCGCGACGGCAAGCTTCTCGCACTCGATTGCATCGCCGCGGTCGATGCCGGCGCTTATTCGGTTTACCCGACCTCTTCGGCGCTGGAGGCGTCGCAGGTCGCGAGCCTGCTGCCGGGACCGTATGACTTTATCGCCTATCGCTGTCGCGCAACGGCAGTGGCCACCAACAAATGTCCGATCCTTCCCTATCGCGGCGTTGCACGGACCGGCGTATGTCTGGCGGTTGAAGCCGTCATGGACGGCATCGCGGTCGAGACCGGCTTAGAGCCATCCGAAGTGCGGCTGCGCAATCTGGTCCGCGCCGATCAAATGCCCTTCACCAATATCGTGAAGAAGTTTTTCGACAGCGGCGACTATCCGCAATGTATGCGCCGGGCCGTGGAAGCGATCGGTCTCGACCGAATCCGGCAACGGCAAAAGACCGCAGAGCCCGATGGTCGCCGCATCGGTGTCGGCATCTCGATCTTTTGTGAACAAGGCGCACTCGGCACTACCGTGCTCGCCGGTTGGGGCCGCCCGGTGGTCCCGGGCTATGAGCAGGCCTCCGCGAAGCTGACGCCGAACGGCTATCTCGAACTGCGAGTCGGGACCCATTCGCATGGCCAGGGCCACGAGACCACCTTCGCCCAGATTGCGCACCAAATTCTCGGAATTGAATTCGACCGCATCAAGATTCTTCAAGGCGATACATTATACGCCCCCTTCTCGACCGGGACTTATGCGTCGCGCTCGATCGTGATGGGCGGCGGCGCCGTCGCGCAGGCGTCGCGGGAACTGGCCGAACGCGTCAAACATATCGGCGCATGGCTGATGCAGGCTGATCCCAGCACGGTGCGGATCGAAGGCGGCGCGATTGTCGGCGGACAAGCCAGCATATCGCTGACCGAAGTCGCGCAAGCCTGGTATCTGCAGCCGCAGCATCTGCCGCCCGACGTCGATCCCGGCGGTCTCGAAGTCACGGCCGGCTATAAACCGGGGCGCGACAGCGGAACGTTCAGTTACGCCGCACATGCGGCCACCGTCGCGGTCGATCCCGGGACCGGTCTCATCGAGATTCTTGATTATGTCGTCGTGGAAGATGGCGGCGTGCTGGTCAATCCCATGATCGTCGATGGCCAGATCGCCGGCGGCACCGCCCAGGGCATCGGCACCTGTCTCTATGAAGCGATGCCGTTTGACGCGCAGGGCCAGCCGCTCGCCTCGACCATGCTCGACTATATCCTGCCGGGCGCCACCGAGGTGCCTGACATCCGCATCATCCATATGGAGACGCCCTCGCCCCACACCGAATTCGGCGTCAAGGGCATCGGCGAAGGCGGCGCGGTCGGCCCTCCCGCGGCCATCGTCTCGGCGGTCAATGACGCGCTGCGGTCGCTGGGCGTCCAGGTTTACGATCTTCCTCTGACGCCAGACCTCATTCTCGACGCGATTGCCGCCGCGAACGGTGTTGCATGAAGCCCGCGCCGTTTGACTATGTTCGCCCGGGCAGCCTGGCGGAAGCTTCAGCGCTCCTTCTGGAAGGCGACGGCAACGCCAAACTTGTCGCGGGCGGCCAGTCGCTGGGCCCGATGTTGAATCTGCGTCTGGTTCAGCCGAGCCTGCTGATCGATATCGCCGGTCTTCCTGAATTGTCCGAAGTCAGCGAAGACGCCGCGGGACTTCGGATCGGCGCCTGCGTCACCGCCGCCAATATTGAAGACGGACGGTTGCCGCTCACGAGTGCGCCCATGCTGCAGAAGATCGCCGGCGGTATTGCGTATCGCGCGGTGCGAAATCGCGGAACCATCGGCGGCAGCCTGTGCCACGCCGATCCCGCCGCCGATTGGGTCAGTACCCTCGCCGCGCTTTCCGCGGCTTGCGAGATCAGGGATATCAGGGGAAAATTGCGCCGCGTCCCGGTTCAGGCATTCGTTACGGCTGCGTTCGAGAATGAGCTCGCGCCCGGTGAAATCCTGCGCGCGGTGTCGATCCCGAGAATGCCCGCGGGTACGCGGTTTTCGCACCACAAGGTGAGCCGGAAATTCGGCAAGTTCGCCATCGCCAGCGGAACGGTGCTTTATGATCCGGAGCAGCAGCTCCTTAAAGCCGTGATCGGCGCGACCCATGGACGGCCGATCGTGATCGACAATGCCACGGAACTGTTTGGCGGAAAGCCCGGCGCCGGGCCGCTTCGCTTTGACGTACCGAGCGCGCTCAACCTTCTGAACGCGAACGGCGTCGAGGGCGGCGCGGCCTGTCAAACCCATATCGCCGCCCTGCAGCGCGCGGCGGCCGAGGTCTTCAATTCATGATGCAGATCAACCTCACCATCAACGGCCAGGGGGTCGAGGAACTCGTCGAACCCAGGACTCATCTGGCGGATTTTCTGCGCGACCGGCTTCATCTCACCGCCACGCATATCCGCTGCGAGCAAGGCGTGTGCGGTGCCTGTACGATTCTGATCGACGGATCTCCCGCGCGCTCGTGCATCACCTATGCGGCGTTCTGCCAGGGCGCTGAGGTGGTGACGCTCGAAGGGCTCGAAAACGATGAGATCGTCGAGTCGCTGCGCACCGCATTCTCGATCGAGCACGGGCTGCAATGCGGCTTCTGCACGCCCGGCATGCTGGTGACGGCACAAGATATTATCCGGCGGTTGCCGGATGCGGATGAAGCGCTGGTGCGGCGCGAGCTCAACGGCAATCTGTGCCGGTGTACCGGCTATGCCGGAATTGCGCGGGCAATCTGCCGCGTACTGGAAGCGCGCCGTGCTGCCGCTGCCGAACCCGAAACTTCAACGACATTCAAACTGGGCCCCGTCGGCGCGCGGCATCTGCCTGGCGCTTCCACCGCCGAGAAGAAACGTCTGCCGGAGAGCGCGCCAAAGCCGGAAGTCGCTGTCGTCAACTCCAAAGAGCTGAGCAAGGATCTTGGCCTGGGTTCGCGCGCGGCCAATCTTGAAACCAGCCTGTCCTTTACCGTCGCCCATGGCGCCGGCCAGACGTGGGCAGCGTTGGAGGACGTTGAAAACGTCGCCCGCTGCATGCCCGGGGCTGTCTTGACCGAGCATTCGGCCGACGGCCGGCTGGCGGGGCGTGTCACGGTCAAGATCGGTCCCATCGCCACCAATTTTATCGGCACCGGCCTGATCGTTCGCGATGCCGCCGCCCGCCGCGGCATCCTCTACGGCGCGGGACGGGATCGATTAAGCGGCACGACGGTTCGGGCTGAAGTCAGCTACGCTGTATCAGGCCAAAGCGATATGGGGTCTCGCGTCGACGTAACCGTGCGCGCCCTGCTCGCCGGCGCCCTCGCCCAGTTCAGCCGCAGCAGTATCGTTCAGGATCTGGTTGGGCGCATCACGGCGGAATTCTCGCGGCGTCTTCAGCAGAGTCTCACAGACCCCGGAGCGACGGTCTTTTCGGAGACATCGCTCAAGGCCACCACCCTGGTCTTTGAGGTGGTGATGGCCCGGCTGAAATCGCTGCGCCATCGCCTGTTCGGGCGCAAGCAAGCGAGCACAACAGATAACGACAGGAATGCATCGTGAAAATCGCCGTCCCCGACCTTATCTCGCCGTCCTACTTTCCTGCGGAGGCCGCCGTCACGCTGGGATTTCTGGCCAAAGAAGGAATCGATGCGCAGGTCGAGCTGATCTCGCCCATCGAAAGGGCGTATGGAGCTTTGCGAGACGGCGACATCGATATCGTCGCCGGATCGGCGCATTCGGCGCTGTCGGCGTTTCCGCGATGGAAGGGTGTAAAATTGATCTGCGCGCAATCGCAGGGCATGTACTGGTTTCTGGTCATGCGCGCGGATTTGAATGCGAAGCGCGGCGATCTGGGCGTGGTCAAGGGCAAGCGTATCGGCGCGGCTCCCTGGGTCGGACTTTGTTTCCGGCAATTGCTGGTCGAGAGCGGCATCGATCCCGTGCGCGACGGCGTCACCATCATGCCGACGCCGGGCTCGCTGGAAAACAAAGTCAATTTCGGCGTCGCGGCTGCACGCGCGCTCGAACAGGGCACAATCGACGGTTTCTGGGCCAACGGCATGGGCGCCGAGATCGCGGTTCGCAGCGGTGTCGGCACGCTCGTACTCGACGCCCGTCGCGGCGACGGCCCCAAGGCCGGCTTCAACTACACGATGGCGACGCTCGCCACATCAGACAAATTGATTACTGAGCAGCCCGACAAGATCGCCGGTGCGGTTCGCGCCATCGCCGCAACGCAATTGGCCCTGCAAAAGGATGTGCAGCGGGCGGAAGACGTGGCCGCCAAACTATTCCCGCAGGACTCCGCACATATCGTTGAACTAGTCCGACGCGATCTGCCGTTCTACCGGTCCAATCTCACCCCCGAATTCGTCACAGGCATGAACCGCTTTGCGCGTGCGATTAACATCCTCGATGAGGATGTGCCCTATTCGGACGTCGTCGCCGAACAGTTCAGCGAATACTGGAACACAAACGCGCCGAATAATGCGTGAGTTTGCCTAACGGGCCGAGATGGACGTCTGTGATCAGACCGATATGCGCCGGGCGAAGCACCGGAATACGACAGCTCATGGCATCTACCTGCCATCCGGTGTGAAGGCGTCATAAACTAGCCGCTTGAACGCGGGTACGATACGGCCGCGCTCCCGGTCCGTCTGCTCCATGAGAATATAGATCATGTCGAGTTTCGGATCGATTCCTACAGAGGTGCCGGCGGCACTGTCCCACCTCAACTCTCCAAGCGACCCTGGCGGCGGAGGCTTCGCATTTCCCGGATCGGTGCGGACCGCGAGGCCGTACCCAAAGCCGAATCCATCCCCCGGAAAATAAAAATAATCCCGCGCGACGCCGGATCCCGGTCCGACATGATCGGTCGTCATCTGCCGGAACGCTGTCTCACTCAGATATCGCCGGCCATCGAATTTTCCCCGATCGAGCAGCATTTGGGCAAATCGCGCGTAATCGGTGATCGACGAGAACAAGCCCGCGCCGCCCGATTCCCAGCCTGGATTTGCCAGACGCTCTTTCTCTTCCGCTTGCAAAAACGCATCATCCGGCAAAAACCCCGCCATTCGCTGCTGTTCATCCCCACCCTCCGGCCTGAACGTCGTGCTCGACATGCCAAGCGGGTCAAAGATGCGCAGCTTCATGAACTGATACAGCGATTTTCCCGAAGCAATTTCGATAATTCGCCCGAGAACATCGGTCGATTCGCCGTAGCGCCAAAGCGTGCCTGGTTGGGCTACCAATGGAAGGCGTGCAATGCGCTCGGCAAATATCTCGTTGCCAAACTGCCCGTCGTAGATGTGGGCATTCTGGTAAATCTCCCTGATCGCCTTCGCGCCAATGTAGCCGCTGCCAATACCCGACGTGTGCCGGAGCAGATCCTCGATGTTAGGGGCGCGATTTGGCAATGCGAGTGTGACATCGGGAATGTCATCCCCCGCCTTGGACACCACCGCGACCTTTGCTGCGGCGAACGCCGGAATGTACTTTGACAGCGGGTCGGTCAGCGACAACTTGCCCTCATCGACCAACGTCATCGCGGCCAAACTGGTGATTGGCTTCGTCATTGAGTGGAGTGCAAAGACCGTGTCGGGCGTCATTGGCGCCTTTGTTACGTGATCGCGATTTCCGAAACATTTGAGATAGACTGGCGAGCCGTGCTGCTGAATCAAGACGACAGCGCCTGCGATCTTTCCGCTGGCGACTTCCCCGTCAAAAAATTTGGAGAGACTCGCGAGACCTGCGGCAGACGGCGCGAGGCTGGATTCGGCGCGAACGCGACCAGACACTCCCATTGCCGCTATCAGCGACGTCATCACCAGCGAAATTCGCAAAATAGTTCGCATGGTACGCTCCGGGTTGAGCAAGGCGCCGAAACATTCAGACCGACCTGCGCGGTGGACTGAAGCCCGCGTGGCGGACGTTGAAAGCCTTTTGAAACTGTAACCTTTCGAGACGAATTACGGAACCGGGGAGTTCGCCGATTCGGCGGCCCCGTAGGATGGGTAGAGCACTTGCGAAACCCATCACCTTGCCGGGCGACCCGAATGATAGAGATGTGATGGGTATCGCTGCGCTCCACCCATCCTACGGACTGTTCTTTTAGCCAACTTGTTACCGTCACAAATCAAACGGCCCCGCCTCGCGGGGACGCAAAGGCGGGGCCGATGATGGCGGTAGGGCTTATCTGGAGGACCAATCCAGCCGCCATCTGCATAGTACGGGCGGCAAACGGTCTTTGTTTCACGGTGACCCGTTTGAATCTGCTATTTCGCGGTTGGCCTAATTTCCCGAATGACCGTCGAAGCCGCCATTCGACCCGTCCGCCTGGCCGCCATTGCCTGGCGCAAAGTCGGTATTATTCCGATCCGGCTTGACCTTCGTCCCCTGACGAAATGCAAAGCCGATGAACCCAACGAGGGCGAGTAGACAGATCAGCGGGAGAAACCAGTTCGGCATGTTTTAGCCTTCCTGCAAGACCGCCTCGGTTAAGCCGCCCTACTTCACCTGCACCTGCACCACCGCCCCAGGCTTGTCAGGACGCCCCTCCGCGATCACCAGATAGCGCCGCGGAATTTGCTGCTCGCCCTGCACGATTTGCCGGATCGGGCCTGTGGTGTTGACGATCGCCGATCCCGCCGGGTTGGTCATGAAGGCGGCAATCACTTCGAGTTTGCCCTTGCCGTCGGGTTCGCTGGCGAGCGCCAGCACATACGGCATCTTCGGCTGAAGGCCGGTCGCGGCGGCCTGAAATACCTGAATCAACCCCTGATCGAACAGCGAGACGCTGGTCGGCGCATTCTCCGCGCTGCCTTTCGTCTTGCCGCCGGCCAACGGCGCCAACGCGAGATGCGTGGCCTGCCCCGCCAGATCGAGCGGCTGCAAGCTTTGCGTGCCCGCTCCTTCCGGCACGGCGTTCGGGACATAGGTGATCGCCTGCGGCGCCTGCCCGACCGGGCTGGTCGCGATCAGTTTGTTGGTGAGCGTATCGATCGCGGCCATGCCGTCGGCATTTTCGAGCCCGACGTAAACCCGGCTGCCGTCGCCGGAGGGCCACACCCCATGCGGCAGCTTGCCGACCGGGATCGTCGCGACCTCCGAGAAGTCGTCGGTGCGAAATACCTTGACCTCGTTCAGCCCGCCAATCGTCACATAGGCAAAGGTGCCGTTGGCGTTATGAGCGAAGTTGACGTGGTTGGAGATCGGTCCGGTCTCGAACGATTTCAATATCGCAAACGGCGGTTGCGCGTCGAACACCATGGTCCGGCCGATATCCTTGAGCGTCATCCAGACCTGCTTGCCGTCGGGCGTGGCCGCGATGTTCGGACAGAACGGACTGTCCTGCTTGACGTGCCCGACGATTGTGTGATCGGCAACCGTGATCACGACGGTGTCGGGATTGAAAGACGAACAGACGTAACCGTATTTGCCGTCGGGCGAGAAGATCTGCATCCCGGGCCCGGCTGGAACCTTGATCCGCGATGTCTCCTCAAAACTCTGGCCATCGAGCACGGCGATATAGTCCTCGCCGCGCACGGTGACCCAAACCTCCTTGCCGTCAGGCGTAAAGAACGCCTCATGCGGCGAGCGGCCGACATAGGTCGTGTGCCGGACCGCATTGGTCGCGGTGTCGATGAAGGTGACGGAGTTGCTGCCGATCGAAACCACCGCGATGGTTTTGTGATCCGGCGAGAAGCCCATGCCGTGAACGAGAACCTGCCCCTTGTACAGCGGCGTGAAGTTGCCGGGCTGCGGATCGCCGAGACGGATCACCCCGACCAGTCTGTTGTCGACGGGATCGGTCACCGAAACCGTGTTGGAAAACTGCTCCGCGGAATAAACCCGGTCGCGATGGCTGATTGCGATATCGGGATCGCTGGCTGAGCCCGGCGCCTGACCGGCCGAGGCAGTGGTCTGCCAGGCAAAGCAGACACAAGCGAGGAGACTTGCTTTCGAAAATTTGCGCTTCATGGAACCCCTCCTCTCTATCGCGATGACTTGAAAAATGAGCGAATGGAGGCAGGGACATCAGATGAAACCGGCACCTGCGTCGGCGAGGCCACCGACGGCGGCAGGGGATCGCCGATCGCCAGCCGCATCGCCGCGATTTCCTGCTGTTGCGTCACGATGATCTCCTGTGCCAAGCGCCTGATCTGTTCGTTGTGACCGTTGCGCAACACCGCCTGCGCCATCTCGATCGCACCCTGATGATGCGGCGTCATCATCGCGACGAAATCGCGATCGACGTCGCCGGTCGGCTGGATCACCATGCCGGACATCATCTTGTTCATCGCGACGTCGTTTTCCGTCAGATAAGGCGTCTCCTCCGGAAAGGCTGCCTCCGTGGCTGCCGAGCAGATCGTGAACGGCGAGATCGCGACGAACGACTGACTTTGCCGTCCCACGGCAAATGCCGCCGCGCCGACCAGCGCGATGCAGGCCAATAGCGTGCGCCAGGATGGCGGAGCCGATGAAGACATCGATGCTGATGAAAACGACATCTGGACAGTTCTCCAAGTCTCGCAGGAGGTATTTACTTTCGCGTCAGGCCGCGCTTGGCATTGCCAATCAATTTCTCGATATTTCCCTGATCGATCTGCTGGCGCACATCAGGCGGCAGTTCGAGTTCGTCGAGCGCGCGGATGGTTTCGCGCACCAGATATTTGCCGCCCTCCGCGTCGAACGGAAAGTCGCTGGCAAACAGGACATGATCCGCGCCGAAATAATCGAGGCCGAGCCGCGTCGCCGCGGTCGAGCCCGACAGCGCGGTGTCGGCATGGAACATGCGGAAATAATCCTGCGGCTTTTTCTTCAATGGCCCCGGCAGCAGATGCGCGTCCGCAGGCGGCGTGCGCGCGCCCATTTCCAGCCCCCAGCCCTGCTCGATCCGCCCTTCGAAATATGGAATCATCGCACCCATGTGGTGGGTGATGATCCTCAGGTCAGGATGCCGGTCGAACAGGCCTGAAAACACAAGCCGCGCCATCGCGACGCTGCTGTCGTAGGGCCAGCCAAAGCACCACCAGATTTCATAGCGCGAGCGCTGCTCATTGGCATAGTCGGGCAACGGACCGCGCACGGGATGAAGCCAGATCGCGAGACCCTGCGCCGCGATCGCATCGAACACCGGCAGAAAGCGCGGCTCGTCCAGCGCGTCGCCGCGCACATGCGTGCAGATCTGAAAGCCGATCGCACCGAGCGCCGCGGCGCGCTCGACTTCGGCGACCGCCGCATCGGGATCGAGCAGCGAGAGCGCGCCCGCGAAAGCCGGAAAGCGTTCGGGAAACCTGTCGACGAGATCGGCCAACCCGTCATTCATCAGACGCATCAGGTCGACGGCGGCTTGGCCCTCCGCCAGATCCTCGATCGGCGGCATCGAAGGTGTGAGGATCTGGCGATAATCTTCAAAGACATCCATCAGACGAAAGCGCTGGCCGAGATCATAGAGCGAGGTCAGCTCCATCCAGCGCTTCAGCGGACCAGCCGCCGAAGCGACCGTCTGCAGCCGGGCGAAATAGGCCGGCGGGAAAATGTGCGTCCAGGCATCGATGCGGGTCACGGGGAAGGCTCCTGGGCAGAAATGGGCGCGACTTTCCGATCCCATGGAATGGATCAGAACCGCACAATCGAGGTTTGAACGTGGGTGTGGACGTCGTCAACCCGTCCGGGATCGCCGATTATTTCCCCGCAGGGCGCGGAATATCCTCAAACAGCCGCTTGCTCAGGATGGCGTGGACGCCCCAATTGCCGTCGACCACCTGCGTGACGCCGAAATCCACCGCGGCCGACATCAGCGCGATCGCTTCGTCTTCGCTCAGGCCTTTGATGTTCATCAGGAAGCGGCGCATCTTGCGGAACGCGTCCTTCATCGCGAGATCGAGCGAAGAAGTCGCATAGACTTCGCTTTGTCCTTTGGCGCCAAATTCAGCGAGATAGTTCGGATGGCTGAAGCCGGTCAGCACCCAATCGGTTTCGGTTTCGATCAAGGGATAGGTCAGGTCGGCAAACACGCGGCCGGCGAGGTCGGCTTTTTTGTGAAGGATGAGTTGGAACGTCCCGGTCATCGAACATTCGATCGCGGTGCCGCCCAATTCGCCGTCGCCCTGCGTCGCATGGGGATCGCCGACCGACAACAGCGCGCCCGGTACCGACACCGGCAGATATACCGTCGATCCCTTGCCGAGCCGCCAATTGTCGAGATTGCCGCCAAAGTATGAAGGCGGAATTGAATCGACAAAATCCACCTCGCGCGGCGCGACCGCGATCACGCCGAAATGCGGACGCAAGGGAATCCTGATGCCGTCGAGCACATTGTGCCGCCGCTTGACCGTATCAGGCGCGATCGGCACGCCGGGATAATCATAGGTCGCATGCACGACGCCGAACGGATCGGTCTGCGGCTCCCAGCGGTAGGAATAGAGCGCGCGGGCATACGACTCAGCGTGATCGCCCTCACCGCTCGCAAAGATCTCGTAAATCGTCACGGCTTCTCGCAGTTTCGGCTCGGCCAGCAATTCGTTGTAATGATAACCCCACCACGCCGCGACGCTGGAGCCGAACACCTGGCCCTCGAAGTCAGGGTTTCGGCTCGGCCGCGGTACGATGTCGAGGATGCGAACTTCCAGCACGTCGCCGGGCTGCGCATCCCTCACCGCCACCGGCCCGGTGCAGATGTGGACACCAAAGCCTTCGCCGGCGCCGCGACCGTAGACCGATGCATCCATCGGACCGGCGCCACGCCGATCGACATTCTTGGCATGGCGCGTCCAGTGAAACACACTTTCGGCACCGGCATCGCCGGTAATCATCCGCGCCGGATCGTCCGACGCGTGTTGTGTGAGGGTTTCGATCGTGATGGTGTCGCCCGAATTGATCTCGGCCTGCGGCGCCAGCGACCTTGAGAAATATCCCCAATGCACCCGATCGGCCTCGACCGACAAATGATGGTGAAGGTGCTCGCCCTCGGCGCAGGGACTGACCAACTCAGGCTGCGGCGGCGCGATGCTCTTGCGCGCATTCGCCAGGGGATGATGACTGCGCAACTGCGCCAGCGCCTGTTGCGGCCAGCCGCGCTGGCCGGCTGCGGCGGCAGACGCGGTGGCGCGCTCGATCTCCTGCTGACGAAATTCGCGCGGCGATAGGCCAAAGCGATGGCGGAACGCGCGGCTGAAATGCGCGGAGTCATTGAAGCCGTTGCGATAGGCGATTTCGGAAATCGAATGATGCGCTTCCGCAGGATTCGACAATTCCGCCGAGGTACGCTGCAGCCGGCGCTCGCGCAGATAATGCGTAAAGCTGCTGCCGGAACCTTCAAACAGTTTCTGCAGATAGCGTTCGGATATGCCCTCGGCTTCCGCGACCCGCGCCGGGGTCAAATCGGGATCGTCGAGCTTGCGCTCGATGACCTGGCAAAGACGATGGAGGATTGCCGCTTGCGTCGCGGTCCCACCGGTATCCTTGTCGGGCGCGCGGATGAAGGTCGGCAGCAGATCGGCGAGGCTTTGGGCCACCGCCGTCCATTCGGTATCGGACAGCGTCTCGATATTGCGCGCGGCAGATTCCAGCGTGCGGGAAAACACCTCGGTGAAACCGCCAGGCGCGAGCACGCGAACTTCGTCGAACACCGGTTTGCCGACCTTGCGGCCATGAAAGGCTTCCGAGGTGACCGACAAGACCACCGCGCGCATGTCGCGCGGGAACGCCACGCTCCAGTCGCCCTTTCGCGGGAGCAAAATCAGATGCCCGGTCGCGATGATCTGGTGGCCCGCGCCAGTCCTTAAAGTAACCCCGTCCTCGACCGGCAGCAGCACGATCGGCATATCATCGGCGACCTGTGACAGCGGCGAGACGGCCTGCGGTCCCGCCGCCAGCCGCGCCAGCACGATGCCCTCGGCCGTGCGGCGCGATGCGGTGGCGTGACCGGTATGGACGGCCGAGCTGGCCGACGGCGCAAGCCCGACGGCGCTGAGAACGTCCCGCCACGCCTCCAGCCGGTCGCTTTCGGAATAGGATTCACTGGTGAACGGGCGAAAGCTCATACATCGACCCCTGGCGCAGGAATCGAAGCAACCTCCGTGCCAAAGGCCCGGTCCACATCGTCGCACAGGCCCCCCGGATGCAACTCCCGGCTATGGCAAGGGGGCCTGCAACCCGGGATGGCCTCGAAACCGCTTTATGACATCAGTTGCACCTGAAAATGTTCTTCCGCAGCGTGCCGTGAACACCCCAATTGGCATCGACCACCTGGGTGACGCCAAAATCGGCCCCCACCGACATCAGCGAAATCGCCTCATCTTCGCTCAGCCCGTGCACGGTCATCAAAAACCGGCGCAGCTTGCGGAACGCGTCGCGCATCGCGCGGTCGAGGCTGGAATGGTTGGCGATTTCGGTCTGCGCATCGGCGCCGAGTTCAGCGAGGTAGTTCGGATAGGTGAAGCCGTAGACCGACCAGGCCTTGTCGGTCTCCAGCATCGGATGGGTCAGCCCTTCCAGCGGGGTGCCGCCGAGATCGCGATGCTTGTGCAGGATAAATTCGAAGTCGCCGGTCAGCGAGGTCTCGATCGCGGTGCCGCCGAGTTCGCTGTCGCCTTGCGCGGCGTGGGGATCGCCGACGGAGAAGAACGCGCCGGGTACCGCGACGGGATAATACATCCGGGCGCCCTTGCCGATCCGCCAGTCGTCGATATTGCCGCCGGTATAGCTCGGCGGGATGGAGCTGACGAAATCAGATTCCGAGGGCGCCAGTCCCATGGTGCCGAAGTGCAGCCGCGCCGGCACTTTGACATGGGCCAGGATGTTCTCGCGTTTCTTGATCGTGGTGTGATCGACCCGCACGCCGGGATAGTCGATCGTGGGATGCACGATGCCGTCGGGATCGGTCTGCGGCGTCCAGACATAATTGTAGACGGCCTTGGCGAACGGCTCGCCCGAGGTGTCAAGTTCGAAGATGGTGATGACTTCACGCGGCTTCGGCTCTTCGATCAGGTCGTGATAATGAAACCCCCAATTCGCCGAGGCGTTGGAGCCGAAACAACGCCCGGCGTGACAGGCATGACAGCTTGGGCGCGGCCGCACATCCAGAATGCGAACTTCCAGCACGTCGCCGGGCTCGGCGTTCTCGACCGCCACAGGCCCGGTCAAGAGGTGAACGCCGACACCTTCGCCCGAGCCGCGAATGAACGGCCCTTCAATCGGGCCGGCGCCGCGGCGGACCACGGCCTTATGCTCGCGGGTCCAGTGAAACACGCTTTCGGCGCCGGGATCGTTGGCGATCATGCGCTCGTAATCGTCATTGGCGTGATGCGTCAACGTCTCGATGGTCGCGCGGTCGCCTGAGCGCAGCGTCAGCGCCGGCGAGACTTTCTTGCTGAAGTAACCCCAGTGAACGGAGGCCGGCGAGACCGGCAGCGTAAAGTGCTTCATGCAAGTACCTCCTGGGAAAGCAAACGAATTGTCAGACGACGTTTCACGGACCTCATCCTGAGGAGCGCGCCCTGGCGCGCGTCTCGAAGGATGGCCGCTACCCCGTGCGTTGCATCCATCCTTCGAGACGCTTGCTTCGCAAGCTCCTCAGGATGAGGTCCGTGTTGTTTCACGAGCACGGTCGGGAGAAATCTTCGTATGCTGGTCATGCTGTTCGCTCCGGCGCCTTGTCGGCTTCCATCAGGCTCAGGAAGCGCGCGGTCACGGGATTGCGCGGATTAGTGAGGACTTCGTGGGCCGGCCCCTCTTCGAGTATCCTGCCACCGGACAGGAACGCGACGCGATCGGCGACGTCATCGGCAAAACGAATCTGATGCGTCGAGATGATCATCGTCAGCCCGTCATCGACCGCCAGCCGCCGGATCACTTCCAGTACCTCGTTGACGAGTTCCGGATCGAGCGCCGATGTCGGCTCGTCCAGCAGCAACACGCTCGGATTGGGCGCCAGTGCCCGCGCGATCGCGACGCGTTGCTGCTGGCCGCCGGAGAGATGGCGCGGCAACGCGTCCGCGCGGTGGCTGAGGCCGACGCGCTCGAGCAATTCGCGGGCGCGCCTGTCCGCATCAACGCGCGTCATGCCGTGCACCCAGCGCAACGGACCCGCGACATTCTCCCGCGCCGTCAGATGGCTGAACAGATTGAACTGCTGGAACACCATGCCGACACCGACGCTGGCGCGTTCATTGGCGATTTCGCGCGGCGTCAGGGGCCTGCCGTCGTCGCGCAGCCCCAGACGGCGCCCGCCGACGCGCACCGTGCCGGAATCCCAGTTTTCCAGGTGGTTGATGCACCTCAACAGCGTGCTCTTGCCCGAGCCACTGGGGCCCATCAACGCGACGACTTCGCCGACCCGAACCGTTAGGCCCAATCCATCGAGCACGGCTTGTTCGCCATATTTCTTGCGCAACTCCCTCACCTCGACGGCGACATTGTTACGCTCGACCATCGCGGCATGCTTGGCGCGGTCGGCGCGCGAGACCGCGCGTTGTGGCGCCGGAATGTCAGGTGGATTTTCTTCCGGCGCGGTTGGCGCCGCCCCTTGTTCGGCGGGTTCGGGTTTGGTCGACAGACCGGCCCGGCGCCAGGGCAGGAAAATCGCCAGACGCGCCTGCGGTGTCGCGCGATCGAGATCGAGCGCGCGCTCGACGAAGAGCTGGATGACGCTGACCAATGTCGTCAGCACCAGATAAATCAAACCCGACGCGAAAAAGATCGAGAAGAAGTCGAAGGTGGAAGACGCCAGTTGCGTGCTGCGCAGCGTCAGCTCCTGCACCGAGATCACGCTGGCGAGCGACGAGTTCTTCAGCGCGCTGACGGTCTCATTGCCGAACGCCGGAATCATGGTGCGAATGGCCTGCGGCGCGATGATGCGCCGCATCAGCAGAGCCGGCGTCATCCCGAGCGCCTGGCCAGCCAAAACCTGTCCGCGATCGACGCCGAGCACGCCGGCGCGCAGCATTTCGGCGATAAAGGGCGCTTCATTGGCGGCAAGCGCCAGACCGGCCGCGCCGATCGCGCTGAGCTTGAGGCCGATCTGAGGCAGCGCGTCGTAGGCGAACACCATCTGGAGGATCAGCGGCGTGCCGCGAAAGATCACGGTGTAGCCTCGGGCGAATGCAGCCAATAGCCAGAACCGGCTGAGCTGCATCGCCGCGAGGGCGAGACCGAGGATCAGCCCGCCGGCCAGTCCGAGGGTGGTTACCATCACGGTAAACCAGATGCCCTCGATCAGGTACGGCAGGCTGAGATAGTGGACGAAGAGCGACATTACTTAACGGAGAGCATTACTTAACGGAGAGAATGTCGGGCTCTTTGAAGTTGTTCGGATCGAGCTCCCACTTCTTGAGCAGTTCCTTGTGGATCCCAGCCTTCTGAACTTCGATCAGCGCCGCCATCACGGCGTCGCGGAATTCGGTCTTGTTCTTGGGAACCGCGATACCGACCGAATAGGGAATGGTGACCGCGATCGCCTTTTCCAGTTTGTCGGGATTGGCCTTCACGGCCTGGTCGACGGTGTTGACGTCGTTCACATAAGTGTCGGCGCGGCCCGCCAGAATGGCCTGGATGCAGTTGGCGTTGTTGTCATAGAGCTGCAGCGTCGGTTCGGGTTTGCCTTCGGCCTTGCACGGCGCAATCAGCGCCTGCACCAGCGGGACTTCGACAAAGCCGGTATTCTCGGCCGCCGCGGCGCCACACATCGAGGTGTTGATGCCGGTGATCTTCTTCGGATTGCCCTTGGCGACGAGAACACCGTCGAACACCTTCGAATAGGTGATGAAGTCGGCGGCCTTGGCGCGCTCTTCGGTCGCATAGATATCCGAGATCACGATATCGGCCTGCCCGCTTGACAGCGTGGTCAGCAGCGCCGCGAAAGTCACGGCCTTGTAGGTCAACGTGAAGCCGAGGCACTCGCCGATCTGTTCGCCGAGATCGATATCGAAGCCGACATATTTGTTGGGGTCTTTCGGGTCGATCGCTTCATAGCCCGGGGTGTGCGGGTTGATCGCGTTGACGAGCTGCTTGCCTTTCAAGGTGGGATATTTCGCCTGCAGCGCGGCGCAGCCGGCCGGTGCGGCGTGGGCCGACATCGGCACGAAGCCGGCCAGGAGGAACGCACCCAGCGCAGCCATACGCAGTCCGGTGCGCGCGACGGATGACATCCGCGGCGTCCGGGTTTCGGTGGAAAACCACTTATGCATTTGATCTCTCCTTCGAAGTTGTCATGGCGATGCCATGTTTCAAGTTCGGTGGAGAGCCTACGGTCGCCCGCCCGCATCCGGCTTGTCCCGGAGCGCACAAAAAGTTGGATCAGCCGATGCCAGGATTTAGGCAGGGCTGCGAAAATTATGGGCGGCGGGCTGATCATTCCGTCCGCACCAGATTTCGAATGCGGCGCGGGTCCGGCCGGACTTCGCGGATAATGCTGCGCGGGCAGCGGCTTAAGCTTGCCGGATGTTAACAACAAACAATCCCCGCTCACCTTACGGTGCGCGGGGATTGCCGGAGACTTATGCGACGCTGTGAGACTGCCTTACAGCGCCTTGATTTCCACCTTGCGGAACTTGACCACGCCCTTGTCGTTCACGACGCCCTTGTCATCCTTGACACCGAGGCCGTGCTGCAGGGCAATCCGGCCGCTGGCAAATTTAGGGTCTTGCGCGGCATCGACCGTCTTCTGCCCGTTGAGGACCACCGTAAAGATCCCACCCTTAGCTGTGATCTCCATGACGTTCCACTTGCCGCCGGCATGCGGCATCGGATCGACCTTGGCGAGGTTGACGATGGCGCCGGTGCCGTAGTCTGACTGGGGACGGGTGTCCCAGATATTCACTTCATAGGCGTTGTCGGCGCCTACCTTGTTGGGATCGGTGCAGCGAATGAAGATGCCGCTGTTGGCCGCTGCATCGACCCAGAACTCGGCCCTGATCTGATAATCGGCATAGGTGTCCTTGGTGACCAGGAAGCCGTTGCCCTTGTCGGCCACCACCGAGCCGTCTTCCAGCCGCCAATTGGCGTCGCCGATCGGGCTGAAATGATCGAGGCTCTTGCCGTCGAACAGCGTAACCCATCCGGTTTCGCTGGACGCCGGGGGCGCATACGACAAAGCGGCAAATCCTGCGAGAAGCAGAGCGAAACTGATGACTGAGCGGCGTTTCATGATGATGTCCTCCCGAACATTATTTTTGAGGCGCGTCCCGACAAGGGACCGCCCGGGTTTTAGAACGCGTAACGATAGCAGGCGGCGCGGAGGTTCGAAAGCCATCGCAGGGTAGTTAAATCGGCGGCATGCACCTCCGTCTCATCGGCATGGCCGGGAATAAAAGCACGGGCGGGTTGTTTGGCGGAAACGGCCGGGCCTTGGAAGGTTATTTGCTGACCGGCGGCGTGCCGTGGGTGTGAAACGACTCGATCGTTTTCAGCCCCCACGCCTGGCCTTTCTTGCGCTCTTCCTCGGTCCACACGATCGGCTTCCAGTCCGGCGCCAGAATGAGCCGCGCGCCGGCATTGGCGACCTCGACCCGGTTACCGCCGGGCTCGTAGACATAGAGAAAGAAGGTCTGCTGGATCGCATGCTTGTGCGGGCCGGTTTCGATGTAGACGCCGTTTTCCAGAAAGATATCCGCCGCCCGCAACACGTCCTCGCGGCTGTCGAGCGCGTAGGTGATGTGATGGAAACGGCCCGGGGTGTTGGAATGATCACGCGAATAGGCGAAGTCGTAACTCTTGTTCGACACCGCCATCCACATCGCCGCTTCCGTGCCGTCGTTGAGCACGATCTGCTCGGTCAGCCGGCAGCCCAGATATTGTTCGAAGAAAATCCGGTTGGCCTTGATGTCAACCGCGAGGCAATTGAGATGATCGAGGCGGCGGACATTGACGCCGCGCGCCGGAAAACGCTGTGCCTGGTTTTTCAGCGCGGGCTTGAGTTCGGGCGGCGCCTCGTACCATTCGGTCTCGTAATAGAGCTCGACGATATGGCCGTCGGGATCGCGGCAGCGAAACGCCGGACCGTGGCCGAGATCGCCATCGGTCCAGCCGATCTCGAAGCCGGATCCCTTCAACGCCGCGACGCGCCGCTCCAGCGCCTGCGGACTGCGCGCCCGCAACGCCATGTGTTCCATCCCGGAAGTGTTGGAGGCCGTCAGCTTGAGCGAATAGCGCTCGTAATCGTCCCAGCCGCGCAGATAGACCGACTCATCCTTGCGGCCGCTGATGGTCATGCCCATCACGTCGACGAAGAATTTCAGGCTCTCGTCCGGCTTCGGCGTCAGCAATTCCATATGGCCGAGATGGGCGAGATCGAAAATCGGCTCCGGAGTCATCTTGTCATCCTTCTAAATCAGAGCTGGCCCTAGATCTTCAAACAGCTCATTGACGCTATAGACTCGAGGAATAAGCCTCTGCTGCGCAGCATATCGAATAATCATTTCAAGCGAGCGGCGGATGTCCGCAGCTTCGGCAGGCAGCGCACAGGCCGGCGCGCGTTCGACACCCTCGCGCAACAGCCCGGAGACCTCACGCACCGCCTGCGGGCTCTGCATCAACGCCTTGCTGACCACAACCATATGGTTGATCGGCATCACACCGTGCTTGGCGAACCACAATTGCTCCTCTCGTTCAACATCGGGAAACAACGGCTTCAGGTCCGGATGTTCCACCTTCTCGCCCAGCACGGCATCGAGTTCGCCATCGAGCAGCATCTGGATGATCTGCTTGCCTGGCGGCGCGCGCTTGGTCGTGTCCTTGAATTCAGCGACATGCGCATCCTCGAATGTGACCCAGTCGATCGAGTTAAGATCGACACCGTAATCATTGGCGAGGATGCCGCGCAGCCAAGCGCCGGTCGTGGTGGTGAAGGAGCGGATGCCGACGCGTTTGCCGTTCAGATCGGCGGCCGTCATCGTTCCCGATTTGGCATTGTAGAGCGCATAGGCATGCTGAAACCGGGCCAGCACCACGTTCGGCAGCAGCACCATCGGCTTGCCAAAGCTTTTGGCCATCAAATAAGTGACGATGGCCATCTCGGAGACGTCGAAGGCCCCCTCGCGGACCATCGGCTTGAAACCCTTGTTGGTCGGCGAGTAGTCGACAAAGTCGAGCTCAATCGAGGCAGACCTGAGCGATCCATCCTTAACTGCTTTGGTGCAGGGATGGTCGCCCAGCAAGGTACGCAGCCGCATCTTCATCTCAATCGGACTCGGGTTCGTCGATATAGACGAGGCCGGCCTTGGCCAGCGGCTCGCGCATCTTGTACATGTCGAGCCCGAGCACGCCGGAGGCGAGGATCTGGCGCTTGCCTTCTTCGTCCGCCTGGCGCTTTTCGCCCTTGGCCGCGACCTCGCCGGCGTCCTTGCGGCGGACAACCACCACGCCATCATCATCGGCGACCACAACATCGCCGGGCTGAACATTGACTTCCGCGCAGACCACGGGAACGTTGACCGCACCCGGCGTCGCCTTGACGGTGCCCTTGGCTGAAATCGCCTTCGACCACACCGGAAAGCCCATTTCACGGAGCGATTTCACGTCGCGGCAACCGGCGTCGATGATCAGACCCACAACGCCGCGCGCCTTCAGCGAAGTCGCCAAGAGATCGCCGAACATCCCGTCGGTATTATCGGTGGTGCAACCAACTACCAGGATATCGCCGGGTTTGCACTGTTCGACGCCGACATGGATCATCCAGTTGTCGCCGGGCTGTGCCAGCACGGTGACTGCCGCGCCCGCGGCTTCGCCGCCGGCCCATACCGGACGCAGATAGGGCTTCATCAGCCCGCTTCGGCCGTAGGCTTCATGCACCGTCGAGGTACCGAGCGCACCCAGACGTTTGACTACATCCGCCTCGGCCCGCTTGATGTTGCGGACAACAACCGACTTCATACCAATTCCTCCATCGCCATCGGGAATAGCCGTTGATAGGCCTCGCCGTAGGTCATGGCCTTGCCGGAATTGCGGCCGCCCTGCATGCCCCGCTGCAGCGCCACCCGCTCGTAGTAGGCCCACAGATGTTTTTGCGCGGCGAGAATTTCAAACGTCTTGCGCTTGATATCCCAGACCTCGTCGATGTTGAGAATGACCTGCGGCTTGAAATTGCACATCTCGGGCTGGTGCGGCTCGAACAGAAATACCGGCGGCGCCGCATAGTTGTAATCGGTCTGCGGCTTGTGGCCCATTGCCTGCGCCACGATGCGCGCTTCCTGGGCATAGGCGGTCGCGGCGGGATGATCGACGTTGTAGGGATCTTCCAGCGAATGCGTCAGCACGAAACTCGGATTGAGCTCGCGGTAAATGTCGATCAGCCGCTCCATATGCGCCTCGGTGAGGCGTAGCGGATAATCGCCGGCATCGAAGAACTCGATCTCGGCGCCGAGCGACGTCGCGGCGCGTTCCGCCTCGTCCTTGCGGCCGGCCTTGACCTTTTCCAGCGTCATGCCCGGCTGCTTCCAGGCGAACTGGGATTCCCCGCGCTCACCGAACGCGAGGCAGACGATCTTGACGCGGTAACCCTTCTTGGCGTGCAGGGCGATGGCTCCGCCCGCGCGCCAGACGAAATCTCCGGGGTGTGCGCTGACAACAAGGCCGGTTTTCATGGGACAACAGTCTCCTTTTTGTTTTTGTATTGCCGGGTCCGCATGATCTTATCCGAGATGGCCATCCCACAGAAAGGTGTTTTCGGCACGCGCCTCCAGCACTTTCCCGAGGCAGCTTCAGGTCTTGATTTGACCCACAGCCCGGTGCCGTGACGGAGCCGGTTGATCCAGTGCGGCCGCCTGCAGCGAGGCGACGGTTGACCGCACCAATTGCTCCATGGCATGCGCCGCATCGAAGCCATCGGCGTCACCGCGCGACAGCCGCGATACGCGTTCGGGCGTGACCAGCGTGTAATAGAGCGCGCCTAGCAGAAAATGGCTGCGCCAGACGATTTCGGCACGCGGGATGTGCGGCAGGCTCTCGTGGATCATATCGATAAAGGCGTGGCTGGTGTCGTCGAAGGTCTGCGCGATGATCCGGCCGGCGACCTCGTTTCCTTCCGCCGACATCACGGCGCGCAACCGGGTAAAGCGCGCGCCGCCGCCTGCGAGATCGCTGCCGGAGGAAAACGCGGGCAACACATAAGCCCGCACGATTGCCTCCAGCCTGTCTGGGACGTCCCGCACCCGCCTCGCCTCGGTCAGCAATTCCGAACGCCTGCGATTCATCGGTTCGCAATGGCGCTGATAGATTTCGAGAAGCAGGCCGTCCTTGGTCTTGAAATGATAGGTCACGCTGCCGGGATTGGCGCCGGCGGCTTGCGCGATATCCCGAACCGACACCGCGTTGAAGCCGTTTATCGAAAACAGCTCCTCCGCGGCGCACAGGATCGCCTCGCGCATATTGGGCTTGCGCGCGACGGATTTATCGCTGGCGGACGGGCGGACCATGATTTGTACAAATGTACAAATCATCCGGTCGAGTCAACAAATATCTTGTACGAAATCGACACAAACGCGCGTCGCGGCTTGGCCGGCATTTGCCGACATCCGCAAATTCCCAGTCCGCGGCCGCCACCCACTTTCGCGATTGGTAAACCAAACCTTAAGCAGGTGCTCGACCCCCAACAGCAACAAATAGACAAAACCCCGGGTTTTCCTGCGGAATTGCAGGAGCAAGGCGAGCCTTGGGCTAGTCCTGGGCGATCCGACGGCACGAACTGCGGCCAATTTTCCGCCGATTTGAACCGCCCGGCTTAACCGTTTCTCCAATGACCAGCGGCATAGTGAGCGTCTGAAGCTCTTCATGAAATGCCGGGTTCAAGCACTGTGACATCTTTCGGACGTGTAATTTCGGTGCGTGGATCTCTTGCCCGCGTTGGCCTTCTGGCAGCCAGCCAGATGGGCCTCTCGGCGGTGCGGGCGACCGTGGGCCGGTTCGTCAGCATCCGCTGCGCGAATTCGACCCTGGTCGCCATGATCACCGAAGTATCCTGCGAGAACTTGCCGTCCGACGAGTACATCGCCAGCGCCTCGGTCGATCTGCTCGGCGAAATCTTCGGCGGACCGGAACGCACCAAATTCCAGCGCGGCGTCACCAACTATCCGACCATCGGCGATACCGTCGACCTGATCACCAATCAGGAACTGCGCACGGTTTACGCGCCGACCGGATCTGACCAGATCCATATCGGCACCCTGCAGCAGGATCCTTCCGTGCTGGCCTATGTCGATGTCGAGGAAATGCTCTCGAAGCATTTTGCCGTGCTCGGTTCGACCGGCGTCGGTAAATCGACCGGCGTTTCGCTGCTGCTCAATGAAATCCTGAAAGCCCGGCCGAACCTTCGGGTTTTCCTGCTCGACGTGCATAACGAATATGGCCGCTGCTTCGGCGACCGCGCGCTGGTTCTCAATCCGCGCAATCTGAAACTGCCGTTCTGGCTGTTCAATTTCGAGGAAATCGTCGACGTGCTGTTCGCCGGTCGGCCCGGCGTGCCTGAAGAACTCGACATCCTCGCCGAAGTCATTCCGATGGCGAAGGGAATCTACACCCAGTACCAGAATGCCGACCGGCTCGGATTGAAGCGCATCGATCCCAAGACCATCGCCTATACCGTCGATACGCCGGTGCCGTTTCGCCTGGTCGACCTGATCTCGCTGATCGACGAGCGCATGGGCAAGCTCGAAAACCGCTCCTCGCGCATCATCTATCACAAGCTGATTTCGCGCATCGAGACCGTGCGCAACGATCCGCGCTACGCCTTCATGTTCGACAACGCCAATGTCGGCGGCGACACCATGGCGGAGGTTATCAGCTATCTGTTCCGGCTGCCGGCCAACGGCAAGCCGATGACCATCATGCAACTGGCCGGTTTCCCGGCCGAAGTCGTCGATTCCGTGGTCTCGGTGCTGTGCCGGATGGCGTTCGATTTCGGACTGTGGAGCGACGGCGCCTCGCCGCTGCTGTTCGTCTGCGAAGAGGCGCATCGCTACGCCTCGGCCGACCGCAACATCGGTTTCGGACCGACCCGCAAGGCGATATCGCGCATTGCGAAAGAAGGCCGCAAATACGGCGTCTATCTCGGCCTGATCACCCAGCGCCCGGCCGAACTCGACGCCACCATCATTTCCCAGTGCAACACGCTGTTTGCGATGCGGCTCGCCAACGACCGCGACCAGGCGCTGCTCCGCTCGGCGGTCTCGGACGCCGCGGCCAATCTGCTGTCGTTCGTCCCCTCGCTCGGCACCCGCGAAGTGCTCGCCTTCGGTGAAGGCGTCGCATTGCCGACCCGCTTGCGCTTCAAGGAAGTGCCGGTGCATCAATTGCCGCGCAGCGACTCCGCGACCTCGACGATACCGACGGCCGCCGGTCACGACATGCATTTCGTCAGCGCCGTGCTGGAACGCTGGCGCGGCGCCACCTCGCACCGCGACGTGCCCAACGATCCCAGCATCAACGAACGGCCCGCCGCGCGCACCATCGAAGCGCCGATGCTGCAGCCATCGATGGGCCTCGATCCCGATCGGTTCTCGCTTTTGAAAAAGCCGCTGCGGTAACGCGATCATTTCAAACATGACTTCGCGATCTCGCTGCGGGTTTCGCACGAGTTTTGCCGGAAGCGTACCGCCCTCAGAGATCAGAGGGCGCAGGGAATGCCGGGCGCCTGGTGCGCCCGCCGCCGCATGTGCGAAGGTAGATGGTAGAAAGCACACGCGTTAGTCAGGTCACACCGAAAACACCCGGCATTTCCCCGCGCAGTGGTTTACGACTTACTTCGTGCTCTCCCCGGCGATCGGGCTCTTTTGCCACCGTCGCTCCGCGAGTAACCCCGCGAAACTTGACGCCAGCGTCGAGGCGTCAGGACCACACGACTTCGCCGTCCGCTTCAGGCGCTCTCGTCAGAAGCACCCTCCGCGTCCACCGCATCCCGTTCCAACGTCCGTGACGATCGCGAAACGCCCCTCTCTGTGGGACGGGATGCGCGGATTATGCCAGTGATTTGCTACTTCTGAAAATCAGAATATTTTTTCGAGGAGGACTGGACATGGGAGAAAGGCCGAGCGGGTTTTGTCCGTTGATTTGCCCGTCGGGTAGTCCTGTAGGATGGGTGGAGCGCAGCGATACCCATCGTATCGATCTTTTCGACGAGCAGAACATGACACGTGCGGCAGTTGATGGGTTTCGCAAGTGCTCAACCGGGACTGTCAGAAATCTTGTGTTTGAGGCCATATTGATGAAGTTCGAAGGAGCATCAAATGGCTATCGACAAGGACGTATTGGACCAGCTGCTTGCCGGGCGAGATCCGAAGGATGTTTTCAGCAAGGACGGCTTGGTCGATGAGTTGAAGAAGTCGCTGTCGGAACGGATATTAAACACCGAGCTCGACGAGCATCTTGAGGCCGAGAACGCTGGTGGTCGATTCAATCATCGGAATGGCTATTCGAAAAAGTCGGTTTTGACGGCAACATCCAAGGTGACCCTGGCGGTTCCGCGTGACCGCGCCGGCACGTTTGATCCCCAATTGATTGCTAAATATCAGCGCCGGTTTCCAGATTTCGACGATAAGATCATTTCAATGTACGCCCGCGGCATGACCGTGCGCGAGATCCGCGGCCATCTTGAGGAGCTTTACGGCATCGATGTCTCGCCCGATCTGATCTCGGCGGTAACCGATGCCGTTCTGGATGAGGTCGCGGAATGGCAGAGCCGGCCGCTCGATGCGAGCTATCCGCTGGTGTTCTTCGACGCCTTGCGAGTGAAGATTCGCGACGAAGGCTTCGTGCGCAACAAAGCCGTCTACATTGCGCTGGGCGTCATGCCCGACGGGACCAAGGATATCCTGGGCTTGTGGATCGAGCAGACCGAGGGCGCCAAGTTCTGGTTGCGCGTCATGAACGAACTCAAGGGCCGTGGCATCAGCGACATCCTGATCGCTGTCGTCGATGGATTGAAGGGCTTTCCGGAGGCCATCAATGCGGTTTTCCCGCTGACGGTGGTGCAAACCTGCATCGTCCACCTCATTCGGCATTCGTTGGATTTTGCCGCATGGAAGGATCGTAAACCCGTCGCGCAGGCCCTCAAAACTGTTTACCGCGCGGCCGACGCCAACGCCGGCCAGGGGGCGATGGACGCCTTCGCTGATGGGCCCTGGGGTGCCAAATATCCAGCCATTGCCCAGAGCTGGCGCCGCAACTGGAACCTCGTCATTCCGTTCTTTGCGTTCCCCGAAGCTGTCCGACGGATCATCTACACAACCAACGCCATCGAGGCGCTCAATTCAAAACTACGTCGGGCGGTTCGGACAAGGGGCCACTTTCCTACCGATGACGCCGCGACAAAATTGCTGTATCTATGTCTCAACCGCGCAGCGGCTGAGTGGAAACGCCCACCGCGCGAATGGTCAGAGGCGAAGACGCAATTCGCCATCATGTTCAACGAGCGTTTCGTGAACTCATGATGGTCCACCCGCCTCAAACACAGAATTGCCGATAGTCCCGCTCAACCCATCCTACGGGCTGTCACCGTAATTCAGCTGTCTGATAGGCGTCGAGTAATCCACTCGCTACAAATTGATAATCCTTTATGAGCGGCCCAACCAAGTTAGATTCGGCTTCTAGATAATCGGCCAACCCCTTTGCGAGGTCACGGACGCAATGGGGGCGATCGTCGGTTGACACACTCCGTCGCCGGAACGATCGGATTCGGCGAAGGGCGGCGACCGCTATCTCTCGCCGTCGCTCAAGGGATTGGCCCGCCACCGGAGAGCCGTCATCGAAGGCGCGTGTCAACGACGCTACCAGGGCGGTCAATACCTCATCCTCTTTAGCTTTTTCGGGCAAAGGGGGCGTTCCTCCAAAATTAATCTAGGTGTTGCCCTGAAATTATCGCCCACGGGCGCAGGATGAGTGGAGCCGCTGCGATACCCGTCACATCGTGGCTCGGCCAGCGATGCATCAACCTTTAACTCGCTTGATGTCGTTGACTATCTTCGGATCTGTTAAATCTCTATGCCACCAGTGATTTATTGGATCCAATGGCTCTTCCCTGCGTCGCCTCCCGTCGGCGACCGCAAGCAATTTAATAAGCAGTCGAAAAGTTCGAGCAAGCTCGGGCTCAGGAAGCATCGCTAGTTTTGCCAGTTGGACCTTGAGGTTGGGCTTCGTGATCAACACACAAGGCGTAAGCGTCTGCTTCAATCGCGCCTCTGAAATCGCGATCGCAGCATCTTCCTGATGCGGCCTCGCCTGGAGAATAAAGACATTCAGGCCTCGAAGTAGTCTACGTTTTTCAATTTCATTCTGAGCCTCAAACCACGCCTCACCCTCTGAATCAGTGACGATCCCTTGTGCCAATTGGTTGAGCAATATTTCTTCGTCTATGTTTAGCATCGGTATTTTCCGAAAATCTCGGGGCAGTTCACTCCGCTATTCCGGCACCAGGAATTTTGTCACATCTGATTTGGCCAAGAGTTCCGCTGCCTGCCGCATATTTGATCCTGTCACGGATTTGACCACCACCAAGTTCGGCTCAAAAAAATAGTCTCCGTTCTGCAACTCACCTTCTATGCTCTGGCCCAGTCGCACCGCGTCGTAGAAATTCAATCGGTAGCGCTTTCCAGAGACGACCATTGTCGCTTCGGAAAACCAACCTTTCACTTCCACTTCCCATTCGTAATCCGCAAAGTCAGCGGGTAGTTCAAATGAAAAACTGGACATAACCGCGGGCTCTCCCTTTATGCAACGATACCAATTTAGTCCGTAGGGCGGATTAGCGACAGCGTAATCCGCCACAAAGCCGCCGAGCTGGCGGACCAAACTATCCAATCAGAACCACGGTGGAGCGGCGGATTACGCCTTCGGCTAATCCGCCCTACGGGCTTAACCATCCCGCCCTCAACGATATTCACCGTGATCCAATTTCCGACACCCGAGGAAGGGCTTGCGTCGCCTGTCTTCAGGCCCGATCCTGGGATTCGTTGGAGGCGGTTATACGGCGGGAGGCGCCCCGGAATTTGTCATTCCAAACGGACCGATCCCACCCGGGGCAATTACCACCGTTGTAGGCTCACCATGATGACGAAACTCCAACCTGACGATACGGTTCTTACCGGTAGCTGGATCGTGGAAGATGGCAAGGCTCGTAACGATGCTATCTGCGACAGGATCGCTTGGCTGCTATCACACCATCTGCGGAAGGTAGCGGATAGCCCACAGTGGGGGGCCTGGGAAACGCTCTGTCAAGACCCGGACGATGGTCGCTTTTGGGAGCGGACTTATCCGCAAAGCGAGATGCACGGCGGTGGACCGCCTCAGCTACGATACCTATCTAAAGCAGAGGCGCAGCAAAAATACGGCGCTTCGGTTCCCTGATTTCTTGAGTAGAGAATTACGGAATTACGGTGACAGTGCACTCAATTGGCATGGCTCCATGGCTCGCCTTCGCGTTCCAAACACGAACGGTCGACGATATTAAGTGCACTGTCACCGTAATCAGACAACTGATGACTCGTTGCTGTCACCGGTCTCGATCATAGTGTGGTCTGCTGCAGAGGTTACTAACGGGCCCCGAAAGCGACATATTCGATTGAATCCCCAAGAGGTTGTGGCTAGGGTCCGGCGTTGCGTAACCGGGAGTAGAGTTGAAATGGGCATCACTCTCAAAAAAATTGCCGATCTGCAGCGGTGCGGCGTATTACCCGCTGGTGGCCGCGTTCTCGATATTGGTTCGTCGAATCTCTATTCAGCGACGGCTATTGATATCAATTCGTTCCTTGATTCCTACGGAATCAAGGCAAGCCCCGAATTAATCGAAAAACTATCGGCTGGATCAGCCTACGGTCCCAATGGCGGCCTGAATGAAAGTTTCGTCGGCGAATTGCTGGAACTGGTTGGTATCAAATATCTCGCCTTCGATATTGCAGATGGCTTTAAAACCAAGTTTTTCAATCTGAACAACCAGTCGCTAGCCTGGAAACACCGTGGTGCGTTCGATACGGTGCTTAATTTCGGGACGACCGAGTGAGCTGCTGCCGGTTTGATGGACACCCGGATTGGGTGTTTCATGAAGCCGGAGGTGGGTTATGCAGAGACGCAGATTCAGTCGAGAGTTCAAGGTCGAGGCAGTCAAGCTGATCGGAGAACGCGGGGTATCTGCGGCGCAGGCCGCCCGCGATCTGGACGTTCATGAGAACGTGCTGCGCAAATGGGTGAAGGAGTTCGGCTCCGATCCGGTTCAAGCCTTCCCCGGGCATGGTCAGATGAAGCCCGAGCAATTGGAGATCGAGCGGCTGCGGCGCGAGGTCAACAAGCTGAAGGCTGAGCGGGATATCCTAAAAAAGGCCGCGGCCTTCTTCGCGAGGGAAGCGACATGAAGTTCGTCTTCATCGCGAAGCACCGGACCATCTGGCCGGTGGCATGGCTATGCGAAGCAATGGGCGTATCCCGGTCGGGCTTCCATGCCTGGCTGAACCGCTCGCCCAGCCTCAGATCCCGAAGTGACGAAGCGGTGGGCCTGCAGGTGAAGGCAAGCTTCATTGCCAGCGACCGGACTTACGGCGCACGGCGTGTCTGGCGTGACCTGCTGGCGGATGGCGTCGAATGCGGTCTGCACCGGATCGAGCGACTGATGCGCCTGCAAGCCTTGCGGGCACGGCCAAGGCGCCGGCGTCTGCCGAAAGACGAAGGTGATCGCCAGATCGCAGCCGTGCCATCGAACATTCTTGACCGGCAGTTCGCGGCTGAACAGCCAAACCAGAAGTGGATCGCCGACTTCACCTACATCTGGACCGCCGAGGGTTGGCTCTACGTGTCGGCCGTGATCGATCTGTTCTCGCGCCGGGTGGTCGGCTGGTCGATGAGCGCCAGCATGACGGCTCAATTGGTCGCGGACGCCCTGTTGATGGCGATCTGGCGGCGAGGCAAGCCAGATGCCCTGCTGCATCACTCGGACCAGGGCAGCCAATACACCAGCGAGCAGTTCCAACGGCTGATGGCCGACAGCGGCATCGTTTGCAGCATGAGCCGATCCGGCAACGTGTGGGATAACGCGGCGATGGAGAGCTTCTTCTCGTCGCTGAAGACCGAGCGGACCGCGCGTAAAATCTATCGCACCAGAAATGAGGCCAGGGCAGATGTGTTCGATTACATCGAGAGGTTCTATAACGCCATCCGGCGTCATTCGACGATCGGATACATCAGCCCAGTTGAGTTCGAACGTAAGGTGGGATTAGCTTAACGAGGTGTCCATCAAACCGGCAGCAGCTCAGAGCACGTTATTAATCAGATGAACGCCTTTCGCGTCATCCATGATGCAACCAAGGTTGGTGGTCACATCGTTCACGATCTACCCGCGAACGGGCATATGGACCACGGCTTCTTTTGCTATACGCCGCGCCTGTTTTTCGATCTGGCTGGATACAACGGATATGAGATCGTCGATTTTAATTATTGCCCCGGAGGGGATGGCAACGATATCTACAAGATTGTGAGGGACTATTCGAGTATCTTCCCGGTTTTGTCGCAGATCGTTGAGGCACCCGTTCAGCCGCGCGATATTTCGATGTTTCTGATACTCAAAAAAACACGAAATGCTCGATTTGTTCTTCCGATGGAGAGAAGCACGTCGGTTGTTCGCGCGCACTGATCTTATTTGATTTTGTTGCTCTGGTCTCGTCCGGCCCGTTCTTTTCTGGCGGTCTACTGCTTTACAAGCGGAGCGTATTTCTCGTAGACGATCTTGCAATTTTCATAGCACGTAGGATGGGTGGAACGCAGCGATACCCATCGCGTGGCCATGAGAGTACGCTGGCTCGACCGGCTATCACAGCAGCTTCATTGCCGGAGGCGGCCCATGGCGAATTGGCTGAAGGCATAATCCCCCACGCCGCTCCAAAACGCGATAGGATCGCGCTCAACCGCATCACGCGGCGTAGAGCGGAATCCTCCCATGACGCAACCGATCGCCAAACGTTTTCCGACACCCGCCATCAACGACCTGCCGGAGGATATCCGCACCCGCCTGCTCGCGGTGCAGGAAAAATCCGGCTTCGTTCCGAACGTGTTCCTGACGCTGGCGTACCGGCCGGACGAGTTTCGCGCGTTCTTTGCCTATCACGACGCGCTGATGGACAAGGAAGGCGGCCTGACCAAGGCCGAGCGCGAGATGATCGTGGTGGCGACCTCGAGCGCCAACCAATGCCAGTATTGCGTGATCGCGCATGGCGCGATCTTGCGAATCCGGGCGAAGAACCCGCAGATCGCAGACCAGATCGCGGCCAACTACCGCAAGGCCGACATCACGCCGCGCCAGAAGGCGATGCTCGATTTCGCGATGAAGGTGAGCGCGCAGGCGCACAAGGTGTCCGAGCAGGATTTTGCCGAGATCGCCGGCCACGGATTCAGCGATGACGACATCTGGGATATCGCCGCGATCTCGGCCTTTTTCGCACTGTCGAACCGCATGGCCAACGTCACCGCAATGCGTCCGAATGACGAGTTTTATTTGATGGGGCGGGTGACGAAATAGAGCGGATTGCTTGGCGCGTTTCTCGCTCGTCATGCCCGGGCTTGTCCCGGGCATCCACGACTTGCTGCCCTTGAGCTAAGAAAGACGTGGATGGCCGGGACAAGCCCGGCCATGACGAAAAAGCGAGTCATTTTCAAACGATTGGAAATCCTGAGGCCACGATGGCCAACCTCACCCCCCTAATCGTCCGACGCGGGTCCGCACCAGCCGGGCAGATAGATCGCGTCCTTGCTTTTCGCGAGCACCAGGGCTTTTTCCATGGCTTTTGAAAAGTCGGCGTTCACGCTCTTGGCCGTCATCCGGCGACGCAGGAAATCGGCCCACAGGAATTCGCTGAATGGCGTGGTGTCCTTTGCAAAACCGCCGGCGCGGCGTAATTCGCCGGCGAGGCTGCGGAACGGATCGTCCTTGAGGTCGACCACCGACTTCGGAAGATCCTTGAAGTGCCGGCGTTCGCCTTTGGCGTCGTAGGGATAGACCCAGCGCTTGTTGTCCATCACGCCCCAGAACGCATCGCGCTGGACCATGGTGAGATCGCCGATCACGGTCACCAGGATGTCTTTGACGCCTTCGTCGTGCAGCGCGCGCGCCAGATGATGGTGATCGACCACGTAATAGCGTTCGTCTGGTCCCTTGACCACCGGGATCATGTGCTTGCCCAGCGTTTCCGCCTGCTTTTTCTTTGATCCGGTATCGCGCCAGCGCTTGCGCTTTTCCTTGACCTCCCTGATTCCGACGGTCATCTGGGTCGGACGCAAGGAGAGAATTGGAATCGGCTTGATCAATGGTTCGCGCGTATTCGACATGACTTGAACCTCTGCCTTGAAAACCGGTTACGTGATCGCCAAAAAAGCCTCTGCAATCTCCGCGATTATGGCATGATGGCGCGCGCGATCAAACGGCTTTACTTGTAGCAAAATCAGTAAAACTGGCACCGGTTTTGCGTCTAATTGCACTTGGTACGATCAGGAGCGCATGATCTCCCGATCCACTCATAGAGACACGCCCAAGAGAACAGGCAAAGATGGTCCAAAGCCAAAACGAGCGAAATTCGAAAACGCGGGTGGTCCGGTTTGGCAGCCGCGAGATTGTCACCGAAGGCCTTCATCTCACCTTTTGGGGAGATATCAGCCATCGCTGCATGACCGCATCATGGCCGGCCTTTATCGGCGGCGCCGTGCTGGTGTTCGTTGTCTTCAACGTGATTTTCGCCTCGTTCTACTGGCTCGGCAATCAGCCGATCTCGAACGTCCCGGCCGGCGATTATATCGACTACGTCTATTTCAGCATCGAGACGCTTTCGACCGCCGGTTACGGCGACATGCATCCGCAGACCCATTACGGACATTTCATCGCCGCGGTGGAGCTGTTCACGGGGATCTTCTCGATGTCGTTGATGACCGGGCTGATCTTTGCCCGGTTCTCGCGGCCGAATGCGCGGCTGTTGTTCGCCAATAACCCGGTGATTTCCATTCACGAAGGCAAACCGACCCTGATGCTTCGCCTCGCCAATGAGCGTCACAACATCATCAGCAACGCCACCGCGAAATTATGGCTGTTCAAAAATATGGTGAGCATGGAGGGCGAGCGGCTTCGCCGGTTTTTTGAACTGCCCTTGACGCAAAACCAGAATCCTGGCCTGGCGATCAGCTGGACGCTCTATCATGTGATCGATGAGAGCAGCCCGCTCTATCAGGTCAATGCGGAAGACCTCGCGGAATTGAAGGCGGCACTCGCCGTCGTGGTGTCCGGCTATGATGTTGTTGCAGCGCAAACCGTTCTCGGCCGCAAGGCCTACGAACATGACGAGATCCGGTTTGGGCACCGCTACGCTGACATCATCGGCACGTCGGAGGACGGCCGGCTTCGAATCGATTACGGCAGGTTCCATGAGACTTTGGAGGGATAGACCTCACCCTTTGGAGGGATAGATTTTGGCGTCCCTGCCATGCGAACATTTTGTGGGAGACGCGTCGCAAGCGTGCTAGTTAGGAGATCAGGATGACGCGGAGCTGGCAGCAGTGAAGACCCAGCGGCCCATTATTTCGGCCTCTTCGGATGGCGAGCACCGCGTGCTCCAGTTCCGGCCGCGCGCACAGACCCATATCGCGGGGTCCCAGATATCAGGTCCCCAAGTCTCCGGGTCCCAAGTCTCCGGGTCCCAAGTCTCCGGGTCCCAAGTCTCCGGGTCCCAAGTCTCCGGGTCCCAAGTCTCCATATCCCAAGTCTCCAGATCCCAAGTCTCCAGATCCCATGTATCAAACCCGGTGTCGGGGTCCCACGTCTCGGGATCCCATGCGCCGGTCCAGCTCAGAAACCTGATCGATCCGATCGAACATAGCGGTCTGGCCAGGGATCTGTCGCATTATGAGCGCGAGCGAGAAGAACCGGACGATTATCGCCACCGCATGCTCGCCAACATCGCAGCCTTTGCCTTTACGGTGGCCCTGATCTCCATCGGCATCTGGCTCGCGATGAGCATCGCGAACCTGCGCCGGACCCAGGACTGCGTGCTGATGGGACTGCGCGACTGCGTGCGCATTTCCGCCCCGCATACCTAGCAATTTTCGGCCCTTCGGCCCCTGTTTGTCCCCGGGACCGATCCGGCCCGGCGGGGCCGCCTCCATTGAACTCGGGGCGGCGCTCCGATATACGGGCACTCAACTCCGGGCGGTGGATAGGACATTCCGGGGCGCTGTGGCCGCCTGCTCCGCCTCTCCCGAATTTATCCTCAATGTTTCAAAGGCTTAGTGATGTCATCTACATTCGATCAGGTCGCCACGATTATCGCTGAAACCTGCGACATCCCGCGCGACACGATCACGCCGGAGAGCCACGCCATCGACGATCTCGGGATCGACAGCCTCGATTTCCTCGATATCGCGTTCGCGATCGACAAGGCGTTCGGGATCAAGCTGCCGCTGGAAAAATGGACCCAGGAAGTCAACGACGGCAAGGCGACGACCGAGCAGTACTTCGTCCTGAAAAACCTGAGCGCCCGCATCGACGAATTGGTCGCGGCCAAGGGCGCGTAACCGCCCGCCATGCAACTCGAATATTTCCAGCTGATCGACCGGATTCTCGACCTCGATATCGCCGAGAAGAAAATCACGGTCGAGGCGAATGTGCCTCAGCAAAGCACCATATTCGAGGGGCATTTCCCGGGCTATCCGATCATGCCCGGCGTTCTGCTGATCGAATCGATGGCGCAGACCTCGGGCTGGCTGCTGCTCGGGCTGATGAAATTCGAACGCATGCCGTTTCTGGCCGCGGTCAAGGAAGCCAAGATGCGCGGCTTCATCTCTCCCGGAGAGACATTGACGATCGAAGCCAACGTCCTGCACGAAGGCTCAGGCTATGCGATGACCGAAGCGAAAATCAAAATCGGCGGCAAGGTCAAATGCAACGCGACGCTCACCTTCAGCCATGTCCCCTTCCCTCATCCGGATTTGCGCGGACACATGGATGCGGTCGCCAAGCGTGTCGGCTTTCCGCAACAGGTCCTCTCCCATGACTGAAACGAAATCTTCAAATTCAGGCGCGGTGGAAGTCTGGATCACCGGCATTGGTCTCGCCACGTCGCTTGGCGAGGGCCTCGACGCGCACTGGGACGCGCTCAATCAGCGGCGCGTCAATGTCGATGAAACAAACTTCGCGCCCTATGTGGTTCATCCCTTCGCGCCGGTGAATTTTGACACCCAGATCCCCAAAAAGGGCGATCAGCGCCAGATGGAAGCCTGGCAGCGGATCGGCACCTATGCCGCCGGGCTGGCGCTGGAATCGGCAGGGATCAAGGGCGACAAGGAAATCCTGGCGCGGATGGACATGATCGTCGCGGCCGGCGGCGGTGAGCGCGATCTCGCGGTCGACAGCAACATTCTCAATTCGGAAGCCAAGGGCAATTCCGCGCCCGGCTTTCTCAACGAACGGCTGATGAACGATTTGCGTCCGACGCTTTTCCTGGCGCAATTGTCGAACCTCTTGGCCGGCAACATCGCCATCGTGCACGGCGTCACCGGATCGTCGCGAACCTTCATGGGCGAGGAAGCCGCGGGCGTCGATGCCGCACGGATCGCGCTGGCGCGGATCGCCGCCGGCCAGAGCGACATCGCGCTGATCGGCGGCTCGCAAAACGGCGAACGCAAGGATCTCCTGGTTCTCTACGAATTCGGTGATTTCAATCTCACCGGCAAATTCACGCCGGTGTGGGCGCGCGGCGAGAACAGCGGCTTTGCGCTGGGATCGGGCGGCGCGTTCCTCGTCATCGAGTCCAGGGCACACGCGGAAGCGCGCGGCGCCAAGCCCTATGCACGCCTGACCAACGTCGTGGCCGATATGGCCCGCCGCAAAGAGCCCGGCGAGGTCAAGGCGACGCTGGAGCAATTGTGGTCCAAGGTCGGCAAGCTTGAAAATGGCGGTGCCATCATCACCGGCGCGACCGGCGCCGAACCGGCCACGTCGGAAGAGCGGGCGTTTCTGGGCGAGCATCCGGATTTTGCGGTGCGGGCCAGCGCCACCGCGTTTGGTCACACCATGGAAACGCAATTTCCTTTGGGTCTGGCACTTGCCGCGTTGTCGATCTCGCGCGGCACATTATTTCCGCCCAACGATCCCTCCGGGCTGGAGGTTGAAATGTCAGAGCCGCCGACCCAGATTGTAGTGATCGGGACCGGTCATTGGCGGGGCGAAGGCATGGCTCTGGTCGAAGCGATCAAGTGAGCCGGTCTTCATAAACCAGTGCTCAAGCGACGGGGAAAACATGGCAGCTACGCGCGATAAATTCGGCCGACCGATCATCGTCGTCACCGGCATGGGCGTCGTGACCTCGCTGGGCTCGGGCAAGGCCGACAACTGGAAAAAACTCACCGCCGGCGAATCCGGCATCCGGACCATCACGCGTTTCCCCACCGACGGGTTGAAGACGACGATGGCCGGCACCGTCGATTTCATTCCGGTTGAACCGTTCTCATCGACCGATCTCTCTGAGCGGCTCGGCGAGCTCGTCGCCGAGGAAGCGATTGCCCAGGCCGGTATCGGCAGCAAGAACGATTTTCCAGGCCCGCTGTTTCTCGCGGTGGCGCCGGTCGAAGTCGAGTGGCCGCAGCGCCAGGAACTCGGGCGCGCGATCGGGGCGAGCTCGGAAGTCGATTACGACGCCATGCTGCGCGTCAGCGGCGGCGGCAAGTTCGCGCGGTACCACCGGCGCTTTCTGTTCGGCTCGGTCGCCGATCATCTTGCCGAGAAGTTCGGCACCAAGGGCTCGCCGATTTCGCTGTCCACCGCATGCGCCTCCGGCGCCAGCGCGATCCAACTCGGCGTCGAAGCTATCAGGCGCGGCGAAGCCGATGCGGCGCTGTGCGTAGCGACCGACGGCTCGGTCAACCCTGAAGCGTTGGTCCGGTTCTCGTTGCTGTCGGCGCTGTCGACCCATAACGATCCGCCGCAAGCGGCGGTGCGGCCATTCTCCAAAAACCGCGACGGTTTCGTCATGGCGGAAGGCGCAGGCGCGCTGGTGCTGGAAAGCTTTGAGGCCGCCACCGCACGCGGCGCCAAAATTCTCGGTATCCTCGCCGGCTGCGGCGAGCTCGCCGACTCCTTCCACCGCACCCGCTCCAGTCCCGACGGCAAGCCGATCATCGGATGCGTCCGCAACGCGCTGTCCGATGCCGGCATCGTCTCCGACCAGATCGACTACATCAACGCGCACGGCACCGGCACGCCGGAAAACGACAAGATGGAGTATCTCGGCATCTCCTCGGTGTTCGGTGAGCGCGCCAAGCAAATCCCGGTGTCCTCCAACAAATCGATGGTCGGGCACACCCTCTCCGCCGCGGGCGCCGTCGAAGCGGTGTTCTCGCTGCTGACGCTCGAGCACCAGCGGATTCCGCCGACCATCAATTACGACATTCCGGATCCGGCGATTCCCTTCGACGTCGTTCCCAACAAGGCGCGCGACGCCCGCGTCACCGCGGTGATGTCGAATTCGTTCGGCTTCGGCGGCCAGAATGCCTCGCTGATCCTGACGCGCGAACCGGTTTAGCCGGGCGCGCATGGAACGCCGAAAAATATCCGGCCAGATCGTCGTTGGTTTCTGATGCATCCCCTGTTGCTTCGCACCAAGGCCCGTATTCGCGACGCGGCCAAGCCGATCGGCGCCGCCGTCGTCGGCGCCCTGACCATCGGGCTGCTCCGCACCACGCGCTATTTCGATCCGATCAAGACCGCCGATCTGTTCGCCCGCATCGCGCAGCGCATTGGTCCCCTGACTCGCGAACAGAAGACCGCCCGCGCCAATTTGACGGCCGCCTTCCCGGAAAAATCACCCGAAGAGATCGAAGTTATTCTAGCCGGCGTCTGGGACAATCTCGGCCGCTATGGCGCTGAATTCGCCCATCTCGACCATGTCTGGGAACATGATCCCGCGCACCCCGAAAACAGCCGCATCGAAATTCAGCCGCGCACCCACGAATTGTTCGCGCAGTTGCGGCTCGACGGCAAACCGGCGCTGATCTTCTCAAGCCATCTCGGCAGCTTTGAGCTCGCCGCTTTGGCCGCGGTCGCGCATGGCCTCGATGCCGCCGTGCTGTTTCGCCGCCCCAATATCGCTTCGGCCGACCGCATCATCCAGGATATCCGCTCGGTGAAGATGGGAACGCTGATCCCGGCCGGCCGCGACGCCCCGCTCCGCCTGGCGGACGCGCTGCAAAAGGGTCAGCACGTCGCGATCCTGGTCGACCAGTATTTCACCAATGGCGTCGATGTCACCTTCTTTGGCCGCAAGACCAAAGCCAACCCGACGCTGGCCCGGCTGCTGCGGCAGATCGAGTGTCCGATCCACGGCGTGCGTATCATCCGGCTGCCGGGGCATCGTTTTCGCGCCGAGCTCTCAGAAGAAATCCCGCCGGTGCGTGACGCCGCGGGCCAGATCGACGTTCAAGGCACGATGCAGGCGATCACCTCCGTGGTCGAGGGCTGGATCCGCGAATACCCGGATCAATGGTGGTGGGTGCATCGCCGCTGGCGATGATGTTTTTCGTAGCCCGGATGAGCGAAGCGATATCCGGGATCAGGGTGTTCAGAGACCGGCCCCGCATATCGCTGCGCTCATGCGGGCTACGTTCTTCGAGACGGCGCTGACGCGCCTCCTCAGGATGAGGAAAAGAGTCACCGTCCGGTCTTCACCTTGGTCCAAAGCCGGTTGATGACGCGCTGGGTCGCGGGATCGCGCGCGGTGATCACGAACAGTTTTGCGAGCGTCGCATCATCCGGGTAAATATTCTTGTCGCCCAGGATTTTCGGAGCGACCAGTTTCTGGCTCGCCAGATTGCCGTTGGCGTAGGACAGAAAATCGGTGTTCTTGGCGGCCACTTCAGGCCGGTAGAGATAATCGATCAGCGCGTAGGCCTCGCTGAGGTTCTTCGCATCGGCCGGGATCGCGAGATTATCGAAGAACATCTGGGCGCCCTCTTTCGGGATAGCGTAGCCGATCTCGATATTGTTCTTCGCTTCCTCGGCGCGGCCGCGCGCCTGCATGATGTCGCCCGACCAGCCCACCACAAGACAAATCTCGCCGGTGGCGAGCGCGCTCAGATATTCCGAGGAATGAAACTTGCGCACATAAGGCCGAATTTGGATGACGAGATCGGCGGCCTTTTCCAGGTCCGGCTGCTTGGTCGAATTCGGATCGAGCCCGAGATAGCTTAAGGCCGCCGGAAAAATGTCGTCGGCAGAATCCAGCATATGGATGCCGCAGTCCTTGAATTTCGCCAGGTTCTCCGGCTTGAAGACGATGTCCCAGCTGTCGATCTTGGCGTCGGCGCCGAGAATTTTCTGCACCATCTTGACGTTGTAGCCGATGCCGGTCGTGCCCCACATATAATTGGCGGCGAACTGGTTGCCGGGATCATAGATCGCGAGCTGCTTGGTCACGACAGGCCAGGCATTGGCGAGGTTCGGGAGCTTCGACTTGTCGAGCTTCTGGAAAATGTTCGCGGCAATCTGGCGCTGCAGGAAATAGGCGGTAGGAACGACCACATCGTAGCCCGACTTCCCCGCCAGCAACCGCGTCTCCAGCGTCTCATTGGCATCGAAGGTGTCGTAGACGACCTTGATGCCGGTCTCCCGGGTGAAATCCTCAAGCACGCCCGGCGCGACATAGTTCGACCAATTGTAGAAATTGACCGTGCGCTCCTGCGCCATGGCAGGCGACCAAAGCAACGCGACCAGCGCGGCAACCGCGACCCATCGGAGTTGAAAGCTGACCGGGCCACGCATCATCGCTCTGATCTCTCTTGTTTGAGCATGATCTTTTCGGAAAACCGGTCCCCACTTTTCCGGATCACGCTCTAACGCCGGTGCACCGCGTCCGACAGACGCTCCAGCGCGGTATCGAGGGTTAAGTCTTTCTTGGCAAAACAGAACCGCACCACCGATGTCACCGCATCCTGTTCATAGAACGCCGACACCGGAATCGCCGCGACCTTGTAATCGGTCACGATCCGCCGGCAGAACGCCTCATCAGTCTCGTTAAGACCGAGCGGCGACAGATCGACGGTCAGAAAATAAGTGCCCTGCGATTGCAGAACCGGAAAGCCGATGCGCTGCAATCCTTGCGTGAGGCGATCGCGGCTGCGCGCCAGTTCCTTGCGCATGGTGAGGAAATAGTCCGCGGGCTTGCCGAGCCCGTAGGCCACCGCCACTTGCAAATTGGGTGCGGTGGTGAAGGTCAGAAACTGATGCACCTTGGCGGCAACGCGCAATAGCGGCGGCGCGGCGCAGACAAAACCGATCTTCCAGCCGGTCAGCGAAAAAATCTTGCCGGCGGAGCCGACCTTGATGGTCCGATCGCGCATCCCCGGAATGGTGATCAGCGGAATGTGCTCGCGGCCATCGAAGACCACATGTTCCCAGACCTCGTCGCAGATCGCGATCGTATCGAACTCCTGACAAAACCGTGCCAGCAATTCCAGATCCTCGCGCGGATAGACCACCGCGGCGGGGTTGAGCGGATTGTTGAACAGGACGGCCTTGGTCTTGTGGTTGAAAACGCCTTGCAGCGCCTCCTCCGTCAGCCGCCAATGCGGCGGCTCGAGACGCACCAGACGCGGGATGCCGCCGGCCTGACGGATGATCGGCAAATAAGAGTTGTACACGGGCTGGAACACGACCACTTCGTCGCCGGGCTCGACCACGGCCAGGATCGCCGAGGTCAGCGCTTCCGTGCCGCCCGAAGTCACCATCACCTCGGTCATCGGATCGAGCGCGAGGTGATGCCAGCGCTCGTAATGGGCCGCGATCGCCTGCCGCAATTCCGGAATACCCATCATCGAGGGGTATTGGTTGTAGCCGTCCATCACGGCGTCGGAGGCGGCGCGGCGGATATCCTCCGGCCCGGGATCGTCCGGAAAGCCCTGGCCGAGATTGATCGCGTTGTTGTCGCGCGCGAGCTGCGACATCGCCTCGAAAATGGTGACGGGCAGATCCGCAAAAACCTTATTCATGGAAGTCATGTGAAACGTCAGCCGCCGGTCTTGGTCGGCAATCCCGCGGCCTTCCAGGCCAGCATGCCGCCCGCCATGTGCTTGTCGTAAGCAAGACCACCGGCCTGGGCGGCGAGCGACGCCGTCACCGAGCGTTTTCCCGACCTACATGCAAAGACCACCTGCTTGCCCCCGGGATCAGGAATGTCCTTGGGATCGAAGGTCGAGAGCGGAACCACCACCGCGCCGGGATAGGCATCCACGGCCACTTCGTTGGGCTCGCGGACATCGACCAGAAGGTAACGTCCCTCCGTCATGCCCTTCGCTACTTCTTCCGGTGTCAAATCGTGAACCTGATGATCCGCCACTCAAACTCTCCCTACGGCCGCCATTGGTGGCGTTTGTCGTCTCGTGCAAACGGGCTGACAGCGATGGTTCGCCCTGGCGCCAAACTCGCCTCTCGCGCGATGAAAATCAAGCGCCGCAGGGCCGTTCGTGATCAGACGGTTACCTGCGTTCCGACCTCGACCACCCGCCCGCTCGGGATCTGGAAATAGTCGGTCGCATCGTTGGCGGTACGGCTGAGCGCAATAAAGAGATGGTCCTGCCAGCGCGGCATGCCCGAATGCGCGGCGGGCTTCAGCGCGCGCCGCGACAGGAAGAACGAGGTCGACATGATATCGAACTGCCAGCCCAGCTTGCGCGCGATCGCCAGCGCCTTCGGCACGTTGGGCGATTCCATGAATCCGAACCGCAACGTCACCTTGGAGAAGGTCTTGCTGATCTCCTCCAGCCGCACCCGCTCGGTCAGATCGACCCGCGGCGTCGGCGCGATTTCGATGGTGAGAATAACATTCTTCTCGTGCAGCACTTTGTAGTGCTTCAGACTATGCATCAGCGCGGTCGGCGCGCTGACGGGATCGCTGGTCAGGAACACGGCGGTGCCGGAGACGCGCTGCGGCGGACGCTTTTCGAGCATCGCGACCAGATCGGCCAGCGGAAACTCCAGCTTGCGCGACTTCTCGAACAACAGCCGGCTACCGCGCCGCCATGTGTACATCAGCAGCATGACGACCGCGCCCAGCGCCAGCGGCACCCAGCCGCCCTCCAGCACCTTCAGCAGGTTGGCGGCGAGAAATGTCAGGTCGAGGAACAGAAATGGCGCAATCAGCGCCGCCGCCGCGAAAGGCGACCATTTCCAGACCCGCCAGATCACGACAAAACCCATCATGCCCGTGACCACCATGGTCCCGGTCACCGAGATGCCGTAGGCCGACGCCAGCGCGCTCGAGGAGCGGAACATCAATACCAGCAGCACCACGCTGATCAGCAACAGCCGGTTGATGCGCGGAATATAGATCTGGCCGGAATGGGCTTCCGAGGTATGGCGAATTTCGAACCTCGGCAGCAAGCCGAGCTGAACGGCCTGCCGGGTCAACGAATAGGCGCCGGTGATCACCGCCTGGCTCGCGATCACGGTCGCCAGCGTCGCGAGACAGACCATCGGCAACAGGGCCCAGTCCGGGAACATCAGGAAGAACGGGTTCTCGATCGCCTTGGGATCGCCGATGACCAGCGCGCCCTGCCCGAGATAATTCAAGGCCAGCGACGGCAGTACGATGAAAAGCCACGCGGTCTGGATCGGCCGTTTGCCGAAATGGCCCAAATCGGCATAGAGCGCCTCGGCGCCGGTGACGGCGAGAAACACCGCGCCCAGCGTCACGAAACCGATAATGCCGTGATGGAGCATGAATGAGACCGCAAACAGCGGATTGAGCGCCCGCAAAATCTCGGGGTGCTGCATGATCGGCGTAATCGACGCGATCGCGATCACCGCGAACCAGATGCACATCACCGGCCCGAAGAACGCCGCGACCCTTGCCGTGCCGCGCGACTGCGCGGCGAACAGCACAAACAGAATGACCACCGTCAGCGGCACCACATAGGGATCGAAGGCCGAAGTGACGAGCTTGATACCTTCGATCGCCGACAACACCGACAGCGCCGGCGTGATCACCGCGTCCCCATAAAACAGCGCGCCGCTGACGATGCCGAGCAGGACGATCGCGCTGGCGCCCTTGGTGACCGCGCGTTGCGCCAGCGCCATCAGCGCCAGCGTGCCGCCCTCGCCGTGGTTATCGGCGCGCAAAAGAATCAGCACATATTTGAGGGTCACGACGATAATCAGCGCCCACAGGATCAGCGAGACAACGCCGAGCACCGCCTGGATATCGGGCACGCCCGAAGCGCCACCGGCCGCCACCACCGCCTCGCGCAACGCGTATAGCGGGCTGGTGCCGATATCGCCGTAGACGACACCGATACTGCCGATCAGGAGCGCCTTGAAGCCGGCGGTAGAATGGACATCGCCACGGCCATCGGCCGCCGCCGTTTCCGGGGCGGGAACTACAACATCACTCGTCATGGAAATGGGAGCCTCAAATGCTTCACCGCACCATAGCAAAGCGAGCAGGCTTATAGCTCTGCGCTCTGGGCATAGCCTACCCTGTTTTTAGAGTTTGGCCATGCAAAAATGCATAAATCGTTTTAGTTGGATTGTCACTTCGCTAGATCGTCACTCTAAATCGTTACTTGGGTCCCCACTTCCACCACCCGCCCGGTCGGAATCTGGAAGTAGTCGGTAGCATCGTTCGCGGCCCGGCTCAGCGCGATAAACAGGTGATCCTGCCATTTCGGCATCCCGGACTGGGCCGATGGCTTCAGCGAGCGCCGCGAGACGAAAAACGATGTCGACATGATATCGAATTGCCAGCCGAGCTTCCTCGCGATCACCAGCGCCTTGGGCACGTTCGGGGATTCCATGAAACCGAAGCGCAGCCGGACGATCGCAAATTTGTCGCTGAGCGTTTCCATCCGCACCCGCTCGGACAAATCCACCCGCGGGGTCTGCGCGGTTTCAATGGTCAGGATGACATTGTGCTCGTGAAGCACCTTGTTGTGCTTCAGATTATGCAGCAGCGCCGTTGGCACGAAATTGGGATCGCTGGTCAGGAAAACCGCCGTGCCTTTCACGATGTGAGGCGGACGCTTTTCGAGGCTCTTGATCAGATCCGTCAGCGGAACTTCGATGCGCCGGGTCTTGGCCATCAGAATGACCGTCCCCCGGCGCCAGGTCCAGATCATGATCGCCATGGTCAGGCCGAACAGCAGCGGCACCCATGCGCCCTCCAACAGCTTCAGGAGGTTGGCGCTGAAGAATGTCATGTCGACGACGACGAACGGCACAATCAACGCCGCGGCCGTGGCCGCGCGCCAATTCCACAACTTCCAGATCACCACGAAACCCATAATGCCGTCGGCGACCATGGTGGTGGAAACCGCAATGCCATAGGCGGAAGCCAATCCGCTGGAGCTGCGAAACAGCATGACCAGCAGCAAGACGCCGGTCAGCAATAACGAGTTCACGCGCGGCAGATAAATCTGTCCGGCATGCGTCTCCGATGTGTAACGGACCTCAAAGCGCGGCAACAGACCGAGTTGCACCGCCTGCCGCGTCAAGGAAAAGGCTCCGGTGATAACTGCCTGGCTCGCGATCACCGTCGCCGCGGTGGCGAGCACGACCAGCGGCAGCAGCAGCACCTCGGGAACCATCCGGTAAAACGAGTTTTCAATCGCCGCCGGATTGGAAAGCACCAGGGCGCCCTGACCGAAATAATTGATCAGCAGCGAAGGCAGCACAAAATAGAGCCAGCCGGCCTGGATCGGCTTGCGCCCGAAATGACCGAGATCGGCGTAAAGCGCCTCGCCGCCGGTCACCGCGAGAAACACCGCCCCTAACGTCACCATTCCGACAGTCCCGTGCGTCAACAGGAAGTTGAGAGCGTACCAGGGATTGATGGCGACCAGCACCGATGGGTCGTCGTTGATATTGATCAGGCCGATCACGGCCAGCACCGTGAACCAGACGATCATGACCGGCCCGAAGGCCGACGCGACGCGCGCCGTGCCGCTGCTCTGAACCGAGAACAGCACGACCAGGATGAACACTGTCAATGGAATGACGTAGTGCTCCAGCGCCGGGGCGGCGAGCTTGAGACCTTCGACCGCTGATAATACCGAGATCGCCGGTGTAATCATCGAATCGCCGATGAACATCGACGCGCCGACGACGCCCATCGCCAGCAACGGCCAGCTTCTTCGGCCCAGCGCCCGTTGCCCCAGCGCCATCAGCGAAAGCGTGCCGCCCTCGCCGTTATTGTCGGCCCGCAGCAGCAGCAGCACATATTTCGCGGTGACGACAATAAACAGCGCCCACAGGATCAGCGACAATACGCCGAGAACAATGACCCGCGTGACCGGCTGGCCCTGCGCCGCGCCGGCGACGGCCTCGCGAAACGCGTACAGGGGGGATGTTCCGATATCGCCGAAGACGACGCCGATGCTTCCCAGCGTCAGGGCCCAAAAGCCCGTCGTGACCGGCCCGTCCCGGGCTTCGGTTGATGTGACGCCAACAGCCATGATGGTGGGAAAACACTCGATCGGTTGATTTGATCCGGCCCGGATTTCGACGCTTCCGAAATGCCTGTCAGCGATTGACCATAGCATGACGGGCTATGCCAAGGACTCCCATGCATGGCAACTTCATCAGATAAATAAGGTAATATAGTACTTTGCCGTGGTT